>NZ_CP082284.1:1482177-2964354 GCF_019880225.1 Halobaculum rubrum
GCCGCGCGAAGCTCGACGGCACCGACGAGGACGGCGAGGAGGAAGACGAGGCGGAGGACGACCGCGCGGAGTCGTCGGTCGCGCTGCTTCCCTCGGGTCCCCACTCCTTCGAGGAGGACCTCGGCTACGTCGCCGAGTTCCTGGAGGAAGGAACCGACGTGTTCGTCTGCGACATCTGCCCCGACGCGTTCGAGTACATCGCCGAGGACCTCGGCGCGGTCGTCGACCGTGCGGGCGCCGTCCGCTGGTTCGACCACCACCAGTGGGACGAGGAGCTGACGGCGTCGGTCCGCGATCTGGGGATCGACCTGGTCGTCGGCGAGAGCGACGAGGAGTGCTCGACGGACGTGACGCTGCGGTCGCTCGACTACGAGTTCGACGAACGCTTCCGCAAACTCGCGACGGTCACTCGCGACCACGACCTCTGGCTGAAGGCGGACGAGCGCTCCGACGACCTCGCCGACTTCGCCTACTGGACCGGGGGCGAGGAGTACGCGGCGATCGTCGGCGCCTACGGCGTCGACCTGCCGCCGGTCGCGATGGAGTACGTCGAGGACCGTCGCGTCGAGAAGCGGCTGCTGATCGAGAAGGCGGTCGACCGCGCGGTCGAACACGAGGTGGGCGACTGGTCGGTCGGCGTCACCTACGGTCGGTGTTCCCAGAACGAGGTCGCAGACACGCTTCGCGAGCAGGGCATGGACGCGGCGGTCATCGTCAAGCCCTCGGGGTCGGCGTCGATCCGCGGCTCCGACGACTTCGAGCGCTGCCACGAGGTCGCCGGCCGGGTCGACGGCGGCGGCCACCCGAAGGCCGCCGGCTGTAAGCCCGACATCTACGACGACATGCTCGACTACGGCCACCACTGGAGCACCGAGGGCGCGACGGCCAAGCGCGTCATCCTCCGGGCGTTCGAGTCGGTCGCGGCGGACGCCGCGGCGGAGAACGCGGCCGACGCGTCCGAGTAGGTCGACGCCTGGGCCTCCGGCAACGCCCGCGACTCCCGGGACATGCTGGAGTTCAGCGACCTCCGCGAGATCACCCCGGAGATCGAGACGTACGACCTCGGCGACGTGGGCGAGGCGTACGACCGGATGATCGCCAACGAGGCGCGCTTCCGCGTCGTTCTCGACCGTAGCCGACGGGTCGACCGGAGCCCCTTTGTACGCGCGGCCGCTCCGATAGGATGACGGCACGGTCAGGCGGCACCTTTCACCCAGGTGGGTCACCCCGCCGCGGGTACCGTCGACTGACCTACCCCGTCGCTCTACACTCCGGAGCGACGGCCCTCGACGGCCCGACACGGGCCACCCCGGCGCCGGTTCCTCCGACGCCCCGATCTCACTCCTCGACTGTCGGCTCCTCGACGTACTCGCCCATGACCCATTTGTGCGAGTAGTCGGTGCCGCACGAGCAGTGGGCGTACGCGTGCATCACGTCGCCCTCGGCGTACAGCCCGCCGACGCCCTCGTTCTGTTCTTCCGCGAACGCGAAGACGAACTCCGCGCGGTGGTCCGCCTCGGGATCCTCGGCGGCATCCGGACACTCGCCGCCGCCCAGGTCGGGGTAGATGACGCCGTCGCGGTCCATCGCGCCCTGCGCGAACTGCATCGGGTCCATGCCGGTGCCGGCGGCGAACGCCTTGCGTCCGTCCTCGCCGGGGAGCACGAGGACGACGCCCTCGTCGACGGCCCGACCCATGTCGGCGATCTTCCCCTGCTCGTCGAGATGGTCGTGCGTGAGGTAGATGGCCACGTCCTCGAGGCGCTCGCCCGCGAGGAACTCCGCGAGCTTCCCGTCGTCGGCGTCGATACCCGCTTCGGCGTCGCCGCCGGCGTCGTCGGTCATACCACGGAATCGGCGCGCGAGTCGTATAAGATCGTTCGTCCCGAGTCGTAACCGGTGCGGTCGCGCCGAACCGCCGATCGACCCCGCCGTACCAACCCTGATACTTGCGGGTAAAGCGGTTTATTCATCGACGGCGTTGCTTCGATAATGAACGAGGAGAACGACGATATCACCGTTCTCTACGTCGACGACGAGCCCGACCTGCTGGAACTGCTTGTCATCGGACTCGAGCGCGAGTCGGACCGACTGACGGTGCTGACGGAGACCTCGGCGGCCGACGGACTCGACCGCTTTCGCGACGCCGACGTGGACTGTATCCTCAGCGACTACGCGATGCCGGGCGGGACGGGGCTGGAGTTCCTCCGGTCGGTCCGCGAGATCGACCCGGACGTTCCGTTCATCATGTTCGCCGAGACGGGAGACGAGCACGTCGCGAGCGAGGCAATCTCCGCGGGCGTCACTGACTACGTCATCGAGAAGGCCATCGGGGGCCAACACGAACTGTTGGCGCGAAAGATCACCGCCAACGTCGACCGCCGGCGGGCCGAGCGGCGTGCCCAACGCACCAACGAGCGGCTCCGCGAGATCGCCGGGGTCGCGAACGACGCCCTCTGGATGTTCTCCGACGACTGGGAGGAACTGCTGTTCATCAACGAGGCCCACGAGCGGCTGTTCGGACAGCCCACCGAGGAGCTCCGCGACGCGCCCGACTCCTTCCTCGACCGGGTCCACCCCGACGACGTCGACCGCGTACGGCAGGCGATGGAGCGCGCCTCCGACGGGAACCCCCAGAGCGTCGAGTACCGCGTCCACAAGTCCGACTCGGTGGTCGTGTGGCTGGAGTCACACTGCACCCCCATCAGGAGCGACGATGGAACGGTCCGGCGGCTGACGGGATTCACGCGGGACATCACCGACCGCAAGCGACACGAGCAGGAGCTCGCGAGCAGGAACGAGCAGCTCGACGGTTTCGCCTCGACGGTCGCACACGACCTCCGGAACCCGATCAACATCGCCGACGGCCACCTCGGCCTGGCTCGCCAGCAGTTCGACAGCGAGCACCTCGAGGCCAGCGCCCGGGCGGTCGTCCGGATGGAGGAGCTGCTCGAGGACCTGCTCTCGCTGGCACGCACCGGCGACGAGATCGGCGACACCAGACCGATCGATCTCGCCGAGGTCGTTCGGGCCGCCGAGGACAACGTCGCGATGGCGGAGGCGTCGCTCGCGATCGAGGACACGGCGACGATCGAGTGTGACCCGACTCGGCTCAAGGAGGCCGCCGAGAACCTGCTTCGAAACGCGATCGAACACAACGAGGGACGCGTCGAGGTAACGGTCGGGACGCTGTCCGGCGACGGGTTCTTCTTCGAGGACGACGGCGTCGGGATCCCGGTCACGGAACGGGAGGCCGTCTTCGAGAACGGCTACTCCACGATCGAGAAGGGAACGGGGTTCGGGCTCTCGATCGTCGAGCAAGTCGTCACCGCACACGGATGGGACATCGGGGTGACGAGCGGTGACGCCGACGGTGCCCGGTTCGAGGTGACGGGCGTCTCGGTCGACCAGTGACGCCGACGGCGGCCGTCGGGTCCGATCCCCCGGCCTACTCGTCGTACAGCGAGTCGGCGATGTCCTGCAGTCCCTTGTCGGGTCGCTTCGTCACCGTGTAGACGGCGCGCTCGCCGGGGACGCGCAGGCCGTAGAGGTAGCCGGGGTCGATCTCGTCGAGATCGACCGGGTCGCCGGGCCCGCGGTCGTGCTCGCGCGCCCACTCGACGAGGCGGTTCTCTGCGTCGCCGCCGGCGCCCGCCTCGCGCATGCGCTTGCGGTCGTCGTAGGCGCCGCCCACGAGCAGTCCCTTGGAGTCGCTCGTCACCGTCGCGTGGCGCTGGTCGCCGTCGAGGACGAGCCGGATCTCCTCGCCCGCCGAGAGGGCGGCCTCCTCCGGGATCCGCAGGCAGGGGAGCCTGGTGCCGCCCGACCGCGCGAGGCGCGCGCGGTGGCTGGTGACGTCGTCGGCGTCGCTGGCGAGTCTGTCGCTCATGAGCGGTCGAAGGGGGTCGCGTTACTCCTCGTCGTCGTCCGCGTCGGCCTCCTCGTCCGCTTCGTCCTCGCCGAGCGCCTCGGCGATGGAGCCCCCGATACGGGCGTTGATCTGGACGGTCTCCTCGGAGATCTGGCGGCCGCGGACGGTGACGCGCTTGCGCTCGCCGTCGCGCGAGGGCTTGTAGCCGACGCCGCCCTCGAGCAGGAGCTCCTTCAGCTCGCTGCCGGGGACCTCCTCGCGCATCGGCCGGCCGGCCTTGTCGGAGCCGCCGGTCAGGGTCAGGTCGCCGTCGACGCCGACGGCCGCGCCGTCGACCTCCTCGCCGATCTCCCGTCCGAGGAATCGGTTGGCGTCCTGTCCGTCCACGTCGAACTGCCGCGTGTCGCCGGCGTCGTCGCCCACGACGATCTTGAATTCAGCCATTACGGGGTACTGCTCGGCGGTGAGAGAAAAGACCGTCGAAAGCGTAGCCGAGAACCGAAGGTTCGAGGCTACGGCCGTGTGCGGCGAGGTCTTCGTGCCGAGCCGCAGAGAAATGAAAGCGTGGTCCGAGGCCGTGAGGCCGAGGACCACGGCGTTGGCGGCGCGCTTGCGGGCGCGCCGCCCACAGAGAACGCGTGGCCGAGAGGTGCGAGGACGAGCGAAGCGAGCCCTCGAATCGAACGCGTACTCAGCGACACGTGGGGCGGATCCCCGTCGTCAGACCTGCTACCGGGCGACCGCCACCGCGCCGGCGTCGACGACCGCGCTCGGCGCGCCGCGGTACGTGCCCTCGCCGACGGCCTCGGTGGCCGGAACCGCCACCCATCCGGGTCCGTCGCCGGTCACGACCGTCCGGGTCGACTGTCGGAAGCCGTTTCCGGTCCACCCGCCTGCGAACCAGTCGTTTCGCGCCTCGTAGCGGACCGAGACCTCGACGGTCGCGTTCGCGGGCGCGTCGTACGAGAGGAACATCCGGGTGCCGAACTCGCGACAGACGGTCGACTCGGGCGCCGGGAACGGGCACGCCGCGTCGGTCGCGTCGACCCGCGGCCGCAACACCGGCTCCGACCCCACCGGCGAGCGCGTGTCGATCGGCTCTTCGACCGCGAGTTCGACGCGCACGAGGTAGTCGTCGAGCGTCCGGATCGGCGTCTCCCGGGGATCCGGGGTCGGCGTCGCCGCGCCCGGCATCGCGGTTTCCCCGTCGGGGTCGATCGGCCGCGGCGGCGGGCGCTCGCGGTAGGCCGGCTCCAGCGTCGGTACCGACACCGCGAGCATCGGGCCGTACTCGGTGTCGACGACCTCGAACGACCAGTTCGCCGGCGCGTCGACGACGCCCGGCGAGCCCGCGACGAGCGCGTCGCCGACGGAACTCGTTCCGTTCTCCACGGGCAACGGGAGATACAGCGTGACGTTCGTCAGCGTCGCGTCCGGTTGGATCGACGCCCGATACTCCGCGGTGTGGGTGTACGACTCCGGAACCGGGCGGGTGAACTGCCAGACTCCGGCGGCGAGGACGCCCGCCGCGAGGAGGAGGACGACGGCGGCGACGACGAGCACGATCCGGAGGCGACGGTTCATCGTCAAACATGTTGTCTTATGAATATATAGTCCCGTCGCCGTCAGCCCCCCACGTGGTATCGCGCCGCGCGTCACCCGAGCCGTACGGGATCGTCGCTGGGGACGATCGAGACTCGCACCTCGTCGCCGACGGCGAACGTCGGATCGCCAGCCTCGGGGCGGGTGACCAGCTTCGCGCCGGCGCGGACGTCGGCGCGGGCGGCGAACAGCGACAGCCCCGTGATCCGCTCGCCGTTCGCGAGCACGTCCACATCGGCCCAGTCGACGTGGCGGCCGTCGCGGGTGCCGACCTCGGCGCCGAGCAGCGAGACTGAGCCGCCGGCGGCGTCGCCGGCGCCGTCGGCACCCGCGTTTGGCACGCCGCCGCCGGAGTAGTGTGCGAGGCCGCCGTCGAGCGGTCGCCCGTCGTCGGCCGCGATAGCCGTAAAGCCCGGAGCGGCGGTGCCGTCCGTGGGGGGCGACATCGGCGCGTCCAGCACCGCGTAACTGGGTCCCGTCTCGACGACGGTCCCGGTGCCGTCCCACGCGAGCGCCGTCACGTCCGCGTCGGCGACGAGCGGGAGCGACCCCGACGCCCGGTAGGCGTTCTTCCCGTGCTCGCGGAACTCCAGGTGGACGTGGTTGTCGACCCAGCGGCCGAAGAACCCCGAGCGAACCAACTCGCCGAGGGCGTCGCCGACGGCCACCTCGTCGCCCGCCTCGACCGCGGGATCGACGTGGAGCACGCGTGCGACGTGGTCGCCGGTGTCGATCACGATCAGGTGGTCGTGGTCGACGGCGTACTCGCGGTCGGGGCAGCCCACGCTCCGGGTGTCGAGCACTTCGCCCGCGACCGGCGAGACGCCGGCGTTCGACTCGGGGTAGAGGTCGACTGCACACGCGCGGTCGTGGGCCGGGTACGGCGAGTTGTACAGCGAGAACGTCCGGTAGCGCGCGAGCAGCGACTCGGGGAGGACGACCGGGGTAGTCGCGTCCGTCTCGCCGTCGTCCGCCCGCGGCCGCTTCCCCGGCGACTTCTCCATACCCCGAACACGCGACGCAAGCGCTTAGGCGACCCGACTCCGAGCGACGGGCGTGACGAACAGCGACGGATCGGGGCGCGTTCGCGTGTACCGCGGCCGCCGAGCCGAGCGCGAGGTCGAGGGGAACGAGACCTCGGACGGCGAGCGGGGAGGGACGACCCGCGAGTCCCGCGAGGCCGACCGCGCCGCGACCGCCGCGATGCTCGCGGAGGCCGGAGAGTCGGGCCTCCCCGCGCTCCGCGTGTGGGCGCCGGGTCGCTCGCTCGCCTTCGGCCGCCGCGACGCACACGCCGACGGTTACGCCCGAGCGACGGCGGCGGCCCGCGAGCACGGCTTCCCCCCGGTCGAGCGCTCCGTCGGCGGCCGGGCGGTCGCGTACGCCGAGTCGACGCTAGCGTTCGCCCACGCGATACCGCTTGACGACGCTCGGGTCGGCCTGAACGACCGCTACGAGGACGCGACCTCGACGCTCGTCGCCGCCCTCCGCGACGCCGGCGCCGACGTGGAACGGGGGGAGCCGCCGGCCTCGTACTGCCCGGGCGACTACTCCGTCCGCGTCGCGGGCGGCGGCAAGGTCGCGGGTATCGCCCAGCGCGTCCGCCAGGACGCCGCGCTCGTCTCCGGGTGCGTCACCGTCGCCGAGCGCGGGCCGATCCGGGCGGTGCTCGCCGCCGTCTACGACGCGCTCGGCGTGCCGTTCGATCCGGAGTCGGTCGGCTCCGTGGCGCGGGCGGGCGGCCCGAACGGTCCGACCGCGGTGCGGGAGGCGCTTGAAGCCGGGTTTGTCGAGGGTCGCGAGGTCGAGGTGCGCAACGTGGCCGACCTTCCGGCGGGCGACGGCTGATCCGCGGAACTTACGCCCGGTGCCCGCGCACCACCGCCAATGAGCACGCTGTTCAGGAACGCCACGCTCGCGGACGGCCGCGTCCGCGACGTGCTGGTCGAGGGCGAGACGATCGCGCGGGTGGCGGACGGAGGCACCGTCGGTCGCGTCGACGCAGCCGACGACGTCGGCTGCGACGGAAAGCATCTCCTCCCGGGCGCTATCGACGCGCACGTCCACTTCCGCGAGCCGGGATTCGCGCACAAGGAGGACTGGCACACCGGGTCGCGCTCGGCCGCCGCCGGCGGCGTCACCACCGTCGTCGACCAGCCGAACACCGACCCGCCGACAGTGACGGGCGCGGCAGTCGACGAGAAGGCCGACCTCGCGGCGAAGTCGCTCGTCGACTTCGGGATCAACGGGGGCGTCACGGCCGACTGGGACCCCGACTCGCTGTTCGAGCGCCCGCTGTTCGCGCTCGGGGAGGTGTTCCTCGCCGACTCCACCGGCGACATGGGGATCGAGGCGGACCTGTTCGCCGACGCCGTCGCCCGCGCGGCCGCCGAGGACACGGTCGTCACCGTCCACGCGGAGGACGCGGACCTGTTCGACCGGGCGGCCCTGGATCGCGCCGGCGACGGAACCGGCCGCGACGCCGATGTCGACGCCTGGAGCGCCTACCGAACCGCCGAAGCCGAGGCCGCCGCCGTCGAGCGCGCGCTGGAGGTCGGCGCCGACTCCGACGCCGCCATCCACATCGCCCACACCTCGACGCCGGAGGGGATCGACGCCGCCAGCGACGCGGGCGCCACCTGCGAGGTGACGCCGCACCACCTGTTCCTCTCGCGTGAGGACGCCGGCGACCTCGGCACCTTCGGCCGGATGAACCCGCCGCTCCGCAGCGAGAAACGTCGGGAGGCGGTGTTCGAGCGCGTCGCCGACGGCACGGTCGACATCGTCGCCACCGACCACGCTCCCCACACCCGCGCGGAGAAGGCGGCGAGCGTCCGGGATGCCCCCTCGGGCGTACCCGGCGTCGAGACGATGCTCCCGCTGCTCTTGCAGGAGGTCCGCGAGGGCACCCTCGAGTTGGAGCGCGTGCGCGACCTCGTCGCCGCGAACCCGGCGGCGATCTTCGACGTGCCGGGGAAGGGGCGGATCGCGGAGGGCGCCGACGCAGACCTCGTGCTCGTCGACCTCGACTCGGCCCGCGAGATCCGCGGCGACGACCTCCACTCGACGTGCGGGTGGACGCCGTTCGAGCGCCGTGAAGCAGTCTTCCCGGAGTTGACCCTCGTCCGCGGATACGTCGCGTACGACGCCCGCGGCGACGGCGAGGCGTTCGGGGACGCGATCGGCGAGAACGTTCGCGGGTAGCCGTCGCGAGCGACACGTCCGGCGGTCGGGCGTCGCCGTCGCGACTCCACACGGCAACGGTTTTCCCCACGCGCCGCCGCCGGTGGTGTATGGCCGGTAGCCACCCGCTCGCTGGATACACCGAGTTCTGGGACGACGTGATGGCCGACATGGAGGCCACCGCCGAGGAGTACCGCGAGGCGGGCTGGAACGTGCTCGAACTCCACCCGGGCGACGTGACGCCCCTGCCCAACGTCTCCACCGACGGCACGGGGATCGAGGTGGACCGCACCGGGTTCGACGTGCTCCTCCCGGGCGACGAGTTCGCCGCCGCACAGGAACTCGTCGAGGGGCTGGAGGTGACCGACGAGACTTCGGCGGCGTTCGACGAGTACGACGCCTACCGCGCCCGGCAGTCGGATGTGGTGTTCCTCGTCGTCGTGATGAAAGCCGAGACCGCCGGCGAGGCGGTCGCGTTCCCGCTGTACTACGCCGAGGAGCAGGCCGAACCGATGCTGGAACGCGCCGATGCCGCGGGCGAACTCCGCGCGTACCTCCGCCCGCTCGACGACTCCGAGCGCGTCGTGTTCTCGCTGTCGGACCCCGAGACGCTGTTCCCCGAGAACCGGGACGAACCCACGACCGAGGAGTAACGCGGGAGACGGGCCGTCGCCGTCATCGACGGCGGCGGTCGGGCGTTCGCCGATCCTACACGAACGTCACGTCCGCCAGCGTCGCGGTCTCGCCGAACAGCCAGTCGGCGTGGTCGACGGCGTACTCGCGGTGGTCCTCGGTGATGTACCCGAGCGCGTCCTCGACGACGACCGGCCGGTAATCGCGCAGCCCCGCGGAGCCGGCGGTGTGAAGGACGCAGACGTTCGCGAGCGTTCCACAGATCAGCAGGTCGTCGACGCCGCGGGCGTCGAGCCACCCCTCCAACTCGGTGTCGTGGAACGCGTCGTAGGTGTGTTTCTCGACGACGTGATCCGCGTCCCTCGTCGGGAGGTCCTCGACGAGTTCCGCGTCCCAACTCCCCTCGACGACGTGTTCGCCCCAGCGGTCGAACTCGTCGTAGTAATGGGTGTCCTCGAACTGTTCGGACGGGTGGACGTCTCGGGTGTAGACGACGCGCGCGCCGGCGTCGCTCGCGCGCTCGACGAGCGTCCGGACGGGATCGATGGCCGCCGCGCTGGGCTCGGCGTAGAGGCTCCCGTCGGGGTGACAGAACCCGTTCTGCATGTCGACGACGACGACGGCGGTTCGGGAGGAGTCGAACGCGTCCTGATCTGAGACCATGGCCGACGCTTCGGACCGGGATCACAAAACCGATCGGCGGGCGCTCCGTCGCGGTCGACGTGGTCGTGTGTGCTCCGGCGCAGCGGTCCGTTCGTGTCGCGGTGCGGACTCCGAGCCCATGAACTCGCGGTCGAACGGACGACGTGGCGGTTGTGGTTCGGACAAGGTACTTCTACCCCCGGACCAATGCGGGGATATGCGACGATCGGCCCCGCATCCGCTCTCGCGACTCGGCGCCCTCGTGCTCGCGCTCGCGCTCGTGTGTACCGCCGCGGCGCCGCCGCTCGCTGCGGCGGCGTCCCCCGCCGCGGACGCGGGGACCGACCGGCTCGCGGACGGGAGCGCGACCGCGTCTCAACAGGAAGCCCGGCCGGACCCCGAGTCCGACGTGATCGGGTGGGAGGGCGGCTACTGGCACAACGAGAGTATCGACGTCGATCAGTCCGACGGGTTGAGCGACGAGGAACTCGACGCGTACGTGTCCCGCGCGATGGCCCGCGTCGAGTACCTCCGCGAGGCGGAGTTCGACTCCGACGTTCCGGTGTCGATCATCACCCGCGAGGAGTACCGCAACCGGAGTTCGGGCGGCGGCAGCGGCGATGCGTCCCGAACCGAGTTCAACCGCTGGAACGATCAGGTGTGGGAGGGGCTGTTCATCGTCGGCGAGTCGACCGGCTCCGGCGACGCGATCGGCCAGACCACCGGGTCGTCGGTGCTCGGCTTCTACTCGCCGACACGCGACGAGATCACGATCGTCACCGACTCGCCGGACTCGCCGACGATCGACAACGCGACGCTGGTCCACGAGCTGGTCCACGCCCTGCAGGACCAGCGCTACGACCTGACGAACGAGACGTACCGCGCCTCCACTCAGGACGGAGACCTCGCGATCGACGGCGTCGTCGAGGGGGAGGCGAACTACATCGAGACCAACTACGCCCGGCGCTGCGGCGCCGAGTGGGAGTGCGTCGACACGCCGCAAGCGAGCGGTGGCGGCGGGGGCGGCGGTGGGGGCCCCAACCTCGGCGTCCTGTTGACGCTGCTCAACCCCTACTCCGACGGGCCGGTGTACGTGAACGAGATCATCGAGGAGGGAGGCTGGGACGCCTTCGACGAGCGGTTCCGGAACCCGCCGGTCTCCTCGAAGCAGGTCATCCACCGGACCGACGCGACGCCGCGGCCCATCGAGTTCACCGACGAGGGGACGAACGGCTGGAGCACGTTCCCGCGCGACAACCCGCGGCTCGGCCAGAACGGCTCCGACACCGTGGGCGAGGCGTCGATCTACGCGATGTTCTGGTATCAGGCACGGGAGTACCAAGCCGACACGATCGACTCGAACAGCCTGTTCCAGACGAGCGACCCGTACGACACGTACAACTACGACGCCGAGCCCTCGAACGGATGGGCCAACGACCGGCTGTTCCCGTACCGAAACGGCGAGGGTGACGACGCCGAGTACGGCTACGTGTGGATCACCGAGTGGGACACCGAGGCCGACGCGCGGGAGTTCCACGACACGTACCTCCGGATGCTCGAGGCCCACGACGTCCGCGAGACCGACGAAGGGTACTACGTCGTCCCCGACGGCCCCTTCGCCGACGCGTTCCTCGTCAGACTCGACGGCGAGCGGGTCACGATCGTGAACGGCCCAACCGTCGACGACGTGCGGGACATCCGTCCGACGATGGACCCCGCCGAAACGGGGGCCGACGAAACCGAGAGCGGAACCGACGCGACGGCCACAGCAACGGACACTGCCGCCGGTGAGGCCGGCGGCGACAGCGGGGACAACGGCGCGGGCGGCGACGACACGTCCGACACGACCGAGGTCGGCGGCGCCGGGTTCGGGTTCGGGGTCGCGGCCGTCGCGGTGGCGATCGCGGGACTGTCGGCTCGGCGGCGCCGCTGACCGCGGCGGCTCCGACGTCGATCCGCGGATGGCGTGACTTTTTGCGTCGTCCCGGCGAATCCGGGGACATGACCTCCTCGCCCCCCGCGTTCGACATCGTCGGGGCCGACGCCGTCCGCGACGGGTCGGCGACGGACGCGTACTTCGATCGGACCGTCGAGACGCTGCGCCACGCCGACCGGAACCCGACGGTCGTCGCCGAGGTGACCGCCGACCAGTTCCCCGACGGCGACTTCGAACTGTTCGCGGGTGTGAAGGACGCTGCCGCGCTGTTGGCCGGGCATGCGGTCGACGCGGACGCGCTCCCCGAGGGAACGCTGTTCGACGGCGGTCCGGTGCTCCGCATCGAGGGGACGTACCTGGAGTTCGCGGCGCTGGAGACCTCGCTGCTCGGCTTCCTCTCGCACGCCTCCGGCGTCGCCACGGCGGCGCTGGAGTGTCGCCGCGCGGCGCCCGAGTCGAACGTGCTCTCCTTCGGCGCGCGTCACGTCCACCCCTCGATCGCCGCGATGGTCGAGCGCAGCGCGCTCGTCGGCGGCTTCGACGGCTTCTCGCACGTCGCCGCCGGCGAGACGCTCGGTCGCGAGCCGTCGGGGACGATGCCCCACGCGCTGCTCATCTGCTTCGGCCGCGGCAACCAGGCGGACGCCTGGCGCGCCTTCGACGAGGCCGTCCCCGAGTCGGTGCCGCGGATCGCGCTGTGTGACACCTTCTCCGACGAGAAGGAGGAGGTGCTCCGGGCGGTCGAGACGCTCGGCGACCGCCTCGACGGCGTCCGCCTCGACACCACCGGCTCCCGCCGGGGCGACTTCCGCCACATCGTCCGCGAGGTGCAGTGGGAGCTCGACGCCCGCGGCTACCCCGACGTCGACGTGTTCCTCTCGGGTGGACTCGGGCCGACCGAACTCCGGAGCCTCCGGGACGTCGCCGACGGGTTCGGCGTCGGCGGCTACGTCTCCAACGCAGACCCCGTCGACTTCGCGCTCGACATCGTCGAGGTCGACGGCGAACCGGCGGCCAAGCGCGGGAAGCTCTCTGGCGTGAAGGAGGTGTACCGCACGCCCGACGGGGGCCACCACGTCGGTCTCCGCGGGCGCGAGGGCCCCGACGGCGGCGAGTCGCTCATGGAACCGCTGATCCGCGACGGCGAGGTCGTTCGGGAGTTCGACATCGACGACGCGGCGGGGCGGGCGCTGGCGGACGCGACGGCGGTCGGGTTCGGCGGGGAGTAGCCGGACCGACTCGAGCCATCGTCGAGTCAGCGGGGGCACAAGACGTTTACCACGACCGCGGCTCGGTCCGGCGATGCCCTCCAGACGCGACCTGCTTCGGACCGGCGCGGCCGGCCTCGCGGCGAGCGCGACCGCCGCCGTCGCCGGCTGTGGGTTCCACTCGCCGTCCTCGCTCGATCACGCGTTCACCGCCGACACCGACCCAGCCCCGTCGGCGTTCGACTGCGACGGCCACGCGGTTCGCCTGACCGTC
This sequence comes from Halobaculum rubrum, assembly GCF_019880225.1. NCBI lineage: Archaea > Methanobacteriati > Methanobacteriota > Halobacteria > Halobacteriales > Haloferacaceae > Halobaculum > Halobaculum rubrum. The sequence goes on from NZ_CP082284.1 coordinate 1,495,527, forward strand.
GACCCCCCACCGTCCGGAGCGGCCGAGAGCGGTCCCGCCCTCCGACTCCGTGGCCAACTCCCGTCGTTCGATCCGTCGTGCGAGCGGCTCACCAGCGAGTTGGTACGCGGCCCCGAGGGACTGTACTACGGGGTGACCGTCGCCGTCGAGAAACGGGGGTGGCCCGACCCGTGCGACGGTACGGCGGGACCGGTCGCGTACAGCCTCACGTCGTCGGTCGACCCGACCGGGCTCCCGCTTCGTGTCGACCACGTCCGCGGCGAGTCGACGCCGTTCGAGACAGAGTTCGAGGAGGCGGCCGTGGCGGGAGACGACCCCGCCGAGGCCGGCTGCTGAGCGAGACTGAGCGGCACCGCTCGCGGATTCTGTTCGGCGGAGAAGCCCGTCTGTCGGGGGGCGCTTACAGCTGTTCGACGGAGCCGCCGTCCTCGCGCTCGCGGAACACCTGGCCGTCGATGAGCGTCACCATCGTGTCGTCGTCCTGCCATGCCATCGGCGAGAGGCCGGCCTTACGGCAGACACGCGAGAGGAACCGTTCCTTGCTCCAGTCGTTCTCGACCGGGATCGTCGGGTACAGCCAGCCGTGCTTGCCGTTGTGGTCGATTGCGACGCCGTGGCGGCCGAGCTCGAGGTCCTCCACGGGGTCGTTGGTGAGCGTGACGCCGGAGACGACACACGCGGAGACGACCACGGAGTCGAGCTCCTTCGGCTCCAGTTCGGAGCCGCCGGTGTCGTCGGAGGCCGCCTTGATCGCCGCCTCGACGATGGCGTGACCGAGCTGGTCTTTCCCTCGATACGACCCGGCACAGCCTCGCATCCGCCCGCGGCCGCGGGTGGACTGGAGCCGGACGAACGCGCCCGTCCTGGCGTAGAACGCGTCGCGCATACTCCCGGGCTGTTCACGCTGGCCCTGGAGGACGAACGCTTCGACCGACTCCCGAGCGAGTTCGACCGCGCGTGCACCGTCCTCGTAGGTGAGCCGCACGGCCTTCGCTTCGGACATACCACTGCTGGGGGCCGTGCCGACTTGAAGTCTTCCCTCTTCGTGCGAGTTACTCCCACGCTATCTTCGGAGCGGCGGCGAGCCGACCGATCGCGGCCGCCTCACGCGCGCCCGTCGCGCCCCCGAACGCTTTATCCCGGGGAACGGCCTACCTCGAACCGGCAGAGGGAGCCCGACCCCCGTGTGCCCGACCCTCGCGGCGACGGCGCATGAGGAAAGTCCCCCCACCCCCGGACGGGCGACCGGGCGCAAGCCCGGAGTCGGAGACGACTGGCTCTGGAACAGCAACGAGACCCCCCGCCCCGACCCATGAGGTGCGCGCGGCGACCGCTCGGTCGCCGCCGGCGTCCGCGGCTCCGTCGCGGACGCGCGAACCGACCCGAGAGGGGAGGGAGTTGACCCACCGAGGGCCGCGGCCTCGCCGCGAGACGGGCGGGAACGGATGGAACGGCGAATCCTCGCCGGTGCAAGCCCGCGTCGACGGACGGCCGCCGCGCGGCGGCCGCCCCGATGGTAGTCCGGGTGCTCGCGTCCCGCGCGAGCGACCGGGGCACGCGCCCCGCGACCGACGCGGACGCTCAGCCGAATGTCGGGCCGAACAGAAGGGGGCTTACTCCCCTCAGCCGCTCTCGTGCTCGCCAGCGACCGGGCCGGAGTACCGCCGCGACCGACGGTAGTCACCCGCCTACCGTCCGACGGCGGTCGTGCGACCGTCTGACACGCACCCGACTAACTAAAACCGATGGACCCCCAACCGACGGTGTGGACAGCAGAGAACTCACGGCGGCCCTCGAGCGCGAGTTCGGGGGGACCGAGGCGACCCGCCGGACCGTCGCCCGTCAGGCACGGGACCTGGCCGACTCCGGCGCGATCGAGGCGGACCGCGGCCACGAGCTCACCGTGGAGGACGTCATCGAGAACCTGGCGGATGCGCCCGACGACCACGACCTGGTCGAACGGTGGAACTGGTGGCTCGGGTCCCTCGAAACCGCCTACGGCGGCTACGAGCGCTTCACGGTCCGGTTCGTCGACGACGGCCCCGACGTGAACGCCTGAGTCGGCCGCTCCGGGTCGCGCTGAACCGCCGCCGTCTCTCGCCGGTCGCGACCCAGCATTCCCCCGCCCCGCCCTCCGCGTGTCACGTCTCACCAGCCCCAGGCTCGTTCGGACGGAGCGGCTCGCTCCGGCGGCTCCCGAATCCTTTTGGTATCGACCGACGCGGGTTCGGATATGGCCACGGAGATCGATCCCGGCGAGTACGCCCCCGTTCCCGAGTGTACGGACCTATACTATCTCGATACCGATATGTACGACACCGCGAACTACGGCTCGGTGTACCTCCTCGACGCCGAGCGCCCTGCGGTGATCGACACCGGACTCGGGAACAACCGCGAGTTCCTCTTCGACGCGCTCGACGAGATCGGGATGACGCCCGAGTTCATCCTCCCCACACACGTCCACCTCGACCACGCCGGCGGTGCCGGCTTTCTCGCGGAGCGCTACCCGGACGCGACGGTGATGATCCACGAGACCGGCGTGGAGCACCTCGTCGACCCGGAGCGACTCGTCGAGGGCACGAAGGCCGCCGTCGGCGACCAGTGGCAGTTCTACGTCGAACCGGAACCGATCCCCGAAGAGCGGATCGAGTCGCTCTCGGGCGGCGAGACGATCGACCTGGGCGACCGAGACCTGGACGTCCACCACGCGCCGGGCCACGCTCCCCACCAGGTCGTCTTCCACGACCGCGGCGACGACGTGGTGTTCACCGCCGACGCCACCGGCATCTACGTCCCGCAACTGGACACCATCGAGCAGACCTCCCCCCCGTCGCAGTTCGACCTCCACGGCTGTCAGGACGACGCCGACATGATCCGCGACCTCGACCCGCGATACCTCTGTTTCGGCCACTTCGGCCCCCGCGAGTTCGAGGACGACATGCTCGCCGGCTACAAGCGCACGCTCGCCGAGTGGGTCGAGGCGGTGCGTCAGCGGCGCGAAGTGCTGGACGACGACGAGGCCGTCCTCGACCACTTCGCCGAACACGCGCCCCGGGACCTCATCGACGTGTGGGGCGAGCGGAAGGCCCGAGAGGAACAGCGGATGAACACTCGCGGCGTGCTCGGCTACCTCGATTACATGGAGAACCGGAACGAGACGATCTGAGACCCGCGCTCGGGCTCGTCGACGGTGGGATGGCTGCCGCGACTGCGCTGCCGGACGACCGTCGCGACTACCGGACGACTGCGTGACGACGGGGAGAAACAACGCCGAACAACGGGCGTCGCGAGGGGACCGACTTATTACCGGTGGAGCGACAGGGAGTGACATGGATCTGCGCCAGGCGGAACGCGAGTACGACCCCGGGGTCACCCGGGACTCGCTGGCGGCGACGTTCGACGCGAGCGCCCGCGAGCACGCCGACCGGGTGGCACAGCGGTACAAGGGCGGGGTGTACGATCGGACGCTCGTCCGCGCGGGCGTCGTCGACGCCGCCCCCGACGGCGATTTCGCGGACCTCACGTACGCCGAGATGCGTGACCTCGTACGTCGGCTCTCGGCGGGCTTCCGCGAACTCGGCGTCGCCGCGGGCGACCGCGTCGGGATCTTCTCGAACACGCGCATGGAGTGGGCCCACAGCGACTTCGCCCTGCTCGGCGCGGGCGCGGTCGTCACGACGGTGTACGAGTCGTCGTCGACCGATCAGGTTCGACACCTCCTCGACGACCCCGGCGCCTCCGGCGTCGTCGTCGAGAACCGCGACCTGCTGGAGCGCGTGCTCGCCGTCGAGGACGACCTCGATCTGGAGTTCGTCGTCCTCGTCGACGGCGAGGCACACGAGCGTGACGACGTGTACACGCTCGGGGAGGTCCACGACCTCGGCGCCGCGGTCGACCCCGGCGACGGCTGGGTGATCGACCGCGACCTCGACGACCTCGCGAGCCTCATCTACACCTCGGGCACCACCGGCACCCCGAAGGGCGCCGAACTCACTCACCGAAACTTCCTCGCCAACGTCGACCAGTGCATGCGACGGTTCGGCGACCGTCCGGACAAACCGGCCGACGTCCCGGTCGTCGACGAGGAGAGCGTCACCCTGTCGTTTCTCCCCCTCGCGCACGTGTTCGAGCGCCTCGCCGGGCACTTCATGATGTACGCGGCGGGCGCGACCGTGGCGTACGCCGAGTCGCCAGACACGCTCCGGGAGGACTTCGGGCTCGTTCGCCCGTCGACGGCGACGAGCGTCCCCCGCGTCTACGAGAAGCTGTACGCCGCGATCCGCGAGCAGGCGGCCGAGTCGAGCGTGAAAGAGCGGATCTTCAACTGGGCAACCGCCGTCGGCCGCGAGCACCACCGCGCCGACGACCCCGGCGTCGCCCTGCGGACCCGCTATGCGGTGGCCGACCGCCTCGTCTTCTCGAACGTGAAGGAGGCGCTCGGCGGCAACGTCGACTTCTTCATCTCCGGCGGCGGGTCGCTGTCGGCGGATCTCTGCGAGCTGTACCACGGGATGGGCGTCCCCATCCTGGAGGGATACGGGCTCACCGAGACGGCGCCGGTCGTCGCCGTGAACCCTCCGGAAGAGCCGAAAGTCGGCACCATCGGGCCGCCCGTTTCCGACGTGGACGTCCGCGTCGACGACGAGGTCGGTGCGATCGACGGTGACGACGGCGAGGTGGGCGAGCTGCTCGTTCGCGGACCGAACGTCTTCCGGGGCTACCGGAACCTCCCGGAGGCGACCGAGGCGGCGTTCGTCGAGATCGACGGCGAGCGGTGGTTCCGTACGGGCGACGTGGTCGCGATCCGCGAGGACGGGTACATCGCCTTCCGCGAGCGCGCCAAGCAGCTCATGAAGCTCTCGACGGGCAAGTACGTCCCGCCGGGGGCCATCGAGGACTCCTTCGCCGCCTCCGAGTACGTCGAGCAGGCGATGGTGATCGGCGACTCGAGGAAGTTCGTCTCCGCGATCGTCGTCCTGAACATCCCCGCCGTACGCGAGTGGGGCGACACGCAGGGGCACGATCTTCCCGACGACGACGACGCGCTGTGTCGCGACGATCGAGTACGGGAACTCGTCCGGACGGAGGTCGACCGCGTCAACGAGGACTTCGAGGCCCACGAGACGATCAAGCAGTTCCGGGTCGTCGCCGAGGAGTTCTCGGAGGAGAACGACCTGCTCACCCCCACGATGAAGAAGAAGCGACGCAACATCCTCGAGCGGTACGCCGACGACATCGGGAGCATGTACGCGGAGTCGTGATCGACGGCGACATCCGCCACACGCCGATCGGATCGTGGTGGTTCCATCGGAACGGAATCCGTCAGCTCTGTACGCCGACCCCGCCTACCTCTCCGCAGTAGCCGCCTTTTTATCCGCGCCACCCGACCACGACCCATGGAGGTGAGGAGATGTCGGCAGGCGCCGGACAACTGATCGCAGTCGTCGCCGTCATCATCGCCGTCGGGGTGGCCGCGCAACTGCTCTCGGACCGGTTCCAACTCCCGAGCATCATCTTCCTCATCGCGGCGGGGATCGCTCTCGGCCCGGAGGGGCTGGGTATCATCACTCAGCAGACGTTCGGTCTGACCGGACTGTCGACCATCGTCGGCCTTTCGGTCGCGATCATCGTCTTCGAGGGGGCGTTCCACCTCAAGATCGACGAGCTCCAGCAGGCGCCGGTGGCGTCGATCCGCCTGGTTACGGTCGGCGCCGCGATCGCGTTCGTCAGCACGACCGCGGTCGTCCGGTTCGCGCTAGGGCTGGAGTGGCTCGTGGCGGCGCTCATCGGGGCGCTGCTCGTGGCGACCGGCCCGACGGTGATCGCGCCGATCCTGGAGGTCGTTCCGGTACGCGACCGCGTCGCCACCGCGCTCGACACCGAGGGGATCGTCAACGACGTGACCGCCGCGATCCTCGCGGTGGTCATCTTCGAGGCGATCGTCTCCGACACGACCGATCCCGTCGAGATGGTCGCGCTGTTCGCCGAACGGCTCGGCGTCGGGGTGGTCGTCGGCGCGGTCGTCGCCGCGATCGTCTACTACGCGCTCCGGTACATCGACCTCTCGCCGGGGAACGCCCCGCGGAACGCGCGGCTGCTCATGCTGGCCGGCGCGCTCGTCGCCTACGGCGAGGCGAACCTCGTTCGCACGGAGGCGGGGATCGCGGCCGTCGCCGTCGCCGGCATCCTGCTCGGAAACGCGGACATCCCGTACGAGGAACAGATCACGGACTTCAAGGGCGACATCACCCTGCTCGTGCTCTCGTTCGTGTTCATCTCGCTTGCGGCGCTGTTGGAGTTCGAGAACCTGATCCGGCTCGGGCTCGGTGGCGTCGCGGTCGTCGCGGCGGTGATGTTCGTCATTCGGCCGGCGCTGGTCATGCTGTCGACGATCGGGGACAGCTTCGAGCGCAACGAGCGGATCTTCATGTCGCTGGTCGGCCCGCGTGGTATCATCCCGGCGTCCGTCGCCACGCTGTTCGCCGTCGAGCTGGCGAACGCGGAGATGACGGCGGCGGCGAACGCGCTCGTGGGGACCGTCTTCCTCGTCATCATGGCGACGGTGGTTCTCGAGGGCGGGTTCGCCAGACAGATCGCGGAGAAGCTCGACGTGATTCCAATGAGAGTACTCATCATCGGGGGCGGGACGGTGGGCCGGACGCTCGCCGACCGCCTCGAGGACCGCGGCGAAGACGTGGTCCTCATCGAGAACGACGAGGACGTGGTAGAGATCGCCAGAAACGAGGGCCACGCGGTCCACATCGGCGACGGCACCGACACGGAGGTGCTCCGGTCGGCGGGCGGGGAGAACGCCCGCATCGTCGTCGCCGCCACGGGGGACGACGACGTGAACCTGCTGGTCGCCCAGCTGGCCGAGTCGAAGTTCTCCCCCGAGACCGTCCTCGCACGGGTGAACAACCCGGACAACGTCGACGCGTTCGAGGAGCTCGGCGTGCGCACCGTTTCCTCGGTGTTCGCGACCGCACAGGCCCTCGACAACTACATCGAGCGCCCCGCGCTCGCGAACTGGATGGGCGAGATCGGCCGCTCGGGCGACGTCCAGGAGATCGAGATCACCTCCGAGGACACCGACGGCAAGACGGTCGGCGAGCTGGGGTCGGAGCTCCCCGGGAACAGTCTGATCGCGCTCGTCGCCCGCGACGGGGAGACGCGCGTGCCCGATCAGGAGTACACCCTGCAGCGAGGGGACCGGGTCACCGTCATCGGCGACCGTGACGACGTGCGGACCGCGATGGATCGGCTCCACCCGAAGTAGCGTCGCCGCGGCCGCAATTCCTGCCAGTTTATCATCCGGGGTTCGCAAGACCCGCGTAATGGTCGTCGGAGACATCTCGACCGGAACGGACGTCGCCGTCATCGGGGCCGGTCCCGGGGGCTACGTCGCCGCGATCCGCGCGGCACAGCTGGGGCTCGACACGACCCTCATCGAGAAGGACGCCTACGGGGGCGTCTGCCTCAACCACGGCTGCATCCCGTCGAAGGCGTTCATCCACGGCGCGAGCGTCGCTCACGAGGCGGGCAACGCCGAGGAACTGGGGATCTACGCCGACCCCGCCGTCGACGTGGAGCGCATGCAGCGCTGGAAGAGCGGCGTCGTCGACCGCCTCACCGGCGGCGTCGAGAAGCTCTGCAAGGCCAACGGCGTCAACCTCGTCGAGGGGACGGCGACGTTCGCCAACGAGCACAAGGTCCGCGTCGCTCACGAGGGGGCCGGACAGGGCAGCGAGTCCATCGAGTTCGAGCACGCGATCGTCGCCACCGGGTCGCGGCCGATCCAGATCCCCGGCTTCGAGTTCGACGGCGAACGCGTGCTCTCCTCGCGCGACGTGTTGGGGATGGAGTCGCTCCCGGACAGTCTCGTCGTCGTCGGCGCCGGCTACATCGGGATGGAGCTGTCGACGATGCTCGCGAAGCTCGGGACCGACGTGACGGTCGTCGAGATGCTCGACGACGTGCTTCCCGGGTACGAGGGGGACATCCGGCGGATCGTCCGCAACCGTGCCGAGGAGTTGGGGGTCGAGTTCCACTTCGGCGAGGGCGCCAGCGGCTGGGAGGAGACCGCCGAGGGCGGCGTCGCCGTCACGACCGAGACGGAGGACGGCGAGGAGGCCGAGTACCTCGGCGATCAGGTGCTCGTCGCCGTCGGGCGCTCGCCGGTGACCGACACGCTCGAACTGGAGAACGCCGGGCTCGAACCGAACGACGCCGGGTTCCTCGAGACGGACCATCAGGCCAGGACCGACGTGGACTCGATCCTCGCCGTCGGCGACGTGGCCGGCGAGCCGATGCTCGCGCACAAGGCCAGCGCGGAGGGGATCGTCGCCGCGGCGGTCGCGGCCGGCGAGCCCGCCGCGCTCGACCACCAGGCCGTGCCCGCGGCCGTCTTCACCGAGCCGGAGATCGCGACCGTCGGACTCACCGAGGACGAGGCCGCCGAGGAGGGATTCGAACCCGCCGTCGGCCAGATGCCGTTCAACGCCTCCGGGCGCGCGCTCACCACCGGCCACACCGAGGGCTTCGTCCGGATCGTCGCCGACGAGGAGACCGGCTTCGTGCTCGGCGGACAGATCGTCGGCCCCGACGCCTCCGAGCTGATCGCCGAGCTCGCGCTCGCCGTCGAGATGGGTGCGACGCTCGAGGACGTGGCCGCGACGATCCACACCCACCCCACGCTGGCGGAGGCGACCATGGAGGCCGCCGAGAACGCGATGGGGCAGGCGATCCACACGCTGAATCGGTAGGTCGGGCGCGCCGACGGGATCACATCACGCTTTTCACACGACGCGGCGACCCCGGAACATGGGACTGTTCGACCGCGACACGGACATGAGCGACGACGACATCGACGGGGACGCCGACGCAGCCGGCGCCGACGACCGCCCGACGTTCGAGCCGGTCCCCGGAACCGCCGAGCGCGACGACGCGAGCGCCGGCGAGGAGAGCGAGAACGGCGACGAGAACCCGCTCTCGAAGCTCGTCGGCGCGCGCTTCCGCGACGACGACTTCAGCGGGACGCTCAAGCGCGCCGTCGACGTGGAGGCGGGCGTCGTGTTGTACGCCTACTCCAACAACGGCACGAACGCGGGCGGACTCACGGCGGTTCCCGTCGACCAGACGCGCCTGCTCGACGACGGCTGAGACGGGTCGCGTGCCGACCTCCCGGCCGTCCTGTCGACGTTCCGACTCCCGTGGGCCTTTGTATCGGCGGCGTGTTTCGATTCGTAATGAGCGACGCGGAAGACGACCACGGCGACTTCTCCTCGATACGCGAGTCCGTGGACGGCAATCCGATGACGGGCTTGCTCCGGTACTGCGTGCCGTACTGGCCTCGGCTGTCGGTGGGGCTGGTGGCGGCGATCACCACCCGGCTCGCCCGGCTGCTCCCCTCGCTGTTGGTCGCGGCGGCCATCGACCGCGTCATCCTCGGGAGCGGCGAGCCGGGGCTGCTCGCGCAGGCGGGCCTGCTGCCGGGCGGCACCATCGCGGGCGACGCCGCACGGTTAGCGTTCCTCCAGCGCCTCGTCGTCATCGCGGCGCTGGCGTACCTGATCCGATCGGTGACGCGGTTCGCCTCGCGGTACCTGTTCCAGTCGACGGCCCAGAAGGTGCAACGGGACCTCCGGAACGACACGTACGACCACATGCAGCACCTCTCGCTGGGCTTCTTCGCGGACCACCAGACCGGCGCGATGATGTCGGTGCTCAACCAGGACGTGAACCGCCTGGAGCAGTTCCTCAACACGGAGATACGACAGGGGATCCGCGTCGTCGCGACCGTCGGGGGCATCGCGGCGATCATGTACACCTACTCGCCGAAGCTCGCGCTCGTGGCGCTGGCGCCGGTGCCGATCATCGGTCTCGCCTCCAGTCGCTTCCTCACGTGGATCGAGCCGAAGTATCGCGGCATCCGCGAGACGGTCTCGCGTCTCAACTCCCGGCTGGAGAACAACATCGGCGGCGCCCGCGTGATCAAGGCGTTCAACCGCCACGACTTCGAGTTCGACCGCGTCGCCGCCCAAAGCGAGCGCTACCACGACGAGAAGGTGGAGGCGATCCGCGCCCGCCGGGCGTTCTTCTCTGGGCTCCGACTGCTCACCGGCGTCGTCTTCGTCGCCATCCTCTGGATCGCCGGCAGCGACATCATCCGCCACGGCCTCGGCAACACCGACCCCGCGACGCTCACCGCCGGCTCGGTCGCGCTGTTCTTCCTCCTGCTGCGCCGGCTGTACTCCCCGATGCGCCGCGTCGGCAAGACCGCGAACAAGTACCAGCTCGCCAAGTCCAGCGCCGAGCGCGTGTTCGGCCTGCTCGGCTACGATCCCGAAGTGACCTCGCCCGAGAACCCCTACGTCCCCCAGTCGGTCGAGGGCCGGGTCACCTTCGACGAGGTGCGGTTCGGCTACACCGACGACGAGGAGGTCATCTCCGGCATCGATCTGGACGTGGAGCCGGGCGAGACAGTCGGCCTCGCGGGCACCACCGGCGCCGGGAAGTCGACCCTTCTCAAGCTCATTCCCCGCTTTTACGACGTGGATTCGGGCGCCGTCGAGGTCGACGGCGTCGACGTGCGCGAGTACGACCTCACGGAGCTCCGCGAGCACGTCGGCATCGTCGAGCAGAACCCCTACATGTTCTCGGGGACCGCCGCCGAGAACATCGGTTACGGCGACCTCTCGGCGCTGGACGAGGGCAGCGAGGCCGCCGACGGCGACGCCGAGACCGGCACGGACGTCGGCGGCACCGACACCGCCGACGACGCCGGCCCGAGCGAACGCATCGTCGAGGCGGCGAAGGCAGCGGAGGCCCACGAGTTCATCACGGACCTCCCGCACGGCTACGACACCCAGATCGGCGAGCGCGGTGTGAAGCTCTCCGGCGGCCAACGCCAGCGCATCGCCATCGCGCGCGCCCTGCTGAACGACCCGGAGATCATCGTTCTCGACGAGGCGACCTCGGACGTCGACACGGAGACGGAGGAGCTGATCCAGCGCAGCCTCCGCCGGCTCATCGCCGACCGGACCGCGTTCGTCATCGCCCATCGGCTGTCGACCATCCGCGACGCCGACCGCGTCGTCGTCATGGAGGAGGGCCGCGTCGCCGAGCAGGGCACCCACGACGACCTCGTCGCCGCCGACGGCGACTACGCGGCCCTGTGGGCGCGGCAGGCGGGCGAAGACGAGGAGACGGAGGCGTTGGCGGCGGCCGACGATTAAGCCGAGGTCGGCCGAAGTCCTCGTGAGCGGAGTCGTTCGAAAGGCGCGACGCGCCTTTCGTGATGCCGTCAGGTCCGACGGATCTGACTGCTGACCAGACGTCTCCGGCGTCTGGTAATGACGAGACGGCTTCGCCGTCTCGAACCACGAACGAGGGCACGCGAGACGAGCGGAGCGAGTCTCGCGGAGGGGGACCTCGGCAGAACGGCGTTCACAAATCGCTGCGCGATCTGTGTGCTCACGACACCGCAGGTCTCGTGAACGGCGTACGTCCCCACGGAGCCGGAACACGAATGGCCGGAGACACTGCCTCGCACGCGCGCCCGCGCTCGCCCGAGGGTATTTCCGGCTCGCAGCCGTGTCTCCCTTCATGAGTACACGACCCCCGGGTCCCCGCGGCGAACCCCTGCTCGGCAACGGCCGGCGGTACGCCCGGGACCCGTTCGCGTTCATGACCGCCGTCGCCGACGCGTACGGCGACGTCGTCCGCCTCGATCTGGGTCCGCGGGAGACGTACATGCTCACGAACCCCCGCGACGTCGAGCGCGTGCTCGTCTCCGAGTGGGCGGCGTTCGGCAAGCCGGCCCTCGACGACGCCGTCGACGACCTGCTCGGCGACGGCCTCCTCATGAGCGGGGGCGACCGGTGGCAACGCCAGCGCGACCTCGCCAATCCCGCCTTCCACGCGCGCCGTATCGCGGGCCTCGACGACGCGATCGTCGGCCACACGGAGGAGGCGATGGCCGGCTGGAGCGACGGCGACCGGGTCGACGTACAGCTCGAGCTCGCCCGGCTCACCGTCCGGGTCATCGTCACCGCGATGTTCGGCACCGACATCACCGAAGAGCGGGTTCGAACCGTCCAGGAGAACCTCGAGCCGCTCGGCCAGCGGTTCGAGCCGGATCCGATGCGCGCGGTGATCCCCGACTGGGCGCCCACCCGGGAGAACCGCCAGTTCCACGACGCCGTCGCGACGCTGGAGGGGGTCATCGACGACCTCGTCGCGCGCCGGCGCGGCACCGAGGAGACCGCCCCCGACCCCGCCGGCGACGCCGTCGACTCGCCGATGCCGATGGACCTCCTCTCCATCCTGCTTCGCGCGCACAACCGGGGTGAGCAGAGCGATCAGGACCTGCGCGACGAGTTGATGACGATGTTGCTGGCGGGCCACGACACGACCGCGCTCGCGCTCACGTACACCTTCTACCTCCTCTCGCAACACCCCGATGCGAAGGCGCGCTTCCGGCGCGAGGTCGACGCCCTCGACGGCGCTCCGACGGCCGAGGACGTGCGCGGGCTCGAGTTCACCGACCGCGTGCTCTCGGAGGCGATGCGGCTGTACCCGCCCGTCTACACGCTGTTCCGCGAGTCGAAGGTCGATACCCGGATCGCCGGCTACCGGATCCCCGAGGGGTCGCTGATCATGCTTCCGCAGTGGGTGATCCACCGCTCCGACCGGTGGTACGACGACCCGCTGGCGTTCGACCCCGACCGCTGGGCGCCCGATCGAGCCCGTGAGCGCCCGCGATTCGCGTACTACCCGTTCGGCGCCGGCCCCCGCCACTGCATCGGCAAGCAGTTCTCGCTGTTGGAGGCGAAGCTCATCCTCGCGACGGTCGGGCGCGCGTTCGACTTCGAGTACGAGGGTCCCGACCTGGATCTGCGCGGGTCGCTGACGATGCATCCCGGTCACCCGATGCCGCTGCGACTCTCCGAGCGCTGAAAAGGGGACGGACGCTCGCCCCCGACTCACCCCCGAAGCGGCACCCGCGCGGCGATCTCCTTGTACTCGCGCGTCCAGACGCCCAGTTCGTCGACCGTCCAGCGCACGTCCTCGAGCTCGCGATCGCGCAGATACGCGATCGCATCTCCGGGGTCGCTCACCCCGTCCCACCCCCGCGCGAGCGTGACGTGGGGCACGTAGTCCGCCTGCTCCAGTCCCTCGACCGGGCCGAACTCTCGGACGAGCCGGTCGTGGATCGCCCGCAGCGGGTCCGCCCCGCCGTCGCCGACGCCGCTGCCGTCGCCGGTTCCGTCGGTACCCGCGGCCACCGCCTCGACCCCGAGGTAGACGACCGGTGCGTCTCCCAACGGGGGATCCTCGAACGCGTCGACGCCGGTCACGCGAACCTCGAACGGCGCGACGCCGCGGAGGGCGGGGCGGAGGCGCTCACGGATCCGATGGAGGTCGTTCAGGTCGCGGCCGTCGAGGCGCTTCACCACGAGCGTGTGTCGGTCGCGGATCGACGCGAACTCGGTGAGATCGGGTTCCAGCGACGCGGCGAGCCGCTGGACCGCCCAGGGGACGGGGACGTTGACGCTGTACACGTCGCTCAGAGGTTGTCGGTCAGCCACAGGACGATGAGCACGACGATGACGATCCCGATGACCCCCTTCAGCGGCCCGGCGACCAGTCCGAGTGCGAACCCGAGCACCCCCGTGACGATCTCGACGATGAGCCAGACTACCACGAGCAGCAACACGATCTTCAGCAGATCCTCCACGTCGAGTTGCATACTCCCGGTTGACTCGCCGCCGACGAAAACCGTTTTGGGCGCCCCGGCGGTGGAAGTGGGTATGCGACGCCCCGCCGCGGCCATCGCGCTCGCGTTTCTCCTCGCGCTCGCCGGGGTCACCCCGGCGCTCGCGGCCGCGACGGCGTCCGGCGCCGGTTTCTCCCCCGCCACTGCTTCCCCGTCCGCCGCTGTCACTCCTCCCGCCGCGCTCGACTCCGCCGCCGCGTCCCCGACCGACCTCGGCGACGGGTTCGCCCAGACCGGCGACATCGCCGCCGACACCGTCGTCCTCCGGGCGGAGATCGCTCCCGACGGGGACGCCCGGTGGCGTATCGCGTACCGGATCGAGTTGAGCGACGAGAACAGGACCGCGGCGTTCGAGAGCCTCCAGGCTGACATTCGCGAGAACACGTCCGCGTACGTCGCCCGCTTCGAAGGTCGGATGGGAACGACCGTCGCGGCCGCCGAGAACGCCACCGGACGGGAGATGGCCGCCTCGAACTTCTCGGTGACCGCCCAGCGCAACCCCTTCCCGACCAGCACCGACTACGGCGTCGTCGCCTACACGTTCACCTGGGAGGGGTTCGCCGCGACCCAAGGGCAGCGCGTCGTCGCCGGCGACGCGTTAGCCGGCTTATACCTCGACTCGGGGACCGTTCTCACGATCGCGTGGCCCGAGGAGTACGACGCCCGCTCGGTGTCGCCGCCGGCGGACCAGCGCTCGGAGACGGCCGTGACGTGGCGCGGCGAACGAAACTTCGGGCCGGACCAACCCCGCGTGACGGTCGCTCCGGCGTCGGCGCTGCCGGTTCGTCCCGTCTACCTCGCGGCCGCGGCGGTCGTGCTGGCGGGCATCGCCGGCGCCGTCCTCCTCCGTCGCCGCGGGGACCTCCCGATCGGCGCCGGCGACGACCTCGGGTCGCTCGCGAGCGATGAGAGAGACGCCGCGGCGACGGACGGCGCTGCGGACGACGACCGGAGTGCGGGCGGCTCGACCCGGGACGCGGACGACTCGGCGTCCGTCGAAGGGGACGCCGACGACGCCGAGGGGGTCGCGGTCGACGAATCCGCTGCGGGAGCCGCCGCCGCCGACGCCACGACTCCACCGGACGAACTCCTCAGCCCCCACGAGCGGGTGCTCCGGCTCGTGACGGACAACGGCGGGCGGATGAAACAGGCGGACGTGACCGACGCGCTCGACTGGAGCGCGGCCCGGACCAGCCAGGTCGTGGGGGACCTGCGCGACGAGGGTGACATCGAGAGCTTCCGGCTCGGGCGCGAGAACGTTCTCCGCATCCCGGACGCGGACGACGAACCCCACCCCGGGGAGACGGACCCCGGCGGCGACGAACCGGGCGAGTGACGGATCGCCCGGGTCCGCGAAGAACTGCCGGACTGCGGCGACTTAACGTCGCTTAAGCGGGGTGAATCCGAGGCGAGCGAGTGGACGGTATTAGTGGGTGGACCCCGTTGCCGAAGACATGAGTCGGACCACCGTGCTCCTGATGGCCGCACTGCTCGTCGCGGCGGGGGTTCCCGCGACGGCCGCGTTCGCACAGGAGTCGTCGAGTGAGCGGCCGGGGGCGACGTTCGCCGGCGTCGTGGGGGTGCAGGGGGCGGAGGTCGAGGGCGAGATCGCTCAGCGATCGCTCGATCGGCGCCTCGCCGACGCGGAGTCGAACGCCTCGAAGGCGGCCGTCGTCGCCGGAGAGACTGAGGACGTCCGCCGACAGCTCTCGGACCTCCGCGAGCGCCGCGAGACGCTGGACCAGCGGTACGAGTCCGGCGAGATCACCCGCGGCGAGTACCGCTCCAGGCTCGCACAGATCGGCGCCCAGATCCGAACGCTCGAACGCCGCCTGAACGCCACCGCCGCGGCCGCCGAGGGGATCCCCGAGGAGACGCTGCGCGAGCGCGGCGTGAACGCCTCCGCGATCGACGAACTGCGACGGAACGCCTCGGAGATGTCCGGTGGCGAGGTCGCCGAGGCCGCGCGTGGCATCGGCGGCGCCGATACCGGACAGGGACTCGCCGGCGACCCGGGCCCGCCTGAGAACGCCGGGCCGCCGAGCGACGCCGGCCCGCCGGGAAACTCCGGCAACGGAACCGGCGGTCCGCCCGCAGACGCCGGGCCGAACGACGACGAAGACGGGGAGGACCGCGGCGAGGGCGCCGCCGGTCCACTCAACGACGACCGCGGGAACGCGAACCGAACCACAGGCGCCGGCGCGGGCGCCGAGAACGGGACCGACGGGAGCCCGCCGGGTGCCCGGGGCGACACGAACGGGTCCGACGACGACCGCGGCAACGCCGGCGACGCCGCCGACGGCGCGAACGGGTCGGAGAACGCAAGCGACGGGTCCGCCGGGAGCGCAGATACCGGGAACGCCCCCGGCGACGCGGGCGACGGGACCGGCTCCGAGAACGCCGATACCGGGAGCGGGTCGGAGAAGGCGGGCGACGGGAACGGCTCCGGGGACGCGAGCGACGGGAACCGGGGGAACGGAACCGGCTCCGCCGACGACGGCGCCGCGACCCCGACCGAGACGCCCGAGGACGGCGGCGCCCGTCGCCTGGGCGACGGGCGGTATCTCACGATTCGGTGAGATCCTCCACCCCGGCGCCGACTCCCTCCCGACCGTCGGGATCGACCCGACGCCGTTCGGTTCTACGAAACCTGTAAGTAGCCTGTCGTCCAACTCGAAGGCATGAACGACGCCGGCGGTCGGTTCTTTCGAACCTTGGGTCGCATGAGCGCCGGCGAGGTCGGTCTCCCGGACCTGCTCCCCGACGACGGCCGGTTTCAGATCGGCCTCGGCGTCGTGCTCGCCGTCCTCGCGTGGATCCTCCTCCCGACGATGTACGCCGTCGGGGGGATGGTGCTCGTCCTCGCGCTGGTCACGCTGCTGTCGACCGTCGAGATCGTCCAGGCCTACGAGCAGCGCGCGCTCACCGTGCTCGGCTCCTTCCGCGGGCTCCTCGACCCCGGGATCCACCTGGTCCCCCCATTCGTCTCCCGGACCTACCGGTTCGACAGGCGCGTCCAGACGATCGACGTGCCGACCCAGGAGGCGATCACCCGCGACAACTCGCCGGTCACCGCCGACGCGGTCGTGTACATCCGCGTCGTCGACGCAGAACGGTCGTTCCTCAACGTGGAAGACTACCGTCGGGCGACCGCGCTGCTCGCGCAGACCTCCCTCCGGGCGGTCATCGGCGACATGGAACTCGACGAGACGCTCTCGCGGCGCGAGGAGATCAACCGCCGGATCCGGACGAGCCTGCAGGGGCCGACTGACGACTGGGGCGTCGACGTCGAGATGGTGGAGGTGAAGGAGGTGTTGCCCACGCGGGGCGTCCTCGACGCCATGGAGGAGCAGACCTCCGCTGAGCGCCGCCGCCGCGCCATGATCCTGGAGGCGCAGGGCGAGCGCCGCGCCGCCGTCGAGTCCGCCGAGGGCGAGCGGACGGCGAACGTCCTCTCCGCGCAAGGCGAGAAGGTCGCCTCGGTGCTGGAGGCACAGGGCGACGCCATCTCCACCGTCCTGCGCGCCCGGTCCGCCGAGTCGATGGGCGAGCGCGCCATCGTCGACAAGGGAATGGAGACGCTGGCGTCCATCGGACAGGGCGAGTCCACCACCTTCGTCATCCCGCAGGAGCTGACGAGCCTGCTGGGTCGCTACGGCCAACAGCTCTCGGGGTCGGACGTGCAGAACTCGGCGGCGCTCGACTCCCTGGAGTTCGACGACGACGAGCGGGAGCTGCTCGGGCTGGACTCCGTCGCAGAGATGCTCGAACCGGAGGCCGAGCGCGGCGCGGAGACGGCCCCGGAGTGGGAGTCGACCTACGAGGGGGAGTGACGGGGTCGGGAGCTCGCCCGGACGTGCCCCGCCCGCGGCGGGGCCCGGAGCGCCAGTCGCGCCGCTTAACCGGCTCTGTCGACAACTGCGGAGCAATGAGCGAGACACGCGACACGCGGGACTTCTGCCCGCGCTGCGGCGACTCGGTTCCGGAGCGCGAGGAACCGCTCCCGGGCGAGCCGCGCGAGCGCGACCGCGTGCTCTGTAACGCCTGCTACTTCGAGGACTTCGAACTGGTCGACGCGCCCGATCGCGTCGAGGTGACCGTCTGCTCGCACTGCGGCGCGGTCCACCGCGGCAACCGCTGGGTCGACGTCGGCGCGCGCGACTACACCGACGTGGCCGTCGACGAGGTGTCAGAGGCGCTGGCGGTCCACCTGAAGGCCGAGCAGATCCAGTGGGGCGTCGAGCCCGAGCAGGTCGACCGGAACACGATCCGGATGCACTGCACGTTCACTGGCGTCGTTCGCGGGACCCACGTCGAGGAGGAGGTCGTCGTCCCGGTGAAGATCAGTCGCGGCACCTGCGACCGGTGCGGGCGGATCTCCGGGGGCAGCTACGCCGCGGAGGTACAGATACGGGGTCGCGACCGCGTCCCCGACCCCCAGGAACAGTCGACGGCCGTCGAGATCGCCGAGTCGCTCGTCGCCGAGCGCGAGGCCGACGGCGACCGCGAGTCGTTCGTCACCGAGGTTATCGACCAGCCCGAAGGGACGGACGTGAAGCTCTCCACCAACAAGCTCGGGAAGGCCGTCGCGACCCAGATCACCGAGGAGTTGGGGGGAAGCTACTCGGAGGCGCCCACCCTCGTCACCGAGGACGGCGACGGCAACGAGGTGTACCGCGTGACGTTCGCGGTCCGTCTCCCGAAGTTCCGCCCCGGCGACGTGATCGACCCAGGGGACGGCGAGGGGCCGGTGCTCGTGCGCTCGGTCCAGGGGAACCTCAAGGGCGTGCGCATGGCGACGGGCGAGCCGTACGAGGCACGCTTCGAGGAGGGGGAGACGCCGGACGCCGAGACGGTCGGACACGTCGACGACGCCGTCGAGACGACCGTCGTGGCCGTCGAGGACGCCAACGCGGTGCAGGTGCTCGACCCGGAGACGTACGAGGCGGTGACGGTGGCGCGCCCCCCGAGCGTCGACGAGGGTGCCGCGACCGTCGAGGCGGTGAAAACCGACACGGGGCTGTACGTGGTACCGTCGGAGTCGACCGCGGCGGAATGACCGCTCCTGACGGACGGCGTCGCCGACGGCTCGCGGCTCACGTGATATACGGACGTACTCGGACCGTCGCGCGGATCGACGGGGCTACTCTCCCCACACGTCCGACAGCGGGTGGTCCGCCATCGGGTCGTCGCCGTCGCCCCCGTCGTCGTCCCCAGTGGGTCCCGAGGACCGCGTCGACTCGGACCGCGAGGAGGCGGACCCACGCGATCCGCCGGACCCGCCGCTGAACCCCTTCGACGTGCTCGACCCGCCGCCGGTTCGGTTCGACCCGCCGGACCGGTTCGCGCCGTCGGCCGCGCTCGATCGGCCGCGACCGACGCCGTGGCCCGCGCCGGAACTGGGGCCGGGGTCGGCGTCCATCCCGGCCATCGCGGCGTCGGGGTCGAACTCGGGCAGATCGGGGGTCGACATCCGGTCGATCTGGTCGCGGAACCACGGCGGCGTGTCGGCCTCGGCGCGCTCGAAGAGGTCCAAGAGGCTCGAATCCGCGAGGTAGGTCGCGCCGTGGTCGTCGGGCGCGCGGACGACCCGGCCGCACGCCTGGATGACGGTGCGGAGCGCGGCGCGGTGGTACCACGGCCACTGGCCGTCCTCCAGTCTGGCGGCGACGCGGGAGTCGCCGGTGTTGAGATACGGCGCCTTACACAGCACCTGCCAGCGACACAGGTCGCCGTGCAGGTCCAGCGCCTCCTCCATCTTCACGGAGACGAACACCTCCGGATCGTCGCTGGCTTTCCACGCCTCCAGTTGCGCGTCGCGGTCGTCGCTGTCGTGGCGGCGGACGCGCGCGGCGACGCCGAACCGGTCGAACCGCTCGGCGAGCTGCCGCGCGATGGCGTAGCTGTGGGCGTGGATCAGCCCCTTCTCGTCGGGGTGGCGCGCCATCAGGCGCAGGCACAGCCGCGCGACCTTCGGGAGCGTCTCGTCGCGGTGTTCGTACGTCATCTTCCCCTGCGTCACGTCGTACAGGGGGCGATTCTCGACCGGGAAGGTGTGCTCCACGTCCACGAGCGCGACCTCGTCGGGGTCGAGGCCGACGCCCCGGCAGAACGACTCCTTGCTGAGGATCGTTGCCGAGAGCAGGGCGAAGCGGTTGCCGCGGTCCCAGACGGTGTGTTTGAGGTACTTCTCGGGATCCAGCGGCTTGATCGTCACCGCCCCGCCCTCGCCGTCGGGCTGGTCGACGACCCACGTCGTCGCCGACTGCGTGTCGCGGTAGTCCTCGAGGAACCACTTCAGCTCCGAGATCAGCTCCTGGAGGCGGTCGCGCCGCGCGGCCTCCTCGGGCGTCAGGTCGCCCTGCCGGAGCAGCTCGTCCTTCTCGTCCGAGCAGACGCCGAGCAGCGCCTTCGCGAACCGAGCGGTGCGTTCGAGGGGGCCCACCTCGTCGTTGTGGACGTCCGGTACCCCCACGTCGTCCCACACGGGGACGGTCTCGGGCGACAGTTCGATCGTCGCGTACATCTCCGCCCACTCTGCGAGGCCGTGCGCCTCGTCGACGACGACCACGTCCCGCTTCCGAAAGACGTCCGAGCCGGCGGTCTGCATGAAGTACGCCAGCGTCATGGCGGCGATGGGGCGGTTCGAGGCGATGGCGCGGTCGGAGTAGTACGGACAGCGATGCTTCACCGAGCAGTCGTAGCCGCGCTGGCGGGCACACGGGGCGCGGTTGACCGGCGTCTCCTCCTCGCCGGGGAGGATGCAGGTGTAGTTGGACTTCCCCCGGATCACGTTCAGGTCGTCGAGCAGGCCGTCCTCCGCCACGTCGTCGAGTTGGGACACCTGCGGCGTCGTGTAGTACGCGCCCGTCGCCTCCGAGGGGCTCGCCTCCTCGACGCTCCGCCCTGCGCCCGCGATGGCCCGCGCGAGCAGCGACTTCCCGCTGCCGGTCGGGGCCCGCACGAGAACGACGCGGTTTCCGGCGGCGAACGCGTCCGTGATGTCCGACAGCGCCCGCTCTTGGGCGCCGCGAAACGAGGGCGCGGGGAACTCGGAGCCGATCCGGTCGGGGTCCACGGTCGTCAGACCGGATCGGCGGCCGGCGGGTAAGCGTGTCGGATGGTAGTACCGTGGTGATCCGATGCCGATCGCGACCCGGGCGACCCGCCGGTGCGGACGGTCACTCGTCGTCGTCCTTCGGGAGCGCCTCGACGTGCGCCCGCGTGACCTCCTCGTCGTCGGGCAGGGCCTCGATGCAGTCGTAACACAGGAAGTGGTCGGAGCCGTCCGCCAACTCCAGCGTCAGGCCGTCGGTGCTCCCGGTCTGGAACGACCAGAGGTCGCCGATGCCCCCGCCGAGACGGACGCGCCGGTCGCAGCCGTCACAGCGCTGTTTGCTCATGACATCGCTCGGAGGGCCGCGGCGATAAGCCCCCGGCTCCGGCGTCGTTGGGCGGATCCCTGCGTCCCGTTCGCGGCCGCGTCGCCGACGCGGTGCCGGCCGGGGACAGCTTCTTGCCCGGTGGCGGCGTCGCTAGCGCTGTCATGGAGGTGAACTGTGAGGGCTGTGCCGGCTGCTGTCTCGACTGGCGGCCGCTCGGGGCGCCCGACGACCGCGAGCGCGAGGGCCGCTACCGCGCGCTCGACGACACGTATCACCTCGTTCCGCTCTCGCGCGACGAGATCCGCGAGTTCGTCGAGTCGGGGCTCGGCGACGCGCTCGTCCCGCGGCTGTTCGCGGCCGAGGGCGACCGGACGGCGACGATCGACGGACACGAGGTCGCCGCGATCGGCGGTCGCCCCACCTTCCTCGTCGGTATCCGCAAGCTCCCGAAGCCGGTCGCCCCGTTCGACGGCGAGCGCGTCTGGCTCGACACGTGCGCCTTCCTCGACCCGGACACGCTGAAGTGCCGGATCCACGGCACCGACCGCTATCCGGACCGCTGTCGAACGTACCCCGGACACAACCTCGAACTCGACGCCGAGACCGAGTGCGAGCGGGTCGAGCGCGTCCACGGCGACGCGGGCGAGCGCCTCGTCGACGACGCGGTTCCCGAGGAGCTCCCGCCGCCGCCGCTGGGCCGGGGAGCCCTCGGCTCGACGGTGTTCCTCCATCACGACCCCGACGCCCTCGCCGACTCCGGCGCGGTCGGTCGACTCGTCGACGGCGCGGCGACGCCCGCCGACCGCGCGACGTTCGTCGCCGCCGCCGCGGCGTCGGCGCCGGGGACGGCCGCGGTGAACGCCGATCGCTACGATCGGGCCCGAGCGCGCGTGCTCGCGGCCGACTCGTGGGTGGGTGCAGCCGACGACGAGTGGCGAGCGGCCGCGGAAACCCGCGGCGCCGCGGTCGCCGATGCGCCCGATCCTGACCGGGTGGAAGTCGCTCGCGGCGCGCCCGAGACCACCGACTGGAACGAGTGAGCGCGAGCGTCGCGGGCGACTCGGCCGTCGCTGGCGGTCGGACCGCACGGAGAAGTCGACACGGTAGACGGCCGCAGGAAATCGTTAGTCGCCTTTGATCGTCTTGAACTGGTCGAGGAGTGCCTCGGTCGACTCGCCGGAGTCGTAGGTGACCCTGCCGCGGTACTCGCTTCGTTCCTCCGCGAAGTCACCGTCGACGCGCGTCTTCTCCTCGCGGCGTTCGTGCTCCTTCTCGTCGTAGGCACCCATTGACATGGTACAGTGTCACATAGCAAATTCTGTGTAATATATGTATCGGTTGTTCACGGATCGCGGCATCCTGTCGTTCGTTCGTCCTCGCGAGCGGTGGGTTCAAACCGGTCGGCGGTCGATATCCGATGTGGCACGCCCCTTACGGTTCAGATACGCGCCCGGTTCGTGGTCCGCGTCCCGGGTCCACGACGACCTCTACCGGCCGCTCGACTCCAACCTCGGGGCGACCGAGCGCGACCCGTGGTTCGCGCCGCCGGCCGGCTACGAGGGCCGGCGCTTCGACATGGACGACGGGAGCCTCGCGCTGTTCTGCTGGACGGACGACGGCGACGGGCCGGCGGGCGTCGACGGCGGCCCCGGCGCCTACTGGCTCGGGAACACGGAGACGCCGTCGACGCTGTGGCGCACCGAGAAGTACGCCCTCGCGGACGTGCCGTTCCCGGTGACTCGGTGGGCCGAACGCGAGTTGACAGCCGTCCTCTACGAGGAGGAGCCGTGGCTCGAGGACTTCCCGCACCTCGCGTGGTACTTCCTTCCGGTGCTGTGCTCGAAGGACGGCGCGGAGACGACGCGCGAGTTCTTCCGCGAGCACGCGGCGGGGTTCCCGGACGCCGACCGGTTCGACGCGCTCGGCTTCTACGAGCAGTTCCTCGCGACGGGCGTGCTCGACGACGACCGCGAGGAGATGGCGAGCAAGCTCGGCACCAGCGAGTACATGGACCTCACCCGGATGTTCGCGACGATGGGCGAGTTCGACGTGGCGCGGCTGCTGGTGAACGCGGGCTACGACATCGAGCCGGAGATCGAGGTGTCGACCGACCACGTCATCGACTTCCGCGCGACCCACGGAGACGGTCGCTCGACGCTCGTGGAGGTGACCCGGCCGGTCGCGCCGAACAAGCGCTCGGCGGGAACGCCCTCCGCGGCCGTGCGCGACACCGTCCAGACGAAGACGAGCGGACAGCTGGAGGCCCACGGCGGCGGCGTCACGCTGTTCGTCGACTGCTCGTCGTTCCCCGACGACGACTGGTTCGCCGTGCGCGGGGAACGGCCCGAGGTCGGCCACCGCCCCGCGGTCGTGTTCCGGTCGCGCCCGGACGGGTCGACGGAGGCGTACCGCAAGGGGAGCGTTCCGCTGGACCTGGACGCGGCGCTGGAGTGGGTCTGAGGCGACGATTCTCAGAAAGTACGGCCCCGGAGTACGGGTGACTGAGCCGGCCCGGAGCCGGCGGCATGGCAGCGATAGGTGTCGCGGCGGTGGCGGACCGCCGCGGGGATCCGGTCAGAACGAGATCTGGTCCGGTCCGTCCTCGCCGACCGTCGGCGCGTCGCGGTCGCTGTAGAAGCGCCGGCCGACGGCCTCGTGTCCGACGCCGCCGCGGAGAGTCATCCACACGTCGTCGGCGGAGTGGAACGTCTCCGAGCCCAGGCGGCCGAGTACCGCGCCGATCGTTTCGCTCCCGTCCTGCAGTTCGATACGGGTGTCGCCGTACGCGTCGATGAGTTCGTCGCTCGTCGCGGGGTACTCGTGGGCGGATAGCTCGTCTTCCGTGCCGTTCAGGCGCATCAACAACTCGAACGGGAGCCGGGTATGTAACGATTGTCCATGTACGACCTTCCTGAGAACGGTAGAATATAACGTATTATAATAGCCTTTCATCACGCGGTCATCGTCGCCGATGGAGCCGTCGTCGCCGGCGTCGCGGCCGGCATCGTCGCCGTGCCCACCGTCACGACGCGTGGCCGACCGGAACGCCCTTGCGCGCTGCGGCCCCCGATCCGGCAATGGTAGTCGCGGACCTCCACGCGCACACGACCGTCTCCGACGGGACGTTCACGCTCGACACGCTGATCTCGACCGCGCGAACGGCCGGCCTCGACGCGGTCGCCGTCACCGACCACGACCGGATCCACCCCGAACTCGAGGCGCCCGTCGTCGACCGCGACGGCCTGACGGTCGTCCGCGGCATCGAACTGCGGGTCGAGACGGAACCGGGCGACGGAGGCGGCGAACGCGTCGATCTCCTCGGGTACGGCGTCGGCGACGACCCGGATCTGCGCGCCGAGTGCGACCGATTGCAGGCGGACCGGCGCGAGCGCGGCCGGCGGATCATCGAGCGCGTCGAGGAGCGCCTCGGCGTCGATCTGGGTCTCGAACCGCGGGCGGGCCTCGGCCGGCCGCACATCGCCCGCGCCATCGACGAGAGCGACGCGGACTGCGACTACGAGGGCGCCTTCAGGGAATTGATCGGGCACGACGACCCGTGCTACGTGGCTCGCGCCGTCACGCCCGTCGAGCGCGGCGTCGACCTCCTCCGGGGCGCCTGTGCCGTCGTCGGGTTGGCACACCCGTTCCGCTACGACGATCCGGCGGCCGCGCTCGACCGCTGTGTCGAGTACGATCTCGACGCTGTCGAGCGATTCTACCCGTACGCCGACGCGGTCGACGACGACCCGGAGGCGGTCGAGGCGCTGGCGAGCGAGCACGACCTCCTGTTGACGGGCGGGACGGACGCCCACGGCGAGGACCTCGCGGTCGACGGGCTCGACGCCGCCCACTGGACCGCGGTGCGCGAGCGCCTGCCGGAGGCGCGGGATTAAGTACGAGCGAGCCCCCCGATCGGGTATGCAGTGTCACTACTGCGATCGGGATGCGGCGTACGGCGCCGAGCGCGGCGGCGTCACGGTCGGCCTGTGCGAGTCACACTTCCGCGACCGCGTCGAGGAGCTCGCCGACAGCGAGGGCCTCGACGCCCTCCGAGAGCAGGTCGACGTGACACAGACCGACCGGGAGTCCTGAACCGGGCGCCGGTCGATCCCCGCGACTCGTTTCCTCCTCACCACAGCAGGTCGACGCCGAACACGTACAGCCCCGCGAGCGCCGACTCGAACACCAACGTCCCGAGCGCCGACAGCACGACGAACTGCCGGCGGTCCATCTCCGCCAACCCCGCGGGGACGGTGAGCATCCCGCGAGTGAACAACAGCGCGTTCGAGACGGGCACGACGAGCGGCCCCCAGCGATCGAACCACCCGTCGAAGCGGTCGAGGCTGTCCTCGCTCACGCGGAACCACCGCTTCCGCAGGAGCCACTCGCGACCCCCGCGCTGGGCGAGCGTGAACAGCGCGACCTGCCCGACGGTCGCGCCCAGTACGGCGATCCCGAGCACGAGGAGGACGGTGTCGGGCGAGTGCCCGAACAGGATGAGCGATCCGGGGACGATCAGCTCGCTCGGCATGAAGTACATCAGCATCGCGCCCTCCAGCACGAAGACGGCGAACAGCGCGAGGTAGGCGTACTCCGAGGTCAGCATCGACTCCAGCCACGGGGGCATCGCGCCGACCTGGAGGGGCGACAGCGTCACGGGAGCGGATTGCCCGGCTCCGGATATATGGCTTGTGTCATGATCCGTTCGCCGCCGGAACCGAGGGTCGCCGGCGGCCGGGTCGAACCTGTTTTCGGTGCCGGATACGGAGACGGGATATGGATCGGTTCCGGAACACGGGCCAGCCGGATTGGGACTGGTGGGGCCGACTGTGGCCGACGCCGGGAGAGACGCTTCGGGATCTGGGCGTCGCTTCGGGGGACTCCCTCGCCGAGATCGGCAGCGGAAACGGATACTTCGCGCTCCCGGCCGCCCGGATCGTCGACCCGGCGACGGTGTACGCGCTCGACGTCGATGAGGCGTTGCTCGCCGAGCTGTCGACGCTGGCCGACCGGGCGGGGATCGCGAACGTCGAGCCGATCCACGGCGACGCCAGGAGGCTCCACGAGCACCTGCCCGGGCCCGTCGACGTCTGTCTGCTCGCGAACGCGTTTCACGGGATCGCGGAGCCGGACCCGTTCGTCGAGGCGGTCGCGGACGCGCTGGCTCCCGGCGGGCGGTTCGTCGTCGTCAACTGGATGGACCGCCCGCGCGAGGAGACGACCGTCGCGGGCGAACCGCGCGGGCCGCCGACGGAACTCCGGCTCTCCCCGGCCGAGACGGAACGACGTATCGCGGGCGCGAGCGACTTCCGTACGGCACGCCGAGTCGACCTCCCGCCGTACCACTACGCGCTCGTCCTCGAGCGATAACGGCGCCGCTGCGGGTCCGCCGCCGGCGGGCCGCGCCGCGAGCGTCGGCTTTACCTCCCACGCGGGCCGACGCTCACGCATGTTCCCAACCGACCGTCCGCGTCGCCTGCGAACGGACGGCGTCCGACCGCTCGTCTCCGAGACGGAGCTCTCGGCGTCCGATCTCATCGCGCCGGTGTTCGTCGACGCGACGACCGACGAGCGCGTCGCCATCGAGTCGATGCCCGGTCACGACCGCGTGCCCGTGAGCGAGGCGGTCGACCGCGTCGAGGAGGTGCTGGCGACGGGCGTGGAGGCGGTGATGGTGTTCGGCATCCCCGAGTCGAAAGACGACACGGGCTCGCGAGCGTACGCCGAGGACGGCGTCGTTCAGCGTGCCGTCCGCGACATCACGGCCGAAACCGACGCGTACGTGATCACCGACGTGTGTCTCTGTGAGTACACGGACCACGGCCACTGTGGCGTGCTGGAGGAACACGCGGCCGACGATCCGACGCTCACCGTCCGCAACGACGAGACGCTGGACCTCCTCCGGAAGACGGCGGTCTCCCACGCCGAGGCCGGCGCCGACATGGTCGCGCCCTCCTCGATGACCGACGGGATGGTCGGCGCCATCCGCGAGGGACTCGACGATGCGGACTTCGCCGAGGTGCCGATCATGAGCTACGCGGTCAAATACGAGTCGGCCTTCTACGGGCCGTTCCGCGACGCCGCCGACGGCGCGCCCGCCTTCGGCGACCGGCGGCACTACCAGATGGACCCCGCGAACCGCCGCGAGGCGCTCCGGGAGGCCCGCCTCGACGTCGAGGAGGGCGCGGACGTGTTGATGGTGAAGCCCGGCCTTCCGTACCTCGACATCGTTCGGGACGTGCGCGAGGAGTTCGACCTCCCGGTGGCCGCCTACAACGTCTCCGGCGAGTACGCGATGCTCCACGCCGCGGCCGACCGCGGGTGGCTCGATCTGGAGGCGACGGCCCACGAGTCCCTCCTCTCGATGAAGCGTGCCGGCGCGGACCTCATTCTCACGTACTTCGCGGAGGACATCGCCGAGTCGCTCTGAGCCGGGGACCGAACCGATCCTCGACACCCCGCCGCGGCACGGGGGGTGTCCGTGACGCGACGGACTTGGAGAACCGCCGGGGCGACGACGCTCGACAGGGGATGGGGTGGGACTGAAAGGGGCCGTCCGCTCGCGGGGGCTTTCGGGGTAGTTGTCGACGTCGTCACGGCGTCGCGGTTGCTGCCTCCGTACTCGTCAGCAACGACGACCCACACGGATCGAACCGATCGAGAGAACACGAACCCTTAACCCGGAAACCGACCCACCCACCCACAATGCACCGCCCGGCGGTTCCCGACGCCTACATCGAGGAGGTCGCCGAGCGCACGGACTTCGCCGTCGACGACGTGCGCATCGGGCTGCGCGTCCTCCACGACGCCGTTCAGGAGCGACTCGTCGAGCAGTACCGCCGCGCCCGCGACGAGGCGACGCCGAACCACCTGCTGACCGACGGCGCCGAGTCCGCGTGGTTCGCGTTCGCCTTCGCCGACCTCCGGTCGGAGTTGGAGGCCGCCGGCTACGAGATGGACGCCGACCTGCTCGCGGCCGTCGCCGCCGTCAACATGACTGTCTTCCAAGAGGTTTACGACCGGACCGTCTCGTTCCCCCGCGACCTGGCGGACGCCAGCGACACGCCGTTCTTCTACCCGATCTACGTCGAGAAGCCCGACTGGTGGCGCGAGTCGGAGACGAGCACCCTGCGCTCGCTGATCGGCCTGTTGGAGTCCGGGTCGTCGCCGGCGGCCGCGCTCGATGCGTGGGCCGTCGACGCCGCGGGCGCCGACCCCGACGAGTGGGCGGCCGTTCGAGGGGTCGACCCCGATCGCGTCCGGTCGAACGCCGCCGCCGCGCCCGATCCGGCGCCGGAGGCGGCCGACGGGCTCCGGGCGGAGGCGCGCGACGGCGTCCCCGACGGGCCGTACGACCCCGAGACCGACCGGCTGTTCGTCCCGACGACGGACCAACTGGCGACCGCGCGGGAGGTCCGCGCCGACGACGAGGGCCGGACGGACGAGGCGGTCGAACCGAACGGCGACACCGACAGCCCGGACGCGGGCAGCGACACCGCAGATCCGGATACTGCCGGTGACGCCGACGGCAACGCGGCCGGCGACGACACCGACGACTCGGACCCCGACGACTCGGATCCCGGCGACGACACCACTGTCTCGGATCCGGACCGGCTCGCGGAGATCGACCCCGACGATCTGCTCTCGGGAGACATCGAGGCCGCCGACCTCCCGGAGTACGCAGTCCAGGGCAGCGACGATACCGATTCTGACGGCGACGAGGACGGTCGGTTCATCGACGGCGCGGACGCCTTCGACCGGGGAACCGACCGCGCCGACGGCGATCGGAACGACGACCGCGACCGGGAGACCGATGCCGACGACAAGTAGATACCGCCGTCGCGCGTACGTCCGGGCATGACAGACTGGCGTGCGGTCGCGTGGGGGGCGGCGGTGTTCCTCGTGATCGCGGCGTTCGGCACGGCCATCCCGATCGTCGGGCAGCTCGGCGCCGGGCTCGTCGGCGGCGCCGTCGCGGGTTACCTCGCCGGGGGTGGACTCGGTAGCGGCGCGTACCACGGCCTGCTCGCGGGGTCGGTGACGGGGATCGCCTACACGCTGCTGTTCGCGCTGGTGGGCGGCGCGCTCGGACTCGCGGGGGGCGGTCCGTTCGGCGGGCTCGTCGGCGGCGTGGGGATACTCGTCCTCGGCGTCGTGATCACGCTGGTGTTCGCGCTCGAATCCGCCGTCGCCGGCGCTATCGGGGCCGTGCTGGCAGAGTAGTTCGAGGCGTCACGGTTGCCGGCGGTCAGCGGTCGAGATACTCCTGCTGGATCGCGACCACGTCCGACGAGTCCTCGCACTCGCTGTACCGGCGGAGCGGCTCCTCGTTGAGTTCGAGGAACGTCTCTCCCCAGGTGAACTTGGAAAGCACTCGGTTCGCCCGCTTCGGTTCGCCGAGGATATGGAGCGCGGCCGCGAACGCCTCCACCGTCGTCAACTGCATCGGCCGGCCGAAGTTCACGGGATTGGCAGCGACCAAGTACGGGAGCGCGCGATGCTCCCCGGGGAGCGAGAACATCGCCTCCCCGGCCGACTCCCACGAGCAGTCGAGCGCGACGAGCGTCTCCCCGTCGGCCACCTCCCGGTCGGCGGGCGAGAGCGCGCGCTCGGCGTGCGGGTTGAGCACGACGCCGTACGGCGTGGCCGCGTCCGAGCGGTGCAGCTCCGCGAGGTCGAAGCGTGCGAGCTTCCGCGCCGTGCACTTGTCGGGGTCGTCGTCGCCCTCGTACCGGACGTGCAGGTCCACACCGTATCGGAGTCCGCGCGAGCGAATAAGCGCCCCGGAGCGGCGGCGATACTGTGCCGCGCCGACGGTGTCGACGCTGGGACCCCACCGGCCGACCGATTCAAGCCCGTCGGCGCTCGCGGGTGAGGCGTGTCACACGAGGCGACCGCCCGAGCCTACTACCGCGCCATCGACGCGGCGGACGACGACGCGCTCGCGGACCTGCTCGCGCCCGGATTCGCCCACGACCGGCCGGACCGGACGCTGTCGGGGCGGGAGACGTTCGTCCGGTTCATGCGCGAGGAGCGACCGCGGACGGACACTGAACATCGAATCGACGCGGTGTACGTCGAGTCGGCCGACGCGAACGCGGAGCCGGAGGTCGCCGTCCGCGGGCGACTCCTCGGCGACGACGGCGGGGAGCTGTTCGGTTTCGTCGACGTGTTCGAGTTCGCGAACGGCGACGACGCGGACGCGACCGTCGATCACCTCACGACGTACACCGACTGAGGGACGGGGCCGAGGGCGACGATCGGATGCTCGTCGTGGCTCGCCGACTACTCCTTCTCCCCGGCGCCGACGGCGCTCTCGCCGACCTTTTCGCTGCCCTCGATGACTTCGCACCCGCCCATGTACGGCCGGAGCGGTTCGGGCACGTCGACGGTACCGTCGTCGTTCTGGTAGTACTCGAGGATCGCGACGACGACGCGCGGAACCGCAACACCCGAGCCGTTGAGCGTGTGTAGGTACTCCGCGCTCTCGTGGCGCTCGGGGCGGAAGCGCAGCCCGGCCCGCCGCGCCTGGAAGTCGCGGAAGTTCGACACCGACGAGACCTCCAGCCAGCGGCCGCCCCGCTCGGGGCCGCCGTCCATGTCGTCGCCGGGAGCCCACACCTCGATGTCGTACTTCTTGGCCTGCGTGAACCCCAGGTCGCCGGTACACATCTCCAGGATGCGGTACGGAAGCTCGAGGCGCTTGAGCACCTCCTCGGCCTCCTCGACGAGGCGCTCGAAGCGCTCCTCGCTGTTTTCGGGGCGTACGAAGTTCACCATCTCCACCTTGTTGAACTGGTGGACGCGGACGATCCCGCGCGTTTCGGTGCCGTGTTCGCCCGCCTCGCGGCGGAAGTTCGGCGAGTACGCCTGGTGTTTGATCGGGAGGTCGTCGTCCAGCAGGATCTCGTCGCGGTACATGTTCGTCACCGGAACCTCCGCGGTCGGGAGGAGCCAGAGGTCGTCGTCGTCGATCTCGTCGACGTTCTCGTCGCCGACGCGGTAGGCGTCCTCGACGAACTTCGGGAACTGGCCGGTGCCCTCCATCGACTTCGAGTTCACGGGGATGGGCGGGAACACGTCGGTGTACCCCTGCTCGCGGTGGATCTCGAGGAAGAACTGGATCAGCGCGTGCTCCAGCATCGCGCCCTCGCCCTTCGCGAAGTAGAAGCCCCCGCCCGACACCTTCGCGCCGCGGTCGAAGTCGAGGATGTCCAGGTCCTCGCCCAGATCGTAGTGGGGGATCACGTCCTCGGGGAGGGCCCGGAGGTCGTCGAACCCCTCGCGTCGGACCTCGACGTTCTCAGACTCGTCGGCGCCGACGGGCACGTCGTCGTCGGGGATCTGTGGGAGGTGGAGCATCGCCTCGTTGAGTTCCGCCTCCAACTCGTCGGCGCGCGCTTCGATCTCTTGAAGCTCGTCTTTGAGGTCCTGGCTCCTGTCGATCGCGTCCTGTGCCGCCTCCTCCTTGCCGTCCTGTTTCAACTGACCGATCTTCGACGAGACCTCGTTGCGCTCGTGGCGCAGCGTGTCGCCGCGGCCCTTCAGGTCGCGCCACTCCTCGTCGAGTTCGAGAATCCGGTCGAGGTCGACGTCGACCCCCTTGTTCTCGATCCCCTCGCGAACCTCCTCGGGGTGCTCGCGGAGGTACTGCCTCGAGATCATTGTCTGTCGGTTCCGGCGGTTCCGCCTAAACCGTGTCGGGTCCGTGTGATGGATTGGCTGTGCCCGTGGTGGGTACTTCTGTCGGCGAGGCGGTCGGGACAGCGACGGTCGGGCCACAGTTCCCGAAAGCCCCCGGCCCCTTTCAGTCCCACCCGAGGCTCGGACGGGACCAGCGTCGAGCCTGTTTTCCCGGTGTGTGCGATACCGCTGTCGCGGTGGCGCGCGTCGGCGGGCCTCCGTGCCCGCCGACCGCGCGAGGGGCGAGCGAAGGAGCGAAGCGACTGAGCGAGACGGTTGGGGAGGGCGAGGTCTTGGGTGGACTGAAAGGGGCCGCTTCTCTCGGCGATGGCGCGGAGCGGTGAGCACCGCAGCGTGAGCGGAACAGAGTGGAGCGAACGCGAGGAGCGCGCCGCCCGCACCGAGTCGAGAGAAGCGGGGGCTTTCTGGGACTGTTTCCAACGGACTCTCTCACGGGTCAGACAGCTATCCCCGGGCAGCCGTCCGGATAAAACAGCAGATCGAATCGCGACCTATCGACTGAACTCGATCGCCGCGCCCTGCCCGAAGCCGACACACAGCGACGCCAGCCCGCGGTCCACGTCGCGCTTGATCATCTCGTGGATCAGCGTCACCGGCAGGCGCGCGCCGGAGGCCCCCAGCGGGTGCCCCAGCGCGATCGCGCCGCCGTTGACGTTGAACTTGTCCTCGTCGACGCCCAACTCGCGACGCGAGTACTCACACTGGGAGGCGAACGCCTCGTTCACCTCGACGAGCCCGTAGTCGTCGATATCGCTCTCGGCGCGCTCCAGCAGGCCCCGCGTGGCCGGGACCGGGCCGATACCCATCACGGTCGGGTCGACGCCGGCGACGTTGTTCGTGCCGACCTCCGCGAGCACCTCCAGTCCGTGCTCGTCGGCGAACTCCTTCGAGCAGACCAGCGTCGCCGCCGCCCCGTCGGTGAGCTGCGAGGAGTTGCCCGCGGTGACGCTGCCGTCGCCGGTGAACGCCGGCGGAAGCTCCGCGAGCGCCTCCGCGGACGTGTCCGGGCGGATCCCCTCGTCCTCGTCGACGACGCCGTCTTCGCGTTGCGTCTCCGACGCAACGCCCGTCTCGACCGGGACGATCTCGTCGTCGAAGCGGCCGGTCTCGGTCGCCTCCGCGGCGCGGTGGTGCGAGCGCGCGGCGAACTCGTCTTGTGCCTCGCGGGACACCTCGTACTCCTCGGCGACCTTCTCGGCGGTCATCCCCATCTGGAGCTGGAAGACGTTGTACTGCTCCGACAGCTCGGGATGGAGGTGCTGGTAGGAGTCACCGTCCATCGGCACCCGGCTCATGTTCTCGACGCCGCCGGCGATGATGCAGTCGCGGTTGCCCGCGGCGACGGCGTCCGACGCGGAGATGATCGCCTGCATCGAGGAGGCACACCAGCGGTTGATGCTCGTCGCGGGCGTCCCCTCGCCCAGTTCCGAGAGGAGCGCGATGACGCGGGCGACGTTGTTGTCCTGCTCGCCGCGCTGCTGGGCGACTCCCCACATGAGGTCGTCCACGTCGTCGGCCCCGAGGTCGTGTTCCTCGAGGATGTGGTCGATGAGCGTGACGGAGAGGTCCTCGCTGCGCGTGTCCGCGAAGACGCCGTCCTGCTTCCCGAACGGGGTCCGACATGCGGCCGCGATGACGGGTGTTGCCATGGTACTGACTCGGCGGTCCTGCCTGATAAATCCGGGAGAACCGATCGGACGTGGTCGGCGGTTGTTCCCGTCCCGTGTGTGCGTTCCTCAATGCGGCGCGTCCGGCCCTTCGACGGGCTTAACAGCCTCCGCGGGCAAGCCATTGGGGATGAGTGACCCGGCAGAGGACGTGGTCGAGCTTCTCGTGACCGTCCACCGCTACAACGAGGACCGCGACCTCGACGCCGACGATTTACCGCCGCGGTACCGCCGCGTCTTCTGGAGCGAGTCGTCGGAGGACGAGGAGAGACCGGGCGGCGTGGACCGCCCGCTCCACGTGACCGAATCGACCGCAAAGACCGCAACCGGAGTCGAACGCCCGTGGGAAGCGATCTCGGATCTGCTGTTCACGCAGCGCAAGGAGTTCTCCGGGGAGGTGTCGCTGTCGCAACCCGAGATGGCCGTCGAGTGGCTCCTCGACCGCGTCGACGACGACGACCTCCTGAGCAACCCCGTGCTCGCGGCGATCGCCGAGGATCCCGAGGTCGACCACGACGCCGACTTCTCCGTTTCCCACGAGGAGGCGCGCGGGGAGAACCGCCCCGTCCGCGCCGACCGCGTGTGGATCGACGCCCTCCTCGGGGAGTACTTCGACGAGGAGGAGGACGCCGAGATGCTCGATCTCGTCACGGTGAAGGCGCCCGAGGAGATCGAGATGACGCTGCACGACCTGGTGCTCACGACCGACCAGGAGGGCGAGATCCGCAAGCTGATGAAGGCGATCGAGCACCGCCAGTACCTCGCGGACATCGGCCTGCGCGAGATCGGCAAGCTCCTGTTCGTCGGCCCGCCCGGCACCGGGAAGACGACCGCCGCCCGCGCGCTGGCACACGAGCTGGGCCTCCCGTTCGTCGAGGTGAAGCTGTCGATGGTGACGAGCCAGTACCTCGGCGAGACCGCAAAGAACGTCGAGAAGACGTTCGAGGTCGCCAAGCGGCTCGCGCCGTGTATCCTGTTCATCGACGAGTTCGACTCCGTCGCCAAGACGCGCAAGTCGGACGAACACGCCGCGCTCAAGCGCGCCGTCAACACGCTGCTCAAGAGCATCGACGAGGTGTCGCTGGTGCGCGACGAAGTGCTGCTCATCTCGGCGACGAACCACCCCGACCAGCTCGACGCCGCCGCCTGGCGCCGCTTCGACGAGATCGTCAACTTCCCCAAGCCGGACCGGCAGATGCGCTCGGACATCCTCCGGGTCATCACCCGGCAGATGGAGATCGCCAAGTTCGACCCCGACGAGGTCGCCGATCGCACGGAGGGGCTCACCGGGAGCGACCTTCGGCTCGTGCTCCGGGAGGCCGTCCTCGAGGCGCTTACCGACGACCGCATGGAGATCACCCAGGAGGACATCATGGACGCCGTCCAGGACTTCGAGGAGCGCGACAACCTCAAGAACATGGACATGATCGACGGCGAGGGCGCGGAGGTCGTCGGCGACGGCGGCGACGGGCACGATCACGACCACGATCACTCCGACCACGAGCACTGACCCGCCGGATGCGCGTCACCCTCCTCGGCACGGGCGACACCACCGGCACGCCCACCGTCGGCTGCGACTGCGACACCTGCGAGGAGGCCCGCGACCGCGGGATCGAGCGCTCGCGCTTCTCGGTGCACGTCGAAAACGAGCGTACCGGCGAGTCGCTGCTGATCGACTGCTCGCCGGACTTCCGCCAGCAGTTTCTCACCCACGACGTTGCGCTGCCGGACGCCGCGATCGTCTCGCACATCCACTTCGACCACCTCGACGGCCTCGGCAACGCCTACCGGCTGTTCGACGACCTTCCGGTGTACGCCGCCGACGAGGTCGACCCCCTCACCGGCGAGTC
The DNA here is from genome assembly GCF_019880225.1 of Halobaculum rubrum. NCBI lineage: Archaea > Methanobacteriati > Methanobacteriota > Halobacteria > Halobacteriales > Haloferacaceae > Halobaculum > Halobaculum rubrum. The sequence goes on from NZ_CP082284.1 coordinate 1,530,910, forward strand.
GGTCGCCGACACGATCCGCTCGAAGTACGACTACCTCGACCGGGTTACCGTGGAGGACGTCACGCCGTTCGAGCCGGTCCGCGTGTGCGGCCTCGACGTGACGCTCGTTCCGGTCGACCACCCGCCGCTCGTCTGCTACGGACTCGTCGTCGAGGACCCCGAGACGGGCGCGACGCTGTCGCTGTCGGGCGACACGAGCTACGACGTGCCCGCCGACTCGCGGGCGGCGCTGGCGGATCCGGACCTCCTGCTCGCGGACGGCATCGTCCCGGCGGCGTTCTGTGAGTACCACCCGATGGGCGGGAAAGACGAGGGCCCCGACGGCACGCCGTACACCTTCGGGACGAAGCACATGACTCGCGAGGGGGCGCTGGCGCTGGCCGAGGAGCTCGACGCCGCCGAGACGCGGCTGGTCCACCTCGCACACTACTACCCGCCCGAGGAGGCGTTCGTCGAGCCGCTGGCGGTCGACGGCGAGACGTACGACCTGTGAGCCGCCGGGGCCGCGGCCGTCCCCGTGGACACGAAAAATACCCGAAGACACTTGCGGACGTGTTCGCTTCCCACGGACATGACGAACACTTGGTCCCGCCGTCGGGCCCTCGCGGCCGCCGGTGCGGCGCTGCTGGCCGGCTGTAGCGGCTCGCCTCCCTCCGACGGTTCGCCCGGCGGCGACGCCACCGACGATCCGACCGACGGAACGACGAGCGGCACCCCGACACCGGAGCCGACGCCCGTCCCCGACCCCGACGCGTCGTTCACGCCCGAGGAGTGGAGCGCCCCGGCCGACGCGCCGACCAGCGAGGTGGAACGGACGGTCCTCGTCGAGAACCTGGAGGTCCCGTGGGACGTCTCGGTCGCATCCAACGGCGACCTGTTCGTCACCGAGCGTGTCGGCCGCGTCAGCCGCGTCGCCGGCGGCGACCTCGACACGGTGTTCGCCCCCGAGGACGCGATCGACGCCGGCTCGATCGCCGCCGAGCCGCAGGAACAGCAGTGGTGGGTCAAGGGCGGTGAAGGCGGCACCCTCGGGGTCGCGGTCCACCCCGACTACCCGGACGTGGAGGTGCTGTACGTCTACTACACCGCGGGCGTCGGCGACGACGAGCGGGTGAACCGCGTCTCGCGGTTCGACCTCTCGGCCGACGACCCCGCCGCGACCGAGCGCCTCGTCGTCGGCGACATGGCCGCGAACAACTACCACAACGGCGGCCGGATCGCGTTCGGTCCCCGGGGGTACCTGTGGATCACTACCGGCGACGCCGGCGAGGAGGCGATGGCGGCCGACCCCGGGGAACTCCCCGGGTCGGTGCTGCGCGTCACCGTCAACGGCGAGCCCGCGCCCGACAACCCAGACATCCCGGGCGGCGACCCGCGGGTGTTCACGTACGGTCACCGCAACCCGCAGGGGCTCGTCTGGCTCCCCGACGGCACGCCCGTCGCCACCGAGCACGGCCCCGCCGGCCGCGACGAGGTCAACCGGCTGGTTCCCGGCGGAAACTACGGCTGGCCGGACGTTCGGAACGCCGACGAGTACCGCGGGCTGTCCGAGGACAGCGACGTTCGCCGCCCGCTGGCCAACACCGGCGGGAGCACGTGGGCGCCGACCGGCGCGCTGTGGTACACCGGTGATGCCGTCTCCTCCTGGCGCAACCGGCTGATCATCGGCGGGTTGGGCAGCCAGCAGCTGATCGTCGTCACGCTGTCGCCCCCGGAGGCGGAGGTGCCTCCCCTGGGCGAGCGGGGGCGACGATTCGACGCCGACTGGCTCGACGACGCGTTCACCGCCACCGCCCACCCGATGTTGACGGACGAACTCGGCCGGATCCGCCACGTCGAGCAGGGCGTCGACGGCGAGCTGTACGCGATCACGTCGAACCGCGACGGGCGATCCAGCGAGCAGTTCCCCAAGGAGAACCACGACGTGCTCGTGAAGTTGGAGGCGAGCGAATGAACCGCCGCCGAACCGGCGGGCTCGCGCTCCTCGCGGCGCTCGTCCTCGTGATCGCGGGCGTCGCACCCGTCGTCGGGGCGGCGGCCGCCGGCGGTGCGACCGACGGCGCCGACGCCGTCGGCGAATCCGCCGCACCCGCAGCCCAGTCGGACGGCCTCAACCCCTGCGTCGGCACGATCGACGAGGAGCGCCGTCCGGAGACGACGACGCTCGTGTCGATCCAGGGCGCCCGCGCCGGCGACAAGACCGCCGCGATGCTGGTCGGCTTCGCGCCGAACGGCTCGGTCCACGGCGTCCACAACGACACCGCCGACGGGCGCTGGTGGTCCTACGACGTGGACCCGCTCCCGAACGGCGAGCTGCTGATGGCGACGACCGAGCCCGGCATCTCCGTGATCGAGCGGATCGATCCCGCGACCGGCGAGACCACCGACGTGACCCGCCTCGAGAACGTCGAGGACGCCCACGACGTCGACTACCTCGGCGACGGCGAGTTCGTCACCGTCGACAAGGGCGACGAGCGCAACCGCGTGGTGATATTCGACGACTCCGGCGAGATCGTCTGGCAGTGGCGCTTCGGCAACCACACCGACCGCTTCCCCGAGAACGGCGGGGGTCCGTACGGAAAGGACTGGACCCACGTCAACGACGTGGACCCCATCGGCGACGACACGCTGCTGGTCTCCGTCCGCAACTTCGACCAGGTGATCGCCATCGACCGCGACACCAAGGAGGTGAAGTGGACGCTCGGGGAGGACGACGACTACGACATCCTGAACGAGCAGCACAACCCCGACTTCATCGAGGGCGAGGACGGCCGCACGACCGTCATCGTGTCCGACTCCGAGAACGACCGCGTCGTCGAGTACAGCCGGACCGACGGCGGCGAGTGGGAGCGCACGTGGTCGCTCTCGGGCGGCGGCCTCCACGAGCCGCGCGACGCAGACCGACTCCCCAACGGCAACACGCTCGTCACCGACCGCCGCGGCCACCGCGTGCTGGAGGTCACTCCCCGCGGCGAGGTCGTCTGGGAGGTGTACACCCCGTGGCAGCCGTACGACGCCGAGCGCGTCGGCACCGACCCCGGCTCCGAGGGCCCGACGATGCGACAGGTCGGCGCCGAGGGCGACCGGACGATGACCGGCGGCACGGTCTTCGACACCGAGGAGATCGAGTCGTGTTACGCGCACCTCACCGGCGTCGAACGCGACCGGCTCGTCCCCGAGGACGAGCTGTGGGGCGACGGCGGCGAGCTGGGCGATGACGCGACGGCGACGCCCGGCGACGGCGGCGGTTCGGACACCGCCGACGGCGACGCGGACGACGGCACCGACCGCCAGTGGACGACCGTTCCCGACGAGTCGATCGTCGAGACGCCCGGGTTCGGCGTCGGCGCGGCGCTGACGGCGCTGGCGGCGGCGCTCGCGTTCGTGGCGGTTCGGCGGCGCTGACCCCGACCGCTGCGATCGTGTGACTGTAGGATTAAATGCACCGCATCACTCGTTGTTCGTGACGCAGGCTGCCAGTTCTGGTCCCAACCTCGCTGCAACCCCGCGCTGATGACTTCTCGAGCGCGATCGGACGTGGTACTCCGATCTTCACAGTCTTCGCCCGCGACGCGTCGCGGGCGGCTACCCGAACCGGTCCAGCCCGGTCTGTCGCCGAACTACTCCCGGCGGGTCACGGACCCACGGCGTGCGCTCGGCGCGGAGCGCGTCTCTCTCTTCGGCCGTCGCGGCCGCGTCGTCCGCCTCCCACCCGGAACACGATTCCCTGCAGTCGCTCGCGGGGTCGACGACGCGGTCGAAGTGCGCGCAGCGCGGCCGTCCGTCGTCGGTCGCCTCGCAGTTCCCGCAGCCGGGGAACTCGTAGGTTCGCCAGCCCTTCCCGTAGGCTCGCTCGGCGATCCGGCGACGCTTTCGGGCTTTCTCGTCGGCGCTTACGAGCGCCACGTCGGTCCGGCCGGGGTGCTCGGCGAGCAGCTCCACACCGGGGCCGTCGGTGTCGAGGGGCGTCGCCTCGCGAACCACCTCGCGGTCGCCGGCGTCGGGGTGGAAGCGCCAGACGCCGACCGCCTCGGGGATCCGGTTCAGGTGTGCGCCGGTGACGTGGCTCTCGGTCGCGAGCACGACGCGGTCGAACAGCGCGAGGCTCGTGTCGACCCGGAGCTGACGCTGGAGGTCGCCCGGTCGACCGAGGTCGGGCTTGTTCTCGATGGCCACGAGTTCGTCGACCCAGTCGTCGGGGTAGCGCGTCGCCTTGCGGACGTAGCGCGTGCCGCCGCGACGCTCCTCGCTGAAGAAGCCGCAGTCGACGGCGGCGTCGGCGATCCCGCGGGCGCGGTCGGGATGAGCGTCGATCGCCTCGGCGACGGGGACCGCCTCCCCGACGCCGGCCGTCGACTCGACCGCAACCGGCGGGATCGCCCGGTCGGTGATGCGGGCGCGGTCGTCGAACGCCGGCCCGGGAACGAGCCCGACGACGTCGACGACGCGGCTGCCCGGCGCCGCGACGGCGCCGCCGAGCTGGCGCGCGAGCACCCAGTCGGTCGCGCGCTCGAGATGGGCACACAGCGCCAACTCGAAGGCGAACTCCATACCGGGGCGCGGGACCGAACGGGCAAAAGCGCTCGCACGCGCCACGGGCGCCGCGCTTCGAGGGCCCGAACGCGCCGCTATCGGGGGTGATACGCGCGACGACGGGCTTTTCAGTCGGACGGTCGCTTCGCTGTCCATGGACAGACGAGGATTCCTCGCGGGGGCGGCGGCCGCCGGTATCGCGGGGGTGGCGGGCTGCGGGACCGCGTCGGGAACGGTTCGCCCGCCGCGGGTTCCCGAGAACCGGCTCGAAGAGGGGGGATGGGAGCGAACGCGCGCGGACACCGAGGAGGTGCTCTCGCGGACGGTCGCCGGCGTCGACGTGACCGCGACGGCGGTCACCCGCGTGTACGACGACGCGGCGCTTCGCGCCGCAGTCTCCAAGAAGACGCTCGGGGCGCTCGACGCGCCGCTCTCGAACGTCTTCGCCAGCCGGATCGCCTTCTCGCCGAACCTCGCCGACATCCCGCTGGAGTCGGCGCGGGAGGAACTCGCCGAGCGCGCGGGCGAGGTCGCCCGCGGCCAGTTCGAGTCGCAGCTCTCGTCGGCGGGGCTCACGGACATCTCGGCCACCGACGCCGGAACGCTCACCGTCGAGACGGGCGAGGCGGCCTCGCTCACCGAGTACAGCGCCGCCTTCGCGTTCGACGAGCTGTCGTTCGACGTGCGTGGCGAGACGATCACCATCGAGGAAGGCAGCGTCGCCGTCGAGGGACTGCTCGCGTCGTGGATCCACGACGGCGGCCTCCTGATCGCCGGCGGGGCGTACCCCGCGGAGAACTTCGCTCGGACCGTCGATCGGGACCTCTCGGAGGCGATCACCGTCACGGTCGACGTGGATCTGGGTCTCACGCCCGACGCGTACCGCGAGGAGGTCCGCGGGATCGTGCGGCGTGTCGAGTAAGATCGAACCCCCTGGTCCGCTCACGACCTGGAGTCACCCGCGGACCGCCGGATGCACAAGCGGTTAGTCGCGCCCCGCCGAGTCGGCGCGTGTGCGAACCACCGACGCCTTCGTCGCGTTGCGCTGTATCGACTGCGACGCCCGCCACGACCCGAGCGAGGTGACCCACCGCTGCCCCGACTGCGGCGGCATCACCGACCCCGAGTACGACCTCGACACAGTCGATCTCTCTCGCGAGGACCTCGAGTCGCGCCCCTTCGACTCGCTGTGGCGCTACGAGGAACTGCTCCCGTTCCCGAGGGGGGCGGCCGTCTCGATGGGGGAGGGAGCGACGCCGCTGGTCGAGTGCCCGACGCTGGCCGAGCGGATGGGCGTCGGCGCCGTCTACGTCAAAGACGAGGGACGGAACCCGACGGGGACGTTCAAGGACCGTGGCCAGACGGGCGCCGTCACCGCCGCCGTCGAACACGGCGCCGAGTCGATCGCGCTCAACAGCGCCGGCAACGCAGGGCAGGCCGCCAGCGCCTACGCTGCCCGGGCGGGACTCGACTCGCACGTGTTCCTCCCGGACCGCGCCGGCTTCACGCAGAAGGCGATGACTGAGGTCCACGGCGGCGACCTCCGGATCGCGAAGGGGGAGATCACCGACGCCGGCGCCGAGTACGCCGCGGCGATGGAGCCCGGCGCCGAGGGCGACGAGGCCGGCTGGTACTCGACGAAGACGTTCGTGACGCCGTACCGCCACGACGTGAAGAAGACGATGGGATACGAGACGATCGAGCAACTGGACTGGGACGTGCCCGACGCGATCGTCTACCCGACCGGCGGCGGCGTCGGCCTGATCGGAATGCACAAAGCCGCCCTCGAACTCCGCGAGCTTGGCTTCACCGACGAGTTGCCGGGGATGTACGCCGCGCAGGCGGAAGGCTGTGCGCCGGTCGTCCGCGCGTGGGACGACGGCGCCGAGGCGCACGAGGCGTGGACGGACATCACCACGGCGTGTAACGGCATCGCCGTCCCGGACCCGGGCGCGTCGCCGTGGATCCTCGACGCGATCGAGGAGTCGGGCGGCGGGGCCGTCGCTACTGGCGACGCGGCGATCCTCGACGCGGCGATCGAGGTCGCACAGGCGGAGGGGATCGAGGTCGGCGCGACGTGTGCCGCCGCGGTGTCGGGGGCGTTCGAGCTCGCCGAGCGCGGCGATCTCGGCGCCGACGACACGGTTGTGCTCCTCAACACCGGCGCGGGCAACAAGGACGTGGACACCCTGCGGAGCCACCTCGGGGCGCGGGAAGAGGCGGCGCAAGTGACCGAGTAGCGACCGACGGCGGAATCGCTGCGAGCGTTTTTGTACGGGGACGGAAGCACTCCTCCTCGATGTAACGCCGCGATCGGTCCCATACGTGTCAGCCACACAGCCCCGGCTCACGGGTCGGTATCGGGCGGCTCGGGTGAATCCCTCGTCACACGGGGCTCGGTGGGGGTAACCCTCGTCACGGCCGCCCGGTCGAGTGTATCCGGTCGGCGCGTATCACTCCTTCCCATCGTCGTCGCCGCGTCGTTCGTCGCCGACGCGTCGCGGGCGCGAGTGTCGGCCACGTTCGCCGACGCGAACACCGGACACGTGTACCCCCACCGGCGCGCTTTTGCGGGGGACGGCCGCAGGTATCGTATGGAGCTATTCGCCGTCCCCGATCTCCCCGAGATCCGGGAGGGGGACGACCTCGCGGCGCTGATCCGCGACCGGGTCGATCTCCGCCCGGACGACGTGGTCTGCGTCGCCTCGACGGTCGTCTCGAAGGCCGAGGGCCGCGCGTTCGACCTCGACGACTTCCCCGCCGGCCCGCGAGCGCGGGAGGTCGCCGCTCGACTGGAGGAGATCAGCGGCGAGGAGAAGGACCCGCGCTTCGCGCAGGCCGTCCTCGAGGAATCGACCGAGGTGATCATGGAGGCGCCGTTCCTGCTCACCGAGTCCCGGTTCGGGCACGTCGGCGTCAACGCCGGGATCGACCGCTCGAACGTCCCCGAGCACGACCTCCTCCTCCTGCCGACGCGACCGTCCGATTCCGCCGAGCGCATCAGCGAGGGGCTGCCCGCCGACCGCGTGCTCGTCACCGACACCTGCGGCCGGCCGTTCCGCCACGGCCAGCGCGGCGTCGCCGTCGGCTGGGCCGGCATGGCGCCGGCTCGCGACTGGCGCGGCGAGTCGGACAGGGACGGCCGCGAGCTCGGCGTGACCGTCGAGAGCGTCGCCGACGAACTCGCCGCCGCCGCGAACCTCGTCGCCGGCGAGGGCGACGGCGGAACGCCGGCGGTCGTCGTCCGCGACTTCGAGTGGGGCGACCACGGGGACAGCGACGCGCACTTCCGCGACGTGGACGGCGACCTGATCCGGCAGGCGATCCGGGGGTGGGAGTTCGATGAGTAGCCCGACCGACGCCGACGGCGAGCCGGCGGACGCGACGGCGCCGATGCTCGGCATCGAACTCGCGCCTGAGCACCCGGTCGACCGGATGGTCGAGCTGGGGACGCTCGCGGAGGAGTCGGGCTTCGATTCGCTGTTCGTCTCTCACCACTACAACAACCGCGACGCGTTCTCGGTGCTCTCGCGGCTCGCCGCCGCGACCGACGACGCCCGCCTCGGCCCCGGCGTCGTCAATCCGCTGGAGTTCCACCCGGCGACGCTCGCCTCGAAGGTGGCGACGCTCGACGAAGCCAGCGGCGGCCGCGCCGTCTTCGGCGTCGGCCCCGGCGACCCCTCGACGCTGCGCAACCTCGGGCTCGGCGACGGGCGGGGCCTCCGTCCGGTGCTGGAGGCGTTCAAGACCGCACGGAAGCTGTGGGCCGGCGAGCGCGTCGACGGCGCGTCCACCTTCGACGCCGACGACGCCGGACTGAACTACACACCACCGCAGGGCGCCGACATCCCGGTGTACGTCGGCGGCGAGGGGCCGCACATGTGCCGGATGGCGGGCAAACACGCCGACGGCCTGCTGTTCAACGGCTCACACCCCGACGACCTCGCGTGGGCGCGCGAGCAGGTCGAGCAGGGGAAATCCGACCGACCGGACTCGCGCGGCGAGTTCGACCTCGCGGCGTACGCCGCCGTCAGCGTCGCCGCCGACCCGAACGAGGCGCGGGAGGCCGCCCGGCCCCCGGTGGCGTTCATCGCCGCCGGCGCGGCCCCGCCGGTGCTTGAGCGCCACGGGATCGACGTGGACCTGGCCGGCGATATCGGCGACCACATCGCAGCCGGCGACTTTTCGGAGGCGTTCGACCTGGTCACGCCCGCGATGGTCGACGCGTTCTGCATGGCCGGCGACGCCGCGGCGGTCGCCGACCGGATGGCGGCGGTGCTGGAGCACGCCGACTCGCTGGTCGTCGGCTCGCCGCTGGGCCCGGATCTCGACGCGGCGATCGAGCTGGCGGCCGAGGCGGCCGCTCGGGCGACGGAGTAGAACGGCGGAGAAGTTCTCTTGGTCTTCGAGCGGCCGGTTCAGCGCTGGCCGCGGACGCGCTGGCTCTTCGCCGGGAGGTTGCCGATGCCGAACTCGTAGCCGAGCGCGCCGAGCGCGAGGTAGCCCAGCGCCAGCGACGCCCCGCCGACGAACGTGGCGCCGAACAGGAACGAGACGAACGACAGCGGGTCCCGAAGCGCCACGTCCGTCACGAAGATGACGATCAGGTCGATGACGCTGGTGACCAGCCGAGCGACGAAGTCGATGACGGTTACCATGCTCGGCGCTCGGTCCCGCGGGGACTTGAGCGTTGATGTGTCGGCGCCGCGCCCACGGGACGGACGCGTCGCGACCGGCCCGCGCCGGAGTTATGCTCCGGGCGCCGCTCGGTCGAACCGTGTCCGAAGACCGATCGCTGGAGGAGTTCGCCGGCGCCGACGAGGATGCCGACGTCGACGCGGACGCCACGAACACCGACGCCACCGCGGACGCCGACGACGAGGGAGGCTCGCCCGAGGGCGACCACCTCGACGCCGTCGACCCCGCGGAGCCGACGTACGATCACTCGCCCGACGGCGCGCCCTGCGCCGCCTGCGGCGAACGGGTGACGCGCCGCTGGCGCGACGACGGCGACTACGTCTGCGACGACTGCAAGGTGTGGTGAGACGCGGGGTTCACCGCGAGCCGTGGCGCTCGAACCCCTCCGCAAGCGTCGACGCCGCCACCGACAGCACCGTCGGCCGACCGTGCGGGCAGGCGTACGGCTGCTCGCACTCGCCGAGTCGCTCGACGAGCCGAGTCGCCGTCTCGCGGTCGAGCGCGTCGCCGGCCTTCAGCGAGGGGTGACAGGCCAGATCCGCGAGCAACTCCTCCCGGAGGGAATCGGCGCCGCCGCGGCCGCCAGACTCCCGGAGGTCGGCCGCGACCCCCCGAAGCGCGTCCGCGTCGGCGACGCGCCCCAGCGGCGCCGGCACCGCCGTCACGCGGTAGGTCGTCCCGCCGAACGGGTCGACCGAGAAGCCGAGCGTCGACAGTTCCCCGCGGTTCTCCTCGACGGCGGCGGCCGTCGGCGGGTCGAGCGTCACCGTCTCCGCCGGGTCCAACTCGGCCGACGGCACCGCTTCCTCGGCCAGCGCCGCCCGCAGGCGCTCGAAGTTGACGCGCTCGTGGGCGGCGTGTTGGTCGACGACGAGCAGGTCGTCGCCGGACTCGCAGACGACGTACAGGTCGCGGAGGACCCCGAGTACGGTCGCGTCGGCGAAGTCCGACTCGGCCGCCTCGACGGGGGCGAGCGAGGTGTCCAGGTCCATCGCCACCTCCCCCGACCGCCGGAGGTCGGCGGTCGTCAGCGCCTCCCGGACCCCGGCCTCGACGGCGTCGACGACGGCGTCGCCGCCGCGGATCGCGACGCGCTCTTTCGCGGGGTGGACGTTCGGGTCGACCGCCCACGCGGGGAGGTCGAGGTGGACGACGGCGACGGGCTCCCGGGCGCTCGGGAGCAGGCTCCCGTATCCGCGGGCGACGGCCCGCCGGATATCGTCGTCGCGGACGGGCCGTCCGTTCACGGCGACGTGGACGTGATCCCGCGTCGAGCGCGTCGTGGAGGGGTAACAGAGCCGCCCCTCGACCGCGAGGTCCGCAGCGCGGTCGGCGAGGTCGATCCCGGCACGGTGCGTGACCGCCGTGGACTCGCCGCCGGTCTCCCGGCCGTACAGCGCGACGAGCGCGTCGCGGAGCCCGGTGCCGGGGGTGGACGCCGTCTCCCGGTCGTCGTGTTCGAGCGAGAACGCCACGTCGGGCCGGGCGAGCGCGTACGAGGTGAGCAGCTCTGTGACCCGGCCGAACTCCCGCGCGGGGGACGCCAGCGACTCCCGGCGCGCGGGCCGGTCGCCGAACAGGTCGGTCACGACGACCGTGGTGCCGCGGGCGCGGCCGGCATCTTCGACCGCCTTTTCGCTCCCCGTCACTGCCACTCGTGTTCCGACGGCTGAGCCGTCGTTCGTCACCAGCTCCAGTCGCCCGGCGTCCGCGACGGCCGCGAGCGCCTCGCCGCGGAAGCCGAGCGTCGTCGCCCCCCGGAGGTCGTCGGCCGCCCGGATCTTGCTCGTCGTGTGGGGGTCGACCGCGCGGACGGCGTCTTCCCGGCCCATTCCGCGCCCGTCGTCGGCGACGCGGATCCGGTCGGTGCCGTCGCCGTCGACCGCCACCTCGATCCGCTCGGCGTCGGCGTCGAGCGCGTTCTCCACGAGTTCGGCGACGACGCGGGCCGGCCGGGTGATCACCTCGCCGGCGGCGATGCGCTCGACGGTCGCCTCGGACAGTTCGCGGACGGCGGGAGCGTCGATCTCGGCGTCGCGGCTCACGATCGCTCACCGCCGGCGCCGGTGTCGCCGTGGTCGGTGCCATCGTCGTTGCCGTCATCGCCCGCCTCCTCGGCGCGCCGCTGGAGCTCGTGAAGTCGGTTCAGCGCCTCCAGCGGCGTCGTCTCAGCGAGGGGGAGGTCGCGGAGATCCGCGAGGAGATCGGCGATCTCGGGGTCGGCGCGAGGCGATCCGGACGCGGTCGGTCGCGACGACGTATCGTGCCCGTTCGTCGCGACCTCGTCGAGCGTGCGCTGGGGGGTCGCGTCGGCGGGATCGGAGTCGGCGGTCGACCCTTCCCCGTCACGCTCGGCGGCGACGAGGTCGTGCGCGCGGGCGACGACCGATTCCGGGACACCCGCCAACGCCGCGACCTCGACGCCGTACGACGAGGAGGCGGCGCCCTCGCGGACTCGATGGAGGAACGTGATATCCCCGTCGCGCTCGGTCGCCGCGAAGTGGCGGTTGACGACGCGGTCGTACTCGTCGGCGAGATCGGTGAGTCCGTGATAGTGGGTCGCGAACAGGGTCGTCGCGCCCGTCTCGTCGTGGAGGAACTCGACGGCGGCGCGGGCGATGGCCCGACCGTCCGTCGTCGAGGTGCCCCGTCCTACCTCGTCGAGCAGGACCAGCGAGTCGCCCGTCGCGTCGTGGAGCACGTCGGTCAGCTCGCGCATCTCGCGCATGAACGTCGACTCGCCGCCGGCGATGTCGTCGCTGGCGCCGACGCGGGTGAACACCCGGTCGACCACCGGAAGCCGGGCCGCGTCGGCGGGGACGAACGACCCCGCCTGCGCGAGCACGACCGCGAGCGCGACCTGACGCATGTACGTCGACTTCCCGCTCATGTTCGGTCCGGTGATCAGCGCGACGGTCCCCCGCGGGAGGTCGGCGTCGTTGGGCACGAACTCCTCCGCGGTCTCCTCGACGACGGGGTGACGGGAGCGATCGAGAGAGATGCCGTCGGCGCTCATCTCGGGCCGGACGTAGTCGCGCTCGACGGCGGCGGTCGCGAGCGCCGCCAGCGCGTCCACACGAGCCATCGCGTCCGCGAGCGCGCCGATCCGGTCGGACTCGCCGTGCTCACGGCTCGCGTCGCTCGCCGTTCGCTTCGAGGGCTCACTCCGTTCACCCTCGTCCTCGGCGATCCGATCGCGGAGGTCGGCGAACAGCTCGTACTCCATGGCGTCCGCGCGCTCCTCGGCGCCGAGGATCTCGTCCTCGCGACGCTTCAGTTCGGGCGTGTAGAAGCGCTCGGAGTTCTTCAGCGTCTGACGCCGGGTGTAGTCGTCGGGCACCTTGTCGAGCTGTCCGTTCGTCACCTCGATGTAGTAGCCGTGGACCTGCGTGTACCCCACTTCCAGGTTGTCGATCCCGGTGCGTTCGCGCTCGCGTTCCTCCAGGTTCGCGATCCACTCGCGTCCCTCGCGGGCGGTCGACCGGGTCTCGTCGAGTTCGTCGTCGTAGCCCGCGCGGATCACCCCGCCCTCGGTGATCTCCTGTGGCGGCTCCTCGACGACGGCGGCGTCGATCAGCTCGCGGAGGTCGTCGAGCGGATCGAGATCGGCGCGCACCCCGGCCAGCGCCTCTACGCCCGCGATCGCGTCGCGGATCCCCGGCACCGCCGCGAGCGTGTCGTGGAGCGAGCGGAGGTCGCGGGCGTTCGCGCGGCCCCGGGAGATGCGGCCGGCGAGCCGTTCGAGGTCGTACGCCGCCGAGAGCGCCTCGCGCACGTCCTCGCGGACGAGCGTGCGCTCGGCGAACGCCGCGACCGCGTCGTGTCGCGCCTCGATGGCCTCGCGGTCGACGAGCGGCCGCCGGAGCCACGCGCGTAGGCGTCGCCGCCCCAGCGCCGAGCGCGTCTCGTCGAGCGTGTCGAACAGCGTCCGTCCGGACCCGACGTGGTTCTCGAACAGCTCAAGCCCCCTGAGCGCGGTCGCGTCCAGCCGCAGCGAGCGCCGGGGGTCGTACCGTCGGACGCGGCGGACGTACCCCAGCGGCCCGTCGTCACCCTGGGTATACTCGGCGTACGACAACAGTGCGCCGCAGGCGACGCGCTCGGCCGCGCCGAAGCGGTCGGGGTCGGCGTAGCGGTCGAGCACGGCGCGGGCGGCGTCGACCTCGAACGTCTCCGGGTCGCGCTCGGTGCGCATGCAGTCGGCGCTGTCGACGACGGCGGGGTCGACCCCGGGGCCGCACAGCAGCTCGGCGGGACCGATCCGTGCGAGTTCCTCCTCGACCGCGGCGGCGTCGCCGGCGGTGACGGCGCACTCGCCGGTCGACACGTCGACGTGGGCGACGCCGTACGTGGCGTTCGTGTCGTCCTCACTGGTCGCGTCGCTCGCGGCCCCCTCCGATCGCCGCTCGCCGTCCCGGTCTCGCCGTGCTCGATCGCGCTCGCTCCCCGTTCGGTTCGAGGCCTCGGTCCCTTCGCTCGCTACGCAGGCGACGTAGGTGTTCGACCCCTCCGCGAGCAGCTCCTCCTCGACGACGGTGCCGGGGGTGAGCACCTGCGTGACCGCGCGATCGACGAGCCCGGACGCCTCCTCCGGGTCCTCGACTTGGTCGGCGACGGCGACGCGGTACTCGGCGTCGAGCAGCCGCTTCAGGTACTTCGGGGCGTTGTCGACGGGGATGCCACAGGCGGTGTAGGTACCGGTGGAGTCCTCGCGCTCGATCCGGGTGAGCTCGCAGATCCGGGCGACCTCGTCGGCGGCCTCGCAGAACGCCTTGTAGAAGTCGCCGACGCGGAAGAGGACGATCGCGTCGTCGTACCGCTCGGCGACCCCGACGTACTGCGCGAGCATCGGCGTCAGCTCCTCCCGGCGGTCGAGCATCGTCGCCGGCGCTCCCGTGACCATGTGCTTGGCTGTGAGAGGGGCGGGCGAGCGGCGAAAGGGTTTCGCACCGGCTCGGTCCGCTCGGCGTCGCCGGTGTCCGTCTCGGTCGCTCCACCCGAAGCGATCGGGGTCGCTCCGATCGGCTCGTCACCTCTCCGTTCTGGTCCGGAGCGCTCGGGATCGCCCGGCGTCGCCCTGGCGTGACATACGTCCGCATGCGGCAGAGTTAGGTCAGTCCGGCCCTTGACGTGGTCTGTGAACGGCACCCAGACAGCCCGCATCCGGGTGTACTCTTCCGCCGGGGTGTGCGCCGCGTGAGCGACGCAGAGGCGGAACCCGAGACCGAGCCGGATGTCGACGAGGAGGCGGACCCCACCGCCGCGGAACGGGACGGCTCGGCCGGAGCCGCCCCGCTTCCCGTGTCGGAGGCGGCGGACCTCGTCGACCGCGTCGCCGACAACGTCTCCCGGGTCATCGTCGGCAACGACGCCGCGATCGAGCACATCCTCGTGACCGTCCTCGCTCGGGGCCACCTCCTGTTGGAGGACGTGCCCGGCGTCGGCAAGACGATGCTCGCGCGATCGCTTGCGACCTCGGTCGACTGCGAGTTCAAGCGCGTCCAGTTCACGCCCGACCTCCTCCCGTCGGACGTGACCGGGATCAACGTGTACAACCAGAAACGCGGCGAGTTCGAGTTCCGTCCCGGGCCGGTGTTCGCGAACATCGTCCTCGGCGACGAGATCAATCGCGCGCCGCCGAAGACGCAGTCGGCGCTGCTGGAGGCGATGGAGGAGCGACAGGTGACCGTCGACGGCGTCACCCGCGAGCTCCCGGACCCCTTCACCGTCATCGCGACGCAAAACGACGTGGAGCCCGGGCGCACCTACGAGCTCCCGCTGGCGGAGGTCGACCGCTTCATGAAGAAGCTCCGGCTGGGCTACCCGGACCGGACCGACGAGACGGAGATGCTGGGCCGCACGGCCGGCGAGCATCCGATCGAGTCGCTGGAGTCGGTGGCGACGACCGGGGAGCTGCGTCGCGCCCGCGCGACCGTCGGCGAGGTCGGTGTCTCCGAGCCGGTCCGCGAGTACGTCACCGATCTGGCGACGTACACCCGCGAGCACGCCCAACTCGGCGTGAGTCCCCGCGGCAGCATCGCGCTCGTGCGCGCCGCCCAGGCTCGCGCGGTCATCGACGGCCGCGACTACGTCGTCCCCGACGACGTGCAGACGGAGGCTCGGTCGGTGTTCGCCCACCGCGTCCGCCCCCGGACCGGCAGCGAGTCCGGCCTCGACGTGGTCGAGGACGCCCTCTCGTCGGTGGCCGTCGAGTAATTATGCGGCTCACCCGACGCGGGAGGGTCGTCGTCGCGGTCGCCGTCATCGCCGTCGTCTCCGGGCTCGCGTTCGGTCCGCGCTCGCTCAACGCCGTCGTCGTCCCCGCGATCGTCGCGTTGAGCGCCGCATACCTCCAACTGCGCTGGGTCGAGCCGCCGGCGGTCGCGCGCGACGTGCCGCCGGACGACCACGTCGGACGGACGTACCCCGTCCGGCTGTTCTTCGGCGACCGCGACGGCCCCCGCCCGAGCGCCGGGGCGGGGATGGACCGCCCGTTCGCCGGCGTCGTCCGCGAGCGCGTCGCCGACGGGGTCCGACTCGCCGGCACGGACGGCGGCGACGCCGACGGCGGGCTCGCCGTCTTCGAGACGGTCGTCGGCGCGGTTCCGGTCGAGTACGAGGTGACCTACGAGTCGCGCGGTCGCCACCGGTTCGGCCCGGCGGACGTGACCGCCCGCGACGCGCTCGGACTCGCGGAGACCGACCTGTCGACGACGGCGACGAGCGAGGTGCTCGTCTACCCCACGGTCCACGCCATCGCCGGCTGGGCCCGCCGCGACCTGCGCGCGCTCCACGAGACGGGCGTCCACGAGGAGCGCCGCGAGTTCGACCGGCTCCGCGAGTACGCCCGCGGCGACTCGCTGCGGGACGTCCACTGGAAGTCGACCGCCAAGCGGGAGGACCTCATCGTGAAGGAGTTCTCCGCGGAGGCGGAGACGGAGGCGGTCTCGGTCGCGGCCGGCGCCGCCGCGGCGCCCGGCGCCGCCGACGGGATGGCCGAGGCGACCGCGAGCCTCGCGCTCGCGCTCGTCGAGGACGGCGTTCCGGTCGACGTGTCGCTCCCGGACGGAACCCTCACGGTCACGGGCGAGCGCGGCAGTCAGGTCCGCCTGCTCGAACGGCTCGCGGTGATCGGTCCCGGCCGCGTCGCCGACGCGGACGCCGACGTGACGGTGTACGGCGAGGCGGACGGCGTGCGCGTCTCCGTGGCCGGGGAGGACCACGAGTTCGCGGACTTCCGCTCGGACCGACCCGCGACATACGGCGTCTCGCGGCCCGACCCGCGGACTGGCTCCGAGCGCGGAACCGGCTCCACAGCGGACGGGGAGGTGGCCGCGTGAGTACCCCCGTCGGCGACCGCTTCGGCGGCATGGGATCGGGAGGCTCCGGAGACGCCGACGACGCCGCGAACGCCCACCGCCGGAGCGGCGACGCGGGCGGAGGCGACTCCGGCCGCTACTCGGTCGCCGCGGCGGTTCGCTCCCCCGCCGCGCTGGGCGTGGGTCTCGCCGCCGCGTCGTTCCTCGCGGTGTTCTACCACGTCGTCGACGTGGTCGGCGGCGCGACGTTCCTTCTCATGGAGGTGGCGGTCGTCGTGGCGGCGGCGGCGTGGCTCGGGGGCTTCCTCCGCGAGCGGACCGCCGTCGGCCTCGCCGCCGCCGGGTTCGCGCTCGCGCTGATCGGCTACTTCCTGTCGGTGCCGCCGTCGGCGCGCGCGCTGTTCACCGTCGGCCGCGTCGCCGCCGACGTGCTCGCGCTGCTCACGGGGCTGTCGGTGCTGCGGCTGCTCAACGCCGGCGCGTGGGCGCTGTTCCTCGTTCCGGTGCCGACGTTCCTGTCGACGTATCTCCTCGTCCGCAGACGCCACGCCGCCGCGGGAACCGTCGCCGCGGCCACGACGGGCTTTTTCGTCCTCACCGGCGACGCGAGCGCCGGCGTCGGCCTCGCGGCCGCGGTCGGACTCACGCTCGCGGTCGGCTTCTCGCAGCTGGCCGCGGCCGGACGAGCGGGCGTGCTCGCACAGTGGGACACGATCGCGGTGGTCGTCGCCGCGATGGTCGTCGTCACCTCCGTCGTCAGCGTCGTCCCCGGGAGCGCGTCGAACCCTGTGCTCCCCGGCGGCGACTCGCCGACCGTCGAGTCGAGCCTGGTCGCGAACACCGACTCCGTCGGCGTCCTCGGGAGCATCCGTCTGTCTCCCGAGGTTCGATTCACCGTTCAGGCCGACGAGTCCGCGTACTGGCGCGTCGGCTCGTACGACCGCTACACCGGCGGCAGGTGGGTCAGAACGGGCGATACCACCCCCTACGCGTCCGGGTCGCTCGGCGAGCCGCCCGGCGAGAGCGAGCGGCTGGTCCAGCGGGTGACCGCCCGCGGGAAACTCGACGCGCTGCCGGCGGCCTGGAAGCCGGTCGAGCTCCGCGGCCGCGCGGCCGACACCGCGCAGGTGACCGACCACGACGGGCTCAAGCCGGGCACGACGCTGCTGGAGAACGACACCTACACGGTCGTCAGCCAACGGCCGACCGCGACGACCGGGCAGCTCCGGCGTGCGGGGACCGACTACCCGTCGTCGGTCTCGGCGCGGTACACCCAACTCCCCGAGAGCACGCCCGACCGCGTCGGCGAGCGCACCGCCGAGGTGCTCGAGCAGGCCGACGCGTCGAACCCCTACGAGGCGGCGGCCGCCGTCGAGCGGTACCTCGAACGGACGAAGGAGTACTCGCTCGACGTGCCGAGTCCGCAGGGGAACACCGCCGACAGCTTCCTGTTCGAGATGGACGCGGGCTACTGCGTCTACTACGCGACGACGATGGTCGCGATGTTGCGCACGCAGGGGGTGCCTGCGCGGTTCGTCACCGGCTACACGTCCGGCCAGCAGGTCAGCGAGGACACGTACGTCGTCCGCGGGCTCGACTCGCACGCGTGGGTCGAGGTGTACTTCCCCGGCCACGGCTGGGTCCAGTTCGACCCGACCCCGTCGGGACCGCGCGAGAGCGCAGAGCAGGCGAGCGTCGAGACGGCCCGCGAGGAGGGAGCCGAGAACGTCGACGCCGCGGGCTCCGAGAACGGGAGCTACGAGACGCCGACCGCGACGCCCGGCTCCGGATCCACGGCGTCGGCCGGGTCGACGCCCGATATCGGCGCGGTCAACCCCGGGGTCGACGAGTTCGGCAACGCCACGGTCGCCACCGCCGCCGGCGGGCTCACCGCGGACGCGACGCCGGCCGGGAGCGGGTCCGGCGCCGGCGATGACGGCGACGGCGACGGCGACTGGACACCCACCGGCGAGGACGTGGCCGTCGGGGCCGCCGCGCTGGTCGGGCTCGTCGCCGGCGCGCGCCGTCTCGGGCTGACGGGGCGAGTCCGACGGACGGTCTGGCTGCTCCATCAGTCGAGCACGGACCCGAACACGGACGCCGAGCGGGCGTTCCGACGACTGGAGTATCTCGCGTCGATCGTCTACCGGCCACGCCGGCCGGGGGAGACGCCGCGCCAGTACGTTGAGGCGATCTCCCGCGACCGGTTCGGCGATCGCGTCCGCGCCGTCGCCGACGCGTACGAGCGCGCCCGCTACGGCAACGGTGTCGACGAGGCGGAGGCCCGACGGGCCGTCGAGACGGTCGACGACCTGATCCGCCAGCACGCGCCCGTCCTGCGGCGGCTGGGCGGCGCCGGCGCACCGAGATAACCGGTTCGGCCACGTCCCATCGCTCGATTCTCCTCGACCGCGCGCCCGTGGCATCCCGATCCGAATCCGAACACCCGACAGGATTTAATACGGCGCTCTTGTACGTTCGACCGGAAATGTCCGAGGTATGCTCGACGTGCGGACTGCCTGAGGAACTCTGCGTCTGCGAGGACGTCGCCAAGGAGTCCCAGGAGATCTCGATCCGTATCGACGAGCGCAGGTACGGCAAGGAGGTAACGGTCATCGAAGGATTCGATCCCAAGGACGTGGACATGGACTCGCTGTCGAGCGATCTGAAGTCCAAGTTCGCCTGCGGCGGCACCGTCGAGGACGGCGCCATCGAGCTGCAGGGGAACCACAGCGGCCGCGTCGAGGGGTTCCTCCGCGACAAGGGGTTCAACGTCGCGTGACCATCGGGCCGACCTGACACCCGCACTCGAGCAGTCGCGATTCGTTCCTTCGTTTTCCGCGTCGCCAGCGACTGGACCCCCTCGCACGCGACGGCCGGCGTTCCCGGGTCGTCGCTGTGGGTCGTCGCCTGACCCGGTGTCGCTCCCGTCACACGCACGCCAACGGCTTTAGGTGGCGTCGACCTACTCCCGGCAGATGCAGCAACGAGGCCTCGCCGTGGTCGCCGTCGTCGTGCTGATCTCGTCGCTCGTCGCGCCCGCAGTCGCGATCGATCCGGCGTCGGCGACCGGGCAGCCGACCGCAGTCGGCAGCTTCACCGGGCCTGCCGATATCGACGCGCCTGCGACGACTCCCGCCGCCTCGCTCGCCGACGGCGACGACATCCGCCTCACGACGACGCTCGCGCTCACCCCGGACAGCCCGGGGTCGGTCGCGGTCACGCTGCGGTTCGACGTTCCCGACCGCGTCACCGCGGTCGAGGCGACGATCGCCGCCGACGCCGAGGCGGTGACGACCGAGGGCTTCTCCGCGACCGAGGGCGACACCTACGAGTGGGACGGGGAGACGGCGACGCCGACGATCCGGTACCGGCTGCCGGCGAACCGAACCGCGGCCACCGGACGGCTCGACCGGCTCGGACCGCGATCGGCAGGACCGAGTCCGGACGGCGTCTCGGGCACGGCTGCCGGCGATACGGGGTACCTGTTCGTCGACACCGGTCCCTGGGCGCTCGTGTCGCTGCCGGGGACGAGCCTCTCGTGGCGCTACCGCGGCGAGACGGTGGGGCTCTCGCGCGAGGCGACGACCGCCGGCCCCGGCGCCGTCGGCGACCGCGTCGCGTTCCTCGGCGAGCACGCCGTCCGCGAGCGAACCGCCAACGGCCAGACGTTTCGGCTGGTCGTCCCCGCGGCGTCGGACGGCGCGATGACGGTTCGGCCCGAACGGGTGCTCGACTCGTTTGCGGCGGCGTCGGGCGACCTCCGCGTCGGCGACCGCGACGAGTCGGTGTTCGTTGTCGCCGCGCCGACGGGCGTCGACTGGGCGGTTCGCGGGCTCCAGACGGGCGATTCGGACGCGTGGGTGCGCGCGGACGAACCGCTCGATGACCCGCAAAGCGCGTGGCTCCACGAGTACGTCCACACGCGCCAGTCGTTCGCGACGACCGCCGAGACGCGCTGGCTGACGGAGGGGTCGGCCGATTACTACGCCGCGCTGCTCGCGCTGCGGCAGGGGCTGACCGACTTCCCGGCGTTCGCCGACCACCTCGAACGCGGCGCCGAGGCGCCGTACGGGGACGACGTGCTCGCGGACCCGGGCACGTGGACGACGGGGACTCCGTACCGGAAGGGCTCGCTCGTCGCCGGCGAGACCGACCGCCGGATCCGGCTGGCCAGCGACGGCGGCGCCACCTTCGCGACGGTGGTCGCGCGCCTGAACGCCGAGTCCGAGCCGATCTCCGGGGACCGATTCCGGGCGCTCGTCGCCGACGCGGGCGACGAGTCGGTCGCCGACGAGACCGGGCGATACGTCCGGACGGACGCCGCGCCCGGCATGTGGTCGGCGTCGGCCCACGAGGCGGCGTTCGGGACGCCCGTGGCCCGCATCGCGGTCGACCCGCCGGCGCGGGTCGCCGTCGAGGGTCCGTTCCGGAACACGAGTCTCGCGCCGCCCGTCACGGTCGCCGTCGGGGAGTCGCTGACCGTCCCCGTCGCCGTCTCGAACGTCGGCGGCGCCGCCGGCGACTACCGGGTCGCGCTCGCGGCGAACGACCGGACGGTCGACGCCGCGAACGGCACCCTCGCGGCCGGCGGGAACGCGACCGTGCCGCTGTCGTGGACGCCGACCGAGCCCGGGACGTACGCGGTGACTGTGCGCGGGCGCACCTACGAGGTGTTCGTCGAGGAGCCGTCGACGCCCTCGGTCGCCTCGGTGTCGGTGAATCGCACGACCGTCCCGGCCGGGGACGGCGTGTCGGTGACCGCCGAGGTCGTCGCCGAGGGACCGGTCCCCGCCGAGGGCGACCTCGCCGTTCGCGTCGACGGCGAGACGGTCGCGACCGAGCGCGTCCGCGTCGGTCCCGGCGAGGCCACGACGCTTCGCGTCACGATCCGCGTCGACGAGCCGGGCGCTCACACCGTGTCCGTCGGCGACGCGGGCGCGTCGTTCACCGTCGAGTCCGCGGACGGTGGAGACGGCACTGAGAGAACCGATTCCACGAACGGGGCCGACGACGGGCGAGCGGGCGGGACCGCCGCCCCCGTCCCGGGATTCGGATTCGGCGCGGCCGCGGCGTCGCTGGCGGTCGCACTCGCGGTTGCGCTCCTGACGAGGCGCCGATCAGAAGGGTGACTGCGGGCCGTCGTCGGCCGCGGCGGCGGCGCCGTCCGTGTCCGACGCGCCGGCCTCCAGTTCGCCGCCCCAAGCGTTCAGTCCCCCCGCCATGCTCTCGACGACCGCGTCGGTCGTCCCCTCGAAGGAGGCGATGAGCCGGGCCGCCTGGACGCTTGACTCCCCGTGCGGGCACACCGTCACGATGCGCTCGCTCCCCGAGAGCGACGCCACTCGGGTCGGGAGCTGGTTGAGCGGGATGTTCTCGGAGCCGGGGATGTGGCCGCGCGTGTACGCCCCCGGCGAGCGGATGTCGACGACGCGGATGTCCGCGTCCTCGGCGAGGAGTCGCTCGACCTCCTCGGGCGTGATCTCGCCGTCCATGTCCATGGGGTGCCGTCGCCCGGGGAAAAGCGCTCCGCCGGCGGCGATCCGTGGCGCTCCGTCGCGGTCGCGACGCTCCGCTACAGCAACCCCTCCTCGCGAGCGAGCAGGACACCCTCCAGCGTCGCGTCGTTCGTCGGCGGCGAGCGAACCACGCCGACCGCCTCGTCGACGGGGACGGTTCGCGGGACGAGGTACTCGTTGTCGTCGAGATCCTGTCCGACGGGCTCCAGCCCCTCGGCGAAGACGAACCCGCGGGTGTGCCTGAGCAGCCCGGTCGTGCACTGCACCTCCCCGAGCAGCGAGAGGGAATCCGCCTCGAACCCGGTTTCCTCGCGGAGCTCTCGTCGGCCCGCGGCGGTGTACGACTCCCCGCTCTCGACGATGCCCGCGGGGAGCTCCAGCTGCGTGTTGCGGACGGTCGGCCGGTACTGTTCGACCAGCAGGAGGTCCTCGCCGGCGCGGGCGACGACGACCACCGCCGTCGCCAACTCCGACCAGTAGTACCGCTTCGTCGAGCCGTCGGGATGCTCTACCAGGTCGTAGCCGGCGGTCTGCCAGCCGGTCTCGTACTCCACCACCGTCTCCAGCACGGGCCAGTCGGGCTCGCCCGGCCAGTCGTGGCGGCGGCCGTCGTCGAACTCGGGCTCGTCGCTCGTCCACGTCGCATCGGATCCGCGCGTCTCGTCGGTTCGTGTCTCGTCGCTCACGGGTGGACGACGGTTACGCGGTAGCGGGTATCGTTGTACCGGACGAGGACGGCGTCGCCGTCGACGGCGTCCGGCGGCGCGAACTCTCTGAACGTCGCCAGTTCGTCGAACGGCGAGTGCGTGAACTCCTCTTTCAGGCCGTACGACCCCCGCCGGTACGCTTCGGAGCGGCCGTCGCTCGACTCGACGGCCGAGAGGAAGTACTGGAACCGCCGCTCGGCGACGCCGCCCTCGGTCGCGTTCAGCTCGTAGGCCGGGCCGTCGGCCTCGGCCACGGGGGTCGCCTCCAGGTAGTACGGGTCGCCGGCGCCGAGATACGAGGGGAGCGCCCCGAGCGCGAGCAGTCCGACGAGCACGACGAGGACTGCCGCGAGGAACGTCCGCGTAGCCGGTCGCATGGACGCGGTAGGGGCCGACGGCGAAAACCCGTTACGGCTCCCCCGACCCGTCGTTCGTTCCCGGCTCGATCCCGGCCTCGTCGTCACCGTCGCGTTCCCCACTGTCCACGACCGGTCGGTACGCCCGGCCGAACGCACGCCGCCGGAGCGTTCCGAGTGCGGCCTCGCGCTCGGCCTGCCACGTCGCCGCGACGACGGGCTTGGTGCGCTCGCTTCGCTCGCCCTCGCCTTCGCCGTCGGGCGCGAACGCGACCGGGTGCCAGACGACGTTGTCGACGTTGTCGCTGCCGGCCACGTCGGACTCGTACTCCGGATGGTCGTCAAGCCACGCCTCGTACTCCTCGCGCGTGCCGACGTGAACGCGAAGCAGCGACGCGAACAGGGCGTCGCGGACGGTCTCGATCACCTCGCCGGTGACGCGCTCGGCGTACTCCTCGCGGTCGAACGCCATCGCCCTCGTCGCCTCGCGGACGGCGACCTTCGCGGCGGGCACGAGCGTGTCGTACTCCTCGCGCGCGGCCGCCGGCGTCGCCGGCGCGAGCGTCCCTTCGGTGTCCATACCCGCCGCTGGGAGCGTGCGAGTCAAGAGTCGTTCCCTTCTCGAACCGAGAGCGGCTACTCCTCGTCGGCGGGTTCGTCGCCGCCGGTCCCGCCGCCGCCGTCCCCGTCCGCGCTCTCCTCGTCGAGCCCGTACATCTCCTCGGTCAGCTCCTGCGCCTCCTCCAGAACGGACTCGACGGCCTCGTCGACGACCGCCTCCGCGGCGCCGCTCGTCGAGTCGCCGGTCACGTCGGGACGCGCCGCGTCGTCGTGTTGGTGGTCGCGATGGCCGTGCCCTCCGCCGGTGGTGTCCTCGAACACCTCGTCGTACTCGGTCTCCTCGGCGAACTCGGTCACCGAAGACGCCAGATCCGCCGGGGTGCGGTCGCCCCAGTCGTCGACGCGCTCGTCCAGCCAGCCCTCGTGCTCGTCGCCGTGGAGCATGGCCGTGAACGCCAGGTGGTTCGCGAGGTGCTCGCCGTCGCGCTGGGGCGTCTCACACACCGGACAGGCGTATCCCATATCCCGGATGGGGCGCCGAGCGTGAAAACGGCTGCCGTCCGCGGCCGTCGCTCGAAGCGCCGCCGAAGCGCTGTCGGCCGGGATCTCGCCCGATCGAAGGCTTACGGCCCGCCCGCGTTGCGCTCGCGGACCCACTCGCCAAGATCCAGCCGCATCACGAACGCCGCCTCGCCGTCGCCGTAGTACCGCGGGATCCGCCGCGCCGGCCGGAACCCCTCGTCGGCGTACAGCGACTGCGCCCGGTGATTCGTCTCGCGCACCTCCAACTTCACCACACTCGCGCCCGCGGCCGCCAACTCCGACAGCGACGCCCGGAGCAGGCGGCGGCCGAGCCCCTCTCCCTGCATGCCGGGGTGAACGGCTACGTCCTTGATGTGGCCGATGTCCCGGCCGTGGTTCGGCGTCACGTCGCCGACGACGTAGCCGAGCACGTCGCCGGCGTCGATTCCCGCGGTTCCCCCGCTCCCGGTCGCAGCATCCCGACCGCCGTCGTGGCTGCCCTCGGTGTCACCTTCGGCGACGAGGAACCCGGGGGCATCGAGCAGTCCCTCGAACGCGGCGTACGGCCACGGCTGCGTGAACACGGCCTTCTCGATGCGGAACACGCCGAGCAGGTCCGCCCGGTCGGCCGGGCGGATCCGGACCCCGCTGTCAGCGTTGTCGCCGGTGGCCGAGCCGCGCGAGGTGGTCACGGACGCCCCTTTGGAAGTGGTAGGGATAAGTGGATTGGCGGATCGGCGGTCGAAACTGGCGAAGAAGGGACTGTTTCGGTCCGGTGTGGTGCGGTCGACGTATCGTCCCGCGAGCGAGGCCGGAGGCCGAGCGAGCGGCCTTTTGATCATCATCAGAGCCGCGGTGCGGTTCCGATCCGCAGTCGGATTCTCCGAATCCGGCCGCATAAACGAGTTTTGCGGGGGTTTGGTTGCAGTCGCTCGAGAGGCTCGAAGCGCCTCTCGTGATGCCCCCAGATCCGACGGACCTGGCTGCTAACCAGACGCCAACGGCGTCTGGTAACGACGAGAGACGACTCCGCCGTCTCTCGAACCACGCGCTGCTTCGCGGCGTGCGAGGAAATCTCTCCGAAAACGTGGTCGTTCGTGGGCGACTCGGGCCCCGCGGCCTCACTCCGTTCGGCCGCGGACACCTCATCGTCGTTCTTCGGAGACGCTCGCTTCGCCCGCGTCTCGCCTCAGTCGTCGGCGGGCGCCGCGCCGCTGCCGGTGTCGTGCTGCTGTTTCGTCCACGAGAGCTTCCCGCCGGCCGCGAGGATCTCGCGCTCGCGCTCGGAGGCGTCGAGGTGCGCCGTGGCCTC
Organism: Halobaculum rubrum; assembly: GCF_019880225.1. Taxonomy (NCBI): domain Archaea; kingdom Methanobacteriati; phylum Methanobacteriota; class Halobacteria; order Halobacteriales; family Haloferacaceae; genus Halobaculum; species Halobaculum rubrum. The sequence goes on from NZ_CP082284.1 coordinate 1,556,437, forward strand.
CCAGTCGTCGTTCACGCGGACCGTGAACTCGGTGGCGCCGTTGCGGACGCCCTCGCCCACGTCGTCGACGATCTCGATGTCGTCGCCCTGGTCGATGTTCTCGTACGTCTCCTCGTCGATGGTGAGCGGGACGAGGCCGAAGTTGAACAGGTTCGCCTTGTGGATGCGGGCGAAGCTCTCCGCGAGCACGCCCTCGACGCCGAGGAACATCGGGCACAGGGCCGCGTGTTCACGCGAGGAGCCCTGCCCGTAGTTCTCGCCGGCGACGAGGAAGCCGCCGTCGGCGTCCAGCGCGCGCTGTGCGAACGTGTCGTCGACGCGCGAGAGCGTGAACTCCGAGAGCTTCTCGATGTTCGAGCGGAACTTGAGGATGTCCGCCGTCGCCGGGATGATGTGGTCGGTCGTGATGTTGTCCTCCATCTTCAGGAGCGCCTCGCCCTCGATGTCGGAGGCGAGCTCGTCCTTCAGGGGGACGTCGCCGATGTTCGGCCCCTTGATGAGGCCGTCGTCGACGGACTCGTCGGGGCTGATGATGTCCGGGTCGGACTCGCCCATGCCGGGGCCGTACTTCGTCCCCATCTCGAGGCCGGGTGCCTCGAGGTCGCCGAGCTCGTCGGCCAGGTCTCGCGGGTCGACGATCTCGCCGGTGATGGCCGCCGCCGTGGCGACCTCGGGCGAGCACAGGTACACCGAGTCGTCCTCGATGCCCGAGCGGCCCTCGAAGTTGCGGTTGAACGTCCGCAGCGAGACGGAGTCGGAGGCGGGCACGTGGCCGATGCCGATACAGGCACCACACGTCGCCTCCGAGAAGTTGACGCCGGCGGCCATCATCTCCGCGGTCCAGCCCTCGCGGGCCAGCATCTCGGAGGCCTGCTTGGAGCCGGGCGCGACGATCATCTCGGTCTTCTTGGCGACCTCGCGGCCCTCGATCATCTTCGCGCCGGGGAGGATGTCCTCGTAGGCGCCGTTCGTACAGGAGCCGATGATGACCTGCTCGACGTCCTCGCCCGCGACCTCGCGGACGGGCACGACGTTGTCGGGCATCGACGGCGTCGCGATGAGCGGCTCGAGATCCGAGAGGTCGACCTCGATGGTCTCGGCGTACTCGGCGTCCTCGTCGGGCGTCAGCTCGACGTACTCCTCCTCGCGGTCCTGGCGCGCGAGCCAGTCTTTCGTCTTCTCGTCGGTGCCGAAGATCGAGGAGGTCGCGCCCAGCTCGGTGCCGAGGTTCGTGATGGTCGTCCGCTCGGGGATCGTGAGGTTGTCGACGCCGGATCCGGTGTACTCGAGTACCTTGCCCACGCCGCCCTTGACGGTCAGCTCGCCCAGCAGGTGGAGCGCGATGTCCTTCGCGGTCGCCCACTCGGGGAGCTCGCCCTCGAGCTGGACGTTGACAACCTCGGGCATCTCGACGTAGTAGGGGCCGCCGCCCATCGCTACGGCGATGTCGAGGCCGCCCGCGCCGATGGCGAACTGGCCGAGACCGCCGGGGGTCGGCGTGTGCGAGTCCGAGCCCAGCAGGGTCTTGCCGGGCGCCGCGAAGTTCTCCTTGTGGACCTGGTGGCAGATGCCGTTCCCGGGCCGGGAGAAGTACGCGCCGAAGGTTCCCGCCGCCGAGCGGAGGAAGCGGTGGTCGTCGGTGTTCTTGAAGTCGAACTGGTACGTCTGGTGGTCACAGTACTGCGCGGCCAGTTCCGTCTGGACCTCGTCGAGGTCGAGCGCCTCGAACTGCAGCCACACCATCGTCCCCGTCGTGTCCTGCGTAAGGACCTGGTCGATCTCAATTCCGATCTCCTCGCCGGGTGTCAGCTCACCCTCGACGAGGTGATCGTCGAGAATCTGCTCCGTGATCGTCTGTCCCATATCGTCCGCATATCCTCGCTCGGCGGATATAAATCCGGCGAGTTTCCACCCCGACGTTCGTGATAGACCGACGCTCCCTCCGGTAATTTTTGCACAGTCGACGCGAGTATTGCCTCGTATTCTGTCCGAATGATCCGTCTACGGATCTGTTCGTGGACAACCGAAACCCGGTCGTACCAGTCGGTTTCCGACCGGCGGGCTTTTCGGTCGGCCTGTCTCTCCCTCGGGTATGTTCGAATCGGGACCGACCGTCGCCGATCACGTCGACCCCGTCGACGACGACCAGATCCAGCCGAACGGCGTCGACTTGACGGTTGCCGCGCTGTACGACCAAGCGGAAGCCGGGCGGATCACACGCGACGGGAAGCACGTCGGCGACCGGCGGGAGATCGACCCCGAGGACGGCCTGTACCGACTCGACCCCGGAACATACGTCCTGCAGTACGGCGAGCGCCTGCGGATTCCGGACGACCACGTCGGCTTCGTCTACCCGCGGTCGACGCTGCTTCGCAACTCCTGCATGCTGAACACCGCAGTGTGGGACGCCGGGTACGAGGGTCGCGGTGAGGGGCTCCTCCAGGTCGGCCACCGGATCGAGATCGAACCCGGCGCCCGCGTCGCGCAGTTCGTCCTCGCGGCCGCCGACCACGAGGGTCACTACGACGGCATGTACCACGGGGAGGGATAGGCCCCGGCGCCCCGGACTCCCCCGAGTCGTTCACTGCTTACCTGATGTTCTCAGGAATAGCGGGCTGGAAGGGATTCGAACCACGTCGCCGGCTCGCCCCGCTCGCCGTCGTCTACTTCGAATTCCTCGGACGCGGTCTGCTCGGCGGAGACGACTCGCTCCGCTCGTCGTCTCGGGCGCCTCACAAGAACGGGCTGGGAGGGATCCGAACCACGCCGCCGGCTCGCTCCGCTCGCCGTCGTCTACTTCGAATCCCTCGGACGCCGTTCGTGCGCCGCGGCTCCTCTCTTCGCTCGTCGCCGGTGCGGCGCACAGAAGCGGGCTGGGAGGGATTCGAACCCCCGACCGTCCGGTGTCTTCCCCGCACGCACGCGCCGTCCGAACGGGTTAAAAGCCGGACGCTCTCCCTAACTGAGCTACCAGCCCTCACCCGGTCTTACTGTCGTGCGCGCATAAGCGTTTACGAATGGCGACACCGACGGCGACCCGACCGCCGCCACCCACACGCCCTTGCCACCGGCGGTCGATCGACACCGCATGACCGTTCCGGCCCTGCGGGACCTCACGACCCGGCTGTGCTCGTTCGAGACGACCGACGGCAACGAGGCGGCCGCCGCCGAGTGGCTCCGAGACCGCCTCGCGGACGCCGGCCTCGAGACGTACACGTGGGAAGCCGACCCCGAGCGACTCGCCGAGCACCCCTCGTTCCCGGACGACCCCGCGGACATCGACGCCGCGGGCCGCCCGAGCGTCGCGGGCGTCCTCGAGTTCGGCGACCCGGACGCCGGCCGAACGCTCGTGCTCAACGGCCACCTCGACGTGGTGCCAGCGGACGACGACCTCTGGACGAGCGACCCGTTCGACCCCGTGTGGGGCGAGGCCGGGGACGGCGCGGAAACGCTCACCTGCCGCGGCGCCGCCGACATGAAAGCCGCCGTCGCCGCCTGCGTCCACGCCGCCGTCGACCTCCGGGAGGGGGTCGAGTCCGGCGATCTCGATCTCGACGGTCGGGTCGTCGTCGAGGCGGTCGCCGGGGAGGAGGAAGGCGGTATCGGCGCGGCCGCGGCAGCGCTCGACTCGCCGTACCCGTTCGACCGCGACGCCGCCCTCGTCGCGGAGCCGACGGAGCTCCGCGCCGTCACCGCGACGGAGGGAACCGTCATGAAGCGCCTTCGGATCGCGGGCCGGAGCGCCCACGCCGCGACGCGGTGGAACGGCGTCGACACGCTCCCGCTGTTCGAGACGATCAGGCGGGCGTTCATGAAACTTGAAACCGAGCGGTGCGAGCGCGTCACCCATCCGCTGTACGAGTCGTTCGACGTGCCGTGGCCGATCGTCTGCGGCCGGGTCGAGGCGGGGTCGTGGGCGTCGACCGTGCCGGGAACGCTGACCGCCGAGTGGCGGATCGGGGTCGCACCCGGCGAGACGGTCGACGAGGTGGAGGCGGAGTTCGAGGCCCGACTCGCCGAGGTGGTCGCGGACGACGAGTGGCTCTCCGAGCACCCGCCCGAGTTCGACCGCTTCTCGATCATGTTCGAGCCCGCCGAGATCGGCGCCGACGAGCCCGTCGTCCGGTCGTTGCAGGCGGCGATGACCGACGCCGGTGTGTCCGACACCGCTCCCGCGGGGGCGACGTACGGCGCGGACAACCGACACTACATCGCCGCCGGGGTTCCGACGGTCGTGTTCGGCCCCGGGAGCATCGACCAGGCCCACTTCCCCGACGAGACGATCCGCTGGCCGGAGGTGGAGACGGCCCGAAACGTGATCCGCGACACCGCCGAGCGGTTCCTCGGCGGCAACGATAGCGACGGCACTGACCACAGTAACGGAACGAACGGGCGATAAAGCGACATTGTACGACAGCTCGGACGTCCCGGGGAGACTCAGAGATCTCGGTACTCGTCGAGCGCGTCGGCGATCACGTCGCCCGGGTCCCGGTTCTCCAGCGACGCGCGGTCCCGGAGCCACCGATAGACATCGGGTGGCAGGTCGGCTCTGAGCTCGCCGGGGCTGCCGCCCTCGGCTCGGAGGGCCGCTTCCGGGGAGTCGCCGTCGTTGATCGCGCTGGCCGCGCGGCGCACCTCGCGGACGGTGAGGTCCGCATCGAGCACGGCCCACGCGAGGTCGAAGCGCGCGTCGCCGGCGACGCGCGCGATGTGCTTGGCGGCAGTCGGCGCGATGTGCCCGCGGGCGACGTGCCGGCGGACCGACTCGGGGAGGTCGTGCACGCGCGCCCACTTGCGGATGAACGACACCTGGACGCCGTCGCCGGCGGCCTCGGCGGCCGTCTTGTACGATCCGTGTCCGCGAACGAGCGCGGCGCAGGCGGCCGCCCCGCGCAACATAACGACGTTGTCGTCGCCGGCGACGGCCTCGCTGGCGAACCGTCGGACGGTGTCGGCCGCCCGCTCGAGGCTCTCGGGGTCGCCGGGATCGAAGCGTGCGGCCCGTTCGGCGCGCTCGCCGGTGACGGCCGGATCGCCGCGGACGACGGGCTCGCCGATCTCCGCCTCGCGGTCGGCGCGACGGCGCCGCTCGCCGTTGCCGTCGTGGCCGTCTCCGGGCCGCTCGTGACTCATCGTCCATTCGTGGGCTCTACCGCCTCAAAAGGGTCCCGGGGGTGGCTGTCCCTGCCGTCATCTGTGACGCCGAACGGGAGTCGACCACCCGGCGTCTCGTGGCCTCGATACATCGACGCCGCTTTGCCCGGGCCGCTCCGAGCGCGGGTATGCTCCGCTACGTCACGACGAACCCGGGAAAGGTCCGCGAGGCCCGCGAGTACCTCGGCGACGAGGTGTCACAACTCGACTTCGACTACACCGAGATCCAAGCACCCGATCTCGCGCCCATCGCCGCCCACGGCGCCCGCGAGGCGTACCGCCACGCCGGCGAGCCCGTCCTCGTCGACGACGCCGGGCTGTTCGTCCGCGGATTCGACGGCTTTCCCGGCCCGTACTCCGCGTACGTCGAAGACACGATCGGCGTCGAGGCCGTCCGACGGCTCGTCGACGCCGAGCTCGACGACCGTCGCGCCGAGTTCCGCTGTGTGCTCGCGTACTGCGACGGCGAGCAGTTCGACGCCAGCCCCGACCCTGTCGACCGCGACGAGCGCGTCGTCGCGGCCGCAACCGGGGCCGAGCGCGGCGACGAGGAGACGGAGCCGCTTCCGGTGAAGCTGTTCGAGGGCGTCGTCCGCGGCGAGATCGTCGAGGCGCGCGGCGACGGCGGCTTCGGCTACGACCCGATCTTCGCGTACGACGGATCGACGCTCGCCGAGATGGACGCCGCCGAGAAGAACGCGATCTCCCATCGCGGGCGGGCGTTGGAGAAGTTCGGGGAGTGGTTCCAGGAACGGTAGTTCCTGGAAGTAGACGAGACCCGAGCGAAGCGAGGATCTCGGCGTGGTTCGCTGAGCGATAGCGAGGCAAACTACGGAGGACAAGCGAGCGAAGCGACACGGATCCGTGCCGTGAACGCCGACGCTAAGCCGTCGCCGTCGCAACGCGAGCGCATGTCCCGCGCGGTCGCCATCAACGTCGCCGCCAACACGAACCTCCCGGGTCGCTGCGGGCCGGTGTACCCGGACGGCTCGTTCGTGTACGTCCCGATCCCCGATCGCGAGCCGACGGCCGAACCGGTCCCTACCTACGAGGACCTCGACCTCGCGGCGTACGTTCCCGACGACGCGGTCGATCTGCCCGTTCATGTCGATCCGGAGTTCGCGGGCGCGCTCGGCCGCGAGTCGTACACCTACGGCGACCCGCACGGCGTCAAAGCCGGTCCGATCTCGGGACTGGAACCAGGGGACTCTCTGTTGTTCTACGCGACGTTGACCGTCCACGGGGACGAGCACGACCGAGCCGAGTGGCTCCCGCCGGAGTGGGGCTGTTTCCTGATCGGGGAGTTCCGGGTCGCGGAGGTCCTCACCGGCGACGAGTATCGGGAGGGCAACGCCGCGACCCGGGACCGGTTCGCCTCGAACGCCCACGCTCGACGGGAGTCGTTCGACGCGGCCGTGCTCGTCCGCGGCGATCCCGAGGGCTCGCGGCTGTTCGACCGCGCGGTCCCGCTGTCGACCCCCGCCGGCGGCACCGACGCGAACCGGCTGGTCACCGAGCTCTCGAACGACTCCGGGAAGGGACCGTGGTGGCGGCGCGTCCTCCGCTACGACGCCGACGCGACCGCGACGCTGCGCGAGCGGATCGACGCGGACCCGGCCGACTGGCCGGCGTGACCCGAGACGGTTGTTCCGGCCGGCCCGCTGACGACGATCGCTACCCGATCACGCTGTGGTGGTAGGCCCACCCCCACACGAAGGTGAGGACGACGAGGAGGCCCACGGCAGCCACGCCCGCCACCGTGTCCGTCGCGCTCGTTACGCCGACGCGGTCGACGAGCTGGACTCCCGCCGTGCTGGCGTACGCCACGAGGTCGCGCGTGCTCACGAAGTGCTTCAGGACGTCCTTCAGGTACGAGGCGGACACCATCGCCGCCAGCGCGGCGATCGCGTGCGAGACTCCGGTTCGGTGGGGCATACGTCGCTGTGGTCACGTCGGGGTGATATAGGTTGCCGCCGGTGAAGGGGGTGCTCGGCGTCGCGTCCGGCGACGGCGTGGCCGTTTCGTTCGAGCCTCGGAAGAATGCGCCGTCCGGGAATTGAACCACGCCGAGACGTGCTCGCTTCGCTGTGTGCGACTCGTCTACTTCAATTCCCGTCGGCGATTTCGCCTCGCTTCGCTCGGCAGAAATGCGCCGTCCGGGAATTGAACCCGGGCTATTAGCTTGGGAAGCTAATGTCCTACCACTGGACCAACGGCGCGCTCGTTCGTTTCACTCACTCGCGCCCCGAGGCTCGCGATTCCTCCGGAATCGCTCACCAACGGCGCTCGTCTGCTCGGGATCTCCGACCGGCGGGGCGCTCGTGTGTATTACGCCCTTTCCCATCGCAACACTTCAACTAATCGGTCGCCGGCGTCGCCGCGGAACTGGACGCGCGTCCACGATCCGTGGTCACGAGGGAACTATTTGTTCGACGGCGACCTACCCGGAGCCGATGAGCGAATCCGTCCTGTTGGAGGAGGAATCGACCCCGTTGGACCTGCGGTTCTCCGCCGCCGAACTCGACCGGGTGCACGGGCACGTCACCGACTTCATCGCCGAGCAGGTCGACGCCGCGGGGGCGGAGGGGGCGGTGCTCGGGCTCTCCGGCGGGATCGACTCGACGACGGTCGCGTACCTCGCGGCCGACGCGCTCGGCGCCGAGAACCTCCGCGGGCTGGTGATGCCGGGGTCGGTCAACGCCGACGAGAACATGGGCGACGCCGAGCGCGTCGCCGAGGATCTCGGCATCGAGCACGACGTGATCGAGATCGAACCCATCGCCGAGGCGTTCTACGACGCGCTCCCGGCGGCGGCCGACGAGAAGATGGCCGAGAGCAACGTCCGCGTGCGCGTCCGAGCAGTCTGCAACTACTTCGCCGCCAACGCCGACGGCCGCCTCGTGCTCGGGACGGGCAACCGCAGCGAGGCGCTCACGGGCTACTTCACGAAGTACGGCGACGGGGCGGTCGACTGCCATCCCCTCGGGAACCTCTACAAACAGCAGGTACGGCAGCTCGCCGCCCACGCCGGCGTTCCACACGACCTCGTGATGAAGACGCCCTCGGCGGAGATGTGGGCCGGCCAGACCGACGAGGCGGAACTGGGGCTCGACTACGACACGCTCGATGCGGTGCTCGCGCTCCACGTCGACGGGCCGCTGTCGACGGCCGCCACCGTCCGCAAGCTCGACGTGACCGAGGAACAGGTCGCCCGGGTCGAGGAACTGTACGAGTCCTCGAAACACAAGCGCGCGGTGCCGCCCGCGCCCGCCGAGTTGACGCTGTAGCGCCGCCGGACGCGTCCGGGGCGCGTTGATCTCCTCCGGCCCTCACCGCCCGGCGTCGGTCTCCCCCGGATCCGACCGCCCGATAGCTGGGAGAAAGGATTTACCGCCGGGAGCGGACCTGCCGGGCGTGTCCCCCTTCCATTTCCCCTCCCCCCGTGCCGCCGTCGCGCTCGCGCTCGCGGCCCTGTTCGTCGCGGGCGGCGTCGCCGTCCCGGCGCTCGCCAGCCCGGCCCCGGTTTCGGCGTGTTCGCCGTGCGACGACGGGTTCGTCCACGCCGCCGCGGAGCACGGGCTCGACACCGGCGTCGCAGAGAGCGAGGCGACCGTCCGCGTCCACCGCAATGACTCCGCGACGTGGCGGGTTCGCGTCGTTCCGACGAACGAGTCCGCGCTGAACCGCCTCGCCGAGAACGAGTCGCTCGCCCGCGCCGTCGCCGGCGACAGCTTCGGCGTCCGCTACGGCGGCGGGATCGACGGCCGGCTCCTCGCGGCCGACGTTCGCGACGGCGCGTTCCTGGTCCGGTACCGCACGTCCGGCGTCGTCGATGAGGGCCCGCTCGGAACGAGCGTGTTGACCTACTTCCGTGACGACCCCGGCGGGTACGTCTACACGGACCTCGGCGCGGACGAACTGACCGTCGTCGGCCCCGAGGGAACGACCGTCGCTCGCGGGTTCGGCGAGGTCGAGGGCCGCCGGATGACCGCGACCGCGCTCCCGGACGCCCGCGACGGCCCGTTCGTCGTCTTCGCCCCGACGGGAACGCCCGCCCCCGGACTCGTCGGGACGCTCGCGGTTCTGGAGGCGCTCGCCGGCGTCGTCGCCCGCAACCTCCTCGCGTTCGTCCTCGTCCCCGGCGGCGTCGCCGTCGGCGGACTGGTCGCCCTCCGTCGGGTCGCCGATCCCGCTCGCGATCGCGACCCGCGGCGTCTCGGCGGCGCCGTCGCCGTCGGCGGAGCCGTCGTCGTCGTCGCGACGCTCGTCGCCGAGGGGGGCGTACTACTCGGGGTGACCGGAAACCTCCTGGTCGGCGTCGCCGTCGGAACGGTTCCCCTCGGACTCGGCGTGGCTGTCGCCGTCACCGCGACACGGCGGACGCTCACCGTCCGTCGGCTGCTTGGCGTCGGCGTCGTCCTCGCAGCGGTGGTCGCCGCGGGCGGCGCCCCCGCGCTCGGCGGCGATGTTCACGCCGCGCTCGCGCTGGGCGGGGCGCTCCTGCCGGCGGTCGCGGCGATCGGGCGTGCTGACGCGGTCGGTGGGGACGGCACCCGAACGGTCGCCGCGCTGGGGGTCGTGCTGTTCGCGGCGCTCCTCGTGCTCGCCCCGCTGACGGCGCTGGGCGGGACGCTGTTCCTGCTCGGTCCCGTCCTGCTGACGCTTGCGGCCGGCGCGTTCGTCCTCGCGGCGGTTCCGCTGTACCTCCTCGGCGGAGCCAGCGTCGGGGCGGACCCGGGGACGTCGACCCCGGACCGTCGGACCTCGGCGTGAGCGGCCGCGGTATCGGACCGAATTCCTGAACCGTGTTACCGAACCGGGTTCTCGGGGCCACGCCCGAGATACTCGGCGGCGAACGCCCGAACGACGTCCGCGTCGTACTCGTCCATCCGGAGGAGGTGACGCCACGCGGTGAGCGCGTACGGTGTCTCCGGGTCGTCGTACGGGTACGGCATCGCGACGAAGCCCCTCCAGGTCCCGGTGTGGTCGTTCGCCCACGACCGGAGGTTCGATCGGGCCTCGTCGGTCAGCGCGTTCGGCGCGTAGTACGCGACGATCGCGCCGTGTTCGAGCGTGTGGACGACGTCGCCCATCGACTGTGGCTCCTCGTAGAACCCCGCGTCGACGACGCCGCTGTAGTGGGGCCCGGAGGTTGGCGGTCGTGTGCTGTAGTCGACCTCGGTACCGCGCTGAACGTGTTGGTTGCCTTGGTTGGGGAACGACTCAACGTCCGCGAGCAGTTCGGGATCGCCGTTTTCGGGCAGCGACGTCTCGCCGCCACCGCCCCCGAGACAGCCGGCGAGCGCGGCGAGGGCGCCGGCGCCGACGACGCCGAGGGTCCGGCGTCTGGAGAGCGAGGAGTGGTCCGCCAAATCGTGTCCGTCGGTCATACCCGAGATACGCGGCCGCCAGGATTCAACTGTTGTGGTGCCGGGTCACTCGCCGAACCGCTCGCCGTGGAGTCGCGCGAACGCCTCGCGCTCGTCGGGCGCCGTCTCGTCGCCGCGGGCGCCGGCGCGAACGAGCCGCTTCACGGCGGCGAGCGCCTCGGGATCGTTGCCGGCGACCTCCCGTGCGACGGTCGACGGGTCCGAGACGACCCGAGAGACGAGCCCGATCTCCCGGGCCTCCTCGGCGTCGACGACCCGCGCGGAGCAGGCGATGTCGAGCGCGACGCCCTCGCCGACGACGCGCGGGAGCCGTGCGGTGCCACCCCACGCGCCGAACAGCCCGAAGGAGACGCCCGTCTCGGCGAACGTCGCCGCCGGCGTCGCGACCCGGAGGTCGCACGCGAGCGCCAGCTCCACGCCGCCGCCGCGGGCCGCCCCGTCGACGCCGGCGATCACGACCGGATCGGCCGACTCGATCGCGTCGGCGACGCGCTGCCCGTGCCCCGCGAACGCGGCGGGATCGTCCAGCGATTCGACCACGCCGAGGTCGGCGCCGGCACAGAAGGCGGAGCCGGCGCCCCGCAGCAGCACCACCGGTTCCGTCGCGTCGACGACGGCTCGCTCCAGCGCGTCGAGCGCCTCCGGCGTGAGGGCGTTTCGGGCCTCGGGGCGGTCGATCGTCACGGTCCGGTACGCCCCGTCGGCGGCCCGTTCAGTGCGGATCACGGGGCGGGATAGCCCCCCGTTTCCAAAGGTCTTTGCGTGTGCCGGGTCTACCGAACGTCGATGGATGACGCCGTGCGGACTCGGGCCGCAGCGGAGCGGGCGGTCGGCGACGTCGAGCCGGCGGCGCTCCGGAGCGCGCTGACCGACCGCTTCGACGACGCGGAGATGACGCCCGGAGCGCTCACGCTTGTATCGGCCCGCGCACTCGACCCCGATGTCGACCTGTCCGGCATCGAGGACCACGCCGCCGGCGTCCAGCTCATTTACGAGGGACTGCGACTTACTCGCGAGCTCTCACAGACGGAGCCGTGGGCGGGCGTCGACCTCGGCGCGACCGGCGATATCGACGCCGATCTCGACGTGCTCGCGGCGGACGTGTCCGTCTCGCGGGGGTTCTATCTCCTCGCCAGGACGGCCGCCGCGGAGAAGGCCGTCGAGACGGTCAGGGCGTTCGGTCGCGACCAGACGCTCCGCCGCGACGCGGACGCCGAGGGCGCCGCGGCGCTGGACCGCAACCTGGAGGCCGACGTGTTCGAGCTCGCGCTCGTCGCCGGCACGGCCGCCGTCGGCGCGTCCGCGCCCGCGGACCTGCTGTCGTACGCCGCCGAGCTCGCCGCCGGCGACGACGACCGCATGCCCGCTGTGGGCGCGCTTCCCGACTCGACGGGCGATCGGATCGCCGCCCTCGCCGACGAGGAGCGCGTGGCGTCGTCGGCCGACCCGTGATGGAGGGCCGGACGGGGCGCGACCTCGCTCGTCCGGTCGGCGTCCCGTGATACTGTCTGTCTGTGGCGGGACCCAATCGTAACGCATAAAGACGGCTCCCGGCTATCCATATCCGCGCCTGGGTAGCTTAGCGGTAAAGCGCGTCCTTGGTAAGGACGAGAGCGCGGGTTCAAATCCCGCCCTAGGCTCTTTCCTCCGTACACCGCTTGTCGCACACTTTTCCGGCAACACTCGTTTGAACGAAACCCGTTCACGATTCGTCTCTCTCGCTAAACAGGGCATCCATCGCCGTATTGCGATTCGCCAATCCGTCAGGAAACACAAACTAATTCACTGACAGCAGTGGGATAGACTCGAAATCGACCGAGGGCACGTCCCCTCAAGCGATACTCCTGATCTCGCTAATCAACGCTCACAGATGGAAGAATGGATCTTAGTCAGGAATGTGATAGAACACCCTCGATGCGGTTATCCACGACGGTTACGTGGCGAGGAGGATTCCGCCGAAACGACTATCGGTAACACCAGCGTATTACGTCTATATGTCCGAAGCGGTCACAAACGACGACGGCGGGGACGACATCGCCACGGTGAATTTCAAACTCACCGAGTCGTTCCTCGAACAGATAGACGATACGTGGCAGGGGCGCGGGTTCAACAGTCGAAGCGAGTTCATCCGGTACACGCTTCGAGACGCCGTCGAGTTCCCGACGTTCGACCGCGACGAACTCGTCGCCCTGCTCGAAGCCGAGGAGGACATCCGCGAGGGACGGACGACGAGCGCCGAGGAGGCCCGCGAGCGATTCGGCACGAGCGACGAGTGACGACGGGTGGGCGTGGGAACTCTCACCGACGGCCGAAGACGACCTCGACGGACTGTCCCCCGCCGACCAAGACCGGATACTCGACAAGCTCGATGAGATCGTCTCCTCGCCGTGGCGCGACCCGCCGGACTACGGTGAACCGCTCCAGAACAGCCCGTACAAGAAAATCCGCATCGGGGAGTTCCGGCTCTCCGTGAGTTTCCGGCAGAACGACGGAAAGCTCGTTGTCGCACGTATCAAGCGTCGTGGCGGCGCGTACACCGCTGACGACGACTAAGCGACGAAATACCCTCGATGTGGGGAGTCCCTTCGGTAAGTACAGAGGGTGAGTCTATCGTGGGTCAAACGCATAGTAGACGATTACCATCGTAACTCCCATCATCACTGCGTGGACAGTGGTCAGCCCCCAACAACAGGCTCCCAACGAATACCCCGAAGAAACTCGCAATACCAACGGCGATGGCGAATTTCAGCCGGGGGTTGTCATGTGACGGTCGGAACGCTCAAATCCGAATATCCGCGCCACGATTGTCCTTTTCCGATGTCCACAGACGGCATACGGGGCCGAATACCCAATCTCTTTATAAGTAGCGTTGGTAATACAGAGATAAGAAACGCGCAAAGTGGATGTTTGCAGCAAATGTAGCCCTTTTGAGAGCCGAAGGACTCCTCAGTAAAGCAAGTCCTTGGTAACGACGAGACCCCGAGTTCAATTCCCGGCCTCGGCTTTCGGCGTTTTCACGTCGCCAGCGACGCCCTCACTTCCTTTCCGGCACGATCTGCGGGACACCCACCGTCACCACGGTGCCGCCGCCCTCGCGGTCGTCGATCGTCAAGTCGCCGTCAACCATCTCGGTTCCCCAGGCGATGAGCCACAGGCCGAGGCCGCTGCCGTGGTCCAGCGGCGTCTCGTTCCCCCGCTCGAGGGCGGCCCGTTCGTGGTCGCTGATTCCCGGGCCGTTGTCGGCGACCCTGATCTCGACTGCCTCCTCGGTACAGGTCGCCCGCACGCCAACCCACGGGTCGGCCGCGTCGTTGTGTTCGGCGGCGTTCTCGACGACGTTCTTCACGACCGAGCTGAGTACCGGAGAGATCGCGATCTCCGCGCCGTCCGCGCAGCCGCCGCTCCGGTCGAACTCGAGGTCGATCTCGACGGACGGGTGGTCCTCGCGGACCGCTTCGATGCATTCCCGGATCACCGCCCTCAGCGTCAGCGACCGCTCGGACTGGCGGCCCCGCTCGAAGATGTCGATCACGTCGCGCGCCTTGTCGCTGATCGCCTCGATCCGCATCGCGCCCTCCTTCACCGCCTCGACGTGCCCGCCCTCGGCGTCGATGAGGTCCGCGTTCCCGTAGATGAGGTTCGTCTCCGTGCGGATGTTGTGCCTGAGCACGCGGTTGAGCACCTCGAGGCGCTGCTGGCGCCGGAGGTGGTCGCTCACGTCGTGAAAGGAGACGACGCCGCCCAGCGAGCGGCCGTGGAAGTCCGCGACCGCCGTCACCGTCGCGTCGTACTGTCGGCTCTGGAGCCCCTCGCCGAGCGTGAGGTGGCGGGAGGCGCGTCCCTCCTCCGGCAGGTGTTCGTACCGGGGGATCACCTCGGCCGCCGGGCTCCCCAGCGCGTCTCGCGGGTCGACGCCGAGGATCTCCGCGGCCTGTTCGTTCATGTCGACGACGTAGTCGTGTCGGTCGACGACGACGGCGCCCTCGCGCATGCGCTCGAACACCAGCTGTCGCGCGCGGTGGTTCGCCGAGGGGCTCGTCCCGAGCAGGCGAAACCGCGTGATTGCGCCGAGGTACGCGACCCCCGACACCGCGAAGAACACCGGCGTCGGGTCGAGGCTCGGAACCGGGACGGCGCCGGCGAGAAACAACACGTTGCTCGCCCACGGAGCGAGCGTCCCGACGAGCAGCCCGAGGCTCTGGCCGCGGAACGGGACCGAGTCGCTGCGGACCAGCCCCAGTAGGGGGATCGACCCGAGCAGTCCGAGCAGGTAGGTGTAGCCGGTGACGACCCAGTACCAGGGGCCGCCGACGCGGCGGAGCACCGTTCGACCGGCCTCGGTGACGAGTTCCGTGTCGAGATACAGCAGATCGTGGTACGGGTCGGTCGCCGCGAGCGCCACCGTAACGACCGGGACGACCGACAACAGCGCCACGTACCGCGGACGGACGTAGTGATCGCGTCCCGTGTACTCCAGCGCGAACAGGAGCCACGCGACCGGGATCACCACGACGCCCAGCCACTGGATATCGGAGTAGAGCACCTTCCGCGCGAAGGTCCCGGCGCGGTGTTCGAGGACGAAGAACACCGACCACCACACCTGCCCGGCCAGCATGGCCGTCAACGGGACCGCGCCGGGTTCCCGTCGCTCGCGCCACGCGAGGAGCGCGGCGGTCGTTCCCACGACGACCGTGAGCAGCATTACCGCCGTCAGCGTTCCGGGCGGAAGCACGTACCCTCCTGCTGTGGGGAGGAGCGTAATAAGTTCCGCCGTCGCACACCGCGAGACGATCCGACAGATCGGGCGAGGCCCCGCTCACACCAGCAGCAGCGACCCGATCAGCGCGGTCGCGACGACGAGGTACTCACACTCCGATGCCAGCGCGAGCGCGTCGTCGTCAACGCGACCGAGCAGCCCCGTGACGACCAGCGAGTACGCCAGTCCGACGCCGAGCGCGACCGCGAATTCGACCCGCAGCGCGCCGCCGGAGACCGCCCCAGCGACGAGTCCGACGGTGAGCAGGTCGACGCCGTACAGCGCCCGCCGCGTCGCCGGGACGCCGAACGCGACCGGCAGCGTCGCCACGTCGATCGCGCGGTCGGCCTCGACGTCGCCGACGTTCGGGATCTCGGTGTCCACGAACGACCGAAGCAGGAAGTACGCGAACACGACCGCCGTCGCCGGGGTAACCGCCGCGTCGGTGAACGCGACCGGGAGCGCGGTCAGCGTCGTCGCCCACGCGAGCGCGACGACGAGGGAGTTGACGACGAGCACCTGCTTCAACCGGCGGAGCGTCGGGGCGACGCTCGGAACCCAGTCGGCGGCGTACGCCACCCAGAACGCCCCGGGAAGCAGCGTCACGGCCAGCGCGACCGGACCGCCGAGCACGGAGATCGCGACCGCGAGGCCGTACGCCGCCGACGCGAACACGTACAGTGCGCCGCGGTGCCGCCGGACGAACGCCGACCGATCGGGATCGGAAACGGCGTCCGTGTCCACGTCGGCGAGCCGGTCGTTCGTGTACACCGCGAACGTCACGAGCCCGACGACCACGGGCGCCGGGTTCGGCGGCAGCGACAGCAACACCATGGCGATCGCGACCTCGGCCATCGCGATCGCCGCCAGATACGCGGAACTGTACACGAGCGCGTTCCCGGCGCGCTCCCCCTGCGTCGTTAGCAGCTCGACTATCCGACTCGTTCGCCCGGTCGTACCGTACTCGTCCGACGCGCGGTTCGATTCGTGGGGCATGTGTGGTGGACCGACCGACGGCGACCCGCCGACGTGCCCTGGCGGTACCACCTCCACCAATTCTATAAATATTCTGTCCAACGTGATACTGATTTGACCGGATTTGCGCTGTATGAAATCGATCGCGATACCCACGGCTGGTACGTCGTTCGTCAACGGGGCCGACTCGGCTGCGGTCGCGGACGGGACGGCGATCCGCGGCGAGTCGCGCCGGCGGTGGCGGGTCGATCAAGCCGGTCGACCCGCGTCGGCTGGGGCGAGGAGGCGGGTGTGGTGATCCCGCGGCGGATCTCCGGGCCGGAGCGTCGAGAGGTCGCTACCTCTCGATCCCGGTTCCCGTCGCGGCGTCGGGGACCTCGTTTTTCACCACGTCGATTCCGAGCTCCTCGATGGCGGCCTCCATGTGTTCGTCGTCGACGTAGCTCGCGCCGGCGGCGACGCGCTTCGACTGCGCGAGCGCCATCACCTCGCCGCGGCGGTCCTCGGGCAGTTCGTACTTGTCGACGACGAGCTCGATGGTGAGGCCGTTGTGGTCGCGGGTGTACAGCGAGTGGAACGCGCCGCGGTCGAACTCGCTGTAGCGGTGGCCGTGTTCCGAGAGGGCCGCCTTGATCTCGGGCAGTTCCGCCGCCTCGATCGAGAACGCGAGGTGGTGGACCGCGCCGACGCCGGGGCGCTGGCCGGGGGCGTTCTCGCGGTCCTCCTCGACGAAGAACGTGATGATGCGTCCGTCGCCGCTGTCGAAGAACAGATGCGTCACCTCCGGCGCGTCGAGGTTCGGCTGGCGCATCACCAGCGGCATTCCGAGCACGTCGCGGTAGAACCTCACCGTCTCCTCCTCGTTGCTCCCGATGAGCGTGATGTGGTCAGTTCCGGTCGTCCGCAGCACGCTGTCGTCGGGGCGCTCGGCCGTCACCGGAATGTCCGACTGGTCCGCAGGTACCTCGGTGTCGCGGTCGTCTGTTGCCATACCAGTGGTACGGTCGCCGGCCACTTAGCCGATCGCTGACATCGGTGTTACCGGGTCGTCCGGGGGTCGTCGCTTTCGATGCCGTCTTTCCCCTCGATGCTGTCTTCGCACTCGACACTGACTCCTCCCCCCACGCCGATCCGGCCTCGGCTCACGCCCGATTCCAGTTCCGTCACGGCGTTCGTTCGGTCGTCGCCCGTATCCCCGGCGTCGCCGGTGTTCTCGGTGCCGGACGGCTCGAACAGCGCCACCTCGGCCTCCTCGTGCGCGACGGGCCGGTGCTCGACGCCCGCGGGGACGACGAGCAGCTCGCCGGCCGACAGCGTCTCCGTCGGGGCGTCGCGGAACTCGATGGCCAGCGGGCCGCCCTCGATCACCCAGAACAACTCGTCGGCGTCGGGGTGGCTGTGCCACACGAACTCGCCGTCGAGGCGGGCGAGCTTCAGCGCCTGTCCGTTCAACTCGGCGGCGAGGTGCGGCGACCACGGCTCCTCGACGGAGCCGAAGCCGTCCGCGAGGGATACCTTCTCCATGCCCGCCCCTCGATGCCGACCGAACAAAAGCCGTCGGCCTACCGCAGGTCCTCGATGACCGTCTCCGGAATCGCCGCGAGCACGGCGGCGGGCGCGGCCGCGACGAGGCGCTCGCCGGCGTCGACGAGCGACCGGCGCACGAGCGTGTATCCGGCGGAGACGATCACGAGGGCGGCCACCGTCGACTGGGACACCCCGTCAAGCATCGCCAGCGACGGAAGCGCGAGCGCGATCCCGACGAGGAGATCCTCCGGGGCGCCGTCGTAGCGGATCAACCGGCGCGGGGGATGCCACCGCCCGCGGAGGTGCTCGTACACCGCCCGGTCTCCCGTCGCCTCCCACGGGCGAAGCGTGAGGTCTCCCCCGAGGACGTCCGAGACGGCGTGGACCGCGGCCGCGACGAGGAAGGCCGCGAGCGACAGCGTCGCCGGCGACGGGGCGACCGCGGCGGCGACGACCGCGAGCACGGCGGCGATGCTGCCGTACCCCGGAAAATGTAGATCCTTCCGGTGGGCGCCCGCCAAATCGAGGTCGGGCGCGAGCCCGCCCAGCGCTCCCGCGAGAACGACCGGCCCGGCCTCCGGCACGAGCGCCAGCGTCCCGAGCCCGACGAGCACGCCCGCGAGGACGTGGGTCGTCGCCATCATAGCCACACGCAGGCGGCGGAGACGCAAAAGCAGGCTGTGTCCCGTGCTAGCGCGGTGGGAGCCACGGACGAGCAGCGTCCCGGGTCCGCGTCGGCGACAGCGCTATGTGGCATGACGTAGCATACCACGACATGGACATTCTCATCGTGGGCTACGGCCGGGTCGGCGCCCGCACCGCGCGGGTGCTCGACGAGGAGGGACACGACGTGACCGTCGTCGACAACGATCAGACCAAAGTCGAGCGCGCGCGGGCCCGCGAGCTCCGGGTCGTCGAGGGGGACGGCTCGAATCCGGCGGTGCTCACCGAGGCCGGCGTCGCAGACGCCGACGGGCTCGGCGCGATCACCGGCGATCCGAAACTGAACTTCGAGATCTGTATGGAGGCGACGGAGCTGAGCGACTGTCGGACGGTGATGCGCGTCTCCGATGACTTCCACGAGGAGATCTACGACGAGTTCGAGCGTGCCGTCGACGAGATCGTCTACCCGGAGCGCCTCGGCGCCGCGGGCGCGAAGACTGCCATGCTCGGCGGCAACTTCAACGCCATCAGCGACCTCACCGAGCAGCTTCAACTCGTGACCATCGCGGTCGAGGACGACTCCCCAGTGATCGGTGGGCACGTCAACGACCTCTCCGTCGACGGTGGACGGGTGTACGCTCACGGCCGCGCCAGAGAACCGCTCACGATCCCGTTGCCGGGAACCACCGTCGAGGCCGGCGACCGACTCGCCGTGCTCGCCGAGACGGAGCGCGTCGTCGACGTACGCGCGGCGCTGCTCGGAGCGTGACCTGCGACGCGGCCGCCGCTCCCGAAGCGACCGTGGACGCCGGCTCGGCGACCGGCGGACCCAACGTGGGGAAAGAGGCAGGGCGAGGCCCTGGCAGGCGGGAGTCGGGGGTCCACGCGCCTGCGACGCGGATACGGGGCGAGCGTGTGAGGCGCTCGAATCGGACACACCGTCGCGATCCGAGTCGCGCTCGGCGATCGAGGACCGACGGACGGTCTCGCGCCCGTTCGCCGGGTCCGACTCCCTCCGTATAAAGCCACGTCAGACGGAAACGGGTCCGTCAGACGCCCGTTCGACTCGATTTCGGCGGATCCGCCGTGCTCGTCGATCGCACCCGTGCCCCGATCGACGGGAACGCTCTTGACGCGGGCTGTCGAGCCACCCCGTATGCACGGAACCGGACCGCCGCTGGTCACGCCGTTCGACGCCGACGGAGATCTCGACGAGACTGCCCTGCGCGAGCTCGTCGGCTGGGTCGAAGCCCGCGGGGTCGACTTCCTCGTCCCGTGTGGGTCGAACAGCGAGGCCGAACTCATGACCGCCGCGGAGCGCGCCCGCACGATCGAGGTCGTCGCCGACGAGGCCTCGGTCCCGGTGCTGGCCGGCACGGGTAGCCCCGGAAAGCGGGAGACGCTGGCGGCGACCGAGTCCGCCGCCGCCGCCGGCGCCGACGCCGCGCTCGTCGTGACGCCGTTCTACTACGGCCACGATCAGGGGACGCTGGAGACGTACTACCGCGAGGTCGCCGACGAGTCGCCGGCCCCGGTGTACCTCTACTCGGTCCCCGTGTTCACCGACGCGAGCCTGGAACCGGAGACGGTCGGCCGGCTCGCCTCCCATTCGAACGTCGCGGGCATGAAGGACTCCTCGGGCGACGTCGCGACGTTCCAGCGGATCCGCGAGCGCACCGCGGACGCGGACTTCGAGCTCATGGTCGGCTCCGGGGGCGTGCTCGGGCAGGCGCTCGCGGCCGGCGGAACCGGCGGCGTGCTCGCGCTCGCCAACATCGCGCCGGAGGCGACGACCGCGATCTACGAGGCCCACGAGGCCGGCGACACCGAGCGCGCGCGCGAACTCACCGCCGCATGCGTCGACCTCAACCACGCGATCACCGCCGAGTACGGTATCCCAGGGCTGAAGTACGCGATGCGCCAGCGGGGGGCGCCGGCGGGGCACGCCCGCTCGCCCCACCGTCCGGTCGACGAGGACGCGCGGGCGGCGCTCGACGACCGTCTCGGCGAGTTCGAGGAACTGCGCGCCGACCTCTGAGAGTCGTTTCGACCCCGCTACGGTTCCCGCCCGTCCGCGTCGACGGCGGCGTCCGCGCGGGTCGCCCGCGTCGCCGTCGCCTTGAACGACGCGACCACCTCGCCGCCCTCGCGCAGGCCGAGCCGGTCGGCGCTGTCCACCGTCACCAGCGCCGCGAGGGGATCCTCGGCGCCAACGTCGACCCGGACCTCGACGACGGCGTCCCCGCGGTCGACCGCGCTGGCGACCCCCGGGAACCGGTTTCTCGCGCTCGTCGCGTCCGCCGAAGGCGTCTCGTCGGGGTCGTGCAGCGTCACGGCGTCGGCGCGGACGCTCACCTGCAGGCGGTCCCCCGCAACCGGGTCCGGGTCGCCGACCGCGAGCGCCCGCAGCGACCCGGCGTCGGTGTCGACGACCGCGAGTTCGCCGTCCCGCTCCGCGATGATTCCCTCGAATACGGACTCGGCGGCACCGGCCGTTCCCGCGAGGGCAGCGGTGAGGCGGTCGAACCGCGCGAGCAGCGCCCGCGCCCCCGGCGTCAACCTGCTCCCCCCGCCGTCGGCGCCGCCACGGCGCCGCGCGACGAGGGCGCCGAAGGCGTCCTCCAGCGTCTCCAGCCGCGAGAGCGCCCGCGCTCGGGAGCGACCCAGATCCGCCGCGGCCCCGCTGACGGACCCCGTGGCAGCGATCGCCCGCAACAGCGCGGCGTCGCGCCCGTCGAACGTCGCGTCGTCGGCGACGAGGCTCGCGTCGAACTCCGCCGCGCCGCCGTCGCCGGCGGCCCCGTCCCCATCGCTCCCGTCGTTCGCTCGCATCGCCGGTGGCTTCGGCGACCCGGCTGAAAACCGTTGCGCGCGGCGGCGCGCTCGCGAACCACGCTGGCGGCGCACTACGAAACCGAAACCGGGTCCGCAGTACCGGTTGGGCCCCTCGAAGTAACTGGTACCAACAACTATTTGTGGCCTCTGCCGATCGTTGTATCTATGCCGAAACAACGCGGCGGTCGGAACGGGCCGACGGGCAGGCGATCGTTCCTGACGGCGGCGGGTTCGACCGCGGCGTCGCTCGGCCTCGCGGGCTGTCTGGCCGGCGCTAACGGCGATGGCTCCGGGGGGTCGACCGGCACGTTCGCCTCGGACGGCATGGACACCGAGGGCGACGACGCCACGATCGGGTCCTCGGGGATGGGGTTGGAGGACTCCATGACGATCTTCCACGCGGGCTCGCTTGCGCCGCCGTTCTCGGAGGCCGAGCCATTGTTCGAGGAGGAGTACGGCGTCGACGTGACCCGCGAGGCGCAGGGGTCGGTCGCCTCCGCCCAGAAGATCACCCAGCAGGGTCGCTCGGCCGACGTGCTCGGCGTCTCCGACTTCCGGCTCATCCGCGATCGCGTGCTCCCCGAGTTCGGCGACTGGTACGCCATCTTCACGACGAACTCGATGTCGATCCAGTACCGCGAGGACTCCCCCGGCGCCGACGAGATATCGCAGGACAACTGGTGGGAGATCCTGACGCGCGACGGGATCACCATCGGCCACTCCGATCCGGCGGTCGACCCCGGGGGCTACCGCGCGGTGATGACCCAGCAGCTCGGCGCCGAGGCGTTCGAGGGCCAGCGGCTGTACGACGACGCCACCTACCGGCAGCTGCGCGAGAACTCGGTCGTCCCGACGGGCACCGAGACGAACCTGGAGGGCCAACTGAAGTCCGGGGAACTGGATTACGTGTTCTACTACCAGTCGATCTCCGCGAGTTCGGGGCTGCCGTACGTCGACCTCCAGCCGGAGGTCGACCTCTCGCGGGCGACGGGCGCGTACGCCGAGCACTACGCGAAGGCGGAGGTGGAGACCGATTCGGGGACGTTCACCGGCGCGCCCATCGCCTACGGGATCACGGTACCGAACGTCGCCGAATCCCCGAACGCGGGCGCGAAGTGGGTCGAGTACTTCGCGACCGACCCCGGACGGGCTGTCCTCGAAGAGCTGGGACTCGTCCCCGTCGACCCGATCGTCGTCCCCGCCGCCAGCGAGGACGCCGTTCCGGAGAACGTCATGTCGGTCGCGAGCGCCCAGGAGACGCTCGGTCCGCTGGAGCTGTAACGCGGGCGTCGACGGAAGATAGTTCAATGACTCCCACCGAGAGCCTCTGTAATGGCGTCGGGTACTGAGACCGGACCCCGGCCGAAACGCCTCGGCCGCGCGCCGGTGGTCGTCGCGTTCGCGGCCGTGCAACTGACGGCGTTCGCGGCCGCGTACGTGTCGGGGAGCCCGACGTTGTACGCGTACTTCGTCGTCGGCAGCGTCGCAGTCGTCGCGTACGCGCTCGACGGGAGCGCGTTCGTCGTCGGCGCCGCAACGCTCGGGAGCGTCCTGCTCGTCGCGCTCGGACTCCCGCTGGCGCTGTTCGTCGCCCGCCAGCAACCGGGACTGATCGCCGAGAAGGCGCTTGACCCGGACGTCCACCGCGTGCTGTACTTGGGCGTGTACGGCCCGCTGCTGGCGGCGAGCGTGAGCCTCCTGTTCGGCGTCCCGCTCGCGCGCCTGCTCGCGGACGGCTTCCCCGGGCAGGCGGTCGTCGAGAGCCTCGTCGACCTCCCGCTGGTCGTCCCGCACTCGGTCGCGGGGATCGTCATCCTGTTCGGCTTCGGCGAGGGCGGCGCCTTCCCGTCGGTGTCGGTGCTCGGCACGATGACGGGCATGGTGCTGGCGATGGCGTTCGTCTCGGCGCCGTACGCGGTCAACGCCGCCCGCGAGGCGTTCGAGTCGATCGACGACCGATTGGAGTACGCCTCGCGGATACACGGCGCCTCCCGGTTCCAGACGTTTCGGCGCGTCACCGCGCCGCTCGCGGTCCGCGGGATGGTTACCGGCGGCGTGCTCGCGTGGGCGCGGGCCGTCTCCGAGTTCGGGGCGGTCGCGGTCGTCGCCTACACCGTCGAGTTCTTCTACCTCCCGGCGGGGGGGTCCGTCCGCGCCCAGCACGCCCCCGTGTTCGTGTACAACACGTACCTTCAGGGCGGACTGGAGGAGAGCGGCGCGGTCGCGTTCCTCCTGCTGGCGGTGTCGGCGGTCGTCTTCCTCATCGTGCGATATCTGACCGGCGACACCACGACCACCGGGGGTGTCGTCTGATGGCGCTGTCGGCCGACATCGCCGCCACGTTCACCGCGGACGGCGCCGACGCGTTCGTCGTCGACGCCGCCGTCGAGGTCGAGCGCGGCGAGAGCCTCGTCGTGCTCGGCCCCAGCGGGAGCGGGAAGACCCTCCTACTGGAGACGATTGCGGGCTTTCACGAGCACGAGGGAACGATCTCGCTCGACGGCGAGGCGATCCACGACCGGGACCCGGAGGACCGCGGCTTCGGCTTCGTCTTCCAGGACTACGCGCTGTTCCCGCACCTCACCGTCGCCGAGAACGCCGCGTACGGTACTCGCTATCGCGACGACCACGGCGACCCGGACGCGCTCCTCGCCGAGCTGGGGGTCGCCGACCTCGCCGACCGCTCCCCGCCGACGCTGTCGGGCGGGGAGAAACAGCGCGTCGCGCTGGCGCGCTCGCTCGCGGTCCACCCGGACGTGATGCTGCTGGACGAACCGCTCGCGGCCCTCGACGTGCCGACGCGACAGACGCTGCGTGACGACCTCGCCGCGGTCCTCGACGACGTGACGGCGGTGTACGTCACCCACAACCGGACGACCGCTCGCGCAGTCGCCGATCGGATCGCCGTGATGCGCGACGGTCGGATCGTCCAGACCGGGACGCCGGAGGACGTGTTCGAGCGTCCCGCCTCCCCGATGGTCGCGGCGTTCACCGGGTCGAACGTCGTCGCCGCCGACGCCCTTCGCGGCGCCGTCGACCTGCCGGCCGACGCCGTGACGGCGGCCGTCCGACCGGAACACGTCGCGCTCGCGGACGCCGCCGCCGCCGACGGCGACCTCCCCGGCGAGGTCGTGCGCGCGGTCCGCGAGGACGCCGCTCACCGCGTCGTCGTCGACCTCGACACAGGTCCCTCCGATGTAGGCTCCTCCGACCCCGAGCCTCCGGTCGGCGCAGTCACCGACGGCGGCGACGCCCGCCTCTCGCTGTTCGTCGCCGACGACCCCCCGGCGCCGGGCGAGCGCGTCCGGCTCTCTGTGTCTCCCGAGCGCGTGACGCTGTACACTGCCGAAACTGAGTAACTGGAAGTAGTTTCTCTCCCCCGCCTGATCGACCGGATCTCGTTTCTGAACACGGTCAAGTACGATCCGACGAATGGGAACTCAGTGGCGTTCTCCGACCGATTCGCGTCGACACGTTCGATTCAAATCGACGCCGGCGAGGTCACCGGAGCGTTAGGAGATTCGGTTACGGTTTTCCCGATAGTCGTCGGTCTGGCGGCGCTGACGCCCGTGTCGTTGGCGCACGCCCTACTGTTCTTCGGCGTCTTCCAAGTCGTCTGGGGCCTGGTTTACGGTCTCCCGCTGTCGGTTGAACCGATGAAGGCGCTGGCGGGGCTGGCGCTGGCGGGCACCGTCTCCGCCGGCGAGTACGTCGCCGCCGGCCTGCTCGCGGGCGTCGTTCTCCTCCTGGCGGCGGCGACCGGCGCGCTCTCGCGGGTCCGGCGGTACGTGAGCGATCCGGTGATCCGCGGCATCCAACTCGCGGTCGCGCTGCTGCTCCTGCGTGCCGGCGTCGACCTCGGCCTCGCGGACCCGACGCTCGCGCTCGCTGCCGCCGGCGTCGCCGGCGTGGTCGCGCTGGCGGGCTACCGGCGGGGCGCCGCCCTCGCGGTGCTCGGGGTCGGACTCGCGCTCGCCGTCGCCGACGCCGGCGTCCCCCCGGCCGAGTTCCCCGCTCTCACGGTCTTCCCGGCCGGTGCGCCCGCGCTCACGGCCGATGCGCTCTCGGCGACGACCGGCCAACTCGCGATGACCGTCGGAAACGCCGCCGTCGCGACGAGCCTCCTCCTGTCGGATCTGTTCGACGCCGACGTGTCCGCCGACCGGCTCTCGGGGAGCATGGGCGCGATGTGTCTCTCGGCGGTCCCGCTGGGCGGGATCCCCATGTGTCACGGCTCCGGAGGCCTCGCAGGCAAGCACGCCTTCGGCGCGCGGACCGGCGGCGCGAACCTCGTGCTCGGCGGTCTGTATCTCGCGGCCGTCCCGTTCGCGGGGGTCGTCGCGGCGTTTCCGATGGCCGTCCTCGGCGTGCTGCTGGTCGTCGTCGCGGTCCACCTCGGACGCCGTGCGGTCGACGTGGACGGCCGGCGTGCGCTCGCGCTGGTCGCGCTCGTCGGCTGCGTCGGCCTCCTGTGGAACGTCGGCGCGGCGTTCCTCCTCGGCATCGGCGTCGATACGGTTCGGCGGCGGCTCGCGGCGACCTGAGTGGGAACGGCTCTGCTTTTTGTCCCGCGGCGCCCCGGGTCCGGTATGGAGACGTGGGGTGCGCTGTTCGAGCAAGCGGAGGCGTTCGATGTCGACGAGGCGGCGATCCGGTCGGCGCTCGCCGATCGACGCGATCGCGAGTTCCACGGCGACGACACCGATGACCGCGCTAGCGACGGGGACGACGACGTCCCGGATCCGGCCGACGCCTCGCCGGCGCGGGTCGTCGCCGACGCGGACGTACTGGCGGCGGACCTCCTCGTCGGCGGCGACGCCCGCGAGGCGCTGGACGGACTGCGCGCGCACTCGTGGACGACGCTCGTCGCCAGCGACGCCCTCCTCGACGACGCCGAGGCCGTGATCGCGTCTCTCGCGGACGCCGCCCTCGTGGCCGACTGGCGCGAGCGGATCGACGAGTGGCGCGAACCGATCGTACAGCCACCCGGCGATCATCCGGCGCTCGCGTCGGCGTTTCGCGGCGGCGCCATGCACGTGCTGTCGTTCGACGACCGGCTCACCGCACCCGGGGCGGGCGCGGGGCTCAACGACCGCTTCCCGGTGAGCGTGCGCGAGCCGCGGGCGTTCGCGGCGCTGTTCGACGCCGAGAAGCTGTATCCGGAAGTGGGGGATGGGGAGTATCCGGGTCCGGATCGGGACCCACGGGCGTGATCGTCGCCCGGGACTGCGGAGGAGAGTGAGGCCGGCGAGGGGTGATGCCGAGGCGGGCCCCGGCTACTCGGCGTCGGGGGCGTCGACCCCGTCCGGCGGCGTGAGGTCGCGCTGGAACTCGTCGAAGACGTCGAGGTCGTCGGGGAGGTCGAACGCGACTCGCCGCTCGTCGGCGCGGTTGGTCAGCTTGTCCTCGACGGGGTCGGCGACGGACTCCCAGCCGGGCTTCACGCGGACGCTCCGGGCGGGGGACCCGACCGCGATGTGGTGATCGGGAACGTCGCCCTGAACCGTGGCTTTCGCGCCGACGACGGCGTTCTTCCCCACGCGGCAGCCCGCCGAGATCATCGAGTCGTAGGTGACACGCGCGTCGTCGTCGACGATCGTGTGGTAGTTGTCGACGTGCGTCTGGTCGACGACGTCGTGGTCGTGGCTGTACACGTGTGCGGAGTCGGAGATGGAGACGCGATCGCCGATGGTGAGCTTCCCGCGGTCGTCGAGGTGGACGTCGTCGTGGACGACGGTGTTGTCGCCGATCTCGATGTTGTGGCCGTAGGTGAACGTGATCCCTTTGAACAGCCGGAGGTCGTCGCCGGCGTCGTCGAACAGGTGGTTCGCGAGCATCTGTCGGAAGCGGAGCGCGAACGCGATGTTGTCGGCCATCGGCGTCGCGTCGAACTGCCGCCACAGCCACTGGAGATGTTTCGAACGGGTGTACCGCTGTTCGTCCTTCTCGGCGTAGTACTCCGACTCCAGCGTCGCGTTACACGGATCGTACCCCTGCAGCCGGGCGCGCTCGGCGGGCGTCACGTCGCCGCCCGCCCGCCACCGCTCGTAGGCGTCGCGGTCGCCGAACAGGTCCACGAGCGTGTCGCGGACGATCTCACAGGCGTCCTCGTCGGACGACAGCCGGTCGTCCACCTGCTCGATGAAGGCGGTCACGCCCTCGTCCGCCTCAGCGGGGAGGGACACGTGGCGCTTGGTCATACCGCCACGATTGGCCGTGACGAGTCATAGGGGTTCGGATATGCGAAGTCGCCGCTGACCCGCCGCGCGCACGGAAGCGACAGCGGTTAGGGTCCGCCTTCCCTGCGACCGATAATGAGCGATCTCGACGGTACGGCGGGCGCCGACACGGGGGCCGACGCCGAGTCGGTCCGGCCCCGGACGCCGGCGTGGACCCGCGAGCAGGCGGGCGGGCTCGCCCGGGTCGACGACGCCGTGAAGCCGGTGATCTACCCGCCCGCGGAGCCGGTCAGCGACGAAGTGTATCTGTGGGACACCTGGCTGTTGCGCGAGCGCGACGGCTCCATCGCCGACGTGGGGGGGTACCGCGTCGCCTTCGCGCTCACCGCGCCGCGGGACCTGCTCCCCGGGAAGCGTCACGACGTGGCGACGATCCGCTGTTTCTACTCCGCCGACGGCGAGTCGTGGGAGTCCGCCGGCCCCGTCTTCGAGGGGAGCGACCCGCTCGGCTCGCGCCAGTGGGCCGGCTGTGCGCTGTGGGACCCGGATGGAACGGGGCCGTCGGACCTGTACTGCTACTACACCGCCGCCGGCGAGGCCGGCGAGGCGGACCTGAGCTACACCCAGCACCTCGCGCTCGCGACCGGCGGCACCCTCGTTGCCGAGGGCGGAGGCCTGCACGTCGAGGGAACGTTCGCTCACGAGTCCCTCCTGCATCCGGACGGCGTCCGGTACGAGACCGAGGAACAGTCGCGCGGGATGATCTACACGTTCCGCGACCCGTGGTTCTTCGAGGACCCCGCGACCGGCGAGCCCCACCTGCTGTTCGAGGCGAACGTCCCCGTCCCGGAGGGCAGCGACGCCTGCGACGGCGACGCGGTCGGCCAGGAGTTCAACGGTGCGGTCGGCATCGCCGACTCCCCGACCGGGGATCCGACCGAGTGGGAGCTTCGAGCCCCCGTGCTCCACTCCACGTGCGTCAACCAGGAACTGGAGCGGCCGCACGTCGTCGTGCGCGACGGCCGCTACTACCTGTTCGTTTCCAGCCACGAGCACACGTTCGCGCCGGGAATCGACGGGTTCGACGCGCTGTACGGCTTCGTCGCCGACTCCCTGCACGGCGACTACCGCCCGCTCAACGACACCGGACTCGTGCTCACGAACCCCGCGAACGCGCCGTTCCAGACGTACTCGTGGCTCGCGTTCCCCCACGACGAGGAGCTGCTCGTCACCTCCTTCTTCAACTACTACGACCTGGAGGGCCGCACGCTGGATCAGGTCGCCGAACTGCCGCCCGAGGAGCAGTTCCAGCGCTTCGGGGGCACGCTCTCGCCGACGATCCGGATCGACCTCGACGGCGACCGAACCCGGGTGCTCGGGAAGCTCGCGCACGGCCACATCCCGCTCCCCGGAGAAGCCCTCCCCGACTTGCCCACACGCGACGTGGACGCCGGTCGCGACGGCTACGGTGCCTCGCGGTGACGACGGCGTAGTCGAACCGCGCTCTCGTCTCGCCTACCGCCCGGTCGACGTGGGCCACGTGCCGGCCATCGTCCACGCGTCGATCTCGACCGCCGCGCTCCCGTCGACCGCGAACGCCGACACGCGATCGGCGTCGGCACGGGTCGGGTACACCCGGGTCGTGAGACAGCGGCGCTCGTTCGCGAACAGTTCTAGCGTCGACCCGTCGACGAAGACCCGCAGCGACAGTTCCGCGTCGTCCTCCGCCGTCGGCGACGCGCCGTCCGCGTCGCCGCCAGCGAGCAGGTCGCCGACGGGCATCCCGCGCGGCGCCCGGTTCACGCGCTCGTCGCCGCCGCTGTCGCCGCGGTCGACGGTCACCGTCTCGCCGTCGTAGCGGACCACGGTGCGCTCGGTCGCCGCGGGCGACTCCAGCACCGACAGGCCGACCGCCTCGGCGTCGCCGAGACGGAGCGTGCAGTCGAGTTCGAGCGCGGCGCCGCGGACATCGAGCAGGCGTTCCTCCCCATCGAGCGTGAGGGTCTCCGACAGCGCGTGGTCCTCGCGCGCCGCCGTCAACTCCGGCGCGGGGCGCTGTCGCAGCAGTCCGTCCTCGCCGGTGTCGATCACCCGCGGGACCGACATCGTTCCGGACCAGCCGGCGTCCCACTGGGCGCTCCCGTCGCGCGTCTCGGGGAGCCAGCCCCACGTGAGGTACCGGTCGTGTTCCTCGTCCCACAGCGACTGCGGCGCGTAGAAGTCGCCGTGGTCGAGCAGGCCGGCCTCGCGCACGTCGAACTCCGGCGCGGGGTCGTCACTCCCGGCGGGCGCGTCCGGGCCGCCCAAGTCAGCGTCGCCGAGGTAGTACGCCACGCGGTCGTCGTCGGAGACGTGCAGCAGGCGGGCGTCATCGAAGGTCAGGAGCTCGGGGCACTCCCAGACGGGCGCGCCGCGGGGTCCCTCGCCCGCGTGGAACACGCCGACGTACTCCCACTCGTCGAGGGTGTCGCCGCGGTACAGCAGCGCCGCCCCGTCGCCCTCGTGGGCGTCGTCGTTCCCGGCGGGAGGGTCCTTCTCGCTGTCCGCGCCGGTGTCGCCGACCCCGTCGGCGCCGCCCGCGGCGGCCGCCGTCGCGCCGGTCGACTCGTGACCGCCGGCGACCCCGGAGCCGATCAGGTGATACCAGACGCCGTTCTCGCGCCAGACGTTGTGGTCGCGGAACTCGGCGGCCCAGTCGGCCGTTCCGTACACGTTCTCCCCCTCCGGCGCCGACTCGATCACGGGGTTGCCGGCGTGTTTCTCCCACGAGTCGAGTCCGGGGTCGTCGGCCGTCGCCAGACACGGCAGTTGGTCACGGCCGCGCCCGCCTGTGTACAGCAGGGTGGGAGTCCCGTCGGTGTCGATCACGGTGCAGCCGGACCAGCAGCCGTCGCGGTCGGGACCGTCGGGGTCCGGCGCGAGCGCGACAGGTCGGTCCTCCCAGTGAACGAGGTCGTCGCTGACGGCGTGCCCCCAGTGAATTGCGTTGTGAAACGGTCCGCCGGGGTTGTACTGATAGCAGACGTGATACTCGCCGTCGTGTTTGATCAGTCCGTTCGGGTCGTTGAGCCAGTTCGCCGGCGGGGAGAGGTGGTACGCGGGCCGGTGGCGGTCGTCCGCGAGCCGCTCGCGTAGCGCGGCGAACCCCTCGGCCGTCGACGGCCGTCCGGTGAACGCCGGCAGCGTCCCGCGCCCGAGCGTCGCGAACGCGTTCCGCAGCAGGCGCTCGCGCTCGTACCCGTGGCCGTCGTCCGGGCCGTCGAACCGGAGCGTGCCGCCGAGGCCGATCACCGCACCGCACTCCGCGGCGTCGCGCTCGATGTCGCCCCCGCCGACAGCACCACCGACGCGCCACTCGACCACCGCCTTTTCGGGGTGGATGTCGTGGCCGCCGTGGGTCGCACAGGCGAGCACGTCGCCGTTCGCCGGCAGCAGGTCGTCGTAGCGGGCGTACGCCGCCTCGCCGCCCGGTCCCACGACGGGGATCCGTGGCGGGCCGCCGGCGTCCGGGTCGCCGAACCCCTCGAACAGCGGGTGGTCGCGGTGGATCTCCCGAACGCGGTAGCCGGCCACGTCGTCCGAGTGCGTCGCGCCGGTCGCGTCCGGCGCGATCGAGTCGATCCTGAGCGGCACGACCGCGGGGAGCGCCCGCGCGCTGAGGAGGAGTCCGCCGCCGGACTCGAGGTACGAGCGGACCGCGGGGCCGGCGTCGGCGACGGGGGCGTCGCAGTCGTCGAACGGGGCGTCGCGGTGCCACCACAGCGCATCGAACGCGTCGAGGTCGACCTCGCCGCCGGCGACGGCCGACAGCGACACCGACTCGACGGACGCGGCGACCCGCTCGGCGACCGAGCGCGCGGACCGACGCTCCGCGCTGTGCTCGTCAGCCGCGAGCACCCCAACGTGAACCGGGGCCGTGTGCATGGATCGAGGGATTCACTCGGCGGCGAAAAAGCGTTCGCGTCGCGGGCGCCCGGCGACCGACACTCGGTCGCCGCCGCAGTCGGTACCCGGTCGCTCCCGTCGTCGTCGCCCGAGCGACGCGGCAACCGGGTCGGATAAGTGGCGGCGGCGCCAAACGCGGGGCATGCAGTACCGAGAACTCGGCGACTCGGGCGTCGAAGTGAGCGAGGTGGCCTTCGGTGCGTGGGTCGTCGGCACCGACTGGTGGGGCGACCGCTCGGACGAGGACGCCGTCGACATGGTCCAGCACGCGCTGGACGAGGGCGTCACGTTCTTCGACACCGGCGACGTGTACGGGCACGGCCGGTCCGAGGAGCTCATCGGGGAGGCGCTCGGCGAGTATCGCGACGAGGTCACCGTCGGCACGAAGGTCGGCTACGACTTCTACAACAACGCGCAGGCCGGCCACGGCGAGATCCCCAAGGACCTCTCGCCCGACTACCTCCGGAGCGCGGTCGAACGGAGTCTCGACCGACTCGACATGGAGTACCTCGACGTGCTGTTCCTCCACAACGCGAACGTCGACGAGGTGACCGACGAGGTGCTGGAGGAGCTGTACGCCATGCGCGAGGAGGGCCTGTACGACGCGCTCGGCTGGGCGCTCGGCCCCTCGATCGGCTGGCTCGCCGAGGGCGACCGCGCGGTCGAGCTCGACTTCGACGCGGTCCAGACCGTCTACAACCTCCTCGAGCAGACGCCCGGCCGGCACTTCCTCGACACGGTCCGCGAGGAGGGCGCCGACACGAGCCTCATCGCGCGCGTCCCCCACTCCTCGGGGCTCCTGAACAAGCAGGTCACCCCCGACACCGAACTCGGCAAGGGCGACCACCGCGCGCACCGGCCGCAGGCGTGGTTCGAGACCGGCTGGGAGAAGGTCGAGGCCATCGAGTTCCTCGAACGGAACGGCGAGCGGACGATGGGCCAGGCGTCGATCCAGTACCTCCTCGACGACGAGGAGGTCGCGAGCGTCATCCCCACGTTCCGCTCGGTCGACGACATCGACGAGTGGGCCGCCGCGCCCGACACGCCCCGCCTCAGCGACGAGGAGCGCCGGCGCGTCGACGAGCTGTACGCCGAGAACTTCGGGATCGACCGCGACGACGGCATGAACCCCGAGGACTTCCGCACGTCCGTCGGCGGCGAGGACCTCCGCAACGCCGGCGTGCTCCCGCCGGAGCCCGCCGACTGAGGGCCGCGACGTGACCGACAACCGAACGCGGAAGTACGCGCGCCGGCTCGCCCGCCTCGTCGGCGTCACCACTGTCGTCCACGTCGCGCTCGCGTGGTTCGTCTACCGCGACGCCGCCGACCGCGAGGTCCCCGGCGGCCGGTGGGCCGCGCTTACGCTGCTCGGCGGCCTGTTCGGCCTCGCGGGATATCTCCGTCGCCGGTGAGCCGCGCGCGACGGTCGGCCGCCGGCGGCTGTCGCTCATCGTTCTCGCGCCGCTAACGACCCCTTCACTTCGCCTCGAAACCCGCACACTGCGGGGTGGTATCGCGGGAGCCGTTCACCTTCGCTCCGCGCTACTCGTCGACGACGACCTCGAACCGCGCGCCGCCGGCGTCGGCGTCGGTCACGCGGACGGACCAGCCGTGGGCGCCGGCGATCTCCGCGACGATCGCGAGCCCGAACCCGGTGCCGTCGTCGGCGGTCGTGTGTCCGCGCTCGAACACCGCCTCGCGACGATCCGGCGGGATCCCCGGGCCGTCGTCCGCGACGTAGAACCCCGTCAACGCGTCGCGATCGTCGGCGGTGTGGCTGCCGGCATCGGGACCACCCGCGCGGCGCTCGGCGGCGTCGTATTCTCCGCCGAGACTCCCGACGGTGATGTCGACGTCGTCGCCGGCGTGGTCGACGGCGTTGCGAACGAGATTCTCCAACAGTTCCTGCAGCCGGGACGCGTCGGCGTCGACGTAGCCGACGTCGTCGGCGACCGAGATCGACCCGTCCCCGTCGACCGTCCGCCACACCTCGTTGACGGCCCGCTCCAGCGACACCGGCTCGGTGTCGCCCACGGATCGCCCGGTGCGAGCGAGCGCCAGCAGGTCCTCGATGAGCGCCTCCATCCGCTCGTGGGCGGTTTCCATCCGATCGATGTGCGGGCTGTCGACGTCGTCGGCGAGCAGTTCGAGGCGACCCCGGGCGACGTTGAGCGGATTGCGCAGGTCGTGTGAGACCACGCTCGCGAACTCCTCGAGCCGCTCGTTCTGTCTGGCGAGGTCGCCCTCGCGTCGACGGAGGAGCGCCTCCCGTTCGGCGCGGTCCAGCGCCGCCTCGACCGTGTCCGCGAACAGCCGCGTCAGCGCCACGTCGGTCTCGTCGAATCGACCGGGACGCTCGGATCCCGCGAGGAACACCCCGTGGGCCCCGAGCGGAACGACCAACGCGCTGCGGATCGCCGGCTCGGGCGCCGTGCCGGCGAGGGACAGCCGGGCGTCGTCTCGGTGCGCCAGCTCGCCCGATTCGAACACCTGCCACGCGAGCGAGTCGGCCGACAGCTCCGGCACGTCGCCGAACAGCGCCCGCGCCTCGCCGGTCACGCTCACGGGAACGAGCCGGTTCCCGTCGCTCGACGCGAGATACACCGCGTTCAGCCGGAGGCCGAGCACCTCGTGTGCGGTGTTCGTCGCCGACGCGGCGACGGCGGCGCCGTCGCGTGCTTCCATCAGTTCTCTGGTCGTCTCGTGGAGGCCGTTCAATCGCGACTCGCGTTCGATGGCGTCCAGCGCCACCGCGGCGTGCTGTCCGAGCAGTTCGACCAATTCCAGACACGCGTCGCCGGCCTCCCCGCTTCGTTCGTGTCCGGCTATCAACACGCCGTGATCGGGGATCGGAACCACGATCCCCCTATGTGACGCCGGCTGGCGCTCCGGCACGGCGCCGAGTCGGAGGGGGTCGCCCTGTTCGTACACCCCGTACACCTCGTCGCCGGGGACGTACGTCGGCGGACCGTCCTCGAACCGTTCGCGGACTGGCTCGGGGTACGCCATGGGTACCAACTCCGCTTCGTCGTCGCCGCGGAGGTGCACGCCGGTCAGCGTGTAGCCGAGGACGCGCTCGCTCACGTCGACTACGGTCCGACACAGCGCCGCTCGGCTCGTCGTACTCATGAGATCTCGCGTCGCCGCGTACAGCGATCGAAGTCGCTCGTCGGCGGCGATCGCGGCCTCGTCGGCCGTCATCACCGAACGCTCTCATCAGGATGCGTATAAACCTCGGTCCGCAAGCATCAACTCGGATATTCGGAGGGGGTGATCGGAGCTACGCTGTCGTGCGGTTCTCGGTGGGAACCGGTACCAGTATCACGCCAGGAACACGTGGCGCGGTCGGTCGGCGAGCACGTCCCGGCCCCACGAGACGGTCTCGCGGAAGTCGTCCGACCGGAAGAAGGCCATCGCGTCCTCGCGGGAGGCCCACTGGCTGGCGATGAACATGTCGTTCTCGTCCTCGAGGTTCACCATCAGGTCCGTCTCGTAGTGGCCGTCCATCTCGCCGAGGGTGTCGCCGACGACGTCGAACTTCTCGACGAAGTCCCCGCGGTGTTCGGGCTTGACGGTGTAGAACATCCCCATCGTCCCGAAGCCGGA
Source organism: Halobaculum rubrum (assembly GCF_019880225.1). Lineage (NCBI taxonomy): Archaea > Methanobacteriati > Methanobacteriota > Halobacteria > Halobacteriales > Haloferacaceae > Halobaculum > Halobaculum rubrum. The sequence goes on from NZ_CP082284.1 coordinate 1,591,467, forward strand.
CTCCTCGCCGGCGCGCTCGACGATGCCGGGCAGCTCCGACAGGAAGCCCGCGGCCGTCTCGGCGGCGCTGGCGGTCTCCCAGATGCTCACGACCCCGGCGCGGTCCGTCTCCGTCCCGGTGTAGACGGCCGTCTTCACGTGGGTCCCGTAGTGGTCGAAGTTGCCGCGGAGCCCCTCGACCTCCTCGAAGAGGTCGTCGGTGTCCGCCTCGGAGTAGAGGACGGTCGCGAACACGTCCTCACCGTGGGGCTGTCCGGCGTAGATGTCGAGATCCTCCAGCTCCGACCGAATACTCGCTTCCTCGTCGGCGCTGTCGTCGCCGTCGTCACCGTGGTGGCCGTCGTTGCCTCCTCCGTGGTGGCTGTCTCCACCGTGGTGGTCACCGTCGTCGCCTTCGCCGTGGTGGTGATCCTCCTGACCGTGTGCCCCGTGGTGCGACTCCTCGCCGCCGTGTTCGCTCGTCGGCACCTGCTCGCCGTCGAGATACGCGCCCAGGTCGGTCGGCGGGAAGCGCCGCCCGACGTAGAACGGGCCGAACTCGCCGTACTCGGCCGAGGCCTCGTCGAAGCGCATCTCGTAGACGATGTCCTTGATGTCGGCGGGGTCGCCGCCGAACAGGGTGACGCCCCACTCGTAGTCGTCGAGGCCGACCGAGGAGGCGATCACCTGCTTGATCCTGCCGGCGTACTCGCGGCCGATCTCCCCGTGGGCCGAGAGCAACTCCGCGCGTTCCTCGTACTCGAGGGTGTACCAGTTCTGTTCGGCCTCCCGCTTGCGGCTCATCGGGTAAAAGGAGACGTACTCCGTGTCCGGGATGTCCGGCTTCAGCTTCCCCTCGATGTATCGGCGGATGCCCTCGTCGGTCTCCTCCTCGTCGTCCTCGAAGTAGCTGTCCGAGACGTAGTCGGACACCTCGGTCATCGACACGTACGACGTCGACTGCTCGGTGAAGTCCGCGAGCGCCGTCGACTCGAGGCGGCGCTCGGCGGCCGACAGCGCGTCCAGCGTCGGCCGGAAGTGGACGATCATGAGGTCGGCCTTGTGTCCGAGCACGGAGAACACGGCCGAGGCGCCCTCCTCGGCGTCGACGACCCGCTCGTGTTCCTCGAGGTACGCGACGCCCTCCTCGACGGCCGACTCTCGCTCCCGCTCGGGCGCCGCGCGCCACGCGTTCCAGTCGACGGTCCGGAAGTCGTGCAGCGCGTACCAACCCTCTTCGGTGCGTGGGGGATTCGCCATGCGCGCGCTTCGAGTGGGAGGGGCTTGTGGCTTGCGTCACCGCGGCGCGAACCCGCGGTCGACCTCGCGGGCGTCGCCGGTCGAGCGGGTCACCGACGCGCCGTCGCCGGCCGTGATGAGACCCGAACCCCTTTGGCCGCCGGAGACTTGTCCCCGACAATGAATACGCTCCTGTGGGTCCTCGTGGGAGCCCTCGCGTACTCCGTCGTCCTCATGGCGCTGTACACGAGGGGCTATCTCCCGGACGCGGTGCGCGTCCAGGGGCCGCTGACGACGATCCACACCCAACGCGGTCGCGCGTTCCTCAACTGGCTCTCGGGTCCCACGCGGTTCTGGCGGGCCTGGAGCAACCTCGGCGTCGGCATCGCCGTCGTCGTCATGGTCGCGATGTTCGTGTTCCTCGTGTGGTCGGCGCTCGCAACCCTCCAGAACCCCGTGCAGACGCAGGCGAACGAGCCCTCGAACTTCCTCATCATCCCCGGCCTCAACGACTTCCTCCCGCCGGCGGTGGCAGCCGAGATCGTCCTCGGCCTCCTCATCGCGCTGGTCGTTCACGAGGGCGGTCACGGCCTGCTGTGTCGCGTCGAGGACATCGACATCGACTCGCTGGGCCTCGTGCTCCTCACGATCATTCCCGTCGGCGCGTTCGTCGAACCCGACGAGGAGAGCCAGTCGAACGCCGACCGCGGCGCGCGCAGCCGGATGTTCGCCGCCGGGGTCACGAACAACTTCGCGATCACCGCCGTCGCGTTCGCGCTGCTGTTCGGCCCGGTCATCGCCTCGATCACTCCGGCTGCCGGTCTCGCCGTCGGCGGCGCGTACGCGGGTGCGCCGGCGGCCGACGCCGGTATCGAGGGCGGCGATCGGATCACCGCCGTCGACGGAACCGAGGTCGCGGACTCCGCCGCGTTCCAGTCGGCGCTCTCGGCGACGCAGGACCCGTCCGTCGAGATGACTGTCAACGGCGAGGAGACGGTCACGGTCGACAGGCGCGTCACCGTCGTCGGCGCCGTCGAGGGGAACCCGCTGGGGCTCTCGGTCGACCCCGAGGGCGACGCCGCGCAGATCACCGCCGTCAACGGCACCGAGGTACACACCGTTGCGGCGTTCCGCGAGGTCGCCCGTGAGCACGAGATCGCCCGCGTCTCCACCACCGAGGGCGAGATCACCGCGCCGCTGGGCGCGTACGTCACGAACGTCTCCGCCGACGGACCGCTGGGGTCCCAGACCGATCTCTCCGGCACGCTCACCGTCACCCGGATCGACGGGCAGCGGATCCTCGACTACGACGACCTCGACCGCACGCTCTCGGGCGACGCGTACGACGCCGGCGACACGGTGACGCTGCGGGTGTACGCCGACGGGCAGTTCCGCGATGTAGACGTCGCGCTCGGCGGCACCGACGCCGACCCGCGCGTGGGGGTCGTCGTGACACAGGGCGTCTCCGGCGTCGTCGTCGACGACCTCGGGGTCCAGCGGTACCCCGCCGAGGCGTACCTCGCGCTGTTGGGCGGTGACACCGGTGACCTTCCGCCCGGACTCGGCGGCATCGCCGGTACCCCGCTCGGGTTGGTGTACGCCGCGCTGTTGCTCCCGCTCGCGAGCGCCGTCTCGTCGGCGCTCCCGTACAACTTCGCGGGGTTCTACGGCGAGTTCGCGGGCTTTTACGACGTGACCGGCCCGCTCGCCGCGTTCGGGGAGGGTCCGGTGTTCCTCCTCGCGAACGTGCTGTTCTGGACCGGGTGGATCAACGTCCAACTGGGGATCTTCAACTGCATTCCCGGCTACCCGCTCGACGGCGGGCGCCTCCTTCGGATGGGCGCCGAGGGGCTCGTCTCCCGGCTCCCGGTGTCGAACCGCAACCGACTGGTCACGACGCTTACCACCTCCGTCGGCCTCACCATGCTGGCGGCGCTGCTGGTCGTCGTGTTCGCGCCACAGTTCCTCTGAGCGGGAGAACTCGCTTTTGGTCCGCTCAGGCGTTCGTTCCGCCGTCGGCGGCGGCCTCCTCCGGGCGGTCGTCGTCGGGGTCCTCGCTCACGTCGTCGTCCGACGTGTCTGTGTCCGATGCGTCGTCGTCCGGTGCGTCGGCGTCGCCCTGGCGGGCGTGGAACTCCTCGGGCGTGTCGGGGACGCGCTCGAACTCGCCGAAGTCACGCTCGTGGTGGCGGATCACCTGCTCGGCGATCCAGCCGGAGTACTCGTCGTCGAAACACCAGTCGTCGTCCGACGGGTCGACGTCGAAGCGCTCGTCGGTCGCGAACGCGACGTACATGTGATAGAAGCCCAAGATCACGTCCGCGAAGTCACGTGCCTTTCCGCCGACCTCCGTCCGCTTTTCGGCGAGGTGGTCGTGGCCCTCGTCGGTGAGCGCGAAGTACTTTCGGTCCGGCTCGTCCTCGCGCTCGATCCGTTCGGCGTACCCCTCCTCCTCGAACTTGTAGAGGATGGGGTAGACGGAGCCGTAGGACGGCTCCCAGTGGCCCCCGCTGATGTCGGTGATCTCCTTGAGGATCTCGTAGCCGTACCGCGGCTTCTCCTCGAGGAGTTCCAGCACGATGTACGAGATGAGACCACGCGGGGGGCCGCTTTTCCGCATTACCCGAGGGTTTCGCCGTCGCTCACTAAGGGTTTCGGTCCCCGAAACCCGTACTGACTTACCAGTCAGTAGGTCTCGCGGGCGATCTGTGTTTACGCGGTTTCGAACGCGCGTGAACGTCGGCGGGAGGCGTTCGCCTCGGTCGGCCTCGCCTCTCCTGTGGGCGGCTCGGCCCGGAGACCTCGTCGTTCACGAGACCGCAGATCTCGTGAGCGCACAAATCGCGGCGCGATTTGTGAACGCCGTTTTTCGAGGCCTCCCTTCGGTCGGCCTCGCCTCTCACGCCTCCCGTCGCAGCCGCGCGACGACGAACTCGCGCTCCAACTCGCCGAGGAACTCGCCCAGCCGCGGCCCCTGCGTCTCGTCGAAGAACAGCCGGTAGCCGGCCGCGAAGAAGTCGCTCACCTCCACGTCGTGGCGGCGGGCGGTCTCGTAGATCTCTCCCTGGACAGCCTCGCCGTCGTGTCCCTCGGCGACGAAGTCGGCGAGGTCGTCGAGGGCCGCTTCCACGTCCGCCTCGAACTCGTGCTCGGGTAACTCCGACTGGAGCCGGTAGTTGTACTCGTTGTCGCAGCGCTCGGCCCACCGGCGGGCGCGTTCGACGCGACCGAGGGCGTCCTCGATGGCCCACTCGGGCGTGTCCTCGGTGAAGTGCCCCTCGTCGCGCGCGAGCTGGACCCGGAACTCGCGGTCGTCGACCATGCCCAGCACCGCGGCGAAGGTGTACGGCAGGCGAACGCGCCCCTCGCGCACCTCGTCGACGACGAACGGGTACGCCCGCTCGGCGACCGCCGCGAACCGCTCGTCGGGGTCCTCGTCGCCGAAGTACGCCCGCTCGAAGCGATCGAACTCGTTGACGAGCTGATCCAGCCGCTCGATGTCGAAGTCCTTCGCCTTCCTCGGATTGCGCGCGAAGAAGTAGCGCAACACCTCCGGCTCGATGAGGTCCAGCACCTCCTGAACGGTGACGACGTGTCCCTCCGACGACGAGAGCGACTCGCCGTTGAGGGTGAACCACTCGTACACCATCGGGACGGGCGGCTCGTTCCCGAGCACGTTCCGCGCGATGTCGACGCCGCTGGGCCAGGAGCCCTCGGCGTGGTCCTTCCCGAACGGCTCGAAGTCGACCCCGAGCACCGCCCACTGGGCGGGCCACTCGAAGCGCCACGGGAGCTTCCCCTCGCGGAACGAGGCGACGCCCTCGTGCCCGCACCCCTCCATGAACCGGTCGCCGGCCTCGATACCCGAACAGCGGTAGTGAACTTCGCGGGCGTCCACGTCGACCTCGGTCACGTCCTGCGTGAGCATGCCGCACTCCGAGCACTGCGGCATGAAGGGAACGTAGTCCTCGTCGACCTTGTCCTGATACTCGCCGAGCGTCTCGCGGGCGGCGTCGGCGTTGCGCAGCACCCGCTCGACCACGTCGTCGAAGGCTCCCTCGGCGTACAGGTCCGTGTTCGACACCATCTCGACGGGGATGCCGAGCGCCTCGGCGTCGGCCGCCAGCAGCGCCGCGAAGTGGGCGGCGTAGGAGTCGTGCCCGTCCTCGAACGGGTCGGGGATGTCGGTGTACGGTTTCCCGAGGTTCTGGCCGAGCGCGCCGGCGTTCACGTCGCCCAACTCGACGATGTCGCCGTCGGTGTCCGCGAGCTTCCGGGGGAGCTTCCGGAGGGCGTCCCTGTCGTCGCTGGTGAACACCTGCCGGACCTCGTGGCCACGCTCGCGCAGCACCGCGGCGACGAAGTAGCCGCGGATGATCTCGTTGAAGTTGCCGATGTGGGCGATGCCGGAGGGGGAGACGCCGCCCTTGATGACGACCGGCTCGTCGGGGCCGCGCGCCTCGATTTCATCCGCGATCTCGTCGGCCCAGAAAGCGTGATGCGCGTCGCCGTCGCCGTCGCCCTCGCCGCCGCGGCTCCCCACGGCGTGCGGGTCGACGGTCGGTCCGTCGCCCACGGCCCCGCGTTCGTCCTCGCTACTCATCGCTGTGCCCAGTACGACAGCTCCTCCCCGCCGGCGGGAACCACGTCTGTCCCGGTATGTTCGCCGTACAGTACCGCGTTCTCGACCGCCTCAGGGTCGTGGCCGTCGAGGACGACCGTCCGCATTCCGGCGCGCTGGATAAGCTTCGCCGCCAGCAGATCGACCGGAGCGGAGGCGCCGGCGTCCCGGCTCATCGGGACGATGACCTCGACGAGCTCCTCGGGAGTCATCTCGGCGAACTGCTCGGCCGTCTCGTCGACGTTCGGGTCGGCGTCGTAGATCCCGTCCGCGCCCGTCGCGTACACGAGCAGGTCGGCGTCGGTGTACTCTCCGAGCGCGGCGGCGACGGCGTCGGTCGTCTGCCCCGGCGTGACGCCGCCCATCACGGACACGTCGCCGCGGCGGATGGCGTCGGCCGCCTCGTCGTAGTCGTGTGCCGGTGACGGGTCCACGGAGGGGCCGAGTGCTGTGATCAACAGTCGGGCGTTCACCCGCGTCACGTCGATGCCGAGCTGGTCGAGTTGGACCTCGTTGGCGTCCAACTCCCGCGCTGCCCCGATGTAGTCGCGGGCGACGCCGCCGCCGCCGACGACGATCCCCAGCTCACATCCCTCGCCGACCAGACGCTCGATGGCGTTCGCGTACGCCGCCACCCGCTCCGGATCGAGTTCCGGCGCGAGGACGCTCCCGCCGAGCGACAGGACTACTCTCATTGCACCCGCTTACCCCCGTTTCGCTCTTAAGGCTCCCGGAGCGATCCCGGCACGGTACCGACTGTCAGGCCCCGAGCCGGTCGAACCGGAGTCGAGCCGAAGGCCTAAGCCGGTCGCTCGCCCTCTCTGTGACATGCGCACGCTCTCGCTCGTCGGCCCCGGGACGGCCGACCTCCTCGCGCCGCTGTCGGCGGAACTCGACGGTCGGGTGGTGACCGTTCGACGCGACGACGCCGGCGCGACCGGCACAGCGCCCGACGACCGCGCCCTTGCGGCGCCCGACGACGCGCCCGGCGACGCGGGCGCGGCGTACAGCCTCGCCGCCGACGGCGCCTGGACAGGTGCGGGCGCCGGCGCGGACTTCGAGACGCTCATCGACCGGCTCGCGCCCGACTTCGACTACGCGCTCGTCGCGGGGTTCTCGCGGCTGCGACTCCCGACGGTCGTCGTCGGCGACGAGTCGGTCCCCGGCGACGTGATCGACCGCGTCGACGAGGCGTCCGACCTCGATCTCGACGACCTCGTCGACGCCGTCGAGACGGCCGAACCGTACGTCACGCTCGAGAGGCTCGTCGACGAGGCGAAAGCCAGCGAGGAGGCCGACCGCGCGGGAGCGATCGCGACGTTCACCGGTCGCGTCCGCGCGAAGAACTCGCCGGATGACGACCGGACGGAGGCGCTGACGTTCGAGAAGTACGAGGGTGTCGCCGCCGATCGGATGGCCCGAATCGAGCGCGAACTGACCGAACGTGCGGGCGTCTTCGACGTACGGATGCACCACCGCGTCGGCACCGTCGCCGACGGCGAGGACATCGTCTTCGTGGTCGTGCTCGCGGGCCACCGGACGGAGGCGTTCCGGACCGTCGAGGACGGGATCAACCGCCTCAAAGACGAGGTGCCTATCTTCAAGAAGGAGACCACCGAGTCCGAGGAGTTCTGGGTCCACGAGCGCTCTCAGTGACCCCGTCGGCCGTGCGTCGCCACCGCGGGAGAGCGTGCCGGGTATTTATTTCAATTATTAGAAGTAGAAATGATAGTTATACGAACCGACTCGACGGTCGTCTGCCTGACCCGGAACTGGGGCTTGAAAGAAGAGTATAAACGGTTTAACGGATTCTCGAACGGTTGTAAAACGTTCGACCCGACTCGTTTCACGGCAGAACTCTCCTGAACGGACCCGAATCACCCTCAACGGACTGGACTTTATATGCCCCATCGGGTTCGTAGACAGAGTCGAGGTGACACAATGAGCGCAACCGTACAACCCTCCGACACCGACCGCGCCTCGACCGACACCCCTTCCAAGGAGGATCGTCTCGCGACGTTCCTGCGCGAGAAGGCCGAGGACGGCGAGCTCTACTTCAAGAGCAAGTTCATCGCCGACGAGGTCGGCCTCTCGCCGAAGGAGATCGGCGCCCTGATGGTGAAACTCAAGGACTCCGCGTGCGGGCTCTCCATCGAGAAGTGGTCGTACACGTCCGCGACCACGTGGCGTATCGAACCGGCTAACTGACGAGGCGTACTCGACACTCCCGATCGGTACGGTGACGCACGGGCGGTCCCCGTTTCGGTCCCCGATTCACCTGGTCCCCGCCCGACTCGTTCGCGTCCGCCGCCCGTTCTCCACGTCGCCCCCATCCCGTCAGTCATATCTCGCCGGCGGCGTCTCTGGCGCCGAGGACTTATCCCCGTTCGCAGCGAACATCCGTCGATGAGTGAGGCGGCCGCAGCCGATCCCCCCCGTCCCCCCGAACTCGACGCCGTCTTCCACTGTTCGGAGGTCAGACGCGACGGCGATCGGATCCTCTACTACGGAGTCAGCGACGTCGGCGAGCGCGAGCTCGTTCGTCGCGTCTGGCCCGCGTTCCGCGAGGCCGGCTACGAGGTGCAGGTCGTCACCACCGACAGCGGCCTCGACGTCGTGGTCGCCAGCCCCTACTCGGACGGGATCGACGGAGTCCCGTGGCTCAACGTCGCGCTGTTCGTCGCGACGGTGGTGTCGACGCTGCTCGTCGGCGCGATCGCGTGGTACTACGTCCCCATCCCGGTGATTCGAGAGACACCGCTCGCCGTGCTACAGGCATGGCCCTTCACGGCGGCCGTCCTCGGCGTGTTGTTGACACACGAGCTCGGCCACTACGCGCTGGGTCGCTATCACGGCGTCGACGTGTCGCTGCCGTACGTCATCCCGTTCATCCTCCCGTTCGGAACGATGGGAGCGATCATCCGCATGCGCGGACAGATGCCCGACCGGGAGGCGCTGTTCGACATCGGCGTCGCCGGCCCGCTCGCGGGGCTCGCCGCCACGATCGTCGTCACCGTGGTCGGGCTCCTGCTGGGTCCGTTCACGGTCCCGCAGTCGGTGCTCGGCGGCGGCGGGCAGGTCATCATCTTCAACAACCCGCCGCTGTTGGACCTGATCGCCGCGGCGCTGAACCAGCCGACCGGCTACACCGACCCGACGAAGACGGCCCATCCGGTGATCATGGGGGCGTGGGTCGGGATGTTCTTCACCGTGCTCAACCTCCTCCCTGTCGGGCAGCTCGACGGGGGACACATCGTCCGCGCGATGGTCGGACGGCGCCAGGAGACGCTCGCGGCGTTCGTGCCTACCGCGCTGTTCGGCATCTCCGCGTACCTCTACTTCGTTCGCGACCTGGGGCTCAACGAGTCGGTCGGACTGTGGGCGTTCTGGGGGCTGTTCTCGGCGTTCATCGCCTACCGTGGCCCGGCGAACCCGATCGATGACTCGGCGCTCGGTCCGAGGCGCATCGCCGTCGGCGTGCTCACGTTCGCGCTGGGGCTGCTGTGCTTCATGCTCGTCCCGATTCAGGTGACGACGCTGTGAGTCGAGGCGGGCGGAACGCGTCCCCCGCTCAGTCGCCCGCGTGTTCGTAGCCCCGATCGGGGAGCGGTTCGCCGTCCATCTCGACGCCATCCCAGGTCACGTTCCCGATCACGGAGATCGGCGTCGGCGAGGCCGCCTTCGCCGCCTCGACGTCGTCGCTCGCGAGCGTGAACACCAACTCGAAGTCCTCGCCGAAGAACAACGCCGCGTTCCGGCGTGCTTCCGTGTCGTCGAACAGCTCGGGTATCGCGTCGGCGACCGGAACGTACGACTCGGTGATGTCCATCCCGAGATCGCTCACGTCGCTCGCCCCGACGAGTTGGTGGAGCGACCGCGCGAGCCCGTCGCTGGAGTCCATCATCGCCGTCGCGTACGGACGGAGCGCCACTCCGGCCGCGACGCGGGGGGTGAACCTGAACAGTTCGTTCCCTCGCTCGTGGTCCCCGGTCTCGAACGCACGGACCGCTGCGGCGCTCCGGCCGAGCGCGCCGGTCACACAGACGGCGTCGCCGCGCCCGGCGCCGCCGCGTCGGATCGGGTCGTCGGTCCGACCGAGGGCGGTCGTGGCGACGGTGAACTCGTCGTGGCCGTCGAGGTCGCCGCCGACGTACTCGCCGTCGACCGCCTCACACACCTCCCGGGCGCCGCGCACGAAATCGTGCACTTCGTCGGGGTCGAACCGCGGCGCTCCGTAGGCCGCGACGGCGGCCTCCGCGTCCGCGCCCATCGCGGCCACGTCCGATAGCGACGCCCCGACCGCCCGCCACCCGGCGGTGTAGCGGTCGACGCCGGCGGGGAAGTCAGTCGTCTCGTGGAGCATGTCGGTCGTGAGCACCCGGTCGCCGACGACGGCGCAGTCGTCGCCCGCGCCCGGGAGCGTGTCGGCCAGCCGGGCGAGCGCCTCGCGTTCGTCCATCGAGGTCCCGTTTCCGCGCCGACACCTACGGTGTTTCCCTTCGAGATGCCCGCGTCGTCGACCTCAGTCCGGAGTCGCACCCCCGCGTCCTCACGGTTTCGGAGGCTTGAAGCGGTCGCCGGGCGACCGTCGCGACATGGACTCGGACCAGCTACGCGCCACGGTCGTCGGGTTCCTCGGCGCGTTCGCGGTCCTCGGCGTGCTCCTGTATCTCGTCGGCGTCGGCGACCTCCTCGGCGTGCTCCGGCGGGCCTCCCTCGAGACGGTCGGGCTCGTCGTGCTCGTCACGCTCGGGTGGCTCGTCGCCTGGTCGGTCGCGCTCAGAACCGTGCTCGGCGTGCTCGGCATCCGGCTGTCGGTATGGCGGTCGTTTCTCGTGTTCAACGGCGCGATGTTCTCCAACAACGTCACGCCGTTCGGGCAGGCAGGGGGCGAACCCGTCACCGCGCTGCTCATCGCGAAGGTGGCCGACACGGAGTACGAGCGCGGCCTCGCCGCGATCGCGAGCGTCGACACGCTCAATTTCGTTCCCTCCATCACGCTCGCGCTCGTCGGCGCGGCGTACTTCGCCACCGAGACGACGTTCGGCACCCGCCTCCAGCTGGCGACGGGCGTCGTCGTCGCGCTCGCGTTGCTCGTCCCCGGACTCGTCTACCTCGGGTGGCGCAACCGCTACGCCCTCGAGACGCGCGTCGTCGGCGCCGTCGTCCCGCTGATCCGCCGCGTCGCGAATGTTCTCCCGGTGTTCTCCGCGCCGAGCGAGGAGTCGGTCGAGTCGCGGATCGGCCACTTCTTCGGCGCCATCGAGCGCGTCGCCACCGACCGCACCGGTATCGTGATCTCGCTGGCGGCGTCGACGCTCGGCTGGGTCCTCCAGATGGTCGCCCTCTATCTCGCGTTTCTGGCGATCGGCCAGCCCGTCCCGTTCTCGGCGATGCTGTTCGTCGTGCCGATGGGCGCGATCGCGGGCGTCACGCCCCTCCCGGGCGGCGCGGGCGGCATCGAGGCGGTGCTCGTGGCCGTGCTCGCAGCGCTCCCGTCGGTGTCGGTCTCCGCGACGGCGGCGCTGGGTGCCGTTGTCATCTACCGCGGTGCGGTCTACTGGGTCCCGGTGATCATCGGCGGCGTGGTCGTGAGCGTGATCGGTGCCGACAGCGTCGGGTGAGGGTCCGAATCGACGATCGCGATCCTCCGTTGACCCATCGCACGCGAGGGGCGATACGACGGCTTTAAACGGAACGACGGAGAATTCGTCCGTATGGTTACCCTCTACGACGTCCCGGCGGCGGACCTCAACGACGAGGTCGCCGCTCGACTGGAGGATCGCATCGAGCAGCCGGAGTGGGTGCAGTTCACCAAGTCCGGACAGAGCCGAGAGCTCCCGCCCCAGCAGGAGGACTTCTGGTTCCGCCGGGCGGCCTCGCTGCTGCGCAAGGTCGCCGACCGCGGCCCCGTCGGCGTCGAGCGCCTCGCCACCGAGTACGGCGGCGCCAAGCACGGCTCGAACCGCTACGTCGTCTCTCCCCCGAACCACGAGGGCGGCTCCCGGAAGATCATCCGCGTCGCGCTCCAGCAGCTGGAGGAGGAGGGACTCGTCGAGACCGCACAGGGCGAGGGCCGTCGCGTCACCGACGATGGTCGCTCGTTCCTCGACGACGTCGCCGGCGACGTGCTCGAGGAACTCGACCGCCCCGAGCTCGAGCGCTACGCGTAACCGACCGGGTACGCCGACGAGTTCTCCGATCTCCGCGCCGCCAGCGACGGCGCCGTCGCCGGTACCCCGCCGGATAGCGCCGTGCTCTCGGCACCCACAATCGTTTTGGCCGCTCGGCGGCAACCTTGACTCGACATGAGCGAGACCCCCGACGACGAGCGCCTGGAGGAACTGCGCGAGCAGAAGCTGCAGGAGCTTCAGGATCAAGCGCAGGGACAGGGAGACGCGGAGACACAGCAGGCCGCCCAAGAGCAGGCGGAGCGCCAGCAGGAGGCGATGCTCAAGCAGCACCTCACCGACGGCGCGCGCCAGCGGCTCAACGCCGTCGAGATGAGCAAGCCCGACTTCGCCGCGAAGGTGAAACAGCAGGTCACGGCGTTGGCGCGCAGCGGCCGGGTGAACGGCCGCATCGACGAGGACCAGATGAAGGAGCTGCTGCGCGAGCTGCAGCCGGACCAGAAGAGTTTCGACATCCGGCGCCGCTGACGCACGCGTGGATCTCGCGCTCTGCTACAGCGGCGGGAAGGACTCCTCGCTCGCCGCGCTCGTCCTCGATCGCTTCTACGACGTGACGCTCGTCACCGCTCACTTCGGCGTCACGGACGACCACGAACACGCCCGCCGAGCCGCGGAGGCGCTCGGCTTCCCGTTCGAGACGCACGACCTCGACCGCGAGGTCGCCCTGGAGGCCGTCGAGACGATGCGCGCGGATGGCTTCCCCCGCAACGGGATCCAGCGCGTCCACGAACACGCGCTGGAGTCGGTCGCCTCCCGCGATGTGGACGCCGTCGCCGACGGCACCCGCCGCGACGACCGCGTTCCCTCGATCTCCCGGGCGTTCGCCCAGTCGCTGGAGGACCGCCACGGCGTCGACTACATCTCCCCCCTCTCGGGGTTCGGCCGCGGCGCCGTCGACCGCCTCGTCGACGCCACGCTCGACGTGGAGTCGGGGCCCTCCGAGGAGGTGCCGAAGGCCGACTACGAGGGCGAACTCCGCGTCCTCCTCCGCGAGGAGGCCGGCGACGACGCGGTCGCCGAGGTGTTCCCAGCGCACGAGCAGACGTACGTGCGCGGGACGCGCTGAGTCGTCCGCGAGGTCGCGGAGGCGCCGAGCGCCCCTCCGATGACGCGACCCGACGGCGACGAACCACGGGGTTAAACTCCCGGACGCGTGAGGTCCCGGTAATGCCAACGTACGACCGCCTGAAGGGGTTCCGCGACTTCTATCCCCCCGAGATGGCCGTCCGCCGCGAGGTGACCGACACGCTGGAGTCGGTCGCGCGCGGGTACGGCTTCCGCGAGATCGACACGCCCCGGCTGGAGCCGGCGGAGATGTGGACGGACAAGTCCGGCGACGACATCGTCGACGAGCTGTACGCCTTCGAGGACCACGGCGGCCGCCACGTCACGCTCGCGCCGGAGCTGACGCCGACGGTCGCGCGGATGTACGCCGCGAAGGCCCAGGAGCTGTCCAAGCCGGTGAAGTGGGTCTCGACGCGCCCGTTCTGGCGCTACGAGGCCGTCCAGCAGGGCCGCTTCCGCGAGTTCTATCAGACGAACGTCGACGTCTTCGGGTCGGCCGAACCGGAGGCGGACGCCGAGGTGCTCGCGACCGCGGCCGACGCGCTCACCGAACTCGGCCTGTCGGCCGACGACTTCGAGTTCCGCGTCAGCCACCGCGACATCCTCGGGTCGCTGCTGTGCTCCTTTGACGGGGACGTCGACGTGCGCGCGGCGATCCGCGCGGTCGACAAATCCGAGAAGGTCGACGAGGCGGAGTACCTCGACCTGCTCAACGACGCAGGCCTCGGGTTCGACGAGGCGCGGGAGTTCGACGACCTGCTCGGCGTCGACGACCCCGCCGACCTCGACGAACTCACCGACTTCGCGCCCGGCTCCGAGGGCCTCGCGGACGCGGTCGACAACCTCCGGGCCGTCCTCGCGGCGGCCGACGACCTCGGCGTCGGCGAGCACTGCGACCTCTCGCTTCGCACCGCTCGCGGGCTCGACTACTACACCGGCGCCGTCTTCGAGTGTTTCGACGCGACCGGCGAGATCGGTCGCTCAGTCTTCGGCGGCGGTCGCTACGACGACCTCATCGAGGAGTTCGGCGGCCAGCCCACGCCCGCCGTCGGCGTCGCCCCCGGGCACGCGCCGCTCGGGCTCCTCCTGGAGCGCGCGGGCGTCGCCCCCGACGCGGCCATCGAGACGGACTACTACGTGCTGCAGGTGGGCGACACCCGAGCGACGGCCGCCCGGATCGCTCGCGACCTCCGGAGCCGCGGCCACGTCGTCGAGTCCGACGTATCGGATCGGAGCTTCGGCGCGCAGCTCAACTACGCCGACTCGATCAACGCCGAGACGGTCGTCATCGTCGGCGAGCAGGACCTCGCGAACGACGAGGTGACGCTGAAGGACATGGCCTCCGGCGACCAGACGACCGCGCCGGTCGATGAGTTCCCGGGCGGGGTCGACCGCCCGACGTTCGACGACTTCGGGTAATGGCGATCCGCCGGGCGTACCGCGTCGCCTACGACGGCCGCCCGTTCTTCGGCTTCCAGCGCCAGCCGGACGTGCCGACCGTCGAGGACACGCTGCTGGACGCGCTCCGGGCGCTCGACGTCATCGCGCACGACGCCGACACCCCGGCGGGATACGCCGCCGCCGGCCGCACCGACCGCGGCGTCTCGGCCGTCCGTCAGACCGTCGCCTTCGACGCGCCCGAGTGGCTCACGCCGCGGGCGTTCTCCAGTGAACTCCCGGCCGGCGTTCGGGTGTGGGCCGCCGCCGACGTGTCCGCCGACTTCCACGCGACCCACAATGCCGCCCGGCGGACGTACCGGTATCACCTCCACGCGCCTGGGGCGGACCGCGACCGCGCCCGCGACGCCGCCGCGGCGCTTTCGGGCGAGCACGACGTCCACAACCTCACGAGCGATCCGCGCGGGTCGAAGACCCGACGCGACCTCTCGGTCTCGGTCGATTTCGGGGCCGGCGCAGCGGCCGGCGACGCCGCCGGCGATTTCCTGACGCTCACGGTCGCAGCGGGAGGGTTCCCACGCGAGTTCGTCCGCCGACTCGCGACGGTCGTCCGCGGCGTCGCCGTCGACGACACCGGCCTCGACCGCGTCGACGAGGTGCTCGGGGACGAACCGCTGTCGGGGGCAGGGGGTGTCGGCCCCGCCGCGCCCGAGCCGCTCGTGCTCGTCGGCGTAGACTACCCCGGCGTCGAGTTCGAGCCGGACCCGGAGGCGGTCGCGACGCTCCGGGAGGTGTTCTCCGAGCGCCGCGTCGACGCGCTCGCCCGGGGTCGAGTGTTCGACGACGTGCTCGCCGCGGCGTCGGAGTGACCGTCGCTCACTCCCACTCTTCGGGCCACAGCCCCGCCGCCCGCATTCCCGGCTCGAAGTCGGCCTCGCGGAACGCCTCCTCCAGTTCGTACGGATCGAGGACCGGAACCTCGGTCGCCTCGTCCGCCAACTCGCGGACCATGAGCGCCGCGAGGACGCCGTGCTCGCGGATGCACCGGTCGTCCACCTTGTCTCGAGTGTCGGCGTGGGTGTGGCCCCACCCGCGGCCGCGCTCGCCGGAGTCGGAGTGCAGTTGGAGCGCCGCCGTCCCGCGCCGGACGAACGGCCACTGGTCGGAGAACGGGTGCGGCTCCTCGCGCACGTCGACCGGTTGGTGCGTCCGCTCCCCCACGCGGCGCGCGACCCGCGCGGTCGCCTCGGAGGTGTGCGTCATCGCGACGAGATCCCGGAAGCGACCGGCTCCGTCGAGATTGACGACGGCCTTCACCCCGTCCAGATCCGTCGTCTCGGCGAGGTGATCCGAGCCGAGCAGCCCCGTCTCCTCACAGCCGACGGCGGCGAACCGGACGCCGATGTCGAGGTCGGCGGCCGCGAGCACCCGCGCGGCCGCAAGCAGCGTCGCGACGCCGCAGCCGTTGTCCAGCGCCCCCTCCGAGATGTCGTGGCCGTCGTAGTGCGCGAGGACGAGCACGGACTCGTCGGTCGTCGGTCCCGTGCGTGCGAGCACGTTCTGTGACTCGCCGGGCACCGTCTCGGCGTCGACCGACAGCTCGGCCTCCCCGCCCCCGTTCGCGTACTCCGTGAGCCACGCGCCCGTCTCCGTGCTCACGCCCACCGCCGGGATCGACGCCTCCTCCCCGAAGGTGAGCGACCCCGTTGGCGGCAGTTGTCCGGGGACGTGGTTGACGAAGACGAACCCGTCCGCGCCCGCCTCCGCGGCGGTGCCGAACTTCTCCATCCGGTGGATGAACCGTGAATCGCCCGGCGTCGTCGTCGATGCGACGGCGATCTTCCCCTCTACGTCGACTGCCGCGATCTCCTCGGGCGTACCGTACCCCACGTCGACGAGGTCGCCCGACACCTCGCCCGCGGGGCTGTACGGCAGCGCGATGGCGTCGAACGCGCGGTCGGCGGGCTCGGTGAGCCGCAGCGTCGTGTCGCCGCGGCGCCACTCGGTCGCGCCGAACTTCTGTCGTCGAACGCGGTCGAGTCCGATCTCCTCGAACGCGTCGGCGACGAGATCCGCCGCGCGGGCCTCGCCCTCGCTTGCCCCCATCCGACCGCCAAGCGCCGTCAGCTCGGTGATGAACTCCCACGGCGCGGTGTCGGTCCAGGCGCGCCCGACCGCCGCGGCGAGGTCGTCGTCGAGATCCATGACGACAGGATCGCTCAGTTGTGGCAAAAACCCGCGGGTGGATGGCTGCACGGCACGCTGCCGGGCGAGCACCCGAGCTCGTCGACCGGCCAAGCGCCGATCCAGTGACCGACACGCCCAGTAGTTGAGACCAGTCGTCTCAATGCATATGGATCGTCGTCGAGAAGAAACAAGGACGGTCAGTCGTCGTCGCCGCGGTAGGCGTCGCCACCGCGCTTGGTGATCGTAAGCACGTAGAGGACTTGTTCACTCCGAGCAGCACGACACCCAAGACGAAACGGGCCAATTCGGAGCTTCTGGTGTGGTGCAGCTTCAAGCGGGTCGAGATAATCCATCGGTTACGCCACTGATCCGTGACGATCGCGTCCAGTTTGGAACTGATTCGATCTTGAGCGTATTCGTCGAGGCCGTCGAACTGTCGGTCTGCTGTATCGGTGAGCTCCCAGTCCTATTCGTCACTCATCGTCGCTGTTCCCGGCCAGGCCGCGATCCGCCTTCACGTCGTCGCTCGCTCGCGTGTTCCCCTCCTGAATGTCGACTTCGCTCGCGAGCATCGCCTTCAGGTCCGCTCGGTTGAAATCGGGATGCTTGATCGCGTCGCGAAGTACGTCACGGATGAACTCGCTCCGACTGTTGTATCCTTCCTCTTTCCAAGTCCCGTCAACATCGGTGAGGAACGTCTCCGTCATCCGGATATTGACCGTCGTTTTCTCCGGAGATCCAGCTTCTGCCGTACCGTTGTGTTGAATTTGTATAGCAATGACGGTTACGCACAGCCCACCACACCAACAGTGGACCGAGGTGACTTGACCGGATGAGTTCTAGAATAATATCTCAGCTGCTCAGTATGGATGCGTGTCGAATACTCCTTAATAATGATTGTATTAGTATGACTATACTCATTTAATATTCTGGGGTGTTGTTTTCGATATCGATAATTGATAGACAGTATTTAATATACAAGATTGCTAAATAGCTACCAGACCCATGACTATTACCAATAACATTTGGAATAGTGAAAAAATTATAAATATTTCGACACCTTTGTTCGGGATTGTAATCCGTTTGATCCTGTCAACTCTGCCCTCCAATCAGGTCGCGCTAAGTGAACCTCTTAAGGAGGTGTGAATATGTTGGAAAAACTGAAAATTGACAGTCTCGATCTCGGACCGAAACTCATCCTCGCGTTCGTCCTCATTGCCGCTCTGGTTGCCATCACCGGGGCGATCGGATATACCTCGGTTGCCACCGTTGACGAACAAGCACACATTATTGCGGAAGATGGACATAAGATGGACGCGTCCGCAGAACTGGTTGTTGCCATCGAGCAGCAACAGGGTGCGATACAGGCCGCCCAACTCGGTGACGAAAACGCACAGCAACAATTCGAGGAGGCAAATCAACTTTTCAACGAACAGGCACAGCGCCTCGAAGAAACGGAGTTGAGCCCACAGCAAGAAGAACAGTTCTCAACCCTCAAATCGCAACACGAGGAGTACAATACGCTTGGTAGCGAGTTCTTCGAAGCACAACAAGACGGTGACACGGAACTCGCTGCTCAGAAAGCCGACGAAATGAAGTCACTATCATCCCCAATGGAGGAAGACGCGCACTCCATTGAGCAATCAGCAAAAGCAGATCTGGAATCTCAAGTCGAGATTGCCGATAGCACGACACAGACGGCGCAAATGGAGATTATTGGACTCACCATGGGTGCGTTTGTCTTCGCCATCGTCATCGGTCTGTTTGTTGCCAGGCGCATCACGTCTCCCGTCACGCAACTCTCTGAAGCTGCCATTGCCGCCAGTAACGGCAACCTCGATACAGAGCTTGAGGAGCACGCTGAAAGTGACGAACTCGGCCGCATGGTTGATGCCTTCAAAGAGATGCAAGCGAATCTGCGAGGTGTCTTCAGCGAACTCGATGCTGTGAGCCAGAATCTTGGAACCGGAGAACTTGAACGGGATATCGAGACGAATTACCCTGGCACGTATGGAGAGGTCATGGAACGTCTCAATTCGGGCACCGGCCAGCTCACCGCTAGTTTCGACGAGATTCAACGAGCGAGTGAGGGACTCAAAACTGGCGACCTCGACAAACGGCTCCAGACTGACTACCCTGGTCAATATGGTGCGGTCTTACAGAATCTCGACGAAGGGCTCCAGAAAATGAGCGAGAGCGTCAAATCTGTGCAGGAGGTCGCGGACAAAGTCGCCACCTCCAGCGAGGACGTTGCGAGCAGCACAGAAGAGATCGAGCAGGCCAGTGAGGAAGTCGCTGACTCAGTTGAAGAAATCTCGCACGGCGCGGAGAATCAAAGCGAGAGCTTGCAAGAAGTCGCCGGCGAAATGAACGACATGTCAGCAACTGTCGAAGAGATTGCCTCCTCATCAGAAGAAGTCGCAGCAACAGCGACAACCGCCGTCGAGCGGAGTGAAACGGGTCAAACGTATGCTGCTGAAGCGACTGAAGAAATTGAAGCAATCGAAGTCCAAGCAGACGAGACGACGACGCGCGTGGAAACGCTCGACGAGAAGATGGAGGAGATCGGGGAGATCGTCGAAATGATTACCGAGATAGCTGACCAGACGAATCTGCTCGCATTGAACGCCTCGATTGAGGCCGCTCGTGCGGGCGAGGCTGGTGAAGGGTTCGCCGTTGTTGCAGATGAAATCAAAGGCCTTGCGGAGGAAGTCGCCGATGCGACGACCGATATCGAACAGCGCATTAATGCAATTCAGGCGACGACAACAGAGACTGTCGAGGGGATGGAGGCGATGAGTGAGCGCGTCGAGCGTGGGTCAGACACGATCGAAGATGCGATCGAGATGTTCGACGAAATCGCTAATGCTGTTGGAGAGGCAGAGTCGGGTATTCGAGAGATCAGCGACGCGACTGACGATCAGGCAGCCTCGTCAGAAGAAGTCGTTGCGATGGTGGATGAGGTGTCGAGTGTGAGCCAGCAGACCGCGGCAGAAGCGAGCAACGTCTCCGCTGCTACTGAAGAACAGACTACGTCGCTCTCGGAGGTTTCTGAGAACGTCCAGGATCTCTCGCAACTTTCAGAGACGCTTCACGACCAGGTCTCGATGTTCAACATTCGTGGTGACGGAACTGTCGGAGGAGTCAGCGCGACTGATCCCGCGGGCCAACCGGCAGTCCAGGCAGACGGGGGAAGGTCTTCCACGCCAGAGGACGGGTCGGGCTCATCTCTCTGAGGAAAATAAGAAAATGAGCGACTCACGCACACCGAACGCTGTACAGCGGCGAAGTGACGCACTCGAACGAGTATCCGACGGCATCGTGGCTCTGGATCACGACCTCCGGTACACGTACGTTAACAAGCGAGCGACAGAGTTCCTCGACACTGACGCTGAGTCACTTCTCGGCGAGTACGTTTGGGACGCCTTTCCAAACCCCGAGGGAACCAAAGCACAAGACGCGATCGAGCAAGCGAACGAAACCGGACAAATGACCTCCTTCGAACGGTACAACGACGCGCTGGAAACGTGGTGGGAGGTCAGAGTCCATCCCGACGACACGGGTGTTACTGTTTTCTTCAAAGATATTACTGAAAGAAAAGAACGCCTATACGAACTGAAACGGGCAGACACGTTGTTCCAGAACGCGCAAGACGGACTGTTCGTCATTGACGTCGAAGATGATGGAGAGACGTTTCGCGTCAATCAGGTCAACCCTGCATACGAGAGTTATACGGGCGCTCTGGCTGGCGAAATCCAGGGAAAAACGATCCGTGAAATCACCGACGAGACGGACAGCGATGCGATCCGCGAGAAATGCAGAGAGTGTGTACACGGACGAACGTCCATTGAGTACGAAGAATATCTCTCAGTATTCAACAGTGGGCCGTGGTGGGAAACGAGACTCGCACCGGTAATCGTCGACGAGGAGGTGACGCAAATCGTCGGATCGACGCGAAACATCACTGACCGCAAGGAGCGCGAAAAAGAACTTCGTCGAAAGACGCGCGCGCTTGACAACGCGCCCATTGGGATCTCAATCACTGATCCGTCACAGGAGGATAACCCGATGAGCTATGTGAATGAAGCATTCACCGAAATTACCGGGTACGACGAAGACGAAGCAGTCGGGCGGAACTGTCGGTTTCTTCAGGGCGAGGGAACCGACCCCAAACAGGTTGCAACCATCCGTAACGGGATTGAAAACATCGAGCCGGTCGAGACGATATTGCAAAACTATCGTAAGGACGGTACCGCATTCTGGAACCAATTATCAATCGCCCCGGTCAGAGACAAAGACGGTGAACTGGAGAGCTTCGTCGGCTTCCAGAAGGACATCACCGACCGGAAAGAGCGCGAACGACGCCTGCAAACGCACGAGCTCGTCGTGCAGGCGATGAACGAAGTCGCATTCCTGATCAACGAGGACAAGCGAATCCAGTTTGCCAACGATGCGGCACTCTATTTTGCAGACGTGCCCCTGGAGGCGATCAAGGGGGTCCCGATTGAATCGGTCACCGAGGAGATGGCTGCACCTGACGAAGAGCCGCAACGGTTTGTGGACGCGATCGACTCATTCTTAGAGGACGAGGAACCCGATGTCGGCGAGTGGGTTCGAGAACCTGACGGGTCGGAGACGTTAAGTCTCGAATTTGACCTCTCGTTAGAATCGGTCGGGGTGGTATGTGCCGAGCAACGGTTCGTTCCGGTGAAACTCTACGATGGCGAACGAGGTGTCGCGGTCATTTCGAGGGACGTTACCGCGCGCAGGGAGAAAGAGGAAGAAATCCAGACGCATCTGGAGCAAGCCCAAGAAGTCGGGAACGTGGGGAGTTGGCATCTGGATATTGACACCAGCGATCTGCAGTGGTCGGACGAATGTTATCGGCTCTTCGGCTTAGAACCGGGAACGCCGATGACGTATGAACGGTTCCTGGAGAGGGTTCATCCCGATGACCGCGAGAAAATTGACGAAGCGTGGAGTGAAGCACTAGAAGAGGGCAGCTATGACATTAAGCATCGAATCGTGGTAGACGGCAAGACACGATGGGTGCAGGAAACAGCCAAGGTTGAATTCGGGTGTGACGGAGAGCCAGAGAGCGGTATGGGCGTTGTCCGAGACATTACAGAACAGGTCCAGCGGACCCGCGAGATACACGCGCAGAAAGAGCGGTACAAGTCGTTATTTAATAGCGTCAGCGGCGCGGTCGTAGTCACGGATATCGATGGCACGATTACGACGTGCAACCCGGGCTTTGCCGACCTGTTCGGGTACGAGAGTGACGACATCAAGGGAAATCACCTCAGCACGATCACAGACGAGAGTACAGATGTGGAGCGACTGCTTGAGACGACAGACACCTCCCAGGAAGCACTCATCCGTACTTTCGAAAAAAAGTCGGGACAGGTCTTCCCGAGTGAGACACGGAGTTCGCCGCTTCGAACGCATAATGGTGATATCGATGGATATGTGGTACACATAATTGATGTTTCTGAGGAACAAGCAAACCGCGAGCAACTGCAAGTTCTCAGCCGTGTCTTCCGGCACAATATAAAGAATGATATGAATGTCATCCTAGGGCATGCCGAACTCATCGAACAGCAAGGGCCAAATACAGTATTGTCCAACGCTGAGAAAATACGCAAAAAATCCCGAGACTTCATTGAGGTGGCGAAGAATCAACATCGAATCACGACACTGCTGACCAAGAACACTGACACCGTCGATGTGGACTTGGCACCGACAATTAGTGAAACTGTCTCAGAGGTGCAGACGCAATACCCTGATGCGAGATTACAGACGGACCTGGATCGCGACTGTCAGGTGAGTACCACGCCTGAGATTACTGAAGCGATTCGGGAATTGGTAGAGAATGCGATTATTCATTCGGAGCGGGAACACCCGAGAGTTGATATCCACCTCCGAGGCACAGGGACAATGACTGAACTGACGGTACGAGACGATGGACCAGGAATTCCAGAACAAGAATGGAACGTGTTGACAGCAGACGGCGAGATCAATCCGTTAAACCATGGGACAGGACTCGGCCTGTGGTTCGTCAATCAGGTTGTTCGCCGTTCGAACGGAACGATGTCGTTTGACACGAACGACTCGGGAGGGACTACGGTGACTGTTCGTCTTCCCACGGGCTAGTTCTCTGCCCTGCTTAGTGAGCCCTCTGTACGAGCAGTTGGACGAATACTTGAGCGTGTCGTTGCCACTGTCCCTCCGTGGCCCTGACACGTGATTCTTGCCGTACTGTCTTCCGCCAGATCGCCCAAAGATCCTACGCCGACTGGCCCACGTACGAGTCGAGCCGGCTGTTCGATCGCTCGTCCCTCCCCGGAGTAGAATCGGATGTTCGCCTCGTTGCGGAACCCTGGTTCCAGCATAACGATCACGAGGGCGTTGACCAATTCGTCCACGCAGTGCCGCTCGCATACGTCCAGTTCGATGCCCACGACCGGTATGCAGGCTCAACGAGCTACGGGATGGAGACACTGTTCCGCCTGTTCTTGCTGAAAGAATGCCATGGCTGGGACCACGAGACTGCTCTCGTCGAATACCTCACCCAACACCCCGATCTATGCGAACAGATCGGGCTGGACTCGGTGCCGAACCAATCCACGCTGTGGCGCAGCTGGCACCATCGGTTCACTGCTGAACTCCAGGACACCGTCGAGACCACAGCGCGAACCATCCTTATCAAAGCCCAGAATGGGGGTGTAACGGTCCCGCGTGAGCCAGAACGGCAGAGCCACAGACACCGTAACGAGAGTAGAGAATCAGATCCTGATGATCAAACAGTGTTAGACGAGGCCGAGAGAGTCACTAAGCGGGTCAGTGATGTTGCGTTCCCTGCGTTCTCACTGGACCGTGGCGAGGGCTGTGAGATCCGCGAGAACGCTTACTGGGACCTCCAGACCTATCTCGGACTTCGAGAGAACCTTGCCGTCAACGAAGGGGCTCGGAGCTTCATTCACGAATCTAATCGAGAGCGGACACCGCTCGGTCACGCCCATCGGGAGCATATACGCGACCTCTCCATCGAACAGATTCGGGAGATGTACCGCCACGCCGTGAGTCGCCTCTTAGATCGAGTCGCAGAGACAGAGGAGTTCTTCCGAGCCGGTATTGTTGCGATCGACATTACCGAGTCCGACCCGTTCACCGGTGACCGCGCCGGACACAAAGATGAGATTATCGGGACGAAGGAGAAAACCGATGAGTACGCCTACCAGTGGGCCACGGTCCAGCTGGTCGGGAACGCTGTTCCAATAGTCCTCGATGCGCGCCCGGTACGCAAAGGCGATACACGCAAGGAAATCGTCGAGGATCTGTTGGACTCGGCTGAGGCAGCCGTTCACGTCGATAACGTGCTGATGGACCGTGAGTTCGACAGCCAGCACATCCTGGAGATGATCAGCCAGCGCGGCCTCTCCTATGTGGTTCCGAAACGGATGCAGACCAGCGAGAAAGCGCAGGCGAAGCGATTGCTCCAGCGCGACCAGGACCGATACGAGACCGACCGGAAGCTCCACCTCGGCAAGAATGAGTGGCACGAGACGACGCTAATCTACCGTCGGAAAGAGGATTCCGAGCACGACGATCATCGGCAGTACTCGGTGTTCATGACGAATTGCGGGAGTGGTCACCTCACTGAATACGGGTATCGGTGGGAGATCGAGAGCGGCTACAGGTCGATCAAACGGTTCATGGCAGCGACGACGTCGAAGGATTTCGGGCTACGGTTCTTCTACTTCGCGTTCGCGTGCCTGCTGTACTCGATCTGGCGAGCCGTCGACTTGCTCGTCCAGGTCGCGTTGACCGGTGAGTACGAGCACTCGCCGATGGTGACGGCAGATAACACACTGACGCTGCTGAAGAAGGAGACTGGAGTCGGATAGAGAGACACTCAGTCTGGGTTAGCGCGCAGTCTGAGTGGCTACACTGTTGGATGTCTCGAAAATTCGCCCTTACCATTGGAAGTATGACAAGAATGGCCGCTTGGAGAGAGAATTGAGGTCGTTTCCGCTGACTAAATCGGCAAAATCCACGCATTACAGCCCTGCTATACCCGTTGTAGTCTCAACTTCCAGACACGCCGATTTCGTATTGCGTTATCCGATTTATGAAACGTCCCCGGACGGTTATCATCGTACGGGTCGACCACGGGCTATGCGCCTCCAGCACCCGGTGATCGGCTGATGCCGGTCGTTCCGGGGTTCCTCGACCGGCTTGCCTTCCGCGCGAACCTCGCGCCGGCGGCGATCCTCGACCAGTTCGGACGGGGCGGGCGCGCGTCGGTGGCGGACGTCGGCGTCGCGCTGATCGACCTCACGTACCTGATCACCCTCGGCGGCGGC
Source organism: Halobaculum rubrum (assembly GCF_019880225.1). Lineage (NCBI taxonomy): Archaea > Methanobacteriati > Methanobacteriota > Halobacteria > Halobacteriales > Haloferacaceae > Halobaculum > Halobaculum rubrum. The sequence goes on from NZ_CP082284.1 coordinate 1,616,513, forward strand.
ACGCTCGATCCCGATGCGGTGAACCGATGGCTCGGGGATGCGGGGCTGTCGACCGTCGGGACGGAGACGTTCCGACGGGCGCCGGGCGTCAAGCTGCTGCATGTCGAAGCGCCGTACCCCGAACGCGAGTGAATCGCGGCGAGTATCGGCCGACTGTACGCGGAGCCCCGGTGTCGAGTTCGTCGCGCTCGGTCTCACTGCCGATACGGTCGGATCGGACGCTCGCGGGCGATTCTACCGGATCCGCTTGGCAAGACTTACCACCGCTCACGGGTGAGTTCGGGGTATGAGTTCGGTTCCCGAGCGCACGGAGATCGACGAGGAGTACAAGTGGAGCATCGACTCCATCTACGCGGACGACGAGGCGTGGGAGGCCGCCCACGAGGACGTCGAGGAGCGCCTCGACGACCTCCGGGCCTACGAGGGGCGCGCGACCGAGAGCGCGGCGACGCTTCGAGAACTGCTCGACACCTACGAGGGCGTGTTCCGCGAGGTGTCGAAGGTCACGTCGTACGCGCGGCTGCGCTCGAACGAGGACACCCGCGATCAGGAGTACCAGGCGATGTCCTCGAAGGCGCAGGCGCTGTCGGCGGAGGCGTCGAGCGCGTCGAGTTACCTCGAACCCGAACTGCAGGAGTTGGACTGGGGGGACGTCGAGGACATGATCGACGAGGAGCCCGCGCTCGCGGAGTACGAGCACTTCCTCGACGACGTGCTCCGGATGAAGCCGCACACGCGCTCGGCGGAGGTCGAGGAACTGCTCGCGGACCTGAGCGAGGTCACCGGCGCCGCGGGCGAGGCGTACTCGATGCTGTCGGACGCGGACATGACGTTCCCGACGGTCGAGGGCCCCGACGGCGACGAGATCGAGATCTCCCAGGGCAACTTCACGACGCTGCTCCAGAAGCCGGATCGGGAGTTCCGCCACCGCGTCCACGAGGAGTTCTACTCCGAGTGGGAGACCGTCCGCAACACGGTGGGGACGACGCTCGCGAAGAGTGTGAAAAAGGACGTGAAGATGGCGGAAGCCCGAAACTACGACTCCGCCCGTGAGGCCGCTCTGAACGGGCCGAACGTCCCCGTGGAGGTGTACGACACGCTCGTCGACACCGTCCGCGACAACCTCGATTCGCTGGGGCGCCACGCCGACCTGAAGCGGAAGGCGCTCGACGTCGACACCCTGGAGATGTGGGACCTGTACATGTCGCTGACGGGCGACGAGGGCCCCGAGATCAGCTACGAGGAGGCCAAGGAGCACGTGGTCGAGGCGGTCGCGCCGCTGGGCGAGGCGTACCAGCGCCGGATGGCCGAGGGGCTGGAGTCGCGCTGGGTCGACGTGTACGAGAACCGCGGGAAGCGCTCGGGCGCCTACTCGGCGGGGACGTACGACACCCAGCCGTTCATCATGATGAACTACCAGGACGACGTCTCCTCGATGTACACGCTGGCCCACGAGCTGGGGCACTCGATGCACTCGGAGCTGGCGAAGGAGGCCCAGCCGTGGCAGTACGCCGACTACGAGATCTTCGTCGCGGAGGTCGCCTCGACGGTCAACGAGACGCTCCTGACGAAGCACCTGCTGGAGAACGCGGAGTCCGACGAGCTCCGGGTCCACGCGCTCGACCAGTACCTCGAACGTTTCCGTTCTACCCTCTTTCGCCAGACGATGTTCGCGGCGTTCGAGCAGGCGATCCACGAGCATGACGAGGCCGGCAAGCCGCTCACGCCCGACGCCTTCGACGAGCTGTACGGCGACCTGAAGGCGGAGTTCTACGGGCACGTCGACGCCAACGTCGACGAGCACATCCGCCGCGAGTGGATGCGTATTCCGCACTTCTACTACAACTTCTACGTCTACCAGTACTCGACGGGCATCTCGGCGGCCGCGGCCATCGTCGACCGCATCGAGGACGAGGGCGAGGTCGCCGCCGAGGAGTACCGCGCGGCACTGCGCGCCGGCGGCGCCGAGTACCCGATCGACGTGCTCGAGATCGCCGGGATCGACATGACCGACAGCGAGCCGATCGAGTCCGCAATCGGCGTCTACGACGACTATCTCGACGAGGCCGAGGCGCTGCTCGATCTGTAAGACGACCGCGCAGTACTGCGGTCACAGTCGCGACGATCCCCGGCGGAGGCGAACGCTCCCGCCACCCAAAGCCCCTTTACCGGCGGTACCTAAGCACGGACAAGAAATGTCTCGGAGCCCGTCTCTCCCCGACCGGCCCCGCCTCGAGCTGGATCCCGACATGAACGAGGCCGAGCGGCTGGAGGCGCTTCGCAAGCACTTCGAGCGGATCGTCCAGGTCAACGACGAGTTGGACGCCCGCCTCGATGAGGCCCAGAGTCGCCGCGCGGACCTCCGCGGGGAGGTCGACGAGCTCAAGCGCCGCAACGAGGCGCTGAAGACGGCGTCGCTGTACATCGCGACCGTCGAGGAACTCACCGAGGACGGCGCCGTGATCAAACAGCACGGCAACAACCAGGAGGTGCTCACCGACCTCTCGCCCCAGTTGGAGGACGAACTGGAGGCGGGCGACCGCGTCGCCATCAACGACTCCTTCAGCGTCCAGACGGTGCTCGACGACGAGACCGACGCCCGCGCCCAGGCGATGGAGGTCGACGCGGACCCCGAGGTCACCTACGCCGACATCGGCGGCATCGACGACCAGGTGCGCGAGGTTCGCGAGGCCGTCGAGGACCCGCTCATCAACGCCGACGCGTTCCGCGAGGTCGGCATCACCCCGCCCAGCGGCGTCCTGCTGCACGGCCCGCCGGGAACCGGCAAGACGATGCTCGCGAAGGCGGTCGCCAACGAGACCGACGCGACGTTCATCAAGATGGCCGGCTCGGAACTGGTCCGGAAGTTCATCGGCGAGGGCGCGCGCCTCGTGCGCGACCTGTTCGACCTCGCCGAGGAGCGCGAGCCCGCCGTCATTTTCATCGACGAGATCGACGCCGTCGCCGCCAAGCGTACGGACTCGAAGACCTCCGGCGACGCCGAGGTCCAGCGCACGATGATGCAGCTCCTCTCGGAGATGGACGGCTTCGACGACCGCGGGGAGGTGCGGATCATCGCGGCGACGAACCGCTTCGACATGCTCGACGAGGCGATCCTCCGCCCGGGCCGCTTCGACCGCCTCATCGAGGTGCCCAAGCCCGGCCCCGAGGGGCGCGAGCGCATCCTCGAGATCCACACGGCGGATATGTCGGTCGACGACGACGTGAACTTCGCCGACCTCGCCGAGGAACTCGACGACTACTCCGGCGCCGACATCGCCGCGCTCACGACCGAGGCCGGGATGTTCGCCATCCGCGACGAGCGGACGACCGTCCGCCGTGCGGACTTCGACGAGGCCCGCGAGAAGATCGAAACCGACACCGAGGGTCCGGTGTTCAACGACGGCGAGTTCGGTCGCTACCAGTACTGACTCGGGTTCCGATTCGCGGTCGCGTCCGGCGGTTCTCGACTCGGTGCCACTCGTTCTCCCACGCCTCGCTGTTTTCTGGGCGGCTCGGCCCTTCGGACCTCACCGCCGTTGGTCGAGGCGCTCGGTCGTTCGCTTCGCTCACTCCCTCACGCCTCGCTATTTTCTGGGCGGCTCGGCCCTTCGGACCTCACCGCCGTTGGTCGAGGCGCTCGGTCGTTCGCTTCGCTCACTCCCTCACGCCTCGCTATCGACACCCACTTTCGCCCCGACGCCCCACCGCCGATATGGATATCCACGTCGCCGACGGCGTCGGCCGGGGGCCGACCGAGCTGGCCGCCTACGACGCCGCGCTCGCCGACGCCGGCGTCGGCGACTTCAACCTCGTCACCGTCTCGTCGGTCGTTCCCGCCGACGCGACCGTCCGCGCCGTCGACACTGTCCCGGACCTCGGCCCCGCGGGCGACCGGCTTACAGTCGTGCAGGCGCACGCGGCCGCCTCGCCCGAGGACGCCCACGCGACCGACACGGTCACGGCCTGTCTCGGATGGACGACCGGTCCCGGTCCGGGGCTGTTCTACGAGGCCGACGGGAGCGACGCCGACGCGGTCCGCGAGACGGTGTCGACCGGCCTCGACGCCGGCCGCGATCTGCGCGACTGGACCTTCGAGCGCGAGGAGACGCGCTGCGCGACCGTCGAGACCGACGACTCGGCGTACGTCGCCGCGGTCGTCGTCGCCGCCTACGGCGAGAGCGAACCGATCGCGTGAGCCGTCGGCCCCGGTTTCGGGGTCTCGATACTGTATTCAGCCGACAGGTCGCCGACGCCTTTTTACGCGGACCACCCATATCATCGCCGACCCTAATGAACGGCAACAACCCCTATGCGGGGGCGCCTGGCGTCGTCGAGGCGGGCCGTCCCGAGGAGGTCGACCTCACGGCCGACCAGAAGGACGCGCTCCGACAGGCGGTCGCCACCATCGTCACGCGCACCGAGTCGTATCTCCCCGACGGCTACGCCGTCGGCTCCGAACTCTCCTACGGCACGAACGGACCGCAGGCCACCGTCGCGGTCCAGCCGCCGATAGGCCACGCCGTCAGCGCGGGCTTCTCGCCGGACCTCGACGAGATCGAGGCCGGCCTCGACGACGAGGACCGCGAGGAGGTCGCCCGCGGCCTCGCCGCCAGCGCGGCCGCCCAGGTCATGTCCGCCGTCGGCGACGATCTCGAACCGACCGCGCGATAGCCGCGTCGCCTCGCCCGCTCGGACTCGTTCTCCGTCCCGCCGGTCGGAGCGCGCCCGCCGGTCCGCTCGCTCACCGCCCGACGACAGACCGATCGAGGATCTTCGCCGATCCGAACCGCTGTCTATCGATTTTCCTGTAGAATTCATTCTTTCCAATCCCCGCCTGACGCGACGCGGAATCGGAGAACACCGGCCGCGTTGACCTGCTCGGCGCCTCGCCCGTGCGGTCAGGTGTCGCGGCCGCCGACGGGCGGTTCGACGAACAGACCGTAGCCGACGAGCAACGCCGCAAGCAGCGAGCCGAGTCCCGTCCCGACCGACGCGGGCAGCGCTAACCGCGCGGCCCCGACCGCGCCGGCGACGAGCAAGGTCGGTACGGCCGCGAGCAGCAGGTCGTACTTCGACGGCGACACGAGGCCGGCCCCAGGGACGATATCGTCGTTGGACGGGTCTCGAACACTCATCGACTCTCACCACTGTAGAAATACTATACGGTTCGTAAAATCTGTTACGGCTGAAATACTACGTGGATAATTCGTGTACGTGACGAGTGTTCTCTCTCCGGGTGTCCGGCGACCACGAAATCACGTCGATCGAAGGGAATCTGCGCGTTCGGGACGCGATCTCGCCGCCCTACTTCCCCCAGAACGGGTCCGTCTTCCGCCGCTTCTCCAGGTACGCCTTCAGCGCCTCGATCTCGTCGGCGCGGATCTCCGAGGCGAGCTCCTGCTCGAGGATCTTCGCGTGTTTCTCGGGCAGTTCGATCCACAGCTCGTCGCCCTCCTCGATCTGGCGGCCGACGGTCGGCCCGTCGATGGCGACGGAGACGCGCTCGCCCGCCCGTGCCGAGTCGACGTCGTCGCCCTGATGCTGGATGCCCGAGAGCGTGCCGACGCGGTTCGGCTCGCTGCCCTCGAACTTCGCGACCGAGCGGTTGTTCTGGACGGTTCCCGAGAGGATCTCGACGCCGACGACCGCGGGGTCGTTCTGGCGGAAGGTGTGGTCCTGCAGGATGCGGAAGCGCGCGGGCTTGGTGATCTTGTCGAGCACCGTCTCCTGCTGGGTGCGCTCCAGTTCCTCGACGTACGCCTCGTACTCCTCGACGAGTTGGTAGATCACGTCGTCGTCGAACAGGCGCACATCGGTGTGTTCGAGCGCCTCCTCGGCGTCGGCGAGCACGTCGACGTTGAACCCGAGGATCACCTTGTGGGTCTCCTCTTTGGCGGTCTGGGCGACGGTCACGTCGCGCGGGGCCACGTCCCCGACCTCCGCGCGGAGGATCGGGATCTCGGCCTCGTCGAGGGCGTTCGCCATCGCCTCAAGGCTCCCGAGCGTGTCGGCCTTCACCACGACGCCGTCCTCGGCGGTGTCGACCTCGATCTTGGCGAGCTCCTCGCGCACCTCCCGCTTCACCGCCTCGAGCGCCGCCTCGTCGTCGCCGCGGACGACGCGGACCGGCGCGCCCGACATCGCGTCGTCCAGGTCGGGCGCGGCGATCTTGACACCCGCGGCCGCGCGGACCTCCTCGACGCGCTCGAAGCGCTGCTCCGTGCGGATCTCGGCGTTCGGGCGCGGCTGAAGCAGCGCGCGAACCTCCGTCACGATCGGCTCGTCGCGGCCGCCGACGACGACGGTGTCGCCCTCGCGGACGACGCCGTCGTACAGCACCACGTCCAGCGTCGCGCCGAACCCCTGCTCGTCTTTCACCTCCAGTACCGTCCCGACGCCGGGGCCGGCCACGTCGACGGACATCTCCGCTTTCATGTAGCGCTGGGACAGCCCCATCAGGACGGTGAGGAGGTCGGGGATCCCCTCGCCGGTCATCGCCGAGAGCGGGACGACGCCGATGTTGGACTGGAAGTCCTGCACGCGCCAGTAGAAGTCCGCCGAGAACCCCTTGTCCGAGAGATCGCCGATGAGCTCGTAGAGGTTCTCGTCGAGCCGGGAACTCGCGCGGTCGGACTGCTGCTCCAGGGACTGCTGGATCGGCTCACCCTCCCGCGGGTTCCAGCCGGGCGTCGTGTCGACCTTGTTCGCGGCGACGACGAACGGCGTGCCGGTGCGCTTGAGGATGTTGATCGCCTCCTCGGTCTGCGGCTGGAAGCCGTCGTTCACGTCGACGACCAGCACCGCGATGTCGGCGAGGGCGCCGCCGCGCGAGCGTAGCGTCGAAAAGGAGTGGTGACCGGGCGTGTCGATGAACAGCAGGCCGGGCAGGTCGAAGTCGGTCGGGTCGACGAGCGCGCCGGCCATCTCGGAGATCGTCGACAGCGGCACGGCGGTCGCGCCGATGTGCTGGGTGATGGCTCCCGCCTCGCCCTCCTGGACGGCGGAGCCGCGGATGCGGTCGAGCAGCGTCGTCTTCCCGTGGTCGACGTGGCCGAGCACCGCGACGATGGGCGTGCGGAGCGAGCCGGCGTCGAACGTCTCCTGTGTGTCGGCGTCTGAATTCGTGTCTGACATGGCTGAGATCCTCTCTGCGGCGAAGAACGGCTCTTGTCGGTACTGGACGGCCGCATGAAGTAAGGGCTTCGACTCCGCCGAACGCGGGGCGCGACTACCCGATATCGACGTCCGTGACTTCGAAGCGGGCCCCGCCCGCGGCGCCCTCGGTCACGCGGATCTCCCAGCCGTGGGCGCCGGCGATCTCCGCGACGATCGCGAGCCCGAACCCGGTGCCGTCGCTGTCGCTCGAGTAGCCGTGCTCGAACACCGAATCCCGGTCGGCTTCGGGAACTCCGGGACCGTCGTCGGCGACGTAGAAACCGTCGGAGCCGCCGTCATCGTTCTCGAGTGTGTCGACCGTCACGGTTACGGCGTCGCCGCCGTGATCGACCGCGTTCCCGAACAGGTTCTCGAGAAGCTGTCGCAAGCGATCTGGGTCGGCCCGAACGGTTGCGGTTGTCTCGACCGACAGCGTCGCGTCGGCGCTCGCCACGGTCCGCCAGCAGCGCTCGACCAGCGGCGCGAGCTCGACGGGCTCGGTCTCGTGTATCGACTCGCCCTGGCGCGCCAACGTCAGCACGTCCTCGATCAGCGCACCCATCCGTCCGTGGGCGTCCGCGACCGTCCGCAGGTGTTCGTCGTCACGCTCCTCGCGTGCCAGTTCGAGGCGGCCCTGTGCGACGTTCAACGGGTTGCGGAGGTCGTGAGAGACGACGCTTGCGAACCGTTCGAGCTGTTCGTTGTGTCGGGTGAGCTTCCGCTCGTTCGCCTCCAGATCGCGGGTTCTCACCTCGAGCTGCTCGGTCCGCCGGATCGCCTTCGACTCCTGGACCCCGATCAGCAGGCCGCCGATCGAGCCGATGGACAGGGCGATCGCCTGCGTTCCGATCGACCACTCGGCGGTCACGCCGGGGTGGACATCGCGAAGCAGGATGAAACCGTACATGACCGCGACGCCCCCGAACGACCACCCGAGGATCCGCGGGTACTGTTCCCTGTCGATCGTGGAATTCGGCATCCACCGGCCGGTGTAGATGAAGGCCACGGCCGGAGCGGCAACGAACACGAGATCCAGAACCGCCACCAGCGGCGCCTCGCCGCCCAGCAGCGCCCGGACACTTCGGACGATCGCGGCCAGAAGCACGACTCCGCCGACCGCCGAGATCAGCGCCGGCAACCGGGTCAGCCGTCGTTCCGATGTCCCACCGCCGGGCGGATCTGGCGCACCCATCGTGATGTCGGGTCATTCCCTGTCCGCTGGATATAGCTGTGGGATCGCTTCAGCGATTCCGGCGCGGTATTTTCGGTGTCCGACGCCGAACCTGGGGCGTCGGCCCCGCGTCGGACGCCAGCGTGGCGTTTATGCTCGTCGCGTCAGTGAGCGCAGGTATGGCAGATATCCTCGCCGAGAACCTCTCGGGGAAGGCCGTCATGGGCTCGGACGGCACCGAGCTGGGCATGCTGTACAACATCACGATGGACCTGAAGACGGGCTCGCTGTCGGATCTCCTCGTCACGCCGAACGAGGAGCTCTCGCCGGCGCAGGTGCCGTTCGACCGCGACGAGTCGGGCCGATTTCACGTCCCGGTCGCGGACGTACAGGCGGTGAAAGACTACATCGTCGTCCGCACGTAATGGAAGTCCTCGACTCGTCCGCGTTCATCCACGGGTACGACAGCGACGACCGGACCGCCTCGATCCCCGCCGTCCAGGCGGAACTCACCGGCGAGACCGCCCTCCGATTCGACGCCGAGGAGGGCGCCGGGATGCACATTCACGTCCCCGGCGAGGGCGCCGTCGGACGCGTCCGCAGCGCCGCCGAAGAAACCGGCGACCTCGGGGAGCTGTCCGACACCGACCTGCGCCTGCTCGCGGCGGCGTTCGAGCTCGACGCGACGCTCGTCACCGACGACTACGCCATGCAGAACGTCGCCGAGCGCATGGACGTCCGCATCCGCGTCATCGCCCGCGAGGGCATCGCCGAGGAGCGCGACTGGCAGTTCCAGTGTACGGGCTGTGGCCGCACGTTCGACGAGAACCGCGACCGCTGCCGGATCTGCGGGAGCGACCTGACCCGGAAGAACCCGGCGTAGCCTCAGACGCCGGCCGTCTCCAGGTACTGGACGGCGAACTGGACGGCGTTGTACGCGCCGTGGACGAAGATCGGGACGGTGAGGTTGTCCGTATATTCGTATACGCCGCCAAGAACGAGGCTGAGAACACCGGTTACGACGACGTACACCAACTGCTGTTCGGTGGTTCCCGCCCCCGCTGGGAAGTGGACTAGTCCGAATAGTAGCGACGCGCCCACGATGGCACCGACCGGACCGAGCGCTCGCCGAAGCTCTCCCTGGATGACTCCGCGGAAAACGAACTCCTCACCGACGGCAGTCGTCAGAAACGATAGCGGGATCATCGCGAGAAAGTACAGCGGCGGATTCGTAAGGGCCCGGTTCGTGCTCGGTGTCAGGCCGACGGCCGCGAAGGCCGTGAGGATAGCATAGCCCGCAAGTAGTAGGAAGACTGCGCCGCCGACTGCGACGACAGCCTCACGACGGGTCGGAACGCGGATCTGTAAGAGGTCCCGGTCGCCGGCATAGACGGCGAACATCACGGCGGCGACGGCGAACCCGACGTACTGACCGACGGTCTCCGCGACGGACATCGCCGCTGAGCCGTCGGCGACTCCGAGTGCCGCAGCCCCGCCCGCGACCAGAGGAATCATCGTCCACGCGGCGACCAGCGCCGCCACCAACGCTAGCAACGCCTGCGTGACCCGGAGAACGACCTCTCGCCCATCGATCGTCCCCCCGGGCGGGCCGAGTTCGACGGTCACTTCACTCCACCTCGAGCCGCCGCTTCTCGGTGACCGCCTCCGCCTCGGCGAACTCGCCGCCGCCGAGCAGGCCGCGCGCGGCCTTCTTCCCCCACTCGACGGCGGGCTGGGTGAACGTCGAGACGCCCGCGAGCTCGCCGTAGAGGATGCACGCGGCCTCCGTCCCGTACAGCAGCTCGCCGAGCCCGCGCTCGTCGACGCGGTCGATCTCGATCCGGACGTTCTCCCGGTCGGCGGCCGCGAGGCTCGCCTCGGTCGCGCGAAACTCCGCGTCCAGCAGCTCCCCGAGCGACGAGCCGCCGAGGTACGACAGCCCCTCCAGGTCCGTCTCGGGGATGCCCACGTCGGCCGCCTCGCGGGGGCGCACGAGCGTGACGAGCTTGTCGGCCGGGCCGGCGCGGTACAGCTGCAGTTGACTGTGTTGGTCGGTCGCGCCGAGCGCGCGGGCGGGCGTCTGCCCGCGTCCGTCCTTCCCGAGCGACTCGGCCCACAGCTGGGCGAACCACTCGGCGAACCGCTCCAGGGACTCGGCGTACGGCATCACGGCGTTCGTCGCCGCGCCGCGTTCCGCCAGCGCGTACGTCGTCGCGCCGTAGGCGTACGCGGGCGACTCGAACAGCGACCCCGCGAGCCGGTCGGCCTCGTCGGCGGCGCCCGCCAGCACCGCGTCCGGATCGACGCCGGCCACCGCGCCGGCGAACAGCCCGACCGTCGACAGCGCGGAGAAGCGGCCGGGGACGCCCTCGGGCACGTCGAGCGCGGGGAGGTCGTGGCGGTCGGCCATCGACCGGAGGTTGCCCGCCTCGCCGGTCGTGACGACGGTGCGCTCGGTCCAGTCGACGCCCGCCGACTCCATCGCTTCGCGGACGACGAGGAAGTTCGAGAGCGTCTCCGCGGTCGTCCCGGACCGGGAGACGACGTTGACGACGGTCGACGAGAGGTCCACGTCGTCCACGATCGCGCGGATCCACGCGGGGTCGACGTTGTCGAGGTATCGGCAGTCGACGCCCGTCCCGAGCGCGTCAGTGAGGGTTGCGGCCCCCAGCGCGCTCCCCCCGATGCCGACCGTCAGGAGGTGGTCCGGGTCGAATCCGTCGGCCGCTCGCCGGATCGCGTCGGGGTCGCACGTGTCGGGGAGGTTCAACGCGGCGTACCCGTGTTCGGCCTCGGCGCGGCCGCGGTCGATGCGGTCGTGGGCGTCGGCGACGCGCTCGTCGAGCGCGTCGAGATCCCTCCGATCCAGCCCGAGATCGCCGTCGAGGGCGTTGCCGATGTCGACGTTCATGCGAGAACCGCCGTCCGCCGCCGGCAAAACCCTGCCGTCCTCGCCACCCCCCTGACGCCACGCCGACCGGCTCGCGACGACCGGCCCACGACGGCAGTGCCGTGGCCGCCGCGCCGGCTTCCGTCACCCTCTCATCCGACGACCGCGGAACCGGAACCGCGGACGGGGCGCTTAACACCGCCGCGACCCAACCACGGGCGATGACAGACGCCGAGGCAACGCCCGAGGCCGCGACGGCGTCCGGCGGGGACGACCCCGCCGGAGTCGAGTCCGGCGGGAGCGACGAGGGGTACCGCGGCGTGTTCGGCGCGTTCCCGTACGCCGCACGCGCCAGCGAGTCGCTGACGTTCAAATCGTACGTCCTCGTCGGCGGCCTCGCGGCGGCGCTGTTGACGCTGCTGTTCACGCTCGCGCTGATCACGCTGTTCGGTGCGACCGCGCAGGCGCGTTTCTCGATCGTCCGGGCGTTCTACGTCGTCGTCGCGCTCGGCGCCGTCGCTCCGACGGTCTCCCCCGTGTTGCTCGTCGCGCGCTCGCGCCGTCGCGGAACGTCGGGGCGCCCCGGCTACGAACTCGGCCTCGCGCTGGCGGGGTACCTGTTCCTCGCGTCGTTGTACCTCGGCGTGGTCGCCGCCCTCCCAGAGACGTTCGTTCTCGACGGCGAGACGGTCGCGCGGCCGCCGCCCTCGGGCGCCTTCGCGCCGTTGATCGCGGTGCTGTACGACCTCCCGCGGCTGTTCGGGCTCGTGATCCCCGTCGTCGCCGCGCTGCTCGTCCCGCTGGTTCACTACCTCCGTCGCTGACGGACCCACCTCGCTCCGCCGTCGTTCGAGGGCTCACTGCGTTCGCCCTCGCTGGTTCCTTGGGCGGAGCGGACCACCTCGCTCCGCCGTCGTTCGAGGGCTCACTACGTTCGCCCTCGCTGGTCACGAAACGGGGAAAAGCCCTCCCCGCCTACCCACACCCATGACCGACCGCGACTCCGATGGATCCGAACTGGACGCCGTCCGCGACGCGCTCGCGTCGGCCGCCGGCGACGCCGACGCCGGCGCCGCCGCCGACGGCGAGTACGACGGCACGTTTCTCGTCACCCACGCGGACGACGACTCGGCCGTGCTGCGGGACGTCGACTCCGGACAGGTGCACACGCTCTCCTCGAACCCCGGCGTCGCCGAGGGCGAGGCCGTCGAGGGCGTCGTCGCGCCCGACCCGCCGATGAACGTCTCCTGGCAGCTCGTCGAGGCCCATGAGCGCCGGCAGATCGCCGTCGAGGAGAGCGAGGAGCCGCCGACCCGGCACTCGCTGGATCTCGCCGACGACCAGGCGGTCGGCGAGCTCACGCGCACCGAGCGTGCCGGAACCGGGGAGATCCACGTCATCTCCGTCCCCGAGGACGACACCCGTCGGGCCGTCGCCGACGTACTCGACGATCCCGACACCAGTCGGACCCACGCGGCTCGCCTCGGCGTGAACCGCGTGGAGATCCGGTCGGCTCCCGGGGTCGTCGCCGTGCGGTATATGCCGTAGCCCGTCGCTACCGCTCCTCCGGTCCGATTCTCGACGCTTTCCCCGTGGAGCTACTGGGCCCGCCACTTCTCGAAGTAAACTCGATACCGCGATATCGATTCACCAACAACAGGTGGTCGGGCGTGTGCGCTCGACCCGTTCGAGTCGTCTCGTGAACGCAACTGCTCACGATCCGGCCGGGCGGAGCGCTGTCGCTCGCTTCAGTACCGGTCACTTCTCCGAGTACCGCCCGTTCCCCCACGATTATGTGAACGAGCTGCGACTCGTTTCCATCGTCGCCATCGAGCCGTGGTACTGCCATCAGTGTGGGACCGAACTGGTGCGCCGGGAGATACACGGACGGGAGCGACGGTCGTGTCCAGACTGTGGCCACCGTCACTTTCGAAACGCGGTGCCGGCTGTGGATGTCATCGTTCGGGCCGAGGACGCCGTGCTCCTGATCGAGCCAGTTGGGCGGGACGAGTGGGAACTTCCGGGGGGACACCCCGAGTTCGACGAGGAACCCGCGAACGCGGCCGTTCGGGAACTCGAGGAGGAGACTGGGATCGCGGCCGACTCGTCCTCCCTCGATCTCCTCTCCGCGGTCCACAGCACGCATCGGGATCGGCATTACACGATGATCACGTACGTCGTCGACTACTCGGAGACCGACGGGACCCCGGCACCCGGCGAGGAGGCGACGGACGTCGAGTTCTGGTCGGTCGCCCGGATCCTGTCCTCGCCGGAGGCCACGAGACGGATCGACCGGGAGGCGATAGAGACGATGCTCGACGAGTGAACCTCACCCACCGGAGCGACGCGCCGGATCGGCGAACGTACTCGCAACCGTGAGCGGCGGCGTCGTTCCGCGGTGGCGATGTCGGTCGTCGAGGGAAGACAGCGTCGTCGACGCGCCGGCACGGGAACGGCGTCGACGCGACGCTCACGGGATCGATCGCGGCGCCGTACCCGACTCACTCTCTCGGGCCGGCGACCGACTGCACGCGCCACCCGCCCTCGATCGCGCCCGCACGTTCGATCAACTCGACGACGGTTCCGTCCCCGACGCAGGTGCCTCCCTCGACGGCCTCAACCCGGAACGTGAGATCCAGCGAATCGCCGCAACAGCCCACGTCGACGAACTCCTCGCGCTCGTCGCCGACCCGTGGCTCGTCGAGCATCCGCCGGAGGTAGTTCCGGTAGCGGTCCGTCCGGATCTGGTCGCGGCCCCACTCGCTCAGTCCGTCGGGGAACGAGAGGACCACGCGCGCCGCGTTGTCGTCCATGGCCTCGGTTACGGGGCCTCGCCACATCGACCTGTCGTCGGTGTGTCCGCGAGGCGCCATACCGGCTTCCCGAAGACGGACCCCTCGAGAGCAGCGTGACCGTCCGAGTGACGACCGGGGTGGTGCCGCTGCTCTCGAGGTAAAATCGACCCTGTACCGCACGATGTACTGTCTCGTCGCATCGAGCGGGCGACGTGTCCGGGACTCGGACGGGCCGACGCGGGGGAGGGCCGGCGGAACGAACGAGCGGAGATCGCCGCGTGTCCTGATCGGAATCGGTCGGAAGCGTGACCGTGGGCGGCGAATACGGCTGAAACGCCGGTGGCCGTGAAGAAGAAGGCTTATTCGGTGCGCGGGGGGACCGGAACGCATGGCTCGATTCGAGGTACCGGAAGTCGATTACACCCGGTACACGAACCGGCAACTCGCCGCGATTCCGCTCGCGGTGTTGGCCGTCGCGCTCCTCGTCATCGGCGGGGCGTACGCGACGACCGGGGCGCCGGTCGATCCGGGGCTCGATTTCACCGGCGGCACGGAGATGCGTGTCGCCGTCGACGCCCCGAGCGACGCACAGGCACGCGAAGACATCCGCGGGGCGTTCACCGCGACGCCGGATAGCATCCAGCGGGTCGGGAACAGCGACGTGTACATCGCCACCTTCCAGACGGAGGGGTCCGACACCGAACAGAGCGAGCTCACCCGACAGCTCGAATCGGAGGCCGGCGAGGCCGGGTTCGACGTCCGATCCATCGAGGGCGTCGGGGCGGCCTTCGGGTCGGAGACCCAACAGCGCGCGCTGATCGGCGTCGTCGCCGCCTTCGCCGGAATGGCCGCGCTCGTGTTCGCGCTGTTCCGGACGTTCGTTCCAAGCATCGCCGTCGTGGTCTCGGCGTTCTCGGACATCGTCATTCCGGTCGCGCTGATGAACCTCCTCGGCATCGAACTCACGCTCGGGACGGTCGCGGCGCTGTTGATGCTCATCGGCTACTCCGTCGACTCCGATATCCTCCTCAACAACAGCGTGCTCCGTCGCTCGGGCGACTTCTACGAGTCGACCTACCGCGCGATGCGCACGGGGGTCACGATGACGCTCACCTCGCTGGCGGCGATGGCCGTGATGGCGGTCGTCGCGTCGTTCCTCGGCATCGGGCTGCTCGCGAGCATCGGCACCATCCTCGTGTTCGGGCTCGCGGCTGACCTGATGAACACGTACCTGCTGAACGTGTCGCTGCTTCGCTGGTACAAGTTCGAGGGGGTGGCACGATGAGTGCCTGGGAGACGATCAAGGACAACTGGCGGGTCGTCATGCTGGTGTTCATGCTCGCCCTCTCGTCGTTGTTCCTGTTCGCGCCGGCGTTCGAGCCGTCCGGGAGCCAGGGACCGGCCGCCCAGGAGAGCGCGACGAACCTCCAGTACGGGCTGGAGCTGTCGGGCGGGTCGCGGATCCGCGCGCCACTCGTCGGCGTCACCGCCGACGAGGTGCAGTTCGAGGGCCGCGACACTGCCGAGGTCGAACGCGACGTCGCCGCGGAACTGGAAGCCGGCGACAGCTCCGACGTGATCGCGCGGTTCTCGACGAACTCCAGCGGGACGGTCGAACTCGTCACCGAGAACGCGACGCAGGCCGACCTCCGGGACGCGCTCGATGCCGCCGGCTACGAGTACGAGACCGTCCGCGACGGCGTCACCGACGAGACCCGCGAGCAGACGATCGAGGTCCTCGAGTCGAAGATCAACGCCGCCGGCCTCTCGGGCGGGAGCGTCCGGACGATCGGCAACGGCGACTTCGTCCTCATCGAGGTCCCCAACGACGACCTCAGCGAGGTCCGCGATCTGGTGAACTCCCGTGGGACCGTGCAGATCGCGGCGTACCATCAGGTCCAGCGGAACAACACGACGGAGTACGTGAACACGACCGTCATCCGGCAGGAGGACTTCCAGACGGTCGGCACCGCCCAGCAGGGCGAGCAGGGCCCCGGACCGCACGTCCCGGTGTCGGTGCAACAAAGCGAGGCCGAACGCGTCCAGCGGCTGTTCGTCGAGACGGGCGTCGCCGGACAGGGCGGCACCGACTGCACCTACAGCCAGGAGAACGGGGCGAACACCACGGAGCCGTGCATCCTGATCATCCGCGACGGGAGCGTCGTCTCCTCGTTCGGGATGAACCCCTCGCTCGCGCAGTCGATGCGAAACGGCGAGTGGGCGCAGGACCCGCAGTTCATCCTCGTCACCGGCTCGTTCGAGCGCGCGCAGGACGTCTCGGTCGACCTCCGCGCCGGCGCGCTCCCGGCCGGACTGGCGCTCGATGAGGGGACCGCGACCTCCATCAGCGCCGCACAGGGCGACGACTTCAAACGCGACTCGGTGATCATCGGACTGCTCGCGGTGCTCACGGTCGCTGGCGTGGTGTTCTTCCGCTACGGCGACCCCAAGGTCGCCGCGCCGATGGTGCTCACCGCGTTCTCCGAGGTGGTCGTCCTCCTCGGATTCGCGGCGTTCATCCAGTATCCGCTCGACCTCTCGGTCATCGCGGGGTTCATCGCCGTCATCGGGACCGGCGTGGACGACCTCGTGATCATCGCCGACGAGGTGATGGCCGAGGGCGACGTGAACTCCCGGCGCGTCTTCCAGTCGCGCTTCCGGAAGGCGTTCTGGGTCGTCGGCGCCGCGGCCGCGACGACGATCGTCGCAATGGCTCCGCTGGCCTCGCCGTGGCTCTCGCTGGGCGACCTCCAGGGCTTCGCCATCTTCACGATCCTCGGCGTGCTCGTCGGCGTGCTCATCACTCGGCCTGCGTACGGCGACATCCTCCGTGCGCTGCTGACCGACCGCTGAGCCCGACGCGGCGGGGCGCTTCCGGTTCCCCCCCCCGTCGCGCCGAACCGCTTTTCGCTCCGTCGTGCGAGTCGGCGACCGTGCCCTCCGAGTCATCCAGTCAGGCCGACGGCGATTCGGGTGCCGACGGCCCGACCGACGACCACCGCTCCGACCGCGGCGACCGACTGACCGACGACGACATCGAGCGGGTCACCCGCCGCGTCGTCCGCGAGGAGTTGGCCGCACGCGACGACCGCTCCGGCTCCGTCTGGACCGTCCTCGTCGGTGCCGCCGTCGGCCTGCTCGTACTGCTTCCGCTCGCGGGGATCGTCCTCTCGACGCTGGCCGACGCGGGCGTTCCGATCCCGCTGCTCGCGGCCGCGGCGCTGCTCGTCGCCGGCGCGCTCGTCGCCTACGGCTGGCGGCTGCCGCCGTTCCGGTGATCTCTCTCCATGCTCCCCGACCCCCCGGCGAGACTTTATAAATATACACAGTGCACTGTGTACACATGGGGACGAAAACGATCTCCCTCGACGACGAGGCGTACGAGCGGCTGAAAGCCCACAAGCGGGAAGGGGAGAGCTTCAGCACGGTCGTCAAACGACTCGCCGGCGAACGGTCGTGGCGGGAGGTCGCCGGGATCTGGGAGGGTGAGACGGACGAACTCGAAGCGGCGATCGAGGAGGGACGCGAACGGTCCCGCGAGCGACGTGATCGGGTCGCCGACGACCTGACGGAATGATTCAGGACACGAGCTTTCTGATCGATGTGCTGAACGGGGACACCGACGCGCTGGACGTCCTCGACCTCCTCGAACGGGAGAGCCGCCCCGAGAAGGTCGCCTCTATCACGTCGCTGGAACTCTACGAGGGGGTCCACCGGTCCGACAGGCCCGAGGAGGAGAAACGAGAGGTGCTTCGCGTGCTTGATTCCAAGCACGCGATCCCGGCCGACCACGGCGTGATGAAGCGGGCCGGGGAACTGAGCGGTACGCTCATCGCTAACGGCGACCGGATAGACCGGGAGGACTGCATCATCGCGGCGACCGCGATCCGAGAGAACGAACCGGTTCTGACCCGGAACGTCTCCCACTTCGAGCGGATCCCGAACCTCGACATCGAGACGTACTGAGGCGACGGTTCCTCCCGTGTTCGGTCCGGGTCAGAACTCCCCGAGCGCCGACTGCTCGCTCGCCGCGAGCACGTCGTCGCAGGTGCTCCACGACGTGCGGGCGCACTCCGGCAGGTCGCCCTCGCGGTCCACGTACTTCCGGAGGAACTCGCGAGTGTTCGGGTCCGAGGGGTAGCCGCTGCCGATCCCGTCGTAGCCGCGGTCGCGGTAGGCGGCGTCCAACTCGGCGACGATCCGGTCGCGTTCCACCTTGGCGACGACGCTCGCGGCCGCGACGACCGGGTACGACTCGTCGGCGCCGTGCTCGGCCGTCACATCGACGCTCGGGCCCGAACGGTGTTCGCCGGCACCGTCGCCATCGCGGTCGCCGACGCGGTCGCGGTCACCACCGTCGGCGGTTGTGCCGTCGTCGGCGAAGGCGTCAGCGATCCCGTCCGCGACGCGCTCGGCGAACCGCGACTCGCTCACGTCGCCGGCGTCGACGACCGCGCGGTCGCCGTCGCGGGCGACCGCCGCGAGCGCCTCGGCCTGTCCGGCGACGGTGAGGGTGTTCATGTCGGTCGCGGGGTCGTCGATCCGGTCGACGGAGACGACGGCGACCGAGACGCCGACGCGGTCGTCGCCCCGGAGGACGGCGTCGAGTTCCTCGCGTCTCGTCGCGGAGAGGCGCTTGGAGTCGTCCACGCCCTCGGGGATCGCCGCGGGATCGGCGCGGACCGCGGCGGCGACCATTGGGCCCAGCACCGGCCCCTTTCCTGCCTCGTCTGCGCCGAGCACGGCTCACTCCCCGTCGACGTCGGTGTCGCGATCCTCGTCGTCGAGGAAGAACCCGGAGTGCTCGAACTGCTCGTCGCGCCCCTCGACGGCGAGCACGTCCAGCGTCGTCACCTCGGCGTCGACGCCGAGCAGGCCCGCGAGGCTCGGTTCCGTCCGCCCCTCGTCGCCGGAGATCAGCTCCTTGATGTAGAGGCCGCCGGCGCCGTGAACCTCGACGGCAACGTGGCGGGCGTCCTCCAGTTCGCCGGTCACGTCGTGGGCGACGCGGGTCCGCGTCTTCGCGGCGCGCCGGTGGTCGACGCGGTTCGGCGTGTACTGCTCGATGGTCGCGCCGTCGAGCTCGTCGACGGCGTCGGCCAGTTCCTCGGCGGTCACGTCGGCGCCGAACTCGACGGCCGCGTGGTACCGCTTCGTCGCGTCGAGCTCCTTCACGCGCTCGACCATGTCGTGGGTGCAGCGGCGCAGGCCCTCGACCTCGACCTTCCCGTCGGCGAACGCGTTGATGTCGGACTCCAGTCGATCCGCATCGATATCGCGGCGCCGGGGCTCGTCCACCTCGATCACGAACGGGCGGCCGGTGCCGAGCATCAGCGCGTCCACGTCCTCGCGGCCGGCGCCGTGGAAGGTGGAGTCGACGCCCTCCATCACGTCCTCAACGACCGGTGCGGTGAGCTGTTCGACGCTCTCGGGGTACAGGTACCCCGAACCGTCGCAGGTGTCGCAGGGTTCCCGGCCCTGTCGACCGGATCCACGGCAGTCCGAGCAGGGCCACTCCGTCTGCGGGATGTCGCGCTCGAGCTTCCGGTAGCGGCCGTACACGTGCGCGGAGTTGACCGTCGCCTCGACGCGGTCGGCGTCCACGTCGAGGAGGAACTGGACGTGCGGGCGCTCGAAGTCGACCTCGGTGTCGGTGACCTGGCCGACGCGCTTGCCTACTTCCCTGTTGAGTTCCTTGCGCAGCGGCTCGCCGATCTCCGGGTCCAGCCCGGCGTCCTCCCGGAGCAGTCGGTCGTTCTCCTCCGCGAGCGGCGGGACGCGCGTCCCGACCTGGTAGGTGGCGTACTCGTAGTCCGCGACCGCGTCGGCTGCGCGCTCGGCGAACTCGTCGACGCGCTCGAACACGCCCTCACACACCCAGCAGTCGCCGGCCGCACCGCCCTCGTAGTCGGAGTTGTCGTCGAGCGCGACGGCGATCCGGAGCCCGCGGCCGCGCTCGTGGTTGCCGAGGCCGAACGAGCGCTCGGCGAACGGGCGGCCGAGGCAGTGGTCACACAGCGGCCCTGTCGCGAGGAGCGCTCGGGCGGCGTCGAGAACGTCGGGGACGGCGCTCTCCCCGGAGGAGCCGGCGTCGTCGCCGCCAGCGTCCGCGGGAGCGTCGGAGTCGGTCATACCCCGAATCGTCGCGGGGGGCGGTAGGCACTTTCGGTCCGGCCGGACCGCTTGCGGGGCTCAGCAGCGGCGCGGAGTGAACGGACCGTCGCCGGCGTGTGGGCGCTGCTCCTCGTCGGCGACGATGTCGCCGCTACTCGCCGGCGACGGCGGCGCCGTCGGCGCTGTCGGGCGGGACCGAGCGGACGGCCGTCACGGCCACGTCGGTCACGCCGAACGTCTCGGCGAGCGCGTCGGCGACGGTCTCGCGGTCCTCGCCGGCGTCGCCCGCGAGCGCGACTGTGGCGTCGGCCTCGACCGTGAGGTCGTTGAGGCCGGGCTGGAGGCCGCGGATGTCGAGCGACTCGACGGCGCCGACCGCGTCGGCGCGTGCGAGTTTCGTTTCGGCGCCCTCGGCGAGGTCGCCGGGCGCGGATCTGGACACCGCGATGGTCATGCTGGCGTCGGCCAGTCGCTGTCGGTGGACCGACATAGACTCCCTGCGCGGCTCGAACGCGACTGCGGGCCTTCCCGGGGGAGCGGGTCTGCCGCGCGAGCCGGCTGACGGAGTCACGGGGACCTGAACGGGAGGTAGAAAACGGCGTCCGCCTCCGCTCGGGTCGAGCCCGAGACGCGTCGCCGGGTCACGCGGCGATGGAGACGGACGGTCCGTACACGGGGGCGATATTCCCCGCGGCCGCACCCACGCCGGTCCCGGTCGCGTTCGCCTTCGGCGCGGCGAACGCGACACGGACGGCGGCGGGGGCGCCGGCGACCGACCACCCATCCCCGTCGCTACCGAACGACGAGCGGGGTGTGAGGGTGGTGTGGTCGGTCATTGGGGGCCTCCGTGGGTCGTCGTACCTTCGCCGATGAGGGCGGAATTCTTAATACTTTCTCCGCAGTGACAGGAGTTGGCACGGAGGTCGCCGACGTGGCGGACGCGACAGTCGTCGCGGTTCTGAACCGACACGCTGCCCGGACGAACGCCGTCGGCCTCGCCACGCCGCCGCCCCAGTTCTCGTCGTTGATTGCAACGGAATCAGGCTTATCCGTCGGGTCGAACTCGACCGGCGTACATGAGGCTGGACGCGCAGTTCGAGAAGCTCGCGTCCGACGGGGCCACCGACAGGCGCCTCGCGGTGGTTCGTCGCGACGGCAGCACGCCCCTCGACTCCATGCTCCGTCGGCTGTTCACCGATCAGCCGGTGACGGTCACGATCAACTCGTCGGCCGTCGAGGTCGTCGACGACGACGTCGCGGTCCTCGTCGAGAACGACGAGGTCGTCGCGACCTCGCCGTTGGCGTCGCTCGAGCGCGCGATCCTCATGGTCAACTCGGACATCTACACCACCGGGACGCTCGACCTCGACGACGCGGAGTTGCCTTCGGTGCTCACCGAACTTGCGGACGTGCCCTTCCGCCTGCGGGGGTATCCGCACGCACACAAGGAGAAGCTCCTGCTCATCGCGATGAGCAGGCAGATCGAGTTGCGCGCGCACCGGGCCGACCGGGGGGAACTCCACGCCTCCTTCCAGCGGCTCTCACGGATCGACGACGAGACCGGCACCATGCGGGCGTACGAGCGGCTCTCCGACGGCGACGTGGACGTACACGTGTACGGCGAGCCGGACTGGGACCCCGAGTCTCGACTGGACGTGACCGCCCACGCCGGCTACGGCCACGGCTACAGCGACTCGTGGTTCGTGGTGTTCGACCCGCCGTCCGACGCGGTCGGTCCCGACACCACGGCCGCGGGACTCCTCGTGCTGGAGGAGGAGCCGAACGTATGGCGCGGGGTCTGGACGTTCCGCCCCGGCCCGGTCGCGGACCTCGCCGAGACGGTGCGTCGACAGCTGTAGGCCGGTCCGGCGCCGTCGGACAGCATCGGTTTCCGCCCGTCGCCGCGGTCGACTCCCTTCCCTTCCCCTTCCAGTCTCGCAGTCCTCCGTTTCTCGCGGTCCGAGTCGGTCCCCGTTCCCGCGCCCCGCCCGTTTCGAACCGAAACACTTTCCGAGCGCTTCGCCAACCGCGAGCCAATGAGTGACGCAGACGCGGACGCGCTCGTCGTCCGGGGCGGAACCGTGCACACCCAGACCGACAGGGGAACGATCGACGGGGACGTGCTCGTCGTCGACGGCGAGATCGCGGCCGTCGGCGACGTCGACGCGCCCGGCGACGCGACGGAGATCGACGCGACGGGGATGGAGGTCACTCCCGGGCTGATCGACGCCCACAGCCACGCCGGGATGGCCGAATGGGGCGAACCGGAAGACGGCGACGTCAACGAGGGAACGAGCGCGACGACGCCACACGTGAACGCGCTCGACGGCTTCCACCCGCGCGACGAGGAGTTGCAGGGGGCGTTCCAGAACGGCGTCACCACCGTCTCCGCGCGCATGGGCTCGGGCAACGTCATCGGCGGGATAATCTGCTCGATGAAGACGTACGGGACGGTTGCCGACCGGATGTTCATCAGGGAGGACGGCATGAAGGCCGCGATGGGCGAGAACCCCAAGCGCTTCCACGGGGAGCAGGAGGGGCGCCAGCCGTCCACGCGGCCGGGGGTCGCCGCCACCCTCCGCGAGGAGCTCATGGCGACCGAGGACTACATCGAAGCGCGCGAGCACGCCCGCGAGAACGGCGAGCCGTTCGAACGCGACCTGGGGCGGGAGAACCTCGCTCGCGTCCTCGAGGAGGACCTGCCGCTGCGGGTCCACGCGCACCGCTCGGACGACATCATGACCGTGTTCCGGATCGCCGAGGAGTTCGACATCGACGCGCTCTCGATCGAACACGCTACCGAGGGTCACGTCGTCGCCGAGGAGTTCGCCGAGCGCGACGTGCCCGCCATCGTCGGCCCGTCGTTCTCGTCGGCCTCGAAGTACGAGCTCCGCAACATCACCTTCGAGACGCCCGGGATCCTCCACGATGCGGGCGTCACCGTCGCCATCCAGACCGACGCGCCGGTGCTCCCCCAACAGCACCTCGACGTGTGCGTCGGCCTCGCGGTCCGCGAGGGGTTCCCCGAGGAGGCGGCGCTGGACGCGGTGACCACGAACCCCGCCGACATCCTCGGGATCGGCGACCGCGTCGGCGACCTCGCCGAGGGGACGGACGCCGACCTGGTCGTGTGGGACGGTCCGTTCCACGAGATGGACACCCGCAGCCGGCACGTCGTCGTCGACGGGGAGGTCGTGTTCGACCGCGAGCGCGACGACGTCGACCCGCGCGAGGAGTACGCGTGGTGATCGGGGCGGGTGACGAACGGGACCAGTGGTACACGAGACGTGACGGCGCAACCGACGCGAGCGGGAGGCCGTCGACCTCCGGGCCGTCCGGTGCGTCGGGGCCGTCCGGTACGTCTGAGCGGTCGGGCGCCTCCGCTCACTGATCGGATCGCTCCCGCGTATCGATCGTTCGGGTACCGGTTCGCCCTCCGCTTCGACTCGAACACGACCCCCGCGACACCGGCGACGGTGCCGCCGCTGTCCGCGACGCTGCCGACCGCTTCGACCTCCGAGACACGAGGACCGACGTGACCGACACGACAGCCCCGACCGACGACCCGGACGACGCGCCCGCCTACTCCGAGCAACAGGTGCGGACCGTCGTCCTCAGCCTCGTCGCCGGGGTGTTCTTCGGCGGGGTGGGCGGCGGCGTCGCGTTCCCGACCATCCCGGCGCTGGGGTCGGTGCTCGGCATCGCGCCGGTTCTCGTCGGACTGATCCTCTCGATCAACCGGTTCACGCGGCTGGTGATGTCGACGCCGGCGGGGAGCATCCTCGACCGCATGGGGACGCGCCGGCCGATGATCGCGGGGTTCCTGGTGCAGGGGCTCGTCCCCTTCGGCTACCTCGTCGGGCTGAACCCGCCGTTCGGGCTCCCGTCGTCGGCCGTCTTCCTCGTGTCGCGGGCGGCGTGGGGGATCGGCTCGGCGTTCGTGTTCGTCGGCGCCTTCTCCACGGTGACGCACGTGACCACGTCGGCGAACCGCGGACGCTGGGTGGGCTACATGCGCGGCGGACAGAGCCTCGGCTTCCCGACGGGGCTGATCCTCGGCGGCGTCGTCACGGAGCTGTACGGCTACGCGGAGGCGTTCGCCGTCGCGGGCGTCGCCGGGCTGGTCGCGGCGGCGGTCGCCTACCGCGTACTTCCGAACGTCTCGCCCGAAGTCGGCGAGAAGAGCCGCCTGCGGGACGTTCCCGCGCTCGTCCGGGCGGACACCCGGATCGGCGCCGTCGGCGCGGTCAACTTCACGATCCGGTTCCTCTATGCGGGCGTCCTGCTGTCGACGGTCGTGCTGTACACCGAGGCCAACGACATCTCGCTGGGCGGGTTCGCCGGCGCCGGCACAAGCGGCCTCGTGATGGCTGTCTCCGTCGTCGCGCTGGCGGTGTCGAACCTCGCGGTCGGTCGCTTCTCCGACAGCATGGGCCGGCTCACGACGGTCGTCCCCGGCCTCGCCGTGTTCGGGTCGGGGTTCGCGCTCACGGCGCTGGTGCCGACCGCGCCGGGCGTGCTCGCGGGCGTCGGCCTCGTCGGCGCGGGCGCCGGGCTGACGGGCCCGCCGCTGTTGGCGTACCTCGGCGACATCGCGCCCGGCGGGGACGTGGGCAAACTCGGCGGCGTCTACAACGTCTTCGGCGACCTGGGCTCGACGCTCGGCCCGCTGGTGGCGCTCCCGCTTGCGGCCGAGATCGGCCTCTCGGCGGAGTATCTCGCGTGCGTCGGGCTCGTCGTCGTCGCCGGGGTCATCGCCGCGACGACGTTGCGGGACGATTCGGCGGCCGACGCGCCGACCGTCGCCGGCGACGACTGAGGCGAGGTCGAGTGAGCGTGTAGCGCGAACGAAGCCTCGTACGGACGGCGGAGCGGTCCCCGTGCCGCTCCGCCCACGAACAGGGCGAGACGCGAACCGAGCGGAGCGCGAACGAGCCGCACCGCTCGGCGTCGCGTCGGCTCCAGCCGGATCCGAACCGGCGACCCCCGCGGGCGACGCGAACGCTTAGGAGTCGCCGGCGGCGATGGCGAGTATGACCGTTCTCTGCACCGGCTACGAGCCGTTCGGCGACCACGACGTGAACCCCTCCGGCGAGGTCGCCGAGGCGCTCGACGGGCGGACCGTCGCGGGCCACGAGGTCGTCGGTCGGGTGCTCCCCGTCGCGTTCGGCGCCGCCGAAGACCGGATGGCCGACCTGATCGACGAGCACGACCCGGCGGCCGTCGTCGCCACCGGCCTCGCAGCCGGGCGGTCGGCGGTCTGCGTCGAGCGCGTCGCGATCAACGTGGCCGACACCGTCGGTGTTCCCGACAACGACGGCAACGACCCGGTCGACGAGCGGCTCGACCCGACGGGACCGGACGCGCGGCGCTCGACGCTCCCGGTTCGCGAGACGGTCGAGGCCTGTCTGGCGGAAGGCGTCCCCGCTCGCGTGTCGAACACCGCGGGCACGCACCTCTGTAACGGCATCCTCTACCGGACGCTCGCGCTGCTCGCGGGGACGAACACGCCGGCCGGCTTCCTCCATCTCCCTGCGACGCCCGAGCAGGCGGCGTCGGCCGCGGCGGACGGCGAGGCGGCCCGCGGCGGGAGCGTGCAGCCGAGCCTCCCGCGGGCGCTGGACGAGCGGGCGGTCGAACTCGCGTTCGAGGCGGCGCTCGACGGCGGCGAGTAACGGGAACGGGGACGATTCAGTCAGTATCGACCGGCGAACCGCCGTCAGGGGCGGCGGTCTCACGGGTCGGAGTCGCGTCGGCGGCCGTCGACGCGGCCGGTTTTTCCGACAGCGCTCGGCGGCCATGCTCGGTGATCCGGAAGATCTGCTCGTCGGTCACCGCCTCCACGAACCCACGCTCCGCGAGCGTCGCCAGCCGACGCTCCACCAGCGGGATGTGGAGCCCGGTGTTGGCGGCGA
This sequence comes from Halobaculum rubrum, assembly GCF_019880225.1. Lineage (NCBI taxonomy): Archaea > Methanobacteriati > Methanobacteriota > Halobacteria > Halobacteriales > Haloferacaceae > Halobaculum > Halobaculum rubrum. The sequence continues at coordinate 1,642,556 of NZ_CP082284.1, forward strand.
CGAGCGCCGGGTAGTCCACGCTCGACCCGTCGAGGTGGCGCAGCACTCGCTCGTCGACGTCGGAGAGATCGGTGGGTTCGGACATCTTTCGTGTTAATTGGTACCATGACACATGAATCTGTCGCCGGCGTCGGGCCGTCCGTGGATCCGGCTCGACGAACGGCCGGCAATCCGGCGCGATGGCCGACCGGGATCCGGGAACTCAAGGCGGTCGCGTCGAACGCCGGGGTATGCGACTACCGAACGCGGCCGTGGGCGACGCACAGACGAGCGGCTTCGGCTGGGACGTGTTGACCGACCTGGTCGACGTAGGGAGTCGAATGGCCGGGCAGGCGGGCGAGCGCCGCGGCGCCGAAGTCGTGCGCGACGCCCTCGAGCGCGCCGGCGCCCGCGACGCCCGGATCGAGGAGTTCGAGATCCCCGGCTGGTGGCGCGGCGACTCCTCGCTGTCGATCCACGAGCCTCACGAGCGCGTTCACGACGGCCAGCAGGACGTGCTCGCGCTCCCCGGCTGTCCCGCGGGGGAAGCGACCGGGCGCGTCGTCGACGTGGGCGACGGCACCTACGAGGAGTTCGAGGAGAAAGCCGAGGAACTGGACGGCGCCATCGCGATGGCGTCGTCGGCGACGCCGGAGTCGGTCGACCGCTGGATCCACCGGATGGAGAAGTACGTCAACGCCGCCGACCACGGCGCCGTCGCGTTCGTCTTTCGCAACCACCTCGACGGGTCGCTGCCGCCGACCGGCGAGGTCGGCTACCACGAGCGCCCCGGGCCGATCCCCGCCGTCGGCGTCTCCTGTGAGGTCGGGAAGCGTCTCGCCCGGTACGCCGAGGAAGGCTGTGAGGCGACTGTCTCGGTGGACTGCCGCAACGAGGCGACGACCTCGGTGAACGTCGAGGCGGAGGTCGGCCCCGACACCGACGAGCACGTCCTCCTCACCGCGCACGTCGACGCCCACGACATCGCCGACGGCGCCAACGACAACGGCGCCGGCTCCGCGCTCGTCGCGGCGGTCGGCCGGATCCTCGCCCGCGACGACGTGGAGCTGGACACCCGCGTCCGCCTCGTCACCTTCGGCTCCGAGGAGATCGGTCTGTGGGGGGCGTACCACTGCGCGGAGACGACCGATCTGGACGACACGAACTGCGTCGTCAACCTCGACGGCGCCTGTTCATCGCGGAACCTCCGCGTGGGAACGAACGAGTTCGAGGAGATGGGATCGGTGTTCGAGGCGGTGACCGACGATCTGGACGCCAGCCTCTCGACGGACGACACTATCTCCCCGCACGGCGACCAGTGGGCGTTCGTGCAGGAGGGCGTCCCGGCCGTGATGACCTCGACGACCTCCGAGCAGTCCGGCCGCGGCTGGGGTCACACCCACGCCGACACGCTCGACAAGCTCGACTCGCGTGACCTGCGCGACGTGGCCGTCCAGGTCGCCGAGGCGGTCGCGCGTCTCGCCGCCGCGGACGTGGAGACGCCGGGACGGAGCCGCGCGGAGATGCGCGACGCCATCGACGAGGGGTACGAACAGGAACTGCGGATGGGCGGGCGCTGGCCGTACGCGGATCTCGAGTAGGGACAGGCTGGAGCGGGCGGGGACGCGATCCGACGAACGAGGACGCGCCCGTTCGGGTCCGCCTGCGGTACACACTCCTCTCAGTCGCCGCGGCCGAGGAACTCCCCGAGGTCGTCCATCACCTTCCCCTCGGCGCGTGCGAGGTGCTCCCACGCCGTCGTCGTGCTGACGTCCAGCTCCGTTGCCACGTCCTCGACCCCGGCGTCCTTCTCGTGGCCGTAGTACCCCGCCCGGATCGCCGCCGCGAGCGCCTCGCGTTGGCGCGGGGTCAGATCGTGGAGGACGCCCGCAGTCTCGAAGCGCGGGCCGGCGTCGACCTCGTGCATCTCGAGCTGCCGGACCAGCTCGACCTCGTTGCCGCGGGCCTCGACCGCGTCGACGACCGTCGAGAGGTCGTCGGCGGCGTCGAGATACACGACCCATCGCTCGTAGCCGCCGGTGATCTCGGTTCCCGTCCGGTAGTGAAGCCCCAACTCCGCGAACAGCTCGGTGATGCTGTCCCACCGAGGCACTTCGATGGTGAGCGCAACGAAGACCGTCGACTCGCCGAGCGGGGTGATCGGCTCGGCCTCGATCACCGGGTCGCCGGCCGCGTACACGTCGATGAACCCGGCGATGTCGTCCGGGTCGCCGGTCAGCTCGACGATCCGCTTGCGCTCGTCCTCCCGTCCCGTCATCGACGACACCGACCGCATCGTCACCTCCGGGTAGCGCTCGGACGCCGCCGTCTCCGGCTGACCGACGTGTTTGATCTTGAGTGTCACCTCGCGCATCGAACGAACCTCATCCCCGTCGTCGCTCATATTGTCCCTGATATATTTGGGCCTCTATTGGGTTTTTCGCACCGTCTCCTCGCGAGGCATCCTGACGGCGAGGGGTCCGTCGGGACGTCGACTTCGAACGTCGATCCTTCCGGTGTCTCCGTGTGAACACAAAATAGGTCACGACATGCCGGTTCGACGATAACTACAGGACGTGTGCGCCGGAAATATTCGGGACCACGTTTTCACCGCCCCGGTGACTCCCGTGAGTATGGACAACCCGGACATCGATCGGTTCGCGTCCCGCCGATCGACGGTGTACGGTCAGCGCGGAGTCGTGGCCACCAGTCAGCCGCTCGCGTCGCAGGCGGGGATCTCCGTGCTCGAGGACGGTGGAAACGCCTTCGACGCGGCGGTCGCGACCGCCGCCGCGTTGAACGTCGTCGAGCCGACCTCGACCGGGCTCGGCGGCGACGTGTTCGCGCTGTATCGTACCGCCGACGGCGAGGTTGGCGCGATGCGCTCGTGTGGCCCCGCGCCCGCCGAGGCGACGATCGAGACCGTGCGCGAGGCCGTCGCCGACGAGGAGGGAGTCGACCCCGCCGACGCCGAGATGCCAGACACCGGCGCCCACGCGGTGACGGTCCCCGGCACCGCCCGCGGGTGGGAGGTCACCGCCGAGCGGTTCGGCGAGAAGTCGTTGGGCGACCTGCTCCAGCCGGCGATCCGGTATGCGATCGACGGGTACCCTGTCTCGGAGGTCGTCTCCGCACAGTGGCAACACGGCGAAGAGCTGTTCGAGACTGACCACGCGCGGGAGGCGTACCTCTTCGACGGCGAGGCGCCCGACGTGGGTCAGCACGTGACGCTCCCGAAGCTGGGCGAGTCGATGCGACGGATCGCCGAGGAGGGCGCCGACGTGGTGTACGAGGGGGAGATCGGCGAGCAGATCGCCGCCGAAGTGCAAGCGCAGGGCGGCTTCCTCACGACCGACGACCTCGCCGACTTCGAGCCGGAGTTCCCCGATCCCGTCTCGACTACGTACAACGGGACGGAGGTGTACGAGCTGCCGCCGAACAACCAGGGGCTCATCGCGCTGGAGGCGCTGAACATCGCCGAGGAACTGGGCGCGGGCGAGCACGACTACGACTCGCCCGAGCGCGTCCACTACTTCTCGGAGGCGCTGAAGCTGGCATTCCACGACGGCCACCGCTACATCACCGACCCCGACTTCGAGGAGCACCCGCCGCTGGCGAGCAAGGAGTGGGCCGCAACGCGCGCGCAGGAGGTCGGCGAGGAGTGCAACGACGACGTGACGTTCGGCGTGCCCGACGCGAACGCCGAGGACGCGGACACGGTGCTGCTGTGCGTCGCCGACGACGAGGGCAACGTCGTCTCGTTCATCAACTCCCGGTTCGCCGGCTTCGGCTCCGGGCTGGTCGCCGGCGACACCGGCATCGCGCTGCAGAACCGCGGCTCGTCGTTCTCGCTGGACCCGGACCACCCCAACTCGCTGGCGCCCGGCAAGCGACCCTTCCACACACTGATCCCGGCGCTGGCGGACTTCGCGCCCGACGACGACGGCACCGACGACTGGGCGGCCTTCGGCGTGATGGGCGGCTACATGCAGCCGCAGGGGCACGTGCAGGTGATCTCGAACGTCGTCGACTACGACCAGCCGCTGCAGACGGCGCTCGACAGCGCCCGCTGGCGCTACCGCGAGGAGGGGAGCCTGGCGCTGGAGCCGCAGTTCGACGGCAACACGGCCGCGAAGCTGGTCCGGAAGGGCCACGACGTGAGGACGCTCCCGCCGGCGCTGTTCGGCGGGGCGCAGATCGTCCGCAGCGCCGACGGCGTCCTCTCGGCCGCGACCGAGCCCCGCAAGGACGGCAACGCGCAGGGGTACTGACCGGCTCCCCGACGCTCACTGACTGGTGAGCGGTGACAGCCGTTTGCTCGCCCGGAACCGACACGCTCATTCGCTCCTCGGCCATTCTGGCGCCCGTGCCACAGTCCCCGCGAAGTCGCGAGGATCGCGACCGCCTCGGCTTCGACGAGACGCGTGACTACCTCGGCGCGGCGGTCGCCGCCCTCCTCCCGGCGTCGCTGGTCGCCCGGGGGCTCTCGATCGCCGTCGACACCGACCGCGAGGTGTACGCGCCGGGCGACCCGGTATCGGTGCGCGTCGTCATCCGCAACCGGTTCCCCGTGCCGGTCGCGGTGACGACCTCGTCGCGACGCCTGTGGGGGTGGGAGGTCGACGGCGCGCTGGAGGCCAGCGAGGAGCCCCGGCGCGACCCCGGGGGCTCGGGGACGCTCTCGTTTCGCGCCCGCGAGCGCAAGACCTACGAGTGGACGTGGGACGGCCGGGTGACCCGTCGCGACGACCGCGGCGTTCGCTCGTCGCCGCTCGACCGCGGCGACCACGAGATCCGCGCGTTCGTCGCGACCGGGAACGAGCGACCCGAAGCCCGGACGACGTTCCGGATCGAGTGACTGGGCCGTCGCTGTCGAACCCGTCGGCAGATCGAGAAACCCGACTGACGACCGGTCGTCTCAGTCGTCGGCGGGAGCGGGCGCTTCCACGTCCTCGCGGTGGAGGTGACAGGCGGCGAAATGCTCGCCGTCACCGATCGTCGGCTCGACGGCGTACGACGGCTCCTCGGTCGCACAGATACTCGCCTCCGCGAACGTCGAGACGAGTTGCTCGGCCGCGTCTTCCCACTCGTCGTCGGCGACCTGATCGAGCGCATCGTCGACGACGCTCCCCGCGCGTCCCGACGGCGTGCCGTCGGGGAAGAACTTCGCCCGGGCCGTGCTGCGGTCGTCGGCCTCGAAGGTGCGCCGATCCACCGCGCGGGTGAACTCGCGGACGGCCACCCACGTGTCGGGGTCCATCGAGAACTCGTCTGGTTGGATGAGTCTCGGACACCGGGTCCGGAACCGACAGCCCGACGGCGGCTCGATCGGCGAGGGAACGTCGCCCTCGAGCACGCTCCGGGCGCCCGTCGAGCGCGGATCCGGGACCGGGATGGACTCGAGCAGCGCCTCCGTGTAGGGGTGTGCGGGGTGTTCGAACAGTTCCTCGGTCTCGGCGAGTTCGACCAACTGGCCGAGGTACATCACGGCGACACGGTCGGAGATGTGCCGGATGACGCTGAGGTCGTGTGCGATGAACAGGTAGGTGAGGCCGAACTCGTCTTGCAGCTCCTGCATCGTGTTGAGCACCTGCGCCTGGATCGACACGTCGAGCGCCGACACCGGTTCGTCGCAGACGATGAAGTCCGGATTCACCGATAGCGCCCGCGCGAGGTTGATCCGCTGGCGTTGTCCGCCGGAGAACTGGTGCGGATAGCGGTTGTAGTGGTGCGGGTCGAGCCCGACCTTCTCCAGCAACTCGCGGGCGCGCTCCTCGCGCTCGCCCTTGTAGAGACCGTGGGCCTTCATCGGCTCCTCGACGATGGGGCCGACCTTCATCCGCGGGTCCAGGCTCGACTGGGGGTCCTGGAAGATCATCTGCAGGTCGCGACGGCGGTCGCGGAGGTCCGACCCCGACAGCTCCGCGAGGTTGTCGCCCTCGAAGTACACCGCCCCGTCCGTGGGATCGACGAGTCGGAGGATGGTCCGCGCGAGCGTCGACTTCCCGCAGCCGGATTCGCCGACCAGCCCGAGCGTCTCGCCGCGCTTCACGTCGAAGCTCACGTCCTCGACGGCGCGCACGGGCGGCTTGTCGAACAGCGCCGACAACATCCCGTCGGACTGACTGAAGTGCTTCGTCAGGCCCTGCACGCTGAGGATGGTGTCGTCGTCGGTCCCGCCGTCGCCGGTGCCGAGCGGTCCCGTCCCGGTGGCCTCACTCATCGACCTCACCTCCGGACACGCCGGCGGTCTCCTGGCTGTCGTCGCCGCGCATCTCGGCGAGCCCGCCCGCGAAGGCGCCGGTCGCCTCCGTCTCCAGCGGTTCGCTGTGTTCGTAGCCGACGCTCTCGAACTTGATGCACGACACCCGGTGTGGGGCTTCGGCGGCGTCGCTCACGTCGTGGTACTCCGGGTGGAACTCCCTGCACGCCTCCCGGGCCTCCGGGCAGCGCGTATGGAACCGGCAGCCGGAGGGCGGGTTGATCGCCTCCGGCATCACCCCCTTGATCGGGTCGAGCGACTCGATAGTCCGGTCGGGTCGGGGCATCGACCGCAGCAGCGCCTCGGTGTAGGGGTGTTTCGTGTCGTGAAACAGGTCGTCGACCTCGGCCTCCTCGACGACCTCGCCGAGATACATGACGTTCACCCGGTCGCAGATCTCCGCGACGACGCCCATGTCGTGGGTGACCCACAGGAACGCGGTGTCGTACCGGTCCTGGAGGTCGCTGACCAGATCGAGGATCTGTCCCTCGACGGTCACGTCGAGCGCGGTCGTCGGCTCGTCGGCGATGATGAGCCGCGGCTCACACGCCAGCGCCATCGCGATCAGCACGCGCTGGCGCATCCCGCCGGAGAACTCGTGGGGGTAGTCGTCGTATCGGGTCTCGGGTTCGGGAATGCCGACCTCCCGGAGCATGTCGACGGCGATCGTCTTCGCCTCCGACTCGCCGACGCCCCGGTTCAACTCGATGAACTCCCGGAGCTGGGCGCCCACCTTGAACACCGGATTGAGCGACTCCATGGGGTCCTGGAAGACGATCGCGATCTCGCGGCCGCGGATCTGCTCGCGCATCTCCCGGTTCGAGAGCATCTCGTCGGACTCCTCCATCCGGCCGTCGGGTGTCTCCACGATGTCGATCAGCTTCTTCCCGTCGAACGTGACGGTGCCGTCGACGATCCGCCCCGGCTCCTCGACGAGCCGCATGATCGACTGGGCGGCGACCGACTTGCCGGCGCCGGATTCGCCGACGAGGCCGACGAGTTCGCTCTCGTTGACCTCGAAGCTCACGCCGTCGACCGCGCGGACGGTGCCTTCCTCGGTGAAGAACTGGGTCTTCAGGTTCTCGACTGTGAGTAGTGGTTCGGACATCAGTTGTTGATACGGGGGTCGAGCGCGTCGCGGAGCCCGTCGCCGAGCAGGTTGAAGCCGACCACGGTGATGAGGATCGCCAGCCCGGGCCAGATACTGAACCACGGGTCGGGCAGCATGTAGTCGCGCGACTGCGAGAGCATCTGTCCCCACGAGGGCGTGGGGGGCTGTGCGCCGAAGCCGAGGAACGACAGCCCGGCGACGATGAGGATCGCCACGCCGATCTGCAGGGTCGCCTGCACCAGGACGGGCGCGAAGCTGTTCGGGATGACGTGTCTGGAGATGATGTTGCGGTCGCGTACGCCGGCCGCACGTGCGGCCTCGATGTAGTCCTCCTCGCGCACCGACAACACCCGCGAGCGGATGAGCCGGGCGAACGTCGGAATGTTGGCGATCCCGACGCCGATCATCGCGAACGTGAGGTTGCGACCGAACGCGACCATGAACACGATGACGAGCACGAGAAACGGGATGGCGTACAGCGTCTCGGCGGCACGCATCAGCACGTCGTCGATCCGACCGCCGTAGTAGCCGGCGACCGACCCGACGACCGTCCCGGCCACCAGCGCGATGGTCGTCGCGATGACGCCGACGGAGATGGCGATGCGCGTGCCGTAGAACACCCGCGCGAGGATGTCGCGCCCGCGGTCGTCGGTGCCCAGCGGGTGGGTCCACGTCCCCTCGCCGAAGACGTTGGTCGTCCACGCCGGCGGCAGCAACTGGGGGGCGACCTCGGCGTTGGGACTCATCCACACCGCCTGCGCGATGGCGTACTGTTCGATCCCGAATATCGGGAGGACGGACTGATCGATGAACGCGACGACCGCGACGAGCGTCGCGACCCCGATGATCCCCAGCCCCGCCAGCGCCGTCGGGTCGCGACGGACCTGCGAGACGGTGTAGCGCCACCCGACGTTCGCGGCGGGTTGGTCGGGGTCGGACTCGGCGGGCTGTGATTCGTTCTCGGTTCGCGAGTCGGGTTCGGATCCGGTTGTCGTCGCCATCAGTCTGCGTCCTCGAAGGTGACTCGCGGGTCGATGTACGCGTACGAGAGGTCGGTGATGATGACCCCGACGACGAACACCAGGCCGAGCACGAGCGTCGTGCCGACCACCAGCGCGAAGTCTTGGTTGTTGATCGCGGTGATGATGAGCGTCCCCATCCCGTTGATGGAAAAGACGGTCTCGGTCAACACCGCCCCGCCGATAGCGCTGGTGAGCTGGAGCCCCAACAGCGTGATCAGCGGGAGCTGTGCGTTACGGAACGCGTGCTTGCGGAGGATCGTCGTCTCCTTGACGCCGTAGGCGCGCGCGAGCTTGACGTACTCCTCGCCGAGCACCTCCAGCATCGACGACCGCTCGATCCGGGTGAGCGCCGCCATCTGGAGCGTGCCGAGCGACACCGTCGGCAACACGAGGTGGTGCAACGACGTGACGAGCACGTCGAACTGGCTGTCGACGCCCACCTCCGCGGGCGACGCCCACGGAAGCACGAGGCTGGTCGCGGGGAACCAACTGACCTGATAGGCGAACAGAATGATGAGCACCAGGCCGATCCAGAAGGAGGGCGTCGAGACGCCCAGCAGCGCCACAACCCGCGCGACGTGGTCCGTGGGCTTGTTGCGCCGCTGGGCCGAGATGATCCCCAGCGGGATCGACGTGACGATCGCGAACGTGAAGCTCGACGCGAGCAACAGTATCGTCACCGGCATCCGTTCGAGGATCTTCTGGGTGACGGGAACCTCGTAGTACAGACTCGTTCCCAGATCGAGCTGTACCACGTCCCAGAGGTAGTTCAGGTAGCGAAGCCACACCGGCTGGTCGAGTCCGTACTTCGCTCGGATGGCGGCGGCCTGTTGGGCGCTGGGTGACGGCCCGAGCATGATGCTCACGGGGTCGCCCGGCATCGCCTCCATCAGGAAGTACGTGATCGTGACGACTCCCAGCAGGACCGGTATCGCCTGCAGGATCCGTCGGATCGTGTACTGTGCGCGTCCCATCTGTCTCTAGTGTCGTGTGCCTTCGTTTCGCACGGGGGTATATAAATTCGCGGAAGCGGGTATCGAGGCCGCTCCGGTCAGTTACCGCCCGATTCGCGGTTCGATCTACTTGTCGACCGAGACGTTGTTGTTGTCGGTCACCAGGTGGAACGAGTCCACCGGGTGCGACGTGAAGTCGTTGACGTACTCTTTCACGCCGAAGCTGTTCTTGAGGTTGTACGCGGGCAGGTGGGCCCGGTCTTCGAGGATCGTGGTGATGGCCTCGGTGTACAGCTGCTTGCGCTCCTCGCGGTCGGCCGACTGCCGGGCGTCGACGATTTTCTGGGCGGCGTCCTTGCCCCGCTGGCTGTTGGCGCCGTAGTACGACCCGTTGGTGACGCCGAGCGTGTCGTCGGTGCGACCGAACATGTAGTAAGTGAACGCGTCGGGGTCGGGGGTGCCGGACCAGCCGAGCGTGTACATGTTGTAGTCGTCCTCGTTGCCGGTGACGTAGGCCTCGAGGAACGCGCCCCAGTCGAGCCGCTGGACCGAGACGTTGTTGAATCCGGCCTCCTTGAGGCCGTTCGACACCGAGATGCCGATCTGTTCGCGCTTGTCGTCCGGCGGGACGATGATCTTCCAGTTGTAGTCCATCGAGACGCCGGCCTCCTCGAAGAGGGCGGTCGCCTCGTCGATGTTCTTGTCGTGGGGGATCTGCTCCCACTCGTCGATCGGGAAGCCCCAATCCTCGGTGATCGAGGCGGGCGTGGGGGAGTACTGACGGACGCCGGTCGGCTCGACGTACTGCTCGACGGCGGTGTCCATCGAGAAGCAGTAGTCGATCGCCTCGCGGACGCGTGCGTCCGCCGTCGGGCCCTCGTTACAGTTGAACGCGAGGTAGAAGTAGCCGATACCCGGCACCTCGTCGATGCTCGCGTCGTCGATGTCGCGAACCGTCGAGTACAGCTTCGGTGGGATCTCCTCGACCACGTCGTTCTCGCCGTTGCGGAGCGTGGTGACGCGAGTCGTCGCCTCCGTGATCGGCGTGAAGTGGATCTTCTCGAGGTTCGCCATCGGCTCGCCCCAGTAGTCTTCGTCGCGCACGAGGTCGACGTAGTCGCCCTCCTCCCAGCCGTCGAAGACGAACGGCCCCGACCCGACGGGGTTCTGGGTGTTGAACGCGTTCTTGTCGTCCTCTCGGACGGACATGGGGACGATACGGCCGGCGGCGAGCGTGTTCATGAACGGCCCGTACGGGTACTTCAGGGTGAACACGATCGTGTCGTCGCCTTCCGTCTCGATCGAGTCGATCATGTTGAACTCCGAGGCGTTCTCGGTCTCCTCGTCGACCGGGGCCTCGAAGCTGTACTTCACGTCCTCGGGGGTGACGGGGTCGCCGTTCGAGAACGTCGCCTCCGTCGTCATCGTCACCGTGTACACGGTGCCGTCGTCGTTGACCTCGGGCTCGCCCGTCGCGAGCTCGGGGACCACGCCGGTTCCCTCGTCGTACGTGTACAGCCCCTCGAAGATCTGGCTGGCCACCTGGTCGGACGGGACGTCGTTGAGCACGACCGGGTCGAACTCCAGCGGGCTCTTGACGAGCGCGAGGTTGAGCGTGCCGCCGCTCATGCTGCCCGAGTCGCTGTCGGAGCCGGAATCGGAGCCCGAATCGGAGCCGGAATCGGTAGTTTCGCCGTCGCTTTGGCCGCTGTCGCCGCCGAGGCAGCCGGAGACGGCTGCGACGCCGGCCGCACCGGTCCCGGTTAGGAACGTGCGCCGGTTCATCCGGTCGAATACGCGAGTTATGTCATCTTCTGTCATGGTTGTGCTACCCAAACTGGGATGTCAAAGCTTGGGCTGTGATGATATTTATACTTATTGTTTTTGGTGCCGGTAATCTATGTCTACTGAGATGCGCGCGCGTCGATCCGGAACGTCAATTGTCCCCGCGAACCGATATCTCATATGCGCCAGTTCGTCGTCTGCGGTCACGACGCGCCCACGACCCCCGAGTTCAGTCTCGACGACCTCGCCGGCGGGGCGGGACGACTGGATCTGCTGTGTCGGTGTGTGAACGCCGGGCTGTTTCTCTCGCACGGGATCCGCGAGGACAGCCGCGTCCACCTCGTGCTCGGCGACGAGTACACCGTCCGGTTCTCGGGCGCGACGGCTCGCGGACTTCACCCCGACGAGCGTACGACGGCCGCGCGCGTTCGCGACGCGCTCGACGCGCGTGACGGGGCGATCGGCCACATGCCCGCGGAGGTGTCGCCCGGCGTCGAACTGTACCGGATGGGTGTCGAGACGACGCTCGACACGATAGACGGCACCGTCGTCCAACTCCACGAGGACGGGGAGCCGCTCGCCGAGACTGACCCGCCCGATGACCCGGTGTTCGTCCTCTCGGACCACTCGGACTTCACCGCCGAGGAGACCGATCTCCTTGCCGACCGCGCCGACCGTCGGATTCGCCTCGGTCCGAAGGCGATCCACGCGGACCACGCCATCAGCGTCGCCAACAACTACCTAGACACCGAGGGCTACGAGCGGTACTGAGAAGCTTCCGAACGGCTGTCCGGCGTGGGAGGCGATCCGGTGACTGCCCCGCGTTCGGAAGCCTTAACAGAACGCCCGGCGTTCGTCCGGACGCGGGCCGGTGGGGTAGCTTGGTATCCTTCGGCCTTCGGGTGGCCGTAACCACGATTCAAATTCGTGCCGGCCCACTTCTCCCGCAATCCGACTCTGTCGCGACGGCCTTCGGGTGGCCGTAACCACGTTCCCGTGAGCGAAGCGAACGAGAGCCAGCGAGACGAGCGGAGCGAGTCTCGCGTGATTCAAATTCGTGCCGGCCCACTTCTCCCGCAATCCGACTCTGTCGCGACGGCCTTCGGGTGGCCGTACTCACGTCCGCGTGGGCGTCGACGCCGACGCCGAGTCGACCCCATATCTTATCGGGGTACGTATCACAACGATCGATCGTGGTACTACCGGGTCCCGATATCTCCGAGGGGACGTCGTATTTCCGTCGGGACCGTGGAACCCCGACCGGTACTCCCGAACACGGAAACGGCCGCGAGATCGCTTTGAACGCCGACTCCGGGGAGACGAATGGGTAACGACTTCGGGGACCGTCCGCGCGACAGCCGGACCGCCAGTACCTCTCAGTTCCTCCGCGCCGGCTTGCCGACGGATGTCACCCAGCATACCAGGAGTCGGTCGACATGATGGACGAGACGGAGTTCGACCGGTCGCGAGTAGTCTGGTTGGTCCTTGCTGCCGTTCTCGCCGGAACGCTCGGTCTGTTGGTGTACTCGTACATCGGGACGTTCGTCCTCGGAATATTCATCTACTACGCGGCTCGGCCCGTCTACCGTCGGTTACGGCTCCTCGTCGAGAGTCCCGAGATCGCGGCGGCGGGCGCGCTGTTCGCGTTCGAGATCCCGTTTCTCGCGGTAACCGGGTATCTCCTGTTCCTCGCAGTCAGGGAACTCGAGCAGTACGCCGGAGCGGGCGCCGAAATCGTCGCCTGGTTCCTGCCGATTCCTCCCGCGGAGCTGGCTCGAGGGATCGCCGACCCGCAGGCGTACGTTTCGTCGTTCGACGTGGCATCGATCGCCGATGTTCTCAGGACTGGCGGGGACGTGTTGGGGCCGATCGCGACGTTCTTCCTGCACCTCTCTCTGGCCATCGCCCTCGCGTTCTATCTCCTCCGGGACGGCGGCCGCATCGCGGACTGGTTCCGTGACGAGGTGGGAGCGGACTCGGCCCTGTGGCTCTATGCGTCGCTCGTCGATCGCGACTTCCAGGTGGTGTATTTCGGGAACATCCGGACCGTGATCGTCGTCGCGCTTCTCGCCGTGGGCATCTACAACGGGCTCAACATCGTCGCCCCGCCGGGACTGAAGATTCCTATCCCCAACGTCCTCGCGCTTCTCACGGGCGCGGCGACGCTCATTCCCATCGTCGTGGGGAAGGTCGTATATGTCCCGACGGCGGTATATCTGGTGCTGAGAGCGATCGAGTCGGACCCGCAAACGCTGTGGTTTCCCGCTCTCGTGGCCATCGTGGCGCTGCTCGTCCTCGATCTGTTCCCCATCATGGTTATCAGGCCGGTCCTCGCCGGTCAGACTACCCACAGGGGAGCGATGATGTTCTCGTACATCTTCGGTGGGCTCCTGTTCAACTGGTACGGCATCTTCCTCGGCCCGCTGTTACTGATAGCGGCCATCCATCTCGTCCGCGTGGGCCTCTCGGAACTCGCTCACGGCGACCGGGTCACGGCAGAGGTAACGACCGCTCACGGGCTCGGCTCGATGCCACGGCCCGACAAGGAACCACCGGACGAGGCGGCGACCGCGGACGGCGACGCCGCTGTCAAGGAGTGACCCCGCGGGCTCCGCCGAGAGATACACGAGGCCGTCGTCCTGTCGACCTCGATCCGGCCACGTAATCGTGCGATTCAGTCGTCATCGTCGTCGTCGTCATCTTCCTCATCGTCGTCGTCTTCCTCTTCGTCGTCGTCGTCATCTTCCTCATCGTCGTCGTCATCATCATCCTCCTCACGTTCGCGGTTATCGTCATCATCGTCGTCGTTATCTTCCTCATCGTCGTCCGAATCCTGAGCGTCTTCGGCGTCGCTATCGGGCGGCCCGGCGTCATCCGGCGGTCCTGCATCCTCGGGCGGTCCGGCGTCCTCGGGCGCATTCGAATCCTCGGGCGGTCCGGCGTCGTCGGTGGGATCCGACTCCTCGCTCGTCCCCCCGTCGTCGCCGTCCTCGCTGTCGTTCGTCGCGTCCGATTCGTTGCTGTCGTCGCCGTTGCCGTCCCCACCGTCGTTCGTCCCGTCGGAGCCACACGACCCGGTTTTGATGCGGATCGGTTGATCGAGCGCAAGCGTCACACGTTCGACCCCTCTTTCGGTCGCCGAGAGGAGTTCCCAGTCGGTCACGCTGCCCTCGTAGTAGCTGTCGAACAGGTCGGCGGTCTCGTTGAACGCGGGGTCGATCGTCACGTCGGCCTCGGTGCCGAGGGGGCGAAAGACGCCCCCGTCCGTTCGTCCGGCGGCCCATGTCCAGTCGATACGCTGCGGCTCGCCGCCGACGTTCCACCGGTCGTAGTTCGACCCCCCGCCGTACAGGTCGTCCCTGACGACCCAGTCGCCGGTGATCGGGAGCCCGACGAAGGTGAACGTCGCCGACCCGCCGTCGGGACTGTTCGGGCCGCCGTGAACGACGACCAGACTCACGCCCTTTGGGCCGTCGTACAGGAAGATGATGCTGGTGTCGGCGCGCTGGAGGTCGCGCGTTCCGGCGGAGATGTACCGGTCGGTGTCGCCGACGACCGCGCCGTTCTCCTCGGAAACGTACCGCGACGGCAGCTGGTACTCGTAGAACTGCTCGGCCGTGAGCGTCCCCCGCAGGGGACGGACCGGAACGCACGTCGAGCCTTGCTCGACGACGTACGACGCCTCCGGCGTCGACTGCGCGGCCGCCGGCCCCCCGAGTACAGCCGCGCCGGCAAGCACCCCTGTCGCTCGCAGGACGTCCCGTCTGTGCCACCTTCCCGTCCCGCCGCCGTCGCCGTTGTCGCCCATCTCCCGTCCGGGGACGGGGGCGCAGTACTTCGTTATCCGGTGCTTGCGAGGGTTCACGTCGACTGCAGGGGCGAACACGCCGTTGCCCCGGGCGACCGGCCGATCGAACCGGCGATCCAGTCGATCGGACCGTCGTATGCGCCAGGTATCGATCGATACTGGGTGCCGCTACCTACTGAAGCGAACCGAGAGAAGGGAGAGAGAACCCGACTTACAGTTCGACGGCTTCCTTGTTCCCGAGCGACTCGGGCACGGTGAACCGGATCTCTGTGGTCGCGCCGGCCCTCGTGTTGATCTTGATCGTCACCTCGTCGCCCTCGGAGAGGTCTCCCTCGGCGAACTGGTCGACGTCGAAGATGTACTGCAGCCGGTCGTCGTTGTCGTTGAGGACGGGCGCGCTGCCGTCGCTGTCCTTGATCACGTCGTAGGTGAACGTGGCACCCGTAGCGTCTGAGGTGTTGTCGAAGTCGCTGTGGGCAATCAGTTGGTAAGTCCCGCTTGGACCGATCCACGTAACCGTCGTGTTCTCCAGGTCGATCTCTCCGGCGCCGGCCCCCTGTGTCACGGTCACGTTGACGAAGTTGACGGCGTCGCCGGCGCTGTTCACGTTGCCGACGGTGGCGACCTCCTGCACGCGGTCGCTGACTTGCTTACTGCTCTGTTGTCCGGTTTCCTGCGACTTGCTCTGGAGGAAGCCGGCGGTGTTGATGAGGACGCCGGCGGCGATCGCCGCCACCAGTACCATCGCGATGAACACGATGAGCGTCCCGATACCCACCTGCCCGCGCTCTTCTTCGTCCGTAATGAATTCGAACATTATAGATAGCAAGGAGAATACCTGCACCTTCAGGCGCAGGATGAATCCGACAATACCGGCCTGTTCCATTGCCGATAGCACTGCGTGAGTTTCCAATCCGCATATTCAAGTGTCAAGAACCGCTATACGGTGGCAAGGTCAGGTCGGAACGGAGCGGATTCCGAACGACCGTCGGAGGCGGTCTACCCGCCACCCAATGAGACAATATCTGAAACGCCAACACGGTGAACGCGAATGCTAGAAGCGTTCGTCCGTGCCTGTTGGTCGAGCAAGCCCGACGATACCTCCGAATCCGGCGACGTACCAGCGACTCTCTGCTGGCAAAAACAACAGGTGAGAGTCAACGGGGCTGAGGATAGGAGTACCAGCCGTTTGGCACGGCTAGTCAGCCACCGACCACGACGACTGGGGTAAAACGGGTTCCCGTGAAGTGGCGGAGTCATGGTTGCAAACCTGAAACTCCCACCGCTCGGGATTCCTCCGCGTTCACGCGGAGGAGGATGTCAATGGTTGTCCACTCCCGATATTGGAGTGTTCGTTCGTTCCGGAATCACCGTATAATGTCTATCCCCTCGGCTATCAATGCTGATTCCTCGACGAGCGCGAACCGACGGATACTCGGTCCCGAGCGCCGACCGGGCGAACGGATCCGATGTCGGACACCACGCGTCTCGTCGTCGTCTGCGGGCTCCCGGGTGCCGGGAAATCGACGGTCGCGGCGGCGGTCGCCGACCGCCTCGACGCCGCGATCGTTCGCACCGACGTGGTTCGAAAGGAGCTGTTCCCCGACCCGTCCTACACCGACGAGGAGTCGCGACGGACGTACGAGGCGGTGTTCGACCGCGCTGGCGACCGCCTCGCCGGCGGCGATTCGGTCGTCCTCGACGGAACGTTCCGACGGGCGGCCCGCCGACAGGAGGCGCGCGACCTCGCCGAGCGTCGCGGCGCCGAGCTTCAACTGGTTCGCGTCAGGTGCGACGAGCAGACCGCGAAGGCCCGCATCCGGTCGCGAGCGGACGACCCATCGGACGCGGACGTCGACGTGTACGACCTGCTCCGCGAGGAGTTCGAGCCGGTCGATGACTCGGTTGTCGTCGACAACTCCGGCGACCTCGACGCGACGCTCGCGCGGGTTCGAACCCTGTTCTGACGGTCCGGGAGACTCCGCGAGACCGAAGGCTTTTGCTCGGCGCATGGCTCGCGTTCACCGATGAGAACACGTGCGGTCGAGTTGGTCCTCGTGGGCGTCCTCCTGTTCGGATTGACCGTCGCCGGGAGCGCACTGGTCGCCCCGGACCGCTCGACGGCCGCCGTCGACGACGGCACGTCGCGCGCGACGCTCGTCGGATCGCAGGGCGGCGGACCGGGGTGGCACGAACACGGCAGCGCCTACCTGCTCGACGGCACCGGCGTCGAGTGGCGCGAGGACTCCGCGGACAGCTACTTCGACGTGCAGCGGCTCCCGGACGGCCGCGTGCTCGCGGGGTTCATGGACAGCGGCTACGAGGAGTGCGGCCCCTACGAGTCGCCGTGCGCTCACACGGGCATTCGACTGATCGATCCCGACGCCGACGGCGGGGCGACGGTCGTCGAGGAGTACAGCTTCCCCGTGCGCTCGCAGTCGAACAGCGAGATCCACGACGCCGAGCCGCTCCCGGGCGGCGGGTTCGCCATGACCGACATGGACAACGAGCGGATCATGATCGTGGAGGACGGCGAGGTGACGTGGACGTGGAACGCCTCCACTATCTACGACGAGCCCGAGGATCCCACCCGCACCGACTGGCTCCACATCAACGACATCGACCGCATCGGCGAGGACCGATTCCTGGTCTCCGTGCGCAACGCGAACCAGCTTGTGATCGTCGAACGCACCGACGACGGCGGCAGCGAAGTTGTCGAAATCATCAACGAGGACGAACCGGGCTCCTCGGACGACTCCTGTACCGGGAACGGACAGCTGCGCGACACCGACGGCGACGGCGACGTGCGCTGTGGCGACCCGTCGATCCTCGACCACCAGCACAACCCGCAGTGGCTCGGCGACGGCGCGGTCCTCGTCGCCGACTCCGACAACGATCGCGTCGTCGAACTGCACCGCAGCAACGACGGCGACTGGGAGATCGCGTGGGTCGTCAGGAGCGTCGACGGCAGCTCGCTCCACTGGCCGCGCGACGCCGACCGACTGGAGAACGGTCACACGCTGATCACGGACACGCTGAACAAGCGGATCGTCGAGATCGACGAGAACGGCACCGCCGTCTGGACGTACCCGACCGAGCGCATCCCGTACGAGGCCGACCGCGTCCCGCGGGAGTCCCAAGGAAGCGAGCGGGACCTCCCGCTGGCGACGAGCGACGGCGTGGACCTCGATGGCGGGTCGAGCGAAGCCGGGATCCCCGTCCTCTCCACGCTCGTCGTCGGCGTCCGCGCGGCCGCGCCGTGGGCGCCGGTGTGGTTCGGCGAGACACAGGTCGGGCTCACCCTCGTCTCGCTGGCGCTCGTGCTCGCGGGCGGCGCCACCGCGGTGCGAACGCGACTCGGTCGCTGACGGCGGGAGTTCTCCTACGCTTTTATTGGCGCATACGAACACGAACGCAATGAGCGGCGACTCGGACGACGACCTCGCGTGGGAGACGCTCGACAGCGACATCGACTACTCGTGTCCCGGCTTCGACGTCCGGCGCGACGACGTCCGGCTCCCCGACGGCACCGAGACGGACTTCCACTACGTCGACGAGCCGCCGGCGGTGGTGATCCTCCCGTTCACCCCCGACGGCGACGTGGTACTCGTCGAGGAGTGGCGCCAGGCCGTCGGGCGGGTGAATCGAGGGCTCCCCGCCGGCGGCGTCGAGGACGACGACGCCGACCTCGCCGCGGCCGCACGGCGCGAACTCCGCGAGGAGACCGGCTACGAGGCCGAGTCGGTCGAGCGGTTCCACGCGGTCGAACCCGCGAACGGCTTCGCAAACTCCGTGCACCACTACTTCCTCGCGCGCGGGTGCACGCCCTCGGAGACGGCGGATCTCGACCTCGACTTCAACGAGAGCATTCGCCCCGTGACCGCCGACTACGCTCGCTTCCGCGACGCCGTGTTCGCCGGCAACGTCCGCGACGGCCGTGCCGTCCTCGGCGTGTCGATGTACGAACATGCCCACGGCGAGCGGGACGCGGACTGACCGACGCGGGCGACCGATACGGGTGACCGACGCCGGGTACCCGAGCCGCCCCCGACGGGACGACGTGGACGCAGTCGCTGGGTCAGGTCTTTCACGGTGGCACCCGGATGCCCGGTATGGTCTCGCTCGGCCCGCTCCAGACGCTGACCGCGTGGTTCCGGTCGCTGGACCCGCGGATACAGGCCCTCGTCGTCGCGCCCGCGATCGGCTTCTCCGGCATCGTCGCCGCGGGGGTCATCGTCCTCGTCGTGTTCGTCGTGCTCGGCCTCGTCGGCTATCGGCCGTCGCCGCTGGTGCTCATCGGCCTGTCGCTCGTGCTCGTGCAGGGGATCTCCTTCGGCGGCGTCGCCTCGATCTACCTGATACGGGCGGGACGCTCGCCGCTGTCGCTGTTTCGAGTTCCCACGCTTCGCGACGTTGCCGTCGCCGTCGGCGGCTTCGTCGGGTCGCTGGCGATCCTGATCGCGGCGAGCACGCTCGTCCAGCAGGCCGGCGCGCCGACCGCCGACAACGAGATCGCACAGTTCGGCGCCGAGAACCCCGAGGTGCTGCTGCTGCTCATCCCCGCGGCGTTCATCTTCATCGGCCCCGGCGAGGAGATCCTGTTCCGCGGCGTCGTCCAGAGCCGACTCCGGGAGGCGTTCTCCCCGTGGGTCGCTATTCCGCTCGCGAGCGTCATCTTCGGCGCGGTCCACTACGTCGCGCTCACGGGCAACGCTCCCGGCCGGATCGTCACGATCGGCATCCTTTCGACGCTGACGCTCGTGTTCGGCGCGACCTACGAGTACACCGACAACCTCGTCGTCCCGTCGTTCATCCACGGCGCCTACGACGCCGTGCTGTTCGCGGGGCTGTACGTCGTCGTCGTGTACGGCCCCGAGACGGACACCCCCAGCGAGACGGCGGCACTCGTCATCGGGGACGTGCTGGCGTTGCTTCCGGCGGTCTGACCCTGGCGCTCGTTTCAGCACCCGGGCACGACTTCCCTGCTCCCCGGTTCACCGCCGACGTCCGAACGTTCTTCCGTGATTCCGGGCCCACTCCGGGTCACCCGTGCACTGACCTGCCGCGGGGCGTGCCGCGACGCGACGACACGCCCGCCCCGTGGTCGCCGGTCTCCAGCGGTTGCCGTCGACCGCGTCCGACCGGATCGATCGCGTGTCGTCCGTTCGCCACAACTCGCACGCGGTGAGCACCGTAGCGCCGCCAGCGCCGTAGCGTCGCGACCGCCGAGCGGAACCCTTACTCGCGCGCCACGGGAACCCCGGCCATGCGCGACCACTTCGAGATCCGGGATCACGACGCGGCCGGCCGCATCGGGGAGTTGACCGTCCCCCGTGCGGGCGTCACCGTCGAGACTCCCGCCCTTCTCCCGGTTATCAACCCCAACATCGAGACGATCGATCCGAGTCGCCTCCGCGCGGAGTTCGGCGCCGACATGCTGATCACCAACTCCTACATCATCCGCACGACCGACGACGTGCGCGAGCGGGCGCTGGAGGAGGGGCTCCACGACATGCTCGGCTTCGACGGCGCGATCATGACCGACTCCGGGAGCTTCCAGCTCGCGGAGTACGGCGAGATCGACACCACGACGACCGAGATCCTGGAGTTCCAGCGCGACATCGGCAGCGACGTGGGAACCCCGGTCGACATCCCCACGCCGCCGGACGTGAGCCGCGAGCAGGCCGAGTCCGACCTGGAGATCACTCGGCAGGCCCTCGCCGACGCCGAGGCGGTCGACGTGGGCGACATGCTCGTGAACGCGCCCGTGCAGGGGAGTACCTACCCGGATCTCCGCGAGCGCGCCGGCCGCGAGGCCGCCGCGACGGACCTCGACGTGTTCCCGGTCGGCGCGGTCGTACCGATGATGAACGGCTACCGCTACGACGACATGGTCGACGCCGTCGCCGCCGCGAAACGCGGACTCGCGGAGGACTGCCCGGTCCACCTGTTCGGCGCGGGCCACCCGATGATGTTCGCGCTGGCGGTCGCCCTCGGCTGTGATCTGTTCGACTCGGCCGCCTATGCGCTGATGGCACGCGACGGGCGGTACCTCACGGTCTCGGGAACGGAGCAGTTGGAGGACCTCGACTACCTCCCGTGTTCGTGTCCTATCTGCCACGAGCACACGCCCGAGGAGCTTCGGGCAGCCCAGGGTGAAGAGCAGGAGTCGCTGCTCGCCGAGCACAATCTCCACGTCACCTTCGAGGAACTCCGCCGCGTGAAGCAGGCGATCCGCGACGGCGACCTGCTGGAACTCGTCGAGAAGCGCGCCCGCGGCCACCCCGCGATGGTCGACGGCTACCGCGCCCTCCTCGAACACGCCGATCAACTGGAGCGGATCGACAGCGCCTCCAAGGGGACGTTCTTCGGACTCTCCGACGAGTCCGCGCGGCGGCCCGAGGTGGGCCGCCACCACGACCGCCTCGCGCGCCTGTCAGTTCCCGACCCCCTGCTGTGTTCGGAGTACGGCGCGCCATCCGACCACGACTACGACGAGGTCTGGCGCGTCGTCCCGCCGTTCGGCCCGTTCCCCCGCGCGCTCTCGGAGACGTACCCGCTGACCGCCGAGGTACCCGATCGCACCGATCCGGCCGCCGAGCGCGCCGCCGCCGAGGGGGTCCGAGCGCTCGTCCGGGCGAACCCCGACACCGATGTCACGCTCGCGCACGAAGGCTGGAGCACGGACGCGCTCGAGGTCGTCCCCGAGTCGGTGACACTGGAGGACCTGAACGCGGACGGGTATCGTGACCGCAACGACGGCAACGCCGCCGGTGACGACTCGGACGCGACTGTTCCTGCCGAATCCCGAAGCGAAAGCCAATAACGCTCGCGCCGCACACCTCGGGGCATGACCGATTACTTCGAGATCCACGAGCGGGACGGGCCCGCTCGGCTCGGGGAACTCCGCCTCGACTCCCCGCTCACGACCCCGGCGCTCGCGGACGACGTGACCCGCGACGCCGGGTCGCTGTGGAACGCCGAGCGCGACGTTCCGACGGGCGACGACGCGGTGCTCACGATCCTTCCACACCGCGCGTACCCTGCGGGCACCCGTGAGGAGGTCGTCGACGCGTTCGCCCCCGACTACGCCGAGTCGGCCGCCGCCGTCGACGCGGCGACCGCCGCTGTCATCACCAGCGACGCGCCCGAGGCGGGCGGCGCCGCCGACGCGTCCGTGGACGCGTACGTGCTCTCGAACGCGCAGGGCGTCGTCGGCCACGCCTCGGCGTTCGCCGACGCAGTGATCGACGTACGCGAGGCGGTCCCCGCCGACACCGCGCTGTACCTGTCGGGGGTCGCCACGCCGCTGAACGTCGCGACGCTCGTGTACGCCGGCGTCGACCTCGTCGACGCGAAGCGCGCACGAGTGAAGGGGTCGCAGGGCATGTACCTCACCGACGAGGGCGAGCGGTTCCTGGAGGACCTTGACGAACTCCCCTGCTCGTGTCCCGCGTGTCAGGTACCGCGCGAGGAGTTCGACCGCGCCGCCTGCGAGAAGCACAACGTCAACGCCCTCGCGGCCGAACTCCGACGCGTCCGCCGGCGTATTCGCGAGGGCCGCCTCCGCGACTACGTCGAGGGACAGGCCCGCCACGAGCAGTGGCTCACCGCGGCGTTCCGCGAGTTGGACCAGCAGTACGCCTACGTGGAGGAGCGCGCACCCGTCGCTCGCAACAACGAACTTGCGGCGGCGACGAGCGACACGATCCGCCGGCCGGAGATCCAGCGGTTCGCGCAGCGCGTGAGCGAGCGCTACGTCAACCGCTTCCGCAACCCGCTCGTGCTGGTTCCGTGTTCGGCGCGCAAGCCGTACTCCGAGAGCCAGAGCCACGGGCAGTTCCACGACGCCGTCCAGTTCCGCGCGCACCTCGCGTCGATGACCTCGCCCATCGGCGTCGTCCCGCAGGAACTGGAACTCACCTACCCCGCCCAGCACTACGACACCGTGGTGACCGGGCGGTGGTCGGAGGACGAGAAGCAGTTCGTCGCCGAGGTGCTCCGGCGATATCTGGAGCGCAACGAGTATCCCAGAGTGATCGCCCACGTCCCCGAGGACGGCTACCGAGCGATCTGCGAGCGCGTCGAGGAGCAGGTCGACGTGCCCTTCGAGTACACGGTCGAGGGCCACCCGACGACGACCGAGTCCATCGGGAACCTCATGTCCACCCTCGACGGGGAGTTGAAGTACACGAAGCGGGAGCGCCAGCACAACACCGTTCGCGCTATCGCGGACTACATGCTCGGCGACGGCGCCGGCGACGACCTGTTCGACGAGCTGAACACGCGCTCGCGGTACCCCAAGCTCCAGGTCCGCGACGACGAGGAGGAACTGCTCGCGACGATGGTGCCCACCTACGGCGCGCTGGCGTTCACCCTCGCGGGCGCCCGCCGGTGGGTCGACAGCGACGCGCCGACGAAGACCGTCGAGATCGACTCGTTCGTCCCACAAGGGAGCGTGCTCGCCCCCGGCGTCGTCGACGCGGACGACGACATCCGCGTCGGCGACGAGGTCGTCGTCGAGGGGCCGCGGGCGTTCGCGGTCGGCCGCGCGGAGATGCACGGCGCGGAGATGTGCTCGTCGACCCGGGGGATCGCGGTCGACGTGCGCCACAGCGAGGAGTTGTAAGGTCGGCGGCGAGGAGCTGTACGCGGGCGCTTTGAGACCGCGCCCGCCGGCTCAGATCTCTTCCCAGTCGACGCGGTCGCGGTACTCCTCGCGCAGCAGGTGGCATTTGATCCCGTGGCCGTCGCTCGCCTCGTGGACCGCCGGCTCCTCCTGTTCGCACACGTCGCCGATCTTGTGCGGGCACCGTGGATGGAACCGACAGCCCGACGGGACGTTCGACGGGTCGGGCACGTCGCCCTCGAGAACGATCCGGTCGTCGGCGTCGACGCGACCCGGGATCGCCGACAGGAGCGCCTCCGTGTACGGGTTGTACGGCGGCGCGAACACCTCCTCGGTCGTCCCCGTCTCGACTAGTTCACCGAGGTACATCACGGCGACGCGGTCGCAGATGTGCTCGATAACCGAGAGGTTGTGGCTGATGAACAGGTACGACAGTCCCAGATCCTCCTGCAGGTCCGACAGGAGGTTGAGGATCTGCGCCTGGATCGAGACGTCGAGCCCCGACACCGGCTCGTCGAGGACGATCAGCTCGGGGTTGACAGCCAGCGCCCGCGCGATCGCGACGCGCTGTTGTTGCCCGCCCGAGAGGTCGCCCGGCTTTCGCTCCAGGTGACGTTCGTCGAGGCCGACCTCGGTGACCAGCTCGCGCGCGCGCTCGCGCCGCTCGTCGCCGTCCGCGAGGCCGTGGAGCTTCATCGGGCGTCGGAGGATCTGCCCGACCGTTCGTCGGGGGTTGAGGCTCGACTGCGGGTTCTGGAACACCACTTGCAGGTCGCGGCGAACGTCGCGGAGCTCGGCCTTCGAGGCGGCCGTGATGTCGCGCCCCTGGTAGACGACGGTCCCCTCGGTCGGCTCGAGCAGCCGGAGGATGGCCCGTGCGGCCGTGGACTTGCCGCAGCCGGACTCGCCGACGAGGCCGAGCGTCTCCCCGGCGCCGATTTCGAGGTCGATCCCGTCGACGGCTCGCACGGTCTCGCCGCGCCCGAGGAGGTCGTCGATAACGTTCCCCGTCTCGAAGTGCTTCTTCAGCCCGGTCGCCGAGAGGACAGGTCCGTCATCGCGTCCCTCGACGCCGTCCGCGTCGGGGACGCCCGGGGTCGCGCCGTCGGTCGCCGTGGCGCGCCAGGAGAGCGTCCGCGGTTCGTGGTCGTAGGTGTACTCCATGTCGTCGATCTTCTCGTGGCGGTAGCACGCGACCTCCCGCGTCTCCCCGTCGACGGCGATCGTCTCGAGGTCCGGGTGGGCGGTCCGGCAGTCCTCGGTCGCGCCGGGACACCGGTCGGCGTACTTACAGCCGCGGAAGCCGCCGCCCGTGAGGTCCGGCATCGATCCCTCGATGACCCGGAGCCGGTCCGGCTCCGCGGTGTCTCCGCCGACCGCATCGGCGTCGAGGCCGGGGTTGCTCGCCAGCAGCCCCTTCGTGTACGGATGGTGCGGTTCGGCGAACATCGATTCGACCCGCCCCGACTCGACGACGCTCCCGCCGTACATCACGAGCACGCGATCACACACCTCGCGGACGACGCCGAGGTCGTGGGTGATGAACAGCACGCTCATGCCGAACTCGTCGCGGAGTTCGACCAGCAGGTCCAGGATCTGTGCCTGGATCGTCACGTCGAGCGCGGTCGTCGGCTCGTCCGCGACGAGCAGGTCCGGCTCGCTCGCGATCGCGATCCCGAAGACGATCCGCTGTTTCTGCCCGCCGGAGAACTGGTGGGGGTACTCGTCGTACCGGGCGGTCGCGTTCGGGATCCCGACGCGCTCCATGATCTCGACCGACCGCTGCTTGACCGCATCGCCGGCCATCGAGGGGTCGTTGCTTCGGACCGCCTCGGCGACCTGCTTGCCGACGGTCATCGTGGGATTCAGCGTGCCCGTCGGGTCCTGGAACACCATGCTGGCGTCCGTACCGCGGAACTCGCGGAGTTCGGCCTCGCTCATCGAGAGCACGTCCCGGCCGTCGAAGTCGGCGGTTCCGCCGACGATCTCTCCCGGGGAGTCGATGAGCCGGAGGATCGATTCGGCGGTCGCGCTCTTGCCCGCGCCGGACTCGCCCACGAGGCCGACGATCTCGCCCTGGTCGAGGTGGAGATCGACCTCGTCGACGGCGCGGACGACGCCCTCTTCCGTCCGAAACACCGTCTCCAGGTCCCGGACGGTGAGCAGGCGGTCGTCGGCGGTCGTCGCGGTCGTGTTCGGTTCTGCGTCCGTCGGCGGTGTAGAGTGACTACTCATCGGTGACTCCGAATTCGGTGCTCGCGTCCGGATCCAGGATGTCGCGGATGCCGTCCCCGAAGAGGTTGAACCCGAGGACGGTCAGGCCGATGCCGAGGCCCGGGAAGATCGCCATCCACGGCGCCTGCGTGAGGTACTGCTTCGCCTGCTGGAGCATCAGCCCCCACGACGGCGTCGGGGGCTGGGCGCCCAGACCGAGGAACGACAGCCCCGCGGCGGCCAGAATGGCGAAGGAGATACTGATGCTCGCCTGGACGATGATCGGCGCGGCCGCGTTCGGCAACACCTCCCTGAAGAGGACGTACGAGTCCCGCTCGCCCAGCGCACGGGCGGCCTCGACGAACTCCTCTTGGGAGACGGAGATCGCCTCCGATCTGGTCACCCGCGCGAAGTACGGGATGTACACGAGCCCGAGCGCGAGGATCGCGTTGTTGAGCGTCGGCCCGATCACCGCCGTGATCGTCATCGCGACGAGGATCGGCGGGAAACTCATCAACACGTCCATCGTCCGCATGACCGCGTCGTCGACCGCGCCGCCGGCGTAGCCGGCCAACCCGCCCAGCGGGACGCCGAACGCCGAGGCGATCACGACGCTCGACAGCCCCACGTAGAGGCTGATGCGTACGCCCAAGAGGGTGCGCGAGAACATGTCGCGACCGAAGTTGTCGGTCCCGAACGGATGCTCCGCGCTCGGGGCGGCGAAGCGGTTCTGGATGTCGACCTGATTGGCCGCCTCCTGAGAGATCAACATCGGGGAGACAATCGCCAGCACGACCAGCCCGAGGATGAGACCGAGGCCGACGACGGCCTTCGTGTTGTGCCGGATGCTCCGAGCGAGCCTGTACAGCCGCTCGCGCTGATATTCGTCGACGAACCGGGCGGTTCCGGTCTCGGCAGCCATCAGCCCTCACCTCCGGCGATGACACGCGGGTCGATGACCGCGTACAGGAGATCGACCACGAGGTTGCTGGTCATGAAAACGACCGCGATGGTGAGCACAGACCCCTGGATCAGCGGCGCGTCGCGGTTGAGCAGCGCGTTGAACGCGAGCCGGCCGAGCCCGGGGTACGCGAACAGCTGCTCGATGATGATGATCCCGCCGAACAGGAAGCCCAGCTGGAAGCCGATCACGGTCAACACCGGGAGGAACGCGTTCCGGAGCGCGTGCCGGAGGACGATCCGGCGGCTCGTCAGCCCCTTCATGCGCGCGAGGTCGATGTACCCCGAGCGGAGTTCCTCGATGAGCGACGAGCGGGTCATCCGTGTGATGTGGGCCATCAGGCTGAATCCGAGCGCGCCCGCCGGCAGGAGAACGTGTGCGAACGCCCCCGTGAGGTCCTCCGTCGGACTCACGTACCCGGAGGGTGGCAACA
This sequence comes from Halobaculum rubrum, assembly GCF_019880225.1. Lineage (NCBI taxonomy): Archaea > Methanobacteriati > Methanobacteriota > Halobacteria > Halobacteriales > Haloferacaceae > Halobaculum > Halobaculum rubrum. The sequence continues at coordinate 1,669,713 of NZ_CP082284.1, forward strand.
GCGAGGCGTACTGCGCGATCAGGAGGATGAGCAGCATCCCCCAGAAGAAGTTCGGAAGGCTGATGCCGGTGAACGCGGCGACGCTCGTCAGGAAGTCCTTCCACGTGTTCTGCTCGACGGCGGCGACGATCCCCATCGGGATGGCGACGATGACCGCGATGGTCAACGCCGTGAACGCGAGGAACGCGCTCGCGGGGAACCGCTGGGCGATGAGCGTCGCCACCGGGTCGCCGAACCGAAGTGACCGACCCAGATCGCCTTGGAGAACTCCGGCGATCCAGTCGATGTACCTGATGTACACGGGCTGGTTGAGTCCGAGTTGCTGTCGGAGCACCTCCACTTGCTCCTGGCTGCCGCTGGTCCCCAGGATCATCACCGCTACGTCGCCCGGGAGCACGTTCACGAGGGCGAACGTGATGACCGAGGCGCCGAACAGCGTCCCGACGAGGAAGACGAGCCGACGGGCCGCATAGCGTGTCAGGCTCATGTGGCGGTTCAGCTCACCCCTGATCCATCCACACCCGACCGAAGCCGAGTTCGCTGTTGTTCGGCGAGAGCACGGTGTCCAGCCCGTGGACGTGATCCTTCGCGGCGAGCGTCCCGTCGCGGAACCACAGCATCACGTCCGGGACGTCCTCGTGGATGATGGACTGCGCCTCCTGGTACAGCGGGATCGCCTCCTCGCGACTCGGGGCCTGCGCGGCGTCGGCGACGGCCTGGTCGTACTCGTCGTTGGCGTAGCCGCGGAAGTTGAACGAGCCGTCGCTGGTCCACAGGGAGGTGTACAGGTACGCCGGCTCCCAGAAGGTGAAGAAGTTCACCATCGAGAGCGTGAAGTCCCCGTTCGCAAACACCTGCGTGAGCCAGTCGCTCCACTGGAGCTGCTGGATCTCCACGTTCAGTCCCGCCTGCTGGAAGAACTGCTGCATGAGCGTCGCGGCGTCGACGTGCCACGGGTAGTTCGTGGTCACCTTGAACGTGAGGTCGAACTCGCCGACGTCGTACTGCGACTGCTCGAACAGCTCGGCCGCCCGGTCGAAGTCCTGCTCGCGCGGCGAGAGATCGTTGTTACGGAAGGCGCTGTTCGGGAAACTCGGGCTCGCGGTCGGCTCGCCGTTGCCGAACAGGGCACCCTCGACGAGCGCCTGCTTGTCGATACAGAAGTCGACGGCCTTCCGGAAGTCCGGGTCGTCGAACGGCGGCTCCGTGTTGTTCATGTTGAGGAACGCCCACGACAGCGGCGACCACGTCCGCGTCTTGAGGTCGTCGCCGTCGTTCCCGACGACGCTGTTGATGTCGTCCAGCGGGATGTCGTTGATGACGTCGTAGCTTCCCTCCTGAATCCCCACAAGCCGGCTGTCGGGGTCGGTGACGGTCCGCTCCTCGACGGCGTCGAGGTACGGTCCCTCGCCCCAGTAGTCGGCGAACGCCTCCAGCTCGGCCCGGTTCCCCTGCTGGCGCATGACGAACTGGAACGGCCCCGTGCCGATCGGCTCGTCGCCGATCGTGTCGCCCGAGTCCGCCGGGACGATGGACGTCCCCGAGAACGCGAGCTGCCGGAGGAGGGGCTGGTACCGCTCGGACTGGTTGATCACGACGGTGTAGTCGTCCTCGACCTCGACCGAGTCGGTCGACCCGAAGACGAACTGCATGATGGCGCCCGTCTCGGGGTCGGCGATGCGGTCGAAGCTGTACTTCACGTCCTCGGCGGTGAGCTCCGTCCCGTCGTGGAACGTCACGCCCTCCCGGAGCGAGAACGTGTACGTCATGAGGTCGTCGCTGACCTCCCAGTCGGTGGCGAGCCCGGGACTGGCGACGTCCGGATCGGTCGACAGCTCCAGGTCCCTCGTCAGTCCGACGAGCGCATCGTACACGCTGTTGAGGAAGCGGCCGGTGCTGGCGGTCGCGGTCTGATGGATGTCGAGGTTCTGCGTCACCTCGCTGTGGCCCCAGACGAGCGTGCCGCCCTCCTGGATCTCGCCGGGGTCCGCGGTGGTCGTCTCCTCGCCGCCCCCGTCGCCACCGCCGTCGGTGGCGTCGGTCGGTTCCTCGGTCTCATCGCCGCCGCCGGCGCAGCCGGCCATCGCGGTCATGCCGCCGGCGCCCGCGAGGCCAGTTGCCTTCAGGAAGCGGCGGCGATCGACGTCTGTCGGGTCGAAGTCGGTGTTGTCGGTCATGTGTTTGGGTTTCGTTAGTACTTCAGTCCGAAGTCGAGTATCTCGTCGGGGTACTCCCCGAGCATCTCGTCGGTCGACGCGGGCAGATCCGTCTCCGTCTGCTTGCCCAACTCGAACGCCTCGCGAAGGTCGCCGACCGGGTCCTCCGAGTTGTCGATACGGAGGTTGTGGTACAGTTTGGGGTCGGGCGAGTGGACGAGCAGCGCCGCGCTGATCTTCCCACGTTTGTCGCCGCCGGCCCCCTGGCCGGCTTCGAGGGCGGTCATGAGGCGCTCGGCGAGTTCCCCCTCAGTCTCTTGGAACGTCTCGCTGATGTCCTCGATCACGTCGCCGTTCGCGAGCATGTTACCCGCGACGGTGTGGTCGTCTCGTTCGAGGTGGCCGTTCCAGTCCACGCAGTCGTCGCCGCTAAAGGCGAACGTCCGGCCGTCGCCGTCGATGCCGTGGAGTTGCCGGTAGCTGGCGTGCTCATCGTCCTCCAGCAACGCGTCACACGCCGTCGGCACGCTCACGCCGCGGTCGGCGAGGTCCACGGCGTTGGCGCCGTGAGACACCTTGACGAACGACTGCGTCGCCACGGCGGCGTTCTCGCTCACGAACGGACACAGCGCCCCGACGCCCACGAGCGCGGTGCTGACGGCGACGCCGAACTCGTCGGCGTCGGGGTCGTGTGCGGCGATCGAGAACGTTCCGGGAACGAACCCCCCGGTTCGACCCACCTGTTTGCTATTCCCTTTCATGGATCGTCACAACATGCCAAGGATATCCAAAGAGTATAAGCTATGGGGTCCGGAACTATATTTCCGGATCTATTCCAGATCCTCGAATTAGTATGCGTATCACCTCTCGATCGTACGGTTACTTTCTAGTGGTTACCAAATATATTCGGCTCTTCGTTCAAATACCCTCCCGTTCAGTTCGGGGATCGCTCCGTCGCTATTCGGCGGCGGAACCGAGTCGCGCGAGCGTCGGCTCGTCGAACCAGTCGGCGACGAGTTGGAGCCCGACCGGTCTCCCGTCGGCCGTCCCCGCCGGAACCGACAGTGCCGGGTTGCCGGTCTGGTTGAACGGGCTCGTGTTCGTGATCGTCCCCATCACGTCGTCGGTCGTCGTCACGTCGCCGAAGTCCGGCGCGGTCGTCGGGGTGGTCGGGAGCACCAGCGCGTCGACGTCGTCGAAGTGCCGGTCGACCGCCGCGGTGAACCGCTCGCGGACGTTCTGGGCGCCGACGTACGCGCGTCCCTCGGTCGCCTCGTACAGCGCCTCGAAGGTGACGGCGCTGTCGACGACGCCGTCCCCCAGCCCGTCCCAGTCGATGTCGGCCGCCGCGGCGCGCCACGGGTCGGCGTAGCCGGTTCCGCTGGCGCGAACGAGTCCCCGGTTCGCGAGCAGCGATGCGAACTCGGTGTTCGCGATCACGACGACGGCGGCGGCCATCTCGTCAAACCGCGGGAGCGACACCCCGGTCGCGTCGACGCCCGCGGCCTCCAGATCCGCGATAGCCGCGTTCACCGCGTCGCGGACCTCCGGGTCGGCCCCTTCCATCGCCTCCCGCACGACGCCGACAGTCGTCCCGTCGGCGGGCTCGCCGACCGCCGTGTGTGTGTTTTCGGTCGGACGAGCGGAGTGGGATGAGAGGTCTCGAGGATCCGGCCCCGCGATGGCGTCGTACACGCGAAACACCGTCGACACCGACGACGCCAGCGGGCCGACGTGGTCCAGCGAGGGCGCGAGGTCGCCGAACCCGAACCGGGGGACGGTCCGGTGGGTCGGCTTGAGCCCGACGACGCCGCAGTAGGACGCGGGGATCCGGACGCTGCCGCCCGTGTCGCTCCCCAGCGCCGCGTCGACAAGGTCGGCGGCGACGGCCGCCCCGCTCCCGCTCGAGGACCCGCCGGGGACCCCGTCCTCGGTCGCCGGGTTGCGGGTCGGTCCGTGCGCACAGGTCTCCCCGGTCGTCGTTAGCGCGAACTCGTCCATGTTGGTGGTGCCGAGGAGCCGCGCGCCCGCCGTCTCGAGTCGCTCGACGACGGTCGCGTCGTACTGCGGGACGAAGTCGACGCCGGCCGACCCGCACGTCATCGGCACCCCCGCAACGGCCATGTTGTCTTTCACGGCCACACGAAGCCCCGACAGCGGTCCGTCCGCGCCGCGCTCGTGCCCGCCGTGGTCCTCCACCCGGTAGCGGAAGGCGTTGTATTCGTCGTCGCCCGGTACGTACTCGCGGGGATCGCGTTCGTCCGTCGACGGCTCGAACGCGGCCGCCATCGCGGCGGCGTCGGTCGCGTCGGCGGCGTACCGTTCGACATCGCTCGGATCGAGCGCGACGCCGAGTCGGTCGGCTGCGGTTTCGACGTGGTGTTCGTCAGCCATGCGGTGTGTGGACATGCGGGTCATCAGATATGACTGTTCCCTCGACGGCGGGCGATGTCCGCGAGGCGAACGCATACAACCCAGCCCCCATACCCACGGGTATGACCGACGACAACGCGCCGGCGGGCACGCGCGTCGGCGTCGACGTGGGCGGCACGTTCACGGACCTCGTGACGGTCCGCGACGGCCGGATCCGCGTCGACAAGACGCCGTCGACCCCCGACGCACCCGACGAGGGCGTCGTGACGGGCCTGCGCGGGCTCGACGCGCCCCTCGCCGAGGTCGACTTCCTCGGCCACGGAACGACCGTCGCGACCAACGCCGTGCTGGAGGGCGAGTGGGCCGACACTGCGCTCCTCACGACCGAGGGGTTCCGCGACGCCGTCGAGATCGGCCGTCAGACCCGTCCCGACATCTACGATTTCGAGGCGACCAAGCCCGATCCGGTGGTCCTCCGCGACCGCCGGTTCGAGGTCCCCGAACGGGTGGACGAGCGCGGCGAGGTGCTCCGTGAACTGGATGAGGACGCGGTTCGGGACCTCGCCGCCGACCTCCGCGAGTCCGGGATCGACAGCGTCGCCGTCTCGCTTTTGTTCTCCTTCGAGCATCCCGCCCACGAGCGTCGTGTCCGGGAGATCCTCCGCGAGGAGGGCGTCGACGCCACCGTCTCCCTCTCGTCGGACGTGCTCCCGGAGATCCGCGAGTACGAGCGCACCCTGACGACCGCGATGAACGCCGCGCTCAAGCCCGTGATGGACGCGTATCTCGGCGCGCTCGCCGACGCCGTCGGCGACCTCGGGATCGACGCCCCCCTGCGCGTGATGGGGTCGAACGGCGGGCTGATGGCCGCCGAGGCGTCCCGCGAGCGTCCCGTCAACACCCTGCTGTCGGGGCCGGCGGCGGGCGTCCGCGGCGCAACCCACGTCGCCGGCCGGCGCGGCGTCGACGACCTGATCACGATGGACATGGGCGGCACCTCCTGTGACGTGAGCCTCGTGCGCGACGGCGACCCGCTCGTGACGACCGACACCGAGGTGGGCGAGTACCCCGTCTCGGTCCCGACCGTCGACATCCACACCGTCGGCGCCGGCGGCGGCTCCGTCGGCTACATCGACACGGGCGGCGCCCTCCGCGTCGGCCCGCGGTCGGCGGGCGCCCAGCCCGGCCCGGTCTGCTACAACCGCGGGGGGACCGAGCCGACCGTCACCGACGCCCACCTCGTGCTCGGCCGGATCGACCCATCGGGCTTTCTCCCGGACGCGGTCTCTCGCGACGACGACCGCGTCCGCGACGCCTTCGCCCGGCTGGCGGAGACCGTCGCCGGCGACCCCGACGCGACCGAGGCCGCCGCCCGCGGCCTGCTCGACGTGGCGAACGCGAACATGCGCCGCGCGCTCCGCGTCGTCAGCGTCGAGCGCGGCTACGACCCCCGCGAGTTCGCCCTCGTCGCGTTCGGCGGGGCCGGCCCCCTCCACGCGACCGCGCTGGCCGACGCCCTCGACGTTCCCGAGGTGATCGTCCCGCGGGCCGCCGGCGTCCTCTCCGCGCTTGGGCTGCTCATCAGCGACGTGGTGTACGACTACTCCACCTCGATGGTGCGCCGCTGGGACGACGTCGACCCGGCAACCCTCCGCGACGCCTACGAGTCGTTCGAGGCCGAGGGACGGACGGAACTCCGGGAGGCCGGCCGCGCGGACGACGCGATGGCCTTCGAGCGCACGCTCGACCTGCGGTACGCCGGGCAGTCGTTCGACCTTTCGGTGCCGGTCGAGGGCGACCTCGACGGCGACGAACTCGCGGCCGTCGAGGAGCGATTCCACGCGGCCCACGAGCGCCGGTACGGGCACGCCTCCCCCGAGGAACCGGTGGAACTCGTGACCGTTAGACTCCGGGCGAGGGGTCTCGTCGAGCCGCCGGAGTTGGCCGTCGAGGAGCGAACCGGCGACCCCGCGGACGCCGTGCGGGAGACCCGGCGCGTGGGCTTTGCGGACGGCGACCGCGACACGCCGGTGTACGACCGGTCGCTGCTCCCGACGGACGCAGCGTTCGACGGACCCGCGGTGGTCGAGGGAACGGAGAGCACCGTCGTCGTTCACCCGGGCCAGCGCGCCCGCGTCGACGGCGATGCCAATTTGGTCGTCGAGACCGGGGGTGACGGGGAATGAGCGCCGGCGACTCCGCGTCCGCGGTCGATTCGGTCACCCTCGAAGTGATCCGCAACGGCTGCGAGGCGGTCGCCGAGGAGATGAACGCGACGCTCGTGCGGACGGGCTACTCCCCGAACATCAAGGAGCGGCGGGACTGCTCGACGGCGCTGTTCGACGCCGCCGGCGAGATGATCGCGCAGGCGGAGACGATGCCGGTCCACCTCGGCGCGATGCCGTACTCCGTCGCCGCGGCGGTCGAGGCGTTCCCCCCGGACTCGCTGGATCCCGGCGACTCGGTCCTCCTGAACGACCCGTTCCGGGGCGGCGCACACCTCCCGGACCTGACGCTCGTCACCCCGATACACGATGACGCCGGCGACGAGGTGATCGCCTTCGCCGCGAACCGCGCGCACCACGCCGACATCGGCGGTTCGACCGCCGGGTCGGTCGCGGCCGACTCGACCGAGATCTATCAGGAGGGACTGCGCATCCCGCCGGTGAAGTTCGAGCGGGGCACCGGCGCGGTCGCCGAGGACGGCACGCCCGAAGGGGAGGTGCGCGAGGACGTGTTGTCGATGATCCTCGCGAACGTCCGCACGCCCGAGGAGCGCCGCGGCGACCTCCGCGCGCAGGTCGCGGCGAACGCCACCGGCCGGCGACGCTTCCGCGACCTCGCGGCGGAGCACGGAGAAACCCTCGCGCCCGCCCTGGAGGCGATCAAAGACTACTCGGAGCGACGAATGCGCGCCGAACTCGCGGACCTGCCCGACGGCACCTACGAGTTCGCCGACGCGCTCGACGACGACGGCCGCGGCAACGAGGACCTCGCGGTCGAGGTGGCACTGACGGTCGACGGCGACGGGGTGACCGTCGACTTCACGGGCACCGCCGACCAGACCGAGGGGCCGATCAACGCCGTGCTCGCGGTGACCGCGTCGGCGACGTACTACGCCGTGCGGTGCGTGACTGACCCGGACATCCCGCCCAACCACGGCTGCTATCGCCCGATCGAGGTCGTCGCGCCCGAGGGAACCATCGTGAATCCCCGACCGCCGGCGGCGGTCGTCGGCGGGAACCTGGAGACGAGCCAGCGCGTCACGGACGCCGTGCTCGGCGCACTCGCGAAGGCGGCCCCCGAGGCCGTCGCCGCCGCGGGACAGGGGACGATGAACAACGTCACGCTCGGCGGCACCGACCCGCGGGGCGACGGCGACTCGCCGTACGCGTTCTACGAGACGCAGGGCGGCGGCTTCGGCGGCCGCGCGAGCGGCGACGGCATGGACGGCGTCCACGTCCACATGAGCAACACGCTGAACACGCCCGCGGAGGTCCTCGAGACCGCCTACCCGCTCCGGATCGAACGGTACGAACTCCGCCCGGACTCCGGGGGCGCGGGAGAGCACCGCGGCGGGCTGGGTCTCCGGCGGGACATCCGCGTGCGCGGGCACACGGCGCGGCTCAGCCTGCTGGCCGAGCGCCACGAGTCGCGGCCGTACGGGCTCGCGGGCGGCGGCGAGGGAGCCAACGGCGCGGCGTACCTCGTCGATGACGCCGGCGACGAACTGGAGAAACTGCCCGCCAAGCACACCCGCGACCTCCCGGACGGCTCGGTCGTCAGCGTCCGTACCCCCGGCGGCGGCGGCTACGGTGACCCGGCCGACCGCTCCGACGAGGCCGTCGAGCGGGACCTGCGACTCGGGAAGCTGACGCCCGGTGCGGCGCGCGAGGAGTACGGCTACGAGGCTGCCCCCGACGCGACTGACGGCGACGGCGACTGACCCCCTGCGACTCCGGCGAGAGGCAGGCCGGAGGGTCTGTCGGGGTCACTGCCGTCGAGTACCTCCCGTGACGGGAGGAACGGCCGCTCGTGTCATTCGTCCGTCTCGTCGGACAGATTGAGTTCCGCGAACAGCCGTGCGGTAACGATCTGTTCGACCATCTCGAGCAACTGTGCGTCGTCGGACGTGTAGTCGGCAAAGATACCGAGCGGAACCTCGCCGCCCGCGACGTCGTGGTGACCGCCGCCGCTCCCGACGTCGTCGAACGCCCCGTTCAGTATCTCGCCGACGTTCACTCGCGCGTCCGGAGACCGAGCGCTGAAGTGGATCGCGTCGTCGACGAGTCCGAACACGATGGCGGTCTGAACGCCCTCCAATCGCACGAGATAGTCGACCGCCTGGGGGAGCGCATCCCGTTCGGTCGTCCGCCCGACATGAGAGATGAGCACCGCCGCGTTCGTCCGTCGATTGTCGATGGCGGTCGAGATCGCGTCGAGGGTCCCTCCGGAAACAGACGGCGTCGATAGCGTCCGGAGCAGTTCCTGATCCGCGTACTCGTGCAGGTACCCTGCCGCATCGTACTCGTCGTGGGTCGCTCCGCGGAGGAAGTCGAGGGTATCCGAACGGATGGCGAACAGCAGTGCTGTCGCGAGATCCGTATCCATCTCTATCTCGAGGGCGCGCACGTACTCCGTCAGGATCGTCGCAGCCGCCCCCAGTTCCTCACGGTGATCGACGAACCGAGCGTCGACGTCCTCGGCAGGATGATGGTCGATCACGATATCAACGGCCGTGTCCGGGGGAACCGTGTTGTTCTCGCCCGGGAGCGAATGATCGACGAACGCGAGCAGCGAGTCCGGTTGGCGGTTCTGGACGGTCGCGGATTCGAACGGGTGGAGGTCGAGATCGAGGAGATTGACGAACGCCCGGTTCTGTTGGTGTGAGATGTCGCCGCTGTAGAGGATCCGCCGCTCGTCGATGCCAGCCGCGGCCGCGATCCGGCCCAACGCGAGCGCGCTCGCGAGACAGTCCGGATCGGGGTTGTTGTGACAGACGATGTTGATATCGCTGCTCTCCTCGAGAAGTTCATACAGTCGTTGTGGCTGGTTCATTCTCACATGTACGACCTCCAGACGGTTACAACACGGGTATCTCGGGCCAGGCGTTCGTCTGTCGGCTACACGAGAGGCTTTTCGGCGGTCTGCAGGACACGGGCTGTGGATGCGGCTCGCGGGTCCGAAGATCCAGCACGGAGTGACCGGGGTTCTGACAGTCGATTCGCTCACCGGCCGACCACACGGGCCGCACCGACACGGCCGAACCGGACTACCGCGGCACGAAGGGTTTAGCCGGCGCCCCCACACGACACGGACATGCTCGAGGCAGGCGACGACGCTCCCGAGGTAACCGCACCGATGGCGACGCCGGAGGCCGCACGGGAGACCGACCGCGGCTCGTACACCGGCGACGACGTGAGCGAGTTCTCGTTGACCGAGGCCCTGGAGGACGGCCCGGTCGTCCTCGCGTTCTACCCCGGCGTCTACTCGCGCACCTGCACGCGGGAGCTGTGTGAACTGCGGGACTGGAAGGCGGACCTCGCGGCGGTGGACGCGCCGCTGTACGGCGTCAGCGTCGACTCGCCGTGGTCGCTGCTGGCGTTCATCGACGAGTACGACCTCCAGTACCCGCTCGTGTCGGGGTTCAACAACGACGTGATCGCGGACTTCGGGGTTCGCCGCGGGGGGCGAAGCGCCCCGGACGACGCGAGCGGGGAGGGACCCGACCCGCGAGAACGCGAGGACTCGATCATGCGGGGTATCGCGAACCGCGCGGTGTTCGTCGTCGCGCCCGACGGCACCGTGGCGTACACCTGGACGGCGACGGAGCCGCTGACGTTCCCCGACACCGACGAGGTGGAGGCGGCGGTGGCTGAGGCCGCCGCGGTGGAGTAGGACCCCGCTTCCACGGACACGCGGGATTCGGCCGGAACGTTTGTACGACGGGCCGCCGTCGCGCGTGACGATGCCCTCCACCACGCACGCCTCCGGAAGCCTCGCCAGACAGACCGGGTTCGCGCTCGCGGCCGCCCTCGTCGCCGCGGTCGTCGCCACCGCGCCGGGACTGGTCCCGACGGTCGTCGGGATCACGGCGGACACCGTCTGGCTCGTTTCGGCGGCGGGAGCCGTCTCGACGCTCGTCGCGGTCGTGATCGCCGGCGTGGCCGGCGCGGCCGCGGGGATGCCCGAGGCGTCGGAGGCGGCGCTCGCGCGCACCACGGCGGTCTTCGCCGTCGTCTCCGTCGTGGCATTCTCGGCTGCGACCGTGCTGTTCGGCCTGTTCGTCCCGGGCGGAAGCGTCGGTCCGCCGCTGGTCGCGGTTGCGGGCGTCGCCGAGCGGACGGTCCCGTTCGTCGCCGGCGGCGTCGCGGGCGCCGCGCTCTCGCTCGCCCGTGGCGCAAGCTACTCGGCGACCGACCCGAACTGACGGACATGACCATCGAACCGGAGGAGGCCCTCCCGACCGAGGGGCTCGTCTGCGTCGTCGGCGCCGGCGGCAAGAAGACGACCCTGTACACGCTGGCGAACAGCCTCGACCGCGCGGTCGTCACCGCGACGGTCCGCATCCCGATATTCGACGACCACGTCGCGCGAGTCGGCGTCACGGGGGACCCGGTCGACGCGCCGGCGGAGGCGAAGGCGGGCGACTTCCCGCTCGGCCTCGTCCCCGAGCGCGAGCGCGACGACCGCTATCTCGGCTACGATACCGCCGTCGTCGACGACCTCGCGGCCGCCCACGACGGGCCGGTGCTCGTGAAGGCCGACGGCGCGCGCATGCGCGAACTCAAGGCCCCCAGCGACCGCGAACCGCAGATCCCCGCGAGCGCCGACGCCGTGGTCCCGATCGCCTCCGCGCACGTCGTCGGCGAGCCGCTGACCGACGAGCACGTTCACCGCCCCGAGCGAGTCGCGGCGGTCGCGGGGATCGACGAGGGCGAGGCGATCACCGCCGGTACGGTCGGTCGCGTCCTCGCGTCCCCCGCGGGTGGGCTGAAGGACGTACCTCCCGGAGCCGAGACGGTCGCGCTCGTCAACAAGGTGGACGACGCCGACGACGAGGCCGTCGCGCGCGAGGTCGCCCGCGCGGCGTTCGACGCGGACGACGCGGGGCGGCTCGACCGCGTGGTGCTCGCGGCGCTCGGCGAGGGGCGGGTGGTCGACGTGCTCGACGCGTAGCTATCGCGGGGCCAACGCCTCGGCGGCCGCCTCGAACTCCTCGCGGGTGTTGAGGTTCTCGAAGCTCCGCTCGTCGACGCCGAGGGCGTCGAGCTCGTCGGCGCCGACCTCCGCGTACTCGAGGTCGAAGAGGGGCGCGACGATCTTGCGGTCGCCCCGCGCCAGCGCGGCGTCGCAGGCGTCGGCCATCGCCCCGGCGCGGTAGGCCGCGTGGGTCGTCTGGAACCACTCGTCGTCGACCCGGGGGACGACGGCGTCGAGGCCGCCGCCGTCGATCCGGTCGAACAGCGCGTCGACGAGCGCGGGGTCGACGAACGGCATGTCGCAGGCGACGACGAACGCGGGGGCGTCCGCGCCGGCGGCGTGGTCCACGTCGTCGCCTCCGCCGCCCGCGCCGTCGTCGGCCGCCCACCCCTCGACCCCCCGGAGCACCGTCCGGATGCCCGCCATCGGCCCCTCGTCGGGGTCGGGGTCCTCGGCGTAGCGGACGGGGTTCGAGTACCCGACCATCGCGTTCTCGATGTCCGCCCGCTGGTCGGCGCGGCAGTTGACGACCAGGCGGTCGGTCGCGTCGGCGAGTCGGTCGGCGACGCGGCGGATCATGGGGACACCCGCGAGGTCGGCGACGGCCTTGTCGCGGTCGCCGAAGCGGGTCGAGCGCCCGCCGGCGACGACGGCAGCGTACCGTGGCATACCCGAAGACGGGTCACGGCGAGTGAAAACGCCTGCGGGCGTGACAGCCAAGCCAGCGCGGCTCGCCCCCTGGCAAACCCTTATCGGCGTCGACTGTTTCCACGGTGACGATGACACGGACCCGGGTGCTCCGCGTCGACCTCTCGGCCGGGACAGCCACGTTCGAGACGGTCCCGGAGGAGTGGCGGCGCCGCTATCTCGGCGGCAAGGGGCTCGGCGCCCGGTACCTGTACGACGAGCTGTCGCCCGGGGCCGACCCGCGCGGTCCCGAGAACCTCCTCGGGTTCATGCTCGGCCCGCTGTCGGGCGCGCTCCCCGGCGAGTCGCGCTACGCCGCGGTGACGAAGTCGCCGCTGACGGGGGCGTTCCTCGACTCCTACTCCGGAGGGACGTTCCCGGACCGGCTGGCGGGGTCGCTGCCGGACTGTCTCGGCGTGCTCGTGACGGGCGCGGCCGACGAGCGGACGGCGCTGGTCGTCGGCGACGGGGACCCCCGACTCGAAGCCGCTGGCGACCTCGCGGGCGCCGACACCGTCGAGACGGCGGAGGCGTACCCCGACGCGGCGGTCGCGTGCGTCGGACCGGCCGGCGAGCGGGAGGTCGCGTACGCGACGATCGCTTCCGACGCCGGCGACCACCACGCCGGCCGCGGCGGCGCGGGCGCGGTGCTGGGCGCGAAGAACCTCAAGGCGGTCGTCGCGCGCGGCGACCCGCCGGACGTGCCCGACGAGCTCGCGGCGCTGCGCGAGACGTACGCCGACGCGTTCGCCGCCGACGACGCCGGCAAGTGGCAGACGGCGGGGGAGACGCTGGAGTCGATCGACTTCGCCGCCGAGGTGGGAGTGTTGCCCGCGAACGGCTGGCGCGACACCGCCAACGAGGTCGACGGCATCGGGATCGAGGCGGCCGCGGCGGCCGCGGTCGGACGCGAGCATCCCGAGGACGACGTTCCCGGCGGCTTCCGCGTCGAGACAGACGACGGCGAGACGGTCCCCCGCGGGGCGGCGCCGATGACGCTCGGCGCCGGGTTGGGGATGGACGACTTCGACGCGGTCGCGGCGCTGGGTGAGGCGTGTGACCGCCTCGGCGTCGACGTGATCACCGCCGGCAACGCCGTCGCGTGGGCGGTGCGCGCCGGCGAGGTCGACTTCGAGTTCGGCGACGAGGACGGCGCGCGCGAACTGATCGAACGGATCGCCCGCCGCGCCGACGGCGACGACCTCGCGGACGCGCTCGCGGAGGGCGTCGACGCCGCCGCCGAGCGCTACGGCGGCGACGAGTACGTGCCGACGGTGAAGTCGATGGAACTGCCCGCCTACGACCCCCGCGGCGCGATCGGGATGGCGCTGGCGTACGCGACCGCCGACCGCGGCGGCTGTCACCGCCGCGCCCGACCCATCGAGGAGGAGGTGTTCCGCGAGGACTGGGACACCGCCCGCCGCGTCGAGGCGGTCGTCGGCGCACAGAACGCCCGCGCGGTGTTGTGGAGCCTCGTCGTCGACGACTTCGCCGGCGAGACGCTGTGGGACGACCTGGGCGCCGAGTGGCTCGACGCGCTCGGGGTTCCGCACGACGACCTCCGTCGCGTCGGCGACCGCGTGTGGACGCTCGTGCGGTTGTTCAACGCCCGCGAGGGGTTCGACCGCGACGCCGACGTCCTCCCGCCGCAGTTCGCCGAGCCGCTCCCGGCCGGCGAGGCGCCCGCGGCCGGCCGCGCCGTCGACGGCGAGGCGTTCGAGCGGCTGCTCGACGCCTACTACGCCGCCCGCGGGTGGGACGACCGGGGGCTCCCGACGGCCGAGCGCTGTCGCGCGCTGGAGCTCCCGACCGACGCGCCCGATCGACGCACCGACCGCCCGCGAGCCGAGGACTGACACCCAGCGATGCCAGACAAGATCGACCTCGACGAACTCGACGTACAGCCCGACGACGACGAGCGACCCAACCGTGGCGACTGGTTCTGGGGCGACGACGCCGGCAGCGAGCCGTCCGGGGGAGCCGACGCGGCCGCGATCGACGACGACGGGACCGCGACTCCCGGCGACGAAACCGCGGCCGCCGGTGACGGAGCCGCGACCGACGACACCGGCTCCGCCGACGACGCCGCCGGTTCCGGTCCCGACGACGGCGCCGACACGGCGGGCTCGACCGACGGCTGGCGCTCGGGGGCCGCCCGCGCGGACGAACTGGGCGCGAACGAGCCGGAGCCGCCGGCGTACGACGACGATCTGGGCGCGGATCTGGAGTCGGCGACGCCGCGGGTGCCGCACGCGGACGACGACAAGCCCGTCGGCATCCCTCGGGAGTCCGGCGGCGGCGGCGGCGTCTCGGCCGACGCGCGCGACGAGGAGACGCAGCAACAGCCCGAGGCGACGGGTCCCCACGGCGAGACGAAAAGCGACATGACGATGGCGCTGTCGTACCGGGCGGTCCGGTCGCTGTCGAGCCTCCACGCCGCGCTCGCGGACGCCGAGACGTGGACCGACTACGTCGGCATCGTCGGCGACGTGGACGCCCACGTGATCAACAAGTACCAGCGCGACAACCGGCTGGACTTGGACTTCTTCAACGGCACCGGCACCGGCCCGAGCGAGCGCCTCGAGGAGGTCGGCCCGACCTCGATGTTCTACGCCGACCGGATGGTGCTGGTCGGCGTCGAGTCGGCGGGCGAGCGCGTGTGGGCCGAGCGCGCCGGCTGGGAGTTCGTCCCGCTGGCGGAGGCCGCCGAGGCGTCGGGATGGGCGCTCGACGGAAGCGAGGACGAGCGCAGCGAGTCCGCGACGCGAGCGGGGGATGAAACGACCCGCGAGCAGGGCGACGTGGATCGTGACGAGGACGCCATCCCGGACGACGGCGACGCGACCTGAGCGGCGTGACCTGTCGCGTCTTCCGGCTCCACGATCGGAGGTACACTTTTTGCGATCCCCGTATCACGGTGTTGCCATGGGACTTCGAACCGCCGTCTCACAGAGCTGGCTGCTGACCGCGATGGCCACCGGGATCGGGCTGTGGTGCGCGTACATCGCCGTTCGGACGTTCGCCACGATCGAGAACCTCTGGGCGTTCTCCGGCTCGTACGTCGGGACGAACCCGGTCGGCGGGCTCGCCGGCGTCGCGGTGCTCGCGGGTATCGTGGCGCTGTTGTTGATCTACATGGGCGAGCTCGGCGAGTCCGACCCCGCGCCGCGGGCGTGGCCGCCCGAGGAGTAAGCCGCGACATGATCGCCGCCGGCCTCGATCGATCGAGGGACAAGGCTAACACGACGGATTCCGTTCGTTCGTTCATGCAGTACGAGTGCGTCGACTGCGGCACGATGACGCGCGTCGGCTCCCCCGAGGAGGACGTCCGCCGGGAGTGCCCGGTGTGTGAAACGGTGACGCTGTGGGAGCCGGCGTTCGAGGGGCAGGGGGTGTCGTTCTGATGGCCGTCTCCTTCGAGCCCAGCGACCGGCTCGTCGAGGCCGCCGACGAGTGGGCCGAGCAGCGCATGATGGAGGACGAGCGGGCGCTGGAGGTGAAGGTCGAACAGGCGCTGTTGGAGATCGAACACCTCGTCTCCGGCGGCACGGAGGTCACCTTCGAACTCGAGGAGGGCGGCGAGCGCGTCCGGTTCTCCCCGAGCGACGACCTCGAGACGTTCCTCGAGCGGCAGGCGGCCGAGTCCGGGCTGTCGGCCGAGCGTCTGCTGCGGCTACACGTCGACCTGTTCGCGAACGTGTTCCTCGAGGAGGACGCCGAGCGGCCGCCGAACGCGCCGCCGACGGAGTAGCGCACCCGCCGTCATCCGCTCTCGTATCGAGCACCGAACACGCCGAACGCGCGACCGCACGGACAGTTTCGCCGGTTCCCGATCGGTGAGAACGACCCCGCCCCGGTTTTTTACGTCGCTCCGTAGGCCGACGTAGGTGAAGATAGATGGCGGCTACCACAACCGAAACCGGAACGATCGATCAACGCGACCAGATCGGAATCGGGACGAAAGCGCTCGTCGCCGTGCTCCTCGCCGCGGGAGTCGTCGGGCACGCCGCGCTCGGTATCGCCGCGCTCACGTTCTTCACGGGAGTGCTCCCTGCGGTGCTGTGAGGCCGGTCGGCGCGTGACCGGTCGGGGGCTTCGCGTGTCGACGCGTCGGCGCGGCGATGCGCCGCGGCGGGACAACAGCTAAGTTCTCGGATCCTGATCTCGGGTGCATGGCCACGGAGGACACCGGCTGGCGACCGAAGGGCGCACTGGAGGAGTACAAGGGACACGAGGTGTGGGAGTACGAGAGCGGCCCGCACGAGGAGAACCGCCGGGAGAGCGAGGGCGAAGTCGAGATCGACGACGCCGCCGCGGCCGCCGACGAGTAACCGACGCCGTCGGCCGTCGTCGTCGCGCGGCTCTCGCGATGATCGCTGCGGGTTCGGCTATCGACTCCCCCTCTCAAGTGATCGTGAGCGGGAACGCTCGCTTCTCCCGCGGCGGAACGACGAAGTTGGCCCGTGACTGGGTGCTGATGAACTCGAGGATGCCGTTGTTCTCGCGGTCGGTGATGTCCGGGTGGTCGTCACGGAGGTACCAGCCGTTCATCGACTTCCGCGTCCGCCGGAAGTGTGCGAGTTCCCGCTGATAGCTGAGGAAGTGGACGCCGGTCCGACCGTGATCGACGGTGTTGAAGTCCCGACGGAGTACGACCGGTTCGCCGTCTCGACGGACGCGCGCGACCTTCTCGTGATGGCCGACGCTGCCGTGGTCGCGGGCGTGTTCGCGCACCGCGTCGGCGAACGGCACGTCCGTCCCGAGGTCCGCCACGTCCTCGGGGGTGAACTCGGGCGAGAACATCTTCCCGACCCGGCTCCCCTCGTCGACGGAGAACCACTCCGGGAGGTCGAACGTGATGTGCGAGAGGTGGGCGGTGGTGCCGCCCGCCAGCGGACCGTCCCCGATGGCGACGCGGTCCTCGCCGGCCTGCGATCCCTTCCGACCCGAGAAGAACCCCGAGAACATCGGCGCGTCGGCCTCCAGCCCCTCCACGTCGACGTGCTCCGCGGGCAGCCCCTCGCCGAGGAAGCCCGTCCGGCGGTCGCGGCGGCGAAACACGCCGCCGAGGGTGTGTTCGACCGGCTCGCCGTTCAGCTCGTCGCGCGAGCCGAACAGCGCGCTCTCGGCGGCCGGGAGATGCGACTGCACGTCCGACTCCAGCACGAGCATCGCGTCGAACCGCTGGAGCTCCTCGTCGTCGGTGCGGGTGAGCACCTCGGGGTGCTCGATGGGGACGCGTCCGAGCGCGTCGTTGTCGTCGAAGTACCGCGACCCCCACGCGAGGGTGTGAAACAGCCCGTCGGGCGCCCAGCCGTACGCCGTCTCCACGGTCCGGAGCGCGCGCTCGACGGTCTCTGCGGCCTCCTCGGAGGGGTCGCGCTTCAGGTCCAACAGGAGGATCCGTCGGTGACGGGCCTGGAGCTCGTTGCCGTCGGCGTCGCGCCGGAGCACGTCGTTCTGTGCGAACTGTCTGCTCGGAACCGGGTGCGGGTTGGCGTCGAGCGGGAGCCCGGGCGGCGCGCCGGTCGTGCAGCCGGCGACGCCGATCCCGGCCGCGACCGCGAGCTTCCCCAGCATGCTCCGTCGTGACGGCATTCTACGACGTGTCACGGCTCACACGGCCAAAAGCGTTCGGTCGCCGCGGATCCGACGGACCGGGGCGACGCGTCGGCGACCGTCGACCCCGACACAAACGCTATGCGTCCGCGGACCGAGCGATCCCGTGTTATGGGCGGAACACACGCGAACCTCCCGCTCGCGCTCGGTCCCGCGTTCGTCGTGCTCGGCGTCGGCGTGCTCGTCCTCGCGTTGGCGACGTACGACGCGTACCGATCGTACGACGCGGCGGACGCCGTCGACGGCGCGTCCGCGGAGGCCGGCGGCGCGCCGGGGGGCGTCAACGACGCCTCGGGGGGCGGCGTCGATGAGTAGTCCGACCGCGCCCGCCGAGGGCGGCGCGGGTCCGGGAGAGGTCGCCGACGGCGCCGGCGACGACGGGGGCCGACTCGCCGGCGCGCTGTACTGGGTACGGGCCGGCGCGTACACGCTCGCGTCGCTGCTCGCGCTCTCGTTGCTCATGGTGGGCACCGTGGCCGTCATCGCGGAGGTCAAGGGTACCTGGCACTGGGCGATCCACCTCGAGTCGACGATCAGCTACATGGGCATCCTGATGGGGGGGCTGCTCGCGCTGCTGGTTCCGCTCCTCCTCGTCTCGCTGACCGCGCGGGTGGTGTACGATGTCTGACCGGCTCTTCGGGCTGTCCGACCGGCTCTCCGGCGCGTGGCTCGCGCGGGCGTTCGCGGCGCTGTCGGTGCTCGGACTCGTCCTCTCGGTTGCGGGTGTCGCGGCGATGGCGATCGCCGCCGAATCGATCGGCCGGAAGACGTGGGGCGCGTACTTCGCGATGGAGCAGGCGATGGCGATCGGCACCCCCGTCGCCGTCGCCTTCGCGGGGCTGTCGGTGCTGGGCGGGTTCGCGGTCGTGTACACGACGGACGCGTCGACCGCGGGATCGACGACGCGCCCGTCGGACGACTGAGTCGGCGCTGGCGCACCACCGGAGAAACGGGAACCGCGTCGCGAGTCGGCCTCGCCCGCCCTCACGTCATCTGCGCGACGATCTCGTCCTCGAACTCGACGAGACCGGCCAGGATCTCCGCGGCCGCGAGGAACAGCGGTTCGTCCGTCTCCTCCCGGATGTCGGCGACGGCGTCGTCGACCCACGTCATGAGGTGGTTGTCGAGGAACACGCGCTCGTAGCCGAACGTCTCGTCTCGCCCCTCGCGCTGTTTGGTGACGAGCCACCGGAGGAACGCCAGCTCGACGGCGACGAAGTCGTTCTCCTCGGGGTACTCCTCGGGCGGCGTCCACCCGGCGGCGTCGTAGCTGGCCTCGACCTCCGCGAGCCCCTCGCCGATGAACTCCGTGTCCTCGCGGTAGTTCGTCTCGTGCAGCAGGACCGGCGGGCGCGGGCCGACGAACACCTCGGTGTACTTCCGGCGGAGCTCGGTGTGGAGCTCCTCGACGTCGTCGCTCTCGTGGGCGTCGACGAACGCCCGCACGTGCTCGAAGCCGGCGTCGAGGTGGTCGTTGACGTTGTCTTCCGGGGTGCGCATGTCGCCCGAGAGGAGATGCGAGAGGAACTCCTCGGTCGGCGCGTCGTGGAACACCTCGATACAGAAGTCGATCAGTTCGATCCGGGCGTCGTAGACGGCGAGTTCGTCGGTGCTCATGGTGTCTGTGTGGGTGGGAAGTGGGCGGTCGGATCTTAACCGTTGTCGAACAGTAACTGCGCGCGGCAGTCGCCGCAGTACTCGAAGACGCTGTGGTCGGCGTCGGGCGCGATCCCCTCGACGAGCCCCCCGACCTCCGACTGGATGTGCTCGGCGGAGGCCGCCGAGGTGAACGGGTCGCCGCAGCTGACGCATTCGAGCATCTCGCCGTCGTGGACGGTCTCCCAGCGCGGGTCGTCGTCGGCGACGGCGCCCTCGCCGGCGGTCCGGTTCTCGGGCAGCCGCGAGAGGTCCAGCCCTTGCTCCATCGTGATCGCGGTCTCGGGACAGCCCTCCTCGCAGAGCTCGCAGTTGACGCAGTCCTCGTGGTTGAACTGGAGGGTCCCGTCGTTCGTCCGACGGATGGCGTCGGTCGGGCACAGCGTCGAACACGTCGGCGTGAGGTTGCAGGCGTCGTTCACGGACATCACGCCGAAGTCCTTCAGTCCGCGGATCACCTCGCGCTCGGGCTCGGCGAACTCGAGGAGTCGCCGCACCGACTCGAGCGTCCAGTCGTGGCTGTTGAACGCGGGGTTGGGCTTGTCCTCGCGGACGACGCCCGTCGCGCGGTGCTCGCCCTCGGGGACGGGCGTCGGGTCCAGCGTCAGTTCGGTGAACCGGCCGATCTCCTCGGCGAACGCGGCGGGTTCGCGTGGGTCGGGCGCGAAGAACCCGACGCGCTCGCCCAGCCCGAGATCGCTCGTCGCGCGGTTGAGGCGGTCGACGAGGTCGGCCTTCGGGTCCGGGCCCGAGTGGAGGCAGTCGCCTCCGCAGCCGACGATGGCGACGCCGGCGGCGCCGGCCGCGAGCGCATGCATGACGTGCCCCTCGCCGACGGTGTCGGTGCAGTTCACCGCCACCGGAAGCACCGGCGGATAGGTGATGTCCTCGCCGGCGGCCGCGCGGCGGCCGTACTCGTCGAGCGCCGCGGCGGCGCGCTCGTCGCAGGTGAACGCGATCACGGGCGTCTCGATGCCGCCGTCGCCGCCGGTGAACGGCCAGATGCCGCCCTCGTCGGTCTCGCGGCTGAGCAGCGCCTCGACCTCGCGGGCGATCCGCTCGTTCGACGGCTCCCGCAGCGACGTCGCGCCCGTCGGGCACGACGAGGTGCACGCGCCGCAGTTCTCGCAGGCGGTCAGGTCGAACTCCACCTCGTCGACGGCGGGGCGATCGACGGCGTCGTGCGGGCAGGCGTCGACGCAGGCGGTACAGCCCTGCTGGCCGGACTCGCCCGCGGCACAGACGTCCATCTCCAGATCGAGGTACTTCGGCTTCTCGACCCCGCCCAACAGCGACTCCACGGCGGCGATCGTTCCGGCATCGACCGGGCCGGTGTAGTAGCCGATCCGACCGGCCCGCGCGGTCGACGTGCCCGCCGGGTCGACGACCTGATCGGCGCCGACGGTTCGCGTGACGCCCGAGAGATCGATCGCGTCAGTGGGACAGCAGTCGGTCCACTCGCCCTCCGGGGCGTCCGGGTGGATGTCGACGGGGCGTCGCGTCACCATGCCGTCGGGACCCTCCTTCACGCACTTCATACAGGAGATACAGTCGTCGGTGACGCGGGCCTCCACCCGCACCTCGAACTCGCCGAATCCTCCCTCGACGGCGACGAGCCGGCCGCGCTCGACGCTCACCTCCGAGAGATCCGCGTCGGAATCGGCGTACTCCGCGCCGTCCGCGAGCAGCGTCACGTCGGCGGTGTCGGCGAGCGCGGCCGCGGTCTCGGCGTCGCCGACGACGAGGACCTCCTCGCCGGCCTCCCGGGAGACGGTGCGCGTGGCGGCCTCGTACTCGATGCCGGTGCGTCGTGCGTTGATCAGTCGCGCGGTCTTGTCCGTGGCGTCGTCGCGCTCGTGGACCCAGCCGGCCCGCTCGCGGTGGTCGACGTAGGCGGCCGCGTCCGGGTGGAGCCCGTTGCGCTCGACGAGGTCGTCGAACTTCGCCTTGCAGCCGTCGTCGCAGGCGCCCACGATCAGCTGGTCGAGGTCGTACTCGTCGATCAGTCCGTCGACGGCGGGGAGCGCGTCCCGGCACAGCTGCTCGGAGGACGCGACCACGTCGACGTCGCGGACTCCGTCGCGGACCGACTCCAGATCCACGTCGCACGTTCCCCCGCACGAACAGACGAATGCCCCGACGTTCATCGTCGGAGTCAACGGAGTGGCGCGTATATAGCTTGCGCCGCGAAACCGCGGGATGGCGTCATCCCGGGTGATCTTTCCGGTAGTTTTAGGGCTGCCAAAATAATTCCGTAACGATCGTGGCGAACATTAATAGGGGATGATTACATGAACCGGTACGATAGCATCTCAATCAGTGGTGGATGTCAACAAAGAACAATGAGCACGGAACCGGTCTCACTGGACCTAGACAGACGGTCGTTCATGAAGGCGAGCGCGTTGGCCGGCGCGGTCGCCCTCGGTGGCGGCGGCGCCGGACAGGCGCTGGCGCAAAGCGACGAGGGAGAAGAGGACGGAACGGACACAGATCACAACGAGCTGACGAAGACGATCTGTAACTACTGCTCGGTCGGCTGCGGCTTCCACGGCGAGAAGAAGGGCGACGCGTTCGTCGGAATGGAGCCCTGGGAGGACCACCCGATCAACAACGGGTCGCTCTGCTCGAAGGGCGCCGGCATCTACGAGACGGAGCACTCCGAGAAGCGGCTGAAGTCGCCGATGCGGAAGGTCGACGGCGGCTGGGAGAAGCTCTCGTGGGACGAGGCGTACTCCACGGTCGCCGACGAGCTGACCCGGATCAAAGACGAGTACGGGGCCGACAGCACGATGTGGCTCGGGAGCGCGCACCACTCCAACGAGGAGTCGTACGCGTTCCGGAAGCTCGCGTCGCTGTGGGGCACGAACAACGTCGACCACCAGGCGCGCATCTGCCACTCGACGACGGTCGCCGGCCTCGCGAACACGTGGGGCTACGGGGCGATGACGAACTCGATCAACGATTATCGGAACTTCGATATGAACCTGATAATCGGGCAGAACCCCGCCGAGGCCCACCCGATCGCGATGCAGCACATCCTCGAAGGGCAAAAGCGCGGCGGGGACATCGTCGTCGTCGAGCCGCGGTTCACGAAGACCGCGGCCCACGCCGACTACTTCTACCGCCTGCGTCCCGGCACGGACGTGGCCCTCATGATGGGGGTCATCAAGCAGCTCCGCGACCGCGACGAGCTGGACGACGAGATGCTCGAGGGGCGCGTGCAGGCGTGGCCGGACGTCGAGAACGACCTCGACGACTACGACCTCGAGACGGTGTCGGACATCACGTGGCTGTCGACCGACGAGATCGAGGAGCTGACGGATCTCGTCGTCGAGAACAAGCCGAAGATGCAGATCGAGTGGGCGATGGGTGGAACCCAGCACAACAACGGGACCCAGAACATCCGCTCGTACGCGATGCTCTCGCTGGGCGCCGGCGCGGCGGCCCAGTCCGGCGGCGGCCTGCAGGTCATGCGCGGGCACGCGAACGTCCAAGGGGCGACCGACCTCGCGGTCGCGAGCCACATCCTGCCGGGCTACTACTCCGTCGGCTCGCCCGGCTCGTGGCAGTACTGGTGTGACGTCTGGTCGCGCACGCCACAGACCTCGGGCACCATCGAGTTCGAGGACCTGTACGAGGAGTACGGGACGATGCCGGCCGACAAGTACGTCCGGCAGTCCACGAACACCGAGAACGCCGACGACATCGACGAGTCGTTCCCGGCGGAGCACTCGATGATGTTCCAGAAGGGCCTGACGGTGGCCCGCTGGTTCGACGCCGCGCTCCCGAAGGAGGAGCGGCTCAACGAGACGCCGATCTACCAGCCGAACCAGCTGAAGGCGGCGATCGTGTGGGGCCACTCGCTGAACTCCATCTCGGAGATGGAGAAACAGCGGAAGGCGATCGAGAACCTCGACCTGCTGGTCGTGGTGGACGTGTTCCCGTCGGTGGCGTCGGTGCTGGCCGACGTGGACCAGTCGGACACGGAGGTCGTCCTGCTCGCGGCCTCCAGCCAGTACGAGCACTACCGCTCGCTGACGAACTCCCACCGCGCGACCCAGTGGTCCGAGCCGGTTCGCTCGCCGGGTCACAACTCGCGCCCCGACCTGCGGATCATGCAGGAACTCGCCGGTCACCTCGGCATGGGCGAGCACTTCGACTGGGGCTCGGGTGTGGACCTGTACAACGGGAAGTCGACGTACGAGTCCGTCATCCGGGAGTTCAACCTCGGCATGCGGACCATCGGGTACTGCCAGGACCCCGAGCGCCTCCAGCAGCACCTGGAGTACGACTACGCCTTCTCCACTGAGGACGCGAAGGCGCACGCGCCCGGCACGCCCGTCGACGGCGAGTACTGGATGCTCCCGTGGCCGTGCTGGGGCGAGGGGCACCCGGGGACGCCGATCCTCTGGAACGACGACATGGACCCCAACGACGGGGGTCAGGACTTCCGCGCCCGCTGGGGCACGCAGGCGCCCACGCCCGGCGAGTGGGACGAGATGGCGACCGACGAGCCGTACCCGATGCAGGAGACGGTCGACCAGATGGGCGAGGAGGCGGGGCTGAACCTGCTGCGTGACTCCTACGAGCCCGACTGGCACGACAGCGAGGTCGAGGGCGTCCCGCAGTACCCCGGCTTCGCGACGACGATGCCGGACGACCCCTCGAACGCGGACGCG
The DNA here is from genome assembly GCF_019880225.1 of Halobaculum rubrum. Lineage (NCBI taxonomy): Archaea > Methanobacteriati > Methanobacteriota > Halobacteria > Halobacteriales > Haloferacaceae > Halobaculum > Halobaculum rubrum. The sequence continues at coordinate 1,694,086 of NZ_CP082284.1, forward strand.
CTGACGATCCCGTACGAGTACGCGCTCGACCCGGACAGTTCGGTAGCGGACGCGGCCGAGGCGATGAACGAGACGTACGACTGGGCCGACTACGACACGGACTTCTACGGCCAGTTCGACAACCCGCAGCCGGACGCGCCGACCGGGCGCGGCCGCGCCCGCGGCGTCGTCTGGAGCTTCCTCGACACGACGCCGGTCCACCGCGAGCCGATCGAGAGCCCGCGGCCGGACCTGGTGGAGCAGTGGCCGTCGAACGGGCAACAGCGGAACTTCTACCGGCTCGATCAGAACAACTCGACGGTCCAGGAGGACTCCATGCAGCGGCTCACCGACGCCGGCGCCTTCGAGGAGCAGTCGGGCGACGCCGAGTGGACGATCCTCACGAGCGGCCGCCAGGTCGAACACCAGGGCGGCGGCTCGGAGACGCGCTCGAACAAACACACCGCCGACCTCCAGCCGCACATGTACGTGGAGATCAACCCGGACATGGCCGAACGGCTGGGTGTCGACGGCGGCGATCTCGTGGTCGCGTCGACGACCGACCGCGGGTCGATCCTCGTGAAGGCGCGCGTCACCCACCGCCCGAACGACAGCGAGACGTTCTTCCCGTTCCACTGGGGCGGGATGTTCAAAGGCGAGTCGCTGGAGGACCGCTACCCCGAGGGGACGGTGCCGTACGCCATCGGGGAGCCGGTGAACGCGATCACCTCCCGCGGCTACGACGTGGAGACGCAGATGCAGGAGACGAAGGCGTCGATGGTCCGGCTCCAGCCGGCGACGCCATCGGTGGTCGAGGAGCTGTCGATGCGGCCCGTCGAGGAGGACGGGCTCTCGGAGAACGTCGTCGACATCGAGTCGTACGAGTTCCCGCAGGACCGCGACGGCTTCGGCCGGCAGAAGGACTTCGACGTCCGCGACAGCAGCACGGTTCAGTGATTCCCAATGGCAACTAACGAAACCAGCAAGCAGGTGATGAGTCAGGGGGTGATGAGCACCGGCGACGGGGCTCGGATCTTCCCGGACGTCGAAGCCTGCATCGACTGCGGCGGGTGCGTCGTCGCGTGCAAACGCACGTGGGACGTGCCCAGAGACGAACAGCGAATCAGCATCTCGACGATGCTGGAGGGCCAGCCCGCCGAGCCGATGGAGCGGTACAACACCAACAGCGGCGGCGCGCTCGGGCAGGAGGGTGCTTCGCCGGGCGAGACGGCGATCCCGATGCAGTGTTACCACTGCGAGGAGGCGCCGTGCGTCTCGGTGTGCCCGACGGACTCGTTGATCAAGAAGGACGACGGGTTCGTCGACGTGCGCGACAACCTCTGTGTGGGCTGTCAGTACTGCCTGTCCGCGTGCCCGTTCGGGGCGCCGCAGTTCCCCGGCTCCGACGATGGCACCGCGCGGCTGTTCGGCAACGGCGGCACGATGGACAAGTGTACGATGTGCGAGGAGCGCCAGGACGTGGGCAAGGGGCCCGCCTGCGCCGAGGAGTGCGCGACCGACGCGCTGCTCGTGGGCGACGCCGAGGAGATCTCGAACGAGCTCGACCGGCGCGGCTCCGACTCGTTCTTCAACGGCGTCGCCATGGAGATCATCTTCGGCGAGGACGCCGACGAGTTCGAGGGGAGCAACGCATGAGCTACCGAGAGCACCTTCCGGAGACCAAGGGGTACCCGCGGACGGCGATCGCGATCAACGCGGTCGTCGCGCTCGCGGTGACGGCGCTGATCCTGTGGTGGGCCGCGGACTTCGCGGTGTTCTACGAGGAACTGTTCCGTATCCAGCCCGTCGCCGAGGGCGCCAACGCCGGCGTCGGCTCCGACTGGACCTCGGGTAACCAGGTCGCGTGGCTCGATTTCCTGATCGCGATCACGCACGCGGCTGACGTGATCATGGGCGTGTTCATCCTGTTCATGGTGTTCCTTCACTGGGGCGCGTTCCGTCGGCTCGCCGGCCGGATGCGCCAGCCCGGCGACTCGGGCTCCAGCGCCGTCGCCGCCGACGGCGGGCGCGTGGCCGACGAGGTCGCGACCGACGACGAGGCCGCGACGGGCGACGACACCGTCGCGACCGACGGAGGTGAGAGCCGATGACGCAGCTCGATCACGGGAAGTTCAGCAGGATGACGACCACGTTCCACACGCTGTTGGCGCTGGACGTGTTCGTGCTGTTCTTCTCGGGGTACAGCCTCATGTTCAACGACGAACTGTGGTGGATGGTCGGGCTCATGGGCGGCGCCTCCGGCGTCTCAGCCGTCCACCGCATCGCCGGCGGCGGGCTGCTCGCGCTCATCGTCTTCTGGATGCTGATGATGGTGACGACCGACACCGGCCGCGGCAACTTCCGGGAGATCCTGCCGTCGAAGGGCGACTTCGACGCGTTCATCCAGGACGTGCAGTTCCTCCTGGGGAACGCCGACGAGCGCCACCAGAACGCCCGCCAGTTCGCGGGCGGCACGGCCGACGAGATCCCGCTGCTCACCTACATCGGCAAGGGCGTCGTGTTCATCTTCGCGATCGAGCTGGCGCTGCTGACGGTCTCGGGGATCCTCATCTGGTCGAAGACGGGCGTGATGGACATCATGGCGACGAAGACCGCCGCCGCTGCGTTCGTCACGTTCCACGGCCTGCTGGGCGTCATCATGCTGATGGGCGTCATGTTCCACATCTTCGAGCACGGCTTCCACCCGGCGCTGTACCCGGTGGAGGTGAAGGCGTTCATTCCGAAGTCGATGATCCCCGAGGATCACGACGACGACACCGAGGGAACGGGTATCGAGCGGCTCGAACTCTCCCCGTCCTGGAACATGGCGTCGACGATCGTCGGCGCGATGACGGTGATCGGCATCGTGTCGGTCCTGCTCGGCAGCCTGTTCGACGAGGGGTACCCCGTCCCCCGCGAGCTCGCGATCGGGGGGGGGCCGGCCGACATCCTGCTGACCGTCGGTATCAACATGGGCGTGTTCGTGCTGCTGCTCGGGCTCGTCCTCCAGATGTACGGCAACCTGCTGCGCGTCCGCTGGCAGAAGCAGCTGGAGCAGGAGGCCTCGGAGCCGGCGACCGCCACCGACGGCGGGCACGTCGAATCCGACGACTGAGGCGGGCATCGGCCCGCACCGCACGGACTCTCCCTCTCTTCTCCTCCGACGGCGAGAACCGACCGAGTGCTCACGCCCCGGTCGTCGCGTCCGCTCCCGAAGGCGACGGGCGCGACGCTCGCGGACGAGGAGTACCGGCTCAGAAAGCGGGACGTGTCGATGGACCGAACGACCGATCGAGAACGCTCAACGCGGACGACGGGCGATCCGGTCAGGCCTCGACGCCGAGGCGCAGCGCCTCCTCGCTCAGATCGACCGTCACGTCGTTGCTCGTGTGGGTGTTGATCTGCTCGACGTTTCGTGTGAGCACCTCCAGGATGTCCTTCGGCTCGGGGTACACGAGCATGTTCCCGTCGTCGTCCTCCATCACGAGCTGGGTGTCCGACAGCTGGATCTGGTTCCCCTCGATGCTGGCGACGACCGCCGGCAGCGCCTGGGCGGCGCCGCTGTCGCCCTCTGTGACCTTCGTGATGTAGATGCTGTCCAGTCCGATGAGGTCCTTGTACTCGCGAACGGTCTCGGCGCACTCGACCATGTCCTTCGAGACCTCGGTTTTCGACGGGTTCCCGTGCTCGCCGGCGAGACAGTGCTTGCAGACGCGCAGCTCCATTCGCATACCCCGGCGTCGGCGGCCCGTCCGGATATATATTCGCCCCGCGGCACCGGCGTGGACGCCCTGAAGACGGGTCGTTGACCCCGGAACGGCCCGTCTCGGCACGGGCTTTTATTAGGTGCCGGGGCGAGCCGCGAATTATGGTTTCGACACTCCTGAATACGGTGTACAGCGTCGTGGTGCTCGTCGTGGCGCTCGCCGGACTGGCGATCGTTTTGCGCATCGGCGGCACCGGCGGCGAAGGGTCGACGCGCATGGAATTGACCGCGGTGGCGGTAGCGCTGTTCGTCATCGGGCTCGTCGCCAGCACCTTGGGGTACATCTGATCTCGCCGGCGGTAGCGACGCGACCGGGAGGATAGCGATGCTCCGAAACCCTCACGAGTGCGACCGCTGCGGGACGACGGTACGGCCAGGCGACGAGTACGCCGCCGTCGACGGGATCGCTCCCGACGGGGAGATCCGTGTGCTGTTGTGCGTGTCGTGTACGGCTGCCCTGTCGCGGTTCCTCGACGGGGAGTGATCGGATCTGCGGCCGGAATCGCCGGACGGACCGGGTCCGCCCGACGGAAGTCTTTACTCGCGCCCGCCGAATCCGGAGGCATGGACGTGGACCTCGACCTCGGTATCCCGCGCGGCGTGCTCGAATCGCTCCCCGACGACGACGGCGCCGCCGAGCAGGACATCCGACGCGCCGTCGCGGGCTACCGACAGGCGCTGGAGGACGGCTTCGCGGACGCCGCAGACGAGTCCGAGGCGGCTCAGGTCGCGGTCGACTTCCTGGAGTACGCCGAGGAGCGCGCGGAGATCTACGACGAGTTCGTGCCGGAGCTGCGCGCGTGGGGGCAGTCGCCCATCTACGCCATCGCGTGGCGCGACCTCTACATCGAGCTGGCGGCGCAGGTGTACGAGGTCGACTGGCTCGCCGAGCGTATCGACCGGGAACGGAACTATCGGCTCGTGGACGACGGGATCCGGTTCGGGAAGGACTAGGCCTCGGTTTCGTCGGTGGAGACATCCGCGGTGCGGTTACTGCGGCATCGACCGCGACGAGGACCGCGAAAGTCCCCGGCCCCTTTCAGTCCCGCCCGTGGCTCGGACGGGCGATCGTCGCGGCCGGACTGACCCGTGTGCGACTTACGGCTCACTGGGTTCGCCGTTCGTATCGAGGCCTCGTTACGCTCGGCCTCGCGCGCCGCGGTCAGTCGGGAAAACGTGAGGCGAGTCAGTCGTCGGCCGTCGCCGTCTCTCCCGCCCGCTCCGCGCGCTCGCGTTCGCTCAGGAGCGGCGTCCCGTCGGCCTTCGGGCCGAGCCTCGGGCCGAAGGGGGGGCCGTCGTCGGGATCGATCCGGCGGCGCTCGCGGTAGTCGGTCGAGCGCTCGACGGGAACTCGACCTACCGAGGTGATCAACTCGACGTAGTCGTCGAAGCTGCGGAACTCGCCGTAGGAGCCGCCCGCGCGTTTGGTGATCTCCTCGGAGAGGATGGTGCCCATGAAGTCGTTCGCGCCACACGAGAGCGTCTTCAGCGCCTTCCCGTCGCCGTACTTCACCCACGAGGTCTGGATGTTCTCGACGTTGTCGAGGAACAGTCTGGAGACCGCGATCAGGAGTTCGTCCTCGGCGTCGGTGGCGCCCCCGTCGACGACCCCGTGCTCGTACAGCGGCGTGCGCTCGTGGACGAACGAGAGCGGGACGAACTCCGTGATGCCGCCGGTGCGGTCCTGCAGGTCGCGCACCCGCTTCAGGTGCATCGCGCGGTGCATCTCGTTGTCGACGTGGCCGTACATGATGGTCGCGGTGGTGTCGAGGCCGGCGGCCATCGCGCCCTCCATCGCGTCGATCCACCCCCGGGTGTCGATCTTCCCGGGGCAGATCACGTCCCTGACCTCGTCGACGAGGATCTCCGCGGCCGTCCCGGGCGCCGAGTCGAGCCCCGCCTCGGCGAGTTCACGGTACACCCGCTCGTAGTCCCAGTCGGTGCCGCGGCGGGCGTGGTACGCCTCCTCGGGCGTCATCGAGTGGAGGTGGACGCCGTCGACGCTCATCGCCTCCAGCTGCTCGACGTAGGTGCCCGGATCGGTCGCGTACGTCTCCGGCGGCTTGTAGTTCGCCGCGCTCGCGGCGTCGTCGATCCCGCGGAGGATCTCGTGGTGTTCGTCGTTCAGCGCGAACGCCGGGTGCAGTCCGGAGACGGACGTGACCTCGTAGACGCCGCGCTCGACGGCCGCCCGGACCGCCGCTCGCGACTCCGCCGGCGTCTTCGTGAACCCCGCGTGCTCGCCGTCGTGGTCGGCCTCGAACTGGTGGGCGGTGTCCTTGAAGTTGCAGAACAGACAGCCCGTGTTGCAGGCGGTTGTGACGTTGTTGTTGAGGTTCGCGACGAACGTCACCTCGTCGCCGACGACCTCGGCGCGCCGGCGGTCGGCCGCCTCCAGCACCGCCTCCTTGCGTTCCCGGTCGATACCCGTCGTGTCGCTGCCGGTCGTGAGCAGTTCGACCGCGTCGTCGACCGTCAGCCGGGTCCCGTCGCGCGCCGTCGCCAGCGCGTTCTCGAACGACTGGTCGGTCTCGGGGACGTGCTCGAACCCGAGGTCGTCGGGGTCGAGGTCGGCCGCTGACGGTCGCGTCATCGTGGTACCGGTGTCGGTACGGCGTGAAAAACGGGGCGGTCGCGGCCACCGTCGCCTCACTTCCGGACGTGCTCCAGTATCTGGAGGAACCGGAACGCCAGTTCGTTCCGCTGTGCGTACGTTGAGGCCGCCGCCGCCCGCAGCTCGTCGACGCGGTCGGCGTACCCCTCGTTGACGACCAATTCGAGTTCGGCGTCCGTCCGCGCGTCGAAGTCGGTCGCGACCTCCCGGAGGGTCGCCTCGGACGCCGGCGGAACGTTCGGGCTCCAGAACTGGAACCGGTGCGTCTCGGCGGGTCCGAACACGCGGTCGACGTACCGCTGCGCGCGCTCGAACTTCCTCGCCACCCGCTCGCCGTTCTCCGCGGCGGTGCCGTAGCCGAGGCCGCGGAGGTGGGTCGCGACCTCGCAGGTGATGACCTCCCGGTCGCCGCTCGGTTGGATGCCGATCACGTCGACCTCCGTCTGTTCGCCCTCCAGCGGGGAGTGTTGTCCGTACGCGACGACCTCGCACTCCTCGATGAGTTTGAGGTAGGCGCCGACCAGCATCTCGCCCGCCCTCGGTTGCGTCGCCATGTGCGGGCTCTCTCGGCGCCCCGAGTAAACGTAGCGGGGAGCCACACGGCAGTCGATCCGGTGTGGGACCCGTCGCACCGACGCGTTGATGACCGCGCGGGTACGCGAGTGAGACAATGACACGGGAGAGAGCGACGGACGGGCCGCCGGATCACCTCCGCCACGGCGTCGGCTTCCTCGCGGACCTCGAACTCGCGGGCGAGGTCAGCCTCGGCGACGCCGACCGCGACGAGCACGCGACCGACTACGCCACCGACGATGCCGACGCGGTTCGCCCCGACGCGGTCGTGTACCCGGAGTCGACCGCGGACGTGTCGGCCGTCGTCGCCGCCGCGGACGAGCGCGGCGTCCCCGTGACGGCGTACGCGGCCGGAACCGGACTGGAGGACGGTGCGGCGCCGCTCCATGCGGGCATCAGCCTGGACGTGACCCGAATGGACGCGGTCCACGAGATCCGTCCGGACGACCTCCAGGTCGACGTGGGTCCGGGCGCCATCGGCGCCGACGTGGACGAGGCGGTCGCGGCGCACGGCCTGTTCTTCCCGCCGCTTCCCTCCTCGGGCGACATCTCCACGGTCGGCGGCATGATCGCCACCGACGCCTCCGGCATGCGGACGGTCAAGTACGGCGAGGTGGCGGACTGGGTGCTCGAACTGGAGGTCGTCCTCGCGGACGGGTCCGTCACGACCGTGGGCTCGACGGCCGCGAAGTCGTCCTCCGGGTACAACCTGAAGGAACTGATCGTCGGCAGCGAGGGGACCCTCGGGATCGTCACGCGCGCGACGCTCGAACTCGCGGGCAGACCCGAGCAGATCAGGGGCGGCCGGGCCACCTTCCCGACGCTCGACGACGCGACCGCCGCCATCTCCGACGCCGTCACCGCCGGCGTCGACGTGGCGAAGATCGAGCTGTTCGACGCCGAGACGGCGATGCTCGCGAACGACTACAGCGACGCGAACCTCCCCGAGCGCCCGATGGTCTTCGTGGAGTTCCACGCGAACCACGGGATCGACGAGGAGATCGACTTCTGTCGGGCCGTCTTCGAGGCCCACGGCGTCGAGGAGTTCGAGATGGCCGGCGGCGAGCGAATGGAGGCGTTGTGGCAGGCGCGCAAGGACATCACCTACGCGGCGGAGGCGTACGACCCCGACCGCGAGATGGGCCAACCGGGCGACGTGACCGTCCCGATCGGCTCGTATCCGGAGATGATCCGGGCGGTGAAAGACGTCGCCGACGAGTACGACCTGTTCGTTCCGTGCTTCGGCCACGCCGGCGACGGCAATCTCCACTACTTCGTCCTGCAGAACCCGGACGACCCGGACGAGGTCGCGCGCGCGGAGGCCGCCTACGGCGAGTTGGTCGAGCGCGCGCTGGAGCTGGGCGGTACCGCCACCGGCGAACACGGCATCGGCGCGGGCAAACGGAAGTACCTGGAACGGGAACACGACGCCGCCGCGGTCGGGGCAATGCGGGCGGTCAAGGGGGCGCTCGACCCGAACGGGACGCTCAACCCCGGCAAGGTCGTGCCGGACGAGTAGCGGCCGCAGCCGACCCACGAACGTGGATACCTGAGGACTTGATCCCGTCGAGATACGCACGAGAGTGGAAGGATTCTTGCCCCCCGCGTGCGCGCCACCGACCATGACGAGCGTCAAGGAGTTCGTCGTCGAGCGCGAGCCGACCGCCGACGACCTCGGCGCCGGCCGGTTCGCCTTCACCGACGACTACTCTGTCTTCGATTGGGGGAAGATGCCCGACCCGATCCCGGGGAAGGGGGCGTCCCTGTGCACGATGGGCGCGGACAACTTCGAGCTGCTGGAGGAGGCGGGCGTTCCGACCCACTACCGCGGGGTCGGCCCGGACGCCGAGCCGCTGTCGGCCCTCGAGGAACCGCCCCGCGAACTCGCCATCGAGCTGGCGACGGTGCCGGATCTCCCCTTCGTCGACGGCGCGTACGACTACGACGCGTTTCACGGGGAAGCCCGCGAGGCCGCCGGCTCCGTCGTTCCCCTCGAGATCGTCTTCCGCAACACCGTTCCCGTCGGTTCCAGCCTCCGATCGCGTGCGGCCCCGAGCGACGTGGGCCTCGATCTCGAGGACTGGCCGGCCGAGGTCGTCGAGCTTCCGGAGCCGGTCGTGGAGTTCTCCACGAAGTACGAGGAGCAGGACCGCTATCTCGACGCCGACGAGGCCGACCGGATCGCCGGCGCGGCGTCGCTGTCGGAGCTGAAGTCGGTCGCCCGCGAGGTGAACGACTTGGTCACCGAGCGCGCCGCCGAAGCCGGGTTCGTCCACGAGGACGGCAAGATCGAGTGCGTGTACGCCGACGGCGAGGTGCGCGTCGCCGACGTGGTCGGCACGTTCGACGAGAACCGTTTCGCGTACGACGGTCAGGAGGTGTCCAAGGAGGTCGTCCGCCAGCACTACAAACGGATCGCGCCGGAGTGGGTCGATGCCGTGAGCGACGCGAAAGCGCGCGCGGGCGAGGAGGGCGTCGCCGACTGGCGGCCGCTGTGTGCGGTCGAACCCCCGGCGCTCGATCCGGACGTGATCGAGCGCGTCGCGGACATGTACGCCGCGGGGACGAACGCGTACACCGGCACGGACTGGTTCGACGCGCCGGCCGTCGGCGACGCTGTCGACGCCGTCCGCGACCTCTGAGCGGTCGACCGGGTTGGCGGTGTCGGCGGTCGACCCGGGCTCTCTCACGAGGCGGGCAGCGGATCGGGCAACGAGGCGAGCAGGTCGGTCGTGTAGTACAGCAGCAGCGCCAGCGCGACGAGCGCCACGAGCAACAGAAACAGCGTCAGAGCGGCGTCGACGGTCCCCGACGCACCGGTACGCTCCGACATGAGTGTCCGGGTGAACGGGTCGGGGCCGCTAAACAGTGCCGGCGGCCGCTCTCAGTCCGGTCCCGCCGCGACGCCGCCCAGATCGTAGGCGTCCGGGTCGACGCCCTCGCGGAAGTGGGTGCGGCCGCGCCGGACGACGACGGCGTCGTCGAGGTGTGCCCGGAGGCCGGCGACGAGCGCCTCGGCCTCCAGCGGCTGGCCACGCTTTTTCAGATCCGCCGGGCCGTCGTCGGGGGCGACGGAGAACGCCCGTTGGGCGATGATCGGTCCCTGGTCGAGATCGGTCGTCACGTAGTGGGCGGTGGCGCCGTGGACGCGCGCGCCGCCCTCGACGGCCTGCCGGTACGCCTCCGCGCCGGGGTACGACGGCAGTAGCGACGGGTGGACGTTGAGGATCCGCCCCTCGTAGCGGAAGACGATCTCCGGCGAGAGGATGCGCATGAACCGCGCGAGCACCAGACAGTCGACGTCGTACTCGTCGAGCACGCGCAGGAGTTCGCGCTCGTCGTGGGAGCCGCCGTCGTCGCCCACGTCGACGAACGGCACGTCGTACTCGTCGGCGAGCGACCGGAGCGTGTCGTGGTTGCCGATCATCACCGGCACCTCCGCGTCGAGGGTGCCGTCCTCGCACGCCTCGAGCACGGCGCGCGGGGCGTGGTCCTCCTTCGTCACGAGCAGCGCAGCCTTGCGCGCCGCGCCGGCGTCCGCGAGACGCACCCGGATGTCGACCCCGAGTTCGGCTCCGAGGTCCCGCAGGTCCTCCTCCAGCGTCGCGGGCTTACACACCATTCCGTCGGTGTCGGCGTGCAGGCGCATCCGAAAGACGTCGTCGCGGACGTCCTGGTCCAGATCCTCGATGTTGCATCCCCGCTCGAACAAAAGCGAGGTGACGCGGGCGACCAATCCCGTCGCGTCGTCCCCGACAACGACGATCTCGGTGTCCCAGCGTCTCGGATTCGGGCGGTCGGCCGCGGTCATACCGACCGGTTGCCCTCCGGCGAGTAAACACGTGTCGCTCCGCGCGACGACCGCCGTACACGAACGTGGATATCGAATCCGTCCCGAAACGGATTTTGCGCATGAACTCGCAGAGTCGAACGATGACCGGCTACACCGCCACGGTGACGGTCCGCCTGAAGCACGGCGTGCTCGACCCGGAGGCTGAGACGACACAGCGGGCGCTCGAACGGCTCGACTTCGAGCTGGCGGACCTGCGCTCGGCCGACCGCTTCGAGATCGACCTGGACGCCGCCGACGCCGACGAGGCGGGCGAGCGCGCCGGCGAGATGGCCGACCGGCTGCTCGCGAACCCGACCATCCACGACTACGAGGTGGCGGTCGAGGAACGCGAATGACGGTCTCGGTGATCCAGTTCGGCGGCTCGAACTGCGATCGCGACGCCGTCCGCGCGCTCGCGCACCTCGGCGTCGACGCCGAGCGCGTCTGGCACGCGGACGGCCTTCCGGACGACGCCGACGGGATCGTCGTCCCCGGCGGCTTCTCGTACGGCGACTACCTCCGCGCCGGCGCGATGGCCGCCCGGCAGCCGATCATGGCGGACGTCCGCGACGCGGCCGAGTCTGGAACGCCCGTGCTCGGCGTCTGCAACGGCGCCCAGATCGGCTGTGAGGCCGGGCTCACCGACGGCGCGTTCACGACGAACCGCTCGGCGCGCTTCCAGTGTGAGCACGTCCACCTGCGCGTCGAGCGCGCGGACACCCCCTGGACCGCGGCCTACGACGAGGGCGACGTGATCGAGGTGCCGATCGCCCACGGCGAGGGCCGCTTCGAGATCCGGCAGGACCGTCTCGAGACGCTGGAGGCGGAGGACCGGGTCCTCTTCCGCTACTGCGACGCCGACGGGACCGTCACCGACGAGGCGAACCCGAACGGGTCGACCGCCAACGTCGCGGGCCTGCTCGGCGCCCGCGAGACCGTCGCGGTGATGATGCCCCACCCCGAGCGCGCGACCCTCCCCGACGTGGGCGGGACGGACGGGCAGGGTGTCCTCCGCGCGTTCGCTGAGTAGCCGACTGCGGCGCCGTGGCCGACCGCGGTAAGCCGGTCGTACTTCCGGAAGAACCGCCCGGAGACGACGGGTTAGTTACCCGTGGACTGCGGGCTGAGATGACCGGTGTCAGTAACTGCTTACCCACGCTGATAGCCGTATAACAATCCGGATGCGGGCCGGATGTTCGGCCGTGAATGACGACCGACGATCCCTCCTCCGTCGGCTCGCCGTCCTTTCGGCGGGCGTCGGTCTCGCGGGCTGCGGGTCGGTGACCGACCCCGGGCCGCGCGAGGACGGTACACCGACCCCGACTCCGACCGGAGAGTCGACCCGAACGACCGAGCGATCGACGCCCGGACAGCTCGCCAACGAATGGGGGTTCGACGACGTGGTCGACCTCGTCGATGCGGGCGCGGACCCGACGGGAGAGACGCCGATCGACGACGTGTTCGAGGGCGCCATCGGGGATGAGACGCTCCTGTATCTCCCGCCGGGCACGTACCGCCTCGAGGGATCGGTCGCGGCCGACGACGCCTCGCGGATCGGCCTCGTGGGCGACGGCGCGACGGTCGTTCCGCCGGACGGCAACGACGACGTGCTGTTCGGGTTCGGCTGGTCCGAGCCGATAGACGCGGCGTTCTGCCGGGGCCTCACCTTCGATTTCACCGCCGAGAACACCGGCGGGCGCCCGCTGCTCGCGCGTGCGAACGACGCCGTCCTCGTCGAGGACGTCACGGTCCGGGGAGAGGCAGACGTCGAACAGGACCTCGTTCGCGTCGACGTGACCGGGTCGGGCGGTTCGGGGATGGTCAGGCGGCTCTCCCTCCCCGACGGTGCGCCGGGTGACACCAAGGTGACGGGCTGTGAGGTCGGCGACAGCAACCGCGGCGACGTGTCGTTCGTCGACTGCCGGATCGACGGCTTCCCCGACAACGGCCTGTACGCGAACCCGCCGGAGGGAAGCGTCCACGTGATCGGCGGCCGCTACCGGAACAACGGCATCGCGGGCGTTCGCGTCGAGGTCGCCGACGATGCGATCGTCCGCGGCGTCCACGTCCGCTGTGACGACGCCACCGGGGCCGGCGAGAACATGCGGGGGATCCGCCTGCGCGCGGGCCACTCGGTGCTCGTCGAGGACTGCGTCGTCGAGATGTTGGATGTCACCTCCAGCGACGGCGGGATCACGTTCGCCTCCGAGCTGGGCGGGGGGACGGTGCGGAACTGCCTGATCCGCGTCGACGCCGACGACGTGAACGGGATCCGCATCAAGCGCGCCGCCGGCGCCGAGAGTCAGCGCGGGCCGTTCGTCTGCGACTCCATCACCATCACCGGCGACGCCAGCGGCGGCGGCGCCATTCAGGCGTCGGACCGGACGGGGCTGTCCTTCCGCGAGATGTGTATCCACCAGCCCGGTGCCGACCGGGACGGACTGCACGCAGACTACGTCGACGGGGAGTTCGTCGACTCGCGAGTGTCCGTGACGGGCGACGCGTTCGTCCTCACCGAGTCGCGGATCGAGCGGCGGAACGTGACGGTGGCGGACGGCACGGTGGACGACGACGGCGACGGCAGCTCGTGTGGGGCCGTCGACGTCGGCAGCGACGAGTCGATCGACGCCTGAGCTGCGGACGTCCGATACGGCGACCCGTCCGCTTACTGCGGCCGCCCGGCCGCGACGGACTCGCCGCCGGCGCGGTGCCGATCGAGCGGTCCGACGACCGTCCCGCATCCCGGGCACACCGGATAGCCGAGGCCGTCGTACTCGATCCCGAACGACGGCGCCGATGCCCCGCAGTCGTCGCAGGTGAATATCGCTCGGTCGACTATCTCCATGTTCGTGTCATACGGTGTCAATATACATAACTGTATGCCAGACGTCTGACGGCGACGGAAACGGTCCCCGACTCGCTTAGGACGCCGACATTCGGGGATCTTCGACTCGCGAGCCGATCGGTGCCGTGGCTCGACAGTCCGTGCGGTCGAGGTCCTCGACCCGACGGGGTCGGATCCGGACTCAGCGCGCCAGCGGCTGATCGAACCCGGTTTCCTCCTCCAACACCAGCTCCCAGGTGCGCTCACAGTCGCAGGCCACCTGATCGAACACCGACGGGTCCTGCCGGAGGTCGAAGTCCTTGATCGCCGTCTGGACGCGGTCGTCACACTCGCCGCAGTTGTGGGGACCGCGGTCGGAGCCGGCACCGACCGGGTCCGAGACGACGATCGCGTCGGCGTCGGCGGTGCGCTCCAGCACGGCGGCGACCGACCACAGCCACGGCGGCCGGTAGCCGCCGCGGAAGTGGAGCTCGTCGACCATCGTGTACCGCTGGACGTTGCAGGGGTTCATCGAGACGGTGTGGCAGTTGTCGACCGCGGCACAGCGCTCGACCGAGGAGACCATATCGTCGAGGGCCTCCGACTCCGCGAGGAACGGCGGCTTCATCAGGAGGTACGCCTTCACGCCGGCGCCGGCGTCCGCGGCCTCCGCGCAGGCGTCCTCGAAGTCCGAGAAGGCGAAGTACTTGTTCACGCAGTCGTGGCGGACGCGGTCGGTTGCGGTCTCGAGCCCGACCGCCACGTCGGTTTCGAGGCCGTGGTCGGTGAACTCCGAGAGCTTCTCCGCGGAGACGAAGTCGGGGAGCGACTCGACGACAATGCGCTCGCGGTCGGCGAACGTCTCGGCGACGGCCCGGCGGCTCTCGGCCGGCACCTCGCGCTCGTCGAGGAACGAGCCGGAGGTGTAGATCTTGATCAGCTCCGCGGGCTCGTCCGCGTTCTCCGCCTCGTGCTCCAGACACACGTCGATCTGGTCCATCAGCGCCTCGTGGGAGACGCTACCGCCCTCGACGGACTCGGCGACGTAGCCGCACATCGTACAGCCGCCGGCGCGGGCCCACCGACAGCCGCCGGTGTTGAGGATGATCGTGAGGCTGCTCTTGACGCCGTCGGGGGTGTTGTCCTCGTCGAGCCACACGCGGGTGGGCTCGTGGGCGTCGTACGTCTCGTCGCGCTCGGCGCGGATGTCGCGCATGACCGCGTTGTGGGCGTCCATCCCGCGGTCTCGCTCGTAGACCTCGGGGCTCGGCTGGCTCATTGTCCGATGTGGGCGGCAGCCGCGGAAAACCGCTTCGCTCACGTGTCGTCGTCGTATCCCCGGGCGCCAGCTCCGTCACGTCCCGCGGCGCGATCGGTACGTCTCGCGCCACCACCACACTACAACGCCGACTGCGGCGCCGACCGCGTTCGCGACGGCGTCCAATGTCGACGGGTCGCGCCCGGGGACGGCACCCTGCACGACCTCGACGCCCGCGCCGATCGCTGTCGCCGTCGCGGCGACGCCGACGAGCGCGACGATGGACGGGTCGGTTCCGTCGGGTCGGAGATCGTTCCCGTCGCGCCGAAACCGCGCCGGGAGCGTTCGCCTCAGGGTGTACGCGACGGCGGCGTAGCCGACTCCGTGGAGCAGTTTATCGGTCCCCGACGGCAGCGGCACCATGTCGACCGTGGACGCCCGATCGGCGGTCGTCGACATCGGCACGAGCGACGAGGTAACGACGAGAGCCGTCACCGCGGCAAATATGGCGAACCGCCGAACGCGGGGGTCCATCGATCGGATCCGGCGACTGCACGGCAAAAAACCTCACATCTCGACGTGGACGGCGATCGGTTGACGTAATCAACTATGGTTACTCCGGTGTGGCAACGGCTAACAGAATCCAGTCCCATATAACTAACGTAGATTAACCATGACAGACCTCGGTGGCTTTCAGGACCACGTCGCACACGTGGACCTCTCGGCGGGCGACGTATCGTACGCGGGTATCGACGATGAGGACGCGAAGAAGTATATCGGCGCGCGCGGCCTCGGTGTGAAGTACGTCTTCGAGGCGGGACCGGACGTGGATCCGCTGGGGCCGGACAACCGGCTGGCGTTCATGAACGGTCCGCTCACGGGGACCCAGACCGTCATGAGCGGCCGGATCGCGGTCGTCACGAAATCCCCGCTGACGGGCACCGTCACCGACAGCCACCACGGCGGCTGGTCGGGCGCGCGACTGAAGTGGTCCGGCTTCGACGGCCTCGTCTTCGACGGCGCCAGCGACGACCCGGTGTACGCCGTCGTCGAGGACGGCGAGGTCGAACTGCGCGACGCCTCCCACGTGGCGGGTGAGGGCGTCCACGACACCATCGACACCCTCGGCGAGGAGGTCGACGGCACCGTCGGCCGCAACGTCTCGGTGATGGCGATCGGTCCCGGCGGCGAGAACGGCGTCAAGTACGCCTGCATCATCAACGAGGACGACCGCGCGTCCGGTCGCGGCGGCACCGGCGCGGTGATGGGTTCGAAGAACCTCAAGGCGGTCGTCGTCAAATCGGGCACCAAGATGCCCAAGCCGGAGAAGCCCGACGTGTTCCAGGAGGGGTATCAGCAGGCGATGCAGGTCATCCAGGAGTCCGACGTGACCGCGCCCAACGAGGGCGGCCTCTCGTTGTACGGCACGAACGTCCTGATGAACGCGGGCGAGGAGATGGACGGCCTCCCGACGAAAAACGGGAAGTACACGTCCACGGCCGCGATGCGCGACGCCGAGGGCGCCGACATCGACGCCGAGCGCGTCTCCGGAGAGAACGTCCGCGAGAACATCCTCGTCGACGAGCCGACGTGTCACTCCTGCCCGGTCGCCTGCAAGAAGGAAGTCGAGGTCTCGGTGATGCACAAAGGCGAGGAGCTGAACGTCCGCACCGAGTCCTACGAGTACGAGTCGGCGTACGCGCTGGGCCCCAACTCCGCACACACCGAGCGCGACGAGATCGCGGTCATGATCGAGCGGTGCAACGACATGGGCGTCGACACCATCGAGATGGGCAACATGATGGCCATGGCGATGGAGATGTCCGAGGAGGGCAAGCTCGACGACCTCGACGAGCAGCTCGACTGGGGCGACACCGAGCGGATGATCGACCTCATCGACGAGGTCGCCCACCGCGACGGCGAACTCCCCGACGCGCTCGCCGAGGGCGCCAACGGCCTCGCAGAGCGCTTCGACGCCCACGACAACTCGCTGGCGGTCAAGGGGCAGACGATCCCGGCGTACGACCCGCGCTGTATGAAGGGTATGGGCATCGCGTACGCGACCTCCAACCGGGGGGCGTGCCACCTGCGCGCGTACACGCCCTCGGCGGAGATCCTCGGCATCCCGCAGAAGGTCGACCCCTACGAGCACGAGGGGAAAGGCGAGCTGACGGTCACCTTCCAGGACCTGCACGCCATCTCGGACTCGTTCGACATCTGCAAGTTCAACGCCTTCGCCGAGGGGATCGAGGAGTACGTCATGCAGTACAACGGCATGACTGGCCGCGACGTGACCGAGGACGACCTGTTCGAGGCGGGCGAGCGGATCTACACGCTCGAGCGCTACTACAACAATCTCAACGGCTTCGACGGCGCGGACGACTCGCTGCCCGCGCGGTTCCTCGAGGGCGGTATCGCCGGCCAGGGTGCCTCCGAGGGCGAGTACTGCGAGCTGCCGGAGATGAAAGCGGAGTACTACGAGGTCCGCGGCTGGGTCGACGGCGTCGTCCCCGACGAGAAGCTCGACGAGCTCGGTATCGACATCGGGCCGGGCACGGGCGTTTCCGCGGGCGACTCGGGCGTCGCGCCCGCTGACGACTAGGAACCGCTTTTCGGATGAGGGTTTCCTCGGCCGCCTTCGGCGGCCTGCGGGAACCCTCATTGAAAACCCGTTCATGACAAAACTTCCGCTCGCTCGGGCCTGACGGCCCTCGCTCGCGGTCCAAGGTCCTGATGACCAGTGGACCCACGGCTTCGTCGCTCGGCGGTCTCGTGATTCCACCGCCCCGATTTATCACCTCCCCGTGAGGATCGCGGTCCGTGTCCAGCGAGTCCCCGCCCACCCTCCGAGAGTCGCTGAGTTCTCGACCCGGGATCGCAGTCGTCGTCCTGTTCGTCCTCGTCAGCCTCTACGCCGTCCTGATACAGGCGCAGATCCTCGCGATCGTGTACCTGCTCTCGGTCGCGTTTCTGCTGTGGCTGCTGTACCGCTTCGTCCGCGCACACGAGCGTATCGCGGTCGCGCAGGAGCGCCGCGCCGCGGTCGCAGCGGGCGACCGCGCGGGAGACGAGGATCGGTCGGCTGCCGACGGCGTCGACCGCCCAGGCTCAGGCGTCGCCGAAGCGGGCGATCAGCCAGACGGTGAGCACGACCGCGAGGAGTGAGACGCCGGCGACCGCGAGGAACGCCGCCCGGCGGCCGGCCGTCTCGATGAGGTAGCCGAACGCCGGCGGCGCGACGGCGTTGCCGAGCATGACGCCGATCGTGGTGATCGCGAAGCTCGTCCCCGTCGCGCCCGACGGCGAGAGCGCGTCGGTCAGCTTCGAGCGCGCCGGCCCGGCGATCGAGCGCGCGCCGCCGACGAGGAGGACGAGCCCGACGGCCGCCAGCGGGCCGACCGTCCCGAGCGCGAACACGCCCACGAGAACGCCGACGGTCGCGAAGCTGGCGATCATCACCGGCCCGGCGTTGACGCGGTCCGAGAGGTCGCCGCCGACGAAGACGGCGACCGCGCCGACGAGATACGAGCCCGTGAGCGCGAGGTTTGCCCGCGACAGCGACAGCTCGTAGCCGTCCTGCAGGAAGACGACGACGTAGCTGGTGAACCCCCAGCTCGAGGTGGAGCTGACCAGCGCCAGCAGCGCCAGCGCGAGCACGCCCGGCGCGGCCGCGAGCTCCCGGAGGTACGCTCGCGTGCGCGCGACCCACGAGCCGCGCGAGCGGGAGCGAGAGCCGCCCGGATCCGCGCCGTCCCCGTCGCCGTCGTCGGTCACGTTCGGCGCGGTGACCGTGTCGCCGACGCGGGTCTCGAACAGCCACGTGACGGCGAGGGCGTACGCGAGGCCGACGGCGCCGATGAGGCCGACGCCGATCCGCCAGGAGTAGCCCGCCGAGACGACGCCCGCGATGAGCACGGGCGGGGTCGCGAAGCCGAGCGACCCGCCGAAGCCGTAGAGGCTGTACGCCCGGCCCATCAGGTCCTCGGGCGTCGAATCGGAGATGAGCGGGTAGTGGGCCGGGTGGTGGCCGGCGACGCCGATGCCGATGACCGCCTGCGCGACGAGCAGCCACTCGTAGGTGGGCGCGACGGCGGCGCCGAGCACCCCGAGCGCGCCGAGCACCGACGAGAGTCCGAGCGCGATCGTTCGGTCGTAGCGGTCCGCGAGCCGGCCGAACGGGAGCTGAAACGCGGTGTTGGTCGCGCCCTGCACGCCGAGGGCGACGCCCAGCGCCGCCAGCCCGACGGTGAACTCTCCCGACAGCACCGCGAGGATCGGCGGGAACAACACGAGGTACGCGTGGTTGAGGTACTGCGAGGCGGAGACGGCGCCGACGACCACCCACGTCTCGCGGGGCGTCCGTCGCGCGGCCGCCAGCAGCGACTCGGTCATCGGCGGGCGTTCCGCCGGGAGGGAGGTGTACGCGCGGCCTCCGGCAATCGCCGCCGTCTCCGACCCGGCCCGGTCGCGGGACGGGAGGTCACAGCAGGAAGCGCGCGACGTGAAGGCCGACCATTCCGGCGGCGACCGTCCAGAGCACGTCCTCCGTCCGCCAGGCGGCGGCGACCGCCGCGGCGCCGCCGAGCAGTTCCGGCGTCAGCGCCGCCTCGACGGTCGCGCTCGCGGGCGCGAAGTCCGGCGCGACGAGCGCCGCCAACACCGCGGCGGGGACGTACACGAGCGCGCGCTCCAGCCACGGGGGGACCTCGTCGACGCGCCCGAACAGGTGGATGAACGACAGCCGGATCGCGAACGTCGCCAGCCCGCCGGCGACGATCACCGCCCAGATCGACAGCGGCCCGTAGCTGGTCGCCATCAGTGTCCCTCCGCGGGATCGGAATCGGTCACGTCTCCGCCCCCGCTCCCGCCGCCGGCGCTCCCGAGCCGCGATTCATCGAGCGCGATCCCGGTGGCGACGCCGACGACGGCGCCGACGATCAGCCCGGCGTTGAACGGGAGCCCGGCGCCCAGCACCGCGACCACGCCGGCGACGACGGCGGCCCCGAGGCTCGGCACGTCCGAGACCGCGGGGACCAGCAGCGCGAGAAACACGAGCGGGACCGCGAAGCCGAGGCGCCAGCTGTCGGGGACGGCGGCGCCGAAGACGACCCCGACGACGGTCCCCGCCTGCCAGACGATCCACAGGGTGAGCGCGACGCCGAGGTAGTAGTACGGGCGCCGGGTCGTCGTCTCGCGGTCGCGATCGCCCGCGTAGCGGGCCAGCGACAGTGCGTACGCCTGGTCGGTGAGGACGTACGCGCAGCCGGCGCGCACGCGTGCCGACAGCTCGCGGAAGTACGGCGCGATCGACGCGGAGTACATCAACATTCGGAGGTTCACGACGACGACGGTGAGCACGACGACGCCGAGGGCGGCGTCGCGCCCGAGCAGATCGATGGCGGCGAGCTGGGAGGCGCCGGCGAAGACGACGACCGAGAGGCCGACCGTCTGCAGCGGGGTGAGTCCCGCCTCGATGCCGGCGACGCCGGCGACGAGCGCGAACGGCACGATCCCGAGCAACAGCGGGAGCGTGTCGCGGATCCCGTCGCGCAGGTCGGGGGGAACGCGGCTGTCCATGTGTGTGCGGCGGCGCGCGCACTCAAGGGGTCACCGGTCTCGGCAGCGGAAGCGGGAGACGGCTCGCGGTTGCGGATGGCTGACCTCCCGGGGACGGGGACAGGGGACCGCCGCTGGCGGACGGCTACCCCCCGATGACGACCGCTTCTCGAAGCTCCACCGCCGACTCGAACTCCTGCCGTCGTCGCCGTTTCGTCCCGAGTCGCAGGAGGTGCTGCTCGTGGGCCCGTCGGAGCGCGTCGGCCTCGCGGCGGTTCACGCCGAGTTCGTCGGCGACCTCGCTCCAGTGACCGTCGGGAACGAGATACGTTGCGGCGCCGGTGTCGTCGGCCTCGTCGACGCACTCGTAGCTCCGATCGTACTCCTCGCGTCGCGTCCGGAGGTGCTCGTCGGCGACCCGGAGCAGTTCCGGGAGGCGCCCGGCGCCGACGCTGGCCGTCGCCGCCGCGATCAGGAGCGCGTTGGGATCGATCGGATGTCCAACCGCTCGTGTGTCCGGGTCGTACGACGGATCGGCCGGGTCGTCGGTTCCGTCTCCGTGTTCGTCGCCTTGGGGGTCGGTGTCGCCGAGGCGGTCCCGGTCTCCACCGCCGCCGTCGCGACCGGCCATCACCCGCCGGCGCGCATCGCCTTCTGTCCGAAGCGATCGACCAGGTCGTCGAGCACTGCGGGGTCGCCCTCGAAGGTGACAGTCACCTCCGTGATCGTGATCGCGGCGACCGGCGTGATCTTCTCGGCCCGGACGGACGCCCGCCAGCCGTCGCCTTCGACCTCGCGAACCTCCTCGTCGGGGCCGTCGGCCTCGCCGCCGAGGTGCCGGAGATACCGAACGGCGAGGCGCCGCGAGATGCCGCGGTACGCCTCGACTCTGGTCTCGGTCCCGTCACCGTCCGTTGCGGCGGCACCGGCGTCGCTGCCGGTGCTGTCGTCGCCGCCGTCGGCCCGCGCGCCGGAACCGACTGGATCGTCGCCGGCGCGGTCGCAGTCGACGGCGCCGCCCGCGACCGGCGGGAACACGGCGACGGTGTCCCCGTCGGAGACCGCGGTTTCGACGCCGTCCATGTGGAGGACCTCGCGGCCGTTCAGCAGGACGTTGATCTGAGGCTTGAGGTCCCCGTCCTCCAGTAGGTTGCCCGCGAGCCCGTCGTACTCGGATTCGAGCGCGGTGAGCACGTCCCCGACGGTGCTCGCGTCCGGAAACGACCGGTCGACGATCTTCGAGCCGACCGCCTCCCGAAAGGTAGCGAAGAACTTCAGCGTGAGCTCCATGCGGACACGTGGGTGGAGACGAACAAAAAGCTACGCGGGTGTGCGCGGTCGAACGCAGTGAGACCGCGACAGCGAGCGGGGAGGAACGACCCGCGAGCACGTGCGAGGCCGAGCGGATCGAGGCCTCGAAGCGAACGGGGAGGAACGACCCGCGAGCACGTGCGCGGTCGACGGAAGGGAAACGGCGAGCACGGCGCGGCCGACACGAAAACCGGTATCGGTATCCCTCCGGTGAACCGATACCGCCGTATGACCGACACCATCGACCGGGACCTCTACGAGCGGACGAAGGCGCTGTTGGAGCCGGGTGACATCGACCTCCTCGGACTGGTCGTCCACACGTCGCTGGGCGGCCAGGAGGACCTGGAGATGCAGGAGCTCACCGTCGATCTCAACGAGGTCATCGCCGAGCACGCCGGCAAGGGCGAGTCGTACATCCACGCCGGAAACGAGGACACGGACTTCTCCTCGAACCAGTTCCAGGGGCTCACCCTCGAGGACGAGGAGTTCGTCTGGGAGTGTCAGCAGCTGCTTCGCGAGGGGACGTTCGACCTCGTCTTCTACTACGAGGCGGGCGTCGACCAGGAAGCGCTCGGCGAGGACGTGCGCGCGCTCGACGGCGTCACCGACGTGACGCTCGTTCCCTGAGTGGACCTGCGGTCCGGTACCGGGTCACACGAACGCGACGCTTATCCTCGCGGCGTCCCGAGCGCAGGTATGGACCAAGTCGGGACGGACGCCGACCTCTCGACGCTCGAACGCGCCGTCGTCAACGCCTTCCAGGGCGGCTTCCCGGTGACCGAGCGTCCGTGGGAGCCGGCCGCGGCGGCGCTCTCGGAGCGCGGCGTCGACGTCGACGCCGACGAACTGCTCGCGACCGTCCACGAACTGGACGAGCGCGGCGTGCTCTCGCGGTTCGGCGCGCTCGTGAACGCCGAGGCGATCGGGGGAACCGCGACGCTCGTGGCGATGCACGCGCCCGAGGAGCGCTACGACGAGGTGGCCGAGACGGTCAACGGCTTCCGCGAGGTGGCGCACAACTACGAGCGCGAGCACCCGCATCTCAACATGTGGTTCGTCGTCAGCGTAGCCAGCGAGGACGAGGTCGAGCGCGTGCTCGCGGACATCGAGGACGCCACCGGCCAGGAGACGTACAACCTCCCGAAACGGGAGGAGTTCCACGTCGGCGCGAAGTTCCTGCTCGACGGGCCCGTGAACGACGGGGACCTCGACCTGTCACACCTCGGCCCCGCGGTCGAGCCCTCCGAGGAGCGCGGGATCACCGCCCGCGAACGCGACCTCGTCGTCGAGGTGCAGGGCGGCCTGCCGATCACCGAGACGCCCTATGCGGCCGTGGCCGAGGCGATCGACCAGCCCGTCGAGTGGGTGATCGAGACGATCAAGCGCTTCAACGAGGAGGGAAAGGTGCGCCGCGTCGGCGTCATCCCGAACCACTACGCGCTCGGCTACTCCGAGAACGGGATGACCGTCTGGGACGTGCCCGACGAACTGCTCTCGGAGGTCGGCCCCGCCGTCGCGTCGCTGGGGTTCGTCACCCACTGCTATCACCGCCCGCGCCACGAGGGCGTGTGGCCGTACAACTTCTTCGCGATGACCCACGGCCGCGACGAGGCCGAGTCCGAGCGCCGCATCGAGCAGGTGCGCGAGACGATGGCGGAGTTCTGGGACGTCGACGACGACGAGTGGGACTCGCTGTTCTCGACGCAAATCTTGAAGAAGACGGGCATCCGGCTGGACGAGCGCGCCGACGCCCAGGTGCGAAGCGAGGACGGCGAGCCCACGGACGCGTGATCGCGATCGAAACGCGGTCGCAGTCCACCGGCACGTGCTCACGGTCTCTCGGAACGCTCCCTCGCCCCACGTCGGGGGAACGACGAGCGCGGCCGACGGCTCGCCCCGAACGGGTTCGCCCGCGGTCCACGGATCGCGATTCGGGGGGCGAAGTTTATATAGATCGGAGCAAACCGCCGGACGATGCGGAGGCAGACCCGTGATCCCGCTGCTACACGACTTCGGGGGGGAGACCGTGCTCGTCGTCGGCGGCGGGCCGGTGGGCGCTCGCAAGGCCCGCTCGTTCGCCCGAGAGGCGAGGACGGTCGTCGTCAGCCCCGCGTTTGCCGACCGCGACTTCGGCGACGCGGAGATGGTTCGCGCGTCGCCGGCGGCCGAGGAGGTGGCCGACTGGGTCGACCGCGTCTCCCCGGCGCTGGTCGTCGCGGCGACGAACGACGACGCGGTGAACGAGGCGGCCGAGCGCGCCGCCCGCGAGGCGGGCGCGCTCGTGAACCGGGCGGACCGCTCGGGCGGGCGCGACGCCGGCAGCGTCGTCGTTCCGGCGACGGTCCGCGACGGCTCGGTCGTCGCCGCCGTCGCGACCGGCGGCGCCGCGCCCGCGCTCTCGAAGGAGCTACGTCGCCGGCTCGAGTCGGAGATCGAGGGGGCGGGACCGATGGCCGACCTGCTGGCGGAGATCAGGGCCGACCTCAAGGCGGCCGACGTCCCGCCGACCGACCGACGGGAGGCGGTTCGCGCGGTGGTCGGGTCGTCGGCAGTTTGGAAGGCTTTACAAGAGGGACTCTCCAACGCCCGGCAGGAAGCGGACCGAGTCATGGAGGCGACCAATGATTGACACCGGCGTCATCGCGGGCGTGAGCGTCAGCCACACGAACGCGTCCGTCGAGGAGATCGAGTCCGCCCAGACGGCGGACGCCGCGACGCTCGTGTCGGACCTGCTCGCGCGCGAGGGAATCGAGGAGGCGTTCGTCATCCAGACGTGCAACCGGGCGGAGGCGTACGTCGCCGCCGACGACGCCGCGGTCGCGCGGGCGGCGGTGGAGGCGCTCGCTCCCGACGTTCGCGAGGGCGCCATCGTTTACCTCGACCACGAGGCCAGCCTGCGACACCTCATGCGTGTCGCGGCGGGGCTGGAGTCGCTCGTGCTCGGCGAGGACCAGATCCTCGGCCAACTGCACGACGCCGCCGAGGCCGCCCGCCGAGTCGGCGGACTGTCGGGCGGCGTGCTCGACGACGCGCTCTCGAAGGCACAGCAGGTCGGCAAACGCGCACGCGCCGAGACGGCGATCAACGAGGGGTCGCTGTCGCTCGGGTCGGCAGCCGTCGAACTCGCCGCCCGGGAGATCGATCTCGCCGACGCCTCGGGCCTGGTCGTCGGCGCCGGCGAGATGGGCCTGCTCTCGGCGCGGGCGCTGGACGCCTCGCCGGTCTCGCGGATCGTCGTCGCCAATCGGACGCTCCGGACCGCCGAGCACGTCGCGTCCGACCTCGACACCGACTCGACGGCGATCGAACTCGACGATCTGCCGGCGGCAGCCGCGTGCGCGGACGTCGTCATCGCGGCGACCGGCGCGGACGAGCCTACTGTCCGCGACGGCACGGTCGCCGACGCGGGCGAGACGCTGTGTATCGACCTCGGGCAGCCCCGCGACGTCGTCCCGGACGCCGGCGACGACCGCGTCGCCGTCCGCGACATCGACGACCTCGAGACCGTCACCGACGAGGCGCGCGAGCGGCGCGCCGCCGCCGCGACGGCCGTCGAGGAGCTGATCGACGCGGAGTTCGATCGGCTCCTCGAGGAGTTCAAGCGAAAGCGCGCCGACGACGCCGTCTCCGCGATGTACGAGTCGGCCGAGCGGACGAAACAGCGCGAGCTGCGCGAGGCGATGGCGAAGCTGGAGGCCCACGGCGAACTCACCGACGACCAGCGCGAGGCCGTCGCCGGCCTCGCGGACGCCCTCGTCGGACAGCTCCTCGCGGCGCCGACGAAGAGCCTCCGCGAGGCGGCCGCCGAGGACGACTGGGCCACGATCCACACGGCGATGCAGCTGTTCGACCCCGAGTTCGACGGACCGCCGTCGACGCCCGAGAGCGCACGATCGCCCGACGGCAGCGCGGACATCCCCGACGGAGTGCTCGAACAGCGCTCAGAGGACTGAGCCGCGGTCGTTCGGTTTC
This sequence comes from Halobaculum rubrum, assembly GCF_019880225.1. Taxonomy (NCBI): domain Archaea; kingdom Methanobacteriati; phylum Methanobacteriota; class Halobacteria; order Halobacteriales; family Haloferacaceae; genus Halobaculum; species Halobaculum rubrum. Next base: position 1,719,771 of record NZ_CP082284.1, read on the forward strand.
CCACGAACGCCGAGAGAAAATTTCGCTCCCGTGTTCCCTAGGGGAAACTGTGATGTGCGATGCCGTCACACGTAGGTGTATGCAAGGAGCGAGTCACGGTGTCGGTCGGCTGTCGACCGAACCGGTCGAACTGGGCGTCGAGTCGGTGTGCCGGGCCACGGCGTGCGGACAACCGGACGTCGCCGCCGCGATCGCCGTCCTGGGGCTGACGGCGATGCTCGCCGTCGTCGCGGGGACGGTGCTTACGCGGCTCGACGGCGCACGCGAGGCGCTCGCGCGGGAGGCGACTCGCACGCGCGCCGAGCGGGACGCGTTCGAGCGGTTCCGGCGCCGCGTCGCGAACCTTGAGTCGAGCGAACGCGCCGCCCCGACGCCGACCGGCGGGGGAACGAACGTCCTGACGGTGCCGTCCGGAGGGACCGCCGTCGACGGCGGCGGGCTGGCTGACGCCCGTCGGGCCTACCGCGAGACCGTCATGGCGACGACCCACTACGAGGAGGAGTACGACGAGACGCTCGCGACGAACGTCGCCGAGGAGTTCTCCGCGCCGGTCGCGAGCGCGCTCGCCGAGGAGGGCGGGACGCTGACCCCGTCGCTGCGGACGACCCTCGCGAGCGGCGCCCGGCGGGCGAGCGAGGAACGCACGGACCTGCTCTCGAAGCTGGAGGCCGAGCGGTCGTCGATCGAGGCGGCCGAGTCGACGCTCGCGCCCGCGGTCGATGCGAGCGAGAGCGTCGCCGACCGCGAGCTGTCGCGCGCGGCCTACACTGACTTGATCGCGGAGTACGAGCGCCTCGAGTGGTACGAGGGACGTGTCGAGTCGCTGCTGTCCGACCGGCAGACTCGAATCCACGACGAGGAGGGCGACCGAAGCAACTGGTTCGACTACCTCTACAGCTCGTTATCCTCACCGTATCCGGTGCTGTCGGCGGGCGCGAGCACGCTCTCGTCGATCGACGACGCGAAGTCCGCGCTGGCGTCGGCCGCGTGCAACCGCTGACGCGTCCCGGACGCATCCCGGACGCGTCTCGACCCGCTCCGTCTGACCGCTTCTGTCCGAGCGCCCGTCCCGTTCTCACGGGTCGACCCGCCGAGATACGCTTTTGCCCCGGGGGTCCGTTCGTGTTCGCGTGAGCGACGTACTCGAGACCGACGAGATCGCGGCGGAACTGCCCGACGGCTGGCATCACGACGCCGACACCGACGAGATCGCCCGTACCTTCGAGTTCGACTCGTATCTCGAGGGCGTCGGCTTCGCGGCCGGCGCGGGCGGCCTCGCGGAGGAGGCGTTCCATCACCCGTCGATGACGGTCGAGTGGCGCGAGGTCGAGGTCCGGCTCACTACCCACGACGCCGGCGGCGTCACCGGGAAGGACATCGACCTGGCACAGCGACTGAACGAACTCGCGGAGTGACCGGGGGAGGCGATGGACGCATCGTATGTGTTCCGCGTTCGGTTCACCCTCTCGCCGCGGCGCGCGCGGATCGACCCGGACGTCTTCGAGACGGTGCTTCGGATCCCCGCGCCGCGGCCGGGCGAGGAGGGGTGGCTGCTGTTTCGCGACGCGCTGTGGCGCGGCGAGGCGAACGACGAGGAGCACGTCCGCACGCTGTGTGCCGACCGGCTCCCCGCGGGAGTCGAGGTGGTGTCCGCCACGTTCGCGGAGTTCGAGACCGACGAGGCGTATCTCGACGCGCTCCGGGACGCCGTCGGCGACGACCTCGCGGCGTTTCGCGCCGACTCGGTCCGCGAGGCGTTGCACAAGTACCTCGGCTCGTCGATCCGAGTGGACTCGCCTGGGGGTGCGGAGACCGGACGGCCGACCGACGAGTCGGCGGGTTCAACCGCGGACGGTTGGTAAGCGATGACAAACCCGACTGTTACTGACCGTTAGGGTACGAAGATATAACAGCGGGAACGACCTACTCCAGACTCCTTCGATGGTCCCCAACACGTACGACTTCTGGCTGTTCGACCTCGACGGCACGCTCGTCGACGCGGAGTGGTCGTACACCCGCGAGGTGTTCGACCGGGTCGGATCCCGCATCGGCTACGACTTTTCCGACCGGCAGTCGGAAGTGCTGTGGCACGGGCTCTCGGGTGCGCGCGACCCGCTGCTTCGGGAGTGGGGGCTCGACCCGACCGAGTTCTGGCCGGCGTTCCACGCCGTCGAGGACCCCGAGGCGCGGGCCGAGGCCTCGTACCTCCACGACGACGCCGCGCGGCTGCTCGACGACATCCACGGGCAGGACGTTCCGGTGGGGCTCGTCACCCACTGCGCGGAGTTCCTCGCGCGACCGGTCACCGATCGCCTCGACCTGACCGCCCGCTTCGACACGTTCCTCTCGTGTTCCGACGAGACGGGGTGGAAGCCCGCCCCCGACCCGCTCCACATCGCGATGGACGACATCGGCGTCGACCCGACGAGCCAGCGGGGCGTCTACCTCGGAGACGGCGACAGCGACGTGGGCGCCGCGTGGAACGCGGGCCTCGACGCCGTCCACGTCGAGCGCCACGGGCACGACCGGCGCGGCCGCTGCGTCCGGGCGGATCACCGCGTGTGGAGCTTCGACGACCTCCCGCGGACCGGCACGGCCGGCAGCGCGTGGGGGTCGGGGGCCGCTCGCGCGGACGGCTCCGGCTTCGACGGCGACGCGCTCGACTGACCGGCTGCGTCGCCGGAGTCCCGGTCAGTCGCCCGCGCTCGTCTCGGGACTCGCGTTCTCCGCGGCGTCGATCCGCTCTCCGCGCAGTAGCCGCGCGGCGATGGAGAACGTCTGCTCGCGAGAGCGGCGCGTCGGGTAGTGGGCGGCCATGTAGCGCGCGGCGGCGACGAGACAGTCGCGGCGGTCGTCCGGATCGTCCCGGGCATCGAACTGTCGACACGCCGCCTCGTACGCCTGAAACGTGTGGAAGTTCGTGTCCTCGACCAGCAGCGCGTTCCCCAGTTCCGCCTTCAGCCGGTCGGGGTCGCCGCCGGCGGCGAGGAAGTCCGCGACCGCGTCGCCCGCCTGTTGCACCTTCCCCTGCTGCTCGAACGCCGCACGGAGCGACTCCAGCGCCGCGTCCGGATCCGCGTCGGGATCGCCCGTCGCCGCCGGCGCCGGCGGCGTGTTGAGGAACCGGTCGAGATAGACGTTCGCGGCGGCGTCGAACACGCCGCGGTACAGCGCCGTCGCGTCGGTTCGTTCGGCCGCGCGGTGGACCGCGTTCGCGAAGGTGAACGTGTGATGGACCGTGTTCCAGTCGTCGAACTCGTTGCTCGTGGCGAACAGCGCGACGCGCTCGGCGGCCGCGAACGACACCGCGCTCGCGAGCTGTTCGACGGTCGCGCCGTCCCGGATCGCCCCCTCCAGCGCGTCGAACACCGTCTCGGGGTCGGCGGCGTGCAGGCGCTCGGTGAAGTCGTCCGGCTCGGTCCACGTCTCCCCCTCGCCGGCGGCGACGAGGTCGTCGAGGCGAGCGAACGTGTCCTCGCACATCGCCGCGAGGTCGTCCGGCTGCCGCCACGACGAGGTCTCCTCGGCGCGGTCGGCGGTCGCGAGCCCGCGCACGAGCGAGGCGAGCACCTCGGCGGTCCGTTCCTCGTCGTCCCAGCCGACGAGATCGAGGGCCTCGGTCGCCTTGTTCACGTAGTCGAAGGTGTGACCCGTGTCCAGGTAGCGGTGGTCCGTCGCCGCGGTGACGAGCAGCTCGGTCAGCGCCTCGCGGCCGTAGCCGGCGGCGACGGCGGTACGCAGCACGCGCTCGGCGCCGTCGGCGTCGCGCACCTCGACGTTCTCTCGGAACCACGACAGCAGGCGCTCGAACGGTACGTCCGTGGCGGCGAACGCCTCCTGATCGAACTTCGGCGCCTCGCCGTCGCAGTCGCCGGCGACCTCCGTGAGCCCCTGATACAGCGCCCGTTTCCGGTCCTGCTCATCGAGATCGGGGAGACGGTTCGCCAGCGCCGTGAGGATCGTGAGCCCGGTACTCCAGCCCTCGGCGCGGTTGCGGACGCCGAACGTGACGCCGCGTTCCACGACCTCCGCGGGGCTGACCCCGCTGTCGAGCAGCGCGACCGCCGACTTCGCGAGCACGAGCCGGAGGTTCTGCTCGAGGCCGTCGTCGAGGCGGCCGCGCCAGTGGCGCTCCGGTGGTTCCGTACGTCGAGGCTCCGGGGAGACGTACACCGTCCCCTCCCGGATCTCGGTCGGGTACGTGTCCACGTCGTCGGCCCACGGATCGAACGTGTCGCCGCAGGAGAGCTCGAACCGGGCGTGGTGCCAGTGGCACGTGAGCACGCCCTCGTCGACGCTCCCCTCCGTCAGCGGAAAGCCCATATGCGGACAGCGGTTGTTTACCGCCCGAACCTCGCCCTCGTGGTGGAACACCGCGATCGGCGTCCCGTCGACGGCGGTCAGCGCGCGACCCTCCTCGCGCAGGTCCGCGAGGTCGACCGCCTCGTGGAACTCGCCGTGGCTCGTGTCATCGACTGCCATACTCGGCGGGACGACACGAGCGGGGAAGTAGCTTCTCGGAAGCCGAGTTCTGTAAGAACGTGGAGATTTCGGTGCGCTCGATCTCGCGTTTTTCGTGGGCGGCTCGCCCACAAGCTCGCCGTTCACGAGACCGCCGGTCTCGTGAGCGCACAAATCGCCGCGCGATTTGTGAACGCCGTCCCTCCGAGGCCTCCCTTCGCGGAACTCGCTTCGCTCGTTCTGCGTGCTCTCGTTCGCTCCCCCCGGTCGCTCACGAGAACTTCGGTCGGCCTCGCGTTAGTCGGCGGTGGCCGGGGTCCGCGACCCGTTGCCCGCCATCTCGAGCACGTCGTCGAAGAAGCTCAGCGAGTCGTGCGGGCCGGGGTTCGCCTCGGGGTGGTACTGCCGGGTGACGACGGCGCACTCGGTGCTTTTGAGCCCCTCGGCGGTATCGTCGTTGACGTTCACCTGCGTCACCTCCAGGTCGCCGGGGTCGGCGACCGAGTACCCGTGGTTCTGGGTCGTCATGACGACCCGTCCCGTCTCCAGATCGCGCACGGGCTGGTTGACGCCGTGGTGACCGAACGCCATCTTCTCGGTGTCGCCGCCGAACGCGCGGGCGACGATCTGCTGGCCGAGACAGATGCCCGCCAGCGGGATCTCGCCGGCGAACTCCTCGACGAGCGCCTGCGCCGACTCGAAGTTCGCGGGGTCGCCCGGGCCGTTCGAGACGAACAGCACGTCCGGGTCCACCTCGGCGACCGTCTCGGCGTCCACGTCGTACGGCAACACGTGTACGTCGGCGCCGCGCTCGGCCAGCGAGGAGGAGATGGAGCCCTTCATGCCGCAGTCGACGAGCGCCACGTCGTACTCGCCGCCGCCCTCGACGGTGTACGCCTCGTCCGTCGACACCTGCTTGCCGATGTCGAGGTGGTCGGACATCTCGACGCACTGCGCCAGTTCCTCCTTCGCGGCCTCCGGAGACGCGTCCGGCCCGGCGGCGATGCCGCAGGCCATCGCGCCCTCCTCGCGCACGCTCGTGACGATGTCGCGGGTGTCGAGGTGGTCGACCGCGGGGACGCCCTCCGACTCGAGCCACTCGGCCACGTCGTCGGTGAACTCGCGGGCGATCGCGGCGTTCGGGTGGACGCGGTCGGACTCGAACCGCTCGTCTCGGACGCCGTAATTGCCGATCAACGGGTAGGAGAACGTCAGAACCTGCTCCTCGTAGGAGGGATCCGTGAGCGACTCCTCGTACCCGGTGTACGCGGTCGTAAAGACCAACTCACCACGTGTCCGGCCCGGCGCGCGGGCGCGTGCCTCGAAGACACGGCCGTCGGCCAGGGCGACGTAGGCGTCCGCCATTACGAGATACACAGCGTCGGGCGGAATATAAGTGCGTCGTTCGAAGATACGTTACGAAGTTCGTAATATCTTTGGCGGGCCTCGGCCAAGGGCGTGCATGGACGACCTGGACCGGCGCATCCTCAACCTCCTTCGACGGGACGCCCGAACGCCGTACACCGAGATCGCCGATGAGGTCGGCACCAGCGAGGGGACGGTGCGCAACCGCGTCGACCGGATGACCAGCGACGGCGTGATCGAGCGGTTCACCGTCACCACGCGCACGGGGAACGTGAAGGCGATGGTGGAGATCTCCGTCGACATGAACGTCAACACGAGCGCCGTCTCCGAGCGCCTCGCCGACTGGGAGGAGGTCGACTTCGTGTGGCAGGTGTCGGGACAGGAGGACATCGTGCTCATCGTCGACTGCGTCGACACCCGCGCGGTCAACGAACTCATCACGCGCGCCCGCGAACTGGACGAGATCGAGGGGACGAAGACGCGGCTCATTCTCGACGAACGGCTCGGCTAGGTCGTCGCCGGAAGCGAACCGGTCGCGGTCGACCGAAGCGGTCATGGTCCACCCTGACGCACAACGCGCTATGAGCACGGAGGACGCCGGCGCGAGCGACACCGCGGCGACCGCGAGCGAGGACTCGGAACACGAGAACGCCCTCCAGGACGTGATCGCCGTCGACAGCGACGACAACCCGCAGGGCGCGGTGAACCGACTGGACGCCCACACCGGCGACGGTATCCGCCACCGCGCGTTCACCTGTCTCGTCTTCGACTCCCAAGGCCGCCTTCTGCTGGGCCAACGCGCGCCCGGCAAGCGCCTGTGGGGCACCTACTGGGACGGCACGGTCGCTTCCCACCCCGTCGAGGGACAGACACAGAGGGAAGCCACCCGCCAGCGGCTGGAGGAGGAGCTCGGCATCACCCCGGACCAGTACGGCGACGTGACGCTCACCGACCGCTTCGAGTACAAGCGCTACTTCGAGAACGCGGGGCTGGAGTGGGAGGTCTGTGCCGTGCTGAAGGTCACGCTGGAGGAGGACGCGCTGAACCCCGACGAAGAGGAGATCGCGGGCCTGCTGTGGGTCGACTACGAGCACTTCCACGAGCACCCCGAGTGGTACCGCCAACTGCGCCTGTGCCCGTGGTTCGAGATCGCCATGCGGCGCGATTTCGAGTAGCGCCACGAACCGACCCCATGCCCGTCGATCGCCTCCTGTTGCCGGCCGCCGTTCGCGACGCGCTCCACGAGCGCCGGGCGGCGGGCGCCCCCGCGGAAGTGTGCGGCGTGCTCGTCGGCGACCGCGCGGGCAGCGCGGACAGCGGGGGCGACACGGACGGCACGGGCGACGGAATCGAAGTAACGGACGCGGCCGATCGCGTCGCCGAGGCGGTCCCCGTCGCCAACGTCGCCGCCGACGTCGAGCGTCGTTACGAACTCGACCCCGCGGAGACCGTCGCCGCCGTCGAGGACGCCGAGGACCGCGGCCGCGACGTGATCGGCTTCTATCACAGTCACCCGCGCGGTCCGGCCGAACCCTCCGAAACCGACCGCGACCGCGCGACGTGGACCGGCTACGTCTACGCGATCGTCGCGCCCGAAGGGATCGTCGCGTCCCGCTGGACCGGCGAGTCGTTCCGGCCGCTCCGGGTCGAAACGCCGTAATGCCCCCGCCGTCAACGTCGGGTATGACCGACAGCGACGCCGACGCGGGCGGCGCGGGCACGCCCGCTCCCGGCGAGGAGTCCTCGGTGGAGCCGGATCTCTACGACGACCTCTCGGGACAGGCCGCGCTCGTCACGGGCGCCAACCGCGGCATCGGCGCCGCGATCGCGAGCGACCTCGCCGCGTTGGGGGCGACCGTCTACGCGGGCGTGCGCAGCGTCACCCACGACCTCCCCGACGAGTACGAGCGCGTGACTCTCGACGTGAGCCAGGAGGGCGACATCCAGGACGCGCTCAACCGGATCGGCGAGGACGAGGACGGGCTCGACGTCCTCGTCAACAACGCCGGCGTCGGCCATTTCGGCGCGGCGCTGCACGAGGAGCGGAGCCACCACGTCGACCACTCCATCTCGGTGAACCTCCGCGGGCCGATGCTGCTGTGCAAGTACGCGATCCCGCCGATGCTGAACACGGCGACGCCGCGGATCGTCAACGTCTCCTCGGGGATGGGCGCGCTCGGCGAGGAGCAGTCGGGCGGGTCGCCCGCCTACCGCGTGACGAAGACGGGCCTCAACGGGCTCACGAAGTACCTCCACGGCGAGTACGCAGACGAGGGCCTGATCGCCAACTCGGTGTGCCCCGGCTGGGTCCACACCGAGATGGGCGGCGAGGAGGCGCCGCGGACGCCCGCCGAGGGGGCGGAAACGCCGACGTGGCTCGCGCGGTTCCGCGACGGTCCGGGCGGGCGGTTCTGGCGCGACCGCGAGATCATCGACTGGTGACGGCAGGGAACCGACCGGTGTTCACGCGTTCCTCGCCGGCGTCGTGGCGGCTCACAGCGGGAGGAGGTCGCGGAACTCCCTGATATCCTCGTCCATGACGCCGTAGGCGGTGACGCGGCGGCCGTTGTGCGAGAAGACGGCGTACCGCGGGCTGCGAACGCCGACGATCCGCTCGGTCGGGATCGAGACGTAGTCGTAGCCGTCGGTGCCGGCCTGGTCGAATCCGACGACCCACGGCCAGTCTTCGATGACGAACGCCGCCGAGAGCACCACCGGCTCGCCGTCCTCGTAGTACACCTTCGCGACCGAGGCATCGTCGGCGATCGGCGCGTCGGCGTCCCCCGCGCCGTCCTCGCCGAGCGTCGCCGGCGCGGCCTCGTCGTTGTTCCCGTCGCCCTCGGGTCGGCTGTCACCGTCGTGAGTCGGCGTCTCGTCCCGGCGTCGTGTCTCGTCGTGGGTCGGTGCCTCCGCGTCGTCAGTCATGATCTCCCGTTCGTCGTGACGGCACATAATCACGTAGTGAGCCGTGTTCGCTCGTCACAGCGGCGGACCCGATCTCGGCCGGCTCCGGCACTATCAAACCGTTTATACCGGTCCGACGGGAATCGCGAGGTATGCCGAGAGAGCAGAAGCAGGTCCGCGAACTGCAAGAGGGGAGCTACGTGATGATGGACGACTCCCCCTGCAAGATCAACGCCTACAGCACCGCCAAGCCCGGGAAGCACGGCAGCGCGAAGGCCCGTATCGAGGGCAAGGGCGTGTTCGATGACAGGAAACGCTCGCTCTCCCAGCCCGTCGACGCGAAGGTCTGGGTCCCGATCATCCAGCGCAAGCAGGGACAGGTCGTCTCCATCTCCGGCGACGACGCGCAGGTCATGGATCTGGACACCTACGAGACGTTCACGATGCGCGTCCCCGAGGACGAGGACTTCACGCCCGACCAGAACATCGAGTACCTCGAGTACGAGGGACAGCGGAAAGTCGTCGGATAGTTCCATGCGGTTCCCCGGCGCGGTCGTCGATCGCGACGAGGCGGCGTACGTCCTCACGGGCTCCCCCCTCGACGCGACGACGACGTTCCAGCCGGGGACTCGCTTCGGGCCCGATCGGGTCCGAAAGTTCGCTTCGACCTACGACGACTACGACCGACGGACGGACTCGTTCTTCTCCGATCTCCGCGTCCACGACGCGGGCGACGTGCCCGCGTGGGACGCGCTCGACGAATACCTCGATCACCTGAGCGCCGAGCTGCGCGCGGCGGTCATCGACGACGCCGTTCCCCTCCTCGTGGGGGGCGAGCACACCGTCACGTGGGCGGGCGTTCGCGCGAGCGACCCCGACGTGCTCGTCACCGTCGACGCGCACCTCGACCTCCGCGACGCATACGACGGCAACCCGCTGAATCACGCGTGCGTGGTCCGTCGATGCATCGACGGGTACTCGGGTGACGGCGCGGACGGCGCGGACGAGGCGGATGGCGCGGACGCCGCCGCCGACACCGGCGTCGACGACCTCCCGACGGTCGACGAGGTCGTGGTCCTCGGCGCCCGCACCGGCTCTCCCGAGGAGTGGGAGCGTGCCGAGGCGTCCGACGTGACCGTCGTCGCGCCCGAGGACGTGGCCGACTGGACGCGCGAGTTCGACGGGTTCGGCGGCCGCGACGCGTACCTCTCGGTCGACATCGACGGCGCTGACCCCGGCTTCGCGCCCGGTACCGGGACGATGGAGCCGTTCGGGCTCTCCCCGCGGGAGATGCGCGACGCGGTTCGTGCGGTCGCGCCCCACTCCGTCGGCGTCGACGCGGTGGAGGTGAACGACCGCGACGACGGACAGGCGGCGGCACTGGCCGGGAAACTGCTGCGGGAGGCGGTGTACTCCCACGCCGACGCGAACTGAACTCTCCCGCGCTCGGGACCGGTTCGCGTCGCCGGCGCGGTGACCGGTCCGCGTCGCCGACGCGGTGGCTACAAACGTCCGCCGGTCGAACGCCACTCCATGCAGCGATCGGAGTTCGTCGACCGACTCGACGCGAAGCTGGACACCGACGCGTACGCCGACCTCGACGCCTCCCCCAACGGCCTGCAGGTCGGGGGCGACGCGGGCGAGGTCGAGACCGTCGCGTTCGCGGTCGACGCCGTCGAGGCGACCGCCGAGGCCGCCGTGGATCTCGGCGCCGACGCGCTCGTGACCCACCACGGGATGATCTGGGGCGGCCTCGATCGCGTGACGGGTCGGGAGTACGACCGCATCGAACCGCTCGTCGCGAACGACGTGGCGCTGTACGTCTCGCATCTCCCGCTCGACGGCCAGCAGGAACTCGGCAACGCCGCCGGCGTCGCGGACGTGCTCGGCCTCGTCGGCCGCGAGCCGTTCGGCGAGATCGGACCGGAGCACGTCGGCCAGCGCGGCGTCGCGCCCGACGGCTACACGGCCGATGAACTCGCGGCGACGCTGGAGGCGGAGTTGGACCACGGCGGCGAGGGCGTACAGGCGCTCGCGTTCGGCCCCGACGAGATCGAGTCAGTCGGGATCGTCACCGGCAGCGGGAGCGACTGGCTGCGCGAGGCCGAGGAGCTGGGGCTGGACGCGCTCGTCACCGGCGAGGGGAAGGGGAAGGCGTACCACGAGGCGCGCGAGGCGGGCGTCTCCGTGTTCCTCGCGGGCCACTACGCGACCGAGACGTTCGGCGTTCGCGCGCTGCAGTCGCTCGCGGACGACTGGGGGCTGGAGACACGCTACATCGACCACCCGACCGGGCTGTGACGGACCCACGTCCGCGGATCGGCGTTCGTTTCGATCCTGATACTTAGGCCCCTGGGTTTATCAGTAGATCGCCGCGCTCGGTACGGTATGGATTTCACGAGTGCCTGGCGCGCGCTCGTTCCGGACTGGCTTCGACAGCGGTACGCGGCCAAGCTGACGTTCGCCCTGCTGGCGGTCGTCGTGCTCACGGTCGCGTTCGGCGTCGTCGTCCACGTCCAGACGGACACGCAACTGCGACAGGACGTCAACGCGGAACTGTCCTCGACCGCGGAGGTGCGCGCCGACACCCTCGACACCTGGCTCGCCGGTGTACAGAAGCAGACCGTCATGACCTCGCGGCACCCCGCCGTCGCTTCGGGCGACGTCGACCGCGTCGACGACCACCTCGCGGAGCTACAGGCGGCCGACGCCCTCCCGGAGGACGTCGCCGCCGTCCACTACTACGACACCGGCGAGAAGCAGATCGTCACCTCGACCGCCGACCCGATGATCGGGGTGAGCCCGGCCGAGCAGGGGGCCCCGTTCGCCGAGAACCCGCCGGAGTTCTCCGGCTCCGACGACACGCACGTGACCGACCCCTTCGAGGTACCGGTCGTCGATCACCCGGTCGTGGCGGTCGTCTCGCCCGTCCCCGGGGTCGAGGACCGCGCGCTCATCTACATGATCGACATCGAGTCGCGGGCCGCGGCGCTCTCGGACGGCTCCGACACCGAGACGCTCGTGGTCGACGGTGACGGCGAGTTCGTCGCCCACCCCGACACGGCACGGATCACCGACGCGTTCGACGCCGCCGGCTCGGTCGACGGCGGCGACGGCGTCACACAGCGCGAGGGCCGGGTGATGGCGTCGGCGTCGCTGTCGAGGACCGAATGGACCGTCGTGACGCGGACGCCGGCGGCGAGCGCGTACGCGCTCGGCGACAGCGTCACCTCCAGCATCCTCGGACTGATCCTGCTCACGGTCGTCGGCCTCGCGGTCGTCGGCGTCACCGTCGGCTCGAACACGGTCATCTCGTTGCGCCGGCTCGCCGACCGCGCCGACGCGATGGCCGCCGGCGACCTCGACGTGGAGATGCGGAGCCGTCGCGACGACGAACTCGGGACGGTTGTTCGGTCGTTCGATACGATGCGTGGGTCCCTCGGTGACACGATCGACGAGGCCGAGGCGGCCCGCGCCGACGCCGAGGCCGCACGGTCGCGGGCGCAGTCGAGCGCCGAGCGCCTGGAGTCGACCGCCGACGAGTACGGCGACGTGATGCGAGCGGTCGCGGACGGCGACCTCTCCCGCCGGATCGACACCGACGTCGACAGCGACGCGATGCGGGCGGTCGGGAACGCGTTCAACGGGATGGTCGCGGAGATCGAGGCGACGCTCGTCGACGTGAAGCGGTTCTCGGGACACGTCGTCGCCGCCGCCGACGCGGCAGAGGAGAACACGGAGGAGGCGCGAACCGCGAGCGCGGCCGTCGCCGAGTCGGTGGCCGAGATCTCGGCGGGCGCCGACGACCAGACCGACCACCTCCACGACGTCGAAGACGAGATGTCACAGCTGGCGGGCTCCGCCGAGGAGGTCGCCGCCACCGTCGAGCGGGTCGCGGACACCGCAAGCAGCGCGGCGGAGGCGGGCGCGGACGGGCAGGCCGTCGCCGAGGAGGCGCTCGACGAGATGGACGCCGTGCGCGAGCGCACCGCCGATACGATGGCGGAACTGGAGACGCTCGACGACGAGGTGGGCGAGATCGGCGAGATCGCCGAGGTGATCGCCGATATCGCCGAACAGACGAACATGCTCGCGCTCAACGCCTCCATCGAGGCGGCCCGGACCGGCGCCGCCGGCGACGGCTTTGGGGTCGTCGCCGACGAGGTGAAGGCGCTCGCCGAGGAGACGAAGGAGTCGGCAGAGGCGGTCGAGTCGCGCATCGACCGGGTACAGTCTCGAACCGACGCGACGGTCGAGGGGATGCGGGAGACGGGCGAGCGCGTCCGCGCCGGCGTCGAGACGGTCGAGGGGGCGATCGAGTCGCTCTCGACGGTCGCGAGCCACGTCGAGGGGATCGACGACGAGCTCTCGGGGATCGAGCGAGCCACCGACGAGCAGGCCGACGCGGTCGACTCGGCCGTCGGCATGGTCGAGGAGGTGGCGACCATCGGCGATCAGACCACCGCGGAGGCCGAGCGTGCGGCCGCGGCGACCGACGAACAGACCGACGCGCTGGCCGACGTCGACGGAGCGGCGACGGACCTGGCGACCCGGGCCAGACGGCTCCGGAGCCTGCTCGACGAGTTCGAGGTGGACGCCGACGAGCGGATCGAACCCGAGCGACCTGCCGCGGCTCCAACGGGGGCGGACGACTGATGCTCGCGTTCACCGTCGGACTCTGGCTGTCGCTCGGCTTCGCCGGGATGGCGCTGAGCACGCTTCCGCCCCTGTGGCAGCTCGTCGCCGACCCCGACAATAGGGTGCACTACCTCACCCTCGTGGGGATCACCGGCATCGCGGCGGTCGCGTACCTCGGAATGGCCCTCGGCGTCGGGACCGTCACGGTCGACGGACGGCCGCTGTACGTGCTCCGGTACGCCGACTGGCTCGTGACGACGCTGCTGCTCGTCGGCTACCTCTGGCTGCTGACGAACGCGGGCCGACGAGCGCTGGGTCGACTGCTCGCGCTCGATGCGGCGGTCATCGTCCTGGGGGTCGCGTCGGTCGTCCTCCCCACGCCGGTGCGGTTCCTCGCGTTCGCGGCCGGCGCCGCGGCGTTCCTGGCGCTCGCGCGAGAACTGGTCGTCCGACTGCCCCGACTGGCGGCCTTCGACGACGACCGCCACGGGGCGACCTTCGAGAAGCTCCGCAACGTCACGGTCGTCCTCTGGACGATGTACCCCGTCGTCTGGCTGCTCGGGCCGGCCGGGATCGGGCTGCTCCAGCCGTCGACGGAGGTGCTCGTGTTCGTCTACCTCGACGTGGTCGCGAAGGGCGGCTTCGTCGTGATGGCGGTCAACGGGCTCGCGGCCGTCGGGGACGGCGAGACCGCGGCGGGGTCCGACCCGGTCGCCGCGGACTGACAGAGCCGGCTGCGGTCCCGGCGACCACGGCCACGAACCACGCGGTTCAAACGCCCCGCGGCCGCACGCCCGACAATGAGCGACGAGGACCACGACGGACGCGACGCCGGAGACGATACGGAGGGAATCGACGCCGGCGACGGCGGCCACCACCCGCCCGAGCGCGAGGCGTTCGACCACGACCCGCTGGGACACGCGCGGGTCCGCGGCGGCATGACCGTCGGCGAGTTGGTCGAGCAGTACGGTCACGCCGGCATCGGTGCCGAGTCGGTCCATGAGTCCGCAGACGTGCTCTCGGAGATGTGGGCCGACGACGACTGCACCGTCTTCGTCTCGCTGGCGGGCGCGATGGTCCCCACCGGGATGCGCCGCATCGTCGCCGATCTCATCCGCGACGGCTACGTCGACGCGCTCGTGACGACGGGGGCGAACCTCACCCACGACGCGATCGAGGCCATCGGCGGAAAGCACCACCACGGAGACGCCGGCCCGCCGAGGCGGACCGGCGGCTCCTACTCACACTCGCCGTCCGGCTCGCGTGACCACGGCGAGGAGCGGCAGGAGGGCAAGAGTCTCCGCGAGCACGACGAGCAGCTTCGCGACGAGGAGGTCGACCGGATCTACAACGTCTATCTCCCGCAGGAGCACTTCGCGGAGTTCGAGGCGCACCTCCGCGAGGAGGTGTTCCCGCCGCTGGCCGAGCGCGACGGCGCCGTCTCGATCGCCGAGTTGACCGCCGAGTTGGGCCGCGCGAACGCCGCCGTGAACGAACGCGAGGGCGTCGACGAGGGCCCCGGGGTCGCCGCCGCCGCGCACGAGCACGACGTGCCGATCTACTGCCCCGCCGTGCAGGACTCGGTGCTCGGGCTGCAGGCGTGGATGTACAGCCAGACCTCCGGCCTGACGCTCGACGCGCTGGCTGACATGACGCCGCTGACGGACCAGGCGTTCGAGGCCGACAACGCCGGCTGCCTGCTGATCGGCGGCGGCGTGCCGAAGAACTTCACGCTCCAGACGATGCTCGTCACCCCGCGTGCGTACGACTACGCGGTGCAGATCACGATGGACCCGGAGGCGACCGGCGGGCTCTCCGGGGCGACGCTGGAGGAGGCGCGCTCGTGGGGGAAACTGGAGACGGACGCGGAGAACGCGTCCGTCTACGGCGACGCGACGGTGTTTCTCCCGCTGCTCGTCGCGGCGGCGCGCGAGCGGGTCGAGGTCGAGTAGGACTGGTAGCCGCTACCCGTCGATCCGTTCCTCTCGTACGTGTCGTTCGAGTTCCGCTGCGGAGTCGAACCCCCTGCC
This sequence comes from Halobaculum rubrum, assembly GCF_019880225.1. Lineage (NCBI taxonomy): Archaea > Methanobacteriati > Methanobacteriota > Halobacteria > Halobacteriales > Haloferacaceae > Halobaculum > Halobaculum rubrum. The sequence continues at coordinate 1,735,169 of NZ_CP082284.1, forward strand.
ACAGTCGTGGCAGAAGACGCGGTCGGAGCCGGTGAGACTCATGTGTATAGCTCGCATACCTCGGGGACGTTCTTGAAAGCGACGGCTCGTGACAACCGTTGCCACGTCAGGTTCGAACGTTGACATCGACAGCGGTCCCGTTCGGGTCCCCGATCGGTCAGGAGTGTCGCGGCGCGCGGTCGTCGGCGTAGCGGGGCCACGGCAGCCGCGACAGGCCGTCGACGACGCCCTCCGGAAGCGCCCTGCGGAGCCCGGCGACGAACGGCCCGGGGTCGTCGAGCGTGAGGTAGTCGAAGTGTGGCTCGCGGACGATCGAGGCGCCGATCTCCCGGAGAGTTCCGGGGACGGAGGGTCGCTCGACGTGTGGCGAGTCCTCCGTCAGGACGCTCATGAGGTAGCCGAACTCGCCGTAGAGCATGTGGGTTCCGACGCCGACGTCGTAGCCGTCGTCGATCGCGTCCGCCCGTCCGGTCGCCGCCAGCCAGCAGTGCCAGGGGAAGTCGGCGCCCGCATGGACCGTCGACGGGAGCGACTGCCACATCCGCGGGTTGATCTCGGTCAGGACGTACTCGCCGGTCGTGGCGTCGCGCATATACTCGATACACGCGAGTCCGTGCCAGTCGAGTTCCTCCAGTAGCGCCCTCCCGACACGTTCCAGCTCCGGGTCGGAGATCGACCGACGGTAGACGCCGCCGCCGCCGGTGTAGGAGTTCCCGCGGATCTGGCGGTGTTGGAACGTCGCGAGGGGGTCGCCGTGGTCGTACAGCCCGGCGAACATGAACTCCCCGTCGGTGTGGACGAACTCCTGCACGATGGGGTCGTGCCCCATCGAGGCACGGATCTCCGACACGTCGGGGGTCTCGCCGCGGCCGACGTGGTGGATGTCCTTCACGACGTCCACGTCAGCCGGCCCCAGTTTGTCGAGGGACATACCCGTGAGGACGTTGTACCGCGATTTGATCAGCAGATCGGGGCTCCAGTCGTCGACATCGGAGAGGCGCCGGGTCTCGGGCACCGGGACGCCGGCCGCCTCCGCGGCCGCCGCGAGCTGGAGGCGGTCGAAGACGCGCTCCAACTGCGGCATCGACGGAACGACCAGTGAGACGTGCTCGGCGAACGACGCCTCGTACCGCGACAGCAGGTACGTGTCCTCCGGCCGGACCGGGATGATCGTCCGCACGTCCTCGCGTTCGGCCAGCGCCATGAGCGCGTCCCGATACGTCAGCAGGTCCGCTCGCGGTGGCGGGAGCGTGACCGACTCGTCGCAGTAGCGCGACGCGGCCGCCGGGACGTCCGGCTTCTCCGATGCGACGATCGTGCCCACTCCCTGCCGTGCGAGCGACCGGACGCACGCACACGTCGCTCCGTCGTACCCTGTCGGGATCAGCGCGCGCTCGCGCCTCTCGTTCGCGGAGTCCATTCGTTCCGCTACGTTGGGCGGTATCCGCGATTAGTATGTGGCGCTGATCCCCGAGTACGGTGCTGATAACCGGCCGATCGCCCGCATCATCGGTTGACACGCCGGCGTCGGACCCGGTGTCGACTACGGCAGCGTCGACGATACGGTCCGGTCGGACTCGATCGTGTGAGCGTCGGGGCCGCGGGGCGTCGCAGCAGGTTCCGTCTCCGGTGCGGGACGGACGCTCACGTCGTGGACGAGCGCCGGGCCGGTCCGCCGCTCACGCTCCTGTTCGCGGTCGCCCGTCGACTCGCTTGTGTCCGACCCGGTGGCATTCGAGTTGTTCACGTCCGACTCCTGAACCACGTAGCGCTGGCCGACCATCGGATCCAGGAGGCTGTCGACGGGAGCCCGGTCGTCGCGCAGGACGGGCACGTCGTCCGTCGGCGGCGCGGCGGCGTACGTCCGGATCTCCGCGTCGAGGTCGATGCCGATGTCGCGCCGCTCGTTGCGTGCGAGCAGCCGTTCCTCCGAGATCCGACTGTCGTTCTTCGTGGCGACCAGTTCGATGTTCTGGACGACGCCGCCGCCGGTGGTCGGGAAGCTGTACACCTGCGGGAACACCCGCGACATGGTCCGGTACTCCGCGCGGTAGAACTTCGAGGCCGGGCCGCTGGCCGCCGAAATGAGGTTCGCGAAGAGGATCCCGTCCTCGTCGAGTCGACTGCTCGCCAGCGACATGAACTCCCGCGTCGTCAGCTCGAACGGTACCTTGTCCTTCTGATAGGCGTCGAGGACGATCAGGTCGTACGTGTGGTTCGTCTCCCGGAGGAACTGGCGGCCACCCTCGTTGTGGATGTTCAGCCGCTCGGATTCCTCGACGCGGAAGTACTCCTTCGACGCCGCGATCACCGCGGGGTCGATCTCGGCGACGTCGACGGTCACGTCGTCGTACTCGTGGACGAACCGCTTCGGGCCGGTGAACCCGCCGCCGCCGATGAACAGCACGCGGTCGATCTCGTCGGGGTCGTTGGCGAAGAGATACGGGAGATGGAAGTAGCGCGTGTACTCGAACACGTGTCGGTTCGGTTCGTTCAGATCCATCGCGCTGTGCCGCTGGCCACCGAGATAGAGGGTTCGGGTGTCGCCGAGGTCGACGACCCGGAGGCTCTGGTACGGCGTCTGCGTCTCGTGGACGACCTGCCCCTCGACTGTGTAGCCCGCCGCCCCGGTCGCGGCCGACGCGACGAGCAGCAGCGCGACGAAGCCGGTGACGGTCGCGCGCTCGCGGTCGATCGGCCGACTGATCGCGACTGCCGCCGCGATCGAGAGCGCCCCGAACGTCAACGCGATCTGGTCGATCCCGAGCGACGGGATCAGGAGGTAGGTGGTCGCGAACGCCCCGACGATGCTGCCGACGGTGCCGAGCATGTACACGTGTCCCGACGCCTCGCCCAGCCCCTCTTTCGCGGACAGCTCGGCGGCGTACGGGCTGACGTAGCCGAGAAGGTACGTCGGCGGTCCGAACAGCAGCGTCACCGCCGGTAGCGACGCGACCCGGCTCGGGAGGGGAAACCCCGACGTGGCGCGTAGGAGCACGTCGCCGACGAGGATCAGCCCCGCGACGTAGGCGGCCGTCAGCAGGAACACGCGGGCCATCCGGCCGTTCGTCGCGCGTTCTGCGGCCTGCTTGCCGCCGCGGTGGTAGCCGTAGCTGAGCGCCGCGAGGAACACGCCGATGATGGTTCCCCAGGTGTAGATGCTGCTACCGAACTGCGGGGCGATCATCCGCCCGGCGAGGATCTCCAGGCCCATACTCGCGACCCCGGAGACGAACACGGCGATCTCCGGCCTGCTCAGTCGGAGGGCGTCGAGGCGGCGGGTCGTACCCATTATCGGTGCCACGGGTCCGAGCGTCATAACTGTTCGACGGGCTGGTGTCCCACCGGGTCCGGCCTCCCGGTCGGCAGGAGAAACGCACTTGCGTCGCGGCGAGGAAGGGGCGAGTGGCCGATGACGAGGCGACCGCTCCGAGCCCGGGTGGCTCCGGCGCGACGACGAGCCCTATGAGTGCCGAGGCCAGCGTTCTATCCATACATTCGCGAGGAGAAGTGCACGAACGTCAGAGAATCGCGTCGAGTGCCGAACCGCTGGTCGACTCGGGCGGTGACGGAGCGCTACACCCGGCTATTCCCGCTCCCGCGCCGACCGTTAGCAGTCCGAACGAAGTGACGACTGAACCACTGATCCATCGATCTGATAAAACACCTCTTGGTACAAAAATGATAGACTGGCGCTGTTGAAAACTGCGCAGTCGATACGAACGGCCTGCGGAGTGCAAAGGATGTAGTCAACACGGCATCGACGAAGTCACGAGTCCCGGTCGTGGAGACGTGGCTGGGGACAGCGGATCTGTTGCGCGTGCAAGGGTACAATACGAAGATGGCAGGGGTTGGTGTCGCGAGTAGAGACTCGTCTGTAGACGACTCAGTCGGCGTTGCGACGTTGCTTACTGACTTCGTAGAGCCAGCCGCGGTCAAGAAGTCGATCAACGACGTGTACTGCATCCCCGTGTCTCTCGACTTGCTCAGCTCTTGATAGAAGGGCCGCATGTGTCTCAGCGCGAGTCGTGATCTAGCGGGCGTGCATACCTCATGCTACGGCTGAAGACTTCGTGGTAGCCCTCACTACGTTCACGGCAGTGACCTCGAACCTTGCACCACCGCTCGGGCCGTTCGTCGCTGAAGTTTCCCAGCCGTGTGCCACGGCAATGCGTCTGACGATGGCCAGTCCGAGTCCAGTCCCATCCTCGCTGGTGGTATATCCCGACTCGAAGATCGAGTCCCGATCGTCGTCCGGGAGGCCCTGTCCAGTGTCTTCGACGAAGAACCCGTCGTCGAGATCTCCGACAGTCACACGCAGTTCGGGGTCGTCGCCCGCATCGCCGGTCGCGGACTGCCCGTCCGCAGTGCCGTGTTCGACTGCGTTCCGAAAGAGGTTCTCTATGAGCTGTTGGACGCGATGAGGGTCGCCCTCGATGGACAGCTCTGTCTCCACTGAGAGTTCCGCTCCGGCCGTCTCGACCTGTTTCCATGCGGCCTCGCTGACAGACCCGAGCGACACCGTCTGGGTTTCTCCAACTGCTTCGCCCTGACGCGCCAGCGCGAGCATGTCGTCGATGAGTCGCTCCATCCGTTCCAAGGCGTTGATTGCCGTATCCAGGTGGTCGCTATCACGCTCGGCACGCTCAAGTTCAACTCGGCCGGACGCCACAGTCAGCGGATTCCGCAGGTCGTGAGAGACAACGCTCGCGAACTCGTCAAGTCGCTCGTTCTGGCGCTCGAGTTCCGCCTCGTATTCTTTTCGAGCGGTGATGTCCTTGTTTATGCCGATGAAGTGCTCTATCTCACCACCGTCGTCGAAAACCGGGGCGATTGTCTGGTCGATGTGGTACGTCGTCCCGTCGCGATGCTCGTTGACGAGTTCGCCGTGCCAGACATCGCCGGCACGAATCGTTGACCACATCTCCTCGTAGAACGCCTCGTCCTGAACGCCCGAACGGAGGATTCCGGGATTGGCTCCCAGTGCTTGCTCCCTGTCGTACCCTGTCTGGGTCGCGAATTCGCCGTTGACGTACTCAATGGTCCCGTCGGGGTCGGTCAGACAGATGCTGTGCCCGGCGTGTTCAACCACCTCTCGGAACACGCGCAATTCGTTCCGTCGGCGCTGATTCTTTGCGTCGTACCACCCGATAACGAAACCGCCGAGTCCGCCCGCAGTCGCGAAGTTCAAGATGACAAAGTGGAGGTGCAAGAGGTTCGCGCCCTTGAGAAGTTGATACGCGACCATCGCACCGGCGACGACGGTCATGCCCACCGTCCCAAGAACGAACCAGATCGCGGCACGCCGTACCTCGGGCGCGGAGAGCCCACATCTCAAGCACCAGTAGCCCGCCACAGCGATAGCTACTGCGAGAGTGAGTGGGAAGGCCGCACCGGTGAGGAGGGTCAGCAGTCCCATCCCTCCGGCGACGTCCGCAACAAAGTGCGGGACGTGAAACACGGCAAACAGCACGCCAACGCTGCTGATAACGGCAGCATACAGTAGTCGCTGTCCGTCGTTCGTCCCCTGTTGCCCCTGTATCGGTATCTTGGTGCAAGAAGAGCGTACGGACATGTGTTCGGTCACTTCGTCTGTAACCGTAGCGACGCCATTACTAAAGGACGACAAGCAAAGTAGCCGGAGTAGCAGAACAGCCGAATAATTATATACTCGCTCTGGGGCGCCCACTACTATTGGTACGTCTACGACTGTTACAACTCCCGAGACAGACGAACTGTGTGCGTACTGTGACTCCCGTATTTTCGACCACGACCCGATCTGTTCCGTGGTTGTGACGACGACTGTGGCTCACCCGAATACTCCTGTAATTATACGTTTCTCGGGTACATCGAAGAAAACAGCCTGACACCGGGTACTGCGTGTCCTTGGCACCCGATGAACCTGATCACTGAAGCAGCGCCCGTATCCTTCATGATGGGTGTTTTCGCCAGAGCTGTGTCTTGCGACGTACCCATATTCTCTTTCCAACCAATCATCTAACGACACCTCTTCGCATCTCCACATCAACACAATAATTATCAATTTTTTATAATTAGCACTGACCGCAGCTTCCGCGAGTGCCGGGGCCAGCGTTCTATCGATAACCCTTTTTCGACGGCGCCGTCCAAGTTCCGGACCCGCCTGACGTCGAGGGTGTCGAGACAGACACGCCGAGGGACATGGCCGATAGGGGTGATGTCCGCTACAGTCGGCAGTACATTAGAAAGCGTTGTCGAGTGGTTCCAGATCACGCCAGCATCTCGGAACCCGTCTCTACCGACCGTCACGACCATCCACAGAACTATATCAATGTGATAAGTTAAATAACATGATGTCTACAACGAACACAGTGGCGTCCGAAGTCGACCAGCGGAGGTCTGCCCGGGACACGCAACTCCGACTATGGAATGCCGTCATGGCTGTCCTGCACTTTCTACAGGGAGTGGCGATGGTCGTCCTGGCCGACCAGGTTCTGTGGCCGATCACACGTACCAGATACGGCTTCAACCCCGAAACCGAGACAATCTTCCCGGAAGCAGTTTCCTTCATCGACGCGAATCTCCCGCTGCTCGTAGCGGGCTTCCTCTTCGTTTCCGCCCTCGCCCACACCGCTATCGCGACCGTGTTGTACGAACGGTACGTCGAGTATCTCGACAGGGGAATGAACCCCTACCGCTGGTACGAGTACGCCGTGAGTGCCTCGCTGATGATCGTCGTCATCGCCATGCTGGCCGGCATCTGGGACCTGGGGACGCTCGTAGGGCTGTTCGGACTCGTCGCCGTGATGAACCTCACTGGATTGCTGATGGAGCGACGCAACGAGTCGATCGACGAAACCGACTGGACGCCGTACTGGGTCGGTGTCGTCGCCGGTCTCGTGCCCTGGATCGTCATCGCGATCACGTTCGTCGGCACGGTGACCGCTAGCGGCGGGGAGTTTCCCGAGTTCGTCATCTACATCTACATCTCGATTTTCGTCTTCTTCAACCTCTTCGCGCTAAACATGGCCCTACAGTACCGGGAGGTATCACGGTGGAAAGACTACCTTTTCGGCGAGAAAACGTACGTCCTGCTGAGTCTGGTTGCCAAATCCCTGTTGGCCTGGCAGGTGTACTTCGGGACGCTGAACTCCCCGATCTGAACGAATTCGAGAGGCCCACCAGACTCAGTCACGATGGATCGATCGTGAGTCGTGCGTGCCGAGGCCAGCGTTCTACCCCTACCGTCGCGGGGGAAAACGGAACGAACGTCACAGAACCGCGTCTACTTATTTGAGACAGTGGCAGTGGACTCCGATCTATTACTCTCTCGTTAGGGGTCCTCGTTGGATTCGTGATCGCCCGCTTCAGTATCTCACGTAAGGCTCACCTGCGGAGTGCCCACCGCGCGAACTACACGATGAGCGGAAAACTGGAACAAAATAGCGGTTTCAACCCCGATACGGCCAATTCGATCGACTAAACAGCACTTATATATCCCCTATTCCGCTATTCTAACAAGTTGATGGGTAGAAGACGGATCCTTCTGGCAGGCTGTGTACTCCCACAGGAAACGAACAGTATATTCGGAAACCACTCTCTGGACGTAATCACACGACGGGAGTATGATGAGGAGGAGGCGGCACTTGAATCTGCCCGAATCGACTGTGCACTCGTTCGTGATACCTCCACCGATGACGGCCGTTCTACACTTGCGACAGTCGTAGAGGCTGAGCCAGAAGTCCCCGTTATTCTCTGTGTCGAAGACGGCTCTCCACGGAATACTGAATCGCTCCCGGACAACGTCGTTGATTATGTTCGCAAAGAGGAACTCGAAACGAGTCCCGAACTCGTTGCTCGGCGGATCAAGACTGCCGCCGGCACAGGCGAACGAAGCGTGGAAACTGCGCTGTCAGAGCAAATCGAGACGCAGGTCACGCTCGCCGAGGCCACGTTCACGGATGTCTCTGATGTCATGGCCGATGTCCGCCGTGACGTCGAGGCGAAAATCGAACAAGTCCTCGAGATCGGCTGTCAGCAGTTCGGCTACCCCCTTGGATTTGTCACTCGAGTCGACTCGGACAGTCAGGAAGTCATCGCGGCGGTGGGCGACCACGAGATCATCCAGTCAGGGACGACGGATACACTGAGCAACACGTATTGCCGACGGACGATCGAGGCCGACGAGCCGGTCGTTATCGACGATCCGTCCGAGGAAGGACCTGAAGAGGATCCGGCATTCGATCGGTTCGGGCTGCAGTGCTGCATCGGTGCGGAAATCGCCTTTGATGACGAGGTGTATGGCACGCTCTGTTTCGCCGACAATCGTCCGCAAGACCGTCTCATTGGAGAACTCCAGCAATCCATTGTCAAGACTATTGCACGTTGGATCGGCTACGAACTCGAACGCCGCCAACACGAAGCAGAACTGGAACGCCAACAACAGAACCTCAGACGGTTCAAGCAAGCTGCCGAGAACGCTGGCCATGCCGTCTATATCACCGACACAGACGGCACTATCGAGTACGTGAACCCAGCCTTTGAGGAAATCACCGGTTACGATCGCGAGGACGCGCTCGGGGAGAACCCTCGGATTCTCAAGTCCGGTGTGCACGACGAGAGCTATTACGATGCACTCTGGACGACGATACTCGCCGGGGACGTCTGGGAAGAAGAGATAATCAACAACCGGGCGGATGGCGAGCAGTATACGGGATTCCAGACGATCGCCCCCGTGTTCGACGACAGCGGAGAGATCGAGCGGTTCGTTGCAATCCAGAGCGACCTCTCAGTACAAAAACAGCGGGAACGCGAGTTCAGGAGCTTCAAACAAGCCATCGAGTCTTCGGGCCACTCGATCGTTATCACCGATACGAACGGGGTGATCGAATACGTCAATCCCGCATTCGAGGAGATCACGGGGTACTCGAGAGACGAGGCTATCGGAGCGACTCCACGAGTTCTCAAATCGGGTGAGCACGACGAAGCGTTCTACGCCGACCTCTGGTCGACGATTCTCAACGGGGACGTTTGGGAGGCCGAACTCGTCAACGAACGGGCCGACGGCGAACGGTTCGTCGTCGATCAAACGATCGCACCGGTGTTCGATGACGACGGTGATATCGAACGGTTCGTGGCGGTCAACCGCGACATCACCGAGCGAAAAGCGTACGAACAAACGCTGGAACAACAACGGGACAACCTCGAAGTGCTCAATCAAGCCGTTCGCCACGATATTCGCAACGATCTACAGCTCGTGTTGGCCTATGCGGAGGCGGTCCAGTCTCACGTCGAGGAAGACGGCGAGGAGTACATCGAACAGGTACTTGAAGCAGCCCGTGACGCAGTCGATATCACAACGACGGCGCGAGACGTAACTGAGATGATGATCCAGTCTGATGCGGAGTGTCGTCCGATCGGGCTCCGCCCCGTTCTGGAACGAGAACTCGAGGATATCGCTGCGAACCACGATCACGCACTTGTTCAAATCGACGGCTCCGTTCCGGCAGTCGAGGTACTCGCCGATGAGATGTTGGAGTCCGTGTTCCGGAACGTACTCACGAACGCGGTTCAGCACAACGACAAAGAAGTCCCTGAAGTGACCGTCTCAGCGACCAGAGACGACGAAACTGTGGTGATCCGTGTCGCCGACAACGGTCCCGGAATCTCCGACGCTCGCAAGAGTGCGATCTTTGACCAGGGTGAAATGGGTCTCGATAGCGAGGGGACGGGACTTGGACTCTATCTCGTCGAAACACTCGTCGCACGCTACGGCGGTGATGTCCAGGTCGAGGACAACGATCCTGAAGGCACTGTGTTCGTCGTTCGGCTCCAGATCTCTCAGTGAACTACCTCGTCCTACTCGTCGATTCGGGTCGACGAGCATCGGTGTTCGCTGTGCGCTGCTTCGATCGACGAGAAGCACCCAAAGTGCAGGGCCTTGGACTTCGATGAGGCTGCTGTCTCCGGGGGCATCCTGCCGACGGCTGGGGAGGCAGCGCCCCCGTCAGTTCCGGACTCACTCCCCGGGCCACTCGTCGGCCGAGAGCGGTTCGCCCGAGAGGAACGCCTCGATCCCTTCGTTGGCGTCCGCAGTCGTACAGAGTCCGGCGAACTGCTCGTTGGAGTACTCCAGCGCCTCGTGGTAGGGCATGTCCTCCATCTCGTAGTACGCCTGCTTCCCCATCTGCACGGCCGCGGGACTCTTCGAGGCCATGGTTTCCGCGAGTTCGACGGCGCCGTCGACGTGGTCGCCCTCGGGGGTGACTCGGTTGATGACCCCCCACTCCAGGGCGGTCTCCGCGTCGATCAGTTCACCGGTGAGCACCATCTCCAGACATCGCTTGCGCGTGAGCGTCTTCATCAGCGGGACCGACGGTCCCATGCAGAACAGTCCGACCTTCGGCGCGGTCGCCCCGAACATCGTCCCCTCGGCGGCAACGGCGAGGTCACACGCCGCCACCAGCCCCAGCCCGTTCGCGGCCGCGTGGCCGTGTGCCGCGGCGACGACGGGCGTGTGCATCTCCGTGAGCGTGTGAAACGGGTCCTCCATCCGTGCGACCCACTCCTCGTACTCGGCTTTCGTGTCGTAGTCGCCGTGCTCGGAGACGTCGATGCCCGCGGAGAACGCGTCGCCCGCACCGTCGATGACGACCGCCCGCACGTCGTCGCGCTCGTCGAGTTCGTGCAGCGCGTCGTCGAGGTCGACAGCCAACCCGGTGCTGAACGTGTTCATCGCCTCCGGGCGATCAAGAGTGATACGACCGACATAGCCGTCGTGGCCGACGTCGACAGTGTCGTACGCTCCGCCCTCGAGTGGATCGGTCTCTGATCCCATGGGTGGCGATCCGTGAGCGACACCATAGTAGTTCGCTCCCGCCGTCCCGCGTCGCCGTGAGCCCCCGAACCGCGGGCTTACGGGCCACGTTCCCGAGGCCGAAGCGGTGTGCTGTGAATGCACGTGACGGGAACAAGCGGTACATACGGGGCGGTGCCTCCGAACTCCGAGGATCGCCGCCTCGTTGTGATGATCGGGCGCCGGATTCCCACGTGACCGACGATACGTGGCCAAATGGCCACTGCACCGAACCATCGCTGAATGCTTGTCGGGAACGAGTTCGGTTCGGAACACGGATACGGAACCCTTATACGATCGACGGGTATTCGTTCAGTTGCAATGGCAAACGGTACGGTCGATTTCTTCAACGACACTGGCGGCTACGGTTTCATCGCGACTGAGGACTCCGACGACGACGTGTTCTTCCACATGGAGGATGTCGGCGGCGAGGATCTGACGGAAGGAACCGAGATCGAGTTCGACATCGAACAGGCCCCCAAGGGCCCGCGCGCGACGAACGTCGTCCGCGCATAACTCCGGATCACACCGTCGCCCGACGGCGACAGCACCGTGATTCCGTTTCTTCACCGACGCAACTGATCGACAGCGACGCTCCCGTTCCGGCGAGATATCGGAAAACGGGGCGTCCGAGAGCGACCGATCCGCGGCGTTCGACCCGCGCCGCGGTCACGCTCGGTCGTCCCGACGTGAGGCGCCGAGCGCCGCGAACGGCTCGTGACTTACGCCGGCGATTCGGTCTCGGTCGCCGACGCCCCCGTCTCGGTTTCGTTCGCCGACTCCGTGTCCTCCGGCAGCTCGGTGCTCATCGGCGTCTCGGTTTCGTTCGCGGGCATCTCGGTTTCGTTGCCGCCGTCAGCGTCGCTCGGGAGCGTCACCGACGTGGTCGCGTCCTCCGCGAGCGAGAGCTGGAAGCCCGGTCCGCTGGCGTTCTCCGCGTCGAGATACCCGACCGCGTACGCGGTGTACGCCGAGCCGTTCTCTAGCGACACGTCGACGGTGGTGACCACGCTTCCGTTGTTGTCCGCGGTCGCCTCGCGGATCTCGAGCGTGTACTCGCCCGCGGGAACCGTCATGTAGTCGGACACGCCGGCGTAGGAGACGTTGTCGGCGATGACCGTGTCAGTTCCTTCGACGGTGACGTCGACGGTCGGCGCGTCCGGCGAGAAGTGCGCGACGGCGACGGCCGCTTCACCCTCCGCGGGCTGGAGCGCGTCGTCGCGGATGAACAGCGGCGCGAACGACTGGCTCGCGTTCTCGCTCACCTCGCCGCTGGCGGCGATCGTCGTCACCGACCGCGGCTCGACGCTGACGTTCGCGTCGTACACGACGTCGCCGGAGTCGGCGGCGGTGATCGTCAGCCTGTGCTCCCCGGCGGCGACCTCGAGGTAGTCGGACGCCTCGCCGAGCTCGACGCCGCTCAGGATCGTCTCGTTATCGAGCGCGACGTCGACGGCGGGCGCGTCGGCCGACGCGTGGACGACGCGGAGGTACGAGGTCTCCTGCGTCGACGGCCCGTCGGTCGCTTGTTGCATGGCTGCCGGTGCCGCCCCGGCCAGCCCGCCGAGGGCCGCCCCGCTGACGACCACGCTCCCGGCGAGGATCATCACGAACGCTACCGCGAGTGTCTTGATTGGTGGATCGCGCATCGCGTTCGGATGCCACGTCTGCATGGTGGTTTGTTATGGACCGACCGCACGAGGAGGCTGTCTCGACAGGATTCGCGGTCGGCGCGTAGCGTCGTCGTACGCTCGCTGGTGGAACAGCCGGACCGCGGTCGACGGAACCGCCGACGGCCGCGGGTACGTTCGTCGTTCGTGTCGGTACGGTCGCCGTTCGCACGGAGATGAATCGGTTCGGCGCTCGGCGCCGGCGTCGACCCCGTCGGGCCGCCGGGCCGGTGCTCCCGGGATCAGGCGGATCCTTCGGTGCCCGTTCCGGTGTCGGTTCCGCTCTCCGTTCCGTTCTCCGCCTCGTCTGGCGTCCCGGTCCCCGTCGCGGCGGCGCCGGCGTCGACCGTGAGCAGTAGCTCGAACGGGATGTCGGCCGCCTCACCGTCCGGAGTGAGATACCCGGTCGCGAACGCCGACGACACCGTCCCGCCGGCCAGCGAGACGTCGACGGTCGCGACGGGTCCGGAGTCGCCCGGCGTGACGGTGGCTGTGGATCCTGTCCCGGTGCTCGCGGCCGTGCCGGTCGCGGTACCGTTCTCGGTGCCCGTCGCAGTGCCGTTCTCGGTCCCCGCCTCGGTACCGGTCTCGGTCCCCGCCTCGGCTTCCTCGGCGGCGGCGATCTCGAGGGAGTACGATCCCGCGGGTACCTCCGCGTAGTCGCTGGCTTCGCCGAACGCGACGCCCTCGAAGAGCGTGTCCCCGTCCGCAACGCCGACGGTGACCGGCGGCGCGTCCGGCGAGGCGTGCACCACGCGCACCGCGGCGGTGTCGTCGGCGGGCGGCTCGACCCGGTCCTCCAGCGAGGTCACCGAGAACTCCCGGTTCTGGCCGGACACCTCCCCGAAGGCGCCCACGGTGACCGCGCCGTTGTCGAACTGGATCTCCTCCTCGAACACCGCCTCGTCCTCGCCGGCGGCGGTCACGGTCACCGCGTACGTGCTCGGCTCCAGGACGTAGTAGTCGCTCACCGTCCCGAAGGTGACGTCCGTGAGTATCTCCGTGCCGCCGACGGACACGTCGACGTTCGGCGCGTCCGGCGCGAGGTGCGCGATGCGGGTGACCGCCATGCCGTCGGCGACTGCGGCCGCCGGTTCGTCGGTCGTTTCCGGCGGTTCCGGTGTTCCGGTCATCCCTTCGGTCTCGGCCTCCGTTTCCCCCGGCGTCCCCTCGTCGGTCACCGCCTCGACCGTGCCGACCGGTTCGTCGGTCGCGTTGGTGCTGTTGTTCGTCGCCCCGCCACAGCCGGCGAGGCCGACGCCGACCGCCGCGCCGAGCGCCGCTGTGAGTTGTCGTCGTGATAGCGTTCGTCGGGTCATGCAAGTCTCCCCGTCCGAGAGCTGTCGCTTTGTTATGCGTCGGCGGGACGATCACACGGACAGGTTACGTCGGAGCGGAGACGGCCGACTGTACCGATCGAACGGTCCCGACCTCGGCAACTCGGCCGCGCCGTGCGTAGGGTCGGCCAATCGAGGCCGTGGTGTGTAAGTCGCCCGTACGTCCGATCGAGGGCGAGCCTACCCGGTCGTGATGACCTCGACCACGTCGCGATGGTCGAGGACGGTGTCGGCGCCCACCTGCCTGCCGCTCCGACAGTCGATCCCGTGGAGGAAGCCGTCGCCGATGTCCGAGTGCAGCGTGTACGCGAAGTCCTCGGCGGTGGCGTAGCCGGGGAGCACGAAACAGTCCCGGAACGGGCCCTTGCTCCAGGTGCCGCTCGCGCTCCCGGGGAAGACGGCCTTCGCGTCGAGCTCGTCGAACAGCGCCGCCTCGATCACCGACTGGACACCCGTGCCGCCGTACTCGGTCACGAACTCGCGGATGGTCTCCAGCCCCTGCGCCTGCTCGTCGCTCACGTCGCCGACGATCTCGAAGTCCGCGTCGCCCTGGGTGTAGTCGACGACGCCGGCCCTGTCCGCCTTTTTCAGCGATCCCTCGGCGTGAGCGCTGGCGGGAACGACGGTGAGGTGCTCGTACTCGGGATCGGTCGTGATCTCGTCGTAGTTCTCGCGGGCCGCCGGCGTGTCCATCTTGTTCGCCGCGATCACCATCGGCTTCGTGCGCTTGCGGATCTCCCGGGCGAGGTCGAAGCGGTCCCCGTCGTCCCACGTCTCGGGGTCCAGTTCCAGATCCAGCGAGAGGACGACCTGCTTGATCTCGTCTTTGTTCGTGCGGAACGCGCTCAGCTGCTCGGCGAGGACTTCCTCGAGACCGACCTCGTCGCCGGGGTTCGGTCCCTGATACATCGACTCGAACTTCTCGATGCCCTTCTCCAGGATGTCGAGGTACCACTGGTCGAGTTCGTTCTCGAGGAAGTCGATGTCCTCGCGTGGATCGTGGCCCTCGGTGGGCTCGCCCTCGATGTCCGTCTCGCCGGAGAAGTCGACGACGTGGACGAGCACGTCCGCCTCGTTCAGATCCGAGAGGAACTGGTTGCCGAGGCCGTTCCCCTCGTGTGCGCCCGGGATGAGTCCGGCCACGTCGACCAGCTTGACGGGGACGAACCGGGTGTCGTCGCGACAGAAGCCGTGGTTGGGCTCGCACGTCTCCTTGAACTCGGGAGCCGGACAGTCGACGCCGACGTACGCCTCGCCGACGCTGGGGTCGATCGTCGTGAAGGGATATGCGCCCT
The DNA here is from genome assembly GCF_019880225.1 of Halobaculum rubrum. Lineage (NCBI taxonomy): Archaea > Methanobacteriati > Methanobacteriota > Halobacteria > Halobacteriales > Haloferacaceae > Halobaculum > Halobaculum rubrum. Next base: position 1,750,305 of record NZ_CP082284.1, read on the forward strand.
CGGGTACGTCGTTCATCGTCGCGGCGTTGAAGAAGCTCGATTTCCCGACGGACGGCTTCCCGACGAGACCGATCGTGTAGCTCATTACCTCCGCTGGGCCGTCGCGACTGAAACGCGTTTCTACCGCACGGTTCCTGTGTCGTCCGTTCACACGGGTCCCGGACGGGACCGCTTCGACTGGAACCGACGATCCGGACGGCCGGTCGCTCCGCCGCCGCCCCGTTGCTGTCGCCCGATCACGCGGGACCCACGGTAGGAACTCTCTCGGAAGCCCTATACGTGAAACTGCCCTCCTTTACCTATGAACTACGCCGACGCGCTCGACAGAGCCTACGACGAGTTGCCGGACACGCCCGCCGACGCGGGCGAGCGCCTCCAGGTTCCCGACCCCGAGGGACAGACCGACGGGGCGTTCACCCGCCTGACGAACCTCTCGGACATCGCCGACGCGCTCTCGCGCGACGCCGAGCACCTCCACAGCGCCATCCAGCGCCAGCTCGGGACCAACGGGCAGTTCGAGGACGGCGTCGCCCGGTACAACGGCTCGTTCTCCATCGCCGACTTCGACGCCGCCATCGACGAGTACGTCGCCGAGTTCGTCACCTGCTCGGAGTGCGGGCTCCCCGACACCGTCCTCAAGACCGAGGACGGCGTCCGGATGCTGCGCTGTCAGGCGTGCGGGGCGTTCCGCCCGGTTCAGAAGCGCTCGTCGGCCGCCAGCCAGCGCTCGCAGGCCCCCGACATCGAGGAGGGCAAGACGTACGAGCTGGAGATCACCGGCACCGGCCGCAAGGGCGACGGCGTCGCGGAAAAAGGGGAGTTCACCATCTTCGTCTCCGGCGCGCAGGAGGGCCAGACGGTTCAGGCGTACGTCCACAACATCTCGGGCAACCTCGCGTTCGCCCGCCCGACGTAAGCGACGCCCCACGGACGCCACCGATGGCGCCGTCCCCGGCGCGTCGTCGGCTCGGTTCTCGCGTTCTTCGCGGTTCGGTCCGTCGCGGCGGTTTCAGCGCTGACAGCCGGGGCGCAACCTACTTTCCTCGCGGCGACGCCCCCGCGATATGGCGCGCCTCGACGTCTCCGACGGCTTCGACGTACACGACTATCGGAGCAAGCTGAAGCTCATTCGACAGGACGCCGGATCCATGTCGCTGACGAACCGCGAGGGACTCGGCTGTCCCGCCTGCGGCGACCCGTTCGAGCGGCTGTTCGTCAGCGACGACGAGACGGTGACGTTCGCCTCGGCGCCGGACGGCCCCATCTGTCTCGCTCGCACCGACGACCGGCTGCTCGTCATGACGCACTGAGGGCTCTCCCTCATGACGACCTGAGCCGCCGTGGCCGCCCGCGGCGACGCCCCCGCACCCTCGCTCCCTCACACCACCCGGTTTCGCATCCCCTCCGGGTCGCCCTCGGCGAGGCGTCGGTGATTCTCCACGATGATCTCGGTCCACCGCTCGGCCTTGTGCGGGGTGCTCCCGGCCATGTGCGGCGTCACGACGACGTTCGAGAGGTCCCACAGCCGTGAGTCGGCCGGCAGCGGCTCCTCCTCGAACACGTCGAGGGCGGCGCCGCGGATCAGGTGCGAGCGTAGCGCCCCGACGAGCGCCTCCTGATTGCAGACCTCGCCGCGGGCGACGTTGACGAGCACGCCCTCGTCGCCGAGGAGGCGCAGCTCGTCGCCGCCGATCAGCCCCTCGGTCTCGTCGGTGAGCGGACACGCGAGCACGAGGTAGTCGGCGGCCAGACACATCTCGTGGAGGGCGTCGGGCGACCGCGGTTCGTCGACCACGTCGGGCATCGAGTCGAGGTCGCGCTTCACGCCCCACACGTCCATCCCGAACGCGCTCGCGAGTTCGGCCACACGGGTACCGATGGCGCCGACGCCGACGATCCCGATGGTCCTGCCGCGCAACTCGCCGCCCTCGCGGCGCTCCCAGCGCGAGTCGGCCTGCTGGCGCGCGAGCGCGTGGAGGCCGCGCTCGAAGCTCAGCAGGTAGCCGAGCACCTGTTCGCCGATCGGTTCGGCGTGGACGCCCGCGGAGTTCGTGAGCGCGATCCCGCTGTCGGCGAGTTCGTCGACCGGGAGGTAGTCGACGCCCGAAGAGAGCGCCTGCACCCACCGCAGGGAGTCGGCGCGGTCGAGCAGGTTCTCGGGGAGTCGACCGACGACGACCCCGTCGGCGTCGGCGGCGTGCTCGTCGGTCTCGGCGGGCGTCGCCGCGGCGACGACGCGGTCGGCCGGGATCCCGGCGTCGACGAGGCGGTCGCGGAGGTCGGCGCCGCGGTCGGGGCCGACGGTGTGGGCAAGCAGGAGCGTCGGCGAGTCGATGGACTCGTCGGTCATATCGACCGCCTCTCCCGGTCGCGAGAAAAGGTCCGCGGTGACGTCCGCCTACTCCTCGGGCTCGAAGTCGAGCGCGACGGAGTTGATACAGAAGCGCTCGCCCGTCGGCTCCGGTCCGTCCTGGAAGACGTGGCCCAAGTGGCCGTCGCAGGTGGCGCACTTCACCTCGACGCGGGACATCCCGTGGCGGGTGTCGTCCTCCAGCGTCACCCGCTCCTCGTCGGCGGCGTAGAAGCTGGGCCACCCGCAGCCGGAGTCGTACTTCGTCTCGGACTCGAAGATCACGGTGCCACAGCCCGCGCACTTGTAGACGCCGTCGTCGTTCCGGTCGACGTGCTCGCCGGAGAAGCGCGCCTCCGTGCCGCGCTCGCGGAGGATCTCGTACTCCTCCTCGGTGAGTCGCTCGCGCCACTCCTCGTCGCTGTCGGGGACTTCCTCGGGCTCGGGGGTCGCGTCGGCTGAGTCGCTCATACCGGAGGAAGGGCGTCGAGACCCATGAACCCACGGTCGACTACTCCGGGAACAGCTCCTCCTCGCGCTCGATCCCGTCGATCCGCTCGTGGTCCTCGGCATCGAGGTCGAGATCCGTCGCCGCGAGGTTCGCGCGCAGGTGACGCTCGCTCGATGCCTTCGGGATCGTGACGACGCCCTCCTTGTGAGTGAGCCAGGCGATGCTCACCGCTTCCGGCGTCGCGTCGTGTTTCTCGGCGACCGCGCGCACCGCCTCGATCTCCCGGACGCGACCGCCGGCGAGCGGCGAGTACGCGACCAGCGGGTAGCCGTGATCGACCGCGTGCTCGCGGAGCGCGGGACGCCAAAACAGGGGGTGATACTCGGTCTGGTGGGCCGCGAGCGGGGCGTCGAGCAGGTCGATCGCCGCGTCGAGATCGTCGCGTTCGAAGTTCGAGACGCCGACGTGGCCGACGCGACCGTCGTCGACCAGTTCGTCGAACGCCGCCAGCGTGCCGGCGGCTTCGTACCCACCTCTCGGTCGGTGAACGTACAGGAGGTCCACCGCGTCGAGGCCGAGCCGGTCCAGACTGACCTCCGTCGAGGGACGAACGTTCTCGGGCGCGAGGCGGTCGATCCACGTCTTCGTCGCGACGGTCACGTCCTCGCGGGCGACGACGCCCGCCTCGACGGCCGCGGCGAGCCCTGCGCCGACGGTCGATTCGTTCTCGTACACCTGTGCGGTGTCGAGATGCCGGTACCCCACGTCGAGCGCCGTCCGGACCGCGGCGGCGCCCTCGTCGCCGTCGAGGCCCATCGTCCCGAGGCCGACGGGCGGGAGATCGAGATCCGTGTTCACACGCGACGATCGAGGGGCGGCGGGAAAGCGCCGACGGTTAGGGGAAGGCGTCGACGATCAGGTACAGATCGCCTGGAGGTCCGCGAGCCCGTCGATGTCGTACGTCGGTGTCACCGAGAGGGTCCAATCCTTGCGGTGTGGGCGACGGATGAACGCCGAGTCGATGCCGGCGTTGTCGGCCGCCTCGATGTCGGACTCGTTGTCGCCGACGAACAGCGCCGTCTCGGCGTCCAGATCCGCGAGCGCGCGGTCGATGTAGTGGCTGTTGGGCTTCTTGCGCCGGAGGCTCTCGACGGTCGGCTCGCGACCGTAGGCGGTGTCGAAGAGGTCGGCGACCCCGAAGTGATCGAGCAGGAACTCCACCGTCTCGTGTTGGTTCGAGGAGACGATGCCCATCGGCGTCGAGAGGTCACGTAACACGTCGATGTCGTCGTACAGGCGCTTGTTGCCCTCGCGGACCTCGCGCCGCTGGGCCTCGAACGCCGTCCGGTCGCGCATCGCCCAGAACTCCCGCGGCGTGAGGTCGTAGGTGTCGCACACCTCCTCGACCTGCCCGGGCGAGACGCCGACGACCATCGACTCGACGTGTTCGGGGTCGGGATCGGCCACCGAGAGCGCCTCGAATGCGTCCCAGGCGGCCTCGTGGAGCACGTCGTAGTGGGTGCGCCCCACGAGCACCCCGTCGTTGTCGAAGACGATCGCGTCGTACATGGCGGTACTGGCGCGCCATCCCGCATAAGGGTTTCACCCGGTGGCCGGACGCGGATCCGACGAGTTCATCGCTCGTCGAACCGGGTACCGACGCTCGCCGACCCGGTCGTTCCCCGACCGCCCGCAAGCGATACGGAGCCGGCGTCCCTGAACACAGTGATGGCACATCTCGGCATCGTCGGCGCCGGCCTCGCGGGCGCCGGCGCGGCGTACGCGCTTCGGTCGACCGATCACGACGTGACGATCCTGGAGAAGTCCCGCGGCGTCGGCGGACGGGCGGCGACGCGGCGGCGCGACGGCTGTCGGTACGACCACGGCGCCAACTACGTGAAACTCCCCGACGAACGAACTGGCGACCTGATCCGCGATCTCGGGGAGGACGGCCTCGTCGACATCGAGGAGCCGGTGTGGACGTTCGGCGCCGACGGCGAGATCACCCCCGGCGACGGCGACGACGAGCACAAGTACATCTGGGAGACGGGGATCACCCAGTTCGCCAAGCGGCTGCTCGCCGAGACCGACACCGAGGTGCGCAAGACGACGCGCGCGGAGTCGATCGTCCGGGACGGGGGCGCCGCCGGGCGCGACGGGGGCGGCGGCTCGGACGGGACTGTCGAGACGGACGGCGATGCCGGGAGCACCTGGACGGTCACGGACACCGACGGCGACGATCACGGCCCGTTCGACGCGCTGTTGCTCACCCCGCCGGCCCCCCAGACCGCCGACCTGCTCGCGGCGACGGAGTGGTCGGACGACGGCGGCACGCTGGCGGACCTGCACGCGGCCGTCGCGGCGACCGAGTTCCGCACGGTGCGGACGCTCGTGTTGCACTACCCGTTCGAACTCGACGTGCCGTGGTACGGGCTCGTCGACGTGGACAAGGCCCACGATGTCGGCTGGCTCTCGCGCGAGGAGTGTAAGCGCGGGCACGTCCCCGACGGCGAGGGCCTGCTGATCGTACAGATGAGCCCGGAGTGGTCGAGCGAGCACTACGACGACCCGCTCGAGGAGGCGGCCGACGCGGCAGCGGCGCTCGCGGCCGATCTCGTCGGCGACGACCGGCTCACGGAGCCGGATTGGGTCGACGATCAGGGCTGGCGCTACGCGCTCCCGAACGAGGAACTCGACGGCGACGGCGCCGCCGAGGCGGTCGCCGCCGCCGAGGACGCGGGGTTGTTCCTCGCCGGCGACTGGGTCGCCGGCCGCGGCCGCGTCGCCGAGGCGCTGTGGAACGGGGTCGGCGCCGGCGAGTCGATCGCCGAGCGACTGTAAGGAGCTCCGGCCTGTGTCGATCGCGGGCCACCCGCTATCGAGGACAGCGTCCGTATTGTCCGCTGTCGAAACCGACACGTCGTCGTCGGCCGAATCGCGATCAGAGACCCGATGTCGGACGACGCCACTCCCGAGCGTTCGGATCGTGACCCCTCCGTCACGGTCGAGTCCGGTGCACGCCTGCACTTCGGCTTCGCTAACCTCTCGCTGGCGCACGAGCGGCTCTACGGCGCTGTCGGCGTCGCCCTCGACGCGCCCCGTGTGCGGCTGCGCGTCGCGCCCGCCGACGCCGTCGAGACGGACCACGATGCCGTCCGCGGCTACGCCGAACGGGCGTGCGACCTCCTCTGCGTCGACGGCGCCCGTGTCGCCGTCGAGGCGGAGCTCCCGCGTCACATGGGGCTGGGAAGCGGAACCCAGCTCGCGCTCGCGACGCTCGCAGGCGTCGCCGGAGCGCACGGGCGCGACCCGGCGGTGCGCGAACGCGCGCCCGCGCTTGGACGGGGCGGTCGCTCGGGGGTGGGCGTCGCGACGTTCGAGGACGGCGGCTTCGTCCTCGACGCCGGTCACCCGACCGGTCGGTTCACCACCGACCGTCCCGCCGACGGCGACTGGCACGTTCCCGCGGTCGCGGCGCGTCACCGGGTGCCCGACGACTGGCGCTTCCTCCTCGTCGTCCCCGACGCCGACCCCGGCCGCGCCGGCGACGCCGAGGACTCCGCCATCCGACGCGCGGTCGAGGACGCCGACCCCGCCGTCGCCGACCGCGTCGCCGGCGCGATCCAGCGCCGCCTGCTCCCCGCGATCGCGGAGGGATCGGCCGAGCGCTTCGGCGCCGCCGTCGAGGAGATCGGCCGACTCAACGGCGCGTGGTTCGCCGACGAGCAGGGCGGCGTCTACCGCCCGCCGGTGGGCGACATCGTGGCCGAGGTGGGCGACGACCCGGCCGTCTACGGCGCCGGCCAGTCTTCCTGGGGCCCGGCTGTCTACGGCGTCACCGACGCCGACCGCGCCGACGCCGCACACGAGGCCGGGGTCGACGCGCTCGCAGCTGCCGGCGTCGACGGGGACGTTCGGGTCGTGGGGCCGCGGAATCGCGGCGCCGGGCTCGGCGCCGAGCGGCACAACGCCTAAGCGCGCGCCCGAGCGAGAGGAGGCATGGACCGGATCCCGTTCGGCGTCGCCCAGCTCGACTCGGTGCTGGGCGGCGGCGCCCCCGAGGGCAGCGTCGTGCTCATCGCCGGGGAGTCCGGCGCCGGCGCCCGGGAGTTCATCTACACGAGCGCCGCGATGAACGCGCTCTCCCGTGTCGACGAGGAGACGTTCGACCTCTACTACGGCGACCTCGACGACGCGGCGACGGTTCCGCCGGAGGTCCACTACCTCTCGTTCACCACCGACGCCGACTACCTCGAGCGCGAACTGCGCTACACGATGGCCGACGAGATCGTCGACGCCGCCGTCGACGGGATCGACTTCGTCGACCTCTCGCCGGAGTACTTCCAGCTGTCGTCCATCCCCCGCGAGTGGTACATGGGCGCCACCAGCACCATCCACGATCTGGGGAGGGGGGCCGGCAACCGCGACGGCGTCCTCTCGGCGTTCGGCGAGTACCTGACGGACAACGCCGCCGACAGCCTCGTCGTGATCGACTCGATCACCGACCTCATCGGCGCCTCCGGCGGCGAGGTCGAGTGGGAGGACGTGTCGATGCTCGTTCGCGGGCTCGCGAAGGCGGTCCACTCGTGGGGCGGGCTGCTGCTCGCGCTCGTCAACACCGACACGATCACCGACCGACAGCTCGGCCAGCTCGTCGACGGCAGCAGCGGGACGCTTCAGTTCAGCTGGGAGTCCGGCGGCTCGAAGCGCGCGCGGACGATGGTCGTCCGGGAGTTCCGGGGCGTGCTCTCCCAACTCGAATCGGAGAACATCGTCCGGTTCGAGACGGAGATCCACGACGGCGGGCTCGACATCAGCGACGTGCGGAAGATCCGCTGATCGGAACCGGACTCTGCACGGCGGCCATCCCCGAAACTCGAGAGTCCTGACCCGGTACCACCCGCGATAGCCGGGCCGGTACTATTTAGCTACACACTGACTACATGGTGGTAGATGGATGGAGAGCAGATCGAGGAGCTGCCGGAGGTCCTCCGCGACTGGGTGGCGGCCCGCGCCGAGGAGACGGGCCGATCGCGCGAGGATGTGCTGGCTCGGGCGGTCACGCTCGCGCGGCTGCTCGACGAGCACGGCGACGACCTGCCGGACCCGGCCTCTGTCGGTTCGGAGGCGACCGATCGCGAGGATATCGCCGCCCGGGTCGCCGACCTGAACGCCCGCGTCGACGAACTGGACGGGGAGCTCGACGAGAAGATCGAGGACGTCCGCCAGCGGGTGGTTCAGGTCAAACGCGAGACCGACGCGAAGGCCGACGCCGACCACGATCACCCGACGATCCGCGAGGCGGCCGAGTCGGTCGAGGACCTGACCGCGGACGTCGACGCGCTTCGCGCGGACCTCTCCGAGCTGGAGGAGACGTTCGAAACCGGGTTCGCGAACTACGAGGAGGTGCTGGAGTACCTCACGGACACCGCCGACGAACACGACGAGAAGCTCTCCCGGGTCGCGGCCGTACTCTCCGACGTCCGATCCCGCGTCTCGACGCTCGAATCCCGCGAGGCGCGCCGGCTCGCGGCCGCCGACCTCAAGCGGGAGGCCAACCGACTCGGGATCGCGACGGCCGACTGCGACGGCTGCGGCGGGACGGTTCGGCTCGGGCTGTTGCCGAGCCCGGAGTGCCCCCACTGCGGGAGCACGTTCGAGACGGTCGAGCCCAGCTCGGGCTTCTTCGGGTCGCCGTCGCTCACGGTCGGCTCGCGTCCCGCGCTGGAAGGCGAAACGATCGACGAACGGGAGTCGCAGGCGATCTTCGAGGAGGAGTAGATGGCCGACGATCCCGACGCCGACGGCGACGCTTCCGACGGGACGGACGCCGACACGGCTGAGTCGCCGCGCGTGCGGAATCCGTTCTCCCGGACCGACACGACGGACGACGATCGGGACTTGGCCGACGGCCGCGAGGCGGGCGACGCAAGCGAGATGGCCGACGTGGGCGACGCGGACGACGAGGCCGCCGACCGTCCCGGCGACGCCCCGCTGGGCGATCTCGCCGGGCGTGTCGGCGAGCGCGTCCGGGATCGCGACATGCGCGACGACCACGACCCGTTCGAGGAGGTCGACGTCGGCGACATCGACACCGATAAACTGTGGGAATCGCTCGGCGCCGGGGAGGCCGACCCGTCGGAGGCGGACGGCATCGGACAGTACGACCCGCCCGAGGCCGCGGCCCGGCGCGTCGAGGAGCCCGAATCACGCGATACCCGTTCCGAACACGTGATCGACAAGCGGGAGTACTGCCAGCGCTGTCCGTACCTCTCGGCGCCGCCGGACGTGGCGTGCGGCCACGAGGACACCGACATCCTCGAGGTGGTCGACGCCCAGCGCTTCCGCGTCCGCGGGTGCCCGATCGTAACCGCCGACGGCAAGCCGAACTTCGCCGCCGGCGACGACCCGAACTCGGACACTGCGGCGGCCGGGACGGCAGTGTCGACTGAAACGGCCGAGGCTCCCGAGCCGACCGGGTCCCCCGCGGATTCGTCGACCGACGACGCGTAAGCCATACCGGTGCGGACCGGGTACGATCGGCCATGCAGTTTTGCGACGAGTGCGGTTCGATGATGCGCACCGATGACGGCGTGATGGTGTGTTCCGGCTGCGGCGCCACCGCCGACCGCGACGAGGAGCGCGCCGCCGAGTTCGTCTCCACCGAGGCCCAGACTCACGACGACGTGATCGAAACCGAGGAGGGCGCGAACTTCGAGGGGAAGCCCACCTCCGACGACGTGATCTGCGACGAGTGCGGCCACACCGTCGCGTGGTACACGATCAAACAGACCGGCGCCGCCGACGAGCCGCCGACGCGCTTCTTCAAGTGCACGGAGTGCGGCTACCGCTGGCGGGAGTACAACTGACGACGGGCTTTTGTCGCCGTCGTGAGAGAGCCGGATACATCGGATATGGCTCTCCGCGGTCGTCGTCAACGTCGCCGTCGGCTACCCTGAGGGCGATGTCGCCCCCGACACGGACGGGTCACAGCGTGTCGAGTAGCCACTCTCCCACGGCGTCGCCCACCTTCCCCGCCTGTCCGACGAAGAAGTGGTCGGCGGAGAACTCCCGGAGGTCGATGTCGAGTTCCCGCGCGCGCTCGACCACCGGTTCCCAGTCGGCGGTGTCGTCGCGGGTCGCGTACACCACCTGCGCGGGACAGTCGATGTCGTCCATCGCCGCCACGGCGTCGAGGTCGGACGCGAGCCGTGCGGTCGGCGCCAGCGCCGAGACGGCGTCGGCGTCGCCCTCCGCTCCGACCAGAAGCGCCAGACACCCGCCGAAGCTGAATCCGAACAGGCCGACGCGGCCGTAGCGCTCGCGCGCCCACGCGACAGCGTTGCGCGCGTCGGCGCGCTCGCCGTACCCCTCGTCCCAGTCGCCGTAGTCGAAGCGGAGGCAGTCGACGCCGCCGGCGGTCAGGACCGCCGAGACCGCCCGGAGGCGCTCGTCGCCGCGGTGGCCGCGGTGCTGCGGGTGGGGCGGGCACGCGACGACGCAGGCGTCGGCCCGGGCGTGGCTGGGATCCCCCGTATCGCCCGCGCGGTCGAGCGAGCCCCGAACGTCGCGGCCGCCGGGAACGAGTACGTCGGTCACGCGGTCGACTCCGGTCGCTCGGCTGAAAACGGTAGCGGGTGGACTGCTCGCGCGGGTGAGATTTATACGGCCAGTTCACTTACTTCGGGCCATGGGAATCCTCTCTCGCGCCTCCTACGTCGTCCGCTCGAAGCTCAACTCGATCCTCAACCGGGCGGAGGACCCCTCGGAGTCGCTCGACTACAGCTACGAGCAGATGCGCGACGAGCTTCAGGACGTGAAACAGGGCATCGCGGACCTCACCACCCAGAAGAAGCGCCTGGAGATCCAGAAGCGCCGGCTGGAGGAGAACGTCGAAAAGCACAACGAACAGGCGCGGGAGGCGGTCCAGCAGGACCGCGACGACCTCGCGCGCAAGGCGCTGGAGAAGAAGAAGTCGAAGATGACCCAGATCGAGGACCTGGAGACGCAGATCGCCGAGCTCCAGAACACCCAGGACCAACTCGTCGACAAGAAGGACGAGCTCCAGGGGCGCATCGAGGAGTTCCGTACGAAGAAGGAGACGATGAAGGCGCGCTACGAGGCCGCGGAGGCCTCGACCCGCGTCTCGGAGGCGATGTCGGGCGTCGGCGACGAGATGGGCGACGTGGCTCGCTCGATCGAGCGGGCCGAGGAGCGTACCGAGGAGATGGAGGCGCGCTCGCAGGCGATGGACGAACTGCAGGACACCGGCGCGTTCGACGACGCGCTCTCCGACGAGGACGAGATCGATCGGGAGCTCAGCTCCGGCCGCACGGACCGCGAGGTCGACGCCGAACTGGAGACGCTGCGGGCGGAAATGGGGAAGGGCTCGGCCGACGACGGCGGCGACGTCGACGCCGACGCGGCCGACGCCGCGACGGAGTCCGACGACCTCGTCGACGAGGAGGTCGAAGCCGAGCTGGAGGAGCTCCAACAGGAGGACGACGCCGACGCCTCGAATTGACATCCTCCCCGCGCTGACGGGCGAGGCGTTCTCGTTGAACTTCCGTCCCGACGGTCGTTCCCCCGCCGCACCTTCGTTCTAGCCCCGTTCTCGCCGTTCACTCCAGCCGGCGTCGACACGCTGTCCATGGCTCCGTTCATCCTCCGGGAAGGGACGAGTGTCGGAGGTCGAGCGGGACGACTGAGCCGCCGACGCGGGCGGCCCGGCACCGACAGACGAAAGTCACCCCGGGCGGAAGGGCCGGTATGAGCGATCTCGACGCGGAGGTACAGACAGCCAGCGACGTCGGCGGCGACGGGCCGCCGGTGGAGGAGAAGCCGTACAAGATAATTTTCGAGGCTAACGCCTGTTTCGGCGCGGGCAAGTGCGCGGAGGTCGCGGACAACTGGGAGATGGACATCACCAGCGGCATGGCGAAGCCGAAGTCGTACTACGTCGGCGACGACGAACTCGAGGAGAACCTTCGCGCGGCGGCGGTGTGTCCCGCGAAGAAGGACGTCGGCTGTATCCACGTCGTCGACCGCCGCACCGACGAGGAACTGGCGCCGGATCCGCACGGCGACGGAACGCTGAGCGTCGACTGGTGAGGACGCTCAGTCGTTCAGGCTGACGGTTTCCTGCCCGGCCAGTCGCGGGTTGATCCCGGAGACTGTGTGGGGACGGAAGCCCTCGACGGTGTCCCGAACGCCGAAGCTGTTCTTGAGGTTGTACGCGGGCAGGTGAGCCCGGTCCTCCAGTATCGTCGTCGTCGCCTCGGTGTACAGCCGCTTGCGTTCCTCACGGTCGGCCGACTGCCGGGCTTGCGTCAGCTTGTCGGCGACCTCCTCGTTGCGGTAGTAACAGCCGTTGGTCTCGCTTTCCACCTCGGGGTGGAACATGTAGTAGAGGTAGCCGTCGGGGTCGAACTCGTCGACCCAGCCGAGCGTGTACATGTTGTAGTCGTCCTCGTTACCGGTGGCGTACTTGTCGAGGAACGCCCCCCAGTCCAGCCGCTGGACCTCGACGTTGCTCCAGCCGGCCTCCTGAAGGCCGTTACCGACCGAGATGCCGATCTGTTCGCGCTTGTCGTCCGGCGGGACGATGATCTTCCAGGAGTAATCTTTGGAGACGCCGGCCTCCTCCAACAGCTGTGCGGCCATGTCGACGTCCTTGTCGTGGGAGATATCCGCCCAGTCGTCGGTCGGGAACTCCCAGGCGTCGGTGACCGTCTCGGGCATCGGCGCGGTCAGGCGCGTGCCAGCCGGCTCGATGTAGTTCTGGACGGCCTGGTCCATCGAGACCGCGTAGTCGATCGCCTCTCGGACCTTCGGGTCCGAGGTGGGGCCCTCGTTGCAGTTGAACGCGAGGTAGTAGTAGCCCAGTCCCTGCCGTTCTGCCACGGAGGAGCCCTCCTGGCTCTTCACGGTCGAGTACAGCTTCGGCGGCACCGTCTGGACGATGTCGAACTCGCCGTTCTTCAGCGTCGTGACCCGCGTCGTCGGCTCCTCGACGGGGCTGAAGACCGCGCCCTCGAGGCTCGGCGCGTCCCCGTGGTACTCCTCCCAGCGCTCCATGACGACCTCGTCGCCCTCGGTGGCCGACTCCAGCGTGAACGGTCCGGAGCCGACGGGGTCCCGGTTGAACGACTCCTTATTCTCCTCGCGGTACGCCTTCGGCACCGGCGCCCACGCGAGCTTGTGGCGGAACGGCCCGAAGGGGAACTTCAGGTCGAACTGGACCGTCCGGTCGTCGACGACGGTGATGGAGTCGATCATCGTGAACTCCGACCCGTTGTTGGTCTCCTCGCGTCCCGGCGCGAGGAAGGAGTACTTCACGTCCTCGGCGGTGATCGGCTCGCCGTTGTGGAACGCGATATCCTCGCGGAGTTCGACGACGTACCGCGTCGCGTCGTCGTTGACTTCCGGCTCGCCGGCGGCGAGCTGCGGAACGAGCTCGGTCCCCTCGCCGTACGTGTAGAGGTTGTCGAAGACCTGTCCGACGACCTGCAGCGAGGGAACGTCGTTGGCCTTCAGCGGGTCGAAGTCCAGCGGCGACTTCGTCTGCGCGAAGTTGAGCGTCCCGCCGGCGGTCGTCGCGGTGGTCGATTCACCGTCGCTCGTCTCGCCCGTGTCCGTTTCGGACTCGTCGCCTCCCGACCCGCCAGTGCAGCCGGCGAGGCCGACCGCGCTCGCGGTGCCGGCGCCGGCGAGGACTCGGCGTCGTGTGATCGCGTCCAGCGTTTCGTCTGTGTTGTCGCTCACGACGACAAGAGCGTCTCTGAACACGTATTTATCCATCGTTTGACGAAAATGTGACTTCTACTTTGGAAGTGGCTGTAACGTCTCTCGGGCGACCGAAATCCACTTCCACCGCCCGGCGAAACGACGACTCGCGCGAGGGTGGCTGAGCTTGGCCAAAGGCGGCGGACTTAAGATCCGCTCCCTCAGGGGTTCGAGGGTTCAAATCCCTTCCCTCGCATGAGTGGGGCCGAAGGCCCCCGAACCGTTCCGGAAGGGTTTGAAGTAGACCGGTCGCGCGCAGCGCAGCGAGCACGTCCGGACGTGGTTCAAATCCCTTCCCTCGCAGTCGCGAGAAGCACAGCGACGAGTGACGAGAATGGGTCCGTGACGGCCGTCGCAAGCCCGTCCGTCTCGCCGGCCGTCGGTTCGGCGTCCGTGTCGAACTGGCGGTGTAGCACGTCCGGATCCCCCTCGGCTCTCCTCTCTTCTTCCAGCGACCGCGGAACGACCCCAAGCGGTTTCCGTTTCTAATGAGATATAATTACCATGATCCCGGCGGACAGGCTGTCGCGTCCGGACGCGATCCTCGCGGTCATCGGCGTGAGTCTGTTCACGGCCGTACTCGCGACGACCGCGTTCGGCGTGCCGTTTCGGGTGACAGCGCTCGCGGCTTCGGTGGTCGGCGGCCTCGCCATCGCCGACGGCGTGTTCCGCGATCCGCCGACCGACGGGTGACTACCTGCACTGACGGTCGCGGTGGTGAGCCGACAGCCCTCGAGCGCGACACCGGTTCGCAGTCACACAGCGGCCGCTCGAAGGTGTGAAACGTGGGAGGAACGCGCGCCGGTGAAAAGAGCGGCGCGCGTTCCGCCCTGAATTGGTCCCCGCTGACGCTTCGGCCCTCCAGACGAAGCGTCACCTGGGTCAAGCAGGTGCGAGTACTTAACCATGTTGGCGACGGCTGTACCGTCCCTAACCGAAAGCGGTGAGCGTGCGGCGCGTACGCCCCAGCGCCGACGGCCTCGATCGTTTCTCCCAGCGTACGATCCAATTCAGCTCACTGCCGTGCGGGATGTGACGGGGCGAGCCGTGACCCGCCGCCGAGGAGTCGTTCGCGGAGGGTCTCTCCCGCCGTCGGCTCCGCGAGGAGATCTCGCGCGCGCAGCTCCGGCACGAGGAGATCGACCACGTCGTCGAGGCTCCCGGTGCGAAGCACCTCCTTCACGTTGAACCCGTCGACGCCCACCTCCTCGTGCCAGTACTGCAGTTCGTCGGTCACCTGTTCGGGCGTGCCGACCACGACCGGGGAAGTGGTTCCGAGGCCGGAGAACTGCGCGACCTCGCGGACGGTCCACTCCCGATCCGGGTCGGACTTGGTAAAGGCGTTCATCGTCCCCTGGATCGCGTCGGTCTCGATGTGCTCGATCCGCTGATCCGGATCGAGCTCGGAGAGGTCCATGTCGAGGAAGCCCGACAACAGCGCGAGCGTCGCCTCCACGTCGACGGTCTCCAGCAGGCGCTCGTACTTCGCTTCGGCGGCCTCCTCCGTCTCGGCGACGACCGGCACGACCCCCGGGAAGAACGCGAGGTCGTCGGGATCCCTGCCGAGGTCGGCGGCCCGCTCGCGCAGGTCGTCCATGTACTCACGGACGCCGTGCTCGGTGGGCTGCGAGCAGAACACCGCCTCGGCGTTGGCGGCGGCGAAGTCGCGTCCGCGGTCGGAGGAGCCCGCTTGGAAGATCACCGGCGAACGCTGCGGCGACGGCTCGCAGCCGTGCGGGCCGGGCACGTCGAAGAACTCTCCCTCGTGGTCGATCTCGTGGACCTTCGCCGGGTCGCTGAAGACGCCCGACTCCCGGTCGCGGACGACGGCGTCGTCCTCCCACGAGTCCTCCCATAGCGCGTAGCAGACGTTCATGAACTCGTCGGCGCGGTCGTACCGTGTCCCCTTGTCCATGCGCTCGTCGAGGCCGAGGTTCGCCGCCGCCGACTCCAGATACGAGGTGACGACGTTGAACGCGACGCGGCCGTCGGTGAGGTGATCGAGCGTGGAGAACTCCCGCGCGAGCTGGTACGGGTGGGTGTAGGTGGTCGACTTCGTGACCGCGAACCCGAGCGAGTCGGTCACCTCGGCCATCGCGGGCACGAGGTAGCCGGGGTCGTTCGAGGGGGTCTGGACGGCGTGCTCGATGGCCGTCTCGCGGTCGCCGCCGTACACGTCGTAGATGCCGCGCACGTCGGCGAAGAAGACTGCCGCGAAGCCGCCCCGTTCGGCGGTTCTCGCTACGTCGGTCCAGTACTCCCTGTCTTTGTACTCGCCGGAGCGGTCCGCCGGGTGGGTCCACGACCCGGGGGAGACGTGCTCCACGGAGTTCATCGTGAAGAGGTTGAGATGGATGCCGTCGCTCATTGATCTGCGTGTGTGGTCGTGGGGTGGTAAACGGGGTGGAGTCGGCCGAGTGTGCCTGTATTCGGATCGTTCAGTGGTGGTGGGGGTCTGGTCGTTGTTGTTGTGGGTGTGGTATAGCGGATGGTCCAGCAGTGGATACGACCGCGAAAGCACCCTTTCAGTCCCGCCCACCGCAACCGCGACCTCACCCTCCCCAGCCGACTCACTCAGGCTTCGGAAGACTCGCTTCGCTCGTCTTCCGTGTTCTCGTTCGCTCCGCTCACGAGAACTTCGCCCTCGTTCGTCCCTCGCACGCGTCCGGCGGACACGGAGGTCCGCCGGCGCGCGCCACCACGTTTCGCGCGCACCGGGCAAACGATCCCGATGCTCAGTCTGTCCGACCGCAGGTGGGACTGAAAGGGGCCGGGCGGCTGCGGGAAGGCGCGGCGGGCGCACCGACCGCAGCCGCTCGAGGGATTTCGCGGCCGCCACCACGCCTGTGGCCGCCGCTGTCCCGTTCTCTGCGAGGGATACGACGCATCCACAGAATCCGGCCGATCCGACCGCGTGGGTCCGATTTATCACCCGCGGTCGCACATCTGCGTTCATGTACGACCGCGTCGCTGTCCTCGCTCACGAGAAGTTTCCGGACCGCTCGAAGACCGCCAACGGGATCATCCGCTACGCCGACTACGAGGTCGCCGGGGTCCTCGACCGCGACCGCGCCGGCGAGCACGTCGCCGATCACCTGCCGGACGTGCCCGATGCACCGATCGTCGAGTCGTTCGCCGACGTGCCCGGCGACGTGGACGCGCTGATCGTCGGAATCGCGCCCATCGGCGGCGGCTTCGACGAGTCGTGGCGTCCGGACGTGCGCGCGGCCATCGAGGCCGGCTGCGACGTGATATCGGGCCTTCACTACTTCCTCAACGACGACGACGAGTTCGCCGAACTCGCGGCCGAACACGGCGTCGACCTCCGGGACGTCCGGAGGCCCCACGACGACCTCACCGTCGCAGGGGGACGCTCTGACGAGGTGAGCGCGGACGTGGTCCTGACCGTCGGGACCGACTGCTCGGTCGGCAAGATGACCGCGACGATGGAGATCGTCGAGGCCGCCCGCGAGGCCGGGATCGACGCCTGTGCGATCCCGACCGGCCAGACCGGGATCATGATCGAGGGGTGGGGCAACCCCGTCGATCGCGTCGTCTCGGACTTCACCGCCGGCGCCGTCGAGGAGATGATCCTCGAGAAGGGCGACGAGCACGACTTGCTCGTCGTCGAGGGCCAGGGAAGCATCGTCCACCCCGCCTACTCGGCGGTCACCTGCGGCATCCTCCACGGCGCGATGGCCGACGAACTGGTTCTGTGTCACGCCGCCGGGCGCGAGGCGATCCACGGCTACGAGGACACTGCACTCCCGCCGATCGAGGAGTACGTCGACCTCTACGAGTCGCTTTCGGCGCCCGTCCACGAAAGCGAGGTCGTCGCCGGCGCGCTCAACACCGCCGACCTCGCGGACGATACCGCCGCCCGGGACGCGGTCGACGAGTTCGCCGACGCGATCGACGCGCCCGCGACGGACCTCATCCGGTTCGGCGCCGAGGCGGTCGTGGAGGCGATCCGATGACGTCGTCCCCCTCGCTCTCTGCCTCCTTCGAGCGCGTCTCGCTCCCGCTGGAACACGACTTCACCATCTCCCGGGGGACCACCACCGCAGCCGAGAACGTGCTCGTCCGCATCGAGGACGAGGATGGCATGATCGGCGTCGGCGCGGCCGCCCCCTCGGCCCACTACGGCGAGACCGCGGACACGGTCGTCGCGGTGCTGCCGGACCTGCTCGCCGAGGTCGAGACCGTCGGCGACCCCCACGCCATCGCGGAGATCGAGGAGCGCATGGAGGCGGTCGTCGCCGACAACCCCGCCGCCAGGTGTGCGGTGAGCATCGCGCTCCACGATCTGGCGGCGAAACGGCTCGGCGCTCCACTGTACCGTCTGTGGGGGCTGAACTCGGCGGACACGCCGGACACGTCCTACACCATCGGGATCGACGACACCGACGTGATGCGCGAGAAGACGGCGACCGCCGTCGAGACG
The DNA here is from genome assembly GCF_019880225.1 of Halobaculum rubrum. Taxonomy (NCBI): domain Archaea; kingdom Methanobacteriati; phylum Methanobacteriota; class Halobacteria; order Halobacteriales; family Haloferacaceae; genus Halobaculum; species Halobaculum rubrum. Next base: position 1,768,335 of record NZ_CP082284.1, read on the forward strand.
GGCCACTCGACGCTCAAGCTAAAACTCGGCACCGACCGCGACCGCGAAGTCGTGGAGGCGGTCCGTGAGGAGGCGCCCGACGCGACCCTCCGCGTCGACGCCAACGAGGCGTGGACGCCCCGCGAGACCGCCCGCAAGAGCGAGTGGCTCGCGGATCTGGGCGTCGAGTTCATCGAGCAGCCGATCCCCGCGAGCGACCCGGCGGGGCTGAAGGACGCCTTCGAGCGCTCGGTCCTCCCGATCGCCGCGGATGAGTCGTGCGTCACGCTCGCGGACATCCCGCAGATCGCGGACCGGTGCGACATCGCGAACCTGAAGCTGATGAAATGTGGCGGCCTGCTGGAGGCCAAACGGATGATCCACGCGGCCCGTGCGCACGGGCTCGAAGTCATGCTCGGCTGCATGGTCGAGTCGAACGCCGCCATCGCCGCCGGCTGTCACCTCGGGCCGTTGCTCGACTACGCCGACCTCGACGGGAGTCTGTTGCTCGCGGACGGCGCGGACCCGTTCGATGGCGTGCCGATGCCGGAGGGGCGGATCGATCTGGCGGCGGTCGACCGGCCCGGGACGGGTGCGGTCGAATGAGTGAGCGCCCGACGGGAGCGAAGCGAGAGCGAGCGATCGAACTGACTGGCTCCGTGTAGCGCAGTCGCGTGCCGGCCGAAGGCTGATACTATTTGCTGGGAGACTTCCCGTATGACCGACCCGCGGCGGGAGAACCGCCGGTTGTGGGACGAGTGGAGCGACACCTTCCAGTCGTACTGGAACGCGAACGCCGCCGAGGGGGAGTTGCCGCCCGCGCCGTCGCCGTTCGACACCGACCGGCCGGGCGGGATGCGTCCCGACCCGCTCGATTCGGTCGAGGAAACGGACTACGTCGAACTCGGTTGTGGCGGCGGCCAAGGGAGCGTCGGCACCGCCCGACTCGGCGCCGACACGGTCGTTGGTGTCGACTTCTCCCGCGAGCAACTCCGGCACGCCCGGCGCCTGCGCGACTTCTACGGCGTCGACGCCCGGTTCGTGCAGGGCGACGTGACCGACCTCCCGCTGCCGGACGACGCCTTCGATCTGGCCTCCTCGGAGGCGGCGTTCCAGATGGTGCCGGACCTCGACCGGGCGCTCGCCGAGGTCCGTCGCGTCCTCCGCGACGGCGGCGTGTTCGTGCTCGGCCTCCCGCATCCGCTGTACGAGGCGCTCGACGCGGAGTCGCGGACGCTGGAGGGGAACTACCTCGACCCCGGGCCGCGCGAGGTCACGGTCGACGAGGGGTACGAGTCGACGCTGGTCGTGTTCGACCGCACGGTCGCCGACGTGTACAACGCGCTCCGCGACGCCGGGTTCGAGGTCACACGGATGCTGGAACACGTGAACGACCCGGTCGCGGACACCGATCCCGCGGAGAGCGACCGCCCCGACGTGCTGTGGGAAGTGCCGCGCAGCGTGCGGTTCCGGGCGGTCGCACGCTGACCCGCACGGCCACCGTCGCCGTGGCCGTGAGAGATAGCGGCTATGAGGGCCCTCGAAACCTACGCCCCGTCGCCGACCAGTTCCTCGTACTGCGCGCCGGTCTGCTTCAGCGTCGCCGTCGAGTAGAGCCGCTCGTGGTCGAACGGGAGGTGGTCGGCGGCGAGTTCGTCGATCTTGGCGTCGACGGCGTCGGCCTCGCGGCCGTGGACCATGGTGAAGAGGTTGTACTCCCAGTCCCGCTCGGGCCGGCGCGGCCGATGGTAACACAGCGTCACGTACGGGAGTTCGCCCACGGACTCCCCCAGTTCGTCCAGCCGGTCGTCCGGCACGTTCCACACGACCATGCAGTTGTTCCGGAAGCCGGTGACGATATGGTTGACGACGCAGCCGACGCGCTTGATGCAGCCGTCCGCCAGCAGGCGCTCGATCGCCGCGAGCACGTCCGACACGTCGGCGTCGACCGCCTCCGCCACGGCGCGGTACGGCGTCGCCGACAGCGGGAACCCGTCCTGGATCTCGACGAGCAGTGCCCGGTCCAACTCCGAGAGGTCGCCGGTCGCGTTCTCGGAGATCCGGGTCGCCCCGGCGTCCGTCGACTCCAGCGATTCTCTCGCGAACGCGTCGTCGTTCCAGACGGGAAACTCCAGGTCGATGTAGTAGTCCGTCAGCATCGGGAGGTTCAGCACCTCGCGGCCGGTTCGATCCTCGATCTCCGCGAGGATCCGGTCGCGCGTCTCCCGGCTGGCGGCGGTGACGACGAACCACTGGTTCCACTCGTGGTCGCGGCGGTAGTTGTGGTTCACCTGGCGGTAGCCGTTGATCGTCTCCGCGACCTCCTCGAAGCGGTCCTCGGGCGCCGAGACGGCCGCCAGCGTCGACGAGCCGATCACCGGCGGGTTGAGCACCGCGCCGAACCGCCGGAACACGCCGCGCTCGCGGAGCCGTTTCACCCGATCGAGCGCCTCCTCTTCGTCGATCCCGAGTTCCTCGCCGACGATCCGGAACGGCCGCTCGGCGACGGGGAAGCCGCTCTGGTAGTCGTCGATCAGTCGCGCGTCGACGTCGTCGAGACCGGCGCGCCAGTCGTCGGCCGGGTCCGCCTCCGCGCCATCGCCCTCGGCGCCACTCATTGGCCGTCGTAGGGACCGGCGGCACCTACCGGTTTCGCTCGCGGCCGTCCCGTGCGGCCTTCGAGCAACCGGGTGGTTTTTGCGCCGAACGCCCGTGTGTTCGGACATGGCGAAGGCGACCACCGAGGAGGACGAGACGTTCGGCGAGTGGCCGCTCAAGCGGCTCATGACCGAGGTCTGTGGCTCCGGCCCGAAGTCGGCCGACGACATGACCCGCGCGCAGGCGACCGAGGCCATGCGCCGGATCTTCGCGGGCGAACCCGACCACACGACGCTGGGGGCTTTCTGGCTGGCGAACCGCTGGAAGCGCAACAACCCCGAGGAACTGGCCGCGTACGTCGACGAGATGTGCTCGCGCGTCGAGTACGTCGAACCCGACGCCGACCCCGTCGACTGCGGCGCAAACTACGACGGGAAAGGCGAGACGGCGATCCTCGGCGCCGCCGCGGGCATCGTGGCCGCCGGCGCCGGCACGCCCGTGGTGGTCCACTCGGGCGACCGTGTGCCCACCCAGAAGCAGGACGCCTACAAGCACGTCCTCGACGAACTCGGCGTTCGGACGGCGATCGACCTCGCGGAGTCCGCCGAGATGGTCGACGAGACCGGGTTCGGGTTCTACTATCAGCCGGCGTTCAACCCCGCGATCGACGACCTGTGGGAGCGCCGCGACATGATGGGCGTCCGGTCGTTCGTCAACACGATCGAGACGCTCGCCAACCCCGCGGGCGCCTCGACGCACCTCGGCTCCTTTTACCACCTCGCGTTCGCGAAGAAGGTGGTCGACACCTTCGCCGAGAGCGAGTTCCACGACCTCGACCGCGTCATCATGTTCCAGGGGATGGAGGGGTACGACGACATCCGCCCCGGCTACACCAAAGTGGCTGAATGGAACGCAGGGAGCGATGCCACCGGCGAAGACGGGAGCGAGAGCGACTCGTTCACCGACTACGAGATCGAGACGCCCGAGTACGGCATGGACTTCGAGGAGGCGGACCTGGAGGTCGACGACGTCGCCGTCGACTCGGCAGCGCTCACCGAGGAGGTCGTCACGGGCGAGCGCGACGATCACTGGCGCGACGCGGTCGCGCTCAACGCGGCGTTCCGGATCTACGCGCGCGACGACGTCGACAGCATCGAGGAGGGGCTGGAGGCGGCCCGGGCCGCCATCGACGACGGTTCCGCGGCGGCGGTGCTCGACGATATCCGCGCGTTCTGAGGCGCGCGGTTGCGCGAGCGAAGCGAGCGCAACCGCGGAAGAACGGCGGAGCGGTCTTCGTGCCGCTCCGCCCACGAACAGTGTGCGGTCGAGCGAGCGAAGCGAGCGCAACCGCGGAAGAACGGCGGAGCGGTCTTCGTGCCGCTCCGCCCACGAACAGTGCGGTCGAGCGAGCGAAACCGCCCGCCGCCGAGCGTCGCTCATCGGTTCTCACGGCTGAGACGCGGCGGGACACGCTTTTGTACCGCGCCCGCACCCGTCCACGCAGTATGGCGGTGGGACCGGCGAGCCTGTACCAGCTGTTTTTCCTCGCGGCCAGCGCCGTGGTCGTCCTGCTCGCGCTCTCGACGTACGTCCTCGGACGGCTGATCGGCCACGACCGTGCGCTCGGTGCGATGCTCGCGCTCGTCGCCGTCTTCACCGGCGTCGGCGCGGGCTTCGGCCTGCCGCCGGAGGCAGCCACGCTCCCGCTCGCGCTCGGGTTCGCGTTCCTGTACGTCCCGGTGGGCGTCGGCGGTCTGCTCGCGAAGGGAGCCTCCGTGGCGTCGTGGCGGGAGGTGTGTCGCCTCCTCATCGGCGGCTGGATGGCCGCGCTCGTCGTCGCGCTCGTCACCCAGGCCGCCGGCGCGTCGCTGCCGGCGCTCATCGGCTGGACGCCCGGGGTGCTGGGCGTGGAGTGGTACGTCGGCTTCCTCGGCTACATGACGCTGCTCGGCGTCGCCGCCGGCGGCTTCACGCTCGTTCTGTTGAAGCGGGGGGACGGCGAGGCGTCGGGCGTCGCCGTCGGCGGGTGAGAACTCCGACCGCCGGCCACGCCTCACTCGATCTCCCGCTCCTCGTCGTCGAGCCTGATGGCGATGCCGACGAGCGTCTGGCCCGCGGTGACGGTCGCCTCGCGGGCGACCGAGTAGACGACGCCCGAGCGGTCGGCGGTCGCCTCCTGCAACACCTCGTAGGTCGTCGGGTCGTACACCTCGCCGACGTACTTCCCCTCGACGACCTCGTCGCCGACGGCGAGGTCGGCGGCCGCGCGGAACAGCCCGGACGCGTCCGCGGTCACCCGCCCGAGGTGGTTGCGTGCGCGGGTACCGTCCCACGCCGGACCGTCCTCCCCTCCGTCGGATCGGTCCGACGAGCCTCGACTCGCTTCGCTCGCCTCCGCGTCGTCGAGGACGCCGGCGTGGCGGAGCGCGCGCTTCGTGCCGTCGACGCCGGTCTCGATCGCGTCGTCGACGAGCTCCTTGTTGTGCGCGAGTTCGGGGGTAATGCTCGGGATCCCCTCCCGCGTCGCGGCGACGCGGAGCTTCCCCCCGAAGTTTCGGCTCGCCCACTCCTCGTCGGCGTCCTCGCCTGCGGTCTCCGCGAGCAGGAGATCCGTGCCGAACGCCTCCGCGAGGGCACGACACTCCGCATCGCCCCGGAGGTACACCGTGTGGGTGAGCATGTCTCGGCTCCCAGTGTGCAGGTCGACGATGAAGTCGGCGTCGCCGGCATACGCCCACAGCGTCGCGGCCATGCGTTCGTGGAGGCTGCCGTCGGGATCGCCGGGCCAACAGCGGTTCATGTTCGGGTTCACCGAGTCGTACGCCTCCGGCGTGGTGTAGGAGACGGTGTCGAACGTGAGCGGGTCCGCGACCGGAACGACGTGGACGGCCCCCGAGAGGTCGGCGTCGACGAGTTCGTCGTGGAGCCGGCGACACACCGCGGCGCCGTTGATCTCGCGGCCGTGCTGGGCCGCCTGCACGTAGACGGTCGGGGCGTCGTCGCCGGGCTCGTCCTCGGGTGCGTACGTGTGGACGGTCGTTTCGATGGCGACGCCCGAGGGGAGGCGCGCGAGCGTGACGCGCTCGGCTTCGTGGTCGGCCATGGCGGGACTTCCGCGGCCGGCGGCTTGTAGCTGTGGCTCGCCGGCCCGTGAACGCCGATCGAACGGCGATCCGTCGAACGGACGCCGATCCGACCGCCGACGCCGAAGTCGAACGACTTTCCCCCCTCGGCGGTTTGAGAGGTAGTATGAGCGACGACCTGCCGCACGTCACGCTGCACACGAACCACGGCGACATCGAGATCGAACTGTACGCCGACCGCGCGCCCCGGACGGTCGAGAACTTCCTCAACCTCGCGGAGCACGACCCCGCCGCCGGCGAGGAGCCGGCCGTCGGGACGACGACGTGGGAGGACCCCGAGTCGGGCGAGATCCGCGGCGACTCGCTGTTCGAGGGCGTCGTCTTCCACCGGATCATCTCCGACTTCATGATCCAGGGCGGCGACCCGACCGGCACGGGCCGCGGCGGCCCCGGCTACGAGTTCGACGACGAGTTCCACGACGACCTCACCCACGACGGCCCCGGCGTTCTCTCGATGGCCAATTCGGGCCCGAACACGAACGGCTCGCAGTTCTTCATCACGCTGGCGGCCCAGCCCCACCTCGACGGCAAGCACGCCGTCTTCGGCGAGGTCGTCGACGGGATGGACGTGGTCGAGGAGATCGGCTCGCTGCCGACCGGGCGCAACGACGAGCCCCGCGAGGACGTGACGATCGAGGGCGTCACGATCGACCGGTAGGACGGCCCCGACCACGCGACTCACTTCGCGGCGACGAACCGCTCGTACACCTGCGGATACTCCTTGAGTTTCATCCGACCGATCAGCGCGTAGCAGTAGGCGTCGACGCGGTCGCGCCAGATCGGCCGCTCGTAGCTTCCCGAAAAACCGACCTCTGCCACGTCGATGTCCTCGCCGGCCCGTTCGGTCAGGATCGACAGCAACGGTGAGGGAGACTCCCCGACGACGCGTCGGAACCGCTTCATCGCCGCGCGCTTCTCGCGGACGACGTGGCCCGAGTCGAACGACCGGGGGCCGCCGGGGTCCATTACGAGCGCGTCGACCGCGCGGTCGTGGGCGCGCCGCTGTGCGAGCGCCTGTCCGGCCGCGACGGCGTTCACAAGACCGAGGTCCTCGTCCCAGTCGGCGACGAGGTAGTCGGCGTCGTAACACCACATCGCGAGCTTCCAGCGGGCGGTGTAGTACGGACCGGGCCCGTGTTCGTCCTCGATCGCTTCGATCTCCGCGCGCAGATCACCCCGGCTCGGGAACTCGTCGATCGCCGCGCGGAACCGCCCGTCGAGCCGCTCGATCCGGTCCGCCCAGGAGGTACCGTCGCCGCCGTCGTCGCCGACGAGCGCCTCCAGCCGATCGCGGTAGTGTTTGGCGTCGCGGACGCGCTGGGCGGCCTGCCGGTTGCCGGCGTGGATCGACCCGATATCGCGGGCGTCGTACGCCCGGTCGCGGTCCGGATCGCGCTCGTGGGCGTCCAGCCGAACGAGCCGGATCCGCCGCTCGATCTCGTGGTACCAGCCGAGGTCGCGGCCGGGGTCGACGACGCGATACCCGTCGATCCCGTCGAGGAGCCGCTCCGCGCGCTCGCGGATCGACTCGCCGCGCTCGGCGAGGTGTTCGGGGTCGCCGCCGGGCCGGTCGAGTCGGTGGAGCGCGATACCGACCTCCTCGGCCGCGAACTGCATCCCGCCGGTGGCGTAGAACGTCGCCTCGCGGTACTCGTCCGCTCGGAGCGACTCGCGGGCGCTCTCCAGCCAGCCGCCGGCGCCGCCGAACCGCTCGTCGGTGTCCAGTTCGTCCCACAGGTCGCGGCCGCGCTCGACCTCGGCGGCCAGTCGCTCGACGGCGTCGCGGGCGTGCGCCTCGCTCACCGGCGGGTGCCAGCGGTGGTCGGTCGGGTCCGGCAGCCACTTCGACGCCTGGTCGGTCACGGGATCGGGCAGGGCGGTCGGCTCGATCGCACCGACGCCGACGGTGGCGCCGGCGAGCGCGACGCCGGTGCCCGCGAGGAGGGCGCGTCTGCTCGGAGAGGGGAGGTCGGGGACCATACCGCGTAGTGCCCACCGTCAGCTGAAAGGTTTTGTCGTGTCGGACGCGCTCGGCCTACACGCCGCGCAGGAAGTTCTCGATCACGTCGTGGCCGACCGCAGTCAGCACCGACTCCGGGTGGAACTGCACCGCCTCGATCGGATGCTCGCGGTGGCGCACACCCATCACCAGCTCCTCGCCCTCGTGGTCGGTCGTCGCCGTCACGACGAAGCAATCGGGCACCTCGGTGGCGATCAGCGAGTGGTAGCGACCCGCCCGGAAGCCCTGCTCCAGGCCGGCGAACACGCCCTCGCCGTCGTGATCGATGGGGAACGCCTTCCCGTGGATCGGCTCGGGCGCGTGGCCGACGGCGCCGCCGTACTCGTAAACGGCCGCTTCCAGGCCGAGGCAGACGCCGAGGGTGGGAACCTCGGGAGACAGTTCCCGGAGCACGGCCATCGTCACACCCACGTCGCGGTCGTTCTTCGGGTGGCCCGGTCCCGGCGAGATGAGGAGCGCGTCGGGGTCGGTGTCGCGCACTTCCGCAAGCGTCGCGGCGTTCTTCAGCACCGTGATGTCCGGCGACTCGCCGTCGATCCGGAGGTCCGAGACGTACTCCACGAGGTTGTACGTGAACGAGTCGTAGTTGTCGACGACGGTGACGTTCACCTCTCCACCTCCGGCGTATCGGGGGTGTCCGAGTCGTCCGGGCCACCCGGGTCGTCCGGGCCGGCCGAGTCGTCCGTGGTGGCCTCCGTGTCGATCCGTATCCGGTCGACGGCGTCGAGCACGCCCGCCATCTTCTGTTCGGTCTCCTCGTACTCGCTGGCGGGGTCGGAGTCGGCGACGACGCCGGCGCCGGCGCGGACGGTGAGCGAATCCGTGTCGCCGTGTTCCACCGTCGCCGTCCGGATCACGATGGCGAAGTCGGCGTCGTCGGTCCACGAGTAGTAGCCGACGCCGCCGCCGTACACGCCCCGCGGCTCCAGTTCCAGATCGTCGATGAGCTCCATCGCGCGCACCTTCGGCGCGCCCGTCAGCGTGCCCGCGGGGAACGTCGCCCGCGTCGCGTCGAAGGCGTCCGCGTCGCTCGCGAGCGTGCCGGTCACGGTCGACTCGATGTGCTGGACGTGGCTGTACTTCAGGACGTTCATGAACTCCTCGACGCGGACGCTCCCGGCCTCGCTCACCCGGCGCACGTCGTTGCGCGCCAGGTCGACGAGCATGGTGTGCTCGGCGCGTTCCTTCCCGTCCGCGAGCAGTTCGCCCGCGAGCCGTCGGTCCTCGACGGGCGAGCCGCCCCGGCGGATCGTGCCCGCGATCGGGTTGGAGACGACGCGGTCGCCGTCGACGGAGACGAGCGTCTCCGGGGAGGCGCCGATCACCGAGCGGTCGCCGTGGCGCAGCAGGTACATGTACGGCGAGGGGTTCACCGCCCGAAGCGACGCGTACAGGCCGAGGTCGTCGACCTCGCCCTCCAGCGTCCGCGTCCGGGAGACGACGCCCTGGTACACCTCGCCGTCGAGGACGGCCTCCTTCGTCCCGCTGACGGCGTCCTCGTACTCCTCGCGCGGACCGGCGGTCTCGCGGTCGACGCGGACGCCGTCCGCCTCGGGCGGGTCGGCGTCGCGCAGCGTCGCCGCCACGTCGGCGGCCTCGGCGGCGAGACGGTCGTACACCGCGCCGGCGTCGTCGTCGGGACCGACGATCGGAGTGAACACCAGCGAGACGCTCCCCTCGCGGTCGTCGAACGCGAGCGTCCGCGTCGTGAGCACGAACTCCGCGTCCGGTACCACGGGGTCGGGGCGGTCGACGCCGACCTCCGCCAGCCACAGGTCGTACACCGCGTCGTACGCGAGAAAGCCCACGAGTCCTCCGTCGAGCGTCTGCCGGTCGTTGTCGGGGAACCCCACGCGTTCCACGTCCGGGAGGGCCGCGCGCACGCGGTCGACGGCGTCGCCGGCGTCGGGACCGCAAACGTCGACGTAGTCGGCGGCCGGCCCCAACCGCTCCAGGTCGGTTCCGTCCGGGCCGACCGCGATCACCGCCTCGGGGTCGTAGCCGACGAACGAGTAGCGCGCGTGGCGATCGGCGGTGCCGTCGGCGCCGCGGTCGCTTCTCGTGTCCGAGCCGTGACTTCGGGTGGCGCCGCGGCCGCGCGAGCTCGGCGCGAACGCGCCGTCGGGGTCGCTGGAGGCGACCTTCTCGGCGCTCTCCAGCAGGAACGAGTGGTCCGACCGGTCCGCGAGCGCGGCGTACGCGGTCAGCGGCTCCACGTCGGTATCCAGTTCGGCGGTCGCGTGGACCACGCACGGCCCGTCGACGCCGTCGACGAGGTCGACGAACGCATCGCGCGAGCGCGAGAGCGGGGAGCCGCCGCGCTCGCGGGTCGCTCCACCGTCTCGCGGGTCGCCCTGCTCACGCGTCGCGTCGCGCCCCGTTCGCGTCGAGGGCTCACTCCGTTCGCCCTCGCGAGTCACTCGTACACCTCCTCGGCCTCGCCGAGCGCGCGCCCGGCGTTGCGGACGAACCGGGAGACCGCGGCGTGGTCCTTCGCTCCGGGGGAACGCTCGACGCCGCTGGCAACGTCGACGGCGAACGGCTCGACCGTCGCGGCCGCGTCGGCGACGTTCTCGGGGGTGAGCCCTCCCGCGAGCACGACCGGGGAGACGAGTTCGCGGCGCAGTTCCGCGGCCGCCTCCCAGTCGCCCGTCTCCCCGGTGCCGCCGCCGCCGTCGTCGCCGGTGGAGTCGACAAGCAGCGCGTCGGCGGCCTCGTCCAGTTCCCGCGCCCGTTCGGGCTCGTCGTAGTCGACGACTGGGGTCACCTTCGCCTCGGTTTCGGCGCGGATGTAGCCGATCTCGTCGGGCGAGAACTCCCCGTGGAGCTGGACCACGTCCGGCGTCACCGTGCGAACCGCGTCGACGGCGTCCTCGGGCGTCTCGGGCATCGTCACGAGCACCGTCGTGAGGAACGGCGGCGCCGTCGAGGTCAGCTCCGCCGCCTGCGCGAGGTCGACCTCGCGGGGCGTGTCGACGGACACCTCCGAGATGACGCCGACCGCGTCGGCGCCGGCGTCGGCGACCGCGCGGAGGTCGGCGCCGTTGGTCACGCCGCAGATCTTCACGCGGACCATCAGCTCCGCAGCGCCTCGAAGGTCTCGGCGGCGTCGCCCTCGTCGATCGCGTTCGCGGCGACGGCGACGCCCTCCTCGATCGACTCGGCGAGGCCGGCGACGTAGATCGCGGCGCCCGCGTTCGCGAGGATCACGTCGCGCTTCGGGCCGGTCACGTCGCCGCGGACGATCCCCGTCAGGTCCTCGGCGTTCTTCTCGGGCGTGCCGCCGGCGATGTCGGCCACGGGAGCGCGGTCGAGGCCGAGGTCGTCGGGGGTGAGGGTGAACTCGGTGACCTCGTCGCCGTCGACCTCGGCGACCGTCGTCGGCCCGTGGAGGGCGATCTCGTCCATGCCGTCGCCGTGGACGACGAGCGCGCGCTCGACGTCCATGTGGGTGAGCGACTCGGCGATCACGGGCACGAGGTCGTCACTGTAGACGCCGAGCACCTGCGCGTCCGCGCCCGCCGGGTTCGTCAGCGGTCCGAGGACGTTGAATATCGTGCGCATTCCCAGTTCCTTGCGGGGACCGATGACCGCCTTCATCGCGGGGTGGAACACCGTCGCGAGCATGAAGCCGATCCCGTCGCGCTCGATGGCCGCCTCGACGGCCGGCGGCTCGGCGTCGACCTCGACGCCCGCCACCTCCAGCACGTCCGCGGAGCCCGACGACGACGACACCGAGTAGTTGCCGTGTTTGGCGACGGTGACGCCCGCGCCGGCGGCGACGATCGCCGACGTGGTCGAGACGTTGATCGTGTCGTGGTCGTCGCCGCCGGTGCCGCAGGTGTCGACGAGCGGCTCCCGGTCGGGGTCGATCGTCCGGGCGGCCTCGCGCATCCCCTGCGCGAACCCGGCGATCTCCGCCTCCGTCTCGCCTTTCGCGCGAAGCGCCGCCAGCAACGCGCCGATCTGCGCCTCGGTCGCTCCCTCGAACACCGCCGTCGACGCCGCACGCGCCTCCTCGACGGTCAGGTCTCCCCCCTCGGTCACGCGTTCGATGTGGTCCTGTATACTCATTGTATATCACCGGTGTCGGTGTTGGTCGTACGATGTACGAAAGTGTGCATCGCAATAAGGCTGTCGCGGGCGACGCTGCCGGGGGACCGACGTGGCGGTCGCTCTCTGCCGTGGTGCTCCGGGGAGCGTCGGGGCGTCGGCGCCGCGGCCGCGCTACTCGTCGGCGTCCGGTCGGTCCGTCGGAAGGGTCTCGACCTCGCCGGCCAGTCTGGCGGCGTCGGCGGCGACGACCTCGTAGTCGACGCCCGCCTCGTCGGCGACGGTGCGGAGGTGTGACGCCAGCAGCGTCAGCGTCTCCAGGCCCGCCCGGTCGCCCTCGCTACGGCGGGCGGCCGTCGAGTTCACCTGATCGCCGCGGACCACGCCGACGTGGATCGCGGTGATATCGTCGCCGTCGGCGTCGTCGAGCAGCGCCCGCGCCCCGGTCAGCTCCCGCTCGAACGCGGAGTCACCGTTCGTCACGTCTCCCGTGTGCGGACCGTCCGTCGTCGCGTCGCTCCCGTCGTCGCGGTCGGTCGGCTCGTCGCTGTCCTCGCTCACGACTGTCGAGTCGGGGAGCGGACCGAAAAACCGTCGGGTGTACCCGGCGGCATGAGCTGCGGTCACGAACGCGGATCGAGGACCGTCGATTCGAGGAGGAGCCGCCGGCAGCTATCCGTCCGGCCGCGGGCGCGCGGTGAACAGCGTCGGGACGATGCTGAACGGCTCGTAGACGGACTGGTGACACGGACAGTACACCTCGTTGGCCGCGTTGAACTTCGCGCCGCCCTCCGCCTTGAAGCCGGGGACGCAACAGAAGTGCGTACACTTGTTGAGCCAGGCCATCACGCCCTGGGAGGTCGACGCCTGAAGCCACGTCTGCACGTCGTCCGTGACCGTGTACGGCTCGTCCTGGTCGGGGGCCTGCGCCTCGCCGTTGGCGGCGAGCTCCTCGATGACCGGCGAACGGAGGACGTTCACCGGGATCGTGTCCTCGGTGTCCTGCGAGCGCCAGTTCCCGGTCCCGGGCTTGCCGAGGCCGTCGACGCCGACACCGTTGCCCCACGTCTCGTAGTCCTCGAACATGTCGACGTTCATGGCCGTGCCCGCATCGAACTCGTTCTGCCACTCGAAGCCGGGCGAACCGCCGATGTAGAACACGTTGTCCGACTCGTAGTTCGGCTGGATGCCCTCGTAGGTCTCGACCCCGCAGAACTGGTACCACTCCGAGGAGTACGTCTTGCCGCCGAGTTCCATCTCGGCGACGTCGATGGTTCGCCCCTGCACCGTCTGCTGGGACACCTCCGGCCAGACCCCCTTGATCGTCCCGTCGTTTTGGATCTCGACGGGGACCTGCGGCATGCCGCGCGGCGCCGGCCCCGCGGTGTTCTCGATCGCCATCGCCTGGGTAGTACCCCCACCAGCCCCCGGGGAGGTAGTGAGGCTGTTGACGGCAGCCGACCCGGTGGCCCCGACGCCCGCGAGGGCCGCTCCGCCAACGACGCCCTTGACGAACCGGCGACGGCCGGACTCGCCGGGGTACTTGTCGTCGTCTGCGCTCATGACGTTCCCTCGGTAGCCACCACGCAAAAGCCTGACGAAAGGGTAAATCCGGCCGTCTTCCGTCGATTCTCGTCGCACGTCGCTGGAAGCGGTCACCCCCGTCGACTCGCCGCAACCCCGCAACCGCGGCCACGCTCCGACACTGACGGGTACGGACCACTCGGGAGCGCTCCATACCGATCATAGCGAGGTTCTTGCCCCGGCGGATGCACCGACTCGACGGCGACCGCGTCGCGCCGACTCGGGTCGCCGGTTCCGTGTCCACACTCCTCCGGGCGAGACAGCCACCCGGGGGGCCTTCGAATCGCTCGCCGTCAAGCGAAGCGTCGGCCGAGTCGACTCCAGTGATTTACTCGATCGTGAAGGAAACTCTCGCAATATTACCCCTATCGGGAGGGTTGTTCCGTCTCCCCGTCCATGTGAGTGTATGTCATTCGATGCGCGGGATGTCGGTCGCGACATCCGCGAGCTGGCCGCGCTGCTCGGCGAGGTGCTCGAGCGGCAGACGTCGAGGGACGCGTTCGACGCCGTCGAGGAGGTTCGCCGCGCCTCGATCGACTACCGCCGCGGCGCCGCGCCGTCGCGTGGTCCGGTCCGCGAGCGGCTCTCCGGGTTGGACCCGGAGACGACACGCACCGTCGCACGGGCGTACGCGGCGTACTTCGAACTGGTCAACGTCGCCGAGGAGCGCGAGCGGGTCCGCGCGATCCGCCGGGGCCGCGCGGAGGGCGACCTGGGCGACGGGCTCGACCGCACCGCCGAGGCACTCGCCGACGTCGACGCCGACACCGCCCAACAGGTACTGGAGGACGTCCGCGTCGTGCCGACGTTCACCGCCCACCCGACGGAGGCGCGCCGCAAGACGGTCAAGGCGAAGCTCCGCCGGGTCGCGGAGATCCTTCGCGACCTGGACGAGCGGCGCCTCACGGACGCCGAGCTCGACCAACACGATCGCGATCTGGAGTCGGAGGTCGAGACCTTGTGGTCGACGCGACAGGTCCGCCCGCGGCGACCCACGCCGACCGACGAGGCGCGCGACGTGCGCTGGTACCTGGAGAACACCCTGTTCGACGTGGCCGCCGAGGCCGAGGCCGCGCTGACCGACCGCGTGGTCGAGGCGCACCCGGATCTGGACGCGAGCGACACGGCCGACGCGGCGGGTACCCTCGACTTCCGGTCGTGGGCGGGCTCCGACCGCGACGGCAACCCCTTCGTCACGCCGGAGGTGACGAGCGAGACGCTGGAGGCGCAGCGCGAGGCCGTACTCGACCGCTACGTCGACGCCTTGACCGACGTGCGGGGCGCGCTCAGCCACGAGGGCGAGCGGCTCGATCACATCGACGAGTTCGAGGCGCGCGTCGCCGCCGACCGCGAGGCGGTGCCGGTGGTCGCCGGCGACGCCGACGAGCGGTACCCCGAGGAGCCGTACCGCCGCGCGGTGACGGCGATCCGTGCCCGCGTCGAGCGGGTCGACGATCTTCGCCCCGGCGGCTACGACGACCCCGACGAGCTCGTCGCCTCGCTGCGGGCGCTCGCGGCCGACCTCCGCGCGAACGGCCACGGGACGACCGCCGCAGAGCGGGTGGACCCGCTGGTACGACGCGTCGAGACGTTCGGTTTCTCGCTTGCGGCGCTGGACCTGCGCGATCACCGCGAGAACCACACCGAGGCGGTCGCGGACGTGCTCGCGCGCGAGGGCCTCGAGTACGAGGCGATGGACGAGGACGAGCGCGTCGCCGTCCTCACGGAGTCGGTCGTCGACGACTCCATCGGCAGTCTCGACGCCACCGACGAGCTCTCGGAGACGAGCGAGCGAGTCTGCCGCCGGTTCCGCGCGCTGGCCGACTGGCACCGCGAGTACGGCGAGGAGGCGATCGACGCCTACTGCATCTCGATGACCGAGGAGCCGTCGCACGTCCTCGAAGTGCTGTACCTCGCCGACCTGTCGGGGGTCGTCGATCTCCCGGACCACTGCGGGCTCGACGTGGTGCCGCTGCTGGAGACGGCGTCGGCGCTGGCGAACGCCCGGGACATCTTCGACACGCTCGTGCACAACGACGCATACGGCGCGGCGCTCGACGTTCGCGGCAACCTCCAGGAGGTGATGCTCGGCTACTCCGACTCCAACAAGGAGAACGGCCCGCTGGCGGCCGCGTGGGACCTCCACCGGAACGCCCGCCGCCTCGCGGAGGTCGCCGACGATCTGGGCGTCGAGCTTCGCCTGTTCCACGGCCGCGGCGGCTCCATCTCTCGCGGCGGCGGCCCGATGAACGAGGCGATGCTCGCGCTGCCGCCCGAGACGGCGACCGGCGAGATCAAGTTCACCGAGCAGGGCGAGGCGATCGCCGAGAAGTTCGCCAACCCCCGCGTCGCCGAGCGCGAACTGGAACAGATGCTCGACGCGCAGGTCCGTGCCCGCCTCCGGGCGCTTCAGGGGAACGCACAGGCGGTCCACGAGGAATGGGAGGCGGCGATGGACGCCGCCGGCGAGGGCGCCCGCGAGGCGTATCAGGACCTGCTTGAGACCGACGGCTTCGTCGAGTTCTTCGAGACGGCGACGCCGATCACCGTCATCGAGGACCTCAACATGGGCTCGCGGCCGGCCTCCCGGTCGGGCGAGCGCACCGTCGAGGACCTGCGCGCGATCCCGTGGGTGTTCTCGTGGACCCAGAGCCGCGCCATCCTCCCCGGCTGGTTCTCGTCGGCCTCGGGGCTGGACGCGTATCTGGACGCCGGCGGCGACATCGACACGCTCCGGGAGATGTACGAGGAGTGGCCGTTCTTCCGGACGACGATCGACCACATCGCGCTGTCGCTGGCGCGCACGGAGCTGGAGATCGCCGCCGAGTACGCCGACCTCGCGCCCGAGCACCTCCGCGAGGAGTTCTTCCCGCGGATCGAAGACGAGTACGAGCGCGCGGTCGAACTGGTCCGGGAGATAACCGGCCACGACGAGTTGGTCCGTCGCGAGTGGCTCTCCGAGAGTCTCCAGCGTCGCAACCCCTACGTCGACCCGCTGAATCTCCTGCAGGTGGACCTGCTCTCGCGGACCCACCTGACCGAGGCCGAGGAACGCACGCTGCGACTCACGGTGAAAGGCATCGCGGCCGGGATGAAGAACACGGGGTAGGGGAAGCACCGACTGCGGATGTCGGCAGGGGTGGATCGACGGAGGACGGTCGTATCAACCGCTCAGGCGTCGACCTGGTTCCAGGGCGCCTCCTCGAAGTCGACGATGCGGTGCTCCTCGTCGAGGTCGTCGATGGTCGCGACCTCCTCCTCGGTCAGCTCCAGTTCCGTCGCCGCGAGGTTGTCGCGGATGTGGTCCTCGCCGGTCGCCTTCGGGATGGCCGCGAGCTCGTCGTGGGCGAGCAGCCACGCGATCGACACCTGCGCGGGCGTGGCGTCGTGGGCCTCGGCGATCTCGACGATCCCGTCGATCTCGGCGACCTGATTGCGCGCGATAGGACAGTAGGCGACGAGCCAGTGGCCGTCCTCGCGGGCGTACTCGCGGAGTTCGTCCTGCTGGAGCATCGGGTGGCACTCGACCTGGTGAGCGAAGATGTCCACGTCGAGGTGCTCGCGCGCCTCGTCCAGTTGGTCGGGGCGGAAGTTCGAGAGACCGACGCGGTCGACGGTGCCCTCGGCGACGAGGTCGTTCAGCGCGCGGGCCGTCTCGGGGGCGTCGTAGCTGTTGATCGGCCAGTGGACGTACAGCAGGTCGATGGAGTCGACGCCGAGGCGCGCGGCGGACTCGTGGGCGGTGTCGTAGGCGTCGTCGTAGCTCAGGTTGTCCGTCGTGAGCTTCGTGGCGACGAACAGCTCCTCGGGGTCGCGGCCGGCGGCCTCGATCCCCGCTCGGACGAGCGCCTCGTTCTGGTAGCCCTGCGCGGTGTCGATCGCGTCGTAGCCCGCCTCGACGGCGGTCGCGACGCTCTCGACGCACTGCGGGCCGGTGAGCTGGTACGTTCCGAGACCGAACCGCTGGAAGTCGGACATATCCGACAGTTCGGACCGGCGTCCCTCAAGGCGTCGGTGGCGGCACGCGCCGCCGGCTCGCGGGCGGCGGACCGCGCCTCCATCCTGACCCGCCGATGTTCGACCGCCGAGGATCGGGGCCGCTCGGAATGTGGTCCGACTTAATGGTTCGTGCTAACGCTTAACATGATAGGCGGACGCGTAGCTGATGTACCGCATGTTCGAACGGTTCTCACACGGCTACTACCTGGGCGAACTGTACGTGCAGCCCAGCGGAAGCGACGGCGCGGCGGCGATCAAACGGGCGGATCACGAGCACGTGAACGAACAGCTGTACGGCGACGAGGAGGGGATCACCCGACTCGATAACCCGCTCGTGATGAAGGTCGGGACCACGCACTTCCCGGTCGTCGGGGACGAGGACGTCCCCTCCGGAACGCTCGCGCTGCCCGAGGACGCGGTGCCGGAGGACCTCGAGTTCCGGCTGCCGGGCCGCAGCGAGGTGTTCCTCGCCAACGCCGAGCGCGCCCGCGACCTGATCCGGTTCACCGGCTGGGAGGGCGACACCGGCGACCCCGCGGAGTACGCCTGAGCGCTAACGCCTGAGCGGCGAGTCGCGCGCAGCGGCGGCGTCCGGCGAGGATGCAGCAACGCTCCTCGTCACCAGCGTCGCCGGCCGATCCCCGCACCGTTTTTGCCCCGGAGTGCGCCGTCTCGCGTATGATCGATCGACTCCTCGGCAGGAGGCGCCTGAAGGAGCGCATCGCCGAGTTGGAGGGGGAGCGCGACGACGCGGTCGCGCGCATGGAGGCCGAGGAGCGGCGCCGCGGCGAGGCCGCACGCAAGCGGCAGGCGGCCGAGAAGCGCGTCAACGAGCTGGAGACGCGGGTGACGGAGCTGGAGGACCGGCTGGAGCGCGCGGCCGCGGAGGACGCCGAGCGGTCCGTCGACTTCCGCCGCGTCGAGACGCTTCGCCCCGGCCGCCGCGACGAGGTGCTCTCGCGGCTTCGAAGCCTCGAAACCGAGCCGGAGGGCGCGCTCTCGGCGTTCGTCGCCGACGACGGCGACGTGCCCGACCCGGTCGCGGCGGCGCTCGGCGACCGCGCGTCGCTCGTGCGCCGGGCCGCGCCGACGCTCGTGTACGCGGACGACGCGGGGGTGGTATCGTGCGCGCTCGCGCCGGCGCTCGACCCCGAGCCGTTCTGCGAGTGGACGGACGGCTTCCGTGTCGATGACGCGTGGTTCCGCCCGACGGGACGGTTCGCGTTCGGGCTCGTCCGCTCGGACACGTTCGGGCTCGGGGTGTACGAGGGCGACGAGCGCGTCGACCTGCGGACGGTCCGGACGGACGTGATGGACGAGCACGACAAGGGTGGCTTCTCGCAGGCGCGCTACGAGCGGCTCCGCGAGGAGCAGATCGACGAGCACCTCGACGAGTGTCGGGAGGCGCTTGCGGAACTGCCCGCGGATCTGGATCGGGTGGTGTTGGTGGGCGATCGCGGCGTGGTGAACCGGCTGGAGGGGAACGCCGACCGGACGGCGTCGAGCGACGCGACCGGGAAGCCGGAGGCGGCGCTGGAGGAGGCGTTCGCGGAGTTCTGGACGGTTCGGCTGCGGCTGATCTGAGTCGGGCAGATCGGTCGGGTTCGTGGTCGGTGCCGTCGTAGTCGGATCGGAGACGGGGTTCCTGACTGACGTGGAGACCGCCGCGGAAGCCCCTGCGGACGTTCTGATCTCGCCGACTCAACAGGAACAGTAGTACTCTCGATCGGTGAACTCCCCGGTGAGGTACTTCACCGCGGGCGCCGGGTCGCTCGGGCGGTACAGCCCGGTCGTCAGCTCCCCCTCGCGCTCGAACTCGCCGGAGAACAGGCTCGCCCAGTCGTCGTCGGAGAGCACGTCCCAGAACGCCTCGTCGGTGAGGCACCGCTGTATGTAGTCCGGGAGGTACGTCCAGCGCGCGTCCTGCGGGCCGTCGACCGCCGTCTCGGCCTCGTACTCCGCGTCGTCGACGGCGTCGGCGTAGGCGGCCATCGGGAGGTTCGCCCCGGCGGCGACGGGCATGGAGATCCACTTCCACGGCCGCGTGTTCACGTCGAGCAGCACGTACTCCTCGCGGTCGGCGTCGTACACGAACTCCGACTCGCTGATGCCGTGGTACCCCGTCTCCTCCAGCACCGCGAGGGCGTGCTCGCGGACGGCGGGCTCCTCGATACGCTCGACCAGACAGGAGGTCCCGAACGCGGGGAACCGGACGGCGGCGTTGCCGACGACCGCGACCGGGTCGCGGTCGGCGGACTCCGGCGGCATGTAGCTCGCGAGCGAGGTGTCCCGCCCCACCTCGACGTTCACCTTCTCCTGCGCGAGCACCGTCGCGTCGTACTCTTCGGCCTCGGCGACCACGTCCGCGAACTCCCCGCGGTCGGCCACCTCGATGACGTTGGTTCCGAACGCCTCCTCGAACTTCCGCTTGTGCGCGGGCTTGACGACGAACGGGAACGAGAGCGCCTCGATGACCGCCTCAACTCCGTGCTCGCCCACCTCGTACGTCTCGGGGTACGGCACCCCGAGGTCCTCACACAGCGCGTAGAGGTTCGCCTTGTCGAGCACACGCTCGACGCCCGCGAGATCCGAGAACGGCAGGCGGACGCCCGCGGGCTCCGTCTCGGCGAACCCGCGAACCCACTCGTCCATGCAGGCGAACGCGACCGGGTCGTGATCGAGGGCGTCGGCGACCCGCTCGACGTCCGCGCGGAAGCCGTCGGCGTCGTCCAGCGGGTAGGTGACCTGCCCGGCGTGGTCCACCGCCTCGGAGGGCGGCGCGAGTCCGGTGTCGGTGCGATCCAGCGCGATCACGGGCACGTCGTGTGCCGAGAGCGCGCGGGCGACGCTCACCCCGGTGATGTGCGCGTTGGCAACCAGCGCCGGCGGGCGGTCGAAGTCGGCGTCCGCCAGCGCCGCGACGAGCGCGTCGGTGTCGTGAACGGTGTCGGCCATGCGCGGCCGTTCGAGCGAGCAGGCTAAAGGCCCCCGTTCGGCGGCGTCGACTGCCGGCGCCGGCGACGGTCCGTCGGTTCCACCGTCGTTCGGACGCGGCGACGCCGGTCCGGTGTCGCGAGCGCGCCGCTTATCCGAGCGCCGACCCTCCGAACGGGCATGAGCGACACCGACGACGGGTCCCCGGCCGACGGCGACTCCGGAGGCGACGCCGATATCGACGACGACGGCACTGACGACCCCGCCCTCTCCCGACGCGTCCGACGCGCCGCCCGCGATCACGACGCCGTCGACGACGACGGCCCGGACGGCACGCTCGCGGTCACCTCCACGCCGTTCGACGCCGTGCTCGCCGTCGCCGAGGCCGACGACGGCCGCGTCGAGTTCGACGTGACCGTCTCCGTGCCGACTCTCTCGGCCGTCGCCGAGGACGAGGTCGCCGACGTGGTCGAGGACGGCTGGCTCGACACCTTCGAGCGCCGGATCGTGTCCGTCGGCGACGTGACCGCCGCCGGCCACGATCTCGATCCGGCCGTCGAGCGCGACGGCGACGAGGTGACGGTTACGGAGTCGATCCGGGACGTGAACGAGCGCCGCGGCCTGAACGACGCGGTCGCGATCGTCGACTTCGTCGAGGGGACGTACGTCCAAGGCGTGATACCGGGGTACGAGTACGGCGAGCCCGTGACGGGGCTCATCAGCAGCGCGCGTGCGGCCGGCGGCGACGAGGGCGACGGCGTGTTCTGAGGCGGTTCGGAAACGTTCTGCCGGTCCGGTTCCCGACCGTCACCCCATCGCGATGTACGTCTGTGTGGTCTCTACACCGGAGATCCCTTGGATCCCATCGGCGGCGACGAGCTTCACGTCGGCCGGCTCGTCCACGTCGACCTTGACGACGAAGTCCATGTCGCCGGCGACGATGTGCGCCTCGGCGACGCCGTCGAGATCGAGGATGGACTCGCGGATGCGGTCGGCGTCGCCGGAGGCGGCCTTCACCATCACGTACGCGACGACCATTCAGGCACCACCCCCCGCGCTCGCGGCCGAGGCGAGCGTCTCGCCGGCGTCGTCGCCGACCAACAGCCTCCGCACGTCGTCGAGCACGTCGAAGTCCGCGAGGACGGCGACGCGGTCACCCGTCTCCAGCGAGTTGTCAGGCAGCGGGATCCCCATCGGCTCGTCGCGTTTGCCGAACGCCAGCAGCCGCGCGTTCGCGGGCAACTCGACCTCCGAGAGCGTGTATCCGCGCATCGGCGACTCCTCGGGGATCGTGAACAGCAGCACTTGGAGGTGTTCGGCGATGTCGGCGATCGCCTGGATGTTGCCGCCCAGCAACGCGTTCTTCGCGCCGATGGCGCCCAGCCGCTCGGGGTAGATGATCTCGTCGACCTCGTCGGCGTACTTCCGGTAGATCTCCTCGCGGTAGTCCTCGTCGATACGCATCACGGTGCGGCAGCCGTGGTGCTTCGCGATCATGCACGCCGCGAAGTTCGCGTTCAGGTCGCTCGTCAGCGCTCCGACGGCGTCCGCACGCTCGACGGCCGCCTTCGCCAGCACGTCCTCGCGCGAGCCGTCGCCCTCGACGACGCTGAAGCCGCCGGCGCGGGCTCGGTCCGCCCGATCGGCGTCGCGCTCGACGACCGTCACGTCGTGGCCCTCCTCGTGGAGCACCCGCGCCGTGCGCAGACCGACGCGGCCCCCTCCGATGACAATGAAACGCATGTGCTATCAATTACCACGGGGCAATATAACGCTACCTCCGGATCGCAGGAACGCTTTTTACTGTGGTACATGTTCACACACTATGGTTCACGCGTTCGTGATGGTGAAGGTGAGCGGGGACGCGGACACGTCGGCCGTCGCCGACGCGATCTCCGGGGTCGAGACCGTGACGGAGGCGCACGTCGTCGCGGGCGACTTCGACGTGGTCGCGGAGGTCGACGCGCCCGACATGTACACCGTGCTCGACACCGTCGCCGACGCGGTCCGCGGCGTCGACGGTGTCATCGACACGCGGACGTACGTGTCGATGACGGAGTGAGCGGCCGAACCTGGAGGAACCGAGCGGGCGTGGGCTATCGATCCAGCTCGTACGTCTCGGGGTGCTCGTCGGCGACCGCGCGGGCAGCCTCGCGCTGTCGACGCACGTCCGCGGGGAGATCCTCGGACAGCGAGTCGAACATGTCCTCCGGCTCCGGTCGCGGCACCGACTCGGCGGTCTCGACGGCCTCGCCGAGTTCGTCGTTCGCCGCGTCGGTGACTTCCTCGAGGAAGCCGTCGTCGACGATCCCCTGCTCGCGGCACCACTCGGCGAACCGGTCGAGCGGGTCGCGCACGCGCCACGCCGGCAGGTCCGGGTCGCCGTCGCGGTACTGGCTCGGGTCGTCGGCGGTGGTGTGGGCGCCCCGTCGGTAGGTGAGCGCCTCCACGAGCACCGGGTCGCCGTCGCGGGCGCGCTCCAGCGCGTTCTCGACGACCGCCCGCGTGGCGAGCGGGTCGTTGCCGTCGACCCGGACGCCCTCGATGCCGTAGGCGTCGGCCTTGACCGCGATCGACTCGCTGGCGGTCTGCCGCTCGCGGGGCAGCGAGATGGCCCAACCGTTGTTCTCACAGAAGAAGACGGTCGGGGCGTCGAACACGCCCGCGAAGTTCAGCCCCTCGTGGAAGTCGCCCTCCGAGGTCGCGCCGTCGCCGAAGCAGACCAGACTCGCCCAGTCCTCGTCCGCGTAGGTCGCCGCCATCCCCGCGCCGGCGGCGTGCGGGATCTGGCTGGCGATGGGTACCGCCTGCGGGAAGACGGGGACGTCGTGGTCGGAGTGGTACTCGGGGAAGCCGCGCCGAAACAGCAGGATGTCGCTCATCGGGACGCCGCGGGCTATCTGGAGGGCGTTCGACCGGTAGGTGGGGAACAGGTGATCCTCGGGCGCCATCGCGTGGGCGGCGCCGACCTGCGCGGCCTCCTGGCCCTCGAACGGCGGGTAGCCGCTCATCCACCCGCGCCGCTGGAGGGCGAGCGCGCGCTCGTCGAACCGGCGGGTGCGGACGATGTCGCGCAGTGCCGCGCGGGCGTCCTCGGCGTCGAAGCGGGTTTCGTCGAGGTCGCGCGTCCCGACGATCCGCGTCACGTCGTCGCTCATGGCTCCACTTGTCGCGGCATCCGGCATAAATTGCGGCGGGACGGCGGCGTCTCGACCGCCAGGCGGCGACTCGCCGCCCCCGACAGGCCAAAGAGCGCCCGACCCCTAAGCGGGGTATGGTCTCTGCGCTCGCGCTCGTGCTCACCGTCGTCGCGCTCGCGGTGAACACGCTCGTCGTCGCGGTGCTCTCGCGCTTCTTCCGGATCCGGCTGAAGACGCAGTGGGGGTGGGTGACGTACACGATGCTCGTCTCGCCGGTCGTCCTGGTCGTGCTCGGACTCGTACAGGGGTCGGTGATCCCGCCCCTGTTCGAGGGCGCTGCGGGGCTGTTCCTCGCGGTCTTCGTGGGGGTTCCGCTCGCGCTCGGCTTCACGATCGATCTGCTGTACGTTCCGCCGCCCGAGGAGTACGACCTCCCGGCGGCGGAGTAGCCGCCCGCTCTCCCCGCTCTCTCGCCGTTCCGGACTCGGCTCAGGGGGCGCTCTCGGTTTCCGCTTCCGTCTCCCCGTCCGCGCCCGCGTCGAGGGCTTCGTCGACCCACGCCGGCGGCCTCGCGTCGGTGTCGCCGGTCGTCACGCGGAAGCGCTCGACGACGGTCGCGGTGACCGAGTCGGTCCCGGTTCCGTACGTCGCGGTGTAGCGGAGCTCGTACCCGCGGACGATCCCGGCCTCGGTGACGTACGCCGTGGCGCTGAAGTTCTCAACCCGGACCCCGCTCCGGTTGAGCCGTTCGTGTTCGGCGGCGAGCACGAACAGTCGCTCGCCGGCGACGGCGACCGTGCCGGTGGGTCGAACGTCCGTTCCGTCGAACGCGGCGAGCACCTGTTCCTCCCCGCTGTCGTCGGTGTTGGCGATCGTCGGCGGCTCGCCCGGAACTCCCCGATAGCTGACCGCGCCGTCGTCGTCGACCGTTCGCAGCGCCGTGACGCTCCCGTTCGTCCAGAACGCGAACGCCCGGATCGGCGGCCCGTTCGCTCCCGGCAGGCTTCCGTTTCGGACGTAGTCGCCTCCGAGTCGGCCGCCCGCCTGCTCGATGACGCTGTGGCGCGTCGACAGCGTCGTCCCGTTGGCCGCGACGACGGTCCGCCGGAACCGGACGGTCGAGTTCACGTCACGGAGCGCCCGGTCGTGACTCGCTGCGAGCGTCGGTACGTCGACGGCGTCGGTCGCGACGCCGGGCGGGTAGCCCGGCTCGGGCGTCGGCGTCGGCGACGCGGTCGGCGTGGTCGCGAGCGCGGGATTCACCGTCCGGCCGCCGTCGCCGCCGCCCCCGGCGCCGCAGCCGGCGAGGAGGACGGCGAACGCGAGCGCGAGCGTGAGGACGGGGCGTCGCATACCTCCTACACGGGGCCGCGGCGAATAAGTGCCGACGGTGCCGGCGATCGGACCGGACCCGGGATCGAGGACGGTCCCCGATCAGCGCTCGGGTTGGTCGCCGTGTGCTTCGACGAGTCGCTCGACGGTGTCCTCGACGGCGTCGAGCACTTCCTCGGGCGAGCGGTCGGCGTCGACGCGGACGAACCGCTCGGGCTCGGCGTCGATCAGCCGCTCGTAGTTCGACTGCACCTCCGCGAGAAACGAGGCGCGCTCGTACTTGTCTGTCGCGCCGGCGCGCGCGGCCGCCGTCTCCGGGTCGACGTCTAGGTAGATCGTCGCGTCCGGCTCGCGCGTGAACGCGCCGTGGATGCCGCGGATGTATTCGAGCGGACGCTGGAGGTCGGAGTCGGCCAGAGTGGCGGCCTGGTAGGCGTACCGCGAGTCGGTGTAGCGGTCGGAGACCACCAGATCGCCGTCGGAAAGCGCCGGGCGAACCACCCGCGAGAGGTGGTCCGCGTGGTCGGCGATGTAGAGGAACAGCTCGGCCAGCGGGTCGGCGTCGTCTCCGTCGATCGACCGGTAGACGGCGTCGCCGTACCACGAGTCGGTCGGCTCGCGAGTGAACGTGGCGTCGGGGTGGACGTGGCGGAGGGCCTCCCAGGCGGTGGTCTTCCCGCTCCCGTCGAGCCCTTCGAGCGTGAGGAGCATCTGTTGATCCGTGGTGCTCGCGCCGGGGGCTTACCGCTTGCGTGTCGCGTGTCCCAGTCGGAGAGCCATCCGACGGCTCACACGAGGAACGTCGTCACGAAGAGGAACACTCCGACGGCGAGTGCCGCGATCAGGGCCAGCCGCCAAGCGAAGCTGAGGACGATCCGCCCGACGAACAGGACGACCAGGAAGCCGACCAGCGCGAGGAAGACCGTTCCGAGCGTCGAATCGAGCGGTCCGGGCAGCTGGAGCAGTGCGGCAGCGGCGGCGAACGCGAGGGTGTTCACGACGGTCACGGTTCCGCCTACTCATCCGACCGTGGTATCCCTTTCCCCACGTGTCAGACGATCCTCCCACCTCCGAGCGACGAACCGAACGGTCGACGCCGGACTGCCGTCGCGCCGACTCTCGCTCACGAAGACACGACCGTGCACGGACACGATCGTGCCCGTTTGCGCCGTCCCCCGGTTCCCGCTCCGCTCCGATCGTTGATCACTTTCACTCCGCTCTGAACATCCTTATACCGCCGCTCGCACAACGTTCATACGGACCCGATCGACCGGGCTCAGGCTCATATCGATAAGCCACGCCTACATCAAGCTCGTTTGAATTAGTACAAGCCTATCGGAATCCGCGCCGTTTATGAGCGTGGGTCCGGTACCGAACGTCCGTCCGAACCCACAATGCAACGCCACGCTATCCACACCGAACTCTGTCGATCTGTCGGCGAAAAGCGGGGGGTGCGCGACGAATGAGTCGCGCCGACCTCGACGCCGACGAGCTCGAACTGCCGATCAAACGAACCGAGGGGGACACGCTGCAAGCGCGGCTCACGTCCAACGCCTACGACAACATCCTTCCCGCCCGCTACCTTCGCAAGGACGCGGACGGGAACCCCGACGAGACGCAGGAGGAGCTGTTCGAGCGCGTCGGTCACAACGTCGCGCTCGCGGAGGCCGTCTTCGGGGCCGACGAGCCCGTCACGGTCACGCCCGACCAGATCAAGCCCGATCACCCGCGCCGCGACGAGCTCGCCGAGGAAGTATTCGGTGCCGGGGTCACGGCCGACGACGAGGACGCCGAGACCGAGCTGACCGTCTACAACGTCAACAAGTTCGCCTACGAGACGGTCGTCCCCGAGCTTCCCGAGGACGTCCGCCAGCACGTCGAGGAGACGGCCGACGAGTTCCAGGAGCTGATGGAGCGGCTCTCGTTCATGCCGAACTCGCCGACGCTGATGAACGCCGGCGACGAGCTCCAGCAGCTGTCGGCCTGCTTCGTCGACTCCCCCGCCGACGACATCGACGACATCCATCAGACGGCCAAGGAGGCCGCGCAGGTGTTCCAGTCCGGCGGCGGGATGGGGTACGCGTTCTGGAAGCTCCGGCCGTACGGCGACTCGGTCGGCTCGACCGGCGGCATCGCCTCCGGGCCGATCACGTTCATGCGGACGTTCGACCAGATGTGTGAGACGATCGCGCAGGGCGGCGCGCGCCGCGGCGCCCAGATGGGCGTCATGCGCGTCTCGCACCCCGACGTGATCCAGTTCCTCCACGCGAAGAACAAGGACGTGAGCCTCGCGAACACGCTCCGGCTCAACGACCCCGACGACTTCACGCACACGTCGTTCGCGGACGCGCTGGAGGAGGCCCGCGAGCTCATCGACGACGACGGGAAGGTGCCCAAGCACCTCCGCAACGCCGTCGAGGGGCACCTCTCGAACTTCAACATCTCCGTCGGCGTCACCGACGACTTCATGGACGCGCTCGACGCCGGCGAGGAGTTCACGTTCACCAACCCCCGCACGGAGGAGCCCCACGTCGCCACCCCCGAGACGAAGGAGCTGTACGACATGTTCGGCCTCGGGGAGTACGTCGAGGTCGGCGAGGTGCTGTCGGTGCCCGCCGCCGAGATCTGGGACCAGATCGTCGAGGGCGCCCACGAGAACGGCGAGCCGGGCGTCGTCTACCTCGAACGGATCAACAAGCTCCACAGCTTCGACGTGGAAGAAAATCCCGAGCATAGAATACTTGCAACAAACCCCTGCGGCGAGCAGCCGCTCGAGGAGTACGAGGCCTGTAACCTCGGCCATATCAACCTCTCCACGCTCGCGGATCTCGACGCGCCCGACTGGCGGGTCTGGCGCGAGGAGCACGCCGACGAGTACGACAGCGAGGAGGCCGCCGTCGAGGCGTTCCTCGAGGACGCCATCGACTGGGCGGAGTTCGACTACCGCATCGAGATGGGGACGCGCTTCCTCGAGAACGTCGTCACCATGTCGGACTTCCCGGTCCCGAAGATCGAGGAGAAGGTCCGCGACATGCGCAAGATCGGCCTCGGCGTCATGGGGCTCGCGCAGCTGTACATCCAGCTGGGCGTCCGCTACGGCTCCGAAACGGGCAACCTGATCGCCGAGGAGCTGATGACCCACATCAACCACGGGTCGAAGGCCGCCAGCCACGACCTCGCCGAGGAGCGCGGCAGCTTCAACGACTGGGACGAGTCGAAGTACGCCGACCCCGTCCGCTACGCCGACTGGTTCGAGCAGTACGTCGGCGAGGACCCCGAGGACTGGGCAGACGGCTACCCGATCCGGAACCACAACACGACGACGATCGCGCCGACCGGCACCACCTCGATGGTGGGCAACACGACCGGCGGCTGCGAGCCCATCTACAACGTCGCCTACTACAAGAACGTCTCCGACGACGTGCAGGGCGACGAGATGCTCGTCGAGTTCGACGACTACTTCCTGCGCACGCTGGAGGCGAACGACATCGACGTCGACGCCGTGAAGGCGGAGGCACAAGAGCAGATGGCGACCAACGAGTTCGACGGCGTCGACGGGCTGGAGACGGTGCCGGACGCCATCGGCGAGCTGTTCGTCGTCACGGGCGACCTCACCGCGAAGGACCACGCGGGCGTGCAGGTCGCCTGCCAGACGGGCGTCGACTCGGCCATCTCGAAGACGGTCAACGCGCCCAACGACTCCACGCTCGAGGACGCCCAGGAGGTCTTCGAGTACATCTACGAGCACGGCGGCAAGGGTGTCACCTACTACCGCGACGGCACCCGCTCGAAGCAGGTGCTCACCACGCGCGCCGACAACGCCGAGTTCGCCGACGAGAGCGAGGCCGCGGAGGCGCTCGTCGCCCAGATCTCCGAGGTGTTCGGCGGCATCGAGGGGTTCCTCGAGAACGAGGACGTACAGGCCGCGCTCGACGAGGAGGTCGCGGACCTGCTTGAGTCGGCCGACGAGCGGACGGTCAACATCGACTACACCGAGAAACGCGCCCGACCGGACTCGCTGCGCGGGGTCACTCAGCTCGTCGAGACCGGCTACGGGAAGATGTACATCACCATCAACGAGGACCCCGAGTCGGGCGAGCCGTTCGAGGTGTTCGCCAACATCGGCCACTCCGGCGGCTTCACCAACTCCTTCACGGAGTCGCTGGCGAAGGTCATCTCGACGGCGTTGCGCTCGGGGGTCGACCCGCGCGAGATCGTCGACGAGCTGCAGGGGACCCGCTCGCCGAAGATCGCCTGGGACAAGGGCGAGCAGATCCAATCGATCCCGGACGCGATCGGCACGGCGATGCGCCGCTACCTCGACGACGAGATCGAGAAGCGCTACCCCGAGCAGACGAGCCTCGACGAGGTCGGCGCGGGCGCCGACGTGACCGCCCCCGAGTCGGACGGCGGGACGGCCGTCGAGAGCGGGGTCTCCGACCCCGGGGAGCCCGTCGACGCGGGCGCGCCCGGACCGGAGGACGCCGGCGACGTCGGGGAGGCCACGGACGCCGTGGACGAACTCATCGCCAACGGCGAGTCGCCGGAGTGTCCCGACTGCGGGAGCATGACGCTGTACTACTCCGAGGGCTGCAAAACCTGCGAGAGTTGCGGCTGGTCCGAGTGCTGAGCGAATACTGAGCGAATGCGAAGCCGGGACTGAGCCCCGACCGCTTCGATTCTCTTTCGCGCGCTACTGGAGACCGAGCAACTGCTACCCTCGCCCGGCGCGTACCGATCGGGCATGGCCACCGTGGAATCGAACGGCGTCGAGACGCACTACGAGCGCCGCGGCGACGGTCCGCCCGTCGTGTTCGTCCACGGCGCGATCGTCGACCACACCCAGTGGGTGCCGCAACTCGACGCGTTCGCGGACGAGTACACCGTCGTCGCCTACGACGTACGGGGCCACGGCCCGACGGGCGGCTCCGATCGGGAAACATACACCGTCGACCCGTTCGCGGAAGATCCGGCGGCGCTGGTCGACGCGCTCGATCTCGATCGTCCCGTCGTCTGCGGGCTGTCGATGGGCGGGTGCATCGCGATGAGGTACGCGGCGCGGTACCCCGACGGGCTCTCGGGGCTCGTGCTCGCGGACACGTTCGGTCCCGCGCCGCTCACGCTCGGGGAGCGCCTCCAGCGGGAGGCGTTGCGGCTGACGGTCCCGTCCGTCCGCGTTTTCGGCTCCCCTCGCGTCGAGCGGGCGACGGTGTGGATCCTGGGGCGGCTCTCGGACGAGAACGTCGCCGGCGACTACGATCGAACCGAGGCGATCCGCGAGACGGGACCGCCGATGTCGACCGCGGAGTTCGCGAAGGTGATCCGCGCGCTGGCGTCGTTCGACCGGGTGCACGTCGACCTCGCGACGATCGCGGCGCCGACGCTCGTGTTGCGCGGCGAGCACGACGCGGCGTTTGTCCGCCGGCAGTCGTCGGCGCTCGGGGCGCTGATTCCCGACGCCGACGTTCCGGAGGGCCCGGCGCGGGAGACGCGTCGACCCTCGACGAGGCCACGTTCGTCACCGCCGCGATCCGCCGCCTTCTGGAGCGTGTCGGCACGACGAACTCCGAGACTCGGTCCGAAACTCCGGGCCCGGCGAGCGGCGTCGGCGACGCGTGAGCACGACCGGCCCGTGGGCGGCCGGCACGCATCCGCACACGTTCGTGACCGGCGGGACGTCCGGACGGGGGCCGACCCGCTCAGGCGGTCGGCTCCGCCGCCGCTGGAGCCGACTCCGTTTCCGCAAGCGGGAGGGTTACGGTGACGATCGTTCCGCCCCCGTCTCGGTCGGTCGCGTCGACGGAGCCGCCCGAGATCGTCGTTATCCGATTGATCAGCCACAGACCGAGTCCGTTCGCGTTCTCCAGCGACGGTTCGGTGCCGACGAGCACCGCCCGATCGTCCGCCGGGATCCCGGGGCCTTCGTCTTCGATCCGGAGCTCGACCGTCGAGGTCGCCGGGTCGGCGTCGAGCCGCACGGCGAGCCGGGGCCGATCGTCGTCCGCGTGCTCGATCGCGTTCTCGATCAGGTTGTCGACCACCGAGGGGAACACCGCGACCGCGGAGACGGCGATCGCGTCGTCCGGAAGCGACGTCTCGAGTCGCACCTCGGGCTGTTCGGCGCGGACCTGCTCACAGCGCTCGCGGACCACGGTCGTCAGATCGAACCGCTTGAACTCGGGGCTGCCGTCGGCGAGCGTCTCGGCGAGCGCGGCCTGTTCGACCACCGAGAGCATCCCGTCGGTTCGCTTCGCCAGCACGTCCAGCGCCTCGCGCGCCGCGTCCGACCTCGAATCGGACAGCTCCTCCTCGAGGAGCGTCAGATAGCCGTCGATCACCGAGATATCGTTCCGGAGATCGTGTCGCAGTACGCGGTTGAGCACTTCCGCGCGGCGTTCGGCTGCCAGCCGCTCGGTGACGTCTCTGAACACGAGGACCGTCGCGTCCGTCCGGTCGAGCGACCCGACGGACACCTCGAAGGTCCGCGGGCGAGCCGTCGGTTCCCGGTCGTTCCGGCGCCGGCCGTCCGTCGCTCGGTCGGCGGCCGATCCCTGCCGACCGTTCTCTTCCCGTTGCTCCCCGTCGCCTTGTGCCGATTCGACCGTCGCGGTGACGGTGGTTGTCCCCGAGGACTGCCGCGTCCGGATCGATTCGACCAGCGCCGGCTGATCGTGAAACGTCTCGTCGATCGGTCGACCGATCGGGTCGTCCTCCTCGAACAGTCGGGTCGCCGCCTCGTTGGTCGCCCGGATCGCTTCGTCCCCGTCGACGACCACGACGGGGTCCGAGAGATGGGTGACGATGTGATCCTGTGCGACCGCGATCGAGTCGAGAAGCCGATACCGGGTGATCGCGACGCCGGTAATGACCGTCGTCACCGCGAACATCGCCGGCGTGAAGTCGATCCGCGGACCCCCGCC
Source organism: Halobaculum rubrum (assembly GCF_019880225.1). Classification (NCBI taxonomy): domain Archaea; kingdom Methanobacteriati; phylum Methanobacteriota; class Halobacteria; order Halobacteriales; family Haloferacaceae; genus Halobaculum; species Halobaculum rubrum. The sequence continues at coordinate 1,800,037 of NZ_CP082284.1, forward strand.
GGTGAGAACGACGACGCTCACGACACCGGCGATCATCGGCAGCAGCCCGGCCCCGAACACCGCGAGCCGACGCGACCGTACGATCCCGGTCGAGCGCCGGACGCTGCGAGCGAGCCGCCAGAGGACGTATATGTCCACCGCGAACGACCACAGGAGGAACGCCCTGAACCCGACCCCCGGCGTCACCGTCGACCGGACGACCTCGCCCGTCGTCAGGGCAACGTCGGTGTAGATCAGCTCGTGGGCCGGGTTCGAGATCGCGAGTACGGCGAACGCCAGCGGGACGCCCGAGATGAACGGGATACGCCGGCGCGTGAGCCAGTGATCGTCGCCGGCGACCGCGAACGCGAAGATCGGCCACGACGCCCCGACGACACCCGTTCCCAGCCAGAGGAGGTCGTTGTACGCGAGGATCGCGGGAAGCGTCGACGCTCGCAGCTGGAGCGCGTACGCCCAGGCCCATGTCGTGGCTCCCACCGCCACTCCGAGAAAGCCGACGACCTCGGGGCCACCGAGCGTCACCGACCGTCGCCACAGCACGAACAGGAGCACCCCGACGGACGCGGCACCCCCGAGTATCAACAGCGGGACGATGTAGGTGATGACTGTCATGTGGGCTGGATCCGCCGTACTGCTCGCCCGCGGTTGTCCGCCGAAACGGATCCACCGCGGGCGCGGTCGCGAAGGCTATTCGTCCCTTCGACGAATCGGATTTAAAAATTGCGTCCTCGCTCGCGCCCGCCGCACGATCGAGGGCGTTCCACCGTGCTGTCCGGCACCACGGCGACGACGCGGTTCGATCACGTTCGGGGCCGACAGCAACATCTGTTCGTGTGCGGCAGTTTATCAGCGCGCGCGCCGACCACGACGTATGAGCAAGCAGGAGCCGCCACGGTCGGACCGCGACAGCGACGGGGCCGACGACGACGCGACGGCGGACGCGGACGGGTTCGCCGGCGAAAAGGACGAGTCCCTTCGGAGCCGCGAGGTGACGGCCGGCGCAGAGCGCGCCCCGCACCGCGCGATGTTCCGCGCGATGGGGTACGACGACCAGGACCTCTCTTCCCCGATGGTCGGCATCCCGAACCCCGCCGCCGACATCACGCCGTGCAACGTCCACCTCGACGACGTGGCCGACGCCGCCCGCGAGGGGATCGAGGGCGCCGAGGGGATGCCTATCGAGTTCGGGACGGTCACCATCTCCGACGCCATCTCGATGGGGACCGAGGGGATGAAAGCCAGCCTCGTCTCCCGGGAGGTCATCGCCGACTCCGTCGAGTTGGTCTCCTTCGGCGAGCGGATGGACGCGCTCGTCACCGTCGCGGGCTGTGACAAGAACCTTCCCGGCATGCTGATGGCGTCGATCCGGACGGATCTCCCCTCTGTGTTCCTGTACGGCGGGTCGATCAAGCCGGGCGAGCACCAGGGCCGCGACGTGACCGTCCAGAACGTCTTCGAGGGCGTCGGCACGTACGCCGAGGGCGACATGAGCGCCGACGAACTGGACGAGATGGAGCGTCACGCCTGCCCCGGCGCGGGCTCGTGTGGCGGGATGTTCACCGCGAACACGATGGCGAGCATCTCGGAGGCGCTGGGGATGGCGCCGCTGGGCTCGGCGTCGCCGATGGCCGAGTCCGAGGAGCGGTACGACACCGCCCGACGCGCGGGCGAACTCGCCCTGGAGTGTGTCGAGCAGGACCGCCGTCCCTCGGACATCATCTCGAAGGAGTCGTTCGAGAACGCCATCGCGGTGCAGGTGGCGATGGGCGGGTCGACGAACGCCGTGCTCCACCTGCTCGCGCTCGCGGCCGAGGCCGACGTCGAGTTGGACATCACGGAGTTCGACGAGATCTCCCGGCGCACCCCGAAGATCGCGAACCTCCAGCCCGGCGGCACTCGCGTCATGCAGGACCTCGACGAGATCGGCGGCGTTCCGGTCGTGATCCGCCGTCTGATCGAGGGGGGCTACATGCACGGGGACGCGATGACCGTGACGGGTCGGACGATGGCCGAGGAGATCGCGCACCTCGAATCCGAGGGACACCTCCCCGCGGACGACGACATCGAGGCCGACTTCCTCTACACCGTCGACGAGCCGTACAGCGAGGAGGGCGCGATCAAGGTCCTGACGGGGAACCTCGCGCCCGACGGCGCGGTCCTGAAGGTCACCGGCGACGACGCGTTCCACCACGAGGGCCCCGCCCGCGTGTTCGAGGCCGAGGAGGACGCCATGGCGTACGTCCAGTCCGGCGAGATCGAGTCCGGCGACGTGATCGTCATCCGCAACGAGGGGCCCCGCGGCGGCCCCGGGATGCGCGAGATGCTCGGCGTCACCGCCGCCGTCGTCGGCGCGGGCCACGAGGACGACGTGGCGCTCCTGACGGACGGCCGCTTCTCGGGCGCGACGCGCGGGCCGATGGTCGGCCACGTCGCCCCCGAGGCCGTCGAGGGCGGCCCGATCGGCCTCGTCGAGGACGGCGACACGGTGACGGTGGACATCCCGAATCGGGACCTCTCGGTCGACGTGAGCGACGAGGAACTGGCCGCCCGCGCCGACGCATACGAGGCGCCGGAGCCGCAGTACGCCGGCGGCGTGTTCGCGAAGTTCGCCCGCGACTTCGGCAGCGCCGCCAACGGCGCCGTCACGAATCCGAAGGCGAAGCGGGACTGATCCGGCGGCTCCGCTCGACGATTCGGCAGGTCCGGTCGGCGTCAGAGGACACCGATATCAGCACCGTTCGCGCAACGCCCAAGTACCGCGCCAGCGACACACCCGCGGCATGAGGGACGGCGGCGACCGAACGAGCGACGACGGGTCAGGCAGCGACCGCGTCTCGAATCGGGACCTGTCGGCACGGTTCGAGGCGAACCGAGAGCACTGGGAGCGGATGGTCGAGCCGGTGTCGGTCGCCGACGGCACGGCCGAGATCGAGGCGTTCCTCGACGGCGAGTCGGCGCTGCTTCCGGTCCAGCGCCGGGAGGTGGGCGACGTGACCGGCGACAGCCTGCTGGATCTGCAGTGCTCGATCGGCACCCGGACGCTTTCGTGGGCACGGGCGGGAGCGACGGTGACCGGCGTAGACATCTCCGGCGAGAGCGTCCGGGTGGCCCGCGAACTCGCGGCGGCGGCCGGCCTCACGGACGACGCGACGTTCGTCCGCGCGAACGTGTACGACCTCCCCGGGGCAATTCCCGAGGCGCCCGACGGCGGGTACGACACCGTCGTCAGCAACTTCGGCGTGCTCTGTTGGCTCCCCGACCTCGACCGGTGGGCCGAGGTCGTCGCCGAGTCGCTGACGCCGGGCGGGACGTTCCATCTCGCGGAACATCACCCGATCGCGACCGCCCTCTCGGACGATCTGGGAGACGGCGCCGCTGCCGGCGATATCTCCGTGGAACACCCGTACTTCTCGACGGACGAACCGGTGGCCGACGGCGACACCCACAAGTGGACCCACGGACTGGGGGAGATCCTGACAGCGCTCGTCGGCGCCGGGATCGACCTCCAGCACGTGCATGAACACTCGTTCTCGCCGATCCGACGGTCCGAGGCGATGGTCGAGGACGACGAGGGCAGCTGGCGCTTCGAGGGTCACGACCTCCCGCTGCTCGTGACGGTGACGGGGACCCGCCGGGAGCCGGCCGTCGGCGAGTGAGCCGCCCGTGACCGCTCCGGCGAACGGTCCGGTCGGGAGTGACGCCGCTACAGCCGTTCGGTCCCAGTCCCCAACTCCGCCGCCTCGTCGCCGTCCTCCCGGGGGTGCAACGTCTCGTGGATGCCGAGCACCAGCGCCGGCACGACGATCATGAATACGTGCTCCTCGATCGGGATCCCGACGAGTTCGACCCCGGTCCGCATCGGGATCGAGAACACGCCCACCTCCAGCGTGTACCAGTCCCAGACGTACGCGACGGGGTACAGCGCCGCGACCGTCCGGCCGGCGCGCCACAGCGCGTCCCGCCCCCGACGGACCAGCAGCGCGAGCGCGGCGGCGCCGAAGACGGCCTCCGTCGCGAGGTAGGTGTACGAACCGAGCACGGTGATGTCCGGGAGCGGGGCGCCCGCCAGCGGGCGGAAGAAGACGGCGACCAGCAGGCCCGCGAGGAAGAGATACGCGCCGCGAACGAGCAACATCGTCGCCGTCTCCGGATCACGGCGGACGGCGACGGCGGCGACGGCGCCGAACGCGAGGCTCGCGACGGGCGCGCTCGGCGGCAGTACCCCCGTGATCGTCAGCGGGACGACCGCGAACAGGCCGACCGCGAGCGCCGCGATCGCGAGGCCCTGGGCGCGCGACGGCCCCAGTGCCACGGCGACGGTCTGCTTGCCGATCGAGCGGTCGTAGCCGTAGTCCTGGGCGTCGTCGATCACCTTCACGCCCGCGAGCGTGACGACGAGCACCCCCGCCACCGCGAGCGGTGGACCCGTGAGCGTCCCGGTCTGGGCCGCGTAGCCGCCCAGCAGGCACAGCCCGACGCCGACGGGATAGCCCAGCGTCGTCGTGACGGGGTTGGTGTCGAACTGGGGGGCGTGGAGGTAGCCGATCGCCCACGTCGGCGCGGCGACCGCGACCGCGAGGGGCGCGGCCGTCGGCTCCGCGAGGACGGCCACGCCGGCGAGACACGCGAGGAAGCCGAGGGTCGACCCCGCGAGGCCGAGGCGGCAGCCGCGTTCCGTCATCGGGTGATCGTCGTCCTCGCCGCGGCGATGGAAGTCCACGTAGCCGTCCTTCACGTGGGCGGTGTAAACAGCGAAGAAGGCTGTGCCGGCGTGGACGAGCGCTAACCGCGGGTCGAACGCGCCCGCCAGCGCCGCGCCGAACAGCGCCGTCGCCACCGGCGGGAGCATGAACACGGGGTGGACCTGCGAGGCGTACGCTCGCGCGACGGCCGCCGGACCGCGCCCGTGGCGGGCGATGGCCATATGTCGTGATCGTGTGTGAATCGCATAAACTGACCGGATGGACCGTCCCGTCCGACGGGGTCGGGGAGTCAGTCGTTCCGGTACCCGTCGTGCTCGGTGTTCTTCCGGACCGAGCGTTGGACCAGTCCCATCCTCTGATGACTCCGTCTCCGGCGTCCTCCTCGAACTTCAAGAGGTGCGTGCCGAAGGACACGTCGGAGCTAGGTCGGGGCTGCTACCACTCGATGACCGGGCATCCGCCGACGACTGATCACGACCCTTCCGCGTCTCCGCCGGATCGGTTTACGGCTGGATCCCGGGTTACACGTTCCAGGACGGCGCTTGAGATCGGTACTACGCCCCCAGAGAGAAGCAACGCCGACCCCGATGGAGGGGATGATCGCGGCCGGGTTCGACAGTCCAGTCGTGTGGCGTCGGACGCCCGGCGGGTTCAGATCGATTCCGAAACTTGCGCCACCCCGTACTCCGCGGTGGTCGACTGTTCGGCCCTCACCGCTCCGTCGACGAGGATCTGAACGGTCAGTTCGCCCGACCCGCCGCCGTCTCTCTTCTGCGCGTTCCCGGACACGATCGATGCCGAGTTATCTACGGGTAGGTGGCTATCGCCGACGCCGGAGATGCTACGTTGTCCGCCTTCGGTTCCGAGGGAGCCCGACCACTCGCCACCGTAGAGAACCCTGAACGAAACGTACTGACGGGGCTTTTCGCCGAACTCCTGAAAGGAAGTTTCCGTCCCGTCGACGAAGTACGTGAGCGAGAAATAGCCGTTCTGGATCTCGTTTACGGCCAGTCGACTCAGGTCGTCACCGTCGTAGAGCTCGAGCGTCACCTCCGTACGGTCCCCACCGGGGATCGACACGTCGGCCGAGTCCTCGAGATCTCCGTAGATACCATCGACTCCGATGAGGAGGTTGACGCTGACGGTGAACTCCACCGCCTCTTCGGCCGTGTTCTCGATCGTCAGCGTCGACTGAGTGACGCTGTCGACGGTCTCCACATCGTTGTTTACGAACTCGACCGCATCCGCGGCGTTCGATCCGTTGTCGGCCCCGTTCGAGGCAGATGAGCCGTTACCCGTGCACCCGGCGAGCGCGACCGCCGCGGAGGTACCGATCCCGGCCAAAAACGACCGTCGAGTCCCGAATTCGTCGTCTTTCTTCATTTTAACTATCGGATGTATTCTCCGCCGGTATGTATACCTCTCGTCCGGACCGTCCCCCGTCGATCGGGGGTTCGACGCGAACCCGCGGGGTCGCACGAGCACGATCGCCGACCCCACGAACGTCGGTGACGGTCGCCGGCGACAGGTAGTATATATAACAAACCCTATGAAGCTCCATTCGCTTGATTCGCCAGTTACACGCCTTCTATGCCGAACCTCAACCGATATTCCGAAGAGTTGGCGGCTTCGTACCGTGCCGCTCACGAACAGGGCGATCTCGGGGACGAGGCCTTTTACCTCGATCTCGCGATGAACGCGAACGGCCGAGTGTTGGAGGCCGCATGTGGAACCGGCCGGCTCTATCTCCGCATGCTACGCAATGGAGTCGATGCGGACGGCTTCGATGCGTCCCGTCCGATGCTCGAACTCCTCCGGTCAAAAGCGACCGATAGCGGTGTAACTCCGACAGTCTGGCAGGCAGACCTTCGAACGGTTGGTGCGTCGGCCGAATACGACCTCCTCATTGTTCCGTACAATTCGTTTTGCAATCTGACGGGAGTTGACGACCAACTTTCAGCACTCGATGCGTTGTACGCGGCGTTGAATCCCGGTGGGCGGCTTGTCTTCGACATCTACGTTCCTCGTTACGATGTCATCGCTGAGTCGTTCGATGAGTGGCACTCGCACCGAACGTTCGAGCATAACGGTAGAGAACTAAGTAGTCGAACTCGGACTACTATCGACAGCCAGATAGACCAAACGTATCGATCTGAACACGAAATCCGGGAGTCGGACGGCAACGAAGTAGCCCGGGAGGAATTCGTCATGGCGCACCTCCCACGACAGCAAGTGGAGCTGTTGATTCGTCAGTCGCTGTTCGAACGGTGGTCCGTACATGGTGGGTTCAGCGAAAGGCCACTCGAAGACGGGGATAGCGTCCAATGCTGGAGTCTTTGGAAACAAGCCTAACCGCTCGAGAGTGGCTGGGACGGAGTTTGACAGCCACGCGCCCGTTATTACGCGGGGTCGGGTGAGGAGAACCGGTGTCCGACAGAACCTCCGGAGATACAGTGGCAATCCCACCTAGCAGAGAGTCCTCCCAACCCTACAGTGAAACTACTACCTCGTCAATTCCCTATTACACCCTCAACTAGTGACTCGTCATCGATATCGAAGACATCGAACAAAGAATTTTTGACATTAGTAGAGCAAGCAGGTGTGATGCCCTCCAGACGACACGTTCTGACAGGGTTCGGAGTGCCCGGTGCTACCGGGTTGGCCGGTTGTTCTTCGGCACACGTTGAGACACCAGGACCCTCAGTACCCGGGAAACCGACGGTTAGAAACCACCCGCAGCGCCCCCAGGTCGTTCCCGTCCGGCTGTTACAGAACAGCGATCCGGTGTACCAGCAGACGAAACAGGCTACACTCGCAGTAGACGGGCAGCTCGACGGTGCCGTTTTTGAAGCCTATCCATCCGAACCGGGCAGAAATGTCTTGATGGCGGGCTTGAACGGGCAGACACGATCGGTGTGGGACCAGTTCGACTTCGCCGAGTACGATACTCCCTGTCTGGGGACCAGTAACGCCATCGAGGACATCACCCCTGGTGACCGGACAGATGTCACGATATGGAAGACGAGCAACCCTCGGCTCTGTCGCGACACGTCGGAACGCGCTACTAAAGAGGGCCAAAACAGGTAACCGATAGCATGGCGACGAAAGCACTCTGGACGAACGCTGCAGGCCTTCTGATTAGTCTCATCGGTACGGTATTACTGTTCGTACATGTAACCAGCAGATACAATTCGGGGATTCAGGACCTCGGATCGATAGCGGTCGGCTACCTCGGGTTGATTCTTCTGGGGATATCGGTATCGATCACGGGGGTCGCACTGCTGCTAAATGGCTGATACCGGACCGATCGTTGTCCGGTTGGACTCGACCGTGGTAGCGGAGACCGCCGGACGTTCTGTCGGGGCCTGAATCGCCCGAACGGCTTCTCGTTCCTCAGGAAGGCGTTCGAAGTATCAGTGCAGATCTGCTTGGATAAGCGAGTACGCACTCATCGCGTCGATTTCGGTGTTCAGTGAACTGGTGAGATCGTCCATCACGTTCCTTCACCTTCCGATAGTAAATTGAACCTATACAGTCGGGTATACTGGCTCGCTACTGGCGTCAACTACCGATACTCGGAAGGCGACAGCGTGAGAAGTGGGACCGCCGAGATTCGAACTCAGGTCCTACGGACCCCATCCGCAGAGGATACCACTACCCTACGGTCCCGCACTCGGGTAAAAACGAGCACCGGGGTTAAGCGCTTCGTTTCATTGGGGCCACGTCGTCGTGCGATCACACGGCATGGACTCGGCGGTGCTCACTGGTCCGCGCCCTCTTGACCTCTCGGCACAACCAGCTCCCCGTCGTCGCGGACGGCCATGCTCGCCACCGGGGTCCCCTCGTAGACGGCCAAGCCCTCGGCCCGACCGATCAGGTAGCCGTCGTGCTCGCTTTCGACAGTGGTCACCGTTTCGCCGTGCGGGGTCACCACGTCGGCGACGGCGTCCCCCGCCTCCACGGTTTCGCCGACTGCGACGCGGTGACGCAGCAGGCCCGCCTCCTCGACACGCGGGCCGACGAACCGCCGCACGGGGTACTCGACGGGCGGGTCCGGGGCGCCGACTCCCGCCTCCGTGATCCCCGCCGGCGGCGAGTCGAGCAGTCCGAACTCGACCGCGGCGGCGGCGATACCGGCGACGCCAGCCGCGCGGGCGTCCTCCTCCACGACGCTGTGGCCGCCCAACTCGGCGGTGACCGCGGGGATCCCGGCGGTGTTGAGCGCGGCGCCGGCGGTCGAGCGTTGGAGGGACTGTCCGACGTACTCCTCGGCGGGGTACTCGGTAAGGACCGGAAGCCCGAGGGCCGTCGCGAGGCGGTCGAGATCCTCCGCCAGCCCTTCCGCTTCCGCCTCGGTCCGCTTTTCGCCGTACAGCACCCGGTCGCGGATGGTGAACGGCATCGACCCGATCTGCGCGGTGTGGCAGTCGACGAGTAGGTCCGCGGAGTCGGTCAACGCCTCGAACAGCCGGGTGTCGATGCGCTCTTGCGTCTCGGGCGGGCGCGACCCCTCGCGCTCGGTGTCCGGGAAGTAGCGGTTCGGATCGTCGCCGCCGTAGTAGGAGGTGCGCTCGGTGCGCCGCACGCCGGCCGGGTTGACGACGGGGACGACGACGACCGCACCCGCGATGCCCTCCGCTCCGACCGCATCGGCGAACGTCGCGGCCGCGTCCTGCGCGACTGCGACGCCGGTGGCCTCGTCGCCGTGGACGCCGCCCGTCACCCAGAGCACGGGGCCGTCGTCGGCGCCGTTGATCACGGTGACGGGGAGTCGTTCGCTTCCGCCGGTCGGGAGGTCGGTCGCGTGGAGCCAGCCGTCCGCGCGCTCGCCGGGAGCGGCGCTCGCGGAGCCGACATCGAGGATGTCGCTCATGTTCGTGTCTGGCTCCCCCGGGCGAAAAATCCCCGAGCACCGGCAGTCGATGCGCCCGTCCGCGTCCCGTCTGCTGACGGGGGCAGCAGATGACCGTCCCGCTCAGACCAGCACGCGTTCCAACTCGACGACCTCCCCGGACTCCGCGTCCGGGTCGCCGACGAGCGTCCCGAGACACACCGCCGAGCAGTTCGGCGTGTAGCACGCGAGCAAGTCGCCCTCTTCGGGTTCGCCCGCGGCGACCTCGCCGGTCGCGATCACGCCGGGTGCGTACACCGGCGCGCCGTTGGCGATCTCGTGGGCCGCCGACTCGGCGACCGTGAGCGACGGAAGCCCGGTCAGCGCCTCCTCGGCCGGACGAAGAGCCTCGCGCAACAGCGACTCGTCCGGCTCCCCGTCGATGGTGTCGTCTCCCTCTGCGAAGGCGAGGCCGTCGACGAGGTCGTGCAGGGTGTGGAGGTCGCGGTCGTCGAACGGGTCGGTCGCGGTGCGTCGGAGGTGGCCCATGTGGCCGCCGGTGCCGAGCGCGAGCCCGATGTCGTGACACAGCTTTCGGATGTACGTCCCCGACTCACAGCGAATCCTGAGCAGGACCTGCCGGTCCGTGCGGTCGAGCACGTCGAGGTCGTACACCTCGCGAGTGCGGAGTTTCCGCTTGACGGCGGACTTACGCGGCGGTTTCTGGTACACCTCGCCCTCGAACTCGCCGACGACGCGGTCGAGATCGGTCGGGGGCCTGCCGTGGAGTTCCAGCACGGCGACGTACTCCTTGGCGCCCTCGAGAAACACCTGCGCCATCCGGGTCGCGTCGCCGGTCAGGGTCGGCAGACAGCCGGTCACCTTCGGGTCGAGCGTCCCCGAGTGGGCCGCGCGGTCGACGCCCAGGATATCGCGGACCCATCCGGCGACCTGGTGGGCCGACGGCCCCGCGGGCTTGTCGAGGTTGACGACGCCGAAGCCGGCGAGGTCGTCGACTGATCGCTCCTCGGGGGCCGGGCGCATGGTCAGAAGTCGTAGTCGACGCCCTCGACGGGGATCTTCCCCTCGTCGGTGTCGGGGTCGTACGAATCGATGGCGGTCGTGAGCATTCCGAGCATCCCTTCCGGCGACCAGCGGGCGGTGTTGTACACCAGGTCGTAGATGCTCAGGTCGTCGATGTGGATGTTGTAGTACTCGCGGTAGCGCTTCGCCTCGCTGCTCTCGCGGCGACGCGTCTCCTCGATCACCCGATCCAGCGGTTTCTCCTCCCGGTCGACGATCCGCTCACAGCGGACGTCGAGCGGCGCGTCGAGCCAGATCCGGAGATCCGCATGATCGCCCGCGAGCCACCCCGCGAGGCGCGATTCCAGCAGCACGTCGTCCCGTTCGACGGCGACATCGCGCAGGCGACGGTCGAGGTCGCGGTCGATCTGGTCGTCCTCCTCGGCGAGCTCGTTGAACTCGACGGGCGTCATGTCACGCTCTGCGGCGAGGTCGCGGAAGATGTCGCCGCCGGAGACGTGTTCGAGGTCGAACGCCTCCGCGAGCGCGGCGGCGGTGGTGCTCTTCCCGCTGCCCGGCGGGCCGGAGACCGTTAGCAACATAACGACACTCGGCCCGTCGCGGTCAAAAAGGCGTCCATGTCTCCTGCGGTGTGTGGCGCGCTCGCGTGGCTCTCCCGTACCCGTGGATCGCCCGCGATCGTGGCGCCCCCGCGACCGGAGCTCCTGCGCTTGCTCGGCGTCCCGGGGGACGTTCGGCCGGCCTCCTCAGCCGTCGAGCACCCTCCCGGGCGTCACCGGTTCGGCGTCCGAACGGGCCCGATCGAAGCGCTCGCGAGCCCAGTCCACGGCTCCCGGGTCGTCGTTGACCGCCACGCCGCCGACGCCGGTGTCGGTGTAGACGACGACCCCGGCCTCGTCGTCGCGGTCGTCGTGGGCGGCGACCCACACGCCGAACGCGATCTCCACGGGCGCACAGAAGAACTCGACCGTCCCTGCGCGGAGCTCGGCGGCGAACTGCTCCCGCCGCTGTTCGATCAGATGCTCCAACACCGCGGGGGTGACGACCATCTCCGGCACCGCGCCGCCGGCGGTCGCCTCCGCGTCGAACGTGTCGAGGTGGCCCGACAGCGCGGCCGGCGCGACGCCGTACACCGCGTCGGCAGCGCGGACCGACTCGAACAGCCGCTCGACGACGCCGTCGGGGAGGGCGGGATCCGGCCGACTCACGGACGCTTCGGCGAGAAACCGCGCATCGAGTTCGGTGTCGTCGGGGAGCGCCTCGAACAGCGGCCCGCCCCGCTTGAGGCCGTCGAGGCGCGTGCGATAGCGGTCGCGCTCGGACAGCGCCCGCGCGCCGACGGCGGTCGCGCGCACCCCGCCGTCGGCGCGTTCCGCGAGCCCCGCGTCGACCAGTTCGCGCACGCCGCGATCGAGCGTCGTCCGCGGCACGCCGAGCTCGTCGACGAGCCGCCGTTTCTGGACGGGGCCGTCGCACAGCGCCGCGAGGACGTCGCGGCGCTTCGCGAGCACGCTCGCGACCTCCGTCGCGTCAGCGGTCGTCATTCGTCGGGGCAACGGACGGGCGGCTGTTGTGTGTTCCGCTTATCGGACCGTTCACCGGACAGTGGGAAGACCACCGGGCGGTGAAGCAATATTGGGTGCTCCAGTACCGTGTACTGCCCCGAATCTCGGGCTCCGACTGCTCGGCCCTCCACGCCGCGACGGCAGAGCGGCTCCCCTTCCCGCCGTCACCGATGTCTTCTGCTCTGTCGTCACCGGGCCCTCCCGCTCCGCCGTGTTCCGAGACGCTCGTTCGGTCGCGAGGCTCCGCTCACGGCTCACTACGTTCGCCGTTCGCGTCGAGGCCTCTCGTCACTCACGGGTCGCTGTGCTCCCCGTTCGCCTCGCGGTCTCCCTCCGGTCGACCGCGCAGCGCTCGGCCTCGCTACTCGCGTCTCGCTGTTATGTGGGCGGAGCGGCACGGAGACCGCTCCGCCGTGTTCCGAGACGCTCGTTCGGTCGCGAGCCCCGCTCACGGCTCACTACGTTCGCCGTTCGCGTCGAGGCCTCTCGTCACTCACGGGTCGCTGTGCTCCCCGTTCGCCTCGCGGTCTCCCTCCGGTCGACCGCGCAGCGCTCGGCCTCGCTACTCGCGGCTCGCTGTTATGTGGGCGGAGCGGCACGGCGACCGCTCCGCCGTGTTCCGAGACGCTCGTTCGGTCGCGAGGCTCCCTCACTCGCGTCTCGCGAGCCCCGCGAGATGGCCCGCCTCCTCCACGATGATCTCCTCGCTCCCGAGCCGCGCGGCGTTCTCGCTCCCGGGGAGACAGAACACCGGGACGCCGCCGGCGACCCCGGCGGTCGCGCGCGTCCCGACGACCATCGTTCCGATCTCGTCGTGGCTCATCGACCGGAACAGCTCCCCGAACCCCGGGAGCTCCTTGTCGAGCAACGGCGCGACCGCCTCGACGGTCACGTCGTCCGGGGTGACGCCCGTGCCGCCGGTCGTCACGACGCAGTCCACGTCGCCGCGGTCGACGAAGCGGTCGACGGTCCCCTGCACGCTGTCGAAGTCGTCGCCGACGATCTCGCGGACGACCACCTCGTCGCCCGCCGACTCGACGGCCGATTCGATGGCGTCGCCGGCGACGTCGTCCTCGTACTCCCGCGACGAGGACACCGTGAGGACCGCGTACCCGAGCTGGTCGACGTCGTGGGCGTGGTGCTCGTGGTCGTCGTGCGCGTGGGCCCCTCCGCTCTCGTGGCCGTCGCCGTGGCCGCCGTGTTCGTCGTGCTGGCCGTCGCCGTGGCCGCCGTGTTCGTCGTGCTGGCCGTCGCCGTGGTTATGGCCGTGATCGTGAGCCCGCTCGTGATCGTGGCTGTCACTCATGGCGACGCCTACCGGCCGCGAGCGCTTCAACCCCGGGCCCGCGGGTTACTCGCCGGTGACGGCGTCGGCGACGAGTCGAACCCCGACGGCAAGGCCCCCGAGTGCGAGGGCGACGAGCCCGCCCACGAGAAGCCCGACGCCGACGACCCACACTGCGACGGAGACCGTCCCCGAGGTGAGAAACGCGATGCCGAACATGAGAGCGACACCGAACACCCCGGCGGCGGCCCCCCCGGCGACGAGCCGGTACGTGCTCGACCGGTCGGCGAGAGGGCCCACGCGGAGCCGGCCGCCGCCAGCCGGGAGTCCGTAGCCGACGACGGTGACGACGCCGGCGACGGCGGTCCCGAGCAGCGCGAACGCGAACGCGAAGCCCGACGGGACGCCGTCTCCCGTCTCGGGCGGCGGCGGGAGGTCGAAGACGAACGCCGCGACGGCGACGAATCCGGCGAGACCGACGGCGACGACTCCGGCGCGGAGGGCGGCGAAGAGGCGGGACCGATCCATTGGCGACGCTCGATGGGGCTCAAGGATGGGCTTTGTGGTGGCAGCCCTACGTCGCGTCGTCCCCGTCCGGGTCGAACAAGTCCTCGATCCGGCACTCGAAGAACGCCGCGAGCGTGAACGCCAACTCCAGCGACGGGTCATAGCGCCCGCGCTCGATGCTGTTGATCGTCTGGCGGGTGACGCCGACCTCCTCGGCTAACCCCGCCTGACTCAGTCCCCGGTCCTCGCGACGGGCGCGCACGTCGTTGTTCATCGTGTCCTGCTGATCCACCCGTATGCGACCGCGAACACGACGAACAGCCCGACGTAGCCGTACAACACGCCGCCGACGAACGGCGGCGCATCGTAGATCCCGAGGGCGTCCAACGTTCGCGCGCCGGAGGCGCCGAGCACGAGGACGACCGCGGCCACGACCAGCGTGACGGTGCTCGCACGGCGCTCCAGTTCGGCGTCGCGTTCGTCGAACAGCGTCACGGGGCTGAACTGCCACACCGTGAGGAAGCCGACGATCCCGACCCAGTAGGCTGCCTCGGCCGCGACGGGGTACGAGAGGAGCCTGAGCGCGACGTTCGCGACCACGCCGACGCCGACCGAACTGAACAGCAGCCGTCGGTAGCGCCGACGGGTGGAGACGGTCGGCGTCTCGCCGGATCCGCCTCCGGATCTGAGATCCGTCTCGGTCATCGGTGCGTACCCGCCGGTGTCGCGTCGAACCGTTCTCCCGTCGATCCCATCCGCCGAGTGGATATCGTGTCGGACATCGTGTGACTCCGCGAGCTGTAAAGCTCGCTTTACAGTAAAGGAACCTTTACACATCGAGTTATACTTATCGGCCAACCGACCCGTTCCGGCTCGCCGATGGGGAAGGGTTTACTCCCCCCGCGTGGCAGGTGGGAACACGCATGAAGGCAGTCCAGTTCTCGGAGCACGGCGACCGCGACGTGATCGAGTACGGCGACTTCCCGGATCCCGAACCCGCTCGGGAGGAAGTGATAATCGATGTGAAAGCGGGCGCGCTCAACCACCTCGACATCTGGACCCGAAAGGGACTCCCTGGGATCGACCTGGAGATGCCGCATATCCCCGGATCCGACGCGGCGGGCGTCGTCACCGAGATCGGCGAGGGCGTCACCCGCTTCGAGGAGGGCGACCACGTCGCCGTCTCTGCGGGCGTCTCCTGCGGGGAGTGTGAGTTCTGCCGTCACGGCGAGGAGTCGCAGTGTGTCCGCTTTTCGATCATCGGCGAGCATCAACGCGGCGTCCACTCGGAACTGGCGGCCGTCCCACAGGACAACCTCGTCCCCGTCCCCGAGCACGTCGACTGGGAGGTCGCCGGCTCCTCCTCGCTCGTGTTTCAGACGGCCTGGCGGATGCTGCTGTCGCAGGGAGAACTCGCGCCCGGCGAGAAGATCCTCGTCCACGGCGCCTCCGGCGGTGTCGGCCACGCGGCGGTCCAGATCGCCGACTACGTCGGCGCGGAGGTGTACGCGACCGCCTCCACCGAGGAGAAGCTGGGGTACGCCGAGGAGTTGGGCGCCGAGCACGTCATCAACTACGAGGAGGACGACTTCGCGAGCGAGATCCGCGACCTGACGGGGCGCCGCGGCGTCGACATGGTCGTCGACCACATCGGCGCGGCGACGTGGCACGACTCGCTGAAGAGCCTCGCGAAGGGCGGCCGGATCGTCACCTGCGGCGCGACCACCGGCGGCCGACCCGAGACGGACATCAACCGCATCTTCTGGAACCAGCTGAAGGTGATCGGCTCGACGATGGCGACGCCGGGCGAGGTCGACGACGTGCTCGAACTCGTCTGGGACGGCACCTTCGAGCCGCGGATCCGTGAGACGCTCCCCATGAGCGAGGCCGCGCGCGCACACGAGATGATCGAAAACCGAGAGGGCTTTGGCAAGGTGGTGGTTAGACCCGACAGTGAGCTCTGAGGGTTCGAACGCGGGCGACCGCCGCGTCGTCACCACCGGCGACGGGTACGAACGCGTCGACGACGAGTCGGACGCCCCAACCGGCGCCGACGCTCCCGCCGATGCCGACACGGACGCGGATGGCCTCGGACGCGCCGGCTGGGTGCTCGTTGCCGTCGTCGTTATCGCGTTCCTCGTCGTCCCCGGGATCATCTACCTTCGCCCGACAGCGCCGGGGGAGCTCGGCTTCCGCTTCCTCGCGGCGATGCTCGTGCTCCCGTTCTTCCCGGCGGTGCTGCTGGGCGTGACCGCGGTGTGGAGCCTCGCCGCCGGCGGGGAGTGAGCGGCGGCTCACGGCCGCCTCCGGCCGGTACGTTTTGGCTCGCCGAGCGCATACGGATACCCGACATGACAACCTCGCTCAGCGCGGCCACCGACCCGGAGACGCTGCCGTCGAATGTCCCGGGCGAGTCGACGTTCGTCGATGCGAACGACCGGACGTTCCACGTCGTCGAGGCCGGTCCCGAGGACGGCGAACTGGTTCTGCTGCTCCACGGCTTCCCCGAGTTCTGGTACGGCTGGCGCGATCAGATCCGGCCGCTCGTCAACGAGGGGTACCGGGTCGTCGTCCCCGACCAGCGTGGCTACAACCGCAGCGAGCGTCCCGGTCGCG
Organism: Halobaculum rubrum; assembly: GCF_019880225.1. Classification (NCBI taxonomy): domain Archaea; kingdom Methanobacteriati; phylum Methanobacteriota; class Halobacteria; order Halobacteriales; family Haloferacaceae; genus Halobaculum; species Halobaculum rubrum. The sequence goes on from NZ_CP082284.1 coordinate 1,816,588, forward strand.
TCCGCGACTACCGGATCGAGGCGCTCTCGGCCGACGTGACCGGGCTGATCGACGCGTACGACCGCGAGACGGCCGCGGTCGTCGGCCACGACTGGGGCGGCATCGTCGGCTGGTGGACGGCGCTGCACTCCCCCGAGCGGCTGTCGTCGTTCGTCGCCGTCAACGCGCCCCACCCGACCGTGATCCGGCGGACGCTGTCCGGGGACCCGGTCCAGCTGTTCCGGTCGAGCTACGCGCTGTTCTTTCAGCTCCCGACGGTGCCGGAAGCGCTGACGCGGGCGGCGAACTGGCGCCTCCCGGTGCGGATGCTGCGCGAGTCGTCGATGCCGGGCACGTTCTCGACGCGGGACTTCGACCGCTACCGTGCGGCCTGGCGACGCGAGGGCGCGTTCACCGCGATGCTGAACTGGTATCGGGCGGCCGCCCGGCGACGATCCACCCCCGAGACCGACGAGGTCACGGTTCCCACCCGCCTGGTCTGGGGGGTTCACGATCAGTTCCTCAAACACCGCATGGCGTACGACTCCGTCGAGTACTGCGCCGACGGTCGGATCACGAACGTCCACGAGGCGACTCACTGGGTCCAACACGAACAGCCGGTGAAAGTCGCCGACGCGATCGTCGCGGAACTCTCCTGAACGGGACGCGGCCGACCGGACGGCGGGCGGGGCGACTACTCCGTCCGTTCGTCGTCGACGCCGATCGCGACGCCGCCGTCGTCGTCCCAGTCGCGGCGGTCGCGGGCCGTGTCGCCGCGATGGCTCCTCTCCGCCGTATCGCCGCCGACGTCCCCGCCGCCGGCCTGACTCACCGCGCCGGGCATCATCGCGCCGGCGGCGCCCGATCCGTCGTCACCGCCCTCCGCGGACTGGCGTTCCCGCATGCTCTGCCGGGTGAACTGTGGCTGGGCCTTGATCCCGCCCTTCTCCTTCGTGAACGAGCGGTACAGGAAGAACACCATCGGCAGCGTGGCCACGACGATCCCGATCGAGAGGTACACGTCGAGCGTGCTCGACCCGAACGAGTAGATGATCGCCGCCGAGAGCCCGCCGACCGCGGTGAGCACGGAGTAAGCGATCCGCTTGGCGAGCCGATCGAGGACGTGGTTGCCGTCCTCCAGGGTGACGTTGACCGCGAGGTCCTCGCGCTGGACGGTGTCGAGTACGTCGTCGAGCTTCGGCGGGACCGTGAACAGCGCGCGCGCGGTGTCGCGCGTCTGTGTCGCTGCATCGCCCGCGAGCCGGCGGGCCGTGTCCTCCAGGTACCCCTCCTCCGAGAGGTACTCGGTCGCGACCTCGATGAAGTCGAAGTTCGGGTCGAGGGTGACGCAGACCCCCTCGACGACCGTCGCCACCCGGAGGACGAGCGCCATGTTCTGGGGGAGCCGCAGCGGGAAGTCGTAGATCGTCGACTCCACCTGCTCGATCACCTGCTGGACGCGGTACTGCTCGATGTCCTCGCCGCGAACGTCGGCGATGGCCAGTTCCATCACGTCGGCCATCACCTGTCGGTCCGCCTCCGGCGACAGCGTTCCCATCTCGACGAGCGAGTCGAGGATGCCGTCGATGTCCTGGTTCGCGACGGCGATGTAGAAGTCGATGATCTTCTCCTGGATGAACGGGTCGACGCGACCCGACATCCCGAAGTCGTAGAAGATGATCTGTCCCTCCGGAGTGACCGAGAGGTTGCCCGGGTGGGGGTCCGCATGGAAGACGCCGTCCTCGGCGATCATCTGGAGGTAGGCGCGCTGGAGGGTCGTCGCCAGCTCGGTGCGGTCGACTCCCATCGCGTCGAGCTCGGCGGTGTCGGAGATCTTCGTGCCGGGCAGGTACTCCATCGTGAGCACGCGCGGTCCCGACGCGGCGGCGACGGGCTCGGGGATCACGAGCCGATCGCTGTCCTCGAAGTTCGCCCGGATCTCCCGGAGCACGCGCTGCTCGCGCGTGTAGTTCATCTCTTGGTGGATCGTCTTGTCGAACTCCTCGGCGAGGTTGTCCAGCGAGAACGCCTGCCCCTGGCCGACGAACCGCGAGAGGAGCGGCACCGACCACTTGATGATGCGGAGGTCGGCCTCCACCAGCTCCTCGATCCCGGGCCGGCGGACCTTCACCGCGACCTCCTGTCCGTCGTAGGTGGCGACGTACACCTGCCCGAGGCTGGCGCCCGAGATGGGCTCGGTGTCGAACTCGTCGAACACCTCCTCGACGGGACCGAGTTCGTCCTCGATGACGAGCCGCGATTCCGACCACGGCGCCGGCGGCACGTCGTCCTGCAGCGAGGACAGCACCTCGATGTACGACGCCGGGAGCACGTCCGGCCGGGTCGAGAGGATCTGTCCGAGCTTGATGAACGTCGGCCCGAGCGTGAGGAGCGTGTCCAGCAGCACCTCCGCCCGCCGAAGCCGCATCTCGCGGGTCACCGTCCGGGACCCGCCGACGACGATGAACCGCTTCCGGTCGCGAAGGATCGCCCAGATCAGCGGCAGGAACCGATAGACGACGAGGGGGAACCGTCGGTACGCGCGCAGTGAAACCAGCGTCACCACCCAGGTTACGCGTCCGCGTCCGTGACGGTGATCTCGTGTTCGGGGGCGGCGGCCCGCTTGGGGAGCCGAACCGAGAGCACGCCCCGCTCCATCTCCGCCTCGCTCCCCTCGTGGGTCGCATCCGGGGGCAGCGGGATCTCGGCGTCGAGGAACAGCGGGCGGTCCTCCTCGACGTAGCTGAACTCGCGATCGGGCGCCTTCTCGCGCCGGGCCTCGAGGGCGAGCCGACCCCGCTCGACGCTCACGTCCGTGGTCTCCGCGCCGGCACCGGGCAGGTCGATCACGAGGAGATACGCGTCGTCACTCTCCAACAGGTCGGCGAACACCGGCTCGGGGAGGTCCCGAAGCGCCTCGCGTAGTTTCGACATGGTCGAGCCAAGGGGCGGCGAGTCGAAAAATGCCGCGGTGACGGCGGGGGCTGTGCATGTGTGTCTCTCCCGTGGTGTTTTTATGTGTGCGCCCGGTTCGCTCGGACATGACCGAGGGAACCGATGACGCCGAGCGCGAGTCGCCGGCGGCCGCCGCCGCGGCGGCGGGGGTCGGGGCTCGCGTCGAGCCGAACGCGGCGGTCGTGTCGCTCGACGCCCGGGTCCCGCCGGACGCCCGCGAGGAGACGCCCGTGACGTTCCGTCCGGTGGCGACCGCCCGGGCGGTGGGGAGCCGGATCGTGCGTGCGCTCGCTCGTCGCGGCGGTCGGTCGCGGCACGGTCGCGGGAACTGATCACGACGCACCCATGGACTGATCCCGACGCGCCGAGAGTGGGTTCGTCGACCGTGGGGCGGGTCCCCGACTGGCGGCCTTTTTACTCCGGACGCGTAAGGGGTGGGTATGAGTCACGACCGCACACGCGCCGGGTTCAAGGATCGGACCCGGGTCGTCGACGCTCGCGAGCGTCTCCTCGCGGCGGCCACCCCACACGGCCGGACGGAGACGGTGTCGCTGACGGCCGCCGACGGGCGAGCCGTCGCCGACGAGACGACGGCGCCGACGCCGGTACCGGGGTACGACCGCGCCGCGATGGACGGGTGGGCCGTCCGCGCTGCGGACACGTTCGGCGCCGCCGCGCGCTCGCCGTCGGTGCTGTTCGCCGAGGAGGGAGCCGTCGGCCCGGAGGAAGCGGTCCGGGTCCACACGGGAAGCGAACTCCCGCCGGGCGCGGACGCGGTGGTCAAGATCGAGCAGGTCACCGAGGTGGGCGACGAGGTCGAGGTGTTCGACGCCGTCGCCGAGGGCGAGAACGTCGGCCCGACGGGGGAGGACGTCGCCGAGGGACAGACGCTGTACGAGCCGCCGCATCGCCTCCGGCCGTCGGATCTCGGCCTCCTGAAGTCCGTCGGCATCGACGAGGTCGAGGTCGCCGAGCGCCCCTGCGTCTCGGTGATCCCGACCGGGGAGGAGCTGGTGCAGGCCGACCCCGACCCCGGCGAGGTGATCGAGACGAACGGGCTCACCGTCTCCCGGCTCGTCGAGCGCTGGGGCGGCGACGCCACCTATCGCGACATCGTCACCGACGACGAGGACGCGCTCCGCGAGGCGGTCGAGCGCGACCTCGACCACGATGTGGTCGTCACGACCGGCGGCTCCTCCGTCGGCGAGCGGGACCTGATCCCCGAGGTGATCGACGAGATCGGCGAGGTGCTGGTCCACGGCGTCGCCCTCAAGCCGGGGCACCCCGTCGCGCTCGGGGCCGTCGAGGAGACGCCGGTGATCATGCTGCCGGGCTATCCGGTCGCGTGCATCGTCAACGCCGTGCAGTTCCTCCGTCCCGTGATCCGCGAGATCGGCTCGCTCCCGCACGACCCGCACCCGACGCGTCGGGCGACGCTGACCCGGAAGGTCTCCTCCGAGCCCGGCGTGCGGACGTTCGCGCGGGTGAAACTGGACCCGGCGACGGACGAGGACGGGGCCGCCGGCGACGCGGACGGCGGGGACAGCCCCACCGTCGAGGCGACGCCGACGCGCGCGTCCGGGTCGGGGATGCTCTCGTCGGTCGCGCTCGCCGACGGCTGGGTCGTCGTCCCCGAGTCCCGCGAGGGGCTCGACGCCGGCGAGACTGTCGACGTGGAGCTGTGGGAGGTGACCGAATGAGCGACCGACGGGAGTTCCGCGACCTCGCGGAGCCCGCGGAGGCCCACGAGGCCATCGCCTCGCTGGATCTGGCGCCCGAGCCCGAGACCGTCCCGCTTCGCGAGGCACGCGGCCGCGTGCTCGCCGAGCGGATCGACGCCGAGTTGGACGTGCCGGGGTTCGACCGCGCGTCGATGGACGGCTACGCGGTCCGCGCGCGCGACACGTTCGGCGCCGACGAGGTCGACCCCGCGACGCTGGAGCTGGTGGGCGCGGTTCACGCCGGCGCCGAGCCCGACGTAACCGTCGAGCCGGGCACCTGCGCGGAGATCTCCACGGGCGCCGTGATGCCCGACGGCGCCGACGCGGTCGTGATGGTCGAACGGACCAGCGAGGTGGTCGACGAGGACGGCGACGTGGACGCCGTCGAGATCCGTACCTCCGTCGCCCCGGGCGACCACGTCATGTTCGCGGGCGCCGACATCGCGGCCGGCGGCCGGGCGCTCGGTCCGGGGACGGAGATCACGCCCCGCGAGATCGGCCTGCTGTCGGCGCTGGGGGTCGACGAGGTGCCCGTCCGCGGGACGCCGACGGTCGGGATCGTCTCTACCGGCGACGAACTCGTTCGCCCCGGCGGCGACTTACACAGCGAGCGCGGGCAGATCTACGACGTGAACAGCTACACGATCGCCGCCGGGGTCGAGGAGGCCGGCGGCGAGGCCGTGCTGTACCCCCATGCGGGCGACGACTACGACGAGATGGAGCGCCTGCTCGTCGAGGCCAGCGAGGAGTGCGACCTGGTGCTGTCGTCGGGCTCGACCTCGGCCTCCGCGGTCGACGTGATCTACCGGGTGATCGAGGAGCGCGGCGACCTCCTGCTCCACGGCGTCTCGGTCAAGCCCGGCAAGCCGATGCTCGTCGGGCGACTGACGGACTCCGCGTACGTCGGCCTCCCGGGCTATCCAGTCTCCGCGCTGACCATCTTCCGAACGTTCGTCGCCCCCGCGGTGCGCGAGGCCGCCGGGAAGCCGGAGCCGCGGACCGCAACCGTGACCGGCCGGATGGCCGTCGAGGAGCGCTACTCCGAGGGACGGATGCGGCTCATGCCGGCCGGACTCGTGGAGAGCGGGCCGACAGGCCCGGCCGGAGCCGGTGGAACCGGCGGACCCGGCGACGCCGAGACCCTCGTCTACCCCGTCGACAAGGGCTCGGGCGCGACGACGAGCCTCGTCGAGGCCGACGGCGTCGTCGTCGTCGACCCCGACACCGAGTACCTCGCGGCGGGCGAGTCCGTCGAGGTGCAGCTGTTCTCGCCCGACGTGCGCGCGCCGACGCTGTTCGCCGTCGGCGAGGACGACCCCGCGCTCTCCCGACTGCTCGACCGCGTCGACCGCCCGCGACACCTCGCGCTCGGCTCGCGGGAGGGGCTGCGTCGCCTCCGCGACGGCGTCCCCGACGCCGCGGTCGTCGCGGGCGAGCCCGGCCGCGAGCCGGTCGCCGCGCCGGACCCGACCGCCGACGACGAGCCGGTCCCGGCCGAGATGATCGGCGAGTGGACGCGCGAGTGGGGGCTGATCGTGCCCGCCGGCAACCCGGACGACGTGACGGGGCTGGCCGACCTGGTGGACCGGGACCTCCGATTCGTGAACCGGGACTCGAACGCGGGCTTGCGGACGACCCTCGCGAACGCGCTGGCGGAGCTGGCCGACGAGCGCGGAACGACCCGCCGGGAGGTGACCGAGGCGATCGAAGGCTTCGACAGGGCCGTTCGATCCCACGAGTCGCCCGCGCGGCGCGTGCTCGCGGGCGACGCGGACGCGGGGCTGGGGCTGCGAGCGACGGCCGAACGGCTCGAAACGGGCTTCGTCCAGCTCGGAACCGAGCCGGTCCGGGTCCACGCGAACCCCGCACGCGTCGACAAGCCCGGCGTGGCGCGGCTGCGCGAGGCGATCGCCGACGGCGACGACGTGTTCGACGCGCTCGCCGGCTACGAGCGGTAAGTGAGGTAGGGGAACGACTGGAGTCGACGACTGAAGACGACGACTGAAGACGACGACCGGAGCCGACCGCCGCGCTACGGCGTCGGCGCGGCCTTCTGGAGGGCGGTCTCGGCGATGTTGCCGCCGTAGTCGGCCGAGCGGGACACAGAGTCGACGATGAGCCCGAGCAGCTGTGCCCGGGCGGGGTCCAGCTCGCGCAGGAGTTCGTCGATCTCGCGTGCCCGCTGGTCGACACCGAGCACGGCGCCGCGAGCCTCGTTCGCCAGCTCGGTCGCCTCGGCGCTGTCGCCGGCGAACAGCGCCTCCATCGCGCGGTCGACGACCTCGCGCGCGTCCTCATCGAGCGCCAGGAGCGCCTCGTTGAACTCCGCCGGGAGCACCTCGTCGACGCCGTTCTCCGGCGCGGGAACCTCGCCGCCCACGGCGTCGGCCGCCTCGCTCCCCAGCAGCTCCAGGGTGAGGTGGGCGATCTTCGTCGCGTGGTCGGCGACGCGCTCGAGCTGGCGCGCGCTGGAGTGGTAGTCGAAGCACACCTCCCGCGAGAGGCCGATGTCCTCGGCGGCCTTCGGGGTCCGAAGCGTCGACCGGAAGATACGTGAGACCACCATGTACAGGCGGTCGACGTCGTCGTCGCGCTGGATCACGTCCATCGCCATGTCCTCGTCGCCGGTTGTGAGCGCGTCCACCGCGTCCTCCAGCATGGAGACGGCGATGAGCCGCATCCGCGTCACCGCGTTGTGGATCGACAGCTCCGAGGAGTCGAGTAGATCCCGGATGACGACGCGGTCGCGGGTCTCCTCCAGTACCTCCAGCCCGACGAGGCTCTGGACGGAGTCGCGGATGGTGCGTCGCTGGTCGTTGGTGATCCGGGGCGCCTCCAGCGCGATGATGTCGAACCCGGAGACGTACATCGTCATCACCGCACGCGTGAGCTGGTCCCCCTCCAGTTCGCCGATGTCGAGCGTCCCCTCGGTACGCCCCTCCTCGCTCACCGGGGTGAGAAACAGGGAGTCGCCCTCCGGGTGGAACTCGACCTCGGTGCCCGCGCTCACGCCGTTGTCCGTCGCCCATTCTTTCGGAATGGACACGGTGTACGTCGACCCGCCGGTCACCTGCACCTTCCGTGTCTCGACCATCGTGGGAGCGTGCGTCCGTCCGCGAATTAAATCCACCGGTGTTCTATATATTGGTCGGGGTTCCGCATCCACTGGCGTCCGAACCCTCCGGCTATGGAACGTCGATCCGAAAACTCGGTAGAGTACTGAATAGCTATTAAACCGCCTTAGACGGCAAATACCCGTTATATGGAGTTTCTGCAAGCGGAATCCGAACACCGGCCGATACACACACGTTCTCACAGTATATCTATATATTTCTCATAGTAGGGTACTTACGTATCTCGCGGCTCCGATCGAGTGATGACGGATCACTCCGAATCCGCGACGCGGCGTGCCTTCATGACTGCTGCGGGAACGGCGGGCGTCCTCGGGCTGGCCGGTTGCACGAGCAACCCCGACTCGGGGGGATCCAGCGGCGATTCCGACGGCTCGGACCAGCTCTCGGGCGACATCGACATCGCGGGGTCCTCGACGGTGTTCCCGCTGGCGACGGCGATCGCCGAGACGTTCCAGCAGGACCACTCCGAGGTCGACATCAACGTCCAGTCGACGGGCTCGGGCGGCGGGTTCGCGAACTTCTTCTGTCCCGGCGAGACGGACTTCAACAACGCCTCCCGGCCGATCCAGCCCGAGGAGGAGGAGGCGTGTGCCGACAACGACATCGTTCCGGTCGAGCTGACGGTCGCGACGGACGCGCTGACGGTCATCGTGAACAACGAGGCCGACTTCATCGACTCGATGACCGTCGAGGAGCTCCGGACGCTGTGGTCCGCCGAGACGCAGCCCGAGACGTGGAGCGACGTCAACTCCGACTGGCCCGACGAGGAGATCGAACTGTTCGGTCCCTCCGACGCCTCGGGGACGTACGACTACTTCATCGAGGCGGTCATCGGGGAGGAGGGTCCGGGCCACCGTCAGGACTACTCCGCCACCGAGCAGGACCGGACGATCATTCAGGGTGTGCAGGGCTCGCAGTACGCCGTCGGCTACCTCGGATTCGCCTACTACAGCGCGAACACCGACGCGGTGAAGGCGGTCGCCATCGACGACGGCGACGGGCCCGTCGAGCCGTCGCTCGAAACCGCGCGGACCGGCGAGTACACCCCGCTGTCGCGCCCGCTGTTCACCTACCCGAAGCGGTCGGCGCTGGCGGAGGACCACATCGCCGAGTTCGCCCGGTACTTCGTCGAGAACACGACCAACGAGGAACTCGTCGCAGAGGACGTCGGCTACGTTCCGCTGACAGACGAGCAGCAGGCCGAGCAGTTGGAGACGCTGGAGGCCGCGATCGAGGAAGCGAACGCCTAGACCTGTCACCGAGGCCACGGACGGCCGAACGGAGAAATTTTTCACTACCCCACACAACCACCAACTGAATGAGCACCGACGACATCACGGAGGACCTTACCCGGGACACACAGAACGCCCCTGCGGAGCTGTTGACGCGGTCGTTCTTCTTCGTGTGTGCGGTGCTCTCGATCGTTACCACGGTGAGCATCGTCGTCCTCCTCGTCACCGAGGCGGCCAAGTTCTTCACGCTCACCGCGCCGTTGCTGGGCGTCCAGGGACCGACGGCCTCCGTCGTCGACTTCCTCACCGGGACGACCTGGGAGATCGGGAACCGGCAGTTCGGCGTGCTCGCGCTCGTCTCGGCGACGCTGATGATCACCATCGGCTCGGCGATCATCGCGCTCCCGCTGGGCGTCGCGACGGCCATCTACCTCAGCGAGTACGCCGCCGAGCGCCACCGCGCGTTCCTGAAGCCGGCGCTGGAGGTGCTCGCCGGCATCCCGACGGTCGTCTACGGCTTCTTCGCGCTCATCTACATCACCCCCGCGATCCAGACGGTGCTCCCGGGGACGGGGACGTTCAATCTCCTCTCGGCCAGCATCGTCGTCGGCATCATGATCATCCCGATGGTCGCGTCGATCAGCGAGGACGCGATGTCGGCGGTCCCCGACGAACTCCGGCAAGCGGGGTACGGGATGGGCGCGACGAAGTTCGACGTGTCGACCGGCATCGTCGTTCCGGCGGCGTTGTCGGGTATCTTCTCGTCGTTCATCCTCGCGCTCTCGCGGGCCATCGGCGAGACGATGGCCGTCACCATCGCCGCCGGGTCGCAGGCGCAGTTCCTGAATCCGATCGATCCGACGGCGTATCAGGAGGGAGCGCTCCCGATGACCGCGGCGATGGTCCAACTGTTGTTGGGCGACATCACCGGCGGCGGACTCGCGTACCGGAGCCTCTTCGCCATCGGGCTGACGCTGTTCGTCATCACGCTCGTCATGAACGTCATCAGCGACCTGATCGCACAGCGGTACCGCGAGGAGTACTGAGATGGCCACCGACACACGCGGCGGCGACATCGAGAGTTTCGGAACCGTAAACAAGACCGTCGGGGCCGTTTTCAACTACGTCCTGCTGGCGGCGACGCTGTTCGGGATCGTCGTGCTCGGCGCCCTGCTGGTGTACGTCGCCAACGACGCCATCCGGCCGCTCACCGCCGACCCAGGCTGGCACCTCACGTTCCTCCTCACGCTCGTGCTCCCGACGCTCGGCGTCGGCGCGTACCTCTACCGACGCGACACGGACGCGCTCCGCTTCGGGGCCATGACGGTCGGAATGACCGTCGTGACGCTCATGTTCGCCGGCGGCGTCGGGATGATCTTCGTCGACATCCTCTCGCCGTTCGCCTTCCTCGCGTACGCGGTCGCGCTGGCGCTGCCGTTCGCCCTCGTGCTCGCGCTGCAACGGCGGGCACGGCGGATCCCGTTCCTCTCCCGGGTGGGCGCGACGACGCTCGCGTTCTACGTCTCGCTGTTCGGCCTCCCGGGCCCCGTCGGCGCGGTCGCGGGGCTCCCCACGATCGTGCCCGGAGTGCCCGCGTTGGTTCAGTCGCTCCCGACGATCCCGCTGGGCTGGATGTCCCTCACCGCGACACTCGGACTCGGCGTCGCCGCCCTCGTCGGCGTGTACGCCGCCCGGGTTCGCGACCCGCGTGCCGGACTGTTCGCGGGGGCCGGCGCGCTGGCTGCCATCGGTGCAAGCGGCGCGATCGGTCCCGCGGTGGGCGTCACACCCGTTCCCGCCGTGGTGCTCGCGTCGATCGCGGGCGTCCCGATGGTCGCGTACGCGGCCGGAACCGTGGCCGCTCAGCCCCGCCACCGGATCGGCCTGCTCGTCCCCGCGGTCGTCATCGGCGGCGCCCTCGTCGGCGAGGTCGCCGTCGGCGCCCTCGGGTTCGCCGGACCGCAGTCGTGGGTCGACTGGCAGTTCCTCACGAGCGCGCACAGTCGAAACGCCATCGACGCCGGACTGTATCCCGCGATCGGTGGGTCCATCCTGCTGATGGTCACGGTCGCGCTCCTGTCGTTCCCGCTCGGCGTCGGCGCGGCGGTGTATCTCGAGGAGTACGCCCCCGACAACCGACTCACGCGGATCATCGACGTGAACATCTCGAACCTCGCCGGCGTGCCATCGGTCGTGTACGGACTGCTCGGACTGGGTGTGTTCGTCACGTACCTCGGGCGATCGACGGGAACCGTTCTCATCGGCGGCGCGACGCTCGCGCTGCTCATCCTCCCGATCGTCATCATCTCCTCGCGGGAGGCGATCCGGAGCGTCCCCAACGAGATGCGGCAGGCGTCCTACGGGATGGGAGCGACGAAGTGGCAGACCGTCCGGCGCGTCGTGCTCCCGCGGGCGTTCCCGGGGATCCTCACCGGGACGATCCTCGCGCTCGGCCGGGCGATCGGCGAGACGGCCCCGCTCATCATGATCGGGGCGCCGAGCGTCCTGTTCTCGCTGCCCACCGGCTTCACCTCGAAGGTGAGCGCCATGCCGCTACAGGTGTTCGCGTGGTCGAGCCTGTTCGCGAGCGAGGACTTCTACACGAAGGCCGTCCCCGCGGGCGTCGTGGTGCTCGTGAGCGTCCTGCTGGCGATGAACTCCATCGCGATCGTCCTGCGAAACAAGTATCAGAGTGAGCAGTAATCCACAATCATGACTGACGGACACGGACCGGCGGACGACGGAATCGAGCCCGACGGCGGCGAAACGACCGCAAGTGACCCGTCGACGGAGATGTCGATCACGACGGACGTCAGCGAGAGCGTGAGTGACAACAACCACGCGCGGGCGGCGGAAACGCTCGTTGAGGCGCGGAACGTGAGCGTCTACTACAACGACGATCGCGCGCTCAACGATATCACGATGGAGATCCCCGAAAAGCGAGTCACCGCGATGATCGGGCCCTCCGGCTGTGGCAAGTCGACGTTCCTCCGGTGCATCAACCGGATGAACGACATGATCGACGCCGCCAGAGTCGAGGGCGACCTCTTCCTGCGGGGGAAAAACGTCTACGACGACGATGTGGACCCGGTCGCCCTCCGGCGTCGCGTCGGGATGGTGTTCCAGAAGCCCAACCCGTTCCCCAAGTCGATCTACGACAACGTCGCCTACGGCCTGGAGATCCAGAACAAGGAGGGCGACTACGACCAGATCGTCGAGGAGTCGCTCAAGCGCGCGGCGCTGTGGGACGAGGTGAACGACCAACTCGACGAATCCGGACTGGATCTCTCGGGCGGCCAACAGCAGCGACTCTGTATCGCACGGGCCATCGCGCCCGACCCGGAGGTCATCCTGATGGACGAGCCGGCCTCGGCGCTGGACCCGGTGGCGACCTCGAAGATCGAGGACCTCATCGACGACCTCGCCGAGGAGTACACGGTCGTCATCGTCACCCACAACATGCAGCAGGCGGCCCGTATCTCCGACAAGACGGCGGTGTTCCTCACCGGCGGCGAGCTGGTCGAGTTCGACGACACCGACAAGATCTTCGAGAACCCCGACTCCCAGCGTGTCGAGGACTACATCACCGGCAAGTTCGGGTAACGCCGTCCGGGTCGGTTCCCCGGCCGGCTGCGGTCCGGTGTCTGTTCTCCGTCGTCCGTTCCCCACTTCTATCACACTGTTCTCCGACCGTCACGCCGTTCAGCGATCGCTATCGACGGCTCGCGCTCCGATCTCGACGTCGCCGTCGTCTTCGAGGCGGACGACGAGCGGCCCGCGGGCGGGGCAGCGCGCGAGCGACCGCCGGACCGGCTCTCTCCCGTTGCCGCGGGTCGCCGTGACGGTGAACGCCCCCGCGGGCGGGACTGTCGTCTGTACCCGAACAGTCGCGTTCGCGGCCGGGTAGACGGTCCGGTCGAGCACTCGCTCCCCGTCGGCGTCGACGGCCACGCCGACGGTGGCGTCGGAGTCAGTCGGGTTCTCGACGAGCACGTCGCGGACCAGGAGGTCACACACCAGTCGGGGGCCTCCGCCGAGCAGACAGTACAGCGGACCGTCCTCGACCGGACGCCACCCGCGGCGGTCGTCGCCCGCGTCCGTCTCGACGGAGACGGAGATCCGGTCCTGTGGCACCGACAACGGAACCGGGATGCGCGACCCGGACGGCACGCGGAGGTCAACGCCCGCGGCGCCGTCGCCGTCCGAGGCGGTGATCCGAAGGCGCCCGCCGTCGGTTGGCGCGTCGACGACGAGCACGGCGGCGGCGGTTCCGCTCGCGGACGCCACGAGCCCGCCGGTCGCCCCCTCGACGAACGACGGCGCCGCCGACTGCGGGTAGACGTCGCGGACGCTCACGCCGCCGTCGAGGTCGATCCCCAGGTCGTCGCCGCCGGGCCCGGGCGCCCAGTCGATCGTCCGCCGGCGGTTGTCGGCCGTCCGAACCGACACGGTGTACGGGCGCGCGGCACCCAGCACGTCCGGGAGGACGGTTCGACCGGCCGGGGGAACACGGACCGTCCGTGCGAGCACGTCCGTTTCGCCCTCCGTGACCTGAAGCGTGATCCACTCGGACCTGACGAGCCGGTTCGAGACGACCACCGAGCGGGGGCGGTCGAGCGCATCGGCGTCGCCGGCGCCGTAGGCGGTCGGCTCGGGCGTCGGGGTCGGCGAGGTCGTCGGCGTCGCCCGCAACGCGGGGTTGACCGTCCGGCCGCCGGTATCGCTCCCCGCGGACGAACAGCCGGCCAGCGCCGCGGCACCCGCGATCAGGAGATATCGGCGGTACACGGCGATCGTAAGTGCGACGCCGGCATAACGTCGGCGGCGACGGGGCGGAACGGATTCCGGATGGCGGGGTCGTGCTCGGGACCGCTCGGAACCGCTCTGGAGCGCTGCGGTGAGCTCTATACACGAACCAGCCCACGAACACAAACCCTTACGACCTGCGCCGAGGGACTCGTGAGTATGGCACGGAAACAGTATCAGGAACGCCTCGAGGAGCTCCGCGAGGACGTGCTCTACATGAGCGAGATCGTCGCCGAGCGTCTTCGCATGGGGATGGACGCTCTCGATACGAAAGACGAGGAGCTCGCTCAGCGGGTCATCGATGAGGACGCGGAAGTGAACCAGCTGTACCTCGAACTTGAGCAGGACTGCGTCGATCTCCTCGCGCTCCAGCAGCCGGTCGCGGGCGACCTGCGGTTCATCGCGGCGACGTTCAAGATCATTACGGACCTCGAGCGCATCGGCGACCTCGCGACCAACCTCGGCGAGTACAGCCTCCAGGCCGAGCGCGACGTGTTCCCCGACGTGGACGCCCAGCGCATCGGCGAGGCGACCCTGGAGATGCTCGACGACGCCATGACCGCCTACGCCGAGGAAGACGTCGACGCCTGCTACGAGGTCGCCGAGGCCGACGACGACGTGGACCGACTGTGCGAGGACGCGAGCGCCGCGGTCATGCGGGAACTCCTCGAACGGGAGGGCGTCACCGAGCAGGACATCGACGACATGATGGCGGACGTCTCCCGGCTCCTGCTCACGATCCGCGACCTCGAACGCGTCGGCGACCACGCGGTCAACATCGCCGCCCGGACGCTGTACATGGTCGAGAACGACGACGAGCTCATCTACTGACCGACCTCTTTTGCGGGGGGCATGTCCTCGCGGGCGGCTTCGCCGCCCGCTGCGGGAACCCGAGACGAAAAGAAGTTTTTTATTGGAAGCCGACCCGCCCGCCGCGGTCGGTGCGGAGGCTGTCGGTGCCGCCGCCCTTGAACTGCTCTTCGATGTCGGCGTAGTAGCTCATGATCTCGTCGGAGATCGTCGGTCGGACAGTCTCCATCGCCTGCTCGAAGTGGCGCATGTTCACCTCCTCGGCGTCGTCGTCCTCGCGGAGCGCCTGGATGGCCGCCTCGCGGCCGACCGACTCCAGATCGGATCCGACGTAGCCCTCGGTGCGCTCGGCGAGTTCGCGCAGGCTCACGTCGGCGCTCAGGGGCGTGTCGTCGGTGTGGATCTTGAGGATCTGCTCGCGGCCCTCCTCGTCGGGCTGGCCGATCATCACGAGGCGGTCGAACCGCCCCGAGCGGATGAGCGCCGGGTCGATCATATCGGGCCGGTTCGTCGCGCCGATCACCATCACGTTCTCCATCTCCTCGAGGCCGTCGAGTTCGGTCAGGAGCTGGTTGACGACGCGCTCGGAGACGTTGTTCCCCATGTCCTGGCCCCTGCTGGGTGCCAGCGAGTCGAGCTCGTCGAAGAAGACGATCGTCGGGGCCACCTGCCGGGCCTTACGGAACGTCTGGCGGATCGCCTTCTCGGATTCGCCGACCCACTTCGAGAGCAGCTGCGGCCCCCGCACCGAGATGAAGTTCGCGTTCGTCTCGTTGGCGACGGCCTTCGCCATCAGCGTCTTCCCGGTGCCGGGCGGGCCGTACAGGAGCACCCCCTTCGGGGCCTCGACACCCATCCGCTCGAACTTCTCGGGCGTCCGCAGCGGCCACTCGACCGCCTCCTTCACCTGCTGTTGGGCCTCGTCCAGGCCGCCGACGTCCTCCCACGTGACCTTCGGGAGTTCGACGAGCACCTCCCGCATCGCCGAGGGCTCAACCTCGGAAAGCGCGCCCTGGAAGTCGTCGCGCTTGACGATCATCCGGTCGATGAGGCTCGGCGGGATGTCCTCCTCGTCGAGGTCGATCTCCGGGAGGTAGCGCCGCAGGGCCTTCATCGCCGCCTCCTTCGTGAGGTTCTCGATGTCGGCGCCGACGAAGCCGTGGGTCTCGTCGGCCAGGCGGTCGAGGCCGACGTCGTCCGACAGCGGCATGCCGCGGGTGTGGATCTGGAGGATCTCCTTGCGGCCGACCTCGTCGGGGACGCCGATCTCGATCTCGCGGTCGAAGCGACCGGGGCGGCGAAGGGCGGGGTCGACGCTGTCGACGCGGTTCGTCGCGGCGATGACGATCACCTGTCCGCGCGTCTCCAGTCCGTCCATCATCGTGAGGAGCTGGGCGACGACGCGGCGCTCGACCTCGCCGGTCACGTCCTCGCGTTTGGGCGCGATGGAGTCCAGCTCGTCGATGAAGATGATGCTGGGACTCTCGTCTTTCGCGTCCTCGAAGATCTCCCGGAGCTGTTGTTCGGACTCTCCGTAGTACTTGGAGATGATCTCGGGGCCGGCGATGGAGAAGAAGCTCGCGGAGGTCTCGTTGGCGACGGCCTTCGCCAGCAGCGTCTTCCCGGTGCCGGGCGGGCCGTGCAGGAGGACACCCTGCGGCGGCTCGATCCCCAGCTTCTTGAATATCTGGGGGTGTTTCATCGGCAGTTCGACCATTTCGCGGACGCGCTGGATCTCCGACTGGAGGCCGCCGATGTCCTCGTAGGTGATGCCGCCGCCGGTCTTCTCGAACCCCGAGATCGGCTCCTCGCGGAGTTCGACCTCGGTGTCCTCGGTGATGAGACAGACGCCCTCGGGCTCGGTGTCGACGGCGATGAGCGGGATCGCCTGTCCCGGCGAGCGCATGAACGGGTGGTTCGTGGAGGACATCACGGGGACGATGTCGCGCTCGACGACCGGGCGCTTGAGGATCTGGCGTTTCACCATGCCGGCGGCGTCGGAGCCGAACTGCACCGACGCCTCCTCGGGCGGCGCGAGCGTCAGTTTCTCGGCCTTCTTCGCCTCGGCCTTCCGGATCGTGACGCGTTCGCCGATGCCGACGTCGGCGTTCTGGCGCGTGAACCCGTCGATGCGGACGGTGTCGGTGTTCCAGTCCTGCCGGTCGGCGCGCCACACCTTCGCGGCGGTGGTTTCCGCCCCCTCGATCTCGATGATGTCGCCCGGAGAGAGCTTCAGGTGCAGCAGGGTGTCCGGGTCGAGGCGGGCGATCCCCCGGCCGGAGTCGTTCGGGTACGCCTTCGCGACTTCGAGTTGGACTTCATTCATGATGGGGTTGACCGATGTTCGTTCGAGACACGTCCGTTCGGACGGCTGTTAAGCGCTCCGTTGCTCGCCGTGGCGCCGGAACGTGGGAATTCCGAGCTGGCGTCGGGGACGCAAGACGTGCTAATCTATCGCACGATACGGGGCCCGGCCTGAAAACACCACCGCCGATGGCGACCGAATCGGGGGCGCGATCGGCGGGACGACCGCGGTGCCCACGGCGCCGTGGCGGTAGCGACTTCAC
The DNA here is from genome assembly GCF_019880225.1 of Halobaculum rubrum. Lineage (NCBI taxonomy): Archaea > Methanobacteriati > Methanobacteriota > Halobacteria > Halobacteriales > Haloferacaceae > Halobaculum > Halobaculum rubrum. Next base: position 1,833,792 of record NZ_CP082284.1, read on the forward strand.
GCCGCGGGGCGATCGGTCGACCATGCAAACCATCGCCTTCGACGGGCGGATGGGCGCCGCCGGCGACATGATCCTCGGCGCGCTCGTCGCCGCCGGGGCCGACCCGGACGTGTTGGCGCCCGTGGAAGACGCACTGCCGGTCCGCTACGAGTTCGGAGCGACCGAACGAAACGGTATCGCGAGCACCCGCGCTCGGGTCCGCCACCTCGGCAACGACGACGATCACGACGGCGGAGCTGACAACGGCCACGATAACGATCATCGCGACCATAGCCACGACGGCGACGACCACGACCACGGCCACGACCACGATCACAACGCGGAGGGGCACGGTCCCCAGCGCACGTACGCCGGGGTCGTCGAGGTCGTCGAGGGGATGGACCTCCCGGGGCAGGTCCGGACGGACGCGCTCGCGACGTTCGAGATCCTCGGGGAGGCCGAGTCGTCGGTCCACGGCACGGATCTGGAGGGGACACACTTCCACGAGGTCGGCGCAGACGACGCCATCGCGGACGTGGTCGGCGCGTGCCTGCTGTTCGACGACCTCGACGCCGACCGCGTCGTGACGACCCCGCTTTCGACGGGCGGCGGCGAGGTCGACTTCAGCCACGGCGTCTACCCGGTTCCGGTGCCCGCAGTCGTCGAGATCGCCGAGCGCGCCGACTGGTCGCTGCGCGGCGGCCCCGTCGATGCCGAGTTGCTCACGCCGACGGGCGCGGCGATCCTCGCACGCTTCGCGGAGGGCGTCGAGCGACTCCCCTCGCTTCGAGTCGAGGCGTCGGGGTACGGCGCCGGCGGGTGGACGTTCCCCGACCGGCCGAACGTCCTCCGAGCGGTCGTCGGCGAGGCCGAGCGCGGCGGACTCGTCCGCGACGACGTGGCAGTGCTGGAGACGAACCTCGACGACGCGTCGCCGGAGGTGCTCGGGGGCCTGCAGGAGACGCTCGCCGACGCCGGCGCCCGCGACGTGTCGATCCTTCCGGCGACGATGAAGAAGTCGCGCCCCGGCCACCTCGTGAAGGTGATCTGCCGGCCCGGGGACGCCGACCGCGTCGCCCGCCGCCTCGCCGAGGAGACCGGCACGCTCGGCGTTCGCGAGGGCGGGGCGAACCACCGGTGGGTCGCCGACCGGCGCTTCGAGACGGCCGCCGTCGCGCTCGGCGATGACGGCGTCGCCTACGAGATCCCGGTGAAGGTCGCCAGCGACGCCGACGGAGAGGTGTACGACGTGAGCGCCGAGTACGACGACGCCGCGGCGGCGGCGCGCGAGGCCGGCGTCCCGGTGCGCGAGGCGCTCCGGCGTGCGGAGGCGAACGTGGGCGAGCGACTGGGCAACGACGCGACGGAGGCGACGGACGCGACGGAGGCCCGCTCGACCGACGACACCACGGAGCGATGAGCGACGGGAGCCGCTACACGTGCGACGACTGCGGGACGGGGTTCCGGACGTCCGAGGCGACGCGAACCCGGACGATGGGCGGTCTCGACCCCGACGCGTGGCAGACGCTATGCTGCCCTGCGTGTGGCGTGCGGGTGAAGACTGTCTTCGTCGGTCTGGACTGAGTCGCTACCCCTTCAGCTCCGCCCGTCGGCGGTCGGGCGTCGCCCGGTACGGTGACGGGCGGGCGTCTCGCTGTTCGCTGCCAGTCAGCCGTCGCGCTGTTCGGCGATGGCCTCCGCGATCGTCAACTCGCCGCGGGCGACCTCGCGAGCCAACTCCTCGCCCACGGTGAGATCGCCCGCCGATCGGTCGCGCGACTCGTTTTTGATCCGCTGGATCTCCCCGGCTGTCGGCTCGACCGCGCGCGTGTCGACCGGCTCCCCTTCCATGCGGGCGATGTTGACCGCGGCGAGCACGTCGGCCATCCCCTTCCCGCCGGCGCCACGGCCGAGCGTCGGCGTCGTTCCGGACTCGTCGACGAGTTCGACGGGGATTTCGGCCAGTTCGTTCACGATCCGTGCGCTCCGAAGGCGGTCACCATCGCCCACGCGGACCAGCGGATCCGGCTCGTCGTCGACTTCCGCGAGGACGGTGTCGACGGCGTCGCTCAGCGGGACGTGGTACGCGGCGACCACGGTCCCGCCCGACAGCACCGCGATCCCCGGCCGCTCGCCCGGGTCGACGCCGACGACGGTCCGGCCGTCGCCCCCGCGGAGCCCGCCGAGGGCCTCCTCGACGCCCTCGCGGACGCTGTCGGCGGTCGTAGTGACGTGTTCGACCGGCTCGTCGCCGACGCTCAGGCCGTCGTGTGGCGCCGAGATGACGACCGTCGCGCGTTCGGGCAGGTCGGCGTCGGGCTCGCGGGTGGTGAACGTCGCGCCGCGCTCGCGGAGCTCGGCGACTGCGGCGTGATACAGGGCGAAATCCTCGGTGACGACTACGATCACTCGCTCCCCCGTACGGCGTTCGAGGGCTTGACACTGACGTTGATGGGTTGACGACGGCGCCGCCGGTTCGGTGTCTCCGCTGTCGACCACCGCGACTGATTCTCCCCTGTGATACCTGCGGGGCCACTGTTAACCATGGGATCAGAAAGGTCGAACCAGTATGACTAGCGGTTCCGAGCGTTCGATAGGTGCACGCCTGGTTCCGGACGTGATACGTCGCGGGATCGTTCGCAAGTTCGCGACGGTGTTGTTCGTGTTGATCCTCGCGACCGGAGGCGTCGGCGCGTACGCCGTCTCTTCGACGACTGCGGACCTTCAGGAGAACGTCAGGAACGACCTGACGACGGTGACTGCGTCGCAGGCTGACGGGCTCTCCGAGTGGTTGAGCGAGCGGAGCACGGCCGTGCGGATGATCTCCGAGTACCAGGACGTGCGCGAGGGGAACACCGCGGCGCTCCGACCGGTGTTCACCACGGAGCTTCGGGCCCTCCCGAACGACGTCCACTCGATCCACTACGTCGACACGGAGGAGGAGACCGTGCTCGCGTCCAGCGACTCGGAGATCGAGGGCGCGTCGCTCGCGGAGGCGTCGCTGGCGTGGGCGCCGGCCGTGATCCCAGCCTCCGCGGACCGGACGGCCACGTCCTCCGTGTACCGAACGAACGACGGGCCGATGATCGGGTTCGTCAGCGCGGTCCCCTCCGCGCCCGATCGCGCGGTGGTGCTCGTCGCCGACACTCGGACGATCGGCGAGGGATTGTCCACGCCCGTCGAGGGCGGGTTCGTCCGCGTCGTCGACCGCAACGGCATCGTGGTGATGGCGGACGACTCCGACGCGATCAGCCAGTCGTACCTCGGCGCCACCGGCGACTCGTTCCAGTACGCGCTCGACGGCAACGACGTCGTCACCGAGGACGCCGCGGTCGAGGACGCGCTGAACCGCGACCTCGTCGTCTCGTACGCCCGCGTCCCGGGTACGTCGTGGGTGATGGCCGTGCACGTCCCGGCCGACGGGGCGTACGCGGTCGCCGACGGGGTCCGACAGAACATTCTCCTGCTTGTCGCCACCGCCCTCGCCGGGTTCGTGGTCGCGGGCGTGCTCATCGCCAAGCCGACCGGCGACGCGCTCGACGACCTCAGCGACCGCGCCAGAGCGCTGGGGGCTGGCGATCTCGACGTGTCCGTTTCGACGAGCCGGGTCGACGAGATCGGCACGCTGTACGGCTCCTTCGGCGACATGCGCGACGACCTGTCCGATCGGATCGAGCAGGCGCGAACGGAACGCGAACGGGCGGCCGACGCGAAGGCGGAGGCGGAGGCGCTGGCCGAGTCCCTGGAGCGCCGCGCGAGCGAGTACGGCGACGCGATGGCGCGGTGTGCCGACGGCGACCTCACGGTCAGGCTCGACGAGGACGCGGACAACGATGCGCTCGAGGAGATCGCCCGCGCGTTCAACCGGATGGTCGACGATCTCGAGGACACCGTCGGCACGGTTCGCGCGTTCGCCGACGAGACCGACGACCGCGCCGTGGCCGTCGCGGCCGGCGCCGACCAGATCGAGGACGCGAGCGCCTCGGTCAGCCGCGCGATGACCGACGTCGCCGACGCCAGCGACGAGCAGGCCGAGCGGCTGGACGAGGTCCGCGGCGAGATGAGCGGCCTCTCGGCGACCGTCGAGGAGATCGCCGCGACCGCCGCCGACGTGTCCTCGCTGTCGGCGGAGGCCGCCGACAGCGCCGACGAGGCGGGCGACGCTGCGGAGGACGCGCTCGAGGCGTTCACCGCGGTCGCGGATCGAACCGATCGGACCGCCGACGAGGTGGACCGCGTCGCCGACGAGATGGACGAGATCACCGAGGTGGTCGACCTGATCGACGGGATCGCCGAGCAGACCAACCTCCTCGCGCTCAACGCGTCGATCGAGGCCGCCAGGGCCGGCGAGGAGGGCGACGGCTTCGCGGTCGTCGCCGACGAGGTGAAGGCGCTCGCCGAGGAGACGAGCGACGCGACCGACGAGATCGCCGCCCGGATCGAGACGCTGCGGGAGGCGTCGACGGCGGCCGCCGACGACATGGCGGCGACCGAGGAGGTCGTCGACGACGGCGTCGAGGTCGTCGAGGAGGCGCTCGACGCCGTGGAGACGGTCGGCGAACGGATCGACGACGCGAACGACGGCGTCGAGTCGATCGACGCGGCCACCGACGACCAGGCGGCGACCACCGAGGAGGTCGTGACGATGGCCGAGGAGGTGGCGGAGATCGGCGAGCGCACCAGCACCGACGTCGACAGCGCCGCCGCGTCGGCCGAGGAACAGACGGCCGCCGTCGCCGAGGTGAGCGAGTCCGCCGAGACGCTCTCCGACCGTGTCGAGGAGCTCCGCGAGGTCGTCGCCCGCTTCGACGTCTCCGACGACGCGAACGCCGGAGCCGTCTCCCAGGCCGCCGACGACGTTGGGGTCGCCGTCGAGATCGGCGACGACGACGCGGGCGACTCCGACGTCGCGATGGCGGACGGCGACGGCTTCGAGTACGTCGCCGACCGGCGCGGCTCCCCCGGCGACGACTGACCGCGGTCCGCCCCGCACTCGGGAGGTTTTTGCGTGGTGACGACCCACGACTGTCCGTGTCCGAGTTCCTCACGACCGGCAGTGACGCCGTCGACGACCTCCTGGGCGGCGGCATCGAGCGCGGCGTCGTCACCCAGCTGTACGGCCCGCCGGCGTCGGGGAAGACGAACCTCACGCTGACGGCGGCCGTCGAGGTCGCCGCCGCCGGCGGCTCGGTTCTCTACATCGACACCGAGGACCTCTCGATGACCCGCTTTCGCGACATCGCACAGGCACGCTCCGACGAGCCGGTCGAGCAGGTCGCCGGCAGGCTGGTCGTGAGCGAGGCGATGAGCTTCGCGGAGCAGGGGGAAGCGGTGAAGGACGCCTCGGAACTGGCCGACGGCGTCGACCTGATCGTCCTCGACTCCGCGACCGGGTTCTACCGGCTGGAGCGCACGGAGGACTCCCGCGGCGGCGAGTCCGTGCGGGAGGTCGCGCGCCACGTCACCCACCTGCTGTCGCTGGCGCGCAAGCACGACCTCGCGGTAGTGATCACGAACCAGGTGTTCACCGACCCCGACGCCGATCGTGACCGTCCACTGGGCGGTAACACCCTCGAACACTGGACGGGCGTCGTTCTCCGGCTGGAGCGCTTCCGCGGCGGCAACCGTCGGGCGACGCTGGAGAAACACCGCTCGCAGCCGGCGGGCGAGTCGGCACGCTTCCGGATAACCGACACCGGCGTCGAGGACGCCGACGAACGGTAGCGGGCGGGGACCGGGACGGACGACGGCGAGCCGAACGACGCTTCGTCGCCGCGGACGGCCGCGAGGAGCCGTGAGGTTCGATTCGAGCGATTCAAGTAGCCGCACGGGGTTTCATCTGCCATGAAAGACCAGAGCGGACGCAGGAAGCGGAAGCGGACCGGCGGCCGGCGACGCCCCTCCAGTAACAAGAAGCGACACGAACTCGGCCGCGAACCCGCCGAGACGACGGTCGGCGAGCCCCGGTTCCGCGTCATCGACTCGCGCGGAACGAACGAGAAGATCCGCGCGCTCTCGACGGACGTCGCGCAGGTCGCCACCGGCGACGAGACCGTCGAGGCCGAGATCGAGAACGTCGAGGAGAACCCCTCGAACGTGAACTACGTCCGCCGGAACATCATCACGAAGGGCGCCGTCATCGCCACCAGCGAGGGCGAGGCGCGCGTCACCTCCCGACCGGGCCAGACGGGCCAGGTCAACGCCGTTCTCGTCGAGTAACGTCGCCGACGCCGTTTTTCGGCAGTCCCTGTTTCGGGAGCGACCGCGCCCCTCAGCGGTATCGAGACCGACGTACATGCTGTCAACTAGGGCGACTTGCTGCACCTGACGCTGCCGAGGACACCGGCTACGGTCGCGAACAGCGGACGCGTTTTTCGACCGTTCAGCCGCTGCCGGGGAGCGGACAGAGGCTCGCGGTGAACGCGACTACCTCGTCGGTCTCGTTTCGCGCGCCGTGTACGCCGCCGCGCTCGTGGAGCACGACTCCCGGCGCGGCGACCGCCTCCGCCTCGTCGTCGCGGACGACCGTTACCTCGCCGTCGAGGACGTGGAAGACGTTCGTGCTGTCGGCGTGCTCGTGGGGGTCCAGTTCGGCGCCGGGGCCGAGCGCGAACAGTTTCACGAGCACGTCGTCGGCGACGACGAGCTCGGCGGTCTCGACGGCTCCGTCGCCGGGGTCGAGGTCGTCGAGCGCGTCCGCGAGGAGATCGAGTGCCATGTGGTGTCGTTTCGTTCGGACAGTAAAAGCGATCTGGAGCGCATAGTGGCGAAGCGCTCCGGGCGACGCCGCGCTCGCGAGGAGCCGTCTCGTTCGACGGCGTCGCGGCGTCGCCGCGGATCGGCGATCCGACCGCGGTCGACCCGGCGGGGTCGACCGTGGTCGTCGACCGTCCCGTCGTGCCTCTCTCACCCCTGGTCCGGGGGTACGGGGACCCCCAGTCGCGTGTGTCAGTCGTGCCGGCGCGTGGCCGGCGAGTTCCCAATCGCGCCTTGGCCGGTCCCCGAAGGAACCCCCCGTCAGCGCGGTCGTCGTTCGGAACGCGCTCGCCGCAGAGCGCGTCGGTCGAGCGCCGATTACTGCAGCGTGCTCTGAAACTCCCGCTTATCGGTCGTTGCCGTTCCCGTTGCCGTTGTTGCCGCGGGCATCGTCGTCATCGTCCTCGTCGTCTTCCTCCTCGTCGTCCTCATCGTCCTCGTCTTCCTCTTCGTCGTCATCGTCGTCGTTCGGCCCGACGTCCTCGGGCGGACCGCGGCGGTCGTCGTCGTCGGTCTCGTTCTCGTCATCGTCGTCGTTCGGCCCGACGTCCTCGGGCGGACCGCGGCGGTCGTCGTCGGTCTCGTTCTCGTCGTCACCGTCGGGACCGACGTCCGCGGGCGGACCGCGCTCGCCGTCGGGGCCGTTTCCGGCGGCAGCGCTGACTGCCTCGCCGAGCGTGCTGGCGTTCGTCTCGCCGCTCAGGAACGCGTTGACGGCCGAGAGCACGTCCTTCGCGTTGTCGGAGGCGTCGGCGGGCAGGCCGATCGCGGGGCCGCGCCGATCGGTTTCGTTCTCGTCGGTTTCGTTCTCGTCAGTCTCGTTTTCCTCCTCCTCGTCGGTCTCGGCCTCGAACTCGGCCTCCGCGACGGTCACGGAGCCGTTCTCGAACGCGAGCACGATCTCGCCGGAGACGTTCTCCCCGGTCACGTCGAGCTCGACCTCCTCGGTGTCGGAGGCGTTCACGTCGAACGCGACCGCGCCGTCCGCGTCGGTGGTGCCGACGAGCGTGTCGTTGCGAAGCATCGACAGCCCCTCGACGCCGCTCCCGTTCGCGGTCACGGCGAGCGTCACCGTCCCGTTGTCGTACGCGGCGTCAGTCTCGTACTCGTCGACGGACGCGTCGGTCGCGGCGACCGTCGCCCCCGTTCCGGTACTCGTCGCGGCCGCGCCCACACCGGCGCCCACGAGGAGCGTCGCCAGGGCGACCGCGAGCAGCTTCTTTGCGTTCATCACGACTGTCGCCTGTCGCCCCACGGTAAAGAAGGGAGTAAACGGCGAACTCGGATTCTCGGGTTTGAAGCGCTGTAAAGTCGAATTAAGCCCGATTAACCGACGGTGGCGGTGTGGCCTCGACGCCGCCGACGGGATCGACCGATGGAGGGGGATCTGTCAGTTGCGGCGGTTCGCGCGCGTCGATCAACCAGTGACTGGCGGGCGACCGGTATCCGGGCTCACGCGCCGGCGACGAGTTCGTCGGCGACGACCGCCGCCGAGAGCAGCTCCGGGTCGACCGCCAGATCGGCCTGTCCCTTGGCGAACTCCGGCAGCGACTCGGCCGCGTAGACGACCGCCCGTACGTCGGGGTTGCGGTCCTTCGCGACGGCGATCCCCGTCGCCTCCGCGGTGTCGGTGAGGACGAACAGCGCCGCGTCGTCGATGCCGGCGTCGTCGAGGGTGCCGCCGGTGACGGGGCCGTCGATACGCGAAACCGTCACGTCGAGCGACTCGAGTTCGGCGCCGAGGGCCTCCGGATCGGGACCAGCGACGACGGCGGAGAGATCGGTCATTGTCGGTTCGAGTCGGCTGGACGGGATAAGCTTCGTGTCTCGTCGATCGGCGGCGGTGTGTTCGGCGGCGGTGTGTTCGACGGCGGTGTTTCGAGCGACGCCCCAGCGGAGGCGGTCGAGAACGCGGCGTACTGAATCAGCGAGCGGGGCTGGAACGGGGGTCGGCTACTCGTACTCGATCGTCGCCGGCGGCTTGTGCGTCACGTCGTACACGACGCGCGCCACGTCGTCGTTCTCGCCGGTGATCCGCGACTGGATCCGCTGGAGCGTCTCCCACGGGAGGTTCTGCGCCCGCGCGGTCATGCCGTCGCGCGACTCCACCGAGCGCACGGAGACGACCCAGCCGTGGACGCGGTTGTCGCCCTTCACGCCCGTCGCCTTGCCGATGACGGCGGCGAACGCCTGCCAGGGATCGTGTTCCGCGACCTCCTCCTCGACGACGTGGTTCGCGTCGCGGGCCACAGCCAGCTTCTCCTCGGTGATCTCGCCGATGATGCGGACGGCGAGGCCGGGGCCGGGGAACGGCATCCGCTCGGAGATGACGGCCTCCAGGTCGAGCGCGCGGGCGACCTCGCGGACCTCGTCCTTGTACAGGTCGCGCACCGGCTCGACGATGCCCTCGAAGTCGACCACGTCGGGCAGGCCGCCGACGTTGTGGTGGGACTTGATGTTCCCCTCGCTCTCGATACGGTCGGGGTAGATCGTCCCCTGCACGAGGTACTCGGCGTCCGTCTCGATCGCCTCGCGCTCGAACTCCCGGATGAACTGCTCGCCGATGACGTGGCGCTTCTCCTCGGGGTCGGTGACGCCCGCGAGCGCGTCGAGGAAGCGGCCCTGCGCCTCCACGACCTCCAGCGAGTCCATGAACGCGAACGTCTCGCGGATCTGGTCGGTCTCCCCCTTGCGCATCAGCCCGGTGTCGACGTACACCGGCGTGAGCTGATCGCCGATCGCGCGGTACGCCAGCGCCGCCGCGACCGACGAGTCGACGCCGCCCGAGAGGGCGATGATCGCGTTCGCGTCGCCCACGGCCTCGGTGATCTCGGTCGTCGCCTCGTCGATGAACTCCTCGACGTTCACCATCAGGCGGTCACCTCCTCGTCGACGACGGCGTCGCGGTCGTCCGTCGATCCCTCCCCCTGCGGGTTCGTCTCGTCGAGCACCGCATCGAGCAGGCCGACGAACGGCGGCGACGCGCGGTCCGGGCGCGAGCGGAACTCGGGGTGGAACTGTGTCCCGACGAAGTACGGGTGGTCGTCGCGTTCGAGGATCTCCATACGCGGTCCGGCGTGCCCCGAGAACACGAGTCCGTCGGTCTCCAGTTCGTCGATGTAGTTCGGGTTCACCTCGTAGCGGTGGCGGTGACGCTCCGTACAGGAGTCGTCGCCGTAGATCCGCTCGGCGAGCGTGTCCGGCTCGATCTCGGTCTCGTGGGCGCCCAGCCGCATCGTGCCGCCCATGTCCTCCTCGTCGTGCTGGTCGGGAAGCAGGTCGATGACGGGGTACGGCGTCTCGGGCTCGAACTCCGCGGAGTCGGCGTCGTCCCAGTCGAGGACGTTGCGCGCGTGCTCGACGACGGCCATCTGGAAGCCGAGACACAGGCCCAGGAAGGGAACGTCGTGCTCGCGGGCGTAGCGGACGGCCTCCACCTTCCCGTCGGTGCCGCGGGAGCCGAAGCCGCCGGGGACGACGACGCCGTCGGCCGACTCCAACCGGTCGCGGTGGGCGCCGTCTGCCTCGTCGGCGGCGACCCAGACGACGTTCACGTCGACGCCGTGCTCCAAGCCGGCGTGTTTGAGCGCCTCGTGGACGCTCATGTACGCGTCCTCCAGGTCGTACTTGCCGACGAGGGCGATGTCGACCTCGCCTGTGCGCTCGCGCGTGACGAGGTCGCGCCAGGTGTTCTCGCGTTCGGCCTCGGGGAGCGCCTCCTCGACGAGTTCCAGCCGCTCCATCACGTGCTCGTCGAGACCCTCCTCCTCGACGGTGAGCGGGACGTGGTACACGTCGTCCACGTCGGGGTTCGAGAAGACGGCCTCGGTGGGCACGTCACAGAAGAGCGCGATCTTCTCTTTCGTCTCGGGGGCGAGTTCGTCGTCACAGCGGCCCACCAGGATGTCCGGCTGGAGGCCGATCGAGCGCAGTTCCTTCACGGAGTGTTGCGTCGGCTTCGTCTTCTGCTCGCCGTTCTTCGAGTACGGGACGAGCGTGACGTGGGTGAAGAGGATGTCCTCGTCGTCCTCCTCGTGGGCGAACTGCCGAAGCGCTTCGAGGTAGGGCATCCCCTCGATGTCGCCGACGGTGCCGCCGATCTCGACGAGACACACGTCGCTCCCCTCGGCTGCCTCGCGGATGCGGCGCTTGATGTCGTCGGTGACGTGCGGGATGACCTGTACCGTCTTCCCCAGGTAGTCGCCGGCGCGCTCCTTCTCGATGACGTGCTGGTACGTCTTCCCCGTCGTGACGTTGTGGTCGGAGGTCATGTCGACGCCGAGGAACCGCTCGTAGTTCCCCAAGTCGAGATCGACCTCGCCGCCGTCCTTGAGGACGTACACCTCGCCGTGCTGGTACGGGTTCATCGTCCCCGCGTCGACGTTGAGGTACGGGTCGATCTTGACGGCGGTCACGTCGAAGCCGGCGTTGGCCAGCAGCCGCCCCGTCGAGGCGGCGGTGATCCCCTTCCCCAGGCCGGACATCACCCCGCCCGTGACGAAAATGAACTTGCGACCCAGCGAGGGGTCGTACCCCGTCTGTTCAGTCGGCATACTGTGGGTGCGGCAGGCCCGTGGAAAACCGTTTCGGAGCCGCCGTTCTCCGTCCACGTTGTGACTCGTCCGTCCCCGAGAGGACGGCGTTCGCGACCGCACCTTTAGGTTGGTTCCGCCCCTGTGTCGGTGTATGCGTGTAGTCGTCGCCGGCGCAACCGGCTTCATCGGGACGCACCTCTGTACGGAACTCGACCAGCGCGGGCACGACGTCGTGGGGATCGCTCGCGACCCGACCGGCGCGGGACTCCCGGACGGGGTCGTCATCAAAGCCGGCGACGTTACCGACCGCGACTCCCTCGCGGGCGCCGTCGAGGGCGCCGACGCGGTCGTAAACCTCGTCGCGCTGTCGCCGCTGTTCAAGCCCGACGGCGGCGACGAGCTGCACGAACGGATTCACCTCCGGGGGACGGAGAACCTCCTCGCCGTCGCCGAGGACGCCGGCGTCGATCGGTTCGTCCAGATGTCCGCGCTCGGTGCGGACCCGGAGGGAACGACTCACTACATCCGCGCGAAGGGACACGCGGAGGAGGCCGTCCGTGAAAGCGAGATCGAACACGTGATCGCTCGCCCGTCGGTCGTCTTCGGCGATGGCGGCGAGTTCGTCTACTTCACGAAGCGACTGAAGGAGATCTTCGCGCCCGGCGTTCCGGTGTACCCGCTCCCCGGCGGCGGCCGGAACCGCTTCCAGCCGATCTGGGTGGGCGATCTCGTTCCGATGCTCGCCGACGCCGTCGCCGACGCCGACCACGCCGACCGGACGTACGAGTTCGGCGGCCCGGACGTACTCACGCTCCGAGCGATCTCCGAGATGGTGTTCGAAGCGGAGGGGCGGTCGATCACCGTCGTCCCGCTCCCGATGGGGCTGGCGAAGGTCGGACTCTCCGTGCTGGGGTCGGTTGGCTTCCCCATGGGACGCGATCAGTACCGGTCGCTGCAGTTGGACAACGTCGTCTCCGAGAACGACGTCGGCGCGTTCGGCGTCGCCGAGGCCGACCTGAAGTCGTTTGACGAGTACCTGCGAGGCGCGACACCCACGGACGAGACCGACGCGACCGCCACCGCCTGATCGGTTCGACCCCCGTCGGCGCTCCGCGCGCGAGACACTTCGACGGTCGTTATCGACTGCGCTCAGCGGTCGTTTTCGACTGGGTTCGGCCGAAACTGTTGCCAGTGGCGGCCGTCCGGCCGACCCGTCTCCGCTCGGCTCCGTCCGACCGGAATAAATAACTGTGTCATACGACAGTCCCGTTTGCAGATTTATCACTATTTTTATAACTCTGCGATCGTACTCCAGTACTGCGATATTCGGTCGAACGAGCCTCGCTCGGACTCTCGACAGTGATAGGCCCATCAGAAGGCTTATAACCGTACTCTCTCTGAATCAGGCTTAATGAGGAGGGGAGACGTATGAAACTGGCACTCATCGGATTCGGTCAGGCGGGGGGTAAGATCGTGGACAAGTTCGTCCAATACGACCAGCGCACGGGCAGCGACATCGTGCGGGCGGCGGTCGCGGTCAACACGGCCAAGGCGGACCTCATGGGGCTCGAGGAGATCCCGAAAGACCAGCGGGTACTTATCGGGCAGTCTCGCGTCAAGGGCCACGGCGTCGGCGCGGACAACGAGCTCGGCGCGGAGATCGCCGAGGAGGACATCGACGAGGTGCAGGGGGCCATCGACTCGATTCCGGTCCACGAGGTCGACGCGTTCCTCGTCATCGCCGGGCTCGGCGGCGGCACCGGGTCCGGGGGCGCGCCCGTGCTCTCGAAGCACCTGAAGCGGATCTACACCGAACCCGTCTACGGGCTGGGCGTGCTGCCCGGCTCCGACGAGGGAGGAATCTACACGCTCAACGCCGCGCGTTCGTTCCAGACGTTCGTCCGCGAGGTTGACAACCTCATGGTGTTCGACAACGACGCGTGGCGCAAGACCGGGGAGTCAGTCTCCGGCGGCTACGACGAGATCAACGAAGAGATCGTCAAACGGTTCGGCATCCTCTTCGGCGCCGGTGAGATCGACCAGGGGCAGGAGGTCGCCGAGTCCGTCGTCGACTCCTCGGAGATCATCAATACGCTCTCGGGCGGCGGCGTCTCGACGGTCGGCTACGCCAGCGAGGAGGTCGACGAGACGGCCGGCGGCGGCGGGCTGTTGTCGCGGCTCACCGGCGACGCGGGCGAGGAGGACCTCGACACCGCCCACACGACCAACCGGATCACCTCGCTCGTACGCAAGGCGGCGCTGGGACGCCTCACGCTCCCGTGTGAGATCGAGGGCACCGAGCGCGCGCTGCTCGTCATGGCCGGTCCGCCCCAGCATCTCAACCGCAAGGGGATAGAGCGCGGTCGCAAGTGGCTCGAAGAGCAGACCGGCTCGATGGAGGTCCGCGGCGGCGACTACCCCGTCAGCGGCTCCGGGTTCGTCGCGAGCGTGATCCTGCTGTCGGGCGTCACGAACGTCCCGCGGATCAAGGAGCTCCAGCAGGTCGCCATCGAGGCCCAGGACAACATCGACGACATCCAGCAGGAGAGCCAGGACAACCTCGACACCCTCATCAGCGATGACGAGGACGAACTTGAGTCGCTGTTCTGAGCTCACTGCGGTCCTCGCGGTTCTCGCCCTCGTGTTCGCGGCGGCGGCGCCCGCGGCGGCGGTGTCCGTCCAGGAGACCGACGTGCCCGAGGGCGGCGAGGTGGACTCGCAGGTGACGGCGACGGTGACGCTGACGCAGCTGTACGACACCTACGAGACGTGGCAGCTCGCCGGCCGGACGGGGCTACAGGACGTCACCTGGACGGTGACGCTCCTGAACCAGGCCGGCAACCAGGTGCGCCAGGAGTCGTACGACGGGCAGAACTTCTCCGGCGCGACCGTCGACATCGGGGAGGGGACCGCCGAGGTCCGCGTCCGGGTGACCGGAACCGTCCCCGCGGTCGAGGCGTACAGCTACGACCCCCAGCAGTCGTTCACGCTGCTCGCGCTCGATCAGACCCGGGAGGGCGGCACCTCGAACGAGCTGGCGAACCAGTCGGCGACCCACTACACGAGCGACAGTCGTGAGGCGCGCGAGGCGATGGAGTCGGCCCGGACGGCGATCGACGCCGCCGGCAACCCCGACGCCGCCGAGGAGTCGTTCGCCAGCGCGGTCGACGCCTACGAGGCCGGCAACTTCGACAACGCGATCACGCTGGCCGAGCGCGCCGAAACCGAGGCGAACCAGTCCGAGAGCAGCCAGCAGCGCACCCAGCTGATCCTGTACGGCGTCGCCGGACTGGTCGTGCTCGGCGTCCTCGCCGGCGGCGTCGTGCTGTTCCTGCGGAGCCGCGGGGACGGCTACGACAAGCTCGGCTGACGCCGCTCGACCGCTTTTCCCCGTGCCCGACATCGTCGACGCGCTCGTTCCGTTCTCTCCCGATCGCCCGAAGACCCGGCTCTCGGACACGCTCGATCCCGAGGAGCGACGCGCGTTCGCCGAGGCCATGCTGTCGGACGTGCTCGCGGCGCTCGACGGGGCGGGCTTTGTGCCGCGGCTGCTCACAACCGAGGCCACCGGCCGCGACGTGCCCGAGACGGTCGACGACCGGCCGCTCACCGAGGCGGTGAACGCCGCGCTCGACGCGCACGTCCCCGGCCCCGATTCGCCGCTGGCGGTCGTGATGGCGGATCTGGCGCTGGCGACGCCGCGGGCGATCGCGCGCCTGGGCGTCGACGGCGAGCGTGGTGGCGGCGGCACTGCTGACAGCGCCGGCGACGGTACCGGTGTCAGCAACGCCGACGCCGACGCCGGCGCCGCCGACGTGGCGATCGCGCCGGGTCGCGGCGGCGGAACGAACGCGCTGCTCGTTCGCCACCCCGAGTTCCGCGTCGACTACCACGGCGCCTCCTACCTCGATCACCTGCGTGTGGCTCGCGATATCGACGCGAGCGTCCGCGAGGTAGACTCCCGACGGCTGGCGACCGATATCGACGAGCGCGCGGATCTGACGGAGGTGCTGCTCGCGGGCGACGGCGCCGCCCGCGACTGGCTCGTGGATGCCGGGTTCAGACTGGACGCCGGCGGCGGGCGGGTGTCGGTCGAACGAATGCCGAAATAGGGTTGCCGCCCGGGACGAGATCGTTTCCGGTCCGTCGCTACTCGCCCGCGTGTTCGAGGCTCGCCACCAGCTCCGTCGCGGCGGCGAGTTCGTCCTCGTTGACGCCGTGGCCCATCCCCTCGTAGATGCGCTCGTCCACGTCCGCACCCAACCCGGAGAGCACCTCGGTCGTCTCCGTCACGCGCTCCAACGGGATGTGGGGGTCCACGTCCGAGCAGCCGAGGAAAACCGGCGTGCCGTCGAGGTCGCCGTCGTACTCGCGGGGCGTCCCCTCGGGGCCGATCAGCCCGCCGGAGAAGCCGACGAGGCCGCCGTACCGGCGGGCGTTGCGCGCGACCCACTCCGAGGAGAGGCACGCGCCCTGCGAGAAGCCGAGCAGGAGCACGCGCTCGTGGCCGACGGCGTCGGCGGCGGCGTCGACGACGCTGCCGACGAACCCGAGCGCGGAGTCGAGGTGTGGCTGGTTCGTGGGCATCTCCTCCATGAACGAGTTGGGGTACCAGGTGTTGCGGCTGGCGGACGGGGCGAGGTAGGCGACCGAGTCGGTGTCGAACTCGCCGGCCATCCCGAGGATGCTGCGGGCGGTCGCGCCGCGGCCGTGGACCATCACGACCGCCGCCGTCGCCTCGCCCAAGTCGGCGCCGGCGTGGCGAACGGGCTGGCCGCCGTGGGGGCCGTCGACCCCGCTGGTGTCGATGTCGGTCATCGCTCGTTCACTCGCCCGCGTGCGGGGTATCGGTTGTGGTGGCGGATCCGGGTCGTCGCCGCGGCGGTCCTCCTTTCCCGTCCGGTCCCCGCCACCCTCGCCACGACCGACTCGTTTTTGCCCCTCGGTCGGCGACCTCACGGTGTGTTCCCCGGGGCCGAGGAGTACGGCATCGAGATCGCGGTCGCCGACCGCGAGGTCGAGCGGCTGTTGTCGGTCACGCCCGACGACGTCGACGCGGCGCCGGAACTCACGTTCGCCCGGAACGTGTTCGTCCCGCTGACGACCGCCTGCCGGTACACCTGCACGTACTGCACCTACTACGACGTGCCCGGCGAGGCGAGCCTGCTGTCGCCCGAGGAGGTGCGCGAGCGGTGCCGCGTCGGCGCCGACGCCGGCTGTACGGAGGCGCTGTTCACCTTCGGCGACAAGCCGGACGACCGCTACACCGGGATCCACGACCAGTTGGCGGAGTGGGGATACGACTCGATCGTCGCGTACCACGAGCGCGCCTGCGAGATCGCCCTCGAGGAGGGGCTGCTCCCGCACTCGAACCCCGGCGATCTCACGGAGGCCGAGTTCCGCCGCCTCCGCGACGTGAACGCCTCGATGGGCGTGATGCTGGAGACGACCGCCGACGTGGACGCCCACGCCGGGGGCAGGCGGAAGACGCCCGGCCAGCGGCTGAACACGATCCGCGCCGCGGGGGAGGCGCGCGTCCCCTTCACGACGGGCATCCTCGTCGGCATCGGCGAGGAGTGGCGCGATCGGGCCGAGTCGCTGCTGGCGATCCGCGCGCTTCACGAGCGATACGACCACGTGCAGGAGGTGATCGTCCAGCCCGTGACGCCCAACGAGCGCTCCGACTTCGAGGGCCCCTCGAGAGCGACGATGCGGCGGGTGACGGCGATGGCGCGCGCCGCGTTGCCGCCGGAGGTGTCGGTGCAGTCGCCGCCGAACCTCGCGCCCGTCGGTGACCTGCTCGACTGCGGCGTCGACGATCTGGGCGGCGTCTCGCCCGTGACGGACGACTACATCAACCCGGAGTACGCGTGGCCCGCCCTCGACGAACTCCGCCAGATCGCCGACTCGGGCGGCGTCCCGCTGCACGAACGCCTCCCGACCCACGAGCGCTTCCTGCCCGAGGAGCACCGGCGCGCCGGCTTCGACGGCGACCCCGCGCCGGGACGCTGGCTCCACGGCCGGATCCCCGCGGCGCTCGGCGACGAGAGCCTCCACGGGGAGCGCTTCCGCGGCGTCGCCCGACGCGATGCGCCGCTGTCGGTGTGAGCCGCACGCGGGAGCGACGTCGCGTCGGTCCGGGTCGTCGACGGGACCCGTGTGAAGTCGGCCACGCGATCCGTGCGAGCGCCGCCGACGCCAGCAGATTCTTCACCCGTCCGACCCTGCCGGAATTCGTACATGTACGGCGTGACATCGACGGTCACCGGACTCGCGCTGCAGATCGACACCGGGGCGGTCGTCGCCCGACTGGGCGGTTACGCGACGAACGTGATCGGCTTCGTCCTCGGGTTCGTGCTCACCTATCTCCTCGGCAAGCTGATCCTGATGCCGCTCGCCCACCGGGTGTTGAACCGTCGCGGCTTCGACCGCACCGTGCTCAGCCTCGCGGACAGCGTGCTGGCCGCGCTGGTGGTGGTGCTCGCGATCTCGATCGGGTTCATGGCCGCCGGCTTCCCGCGGTTCCTCACCGCGGTGGCGACGCTGGGCGGCGCGCTCGCGCTGGCGATCGGCTTCGCAGCACAGGACCTCATCGGCAACTTCGTCGCGGGCGTGTTCATCATCAAGGACAAGCCCTTCGAGGTGGGCGACTGGATCGAGTGGAGCGACAACGCGGGCCGCGTCGAGGACATCGACCTGCGCGTCTCCAGGGTGCGCACCTTCGACAACGAACGCGTCACCGTCCCGAACGGCGAACTCGCGAACAACGCGATCACCAACCCCGTCGCCTACGACACGCTGCGTCAGAAGTTCGTCTTCGGCATCGGCTACGACGACGACATCGACCACGCGACCGACTGCATCCTCGAGGAGGCCGAGGGCGTCGACGGCATCCTCGACGACCCCGCCCCCTCGGTGCGCGTCACCGAGCTCGGCGACTCGGCGGTCGGCCTCCAGAGCCGCTTCTGGATCGACGAGCCCGACCGCGGCGACTTCGTGCGCGTCCGCTCGGCGTACGTGCAGGCGGTGAAGGAGCGCTTCGACGCGGAGGGGATCGACATGCCGTACGTCCACCGCCAGCTCACCGGCGAGGTGGAGGTGCTGGAGTCCGTCGCCGGCGACGCGGTCGAAGCCGTCGACACGCCGGCGGCGACGGACGGCGAGGGCGACGGGGACTGACGCCGCGCGTCGGTCGAGCGTCGTCCGTGCGTCGTCCCGGTCCTCGTAAGACACATATCCTTTGGCCGACACACTTCGGCTAGTGACCCTGCGCTCGCGCCTCGAAACGCTGTTCGACAACACCTACGAGCGCGTGCTGCGCCGAGAGATCGGCGACGGGCCGGACCACGTCGCGATCATCCAGGACGGGAACCGCCGGTATGCCCGCAGTCGCGGCGACGACGCGCCCGACGGCCACCGCGCGGGCGCCGACACCACAGAGCGGGTGCTCGACTGGTGTGCGGATCTCGGCGTCGAGGAGCTCACGCTGTACGCCTTCTCGACGGAGAACTTCGACCGGCCCGAGGAGGAGCTGGACCCGCTGTTCGACCTGCTGGAGGACAAGCTCCGGGAGTTCGCCGACGCCGACCGCGTCCACGAACAGGGCGTGTGTATCCGCGCGCTCGGCGACGTGGAGCGGCTTCCCGAACGCGTCCGCGACGCCGTCGAGTACGCCGAGGCGCGCACCGCCGGCTACGACGACTTCACGCTGAACATCGCGCTGGCGTACGGCGGCCGCAACGAACTGCTCGGGGCGGTCCGGGCGGTCGCCCGCGACGTGGCCGACGGCGACCTCGCCGCCGCCGACGTGGGCGTCGCCGAGGTGGAGTCGCGGCTGTACCGCCGGCCCGTCCGCGACGTGGACCTCATCATCAGGACCGGCGGCGACGAGCGCACCTCGAACTTCCTGCCGTGGCACGCCAACGGCAACGAGGCGGCGGCGTACTTCTGCTCGCCGTACTGGCCGGAGTTCTCGAAGGTCGACTTCCTGCGCTCCATCCGCACCTACGAGGCGCGCGAGGAGTCGTGGCGCCGCACCCGAGCGAAACGGGCCGCCGCGCTCGTGCGGTCGCTCGCGGAGGTCGAACTCGGCGAGGCGAGGGCTGTCGCCGCCCGCCTGCGCGACCGACTCCCGGGCGACGCGACCGACGAGGAACTGAACGAGGCGCTGGAGAGCGGCGCCGCGGGCGAGACGGCCGACTGACCGGGGCCCGGCAAAGCGTCGACGGTCCCTCCCCGGCTCCCTCCGATCGCGACGAGGTCGGGCCGACGATCTGTTACGTTCCGAACCGTCGCTGGCGGTTCTGGTAGTCCAGCACCGCCCGGAGGTAGTCCCGTTTCCGGAAGTCCCGCCAGTTCACGTCGGTGAAGTACAGTTCCGAGTACACCGACTGCCAGATGAGGAAGTCCGAGAGCCGCTCTGCGCCCGTCTTGATCACCAGATCCGGCTCCTCGGGGAAGATCAGGCGGTCCTCGATGTCGGCCTCCGCGACCTCGTCGGGGTCGATATCGCCGGCCTCGACGGCCGCGGCGATATCGCGGACGGCGTCGACGAACTCGCGTTTCCCGCCGAGGCCGATGTTCACCCGGATCGGCGCGTCCGCGCGGGCGGTGTCCTCGGGCGTCCGAACCGCGATCGAACGGGGAGCGTCGACGTCCGCCAGTTCGCGAGCGAGGGTGTCGACGACCGCCTCGTCGAGCACCGAGACGGAGACTGTGACGCGCTCGGCGCCGTACTCGAACGTCCAGCCGAGAAACGACTCCAGCGTGTCGTAGGCCCCCTGTTCGAGCAGGTCGCGTTCGGTGATGACGAGGGCGACGTGGGCGGGCGGGTCGCCGGGGTTGCGGCGGTGGCGCACGCCGAGGTACGCGTCGTAGAGTCCCACTGCTTGTTCGGGAATCCGACGGGCGCCCGAAAGCGTTACCGCTCTCGTCGCCGCCGCGCCGCCGTCCCGGGACCGCGAGCCGCCGTCCCGGGACCGTTAAGTGTGCGTCGGGGGTACCCTCGGCCGTGAGACACCGACTCCGGCGCGCGGGGGCGTTCGCCGTCGTCGCCTCGGCGGTGTTGGCCGCGCCGGCGCTGGGGCCGGCCGCCGCCGCGCCGTTCGCCGCCGTCGCCGTCCTCGCGGCGTTCGTCGTCGACGAGGGTCGGTTCTTCGAGCTGTTCGCCCGCCCGGGCGACTACGAGGACCGCCGACTCAACGGGCTCGCGGGGTTCGCGCTCGCGGCGACCGCCCTCGGCGTGTTGACCGCGCTCCCGCAGTCGCCGATGCCGGTCACCGTGTACGCCGCGAGCGTGCTCTCGCTGACGTACGGCGTCCTCGGGCGCGAGTTCGTCCGCGAGTCCACCGGCGACGAGTTCGCCACGACGACCGCGTTCACGGTCGCGGCGTTCGCGGCCGCGACGCTCGGCCAGGCAGCCGTCGCCGTCGCCGCCGACTCGTTCGCGGTCGCGGCGCTCCCGACGTACGTGTTCCTCGCGGCGACCGCCGCGCTCGTGGCCGCACTCCTCCGCTCGGTGCTGTTCCCCCGCGACGATCCGATCGTTGTCGTGTCGGTCGGGTTCCTCCTGTGGCTGCTGTCGGCGCTCGTTGCCGCCGGCGGGGTCGTCGTCACGCCGACGCTCGTTGCCGCCGGCCTCACGCTCACCGTCGGGCTCGGCGTCGTCTCGTACGTGCTCGAGACCGCGTCGGTCTCGGGAATGTTGACGGGCGTACTGTTGGGCTTCGCGACCGTCGTGCTCGGCGGGATCGGCTGGTTCGTCGTGCTCATCTCGTTTTTCGCCATCGGCGGACTCGCCGCGAAGTTCCGGTTCGAGGAGAAGAACGCTCGCGGCGTCGCCGAGGGCAACGACGGCGCTCGCGGCGCCGGCAACGTCCTCGGCAACGCCGGGGTCGCGCTGTGCTCGGTGGTCGCGTTCGCGGCCGCGAGGGCGGTCGTGCCGGACACCACCCTCCCGACGCTGATCGCGTTCGCGTTCGCCGGCTCGGTCGCGGCTGCGATGGCCGACACGCTCTCCTCGGAGTTCGGCGGGCTGTTCGACGCGCCGCGGCTGGTGACGACGCTGCGGCCGGTCGACCCCGGCACCGACGGGGCGATCACCTGGCAGGGGGAGGTCGCGGGCGTCGCCGGCGCCGGGGCGGTCGGCGGGCTGGCGGCGCTGGCGATGCCGCTGGGCGGCTCTGCGACGACGGACGGCCTCGCGGGCTTGGCGGCCGCCGGCGTACCGCTCGCGGTTCCCGTGGCCGCCGCCGTCACCGGCGCGGGGTTCGTCGGCATGACGGTCGACAGCCTGCTGGGCGCGACCGTCGAGGGCGACCGGATCGGCAATCAGGGGGTGAACACGCTCGCGACGCTGTCGGGCGCGCTCGCGGCCGTCGTGCTCGCGGTCGTCGCCGGCGCTGCGCCGGTTCCGTCGCCGGCGACGCTCGGGGCGCTCGCGGACGCGCTCGCGTCGGTCGCGGCGATCGTCGTTCACGTACCGCCGGTCCTGCCGACGTGACGATCCGACGGGGGCGACCGGCCGACGAGCCGGCCGTTCGAAGGCTCCAGCGGCTGCTTCACGAGCCGAGCACGACGCTGTGCTCGCACGGCCTGCGGACCGGGGAGGCCCTCGTCGATGAGACGGCCGAGGGCGTCGTCGTCGGCTACCTGCTCCCGGTCGCCGGCGACGGCGTCCACGTCGCCGAGCTCGTCGTCCACCCCGACTACAGGCGGGAGGGGCGGGCGACCCGGCTCCTCCAGCGGCTTCTCGCCCGCGTCGACGGCCGCGTCACCCTCCTCGTCGCCGCCGACAACGACGGCGCGAGGCGCCTGTACGAGTCGCTCGAGTTTCGCCCGACTGCGCGGCGTCCCGGCTTCTACGACGACGGGACGGACGCGATACTGCTGGCTCGCGAGCCTCGGAGCACCGGAGCCACGGATCAGACCGACGACGAGCGGTAGTGTCGGTACGCCGGTCCCGCGAGGAGGAGGAGGCCGCCGAGCGCCGCCGCGCCGATCAACCACGGGTCGAGCACGCCGTCGAGGCCCACCTCGGCGACGCGCCCGGCGGAGGCGCCCGCGACGGTGCCGGCGACGGCCCACGGGAGTTCCCCGATCGCGCTCCCGAGGACGAACGGACCGGCGCGGACGCCCGCGAGGCCGGCGGCGACGGAGACGGCGTCGGAGGGGAACGGGAGCAGCCGGGAGGCGGCGACCGAGCGGGTCCCCCCCGCGACGGAGACGGCGCGCTCGCCGGCGCCGACGGCGCGGTCGAGGAGGTCGTTGACGGCCGTCGAGATCCGGTCGGCGCCGGCGAGCGCGCCGCCCGCGCCGCGCCCGCGACGGGCGAACAGGTACGGCGGGATCGAGGTCAGTACCATCGCGCCCAGCGACAGGGGGATCGCCGACAGCCCGAAGCCGTAGCCGGCGACGACCGCCAACAGCGTCACCGGCCACGCGACCAGCGGACGAACGACCGCCAGTGCGACGAGCACCGCGAGAAGCCTCCACGGATCGGCGGTGACCCACGCGAGGCGGTCGAGCACGGCGTTCGGGGAGCCGACCGCGACCGCGACCACCACCGCGCCGGCGACGAGGCCGCCGACGAGCGCGCGACGGTTCACGGCCGCATTGGGGTCGTCACGCGAATAAGGACCGCGGTCGCGGGTCGGTCGACTGACGGACGCCGTAGTTGTGTCCCCGGGTTCCCCGTTTCGGGATACCGTGTCGAGTTCCGGACAGTCGGGACGCTTAACAGCGCCCGCGACGAATCGGGGTCGACGTGACACCGGGCGACGACGCGCCGGCGCGAACCCGCGAGGGGACTGTCGCGCTCGGGGTGGAGCTGCTGGAACATCTCGAGGACGACGAGCTTCCGCTCCCCGAGCTGATCGACCGGCTTGAGACCGTGACGACGAGCCCGGCGGTCACTCGCGACGTGCTCGAGGAGGCCGAGCGCCGCGGGGTCATCGACCGCGAGGACGCGATCGTTCGCGTCCACGGGTCGGGGTTCGTCCGGTTCGACTCGCAGGTCGTCCGTCGGGAGGGGGACTTCTCGTGTCGCCGCTGCGGTGCGACGATCACGACCGGTCACTTCGTCCGGCTCGACGCCGGCGAACTCGGGCCGTTCGGCTCCTCGTGTGTTCGGAAGGTGACCGGCCGGGACTCGTGACGGTCCGGGGAGGAGAGCGGGGGAGACGCCGACGTCAGCGACCGCGCCGCAGCTCTTCGATCAGCTGCTCGATCAGCTCGGTCTGGCGTTCGAGCTGTTCGCCCTGCCGCTCGACGAGCGCTCGGAGGGCAGCCACCTCCTCGGCAACGTCGTCGGTGGGCTCGGCGGGCTCGAAGCCGGTGTCGCCGAAGCCCTCGCCGTCGTCGGCGCCGACCGCTCGCTCGTCCGCTTCGCCCGGGTCGGCCGCTCCGTGCAGTTCCGTCGCGGCCGTTGTCCCTGCGGCGCCGGCTGTCCCCGAGGGCGCGCTCATTCCGGTGTCCGTGGCCGTGTCTCCGCGTACTGCGTCGGCCGCGCCCGGCTCCTCGTCGTCGACGAGGGGCTCGTTGCGGGTGCCGGCGTCGGTGTCGACGGCCGCGGGATCGGTCGACAGCGGGTCGGGGCCGCCGCCGAAGTCCGTCCGGTCGACCGGATCGTCGGCGTCGTCCTCGCCGGCGGCGGCCGCCGAGAGCGCGCGGAACTCCTCGAAGGAGCCGACGTCGTAGTGGGCCAACAGCGCGTTCGTCAGCACCTCCTTGATCGCCCGGGCGCTGTCGCTGGGCGCCTTGAACCGCTCTTGGCGCCCGTCGGCGGTGAGCACGAGCGTGGTGGCGACGCTCCCCTCCTCGAACGTGAGATCGGCCACGTCGTCGTAGTGGAACTCCTCGTAGTCGTCGTCCCAGACGGCCGCGCCGATGTGCTTGACTATCCGGGCTGACGTGACCACGAGGGTGAGCTCGGAGAAGCGGAAGGTGCGCTCGACGGTCTCGCCGGCCTCGGTGATCCCGGCCGCCGAGAGGACGCCCGCGAGCACGGGGTGGAGGACCTCGTCGAGGGAGCCGCGCGGCACCGAGAAGCTGCGGTCGCCGTCGAGGCCGTACTTGAGGGTGAACTTCGCCTTCCGACGCGACTCGGAGACGGCGACGCGCTCGGCGTCGTGAGGTAGCTCCTCGATGGACTCGTCGGAGAGCAGCCCGTCCGCGCGGTAGATCAGCGTGCGGGTCGGGGTGACGAACAGCTCGTCGTCCCCGCCGAGGTGGACGCGGGCGACGGGGTCCTCCTCGCCCAGTTCCCCCCGAACCAGTTCCGGCAAACTCATACCAGCGTTTCGCCCGCCCCACGGCTTAAACCCGGCGGGTACGCCGGTCCCGATTCGCGGGCGGTACACGGCGGGAGGACGCCGCGCCGGTCGAAACACCCCGACGGAACGACGGCTCGCGGTGTGTTCCGGTGTGTCGCACCGGTTCGCGATGGGAAGCTTCAAGAGTGCGACCGCCCGACGACAACGTGAGCCGGGGTGGCTTAGCTGGACATAGCGCCGCACTCATAGGGTTTCGAGATTCGGTGCGGAACGCCTTGGAAGCCTCCGCCCCAACGGGGCCCGCCGAGCCTCGTACCTGGGCCATGCGGAGATCGTGGGTTCGGAGCCCACCCCCGGCATACGTTTCGCCTTTTGAGGACATACTGTTCTTCGTCCACGAACGCGGTCGTCCGATGAACTCGGCCCGTCGGAACCGCGTTCTCTCGCTGCCGTTCGGCGTGCCGCTGGCGGTCGGGGGCGTCGTCGCTGTCGGGGCGGCGCTTCCGGCGCTCGCCCCCGTGCTCGCCGTCCCGTCGGCCTTCGCGGGTGGGGTCCGAAGCGTGCTCCATCGAGAACTGCCGTGACCGATCCGGCCTGGCCGGACTAGTCGGCCGACTGCTCCTCGTCCGCCGAGAGGTGCTCCCACACCTCCGCACAGCCGCAGCCGGCATCGAGGTCGTCGAGATGGGAAGTGTCGACTTCGTCGTCGTCGTATCGACCGTCGGTCGTCTGTTCTGCCATCACTACCGTACACACCCCGTACTCGCATAAGCCGCGCCGCAGAGTCAAGCGTGACCGACGCTCCCCGGTCGAGGACGGCGTTGCCGCTATCCCGAACGCCGGGATCGAAGCGATCCAGCCAGCGGCCGGCGATCCGCGACTACGTCGGCGTCACCGGAACCGTCGGCCGTTGCGCGCGGCGACGGGGGTATGTCCGCGGGTCGCCTCGCTCGGATATGAGCGTCGCCATCAGGGTGCTCGACGACGGCGCGTGGGTCTCGGTGGACGACGAGCGTCGCGTCGGCGTCAGCGAACCGTGGCGCGTCGGCGGCGACGCGTGCGCCTGCGAGTGCGCCGACTACGTCGTCGAGGGGTTCACCGATGTCGGCGCGGACGGCCGGACGGTAACGGCCGACGTGTACGGGCAGTGTATCCGGTGTGGACAGGCCGCAAGCGTCCTGGGGGTCCCGGTCGGGCGGATCGTCGACGGCGAGTTCCGTCCCGTCGCAGGGGAGGCGATCCGCCTCCCGCGAGGCGGGCTCGGAGCGCCGCAATCGTTGCCGGTTCCCGGCAGCGTCGGGGAGGATTGACGCGGAGGCGCGGGTTAGGTACGTGGGGGCACTGTGTTCGCCCACGAATGCCCACGGACGTCGAGAACTGGAAATCGGAGGTGTACGGCAACGAGATCAGGGAGCACCTGCTGGCGTTCGCCGAGGAGGGGTGGGAGTCGATCCCGGCGGACGAACACGACGCCTGGTTCGAGCGCTTCAAATGGTGGGGGCTGTACCACCAGCGGAACGGCCAGGAGAGCTACTTCATGATGCGGATCGGGACACCCAACGGCGTGCTGAAGCCGGGGCAAGTCGAGGTCGTCGCCGACATCGCCGACGAGTACGCCCGCGGCCCCGCCGAGAACCCCGAGTTCGGCGACGCGTACGTCGACTGGACGACCCGCCAGTCGATCCAGCTCCACTGGATCCGGCTGGAGGACATCCCCGAGATCTTCGAGAAGCTGGAGGCCAACGGCCTGTCGACCCAGCAGGCGTGCGGCGACTCCTGGCGTAACATCGTGGGCTGCCCCGTCGCCGGCAAGGACTCCAACGAGTTCGTCGACGCGCTGCCCGTCGCGCTGGACCTCAACGAGACGTTCAAGGGTGACGACGACCACGCGAACCTCCCGCGTAAGTGGAAGGTGAGCGTCACCGGCTGCGAGGAGGGCTGCGGGCAGGGCGACATCAACGACCTCGCGTTCGAGCCGGCCGAGAAGCAGGGACAGAAGGGGTTCAACGTCCGCGTCGGCGGCGGCCTCTCGCGCAACGAGCCGCGGCTCGCTCGCGACATCGACGTGTTCGTCCCGCCGGAGGACGTCGACGCCGTCGCCGGCGGCCTCTCGGCGCTGTTCGACGACCACGGCGACCGCGAGGACCGCTACAACGCTCGGATGAAGTTCCTCACCGACGAGTGGGGGACCGAGAAGATCCGGCGCGTCCTCCAAGAGGACTACGTCGACTTCGGGCTCCAGCACGCCGGCCAGGACCTCCGCGACGAGTACACGTACAACTCCGGGCGCAACGACGCCGGCCACCACGACCACGTCGGCGTCCACGAGCAGAACGACGGCGACTACTACGTCGGCCTGAACGTCCTCGTCGGGCGGATGGGCGCCGACGACACCCGCGAACTCGCCCGGATCGCCGACGAGTACGGCTCCGGCGAGGTGCGCGTCACCCAGCGCCAGAACGTCATCGTCACCGACGTGCCCGAGGCGGACCTCGACGACCTGCTCGCGGAGGACCTGCTCGACACCTACGAGCCGGACCCGCACACGTTCATGCGCGGCTCCATCGCCTGCACGGGCACGGAGTTCTGCTCGCTGTCGATCGTCGAGACGAAGAACCGGCAGGTGCGGTACGCCCGCTGGCTCACGGACAACGTCGAGGTGCCCGACGGCGTCGACGACTTCCACATCCACCTGTCGGGCTGTACGGCCTCCTGTGCGCAGCCGCAGATCGCCGACATCAGCCTGCGCGGGATGAAGACGCGCAAGGACGGCGAGGCGGTCGAGGCGCTCGACATCGGCCTCGGCGGCGGCCTCGGCGCCGAGCCGCGCTTCGCGGAGTGGGTCGAGCAGCGCGTGCCCGCCGACGAGGTACCCGGCGCTATCGGGAACCTGCTCGCGAACTTCGAGGAGCGTCGCGAGGAGCGCGTTGTCCCGGAGGGACAACGAAAAGGAGACGGCGAAGCCGTCGAGTACGAGTCCTTCCGCGACTTCGTCGAGCGCACCGACGAGGAGACGCTCGCCGAGCTGGTCGAGCCGGAGGAGACCTCCTACGAGGACCCGTACATGCACAACACGAAGCTGACGTGGTACCCGTACGCCGACGAGGACGACATGGACGCCTCGCCCGCGCCGGCGCGGGCGGACGGAACGCCCATCACCTCCGACGACTGAAGGCGGGTATGCCCGACCGGCTCATCCGCGTCAACGCCTACACGACCTTCGAACTGCTCGACGGCTTCGCCCGCGGGCACGACTTCGAGGAGGACGCAGTCGCCGTGTTGAACGTCACGGCGCCCCGCGAGAACCCCGAGGAGGTGACGCTCGAACTCGAACTCGACAACACCGGACTGGAGGCGCTCCCGCCCCACGCCGAGGGCGTCACCCTCTCCGCGGCGGACGCACGCGAACTCGCCGGCGAACTGGAGAAATACGCCGCCCGCGTCGAGGCCGCGAACGGAGAGAACTGATCGAGGACTGTCCGGGGCCACCGGCGACTCTCCCGCGGGCGACCGCCCCGTTCTCACCGCCGAGAGTCGGGGAGGAATCCTTTTGTAGCGTCCAGATGGAGCCGGACTCATGTGGGTACGGGAGCGGGACGCCGTCGACTATCTGGGGATCGCCGCCGTGACGGTCCTCGCGTGGATCCACTTCCCGTACCGATTCTTCGTGTACACGCAGCTCCACTACGCGGCGTGGTGGCTCCAGCGGTGGATCGACCAGTCGCCCACCGAAGTCGTCGGGATCGCCGTGATCGTCTCCGCGGTGGCCGGCGGCGCCCTGCTCGCCGGCATCGTTCGATCCGCCTCGGCGTAGCGACCGACGGCGTAGCGGCAGTCGAACGGGGGTTGTGCGGGCTTGATGTCCCGTCGGCGAGGAGCGGTTCGTATGACCGACGACCCCGGCGTCGCGGGACTGCGTTCGACCCTCCGCGAGAACCCCGCCGGCCACTGGCTGTCGACCCCCTCGCCAGGGATCGCCGAACAGCTCGCGCTCACCGACGCCGACTTCGTCGTGATCGACACCGAGCACGCGCCGACGGACACCGAGTCCGTGGAGGCGGCCGTCCGCGCGGTCGACGCCGCGAACGCCCACGGCGAGGGGAGCCGGGGCGAGCGCGAGACGGGGGCCGTGGTCCGAGTCGCGTGGAACGATCACGTCCGGATCAAGCGCGTGCTCGACACCGGCGCCGCCGGCGTGATGGCGCCACAGGTGAACACAGTCCAGCAGGCGGAGGCGTTCGTCGAGGCTGCGCGCTATCCGCCCGAGGGTCGCCGCGGCGTCGCGGGGACGCGCGCCTCGGGGTACGGCCGCGACCTCGACGACTACTACGACCGCGCGAACGACCGCATCGCCACGATCGCCCAGATCGAAACCGAAACCGCGGTCGAGAACGCCGCCGACATCGCCGCCGTCGACGGCCTCGACGCGCTGCTCGTCGGTCCGGCCGACCTCTCCGCGGATCTGGGCGTCTTCGGGGAGTACGAGTCCGACCGGTTCCTCGGGGCCGTCGAGGCGGTACTCGCGGACAGCGAGGTGCCGGTCGGCACGCTCGCGACTTCGTCCGCGGAGATCGATCACTGGGCGTCCGTGGGGTACGACTACCAGATCGTCGGCGTCGACGCCGGGTACGTCGCCGCCGGCGCCGAGGCGGCGCTGGAGCGGTACGCCGCCGCCGAGGAGGAGTGAGTCCGGCGGGAGCTCAGACCGCGCGGCCGGGCTCGCTCGTGCCGACCAGGTACGTCCCGTACGTGAGCAGTGCCGCCGCCGGGACCAGCGCCCAACTCGCGAGCGACCCGGACTGCGGGGCCAGGCTCGGGAAGAACAGCACGGTGCCGACGAGCATGAGGACCGCGCCGAGGATGACCGGTTTCTGCATGAGCGTCCATGGCATCTCGCCCGTACTAAGGGTTACTTTTCTCGCGGTCGCGACCAGGGAGACGACGATCGGACCGGCACCGACGGTCGAGCGAGCGGTCACTCGAGCGCCGGATCGCGCTCGCCCGCCGGGACCGCGACCTCGAGCCAGTTGTCGGTCGGCGGCAGCGGGCAGGCGAACGCGTCCGCGAACGCGCAGAAGGGCGTGTACGCGAGGTTGAAATCCAGCGTCACCTCGTCGATCTCGCCGAGGTCGCCGTCGGGGTGGAGGTCCATGTACCGGCCGCCGTCGTACGTCTGCTGGCCGGTCGTCTTGTCGCGGAACGGGAGAAACAGCGCCGCCGAGCCTTCAGCCCGCAGCGCCGCCAGCGACGCCTCGACCTCGCCGCCGCCGGCGGCCGGGAGCGTGAACGACAGCGTCGCGACGCGGTGGAACCGCTCTGCGGTGCCGTTGCGGACCGTCAGCTCAATGGTCTCGGGATCGTCGTGCACCTCGACGGCCGCCCGCACGCGGAAGGCGGGGTCGGGATCGAAGTAGTCGAGGCCGTCGAAGTCGTCGCGCAGCGCAGGGTCGAGCGGCGACTGCGGGTCGCTCGCGAGGAACTCGTCTTTCTCGTCGCGCATCTCGCGGAGGCGCGCGAGCCACTCGTCGTCGCCGGCTCCGGCGTCGGTGTCGTCAGCGTGGCCGTCGGCGTCGTCGGTCATACCCGGGATTCGGTGCCGCGAGGGTTCAATCCCGCGTTCCGTCCCCTCGGACACGGTCCGGCGCTCCCGCTGGGGCGGGCAACGGGCACACGCCGGCCGAAAGATCGGTGGCGTTCGACGGGCGAGGCGGCTTACCGGCGGGCCAACAGCGCCGCGCCGACGAGCGCGACGAGGGCGGCGAGGGCCGTGAAGCCGGGGCCGCTCGTCTCGGTGGCCGAGTCGGTCGCGGTCGCGCCGCCGTCGTCGCTCGTGGTGGCGGCGTCAGCCTCGGTGGTCGACGCCGTCGCGGTGGCCGTCTCGGTCGCAGTCTCGGTCGTACGCGTGAACTCCTCGCTCGCGACGTACGCTGTGTCGGCGATGGCCTGGCCGTTCTCGTTCGTGTACGCGAGGTCGGCGGAGGCGTTGAACGACTCCGGGCCCTCGTTGCGGTGGGCCTGAGCCACGACGACCTGGCTTCGCGAGAGCGCCGGGGAGATCGAGACGGTGACGTTCTCGTGCGTGCCGGCCTCCAGGTACGCGGAGTTGCCGACGAGACCGCCCGAGGAGTTGTAGACGGCGACGAAGCCGCCCTCGGGGAGCGTCACCTCGGAGACGGTGACCTCCTCGACGCCGACCTGGTCGTCGAAGGTGACGTCGGCGGAGGCGTTCGCGGTCTGTGCGGTCGCGGTGCCGGCGGCGAGGCCGCCCGCGAGGGCGACGGCGCCGACCAGCACGGAGAGCAGTACGAGTGCGGGGAGTGTAGATCGTGCGTTCATCTGTAGCAGGAACTCGCGGCGTTCGTGACGCCGGAGCTACCTCGCGATTCACGGTTCGCAGGAAAGAGTCCGTCGCTCCCGGACGTGAAAAGTTGGCATACGGCGTGGGGATCGGTGGCGATACCCGGGACGGACCCGGGCCGGATACGGGAGGCGATCGCGGATCGATCGGGGGACGGTCGAATCCTCGCGGAGGAACTGTCGCCGCTTCAACGACCTGCCGAGCCGTGCGGTGCGCCGGGCTTTTGCCGACCGGCGACCGCGGGTGGACCGTGCTCATCTGCTACGCCTGCGGGCGCGCCGCGGCGTCGGGCCAGCGGTGCCCCGACTGCGGCGAGCCGCTATGGTTCGACACCGACCCGGCGGGATTCGACTGGCCCGACCGCGACGGCGTCCGGGCGTTCGCCGACCTCCTCCCGGTCGAAGCGCCCGACTCTGGGCTCGCGGCCGCTGCGGGGTCGACGCCGTTGATTCGAGCGTCCGGCCTCGACGTCGAGGGCGTCCGCGTCCACGTGAAACTGGAGGGGACCAACCCGACCGGCTCGTTCAAGGACCGCGGGAGCGCGGTCGGCGTCGCGGCGGCGGTCTCCGGGGACGCCGGAACGGCGGGCGTCGCCGGAGGCGAACGTGGAGGCGAGGCCGAGGCGCCGACCGCAGTCGGCACCGTCTCGCACGGCAACATGGCCGCCTCGATGGCCGCCCACGCCGCGAGCGCCGGCGTCGACTGCGTCGTGCTCGTCCCCGCCGACATCTCCGACTCCCGGCTCGACCGGATCGCGGCGTACGGCCCGCGGATCGTCCGCGTCGACGGCGACTACGGCCGGCTCTACTACGACGCGCTCGACCTCGGACCCGAGGCGGGGATCGCGTTCGTCAACTCCGACTCGCCGCTTCGCGTCGCCGGCCAGAAGACGACGACGCTGGAGGTCCTGCGGGCGTTCGCCGCCGCCGAGGCCGAGGAGGGCGGGGAGGTCGGGACGGTCGGGGAAGAGGGGACCTCCGAGGCGGCGTCCTCGCCGGCGACGCCCGACGCGGTCGTCATGCCGGTCAGCAGCGGCGGCCACGCCAGCGCCGCGTGGAAAGCCGTCTGCGAGGCGACCGCGGCCGGACTCATCGACGACCCGCCGCGGCTCTACTTCGTACAGGCGGCGGCCTGTGCCCCCGTCGCAGACGCGTTCGCGCGCGGCGACGACGCGGTGACGCGCCTGGAGGCGGACGAGGTGGGTGAGACGGTCGCGTACTCGATCGCCAACCCGGATCCGCCGAGCGGCACCCGAGCTCTGAGGGCCGCCCGGGACACCGACGGCGCGGTCCTCGCCGTCGACGACGACGCGATCCGGACGGCGCGGCGCGACCTCGCGGCCGCCGGAATGCGGATCGAGGCCGCGTCGGCGACGACGCTGGCGGGACTCCGTCGGCTCCGCGAGCGCGGCGCGGTGGACGCGGGCGAACACGTCGTCCTCGTCGCCACCGGCGTCGGCTACGGGGAAACTGATCACGGGGACGGCGACACCGGAGCGGCGGACACCGAGACCGTGACCCGGGGGGGACTGGCGGCCGCGCTCGGCGTCGAATCGACCGACGGCTGAAAAACGGAGAACCGAGGCGTCTACAGGAAGTCCTCGATGTGGTCTGCGACCTCGTTGGGCGTGTCGCCGACCGGGACGCCCGCGTCGTTGAGCGCGCCGATCTTCGACTCGGCGGTGCCGGTGCCGGAGCCGGAGACGATGGCGCCGGCGTGGCCCATGCGCTTGCCCGGCGGGGCGGTGCGCCCGGCGATGAAGCCGGCGACGGGCGTGTCCATGTTCTGAGCGATGTACCTGGCGGCCTGCTCCTCGTCCTCGCCGCCGATCTCGCCGCACATGACGACGGCCTTCGTGTCCTTGTCGGCCTCGAACGCCTCCAGCGCGTCGACGAAGGAGGTCCCGATGATCGGGTCGCCGCCGATGCCGATGGCGGTCGTTTGCCCGATGCCGCGCTCGGTCAGGTTCGAGACGACCTGATACGTCAGGGTCCCCGATCGGGAGACGAGCCCCACGTCGCCCGACTCGAAGATGTTGCCCGGGAGGATGCCCAGCTTCGCCTCGCCGGGGGTGATGATCCCCGGACAGTTCGGCCCGATGAGACGGGTGTCGACCTCCGAGAGGCGCTTGTTCACCTTCGCCATGTCCTGGGTCGGGATCCCCTCGGTGATGGCGACCACGAGGTCCAGATCGGTGTCGAGCGCCTCGAAGACGGCGTCGCCGGCGAACGCCGGCGGGACGAACACGACGGAGGCGTCGGCGTCCTCGGCGTCGACGGCCTCGTCGACGGTGTCGTAGACGGGGACGCCGGCGACCTCCTGACCGCCCTTCCCGGGCACCGCGCCCGCGACGACGTTCGTGCCGTACTCCAGCATCTGTTCGGTGTGGAACTTGCCTTCCCCGCCCGTGATGCCCTGCACCACGACACGGGTGTCGTCGTCGACGAAAATGCTCACGCGGACCACCTCGTGGACCGCGTGCGTTCACGAGTAGTGAGCGAGCGAACCGTGTGAGCGAGCGAACTTCTCGGGTAAGTCATTGGGTCACCTCCTCCGCGTTCTCGACCGCACGTTGCACAGCGTCCTCGAGGGTGCCCTCGACCTGTACGAGGTCCTCGTTGAGGATCTCCATTCCCTCCTCGGCGTTCGTGCCGGCGAGCCGGACGACCACCTTCTTGGGGATCTCGTCGAACTGCTCCAGGGCCTCGTTGATCCCCTTGGCGACCTCGTCGCCGCGGGTGATCCCGCCGAAGATGTTGAACACGACGCTGTCGACGTTCTCGTCGGAGAACACCATGTCCAGCGCCTGCGTGACGCGCTCGGCCTTGGCGCCGCCGCCGATGTCGAGGAAGTTGGCGGGCTCGCCGCCGTAGTAGTCCACGAGGTCCAGCGTCGTCATCACGAGGCCCGCACCGTTGCCGATGATGCCGACGTTGCCCGACAGGCGGACGTAGTCGAAGCCGTACTCGTTGGCTTTCGCCTCCAGCTCGTCGCCGGCGGCCTCGTCCTCCATCTCCGCCAGCTCGGGCTGACGGAACAGCGCGTCCTCGTCGATGTTCATGACCGCGTCCGCGGCGACGACCTCGCGGTCGGCCGTGATCATCACGGGGTTGATCTCGATCTCGGAGGCGTCACTCGACTCGTACAGGTCGTAGAGGGTCCCCAGGATCGACGCCACGTCCATCGCGACGTCGCTCGGGATGCCGGCCCCGAAGACGACCTTGCGGGCCTGGTACGGGTGCAGACCGAACGCGGGGTCGATATGCTCGCGGGCGATCTTCTCGGGCGTCTCCTCGGCGACCGACTCGATGTCGACGCCGCCCTCGGTCGACACCATCGCGACGGGCTCGCCCTTCCCGCGGTCCATCGTGATGCCGACGTACAGCTCGTTCTCGAAGTCGACGCCGGCCTCGACGAGGACAGTGTCGACGGTGTAGCCCTTGAGGTCCATTCCCAGGATGGACTCGGCGGCCTCGCGCGCCTCCTCGGCGCTCGTGGCGATCTCTATGCCGCCAGCCTTGCCACGTCCGCCGACGTGGACCTGCGCTTTGATCGCCGCCGGGTAGCCGATCTCGTCGACCGCGTCCATCACTTCCTCGACGGTGGACGCGAGCCGCGAGTCCGGGGTCGGGATCCCGGCGTCGGCGAAGACCTGCTTCGCCTGGTATTCGTGAAGTTTCATGCGTGTTGATAGCAGCCACTCGGGGGGTTAAATCCCGCCGATTCCGGTCGCGCTCGCGCCGCCGGTGGGGAGCGCGCCCGACGGTTCACGCCCGCTGCACGAGTCCTTGCCCGACCCCGGCCAGGAGAAGGCCGACGACGGCGACGACGCCCGACCACAGCACCGACGGGCGGAGGAGGATGTCGTTGCAGCCGTCGGTGTACGTCAGCGTCGGCGGCCACGCCCGCACCCCGGTGACGGCGAACTCGACGAGCCGTCGCGGGCCGGGACAGAACACCTCGGTCGCCGCGGCGACGGGGCCGACCGTCACGAGCAACACCGTACAGACGAGCA
Organism: Halobaculum rubrum; assembly: GCF_019880225.1. Classification (NCBI taxonomy): domain Archaea; kingdom Methanobacteriati; phylum Methanobacteriota; class Halobacteria; order Halobacteriales; family Haloferacaceae; genus Halobaculum; species Halobaculum rubrum. The sequence continues at coordinate 1,868,706 of NZ_CP082284.1, forward strand.
GCCCGGCGCCGAACAGCGTCGCGCCGGCGTGCCGGATGAACATATCCGATGGCTACCGCGGCGGACACTTTCACTCCACCGGTCGCCGGCGGCGGTGATCGTGTCGGGACGATCGGTGCGGTTCCGCCGCCGCCCGGAGTTAAGTCACCTCGGGGGGAGAGATCGACCATGCGAGCGGTCCGCTTCCACGAACACGGTGGCGAATCGGTGCTCCAGGTGGACGACGTCGACCGGCCCGAGCCGGCGCCCGACGAGGTGCTCGTCGAGGTCGCCGCCGCGGGCGTCAACCCCGTGGACACGTACTTCCGCGAGGGGTCGTACGAGCCGTACGGCTTGCCCGCGATCCCCGGCGTCGACGCCGCCGGAACGGCCGCCGCGGTCGGCGAGGCCGTCGAGGGGATCGCCGAGGGGGACAAGGTGTTCGCGACCGGCCTGTCGGGGGCGATGCCGGGCGGCTACGCCGAGTTCGTCGCCGTCCCCGACGACCGCGTCGCGGCGCTCCCCGACGACGCCGATCTCGTCGCCGCCGGCGCGGCCGGGGTCGCCGCCGTCACGGCCTGGCGAGCGCTCGTCCAGCACGCCACCCTCCGACCGGCCGAGACGGTGTTGATCCACGGCGGCTCCGGCGGCGTCGGCCACGCCGCCGTGCAGGTCGCCGCCGCAACCGGCGCCCACGTGATCGCCACCGCGGCCGAGGGGTACCACGACAGGGTGGCGGCGCTCGGCGCCGACGCGGTGCTCGACTACAACCGCGACGACCTCGCGGAGGCGGTCGTCGACGCCGCCGAGGGCGACGGCGTCGACGTGATTCTCGACCATCGGCTCGACGAGTACCTCGGCCTCGACGCCGAGGTCGCAACACAGGGGTGTCGCGTCGTCGGGATCGGCGAGAACGACCCCGCGATCGGGTTCCCGGAGTCGGCGGCGGCCCGGGGCAAGGACCTGAACCTCCAGCTCATGTCGATGTTCAACACGCCGAGCCTCGCGGACGCGCTCGACGACCTCGCCTCCCTGTGGGGCGAGGACATCACGATCGAGGTGGCCCACAGCTACGACCTGGAGGGTGCCGCGGAGGCTCAGCGGGCGGTGATGGAGGACAGCTTCCTCGGGAAGCTGGTCATCGAGCCCTGACGGGGTCGGTTCGATCGGCGCGGACGACGACGGGGAACCGCGGAGGGGACGGATCGGCGGGGACCGGCCGGAAGCGGGGAACGGTCCGGGCGAGTGGGGGTCGGTGCCGCCTCAGTTCTTCTTCGCGCGGACGTCCTTGCCGCGCCGGACCATGTCCTCGCAGTGGGGACACGCGCGGGGCCGGGTGATCTCCTCCGGTTCGAACACCTTCACGTATCGCTCGGTCACGAACGATTCGCAGTTCTGGCAGGTGGGCATACAACTCCGGCGGGGCACCTCGAATAAACGAATTACGGTCGACGGCTTCCGGGTCACGCGGTATCACGTTCCGGATCCGGCGCTAGTCGGCCGCTTGCTCGTCGCTTCGCCCCGTGTTCACGGCCAGCGGGTCGGCGGTCGACGACGCGGTGACCAACCGCAGGAACTGTCCCGCGTTGGTGAGGAGTTTGTTCTCGGCCTTCCGGAGGTGCTCCTCGTACGTCGAACGGGCGACGGCGGTCATGTCGGCGAGGTCCCGCAGGGAGGTCTTCCGGGGCTGCTCGTAGTAGCCGCTCTCCAGCGCCAGCCGCAGCGCCGCCAACTGGCGCTCGGTCACGTCCTCGAACAGTCGATCGACCGGCGCGAGCATGCTGTGGGGGATCTCCTGCTCGGCGATCGACGTCTTCGAGAGGACCTCGATGTCGCGGTCGGCCTCGAGATCGCGCAGCAGCGCGCGAACGTCGCCCTCGTCGAACGCGATCACGGTGTAGTGCTCCCAGCCCTGTCGGTGGACTGTCGGCGGCTGGTACAGACAGTTGTGCGACTCGAAGCGTTCGACGATCGAGTCCTCCAGCGAGCAGAGACACGACTGCGTGACGACGTGGAGTCCGGTCTCGTCGACCGACTCGTGGAGGACCGTCCCGATCGCGTCGATCTCCGCGAGCAACTCGTCGCTGGGGTCCCCCGGCGCGGTGATCTCGATCACCTGGCAGTCGCTCAGGTACCACTCGCGGATCGTCAGATCCGGATGACGCTCGGAGATCTCCCGGTACGGACACTCGTGTCTGACCCGGAAGGAGGCCTCGTACAGGCTCATACCCCGATATCCGAACCGGGCCGAAATAACACTGCCGGCCATGTCCGGCAGTCCCTATATGCCAATACGCCCTGTACGAACGAGCACCCATGCAGGAGATCTCGCCAGACCGACTCGGCGAACGACTTCAGAACGACGACGACGACGTGTTCGTCCTCGACATCCGCCACGAGACCGAGTTCGACGACTGGCACGTTCCGGACAGCACTACCGTCGACGTGTACGACGAACTCACCACCGACCCCGAGACGGCGATGAAGGCGCTCGAAGCCGTCCCGGAGGACCGGGATATCGTGACTGTCTGTGCGGCGGGCATCGTCGCGGACACCGCGACCGACGTCCTCCGGGGGATGGGCCGCGACGCGAAGACGCTCGCCGACGGAATGAGCGGCTGGAGCCGGGTTCACCGACGTTCACCCGTCGACGTCGACCTCGATGCCACGCTGGTGCAGGTTGCGCGGCCGGGCAAGGGCTGTCTCTCGCACGTCCTCGTCTCCGACGGCGACGCCGCCGTCTTCGATCCCTCGCACTACCTCGACGAGTACGAGGCGGTGCTCGACGAGCACGACGCCGATCTCGTCGGCGTGTTCGACACCCACGCCCACGCCGACCACGTCTCCGGGGGCGCCGACCTGGCGGCCGAGCACGACGTTCCCTACTACCTCCACGGGAAGGACGCGCTCGCGATCGACGCGACGCCGCTCGCGGACGGACGGGTCGTCGAGGTCGGCGACGTCGACGTCGAGGCGATCCACACCCCCGGTCACAGCGAGGGGAGCGTCTCCTTCGACGTCGGCGGCGCGGCGCTGTTGACGGGCGACACGCTGTTCCACGAGAGTGTCGGACGCGTGGAACTCGGCGTCGAGGCCGGTATCGAGGACTCCGACGTGGAATCCAACGCCGCGACCCTGTACGAGAGCCTTCGGCGACTGCTCGACCGGCCCGCCGAGGCGCTGGTGTTGCCGTCGCACGATCCGGGCTCGCCGGAGCCTCCGGTGACCGCGACGCTCGCCGAGGTGCGCGAGCGGAACGAGGACCTCTCGCGCGACCGCGACGAGTTCGTCCGGGAACTCGCTTCGGATATCCCGGACCACCCGCCGAACTTCGAGCGCGTCAAGCGGACGAACGTCGGGCAGGAGTCCGTCCCCGACGCCGAGCTGTCCGAACTCGAACTGGGTCCCAACAACTGCGCGGCCGAGTGACCCATGAGTACGGCAACCGAACTCAAACAGGGGATCCGCGAACACCTCGGGCAGTTCTCGCTGCACGTTCTGCTCGTGTTCGCGACCGGACTGACCATCGGGTCCGAGCGCACCGTCGTCCCCGCGCTGGGGGAGGACGTCCTCGGCGTCGAGTCGTTCCTCGTTATCGGCTCGTTCGTCGTCTCGTTCGGGATCGTGAAGTCGATCCTCAACCTCTATGCGGGCAAATGGGGCGAGGAGTACGGCCGCAAACCCGTGCTCGTCGCCGGATGGGTGACGGCGCTTCCCCTGCCGATCATCCTCATCTTCGCCCCGAGCTGGGGGTGGATCACCGTCGGAAACGTCTTGCTGGGTATCAACCAAGCGTTGACCTGGAGCATGGCGATCAACGCGAAGATCGACCTCGCCGGTCCCGACCAGCGCGGCCTCGCGGTCGGTATCGACGAGTCGTTCGGATACACCGGCGTGGCCGTCGGTGCCTGGATCACGGGCGTCATCGCCAGCCGGTGGAGCCTCCGGCCGGAGCCGTTCTACTTCCTCGCCGTCGTCGTGGTGTTGGCGTTCCTCGTCTCGATCTTCCTGATCAAGGAGACCGTCCAGTACGCGCAGGCCGAGGGGGACGACGACGACCACGACGCGAACCTCCCGTTCGATGAGGTGCTGAAGCGGGCAACCTACGGCGATCGGACGCTGTTCGCGGCGGCGCAGGCCGGCCACGTCGAGAACTTCGTCGACACGCTGTTCTGGATCGCGGTCCCGCTGTACCTGCTGAGCCAGGGGCTCGATATCGCAGCGGTCGGGGCCGTGGTCGGCATCCACAGCGCGATGTACTTCCTCCAGATCGGAACCGGCGGGCTCGCGGACCGGATCGGCCGACGGCCGCCGGTTATCGCCGGGATGTTCTTGGCAGGCGCGGGCGTGCTCGGGATGGTACTGGTCGACGGCTACCTCCCGTGGGCCGCCTTCGCTGGCGTGTCCGGGATCGGGATGGCGCTGCTGTACCCGAACCTGATGACGGTCCCCAGCGACGCGGCACACCCGACGTGGCGCTCGGCGGGGATGGGCGTCTACCGGATGTGGCGCGACTCCGGATACGCCGTGGGCGCGATCCTGATCGGGCTCTCGATGGAGTTCGTGAACGCCGAGGCCGCGTTCTACATGACCGCCGGCCTGATGTTCGTCTCCGGCGCGATGGTGTTCCTCTGGATGGAGGAGACCCACCCCGAGTTCGGCACGCACGAGCCGCCCGCGCCGGCGACGGAGGCGGAGTCTCCGGGACGGGCCGCCTCCGACGACTGACCGGCGGCCCATGTCCGTGCCGACGGCCGTACTCCTTTCTGCGGTACCGTCGTGCTACCGACGAAGCCGAACAGCGGTTCCGTCCTCGCCGTCCGTCACCTCGACGAGGCCGTCGTCCGCGAGGTCGCCCACCAATCCGCGGAGCCAGTCCTCGCTGCCCTCGCCGTCACCGTCGGGGCTGTAATCCACGCGGATCCGCGGGCCGAGTTCGCCGAGCATCAACTCGTCGTGGTTCCCGAGCGCGCGCACGACCTTGCCACGGAACTGCCGCCTGCTCCCCTCGAAGCTCGGCTGTTCGGGTACGTCCGGCGCGGTGAAATTCCCCGTCTCGTAGGCCCGACACCAGCGACGCCACGGGCAGCCCGCCTCGTCGCAGCGGGGGGACTGCCCGCAGGCGACCCCGCCCAGTTCCATGATCGCGTTGTTCCAGACGCGCGATTCGCCGTCGGGCATGAGGTCGACGGCGGACTCGGCGAATTCGGCGTCGTCGTCGGGAACGCCGAACGCGCGGTGGAGCACCCGCTTCACGTTCGTGTCGACGACCGCGTCGCCGTTGTTGAACGCGAAGGAGGCGACCGCGTTGGCGGTGTACGGGCCGACGCCCATCAGCTCCTGTAGCTCGTCGGGGTCGGTCGGGAACTCGCCGTCGGCTTCGGCGGTATCACTGCCTCCCGGAGGTCGGTCCGCGGGACCGACCTCCCCCTCGGTCACCTGTGTGGCGGCCTCGTGGAGGTACTTCGCGCGGTTGTTGTAGCCGAGCGAGTGGTCCGACCAGAAGGAGACGACCTCCCCGCGCTCGGCGGCCGCGAGGTCGGCCACCTCGGGCCAGCGGTCGAGGAAGTCGGCGTACGCCTCCTCGACCCGGGAGAGCTGCGTCTGCTGGCTCATCACCTCCGAGACGAGGATCCGGTAGGGGTCGTCGGTGCGCCGCCACGGGAACTGGCGGTGGTCGTCCTCGTACCACGCGATCAGGGCCTCCCGCACCGCGTCGCGGTCGTCGGGGAGGTGTGCGCTCATTACCGGATCGGGGGACCGCGAGCGAAAAGCGCTGACGGTCCCGGGTCGGCGACCGAAACGAGGGAACCGAGCCAGAGCGCAACGGGTTTCCGCCCGCCGCGAGACCGATCGAGCATGGGACTCGACGATCTCGACGACGCGATCACCGCGGAGTACGGCGACCTCGACGACGAGATCGCCGTCGAACTGGACCGCGAGACGAAACACGAGCTGTCGCTGTTGGCGGCGGCGCTGGGGACCGACCGCAACGAACTGGTCCGACGAGGGATCCACGCGCTGTTCCGGCGGACGCTCGACACCGGCGACCTGGACTTCCACCTCCGGCAGGCGTTCGACGTGACGTACGACGAGTACCTCTCGGGGATGACGTACGACGAGATGACCGGGGGCGCCAGCGGCGGGGGCGGCGGCTACCCCGAGCGAAGCGACGAGCGCCGGTACCAGCAGTAGGATCGAACGACGAGGGAGAGCGAACGGGGCCGGAGTGGCGATATCCGTCAGTTCACGTCGACTGCGGCCTCGATCAGCAGTTTCGCTCCCAGCTCGATCTCTCGCTCGGTCACGTCCAGCGGCGGGAGGAACCGGATCACGTTCGACCCGCACGCGAGCGTGAGCAGGCCGCGGCGTAGCGCCGCCTCCTGCACGGCGTCGCGGAGGTCCGGGGATTCGAACTCGACGGCGAGCATCAGCCCCTTCCCGCGCACGTCGGTCACGCCGTCGAGGGCGGCGTCGCGGACGGTCTCCTTGAACTGCTCGCCGCGGACGGTCGCGTTGTCGAGCAGGTCGTACTCGTCGATGGCACGCAGCGTGAACACGCCCTGCGCCGCGGCGACGATATCGCCAGCGCCCCACGTCGAGGAGAGCCGAGATCGCTCGTCGGGAAAGCTGTCCTCGTTGGCGATGGTGGCGCCGACGCGCATTCCCTTCGCGCCGGTGATCACGTCCGGCTCGATCGGGTAGTGGTCCGAGCCCCACAGCTCGCCGGTGCGGCCCATCCCCGACTGGATCTCGTCGGCGATCAGCGGGATGTCGTGCTCGGCGGCGAGATCGGCGACCTCCTCCATGAACGGCTCCGAGGGGAAGCGGTAGCCGCCCTCGCCCTGGATCGGCTCCATGACGATGTAGGAGGTCTCCTCGGGGTTGACGTGGCCCGTTTTCGGGTCGAGTTTCTCCCGTAGCAGCGAGGTGTCGCCGTCGTCGACGAAGAAGCCACACGAGCACGTCTCGGGCGAACACGCGCGGTCATCGCAGTACGGTACGTCGTGGACGCCGGGCACCTCGGGGAACCGCTTGCGATACACGGACTTCGAGCGATTGAGCGAGAGGGCCCCGAGCGTCCGCCCGTGGAACGCGCCGTCGAAGGTGACGCCGTACTTCCCGCCGCCGGAGTCGTCGTAGCAGATCTTGATCGCGTTCTCGACGGCCTCGGCGCCGGAGTTCGAGAGGAAGACGGTGTCGAGGTCGTAGTGACCCGTGCGGTCGACGAGCTCGTGCATCAGGTCCGCGGGGCCTGGAAGCGCCGACTCGCCCGGGTCCGAGCCGTCGGAGACGTAGAAGTCCTGCCCGGCGATCTTCGTCGGGTCGACCATGTCGAACTCGGCCATCCGGTCCATGATCTTCGGGTTGTTGTAGCCGAGCGGCGCGGCGGCGACGTGGGAGGTGAAATCCAGCAGGACGTTGCCGTCGACGTCGGTGCAGAACGGTCCCTCCGCGTCCTCGGTGATGTCCCACACGAAGTCGTACACGTACGTCGTCGTCGCGGCGACATCGCGGTGATACTCGGCCCATTCGCGGGCGCGAGCGCCCGGCATCTCGGTGACGCTCACCTCGGCCGTGTCTCGGTCCATGCGTGTGGATGCGAACGGTCGATTATAAAATAGTGGTCCACTCGATGCTGGTTCGAATATTCGCCTCGGATCTTGACTCCGACTTCAATCGGATACCGTGGTGGGCCGGCGGATTCGCCGGCTATCGATCACGCGGGCGCGGCGAGTTTGCGGTATGGTGAGTCGGCGGCGACACGGTGCGTCGGCTGTGTCGGTCGTCGTTCACACAATGGTGGTCGCTCACGCGATCGTCGTCGCGAGCGCGACGACCCCACCCCCGGCGACGATCGCGAGGCTGTAGGCGGCCACGCGGCGCACGAACGCCCGGGGACCGGCGAACGCCAGCCCCGCCTTCACCGCGACGCTGGAGACGGTCGCGAGCAGGACGGCGACGGTCGCTGCGTCGGCGCCGACGGTGCCGCCGCGGTACAACAGGACGGCCGAGGTGGTCGCGCCGGCGGAGGACACCAGCCCCGAGAGGGCCGCCGACGCGTACAGTCCGGCGGTACCGAAGCGAGCCTGTGCCAGGCTGCTGACCGCGAGGATGACGAGGAACGCCGCGCCGAACGCCAGCGCGTTGCGCAGCGAGAACGGCGACTCGAGTCTGAGGTCGACCCGCGTGCGCCAGTCGGCCGTCGCCGCCGCCACGGCGACGGCGCCGAGCGCGAGCGCGCCCAGCGGCGCGGCGACGCCGACGAGGACCGGCAGATCGCCGCCGACGGTGAACGCGATGGCGATCGCGAGGTTACGCAGGGCCATCGCCGCGTCCGCCAACAGGACCCCGGCGACGGCGTACGAGACCGACTCCGCCCGGTCGGTCGCGTGATCGAGCATCGTCCCGACGACGGCCGTCGAGGACGCGAGCCCGCCGAGAAAGCCGGTGACTGCGATGCCGCGGCCGCCGTACGTCCGTACCAGCGCGTAGTTCACGATGCCGATCCCGGCGACGGTGACGACCATGAGCCACGCGACGCGCGGCTCCAGCGGAATACCGAACACCACCCGCTCGCCCGCCGGCAACACCGGGTAGACGACGAACGCGAGGACGGCGAACTCGGTCATCGAGCGAAGCTCCGGGCGCGAGAGGTCGCCCGCGAACGAGTGTAACTCCCGTTTCAACACCAACAGCGCGGCCGACACGACCGCGACTGTCACTCCCTCCACGACGGCGCCGACGGCGACGAGCGCCCCGACTCCGTACGCCGCCAGCAACGAGACGGAGGTCGTCAGCGACAGCGAGCCGTCGGCGTCGGCCCGAAGCCCGCGGACCGCCAGCAACACCCCCTGCACGATGACGAGCACGCCGCCGACCGCGAGGAGCGCGCCACCCACCTCTGTCTCGATCGCCAGGTACGTGAACACCGCGGCGACGAGGCTGGTCAGCGAGAACGTCCGGATCCCCGCGGACCGCTCGGACCACTCGCGCTCCAACCCGAGGAACAGCCCCAGCGCCGCCGCCAATGCCAGCCGTGCGACCGGCAGCGACAGCGGATCGCCGACGATCTCGGCGCCCGTCGCGGTCATGGGCTCAATATTACTCTATAGTGGTATATACTTTTTCGGGCGGCGTCCGCGAACGCGGGGTCGTCCCGCGACACGTTTTTGTCGGCGGACTGAGGGGGCTGGATATGGCGCTCTCCGATGTCGACTGGTCGCGGACGGCGTGGTGGGGCGTCGGTGCGGTGTTGGCCGCGGCGCTCACGTTCGTCGTCCACTCGTTCGTCGGCACGTTCGTCTTCGGGGTGTTCATCTACTACGCGACGCGCCCGGTTTACAACCGGATCCGCAGGCGGATCCCACAGCCGAGCGTCGCCGCCGCGGTCGCCATCTTCGCGATGGTGCTCCCGGCGCTGCTGCTTGCGGGGTACGCCCTGCTCATCGTCGCCAATCAGATCCGGGAGCTCGACATCGCCGGGAACGGGTATCTCGATCAGCTCCCGTTCACGCAGGAGACCCTCGACGTGCTGACCGACCCGTCGCAGGTCGCGGCGCTCGACTGGCAGCAGTACGTCACGCTCGACACCGTCGGCGGCGCCCTGAACTCGGTGGCGCAGGCGGCCGACACCGTCGCGTTCGTCGGCATCGGCGCGATCCACTTGTTCGTCATGCTCGCGGTCGCGTTCTACCTCCTCCGCGACGGCGGACGGCTCGGCCGCTATCTCGTTCGATTCACGGACCAGGCGGGGATCGTCGACGCCTACGGCCTCGCGGTCGACCGCGACCTGAAGTCGATCTTCTTCGGGAACATCCTCAACGCGATCGTCACCGGCACGATCGGGGTGATCGTCTACTCGGTCCTCAACGTGTTCGCCCCCGACGGGGGGGCGGTCCCGGCGGCCGCGCTGGTCGGACTGATCGCGGGCGTCGCGAGCCTGATCCCGATCGTCGGGATGAAGCTGGTGTACGTCCCGGTCGCGGCGTTCATGACGGTTCGGGCGGTGGCGAACGACGTCACCGGTGGACTGGCGTTCGTGCTCGTGTTCGCGCTCGCCTCGCTGATCGTCGTTGACACCATCCCCGATCTCGTGTTGCGACCGTACGTCTCCGGGCGCTCGTTGCACGTCGGGGCGGTGATGATCGCGTACACGCTCGGTCCGCTGCTGTTCGGCTGGTACGGGATCTTCCTCATGCCGGTCCTCCTCGTGTTGGTCGTGCACTTCTTCCGGATCGTCCTGCCGGAACTGCTCTCCGGGGAGCCGTTGCGCCCGTACGCGGTCGACCCGACGTATCTCACGGCCGAAGGGCCGTCGATCCCCTCCCCGGATCCGGATGCAGCCCCCGCCGAGGGTGGCGGTGGAGACGCGGTCGCCTCTCCGGGCGAACAGCCGACGGAAGACAAAGCTGGGGAGGGGTGACCGACCTCCGATCGGGTCACTCCAGGTCGACGTAGCGTTGCTCCCATTCGCTGCGGGCCTCGATCTCCCGACGTCCGCGGCGCGTGAGCGTGTAGTAGTTGGTTCGCTGGTCGCGTTGGCCCTTCTCGACGAGCCCCTTCTCCACGAGTGTGTCGAGGTTCGGGTACAGGCGCCCGTGATGGATCTCCTTTTCGTAGTAGTCCTCGAGCTCCGCTTTGATCGCCAGCCCGTGCGGCTCGTCTTGCCCGGCTATCACGTACAGCAGGTCGCGCTGAAACCCCGTCAGATCGTACATGGGTTATGTCTAAAAAACTGTTATTCTCCGACCAAATAAACGTATCGCCGATCGAAAACGCCGTTGTAAGCTATGACGCGGCAGCTTCCGTGGTCGACGGACTCGTCCGGTACTGTAGATGAAACGGTACTTCGCTGCTCCTATCACGAACGGTGACTGTTCGATAGCGGGGGGCGGTCGTCGTGAGCCGATCGCGATCGCGGCAGGTCGCCGCCGCCTCGACCGGGATCGTGTTCGATCCCGCCGTCGTTTCGGCCGACTGCTTTTTGTCCGCGCTCGACGAACAGTCCGGTATGCCGGAAAAAGTGCTGTTCGAATCCGAGATCCGTCAGGACCGCGCCGAGATCGCCGCCCACCTTCGGGATGTCGCCACGAGGCTCGAGGCGGACGGCGAGCTCACGCTCGCGGACGGCGACGAACCGGTCACGATGTCCGTGCCCGCGAGCGCGACGTTCGAGGTGAAGGCCGAACGCGAGACCGGCTCCGGGCCGGACGAGCTGAGCGTCGAGTTCGAGATCGAGTGGGCCGACGGCGACGACCAGGACGCCGTCGGCTCGGGGTTATCTATCGAATGACGGACCCGGTCGAGCAGCCGACACGGCGGTCGCTCGCGGCGTCGGTTCCGAGAACGAACGGGGGCACGCGGCGGAAACACCCGCGCGTGCCGCCCGGATCGGTCCCCGCTGACGCTTCGGCCCTCCAGTCGAAGCGTCACCGATCGATATTCGGGGGATAGCGATAAAACTACCGGGGAGATCGAGCGCTCACATGTGCTCCTCCTCGAGCGCCCAGCCCAGAGCACGCTTGTAGTGCGTGAACAACTGCCTGACGCCCTCGTGGCGCATCTCCTCGGAGTCCAACTGCTCGGCGAGATACTCGTACTGCTCTCTGATCTCCGCCTCGTCGCGCATGGTCGACCGTACGGCCACCGGTGACTTGAACGCCGGGGCGGCGCGGTCGGCGGCTGTGACGATCTATCGCAGGTGAGGAATGGCGTACCGCGCGGTCAACCGCGCTGAACCGGTAGCTGTTTCGGAGAAACCGGCAGAACGTTCGATCGCGGTGGGGAAATCCGTTGATTACGCGCCGAGGCCGGTCGGCGCGGTCAGCGAGGCGCTCCCGCCGTCCGAACCGGTCTGGCTGTCGACGAACTCGTCGTAGGTTCCCTGCTCGACGACGACGACGGTGAAGTACATGTTGGAGTGAGCGACGCCGCAGTACTCCGTGCAGTAGCCCTGGTAGACGCCCGTCTCCTGTGCCACCGTCTTGAGCGTGTTCGTCTGTCCGGGGATGGCGTCCTGCTTCAGCCCGAGTTCGGGCACGCTAAAGCCGTGGATCACGTCGTCGGAGGTCGAACTGAAGTACAGATCCTGTCCCGCTGGGACGACTATCACCGGCCCCTCTATCCCCTCGGCTTGCGGGACCACCGACGTGTCGATGTCGCTCGCCGTCAGCTCGCTGATGTTCGATGTCTGGTAGTTCATCCGCCAGTTCCACTGGTAGGCGACGGTTTCGACGTGCACGTCGCCCTCGGCGGGCTCGATCTCCTCGGCACCGGTGTAGGTCACGTCGGGGTTCGCCAGCACGCCGTAGGAGGCGACGCCGACGAACAGGAGGATGATCGCGGTCGCGACCGTCCATGTGACCTCGAGACGTCGGTTCTCCCGGGTCGGCTCCGGCTCGTCGTTGTCCTTGAACTTCAGGACGGTGTACACGAGAATGACCTCGACGAGCAACGTGATCGGGACCGCGACGTACAACAGATCGGTGTTCAGGCCGTTGATCAGCTCCGCCGTCGTCGACGGCTGTGCCGCGACCGGCGTCGCGAACAGCGCCGACCCGACGAGCCCGACCAACAGGCTCCCCAGTCGCGTACGCGTCATTACAACCGTGGTTGGCGCAGGCCACCTAAATACCTACTGTTGTCGCGCGAAACACCGGATGGCGGGAGTGTACGCTGTGACCGGTGCGAACATCTTTCCCCCCTGAAAGCACCATCGACGCCGCTGTTCGGGGCCGAATCGAACGTGAAAAGCGCGGGGTTGATATGCGGCGGGTCGCAAGGTCCGACAGTGATATCGAAGCGGTTCCCGCCGCTGCTCGCGGCCAGCGCGATGGGCGTGTACCTGCTGCTCGTAGTGGGTGCAACGACGGCCGTCACCGATGCCGCCACGGCGTGTACGGCGTGGCCGGCGTGCGGGGACGGGTTCGCCCTTCCGACAGCCGACGCCGGCTGGATCGCGCTCGGACACCGACTGGTGGCGTTCGCCGTCGGACTGCTCGTCCTCGCGACGGCCGTCGCGGCCTGGCGGGTTCGTCCGAGTCGCCGGGTCGCTGGGGCGCTCGCGTTGTCGTTCCTTCTGTATCCAGCCCAGTCGCTACTGGGTGCGTACGTCGCGACCGGCGGCCGCGAGACGCTCGCGGTTGTCGCGGGCGTTCCGGTGACGCTGTCGGCGATACATCTCGTGGGGGGACTGGCCGTGTTCTTCGGGCTGCTCGCCGCGCTCGCGTGGGAACTGGAGGCTCGAACGGGCGATCCCGACGACGAACCCGCGGTCGCGTCCGGCGGTCCGGAGCCGGCGGCCGAGCCGGTTAGCTCCGGGGGGCGCCCGCCGATCCCCTCCTGGCGTGCGGACCCTGTCCGCCGCGCCCGGCTCACGGCCGCGGCGTACTTCCGGCTGATGAAGCCGCGGCTGATGTGGCTGCTGTGTCTCGTCGCCAGCGCCGCGATGGCCCTGGCCGGCGGCCCCGGGCTCTCGGTGCCCGTCGTCGCCGCGACGCTCGCGGGCGGGGCCCTCTCCATCGGCGCCTCCGGCACGTTCAATCACGTGTTCGAGCGCGACATCGACCGACGGATGCAGCGCACGAGCGACCGGCCGCTGGCGGTCGATCTGGTGTCGGTGCGCAACGCGACCGCGTTCGGGCTGCTGCTCACCGTCCTCTCCGTCGGCCTGTTCGCGTGGGTGAACGTGCTCGCGGCCGTCCTCGGGTTCGTCGCGATCGTGTTCTACTCGGTCGTGTACACGCTCATGTTGAAGCCGAACACGGTCCAGAACACCGTCATCGGCGGCGCCGCCGGCGCGCTCCCCGCGCTCATCGGCTGGGCCGCCGTCACCGGGGAGATCGGCCTCGGCGGGCTCGCGCTCGCGGCGCTCATCTTCCTGTGGACGCCGGCACACTTCTACAACCTCGCGCTCGCGTACAAGGACGACTACGAGCGCGGCGGCTTCCCGATGATGCCCGTCGTGCGCGGCGAGACGGCGACGCGGCGCCACATCGTCTGGTACTTCGGCGCGACGTTGGCGGTCGCCGCCGGGATGGTCAGCCTCGGTCGGTTGGACTGGGTGTACGCGCTCGCCGGCGTCGTCGGCGGCGCCGTGTTCCTGTGGACGATCGTCCGCCTCCACTACGAGCGCGACGAGTCCGCGGCGTTTCGGGCGTTCCACGCGTCGAACGCCTACCTCGGAGTCGTCCTGCTGGCGGTCGTCGTCGACGCGCTCGCGCTGTAACTCCCGAGCACGCACATGAGCACCCGACGCCTTTCGATCGCCGGCATCGATCTGTCCGTCGGCCGTCGCGATCTACTGGTCGCGGCGCTGGTGGTCAACGTCGAGCTCGCGGCCGTCGTCGCGTACTTCGCGTTCACGTCCGCCAGCCTCGCGTCACCCGCGTTCACGCTGTACGGGCTGACCTGGGTCAACCTCGCGCTCGTCGTGTTCGCGCGCTACCGTCCGTCTGCGGGTACTACCCGGACACGCCGTCGCGCGCTCGTCGTCGCCGTCGGCTACATACTCCTCTTGGCCGTCTTCGGCGGCGTCGTCGGGGTCGCGCCGCCGCGGACGACGCCGGGCGTGGAGGTGGCGTTGCTTCCGCCCGGATGGGGGCCCGCGCTTATCGTCAACGTCGGCGTCGCCGCCGCGGTGCTCATGCCCGCGAAGGTGCTCGGCTACGGCGCGCTGGCGTACCTCCTGTATGGCACCGTCGTCGACGCCGCGAGCGCGGGGGTGGCGGGCGTGCTCGGGCTGTTCTCGTGCGTCTCCTGCTCGCTGCCGATCCTCGCCGGTGCGGCCACCGCGGTCGTCGGCGGCGGGGGGTTCGTCGTCGCGGCCGTCGGCGGGATCGGCTACGGTCCCTCGACGCTCGTGTTCGTCGTCACGGTCGCGCTGCTGTGGTGGCGACCCGGGTTCGACCTGCTTCGGTAGCTCGAACGCACGACACCGCACAAATAACTCTACACCATTACCTCCCGCTCGGATGCAACCGCTAGTGATTATGTCGCGCCGGTCCGTGTGCCGAACATGGCGCGTCTCTCCCGCTTGCGATCGCCGCTCCAGCACAGAAAACGCGCGATCGCCAAGACACTGTGTTATCGGGCGCTGATGGTCGTTATCACGGTGATCGTGGCGTGGGCCGTCGTCGGCGACGTGAGCGACGCGGTGAACATCGGGCTCGTCGCGAACGTGGTGAAGACGGCGACGTACTACACCTACGAGCGCGTGTGGGACCAGATCGCGTGGGGGATCGCCGACAGGACGTGACGGTCGGATGGATCGCCCTCTCGGTCGCCGAAGGGTGGCGCTCGTCGTCGGACTTACGGAAGTGCGAGGAGAAAGCCTCGCCCTTCAGGGCGGGGATGAATTCGACAACTCCTACGCAATCACCGTTCGATGGCAGGGCCGGATATTCCACGCTCGAATCCACACATTCAAGTAATTCTTCCTACATAGGTTACGTATGGCGAAACGGGTCGTCACACGCACCTACACTGCTTCCATACAGAACCAGAAACAGGTGTCCGACGACCTCGATTCGCTCGGGTTCTCAGCCTCGAAACTCTGGAACGTCGGACGATGGGTTTGTGACCGCGTGTGGTCAGAGATCGGTCACATTCCCGGTCACAACGAGCTCACCTCGTACCTGAAGTCGCACGAACGCTACGATGACCTGCATTCGCAGTCAAGTCAGCGAGTCCTTCAAGAACTCGCTGAGGCGTTCACCGGCTGGTACGGCAAACGACAAAACGGAGATACGAACGCGAACCCGCCGAAGTACCGCAAACACGGCGACGAACACCCGCGAAGCACTGTCACGTTCAAAGACGCAGGCTTCAAACTCGACACTACGTACAACCGAGTCCGACTCTCCAAGGGATCGAATCTCAAGGAGTATTGGTCTGACTTCATCCTCTGCGAGTATCAGACTCGTCCTGATGTTGACCTCTCCACTCTGGAGAACGTCCAACAAGTGCGGGCAGTCTGGACAGGTGACGAGTGGGAACTGCACTTCGTGTGCAAAGTCGAGATCGAGGTTGCTGAAGCGCCCGGTGAGAAGACAGTGGGTGTTGATCTCGGCATCAACAACTTCGCCGCACTCGCCTACGAAGACGGTCACAGCGAGTTGTACCCGCTCAACTGTCTGAAGCAGGATGACTACTACTTCAGCAAGCGACTCGCCCAGTGTGACGATTCGGACTCCGAGCAGGCCACCCGGTTGAACCAGAAGAAGTCGGCTCGTCGCACACACTACTTCCACACCCTTTCCAAGCACATCGTTCAGCGGTGTGTTGAGGAAGGTGTTGGAACGATCGTGGTTGGCGACCTCTCTGGGATCCGCGAGGGCGACGAGAACGGCGAGTCGAAAAACTGGGGGAAGCACGGCAACCTCGACCTGCACTCGTGGGCGTTTGACCGCTTCACCGACCTCCTCGAATACAAAGCCGAGATGGAAGGAATCACGGTTGAGTCGGTGTCAGAGCGCGATACATCGAAGTCGTGTTCGTGCTGTGGTCGGAAGCGTGACGCGAATCGTGTTGAACGTGGACTGTATGTCTGCGATGAGTGCGGGGCGCTGGCGAATGCAGACGTGAACGGCGCTGAGAACATTCGGCAGAAAGTATCTCCGAGTCCCGCCACGGATGGTGGTGATAGGAGTAACGGCTGGTTGGCACAGCCATCGACGTACCTGTTCGATCAAGAGAGCGGATGTTTCGCATCGCGAGAACAGGCCACGTCGTAAACCACAATATCCCAACGCGGTCGGGAATCCTCGCCCTTCAGGGCGGGGAGGAAGTCAAGAGTCAGACAGCCGCGCGACCACCTGGGTCCACGCCTCCTCGTGGTCGCCGTCCGACCAGGAAGTCCGGTGTTCGTCGACGATCAGGAAGCCCGCCTCGCGGAGCTGCTCGCGTGTCCGATCGATCCCCGGAAACGACCACGCCATCAGTACGCCGGTGTCTAACCAGTCCGGGTTCGCGCCGGACCAGCCGTCGGCGTCGGGCGCCGCCGTGAGGAGGAGGCGACCGCCGGGCCGGAGCACGCGAGCGAACTCTCGGTACACCGACGGGTGTTGCTCGATCGGGACGTGGATCACCGACCCCATCGCGGTCACGGCGTCGACGGCGTCCGCGGCGACCGGGAGCCGCGTCATGTCCCCGCGGACGAGGTCTGCGCCGGTCACCTCTCGGGCGAGCCGGAGCTGTGCCGCCGATAGGTCGACGCCGACGGCGTCGACGCCCGCCGGGAGTCGGTCCAGCACTGGCGTCCCCTGCCCGCAACCGGCGTCGACGAGCCGGCTTCCCGCATCGAGGTCCGCCAGGAACGACTCCACGACGGCGCCGTCGGTCGACGCGGACGACTCCCGCCACCGCCGGTAGTCCTCGGCCATTCCGTCGTAGCCGTCGCGCACCGCAGCCCGCTGTGTGTGTGGGTCGATATCTGGGCCGGCGTCGTCGTCCGCGTCGGAGGCGGGACAGCCGTCCGTCCCGTCGGAGGGTCCGTCGTCCATACGCGGCGGTCCGGTCGGGATGACAAAACTGTTCGGCCGCCTCGGGGGGCGCTCACACGGTACCGATATGATCGGTTCGATATTCGTCCCGGTGGAATTATACCCTGGAGCCGCGGAACCGCACGGATATGGCGGGGGGACCGATCGAGCCGTGGGCCTCGGTGTCGGAGCCGAGCGACGCCGTCCGCGACGCGCTCGCGGGCGAGCCCGGCGGCTTCGTCGCGCTCGGCGCGACGCTCTCGCCGGTCTGGGCGCTGCACGCGTGTCACGGCTGGCTCGTCGGCGCGGGGGTCGACCCGGGCGCGGCCGCCGCGACCGTCGTCGCCGCGGCGGTCGTCCGGTGGGCCGTCGGCGTCTCGCTGTTCGCGACGCGGGCGGTCGAGTGGTGAACGGGGCGGCTGACTGGTACCTGCGCCGGGTGCGTCATCGCCGCCGTGGACACTGTCGACGTCATGGCGGTTCCGTCGCCGTCCCGGGCGTCGTCTTCGGCACCCTTACTTCCGCAAGGGCCGGACCGGACTCCATGAACGACGCGACGGTCGTCCGCGCGGTCGACGCCCGCAAGTCCTACGACGGGACGGTCGCGCTCGACGGCGTCTCGCTCGACGTGCGCGAGGGCGAGGTGTTCGGCCTGATCGGGCCGAACGGGGCGGGGAAGACGACGCTCGTGCGTGCGCTCACGGGCACCGTCGACGCCGACGGCACCCTCGAACTGTTCGGGGACGCCGCCGACGACTCGGACCGATCCCGTGTCGGGCTGCTCCCCCAGGAGTTCGAGCCGCCCCAGCGGCTGACCGCCCGCGAACTCGTCGCGTACTACGGCGGCCTGTACGGGGAGTCGCGACCCGTCGAGGACGTGCTCGCGGACGTGGGGCTGGCGGACGACGCCGACACGTGGTACGAGAACCTCTCGGGCGGCCAAAAACGCCGCGCGTGCGTCGCAACCGCGCTCGTGAACGACCCCGACGTGCTGTTCCTTGACGAGCCGACGACCGGCATCGACCCGGCCGGGCGGCGCGCGCTGTGGGGGCTGCTCGACTCGCTCGCCGACAGCGGGGTGACCGTGTTCCTGACGAGCCACTCGATGGAGGAGGTCGAGCGGCTCGCCGACCGCGTCGGGCTGTTGCGCGACGGGGAACTCGTCGCCGTCGGCACGCCCGCGGAGTTGGTCGCCGAGCACGGCGGTCCCGCCCGCTTCGTCGTCGCCGGTCCCGACGTTGGGGCGGGCGCCGACCCGCTCCGGGACGCCGGATTCGCCGTCGAGGTCGGCACCGACGAACTCGTGCTCGGCGACGTGACGCCCGCTGAACTCGGCGACGCCGTGACCGCGCTCGCCGACGCGGGCGTCGACTACGAGTCGCTCACGTGGACCGAGCCGACCTTGGAGGACGTGTACCTCCGGCTGACCGGCGAGACGTTCGAGGGAACGTTCACGCCCGGCGCCAGCGCGGTCGGGACCGATGCCGACACTGACACCGCCGGCGGCGTCGCCGGCGACGGCGACCCGGCCGCGACCGCGGAGGTGGAGCGGTGAGCCGAACCGGGCGGATCCGCGCGGAGACGGCCGCCGCGGCGCGGTCGTTCCTCCGACGCCGGACGGCGGTGATATTCACGTTCTTCTTCCCGCTGTTGCTCGTGCTCATCTTCGGCGTCCTCGTGCGGACCCAGCCGGGCGGCGGCGGCCTGTTCGCCCGCCCGGACGCGTACTACCTCCCCGGCTATCTCGCGACGGTCGTGCTGTTCACGCCGCTGTCGCGGATCGGCTCGGAGATCGCCCGGCACCGCGACGGCCACCGCTTCGAGAAGCTGGCGACGACGCCGCTGACGCGGGCGGAGTGGCTGCTGGCACACACGCTCGTCAACGTCGGCGTCATCGGGGTCGCCTCGCTGCTCGTGTTCGCGCTCGTGACGCTCGTCACCGGCGCGGACATCCCGGTGTCGGGTGACCTGCTGCTGTTGGTCCCGTTCGTCGCGCTCGCGGTCGTGCTGTTCTGCGGTATCGGGTCCGTGCTCGGCCGGGTGTCGGACTCGCAGGACGGGGTTATCGCCGCCTCGAATTCGGTTGCGCTGCCGCTGTTGTTCCTCTCGGACACGTTCGTCTCGCCGGATCTCTTGCCCGAGTGGTTCCTCCCCGCGGTGAACCTCTCGCCGCTGACGTACTTCTCGCGCGGCGTCCGCGCGGTGACGTTCGCGGCGCCCGACGGCGCCGGCCTGGCGGGCGTCGGTGCGGTCGGGAACCTCGCGATCCTCGCGGCGCTCTCGGTCGTGTGCTTCGCCGTCGGCGCGGCGGCGGTGCCGCGCGGGGACTGACACCGCGGAACGCGCTTTTCGGCGGTATTGAGACGGCTACGGGGAGATACTGCGTCCCGGCGACGGTCGGTCCATCCGTCGGTTTTATTCTCCGCGCCGGGAGTTACTCGGGTATGAGTACCACCGATGCGTTCGTGGCGATGCGCGAGTCCGGCGTCGTCGCGGTGTTGCGCGGCGCCGAGCCCGAGACCGTCGTCGACACCGCCGAGGCGCTCGTCGCCGGCGGCGTCACCGCGCTGGAGGTCACCGCCGATACCGCCGGCGCGACCGACATGATCGCCACGCTGTCGGAGGAGTTGGGCGACGATGCGCTCGTCGGCGCCGGCACCGTCCTCGACAGCGAGACCGCCCGCGCGGCGATCGCCGCCGGCGCGGAGTTCGTCGTCGCCCCCTCCTTCGATGCGGGCGTCGTGGAGACGTGTAACCGCTACGGCGTGCTCTGTGCGCCGGGCGTGATGACCCCGACCGAGGCCGTCGAGGCGTACGAGGCCGGCGCCGAGGTCGTGAAGGTGTTCCCGGCGAAGACCGTCGGCCCGGACCACGTCGCCGCGCTGAAGGGCCCGCTCGGGCAGCTGGAGATCATGCCTACAGGCGGTGTCTCCCCCGACAACGCCGGCGCCTACATCGAGGCGGGGGCCGTCTGCGTCGGCGCCGGCTCCGCGCTGGTCGACCGCGACCTCGTCGACGCCGGCGACTTCGACGCCATCACCGAGCGCGCCGAGGCGTTCCGCGAGGTCATCGAGGCGGCTCGGGAGTAGCGGGTCGAGGCGCGTGTGATAGAACGGTTCGCACACCCACATTGAGGGTTCCGTGGTTCGCTACGTACAGGGCGCTTATTCCTCAAGAGGTCAGCGTCGAACCGTTAAGAACAGCCATTTGTTCCGATCAGATTACGGAGTGAAACTGCCTAGTATCACCCAAGTGTCGTTGTTCTCTTTTGAGAACGTGACGTTCACTTGGTACTCGCTTTCGACGCCGACGGTCAATTCATCACCAGGACTTAATCGAGTCCGATCCGTCGCTTCGGCTAGTGTAGTGCCGCTCGTCACAATCTCCGGATCGACATCGTCGGGATTCACAATCGTCCCGTTGAACTCCGTCTCCGCCGCCGGCACGATACCACCACCGCCGTGGGTCAGTGTCAGCACACCGGTCTCGTCGCTACCGGTTGCGTCCGTGTTGTACGACGACTCGAGGAAAATCGGCGGTGGAGCGAGCACCGTGCCGTTGATGAAAAGGCCACTTCCGAAGAGGATACTGCTGATCGTCCACCCGTCATATTTGTCAAGTTGGAACGAGGTCTCCTCTTCCTGCATTTCCTCCTCGTGGGTGAGTGTAAGATCCGTCTTGATCGTCGCACTCTTGTCGTCGTCAGCGGTTCGGCGCAACTCACCGTATTCAAGCGTATATTGGTCAATATTCCCCTCAGTAAACCCGCCCGCTGCCCACGTTGTCACCGACTCTTGGACCGTTTCTATGTCGTTCTCGTTGACCGCGGTGACGAAGCGTTCGACAGCCGCTTTCTGATTCTGCAATTTTTCCTCTCCGAGTGTCTCGGAAACCGACGAACAGCCGGCCAGTCCAGCGATCGAAAGGCTCCCCGCCGCCGCCAAGAACCGCCGGCGTTGTGATGGCATCACCCGAGTTAACGAGGGGTGGGTCTTATTCGCTTCCCAAATGACACCTTCTCCGCCGATACCGCCACCGACGCA
The DNA here is from genome assembly GCF_019880225.1 of Halobaculum rubrum. Lineage (NCBI taxonomy): Archaea > Methanobacteriati > Methanobacteriota > Halobacteria > Halobacteriales > Haloferacaceae > Halobaculum > Halobaculum rubrum. The sequence goes on from NZ_CP082284.1 coordinate 1,890,211, forward strand.
ATATTCTACGACAATGATGACGGCTGGTAAGTGCTTAATCTTGAGTTATAGTTAGATCACGCCCTGTTGAAATCCTCCGACAATATTGGCGTGGAAATACAGAGGGTGTATTCGCAACTGCACCGCACTTTGTTTCACCGAAAAACAATTGAATCATCCGTCAGATACGCAGTCATACCCACCAAGCCTTCCGGGCGATTTCGCGGTGAAAACAACCCCTTCGAGAAGAGTTCCATGCCACCCTCGGCCGAAGGCTATTCGGCGCCGCCGGCTGTCGAGTCGCGTATGTCCCGCCCCGCCGGCCTCGTCTTCTTCCGCACCGCGAATCGCGACCGCGTCGTCGACTGGTACCGCGAGGTCGTCGACTGTACCGTGTGGCTCGAACAACCGGGCTGTACGATTCTCGAACGCGACGACTTCCGGTTCGGCTTCTGTGACGCCGACGGGGGAGCCACCGAGACCGAGGGCATCCTCACGTTCGTCTTCCCGGATCGCGCGGGCGTCGACCGCATGCACGAGCGCGTCGGCGACGCCGCCCGCGAGGGGCCGCACGTGAACGAGCAGTACGACATCTACCAGTTCTTCGCCGACGATCCGGACGGCCGGACCGCTGAGTTCCAGACGTTCCTCCACGACCTGCCGGAGTGACGGGGACGAAGCTCGCCGACGCCCGCGCGGCCGGGTCGGCGTCGGTCGTCCTCACGGTCGGTCATCCTTTGCCGTCGGTCATCCCTCCGTCCGTCCGCCCTCGGCGCGCTCGCGGTGGACCGACTCCCCGTCGATCCAGTAGACGTACGTCTGCGTGAACCAGTCGGCGTGGACGACCGTCGAGGTGGCGGTGCCGTCGGCGGTCGACTCGCCGCCGGTGTTCGAGTAGGCGGTGCAGGTGACGACCGCCCGCCAGGCGTCGCCGCGGCGCTCGACGGCGTCGAGTTCGCACTCGGCGGACACCTCGCTCGTCTCGTCGTACCAGAGGCTGTTGTACACGTAGCGGTACTCGTACGTTCGAGCGAACGAGCCGACCGAGGACTCGTTCAGCGCCGTCGGGCGCTCCGGGCGCTCCTTCGGTCCGTCGGGCCAGTCGATCGACGTCCCGGGAAGGGACGTCGACGCGGCTGTCGCGCTCGTGTCGCCGGCGGACGTCGCCGACGGCGACCCGTCACCCGTTGTAGGGGTGCCGGGCGTCGCAAGGCAGCCGCTCGTCACGAGGAGGGCGACGGCGACCGCCGCGATGAGGGTTCGACTGCGGGGACACATGCGTCCGGAACACTCCGGGCGGCCGTCAAGTGCCTTGTGTCGATATCGACCCGTCAATCATCGGCGGCCTCGACCGGGATCTCGACGCTCGAGTCGTCGCCGTCGGGCGTGTCAGTCGCGTTCGTATCGAGCCGCCGGATCCGGTCGGCGGTCACCTCTGTCCCGGGCGAGTAGTGGCAGATCGGCTCCCCGGCCGGCGCCTCGAAGCCGTTTGCCTCGAACAGCGTGTTCGTCCGGAGCTCCACGTCGGCGTCGGCCAGCGGCCACGGCTCGTGTGCGATGTCGCCGTAGTACACCCGGCCGCGACCCTCGGTGTAGAATCGGTAGTTCTCCACGAGGAACGCCTCGAGGCTTCCCGGTTCGGGCGTCCGGGTCTCGCCGGCGGGTCCGTACGTCGCGTCGAAGTCGGCCTCCGGGGCGCGGCGGTGGGTCCGGTGGCTGGTGACCGTCACGCGGTCGCCGTCGCGAGTCACGTCCATCGCGGCGCGGTAGTACGGCAGCCGGAACAGCGCCCGGGCGACGCCGACACCGATCGGGTCGGCCGCGTCGAGGTTGAAGAAGTACACCCCCTTCGTGTCGCCGTCGGTGACGTACGTCCGGAGGTTCAGCTCCGGGAACGACAGCCCGAACGGCGCCCCGCGCGGCCGGATGTCCGTCATCTCGAAGGGGACGACCCCGAGGTAGGCGTCGCCCTCGTGTGTCGCCACCGAGAGGGGATCCGGGAGGCGGGCCTCCACCGTCGCGGGGTCGACGCGCCAGTGGGCGAACAGGGCGTCGCGCCACCGCATCGACAGCAGGCGTCGCTGCATACGATCCGTAGGCGCCGCGCACGGAAGGGTCAAACGGCCCTTTGAGCGTACCGAACGGGTATACGCGCCGCCTCGGTACGGTGTCGTATGCGACGTGGCTCACTCGCGACGGTCTGTTGTGTCCTGCTCGTGGTGCTCGCCGGCTGCGCCGGAGCGGGCGGCGGTGGGGACGGCGCGGCGACGGGCTTGGAGGCTGACGCGCAGGCGACGGCCGCACCCGAGTCGGCCGACGAAGGGTCCGGAGGCGGCGGCTCCGGAGGCGACGGCGCCGGCGCGAACGTGAACGCACAGGTGGCCGACCGCCAGCTGATCTACGAGGCGACCGTGGAGCTTCGCGTCGACGACTACGAGGCCGCCAGCGCGGACCTGACCGCGATGGTCCGCGAGCGCGGCGGCTACGTCGGCAGTTCGCGGACGGAGGTCCGCGGTGAGGGCAACGAGACGTGGACGACCGGCCGGCTCGTCCTCCGCGTGCCGTCGGACAATTACTCCGGCGCGATGGAGGCGATCAACGGGACCGGCGAGGTCCGATCGGTCGAGCAGTCGACGCAGGACGTGACCTCGCAGATCGTCGACTTGGAGGCTCGCTTGGAGAGCCTCCGCGCCGAGCGGGACCGCCTTCGGGAGCTGTACGACCGAGCCAACGACACCGAGGACGTGCTCGCGGTCCAGCGCGAGCTCTCGGACGTGCAAACGGAGATCGAACGCACCGAGGCGCGGCTTCAGGGCCTCGAACGCCGCGTCGCCTACTCGACGATCACCGTCGAGCTTCGCGAACCCCGGCCGGACTACGAGCCGCCCGAGCGGAGCGCGTGGTACGAGACGCCGCTGACCGAGGCGTTCCTCGACTCCGTCCAGGGCGTGATCGTTCTCGGCCGCGGCGCGGTCGTCCTCACCGCGTACGCGCTCCCGTACCTGCTCGTGCTCGCGGTTCCGGCGGTCGGAGTCGCGTGGGGGTACCGGCGCGCACGCCGGTGACTCGGGGAGCGACGCCGGCCGTTCGGAGCTATCTCTCCGCACAGCCCCCTCCCGCGATCTCACCCGCGGACTGATTCTCGGACCTGGTCGGGAAGCGCCTCCACGAGCGCCGTGAGCGTCGCCTCGTCGACGGCGCCGACGTAGTAGCCGTCGCCCGAGACGGAGACGACGCCCGCCTCGCTCGCGAGCAGCTCGCCGGCCGCCTGTTCGAACGGGTCGGGGTACGCGCAGACGACGCCGGCGATGCTCCCGCGGGCGAGCAGCCCCCAGTCGACGCACGGCGACCACGTCTCAAGCACCCGCTTGCACCGCCCCGACAGCGCGTCGCGGACGGCGTCCGCCTCCGTGCGGAGTTCCTCGTCGCGGACGGCCGGCAGCCCGACGACGAGCGAGAGCGTCGAGCGATCGAGGGGCCTGCCACGCGGTGTCACCACCAGCGGTTCCCCGTTCACCGTCGCGCCCGCGCCGCGGACGGCGACGTAGCAGTCGTCGACAAGCGGCTCGTGGACCGCGGCGACGAGCGTCTCGCCGTCGACTTGCGCCGCGACGGCGCTGGCGATCGAGGGGTAGTCGATCGCGTAGTTGTTCGTTCCGTCGAGCGGGTCGACGATCCACTCCACGCGCCCGTCGCCCGAGCGCCCCGACTCCTCGCCGTGGAGCGTGTGGCCCGGAAACTCTCCGCGGATCTCCCCGAACACCAGCTCCTCGGCCGCCTCGTCCGCCTCGGCCTTCACGTCGTCCGTGTGGAACTCCCCGACGGTGCCGCCGTCTCGAAAGCGCTCGGCGAGGTAGTCGCCGGCCGCGCGAACCGCCGCCTCCGCGGTCTCCGCGAGCGCCTCGGGGGTCGGAACACCGGCGGCGTCCCAGGCGTCCGCGGCGTCGCCGTCGTCCACGGTATCGTGGCCGTCCGTGGCGTCCTCGCGGTCCCCGCGTTCGGGACCGCCGTCATCGTCGGTCATTGTCGGGGATGGGCCGCTCCGGCGCTTCAACGCCCCGGTTCCCGCGGGCGGCTCCGGCCGTGGCGGCGATGTGACCACGGCTGCGACGCGACCACGACAGCACGCCGGAACCGCGGATGCGGCCGCGACGACCGGATGACGAAGCTATTTCCGGCGGCCACCGGCACCACGTTTCATGACGGAACTACCGTTGGACGCCTTCTACGACCTGACGCAGGTCGGCGAGGTCGCGGTCTCGCCGACGGGCGACCGGGTCGCGTTCACCACCACCGAGTACGACGACGACGCCGACGAGCCGGTCGGGTCGCTGTTCGTCGCGCCCGCGGACGGGAGCCGCGATCCACACCGCCTCACCCGCGTCTCGGGGGCTTCCGCGCCCGCGTGGTCGCCCGACGGCGACAGACTCGCCTTCCTCGCCGCGCGCGACGAGGACGCCGAACGTCGCGTCGGGCGCGACGACGGTGACGAGTCGGACGACGACGAGGATGCGGAGGACGCCCCCGCCAACGGCGACAACGGCGACGAGGAGCCGACCCGGCAGGTGTGGGCGTTCGACCTCGCGCTCGGCGGCGACGCGACACAGATCACCGACTTCGAGGAGGGTGCGAAGGAGTTCGACTGGAGCCCCGACGGGGAGCGCCTCGCCGTCGCCGCGCGCGACCCCACCGAGGCCGAACGGGCGTACCTCGACGGCCGGACGGAAGGCGAGCCGGTCGAGACGGAGCGCCTCCAGCACAAGCTCGACGGCGTCGGCTACACCGACACCGTCCGCACGTACCTCCACGTCGTCGACGCGGACACCGGCGAGGCCGAGCGCCTCGACGACGCGCACGGCGGCGGCGCCTATCAGGACCTCTCGGGGCTCCAGCCCGACTGGGGCGCGAACGACCGCATCGCGTTCACCTCCTGTCGCGAGGACGAGCCCGACGACACGCTCGTTCGCGACGTGTTCACGATCGCGCCCGACGGCACCGGACTTCGAAAGCTCACCGACGGCGACCTCTCGGCGAACGCGCCCGTCTGGTCGCCCGACGGCGACAGACTCGCCTTCCTCGGCGGCGACCCCGTGAACTGGTGCATCCCGACGCAGGTGTACCTGTACGAGGACGGCGAGTACGCGTCGCTGACTGCGGATCTCGACCGCACGGTCGCCCGCGGCGGCGCGCCAGTCTGGGCCGACGAGGGGACGCTGTACTGCCTGTTCGCCGACGAGGCGCGCACCCGGCTGATGCGCGTCGACGCCGGTGGCGACGCGGTCGAGGCCGGAGCCGCCGGCGACGACGCCGACGATCACGCCGCCGAGCGCGTCTTCGAGGCGCAGGGGACCGACCGCGCGATGGCCGGCTTCGACCTCTCGGCCGACGGCGAGCGCGCGGGCGTCGTCCTCTCGCATCCGAGCGACGGACAGGACGTGTACGGCGTCGATTCGGCGGACCTCGACGCCGAATCCGAGAGCGAGGCGGCGTCGCTGACGCGGCTCTCCGCGGTCAACGCCGACCTCACCGAGGCGTATCCGATGCCCGAATCGAGGCGTATCGAGTGGGAGAGCGACGGCGAGACGATCTCGGGGATCGTGTATCACGACCCCGACGTGGACCTCTCGGACGGCGACCACCCGCTCGTCGTCGCGATCCACGGCGGCCCGATCAGCTACGACGAGCCGGTGTTCAGCTTCGACCACGCCGCGCTGACGAGTCGCGGCTACGTCGTCCTCCGGCCGAACTACCGCGGCGGCTCCTCGTACGGCCGGGAGTTCGCCGAGGCACTGCGCGGCCAGTGGGGCACCCACGAGGTGACCGACATCGCCAACGGCGTCGCCGACGTGGTCGAGCGCGGCTGGGTCGACGACGAGCGCGTGTTCGGCTACGGCTTCTCCTACGGCGGCATCGCGCAGGGGTTCCTCGTCACGCAGGAGCCGGATCTCTTCACGGCGGCCGCGCCCGAGCACGGCATCTACGACCTCCGCTCGGCGTACGGGACCGACGACTCCCACATCTGGATGGAGAACGAGTACGGGCTCCCGTGGGAGAACCCGGAGGGCATCGACGCCTCGTCGTCGATCACCGACGCGGGGAACATCGAGACGCCGCTGCTCGTCACCGCCGGGCAGGAGGACTGGCGGTGTCCCCCGAGCCAGAGCGAGCAGCTGTACGTCGCCGCGAGGAAGCAGGGCGTCGAGGCGCGCCTCGTCCTGTACGAGGACGAGCACCACAACATCGGCACGCCCGACCGCGCGATCCACCGGCTGGAGGAGCTGACCGCGTGGTACGCGCGTCACGACCCCGCAGTCGACGACCCCGACGCCGACGACCCGCACGGTCGCGAGGACGAGGAGTAAGGCCGATATACGCGGGAAGCACCGTCACCGCAGCCGGACAAACGATTTGCGGATCGACACGGATCCCCCGAACATGGAGTTCGAGGTGATCCGGGGCGACATCGCCGGCCAGTCGGCAGACGCGTTGGTGAACGCCGCCGGTACCAGCCTGAAGATGGGCAGCGGCGTCGCCGGCGCGCTCCGCCGGGCTGCGGGGGTCGGCCTGAACGAGGAAGCGATGTCGAAGGGACCGATCGATCTGGGCGAGGTCGCCGTCACCGACGCGTACGACCTCGACGCCGAGTACGTGATCCACGCGGCCGCGATGCCACACTACGGGGACGGGAAGGCCACCGAGGCGAGCGTCCGCGACGCGACCCGGAACGCCCTCGCGGCCGCCGACGAGCGCGACTGTGTGTCGCTCGTGATCCCCGCGCTCGGCTGTGGCGTCGCGGGCTTCGCCCTCCGCGAGGGAGCCGGGATCATCGTCGAGGAGATCCGTGCGTTCGATCCCGAGTCGCTGAGTGACGTTCGGTTCATCGCGTACTCACAGGAGGAGTTCGAGACGGTTCGAGAGGCGGCGAAGTCGGCGTGATCCGCCGGCGACGCCCGCTGTCAGGGTGCGGTTTCGGCTTGGCCGTCCGACTGCCGGGCTACGCCGGCTGCCCGACCGCGAACCGGATTGCGGCGTGCGTGCAGAGCCGTCGACCGGCTGCGCGGAGGAGCCGGGGACCGAGAACGCCGGCGAGGAGGCCGAGCGCGAGGTTCGGGCGGCGGAGGGCCGCGAGCGTCATCAGCGGGAGCAGGGCGAGCGCGACCGCGACCGCGAGCGACGGGTCGCGCCGTCGTCGTTCGTGCGGTGACTGCGTGCGTGGGTGTGTCGTGTACATGGTGGCGTGGGTGGGAGGCGGTCGACGAACGGTTCGAACGGGCGCGGGACCGCCCGCCAGCACGCCGGAATCGCGGAAAACGACGCCGGAGGGACGGACGGACTATCGCGCGTGACGTGGGTCGAACACTTGGATCATCACGACAACACGTCTGTTCCCGGACAGAAAAAGCGTGGTCCGAGAACGTCACACATTCACACGGTCGTCGACGCCGGCGTCACCGCTTTGGCCGTCGCGGCCGACGGACGAACGTGGACGTTCCCGCCGACCCGCCGGCGACGTGTCCGGTCTGCGACGCCGCCTACGACTCCGTCTCGGTTCACGACGCCGGACTGCTGGTGAACCTCCTCGACAACGAGCGTTACTGTCGGGTGTGCTTCGACCCCGTCGCCGGCGACGACGGGACGCCGCTGGTGGAGTTCTACCACCACACGCACGAGCAGGTCGGTATCGGTGGGGAGTGACCGGGCGCCACGGTCGGCTCGAACCGGCTATCGTTTCCGCTTTCCGGGATCACCGGTCGCTCTCGCGGATGACACAACGACCCCGTCGGTGCGGCCCGTGTGATCCGACGATGTCCGACACCGACGCCGACGACCACGAGCACAGCCACGTCCACGAGCACGTCGACGAGTCGGTCGACGCCCGGGACGACTGGGCGCGACGGCGACGCAAGGGGATCCCCACCGACGAGAACCTCCTCGTCGTCGCCTGCATGGACGAGCGCATCCCCGTCGAGGACGCGCTCGGCCTCGAACTGGGCGACGCACAGATCTACCGCAACGCCGGCGGGAAGGTGACCGACGACGTGATCCGCTCGGCGGCGCTGACGACCAACTTCTTCGAGACCGACGAGATCGTCGTCGTGAACCACACCGACTGCGGGATGATGTCCGCGAGCGACGACGACGTCGCCGCGGGCCTCGAAGCGCAGGCCGAGGCGGCGGGCGTCGATCTCGACGAGGTCGATCTGGACCCCGCGCTTCCCGAACTCGATATCGGCGACGCGAGCGTCGATGAGTGGGTCCGGATGACCGACGACATCGACGAAGCCTGCGCCGCGCAGGTCGAGTTCCTGGAGAACCACGAGCTGATCCCGGAGGACGTGACCGTCTCGGGCTACGTGTACGAGGTCGAGTCCGACGAACTCCGCCGCCCGGGCGAGCGCGTCGCCGAGGAGATCAGCGAACGCCGCGCCTGAGGCGCCGAACCGCCCGCACGACAGACGGAGACCGCGCCCGCCGTCCGCGCCGGCGACGGCCCCCCTGCCGGGATCTCCCGGCCGAGCGTTCATGCTCCCGGAGCGCGAGCGTTCGCCCGTGCCGGCGATCACCGACCCGCTGGAGATCGGAGGTGTCACGCTCTCGAACGGGCTCTACCGCGCGCCGCTGCTCGAACACGCGGGCAACGGTCCAGACGCGGTCGACACGCTGGTCGACGAGCTGGAGCCGGCGGCCGCCGCCGGCGCGGGCCTCGTCTGCCAGGGGGCCACGATCGTCCGCGGCGAGGGCGGCTGTGCCGCGCCGGGGATGACCCGCGTCCACGATCCTGACTTCGTCGCCGGCCTCGAACGCCTCACGGACGCGATCCACGAGCACGGCGGCCGGATCGCGATACAGCTCGAACACGGCGGCCTGCGCTCGATGGAGACGTGGCACCGCGGTCACCGCGAGCGCAACCCGGACCTCCGGCAACTCGCCGTCTCTCGCCCGCCCCGCCCCCTCCGCCTGCTGGACCGACTCGGCTTCCTCGAGTACGACGCCCACGTCCTCTCTACCGAGGAGTGCTACGAACTCGCCGCGGACTTCGGGCGCTCGGCGGCCGCCGCCGTCGATGCCGGCTACGATCTGGTCCATCTCGCGGGCGCCAACATGGGGATCCTCCACCAGTTCGCCTCGCCGTTCTACAACCGTCGCGACGACGAGTTCGACGACCCCGCCCGCTTTTTCGAGGTCGTCCTCGCGGAGATCCGCGAGCGCGCCGGCGACGTACCGGTGCTGACGAAGGTGCCCGCCGAAACGGAGGCGCCGCCGGGGATCGGGCCGACCCTGTCGGCGGGTGACTGCGTCCGCCTGTGTGAGCGCCTCACGGACGCCGGCTACGACGCGCTCGTCCCCGTGAACGGCTCGGTGTTCTGGGACATGAGCGTGATACGGGGGGCGTTTCCCGGGCGGTCGTGGCGCGACGAGCGCTTCCGCGAGGGGTACGTCGACGCGTTCGGGTCGCGCCCGCGGGCCGCGCTCGTCGCCGCCGCGAACTGGACCGAGTCGCTCGTCTACTCCCGCGAGCCGGCGTGGAACGCCGATCTCTGCGGCAGGGTCCGAGGCCGCGTCGACGTGCCCGTGCTGTGTGAAGGCGGGATCAGAGACCGAGAGACGATCGACGGCCTGCTCGGCGACGTCGCCGATGCGGTGGGGATGGCCCGCCCGTTCTACGCCGAACCCGAGTTGCCGGCACGCCTGCTCCGGGAGGGCGCGGCGGCCGACGGCGTCGCGGTCGTCTGCGAGGACTGCAACAACTGCGTCGTCCCGCAGGCGGCCGGCGAGCCGGGCGTGTGCCGGACTCCCGGGGTGCTCCGCGAGGCCGGGGAACTCCGGAACGCTGGCGCCTACGAGCGCGGGGATCGGGACTGACCCGACTCACAGCTTCGACCGCGCGGACGCGAAGGTCGGCATGTCGACGCCGACCACGTCCGCGAGCGCGTCGGCCGCCCCCAGCAGCCACTCGGCGCGCTCGATCCGCGACTCCAGGTCGCCGGGGCCGATCCGGTACGCCTCGACCAGCTCCTCGACGCTCGCGCCGTCGACCCACTCCGTCAGGATCCGGGCGGTCTTCACCGACTCCAGCCACGCCTCGAAGTCGGTGGCCTCGCTCATTCCCGTCGTGAGCTCCGCCGAGCGATCGCGGGCGAACTGGTAGATCTCCGCGCGCTCGGCGTTGCCGAGGTAGGTGTCGACCATGTCCGGGGTGTCACAGACGATCTCGAACGCCGTCAGCTCGGTCACGTCCTCGTCGTTCATCCCCGCGACCGCCTCCAGCCCCTCCACGATCCGGACGCCCGTCTCGGGGGTGACGTACTGCCGGGACACCTGCGCGCCGAGGTCGGTCGCCTCGATGCCGCTGCCGGCGTCTCCGGTGCCTCCGTCGCCGCCGGCGCTCCCCTTCGCCGTCCCGCCCCCCGCCTCCGCCGCCTCCGCCGCTGCCAGCATCCCGTCGTCGATGAGGCTCGCGATGGCGTCGCCGACGGCGCCGCCGAGGTCGGGGTTCGCGGTCCGGGAGGCGTAGAAGGTGCCGGAGAGCGCGTCGAGCACCGCGGCCTGCGACCCGGCGAGGCCGGTGGCGACGAGCGCGAGCGTGTGCGTGCGGAGCGCGGCGGGGTCGCGGAGCTTCGACTCCACCCGCTCGGGGTCGGCGGTGACGTAGCGGCTCCACAGTTCCTCCCGCCCGTCGGCGTCGTCGGCGACGAGCACCGCCTCGCCGTACGGGTCGAGGTGCGGGCGACCCGCCCGTCCGCACATCTGGTGCACCTCCAGCACGGGGAGCCACTCGGTCCCCTCGCCGGTGTAGCGCCGCTGGTCGCGCACGACCACCCGCCGCGCGGGGACGTTGACGCCGGCGGCGAGGGTCGGAGTCGCACAGATGACCGCCAGCCGGCGCTCGCGGAACGCCCGCTCGACGAGCGCGCGGTGGTCCGAGGAGAGGCCGGCATGGTGGAACGCGACGCCCCACGCGGCCGCCTCGGCGAGGCGCTCGCCGGTTCCAGTGCCGCCCGCCTCCCGGAGTTCCTCGGCGACCTCGGCGGCGGCGCGTTCGGGGTCGGCGACCGAAGCGTCGTGGTCGTCGCCGTCGCGGTCCACCTCGGCCGCGACCGCCGCGAGGCGCTCCTCGCTCAATCGGTCGGCCAGCGCCTCCGCCTCCCGCCGGGAGCTGACGAACGCCAGCGCCTGGCCGCCGTCCTCGACGGCGCCGCGGACGAGGTCGACCGTCGCCTCGGTGTCCGCGTCGCTCGTGGGGTCGTCGGCGTCGACGGGTGAGGGGAAGCCGGTGCCGTCGTCGAACCGCACCTCGTCGTCGGCGTGGACGCCCACCCGGAGGTCGACCGGGCGCCACGTCGACTCCACCAGCTCGGCGTCCAGCCACGCCGCGATGTCCTCGGGGTTGTCGACCGTGGCCGACAGCGCGACGACCTGCACCTCTGGCGTCCGCCGGCGGAGGGTCGCGAGCGTCACCTCCAGCGTGGGGCCGCGGCCGGGCGACCCGAGCAGGTGAACCTCGTCGACGACGACACACGCGAGGTCGTCGACCCACTCGGCGCCGTTGCGAATGGCCGAGTCCACCTTCTCGCTGGTCGCGACGATAATGTCGTTATCCGCCAGATCGCTCGCGGCCGAGTCGTAGTCACCGGTGGAGATGCCGGCGTCGACGCCCGGGAGCGCGTCGAACTCCTCGTACTTCTCGCGGGCGAGCGCGCGCAGCGGGCAGACGTACAGCCCCGGGCCGTCGGCCGTCAGGAGCGCGAGCTCGGCGACGAACGTCTTGCCGGAGGCCGTCGGCACCGCGGCGACGACGTCGTCGCCGTCGCAGACGCCCGCCTCCACCGCCGCGACCTGCGGCGGGTACAGCTCCGCGATCCCCGCCTGCTCGAAGTGGTCGACGTACTCGGGGGCCAGCGGGAGGTCGGCGACGCGCATTCGATACCGGTGCTGGGTCCCTCTCGGGGATAAATCTCCGTGCGCCGAGCGGTTCGCCCCGCGGCCGCGACGATCAGTGGTGGTGGCTGTGGTCGTGATCGTCGCCGTGGCCGTGGTGGTCCGAGCCGTCCGCGTGGCCCTCGGGCAACTGGTCGGCGTGGGCGTGGGGGTCGCCCTCGACGAACTCGTGGGCGTTGCGCTCGCCGTCGGCGAACGCGGTCGCGCGGGCGGAGAAGTCCGCCTCGTCGACGAGGTCGCGCTCGGTCAGGAAGCGCTCCAGCGCCGCGAGCCACGCCCCGTAGTAGTCGGCGTCGCTCCCGTCCTCGGCGCCCGGGTCGGCGTCGAGTTCGGCGACGAGCTCGCGCTGGAAGTCGTCCCACGCGCGGCCCGGCTCGTCCTCGTCGGTGAGCGCAACCGCGAGCGCGAACGACCGCGCCATCCACGGCTCCGCGAACGTCGGGCCGTCGTCGTCGACGCGGGGGATCGGCTTGCCCGCGGTGTCGAACTCGGCGGTCGCGCTCGCGTCCGCACCGGCGCCCGCGTCCGCGCCGGAGTCGCCCTGCGCCGCCCGCGCGCCGCCGTCGGAGGCGATGGCGCCGCCGTCGCCGAGGCGCTCGACGCCGATCATCGCGTTCCGGGAGACGAGTTCTGCCAGCTCCGCCTCGCTCAGGTCCTCGGTTCCCTCGGGACGCTGCGGGAGGACCATGTAGCGCACCTCGGAGTTGGAGTCCCACACCTCGACGTCGACCGAGTCGTCCAGGTCGGTGTCGAACTCCTCGCGCAACAGCGCGCGCGGCTCGTCCACGACGCGCGATCGATACGCGGGCGACTTGTACCACGTCGGCGGCAGCCCCAACACGGCCCACGGGTAACACGAGCACAGCGTGCAGACGACGACGTTGTGCGTGTCGGGGGCGTTCTCGATCACCCGCAGCTCCATCACCTCGTCGTTCACGGAGATGTCGAGGTCGGCGACGGCCTCGATACCGTCCTCCAGCAGCCACTCGCGGTACTCGGGGTCGGTCCACGCCCGCGCGACGACCCGGGCGCCGTTCATCGGCCCCACGTCGCCCTCGTAGGTCGCGATCACCTCGTCGACGGCGTCGGTGCTCAAGATTCCCTTCTCGGTCAACAGCGACTGGAGCGCACGCGCCCTCGCCTGCGGGTCGATCTCGTCGCGGAGTTCCGGGTCCGGGTGGGACGGCGGGTCGGCGTCGTCGTCGCGAGTGCCGTGGTCGTCGGTCATGAGGTATGGTGACGCGTGTGGGGGCTTAGGCGTTCGCCTCGACCCGCGGCGATTCGGGGTCGGTCGGCTACTCGGCCTCGCGGTCGATCAGGTACGGCTCCCACAGTTCGATGTGCAGGCCGTCGGCGTCGGTGCAGCCCTCTCCCCACAGATCCTCGGCGTCGAAGCGGACGTTGTACAGCTGTTCGGCGCGCTCGTCGTCGCCTCCCTTCCGGGCGTTCTCATCGGGGTACACGTGCGCGCCGCGGTCGGCGACGATCTCGCCCACGGCGCCGCGGACGTAGCGCGGACACCGCGTGTGTTCCGCGGGGTGACGCTTCGCCACCCGGATTCGGTCGCCGACGGCGAACGCCGGGTCGCCGTCGCCGCGGCGGCTCAGGTACTTCTCGCGGACGCCCTCAAGCAGCGCGGGGAGGCGTTCCGGATCATCCACGTCCGGCACCTCGGCCTCGCCCGCGGCTATCGCCTCGGCACGGTCGCGAAGCTCCGCGGCGTCGACGACGCCCGCCTCGACGAACAGCGTCTCGAGGGCGCCCAGCCAGCGCTCGTAGTAGGGGACCGTCAGATAGCGCTCGGGGTCGTCGCCCTCCAGCGTGTACCGGAAGCGGTCGAGTTCGAACGTGTCGGAGCCGAGGCCCGTGATGTACAGCGACTGGACGACGCCCTCCCACTCGTGGTGGAACGGGCTGGCGTCGTCGGGTTGGTCCGGCGGGAGCTCGTGAAAGGAGTCCATCCCGCCGATGTCGTGGATCCCGTCCATACACGGTTGATTCCGGCGCGACTGATAAAATCTCGCCACGCGGTAGCATGGGCCCCGCGATCGGTGGGGCGATCGACGCCGTGAACACGACCGCGAAAGCCCCCGCCGGTCTCGACTCGGTGCGGGCGGCGCGCTCCTCGGCTCGGTCGCTATGCTCCCTCGCCTGCGGTGCTGACCGCTCCGCGCCTTCGCCGAGACCGGCGGCCCCTTTCAGTCCCACCCGAGGCCCGGACGGGCGCCGTCGTTCGCCGGTTGGACGGGCGTCGCTGTCGGTGGTTCGTCGGGGATCGTCGAACCCGGACTCCCGCGAGAACCCGCGGCGGGGAGTCGGTGTCGTCGCTTTCTCGCTTCCTCAGTCGTCGCCGAGGAGACCGGCGTCGAAGAGGCGCTGCATTCCCTCCCGAAGGCGCTCCTCGCTCGCGGCGTAGCTGATGCGGGCGTAGCCGGGCGCACCGAAGGCGGAGCCGGGGACCGTGGCGACGTGCGCGTCCTGGATCGCTTCCTCGGCCCACGCGGAGTCGTCGTCGGCCACCGGGAGCATCATGTAGAACGCGCCGTCGGGGACGGTCACGTCGACGCCGTGGTCGTCGAACAGGTCGACGAGCATGTCGCGGCGCGACTCGAAGGCCGCGCGCATCTCCTCGACGGACTCGTCGGTGTTGCGAAGGGCCTCGATGCCCGCGCGCTGGACGAAGTTCGTCGCACACGAGACGGAGTGGCTGTGGAGCTTGCCCGCCTGCGACACCAGGTCGCCCGTCGCGTGCAGGTAGCCGAGCCGCCAGCCCGTCATCGAGTACGCCTTCGAGAAACCGTTGATCGTGACCGTGCGGTCGGCCATCCCGTCTAGGCTCGCGAGGCTCGTCTGCTCGACGCCGTAGACGATCTCGTCGTAGATCTCGTCGGAGATAACCGCGAAATCGTGCTCGACGGCGAGGTCGCGAACGCCCTCCAGCCCCTCGTCGGAGTAGACGGCGCCCGTCGGGTTCGACGGCGAGTTAACGATCAGGAGCTCGGTGTCGTCGGAGACCGTCGCCGCGAGGTCGTCGAGGCCGTCGGCCAGCGAGAACCCGTGGGGAGCCAGATCGACGCGGGCGAGATCGCCGCCCGCGAGCTTCACCATCGCCTCGTAGGACACCCACGCCGGGTCGAGGAGGACGACCTCGTCGCCGTCGTCCACGAGCGTCTGGACCGTCTCGTACAGCGCCTGCTTGGCGCCGGGCGTGACGATCACGTCGTCGGCGTCGGCGTCGATGTCGTCGGCGCGGAGCTTCTCGGCGATGGCCTCCTTCAGCTCCGGGACGCCGTTCGAGGAGGTGTAGCCCGTGTGGCCCGCGTCCATCGCGTCCTTGCCGGCCTCGACGACGTTCTCGGGCGTGGGGAAGTCGGGCGCGCCGACCGATAGGTCGACCACGTCGTGGCCGGCCTCCTCCAGTTCGTTCGCGGCGTTGGAGATGGCCAGCGTCGCCGACGGCTCGACGCGGCCGACGCGGTCGGCGAAGTCGTAGGCGAACCCGTCGCCGGCTTCCTGTCCACTCATGCGGCCACCTCCGGGGCGGGAAGCTCCTCCGCGAGATCCACGGCGGCGTCGGCGGCCTCGGCACCCTTCTCGGCGCGCTCGCGCGCTTCGGCCCCCGATTGGCCCGGTCCGGATACGCCGAAGGTAACGGGCGTGTCGCGGTCGAGGCTCACCTCCGCAAGCTTCGTCGCGATCGCCTGCCCGATCACTTGGTCGTGGTCGGTGTCGCCGGACACGATGGTGCCGACGACGGCGACGGCATCGATGTCGTTGCGGCGGGCCAGCCGGTCGGCCGCCAGCGGCGTGTCGTAGGCGCCGGGGACGTCGACGGTCTCTGCGACGGCGGCGCCGCGCTCGGCGAGCGCCTCGCGGGCGGACTCCTCCATGGCCTCGGCGATGGACGCGTAGTAGCGCGCGACCACCAGGCCGAGTGTCGTCTCGGTCATTGTGCGAGCCGACGGCCGGCCCGCAGAAATGCGTACCGTTCCGGGCGGATGTGTCCGGGCGGGTGCGTCCGATGCGGAACGGATCCGACGATCCATTCCACAAGAGTTGTTACCGGCGGCGTGCGACCGCTGCGCAATGAGTGACCCCGCCGGCGGGGACGAGTCCGCCCCCGACGGGACCGAGGGCGACGGCGACGCTCCCGCCGACGCGGTCGGTTCGGACGCCGCCGTCGACGCCGAGGGGCCGAGCGACGGCGACGACGCCGCGTCCGTCGATGCCGGCATCGGGCCCAGCAGCGGCGACGACTCGCCGCTGGCCGCCCTCCGCGATCGCGTCGACGACCCCGCGAGGGCCGCCGTCCTCCTGATCGTCGTCGGGTCGCTGCTGCTCCGGACGGTCCAGCTCGGGCAGCGGATCTTCCACTGGGACGAGGGACGCGTCGGCTACTGGATCCTTCGGTTCGACGCCACCGGCGAGTTCTTCTACCGGCCGATCATCCACGGGCCGTTCCTCCCCGTCGTCAACAACGCCCTCTTCGATCTGATCGGTGCCTCGGACTTCGCCGCGCGGCTCCCGGTCGCCCTCGTCGGCGGGCTACTCCCGCTGGTCGCGCTGCTGCTTCGGCACCGGCTCCGCGATCGCGAGGTGGTCGCGCTCGCGCTGGTGCTTTCGGTCGACCCGCTGCTCGTCTACTACGGTCGGTTCATGCGCGGCGATGTACTCGTCGGCTCGTTCGCCGTCGCCGCGTTCGCGCTCGTCGTGTACGCGATCGACACGCGCCGGACGCTCCCGCTGTTCGGGTCGGCCGCCCTGCTCGCGCTCGGATTCACGGCGAAGGAGAACGCGCTCGTGTATCTCGCGTGCTTCCTCGGCGCCGGAGTCCTCCTGCTCGATCACCGCCTCGTCCGGACGGCCCGCCGGACCGGGTCGCCGCTGGACGCCCTCGTCGCCGAGGCGGTCGCGCTCGGCCGCTTCCTCGAGGAGTGGACCGCGGGGTCGCGAACCAGACGGTGGATCGAGCGTCGCGTCCGCGAGCGCGACCCGGACGCACACTGGGGCTGGGAAGCCGGCTTCCTCGGCCACCTCGCGGTCTGGGGACCGCTCGGCGCCGTCGGCGTCGTCGCGACGTTCCTCGGGGTCGTCGCGTTCTTCTACGCGCCGCGCCCCGACCTGTGGCAGGCGCTGGGCGTCGCGTCGGCGTCCGCCGGGACCGCGGGCGTCGACGCCGCGGCGCCGACGCTGGGGTCGGTGCTGCACGACGCGACGTGGGGGGCCGGCGAGAAGTTCTGGGGTACGTGGGCCTCCGGCGACCACTCGGGACATCCGTACGTCCCGTACCTCTGGGATATCCTGGAGACCTTGGCGTACGGCTCGGGCGTCCTCGTCGTGCTCGCGGTCGTGGGTTTCCTCGCGGACGGCTACGGCGAGGCGCGGGGGACCCGCTCGCTCGTCGCGTACGCGACGTACTGGGGCGCCGCGTCGCTGGTCGGCTACCCCGTCGCGACGGACATCCAGGCGCCGTGGGCGGCGATCCACATCGTCCTCCCGCTGGCGATCCCCGCGGCGGTGGGCCTCGCCTCGGTCGCCGACTCGGTGCGGGGTGCGGTCGCGAGCGGGGACGCCGTCACCGCGGCGCTCGCCGGGTTGGTCGTGCTCGCGGCCGTCGGTGGCGTCGCCGCCCCGAACGCCGACTACTGGAACTCCGCGTCCGAGGAGGACAAACAGGTGCTGCAGTGGGCGCAGCCCGAGAACGCCTACAAGGAGGCGCTGCAGGACGCCGGCGCCGTCGCCCGAAACAACGACGAGGGCGCCGACGTGCTGTGGGTGGGAACGAGCACCGGGCGCGGGACGCGGCTGTACGTCTCCGACGAGTCGAGCGTCGACCGGATGCCGCCCGGCGGACCGAGCTGGCACTCCCGGCTTCCGACGCCGTGGTATCTCGAACTCCACGACGCGAACGTCACCTCGACGCCGCCGGAGGCCCGCTACGAGGGGCTCCCGCCGGCCGAGGAGATGCCGCCGGTCGTCATCGCCAAGCCCAACGACGCCGAGGAGCTGGAGTCCCGCCTCGACGGCTACGAGTCCCGGGAGTACGCCTTCCGGCTGTGGTCCGAACGGATCGTCGTGTTCATCGACGAGGAGGCGCTCGCGGACGCCCGCGAGTGAACCGAAGGGCTCGAACCCGGGTCGAATCGTCGATGAGGTAGCCACGATCGTGTACAGTTATCGGGCCGTGAAGCAAGATTTATTCGCGGACCTGCCGAACCGCCGCCCGTGACACCGACCTGTCCCGGACCGACGCTGGGCGTCGTCGGCGGGGGCCAACTCGGCCGTATGCTCGCGGAGGCCGCCTCGCCGCTGGGCGTCGACGTGGTGGTGCTCGATCCGACCCCCGACTGTCCGGCCGCCCGCGTCGCCGAGCAGATCGAGGGGTCGTTCGACGACCGCGACGCCGTCCGTGAGCTGGCCGAGCGGGCCGACGCGCTGACGCTGGAGATCGAGCTCGCGGACCCCGACGTGCTCGCGTCGGTCGGCGAGGAGTACGACGTGCCGGTTCACCCCTCGCCGGACGCGCTGCGGACGATCCAGGACAAGCTCGTCCAGAAGCGGACGTTCGCGGACGCCGCGATCCCCGTTCCGGAGTTCGTCGCCGTCGATACCGCCGCGGATCTGGCGGACGCCGTCGAGCGCTTCGACGGCTGCATGCTGAAGGCCCGCACCGGCGGCTACGACGGCCGCGGCAACCTCCCCGTCGAGCCGGGCGACGACTACGAGGCCAAGCTGGCCGCGGTCGGCGCCGGCGACGACGGCGCGATGGCCGAGGAGCTGATCGACTTCGAGCGCGAGCTCTCGGTCGTGGCCGTCCGCGGCGACGACGAACGTCGAGCGTTCCCCGTCGTCGAGAACGTCCACCGCGAGGAGATCCTGCGCGAGACAGTCGCGCCCGCCCGGTGTTCCGAGGCGGTCGCCGAGCGCGCCCGCGAGGTCGCGCTCGACACGCTGGAGACGCTCGACGGGCGGGGCGTGTTCGCGATGGAGCTGTTTGAAGAGCCCGACGGCACTGTCTCCGTCAACGAGGTCGCCCCTCGCCCGCACAACTCCGGTCACTGGAGCATCGAGGGGGCGGCGACCTCCCAGTTCGAACAGCACGCTCGCGCCGTCCTCGGCTGGCCCCTCGGGGCGGCCGAGGCGCGAGCGCCGACCGTGATGGCGAACGTTCTCGGCGACGTGCCCGAGCCGCGCCCGGCGTCGCTGTCGGGCGTCGGCGACGTGCTCGCGGCGCCGAACGCGAACCTCCACTGGTACGGAAAGCGGGAGGCCCGCCCGCTGCGGAAGCTGGGCCATCTGACGCTCGTCGGCGCCGACGGCGACCGCGATTGCGACGCCGCAGCGGACGACACCGTCGCCCGCAACGACCTGCTCGCCCGCGCCCGCGACCTGCGGGACGGACTGACCTTCGAGTGACGACCGACGAAACCGACCGACCATGACAACCGTTCAGGACCTCATCGACCGACTCGAATCGGAGGCGACCAGCGACGTCGACCCGGACTCGACCCCCGACGTGGGCGTGATAATGGGATCGGACTCGGATCTGGACACCATGCAGGGCGCGTTCGACGCGCTCGACGAGCTGGGGTTCGCCGAACAGACCGACTTCGACGACCCGCCGGCGGTGCGGTTCACCTACGAGGCGTACGTCGTCTCCGCCCACCGCACTCCCGAACTCATGTACGCGTACGGGGAGACCGCCGCCGACCGCGGCCTCGACGTTATCATCGCGGGGGCCGGCGGGAAGTCGGCGGACCTGCCGAACATGACCGCGAGCCTCGCGTATCCGATCCCGGTGATCGGCGTGCCGGTCCAGGAGAAGTCCGTCGACTCGGTGATCGGGATGCCGACGGGTGCGCCCATCGTCGCCGTCGACGCGGGCAAGTCGTTCAACGCGGCGCTGTCGGCCGCACAGATCCTCGCCCGGGAGCACGACGAGGTCGAGGAGCGACTGATCGAGTACCACGAGAACCTGAAGGGTGGGGTCGCCGAGGTGTCCGCGGACCTCCACGACCTCGGGGTCGAGAGGTTCCGCACGTCCCGCTCGGACGAGACGTAGGCAGGGCGCCCACCTCGCCGACCGGGCCGGCGGTTCGACTCCGATCGGGGCGTTCGGGGCGGTTCCGCGCGTGCACGCGTAAGTGAAGCACTTATCTGTGGGGCCGCCAAACCGGCGTATGATACGGAGAACCCGGTATGAATGCATGGATAGCGATCGGCGCGTTGGCGGTGATGGGCGTGGGCATCCCCCTTGCGATGATGACGGTGTCCGCACTCCTCCGCCCCAGCGTGCCGGAACAGGGCAAGAGCGCCACCTACGAGTCCGGTGAGATCCCGACGGGGTCGGCGACGGGCATCCAGTTCAACATCCAGTACTACATGGTTGCGCTGCTGTTCGTCGTGTTCGACATCGAGACCGTTCTGATCTTCCCGTGGGCCGTCATCTACGGGCCCGCGCTGGAGGCGGGCGTCGGGTTGACGACGGTGCTGCTTCCGATGCTGATCTTCATCGGGATACTGGTCGTCGGACTCGTGTGGGCGTGGCGACAGGGCGCCGTGAAGTGGGTTTCCAGCCCGCGTGCGGCGAGACAGAAGACGGAGCGTTCCTGATATGAGCAGCGACAACAGACCGTTCGTCACGGACGACAGCCAGGTACTGACCGACACCCGGGACGCCCGGATGACGGGCGAGGACAACCGCTTCAACTCGAAGCTGCGCGAGGCGTTCGGCTCCTCGCCGTTCATCCTCACCAAGTTCGACAAGTTCATGAACTGGGTGCGGGGCTCCTCGATGTTCATGCTGCAGTTCGGGATCGCCTGCTGCAGCATCGAGATGATGCACACCTACGCGGTCAAACACGACCTCGACCGCTTCGGCGCCGGTGTGCCGCGCGCGTCGCCGCGACAGGCCGACGTGATCATCGTCCCCGGGACGATCGTCTCGAAGTTCGCGCCGCGGATGAAGCGCGTGTACGACCAGATGCCCGAGCCCAAGTTCGTCATCGGTATGGGCTCGTGCACGATCTCCGGCGGCCCGTTCCAGGAGGGCTACAACGTGATCAAGGGCGCCGAGGAGGTCATCCCGGTCGACATCCACGTCCCCGGCTGTCCGCCGCGCCCCGAGGCGCTGGTGTACGGCGTGGCGAAGCTCCAGGAGCGCATCGCCAACGGCGAGTCGTCGCCGGTGACGGTGAAACCCTACGAGCTCGAGCAGTTCGGCGACCTCGACCGCGACGAGATCGTCGACCAGCTCGCACGGGAGATCGACGAGGAGGACCTCGTCATGCGGTACAACTGGGCGGACTCCCCGTAACCATGAGTTTAGAAGAACCCGAGCCGGACGCGCCGGCACCGGTCGAGGAACAGTCCCCCGACGAGCTCGCCGAGCTGCTGGGCGATCGCGTGATCGGTCGCGAGGAGCACCTGAACGCGCCCGGCTACGTGATCCGCCCGGACGCGGTGCAGGACGTGCTCTCGACGCTGAAAACCGAGGCCGGCTACGACCACCTCTCGTGTGTCACCGCTCAGGAGTACGAGGACCGCTACGAGTCCATCTACCACCTGAAGAAGTTCGACGACCCGACCCAGGAGGTCAGCGTCGTCGTCCCCACCGACCGGGAGAACCCGGTCAGCGAATCGGCCGAACCGGTGTTCCGGACGGCCGACTGGCACGAGCGTGAGGCGTACGATCTGGTCGGCATCGACTACGACGACCACCCCGACCTGCGCCGCATCCTCCTCCCCGAGACGTGGCAGGGTCACCCCCTTGCGGCCGACTACGATCAGGACCGCCCGCAGGTCGTCCCGCTTCGCGAGAACGCGAACCCGCTGCAGGAGGATACCCGCTCGGAGCAGGACGCGGACACGATGTTCCTCAACATCGGTCCCCACCATCCCGCGACCCACGGCGTCCTCCACCTGAAGACGACGCTCGACGGCGAGCAGGTGGCCGACGTCGAATCCGACATCGGCTACCTCCACCGCTGTGAGGAGCAGATCTGCCAGAACGGCACCTATCGCCACCAGATCATGCCGTACCCCGACCGCTGGGACTACATCTCGGCGGGCCTGCTCAACGAGTGGGCGTACGCGCGCGCGGCCGAGGACATGGCCGACATCGAGGTGCCGGAGTACGCGCAGGTCATCCGGACGATGGGCGCGGAGCTGTGCCGGATCGCCGCGCACATGCTCGCGGTCGGGACGTTCGCGCTGGACGTGTACGGCGACTTCACCGCCATCTTCATGTACGCGATCCGGGACCGCGAGAAGGTCCAGAACATCCTGGAGGACCTGACCGGGCAGCGGCTCATGTTCAACTACTTCCGCCTCGGCGGGGTCGTCTGGGACCTGCCCGAACCCCGCGAGGAGTTCTTCGAAAAGACCCGCGACTTCCTCGAGGACCTCCCGGAGGCGCTGGAGGAGTACCACGACCTCATCTCCGGAAACGAGATCCTCCAGATGCGCACCATCGATACGGGCGTGTTGCCGCCGGAGGTCGCCAAGAACTACGGCGCGACCGGGCCGGTCGCCCGCGGCTCGGGGGTCGACTACGACCTCCGCCGCGACGACCCGTACGGCTACTACGACGAGCTCGACTGGGACGTCGTCACCGAGGACGGCTGCGACAACTACAGCCGCCTCCTCGTGCGACTGCGTGAGGTCGAGGAGTCCGCGAAGATCATCGAGCAGTGCATCGACCTGCTCGAGGACTGGCCCGAGGAGGACCGCACCATCCAGGCCAACGTCCCGCGGACGCTGAAGCCGGACGACGACACCGAGATCTACCGCGCGGTCGAGGGCGCCAAAGGCGAGCTCGGCATCTACATGCGCTCGGACGGCACGGACAAGCCGGCCCGCTTCAAGATCCGGTCGCCGTGCTTCTCGAACCTGCAGACGTTGCCCGAGATGGCCGAGGGCGAGTACGTGCCCGACCTCGTCGCCGCGCTCGGTAGCCTGGACATCGTCCTCGGCGAGGTGGACAGATGACCGGGGCGGTCCCGCTCCAACAGGGGATGCTCCCCGACACCATCGCGAACCTCCTGGGACTCAACGCCTACGGGATCGCAGGCGAGGTCGTCGCCGCGCTGCTGGGCGCGTTCCTCATCGCCAACTTCCTGCTCATCAACACGGCCTTCGCCGGCCCGTGGGCGAAACGGAAGATCACGGCGGCGTTCACCGACCGCATCGCGGTCAACCGGATCGGGCCGTTCGGCCTGTTCGTCATCGTCGCCGACGCGGTCCGGCTTCTCTCGAAGGAGCTGATCGTCCCCGAGGGCGCCGACCGCCCCGCGTGGGACCTCGGGCCGCTCCTCATCCCGTTCTCGGCGCTGCTCGGCTTCGCAGTCATTCCGATGGGCAGCGGCCTGCAGTTGGCCGACCCCGAGACGGGACTGGCGTTCGCGTTCGCCGCCTCCTCGATCGCCTCGCTCGGGCTGATCATGATGGGCTACGCGTCGAACAACAAGTACAGCCTGCTCGGCGGCCTCCGCGCCGTCGCCTCGAACATCGCCTACGAGATCCCGCTCATCGTCACCGGCGTCTCCGTCGTGCTGTTCACGGGGACGCTCCAGATGAGCGCGATCGTCGAGGCCCAGCAGGTCGCGTTCATCTCGGTCGCCGGCGTCACGATCCCGCAGTGGTTCGCGTTCGTGAACCCGTTCGCGTTCGTGCTGTTCGTGGTGGCGAACGTCGCCGAGGTCGGCCGGAACCCGTTCGACATCCCCGAGGCGCCCACCGAGATCGTCGCCGGGTACCAGACGGAGTACTCCTCCGTCTACTTCGTGCTCATCTACCTGGGCGAGTTCATCCACATCTTCCTGGGCGGCGCCATCGCGGCGACGCTGTTCCTCGGCGGCCCGGCCGGGCCCGGCCCGGCGGCGCTCGGGATCGTCTGGTTCACCGCGAAGATCTGGGCGTTCTTCCTGTTCACCCAGTGGCTGCGCTCTGCGGTCCCGCGGCTTCGCGTCGACCAGTTCATCGAGATCGGCTGGAAGGGCATGCTGGTGCTCGCGTTTGCGAACCTCGTCCTCACCGCGGTCATCGTGGGGGTGCTCGCGTAACAATGATCGGAATCCTGAAAGGAATGGCGACGACGATGAAGCACGCGCTGGACGGCACGACGTTCACGGTTGAGTACCCGGACGTCGCGCCCGAGGTGAGCCCGCGTTTTCGCGGGGTCCACAAGTTCTCCCAGGAGCGGTGCATCTGGTGCCGCCAGTGTGAGAACGTCTGTCCGAACGACACGATCCAGATCGTGCAGGACGACCAGCGCAACGGCGAACAGTACAACCTCCACATCGGGCAGTGCATCTACTGCCGGCTGTGTGAGGAGGTGTGTCCGGTGGACGCGATCCTGCTGACGCAGAACTTCGAGTTCACCGCCGACACGAAAGACGAGTTCGTCTACAACAAAGAGCAGCTGAAGAACGTCCCCTGGTACAAGGGGATCGACCCGCTCAACTCGCGCAACCCCGACCGCGGCGCGTGGGTCGGCGAGGGCGACGGCGAGATCGACTACCAGTAGCCGGTCGCAGTTGCCGATGCGGCCGCGGTTCCGGCGCTCGTGCCGGGTTCTCCTTCGACGCGCTCGCTCGAGAGCGATGTGCTTCTCCCCGGGACGGCCCACACCTCGTCGAGAGTCCGGGTGGCCGATCCGCTCGGAATCTGATCGACGGCCTGATCGCCCCACGTGCCGGTGACGACCCGGACCGTTGGGCGGATCCGGCGGCGTCCCGAGCGACCCCGCCCGAGTCGGAGTCGATCCCTCGACGGGGCGACGCCGCGCTCGTGGACTCGCCGCAATCTCATATAAAAACGATCCGGCCGAGTGCTCCGAAACTCGCACACGCGCATCCACACACGCGCAAACGTTCTCGAAACCTTCAAACGGACTCCGACGGGAGTGTCGCGTAATGGTTGTAGAGACTATCGCGTTCGCACTGTTCGCCCTCGTCACCGTGGGGAGCAGTTTGGGCGTGGTCCTCGTCGAGGACGTGTGGCACTCCGCACTCCTCCTCGGGGCCGCGCTCCTCAGCGTCGCGGTGCATTACGTGATGCTGCAGGCGGAGTTGCTGGCCGCCATGCAGATCCTCGTCTACGTGGGCGGGGTCCTGATCCTCATCACGTTCGCCGTGATGCTGGTGCGCAGAGATGCTGAACCGGAGCAACGTGGGGTGTCCGACGCGTGAGCGACGCCGGCTCGCGACCGCGGCTGAAACTCGGGGGGCATCTGCTGCCCGGGCTGGCGGCGGTCGCGCTGTTCGCCGTCCTCGCGATCGTGTTCCTGCAGGCGTCGTTCGGCGAGCCCGCCGGGTTCCCCGAGGGCGCGTCGATCACCGCGAGCATCGGCTACGCGATGTTCAACGTCGACACGGACGTCATCTCCGAGACGGTCGTCTCGGCCGAGGGCTTCGTCGTGGCGTTCGTCCTCATCGCAATCGTGCTCGACGTCGCGATCGACGGGGCGGTGTTCCTGGCGAAGCGCGAGGAGGACGGCCGGATCGGCGGCGTGCTCGCCGACGGCGGTCGGGAGATCCGCGACACGCTCCGGGGGGGTGACGACTGATGGTGCCGCCGCAGTACTACCTGCTTCTGGCGGCCGCCGTGTTCTGCATCGGCGTGTTCGGGCTGCTCACGCGCCGGAACGCGTTGCTGTTTTTGATGTCGGTCGAGCTGATGCTCAACGCGGCCAACATCAACCTCGTCGCGTTCTCCTACTACTGGGGCAACGTGACGGGTCAGACGTTCGGCCTGTTCACGATGGCGCTGGCGGCCGCCGAGGTCGCCATCGGCATCGGGATCATCCTCGTGCTGTACCGCAACTTCAACGAGATCGACGTGACCGAAGCGACGACGATGAGGTGGTAACATATGGCAGGAATCTTCGACTTCGCGCCGGCCATCGTACTGCTCCCGTTCCTCTCGTTCCTGATCGCGCTCGGGACCGCCCTCTCGGGGCGCGACTTGCTCCCGAAGGGCGGCGCCATCCCCGGCATCGCGGCGACCGCCGGGTCGCTGGTGTTGTCGATCGCGATGGCCGCCGCCGTGGCGGGTGGCGAGGTGTACGACGAAACGATCTACGCGTGGGCGGCGGGGGCGGTTCCCGGCAGCGATGGCCTCGAACTGACGTTCGGCGTCCTCATCGACCCGTTGTCGACGATGATGCTCGTCATCGTGACGCTGGTCGCGCTGTTGGTCCACGTGTTCTCGCTCGGCTACATGAACGACGACGGGGAGACCGGGCTCCCGCGGTACTACGCCGGCCTCGGCCTGTTCACGGCGTCGATGCTCGGGTTCGTCGTCGCCGACAACCTGCTCATGGCGTTCATGTTCTTCGAGCTGGTGGGGCTGTGCTCGTACCTCCTCATCGGCTTCCACTTCCGCGAGCCCGGCCCGCCGTCGGCCGCGAAGAAGGCGTTCCTGGTCACCCGCTTCGGCGACTACTTCTTCCTCGTCGGCGTCGTCGCGGTGTTCGCGACGTTCGGCACCGCACAGTTCGTCGGCACCGAGGCCGCGCCCGGCTTCCCGGTGCTGGCCGAACAGGCGCTGGCGGGTGAGTTCACGGCCAACACGTTCCTCGGCCTCGGGCCGCAGGCGTGGTTCACCGTCGTCGGCCTGCTCGTGCTCGGCGGCGTGATCGGCAAGTCCGCGCAGTTCCCGCTGCACACGTGGCTCCCCGACGCGATGGAGGGCCCCACGCCGGTCTCGGCGCTCATCCACGCGGCGACGATGGTCGCGGCGGGCGTGTACCTCGTCGCACGGATGTACGGCTTCTATGCGGTCTCGCCGACGGCGCTGGGCGTCATCGCCCTCGTCGGCGGCTTCACCGCGCTGTTTGCCGGCACGATGGGCATCGTGAAGCGGGAACTCAAGCAGGTGCTCGCGTACTCCACTATCTCGCAGTACGGCTACATGATGCTCGCGCTCGGCGCGGGCGGCTACGTGGCCGCGACGTTCCACCTGCTCACCCACGCGTTCTTCAAGGCGCTGCTGTTCCTGGGCGCCGGCTCGGTCATCCTCGCGATGCACCACAACGAGAACATGTGGGACATGGGCGGATTGAAGGACAAGATGCCCGTCACCTACTACTCGTTCCTCGCCGGGTCGCTGGCGCTGGCGGGGATCTTCCCCTTTGCCGGCTTCTGGTCGAAAGACGAGATCCTCTACTACTCGCTCACTCACGGGTTGGCCGGACAGCCGCTCCTGCTGGTCGGGTACGTCTTCGGCCTGCTGGCGGTGCCGGTCACCGCGTTCTACACCTTCCGGATGGTGTTCCTCACGTTCCACGGCGACGCCCGCACCGAGCAGGCGGAGTCGCCGGCGTCGGTGCGCTGGAACGTGAAGGGGCCACTGGCGGTGTTGGGCATCCTCGCGACGGTCGCGGGCGCGGTCAACCTCGCGCCGGTCCGCGTCCTCACGGGCGCGCACGTGGACTTCCTGCACTCGTGGCTGGACGGCGGCTTCTCGGATCTGACGGTCCACCACTACGCCGAGATCGACCCGTACTCCTCGGCGTACATCGGCACCGAGCTGACGACGGTCCTCCTGGGCGCGGCGGTGTCGCTCGGGCTGGCGCTCGCGGGCCTGGTGGTGGCGTACAAGCTGTACGCCGTGCCGACGCCCGAGGAGCACACGGACAAGCTCGGCTCGGTCAAGGACCTGCTGTACGACAACTACTACCAGGACGAGTATCAGGTGTACCTCGCGAACCGGGTCGTCCTCCCCGTCGCCCGCGCCGCGGACACCTTCGATCAGGGCGTCGTCGACGGCGCCGTCAACGCCGTCTCCAGCGTGAGCCTGTTCTCCGGCTCGCGGATCCGGCGCATCCAGACCGGCGTCGTGAGTAACTACGCCGCGCTGGTGACGCTGGGACTGACGGCGCTGCTTGTCGTCTTCGGTGTTCTCGGGGGGTGGTTACTGTGATTATCGAAGCACTCATCGGAGTCACGTTCCTCGCCGCGCTGGTCGTCATGCTGGCGCCCGACGAGTACGCAGGGAAGCTCGCGTTCGCGCTGAGCCTCCTGCCGGTCGTCGGGAGCCTGTACATGTGGGCCGGCTTCGACGCCGGCGGGAACGCGCTCATGGCCGGGAGCATCGCCTACGAAACCCAACTCGACTGGCTGACGGTCGCCGGCTACGAGCTCCAGTGGTTCGTCGGCGTCGACGGCATCAGCCTCCCGCTGGTCGTTCTCTCGACGGTGCTGTCCTCGCTAGCGATCGTGTCGGCGTGGACGCCCATCGACACGCGCCAGTCGCAGTTCTACGGCCTCATGCTGTTCATGGAGGCGAACCTGCTGGGCGTGTTCACCGCGCTCGACTTCTTCCTGTGGTTCGTCTTCTGGGAGGCCGTGCTGGTCCCGATGTACTTCCTCATCGGCGTGTGGGGCGGCCCGCGCCGGAAGTACGCCGCGATCAAGTTCTTCGTGTACACGAACATCGCCAGCCTCGTCATGTTCATCGGCTTCATGGCGCTGGTATTCAACCTCCCCATCAGCTCGTTCGGGCTGCCGGAGATCACGCAGTCGCTGCAAGCCGGGGAGTTGAGCGGCTCCGTCGGGCTCGACCCGGCGGCGCTGAAGCTCGCGGCGTTCGCGGCCATGTTCGCGGGCTTCGCGGTGAAGGTGCCCGTCGTTCCGTTCCACACGTGGCTGCCCGACGCCCACGTCGAGGCGCCGACTCCGGTGTCGGTGATGCTGGCGGGCGTCCTCCTGAAGATGGGGACGTACGCCCTGCTGCGGTTCAACTTCACGATGCTGCCCGACGTGGCGACGCGCCCGCTGGTGGCGACGGTCATCGCGGCGGTCGCGGTGGTCTCGGTCATCTACGGCGCGATGCTCGCGCTCGCCCAGCAGGACCTCAAGCGCATCGTCGCGTACTCCTCCGTCTCGTCGATGGGGTACGTCATCCTCGGGCTCATCGCGTACACGGGCCTGGGGATCGGCGGCGCGACGTTCCAGATGGTCGCCCACGGCCTCATCTCGGGGCTGATGTTCATGGCGGTCGGCGTCATCTACAACGTCACCCACACGCGCATGGTGGGCGACATGTCCGGGATGGCAGACAGGATGCCCATCACGGTGGGCATCCTCGTCGCCGGCGCATTCGGCTACATGGGCCTCCCGCTCATGGCCGGCTTCGCCGCGGAGTACTTCATCTTCCAGGGGGCGTTCGCCTCCACGGTGATCCCGTCGGCGCCGCTGTTCACGGCGGCGGCGATGTTCGGCATCGTCATCGTGGCCGGCTACCTCCTGTTCGCGATGCAGCGCACGCTGTTCGGGGAGTTCTCCCTCGAGACGGACTACGAGGTGCGCCGCGCGCGCTTCCACGACGTGGCGCCGCTCGCGGTGCTGCTGCTTTGCACCATCGCGCTCGGCGTCGCGCCCGACATCTTCTTCGAGATGATCACTGACGCGATCGAGCCGGTGGTCGCGGTCGTCGGGGGTGGTGCCTGATGGAGCCCGTGCTCATGCAGGCCGACCAGCTCCCCACCTGGACCGCGCTCGCGCCGGCGCTGGCGCTCGCAGTGACCGGACTGCTGGTGATCCTGCTCGACAGCGTCGAGCCCGACGGCTCCCGGCCGGCGCTTCTGGCCGGCATCGCGACCGTCGGGTCGCTGGCGTCGCTCGGGCTGGCGGGGTGGTTCCTCTCCGCGGGGACCGGGCAGATGGGGACCGGCGGCGCCATCGCGCTGTTCGGCGACGCGCTCGTCGTCGACGGCATGGCGCTGTTCTTCCAGGCGCTGTTCGCCGCCGTGACCGCGCTGGTCGTGGTCGCGAGCTACGACTACCTCCACGACCACCCGCACCGGGCGGAGTTCTACTCGCTGATGCTGTTCGCGGCGACCGGGATGGCGGTGATGGCGGCGGCCAACTCTCTGGCCGTGGCGTTCATCGCGCTCGAGCTCGCCTCGCTGCCGTCGTACGCGCTGGTGGCGTTCCTCAAGCGCGACGCCGGCAGCGTCGAGGCGGGCCTGAAGTACTTCCTCATCGGCGCGCTGTCGTCGTCGGTGTTCGCGTTCGGCATCTCGCTGGTGTACGCCGCGACCGGAAGCCTCCTGTTGCCCGACGTGTACGACGCGCTCTCGGGCGGCGTCGAGGGACTCACCGGCGTCGCGGCCGTCGGCATCCTGATGGTCGCCGGCGGCTTCGCGTTCAAGACCGCCTCCGTTCCGTTCCACTTCTGGGCGCCGGAGGCGTACGAGGGCGCGCCCGCGCCCGTCTCGGCGTTCCTCTCGTCGGCCTCGAAGGCGGCCGGCTTCGCGCTCGCGTTCCGCGTGTTCGTCGTCGGCTTCCCGCTGGACGCCGGCATCGACTGGGTGCTCCTGTTTCAGGTGCTCGCGGTCGTCACGATGACGCTCGGCAACTTCGCCGCCGCGACCCAAGAGGAGGTCAAGCGCATGCTCGCGTACTCCTCGATCGGGCACGCGGGGTACGCGCTCATCGGCCTGGCCGCCTTCAGTGGCGGCGCCGGCGGCGACGTTCTCGGCGCGTCGATGGCGCACCTGCTCGTGTACGGCTTCATGAACACCGGCGCGTTCCTGTTCGTCGCGCTCGCGGAACACTGGGACGTCGGCCGCACCTTCGACGACTACGCCGGGCTGGCGAGCCGGGCGCCGATGGCGTCGGTCGCCATGTCAGTGTTCATGTTCTCGCTGGCGGGCCTGCCCCCGTTCGGCGGGTTCTTCTCGAAGTACTTCCTGTTCATGGGCGCGATCGACGCCGGCTTCTGGTGGCTCGCCGCCGTCGGGGCCATCAACAGCGCGCTATCGCTGTTCTACTACAGCCGCGTCGTGAAGACACTGTGGCTCGACGACGCCGTGGGCGAGTTCGAGCTCGGCTCGACGCCGACGGCGCTGTACGCCGCGATCGTGTTCGCCGCCGTCGCGACGGTGCTGTTGTTGCCCGGCTTCGGGCCGGTCATCGAGACGGCACAGTCGGTCGCGACGACGATCGTCCCGTAGCCGGCGGAACGGACCGATTCGAGTCGGGCCGCTTCGGAGGTTCCTTCGGCGCGTTCGTTCAGTCCCCTTCCGCGTGTTCCGTGCGACGTAGCCGTCCACTGCCGCCGGCGACGAATGCGATCGGCAGCGGTGGATTCGGCCGCAGGCGACGGGTGCGACCGCACGCGTCGGAGTCGGATGACGGCAGGGTTTTGCCGGTTCGGACCGACCATCCACTGTAATGCGTCGGCTGGTACTCGGCTGCGGAACAGTCGGCAACGACATCGTCGCGTCGCTGACCGACAGGTCCGGCGACCTCCACGTGATCACCGACGACAGCGGGCGGGTCTCGGCGCTGCGCGACGAACACGTCGCCGCGCTGGAGGCCGACCCTCGCGACCCCGACAACTATCCGGATCACGCCGACCTCGTCGTCGTCGCGGGCGCGTCGGCGACGGCGAACCTCACGGCCGCCGACCGCGCCGGAGAGCGGTTCCCCGACGCGGTCGTCGTCGCGTACGCCGGCGACGACGCGACGGAGGCGGACCTCAAGGCGCTGCGGGAGCTTGCCGACCGCGTCATCGACCCGATCGGGGTCGTCGCCGACCGCGTGCTCGAGGTGTCGACGGGCGCGACGGCCGACCGGCTCCGCGGGCTGGTTCGCACGCTCCGTTCGGTCGACGGCTCGCTCGCCGTCGTCGCCCACGACAACCCCGACCCCGACGCCATCGCCTCGGCGCTCGCGCTGGTTCGGATCGCGCAGTTCGCCGGCGTCGACGCCGTGGCATGCTACTACGGCGACATCTCTCACCAGGAGAACCGCGCGCTCGTCAACCTCCTCGATATCGGCATGCGCCAGCTCGACCCCGAGGTCGACCCCCGCGAGGAGTTCGGGGCGTTCGCGCTCGTCGACCACTCGCGGCCGGGCGTCAACGACTCGCTCCCGATGGAGATCGAGCCCGTCGTCGTCGTCGACCACCACCCGCCGCGGGAGCCGATCGACGCCGGGTTCGTCGACCTTCGGGACGACGTCGGCGCCACGTCCACGCTCATGGTCGAGTACCTCGACCAGTTCGGGTTGACGCCGGATACGCAGGTGGCGACCGCGCTGCTGTACGGGATCCGGATCGACACGAGGGACTTCACCCGCGAGGTGAGCGAGGCGGACTTCGACGCCGCGGCGTCGCTGCTGTCGCACGTTGACTCGGAGATCCTCGACCGGGTGGAGTCGCCGAGCCTCACCTCCGAGGTGTTGGACGTGCTCGCGCGTGCCATCGAAGCGCGCGACCGTCGCGGGTCGGTCGTCGCGTCCTGTGTCGGGGAGATATCCGACCGCGACGCGCTCGCGCAGGCGTCCGAACGCCTGCTCGACATCGAGGGGGTACACACGACCCTGGTGTACGGCTACCGCGACGGCGTCGTCTACGCCTCGGGACGGACCCGCGGCACGGACCTGGACCTGGGCGAGACGCTGCGCGACGCCCTCGATCAGATGGGATCGGCGGGCGGCCACGCCGACATGGCGGGCGCGCAGGTCTCCCTCGGCATCCTCGCGGACGTGGACGACGACTCGACGGAATCGCTCACCGAGATCGTCCACGACACGATCGCCGGCCGGTTCTTCGAGGCGCTCGAGGACGCGCCGGAGACGCCCCACCGTGTCACCGACCGCCTCCTCACCCTTCCCGACGAGGACTGATCGGCCGGGAGCCGGACGACGGTGACGGGTCGGCGGGACGCGTGTCCACCGAGAGGAACGCTTACGCCGGGGCCGGTCGAACCGCACTACGATCACATGAGTGACGGCCAGAGCGAGCTGTCGGCCCCGGCGGTCAAAGAGTACATGACCCGGGACGTGGCAACGGTGTCGCCCGACGACACGGTCGGGGGAACCGTCGATCGGATCCTCGACAGCGACCACAACGGCTTCCCCGTCACGGACGGACGGACCGTGGTCGGGTTCATCTCCGCGCGCGACCTGTTGTCGGCCGACGGCGACGCGCCGCTGTTCACCGTGATGACCGACGACATCATCGTCGCTCACCCGGAGATGGACGTCAACGACGCCGCCCGGGTCATCCTCCGCTCCGGCATTCAGAAGCTCCCGGTCGTCGACGACGCGGGCAACCTCGTCGGCATCATCTCTAACACCGACGTGATCCGCTCGCAGATCGAGCGTGCGACTCCCGAGAAGGTGGGAAAGCTGATGCGCACGCTCGAGGAGATCCACGGCGTCTCCACCAGCGAGGAGCGACGGGAGATCCCGCTTTCGAACCTCCTCCCGACGCAAGCGCGGGTGTACGCCGACGAACTCGAGGGGCGGCGCTACGAACTGGAGCGCGGCCTCGCCGAGCCGCTGGTCGTCATCGACAACCCGAGCGCCAGCGGCGAGCTCGAGGACGACGGCACGCTCGTGCTCGCGGACGGGCATCACCGCGTGATGGCGGCCCACCGGCTCGGGATCGAGGAGATGGACGCGTACGTCATCGCGATCGCAGACCACGTCGAACTCGGCATGGAGAAGACGGCCCGCAAGGAGGGGCTCCAGTCGATCACGGACATCGACGTGGTCGACTACGCGCGCCACCCGTTGGTCGAGACGACGAAGCGCTTCCAGGACGACGAGACCTGATCGCCGCCGGGTCCGTCACGGCCGCGTTCACTCACCGGGCAGATCGAACGTCCGCTTCCACTCCGACAGCAACTCGCCCGCGCGCTCGCGGTCGCCGACGCGTTCGCGGCGGTACTCGCGGCCGTCCGGCGCCTGTTCGAGGCGATCCAGCCGAACGACGTAGCTGCCGTCCGGCTGTCCACGCACCCGAAGCGTCGCGTAGCCGTCCGTACGCTCCCATTCGTCGTACCGCTCGGTCGTCTCGACCTCCGTCCAGGCCATGATCACCCCTTCAACGGCATCCGTCGTCAACGCGGCGGTCGCCGCCGGCCCACCGGGAGGTTGGTCCACACGCTCGCCCGCCTCGCCGATGCAGGCTCCCTCATCGGTTCGCTTCGTCGCCGGCGTGTGGTCGACTCAGTGTGCGATCTCTCGTCGCCGACGTCGTTCGATCCGACTGTGCCGGGCGAGCGGACCGGTCGGCCGATCGCACTCCGGGCAGATCGGGTAGCCGAGTCGATCGTAGTCGATCCACGTCGACGGTGCGCAGGTGCCACAGCCGCCGCACTCGAACGTCGCCGTCTCTACGTGCACCATGTTATGGCATCACAGTGGTTACCTGTTAGTTGTAGAGTGGCTAACCGGCGGTTTCCGGGGTGTACGTCGGTTCCGTCGGTCAGCCAGCCCACAGTAGATCGCTCGCGCGACACCGGCCGCTATCGGGTACGCGATCGGTGACGGGAGGATCGGCGCCGGTTCGGGGTTCGGTTACGGCTTCCCCGCGACGCTCACAGCGCGTCGACGACGCTCAGGAAGCCGGATCCGTAGTACGTCTTGTCGTAGTCGTCGGGGACCTCGGCGGCGCGCTCCAGCGCGCTCTCGATCTGGTTCGCGTTGTAGTCTGGGTTGGCGCTCTTGACGAGTGCGGCCGCGCCCGCGACGTTCGGCGCGGCCATGGACGTGCCGGCCTTCCAGCCGTAGCCGGGAACGGAACCGGCGTAGTTGCCGTCGTCGTCGGTCAGTACGGTCGTGACCGTGTTGAACACGAAGTCGTAGGCGTACGCGGGGACGCCATCGACCGGGTCGGTCAGCGACGTGTCAACGTCGCCGCCGGGGGCACCCAGATCGACCGCGTTGGTCCCGTAGTTCGTGTAGAACGCGGGGCTCTTGGGGGGAGATTCGAGATCCTCCCCGGCGACCAGCGCGTCGGCGAAACCGATCGGTCCGGTCGCGGCGACCGACAACGCCTGCGCGCCCTCGTTCGGGAGGCTGATGAGGTTCTTGTCGTGCTGGAGGTCGGCGGAATCGTTCCCGGCGGCGATGACCAGCAGCGTCCCCTCCTTGTTGGCGTACGTCATCGCCTTGTTGAGGAACCCGCCATAGAAGCTCCCGAGTCCCTCACGGGGGATCGGGTACGCGCCCAACGAGAGGTTCGCCACGTCGCAGTCGGCGTTCGCGGCCGCCAGCACGGCCGCCACGACGATCGAGAACGCCCCGTTCGTCCCGCCGAAATCGGAGAAGACTCGGAAGTCAACGAGATCAGTCGCCGGTGCAGTGCCCGCGACTCCGGTTGTCCCGTCGGTCTGTGCGGCCGCGATCCCAGCGACGTGTGTCCCGTGGTCGCCGCCGCCGGGGACGCCGGCGCCGAGACCGTCCCTCGTGAAGTCCTGCGAGATGTCGGTGTTCACCTCGAGGTCGGGGTGACTCGCATCGACGCCGGAATCGATGATCGCGACGCGCGTCCCCTCTCCCCTCGTCGTCTCGTGGGCGGTCGGAACGTCGAGCGCCTGCTTGTCCCACTGGAACGAGTAGAACTCGTCGTTCTCGGGGTCGCCCTCGTACGCCCGACTCTCCACTGACGGGTCCGCGCCCTCCAATTCGATGTCCGGTGCGAACGACTTGACCGACTTCGACCGCTCCAACTCCGACTCGCCTGCGCGAACGACCGCGTAACCGATCTCCGAGAGGTCGAAGACGACTTCTAGGTCGGTCGGTGTCTCCTCTCCCTTCGTCTCCACGATGAACCGGTCCGTCCGCTCGGCTGCCGTGACCGTCGTTCCGGCGAAGATGCCGCCCAGTACGCCGCCGCTCAACTTCAGGAACGTCCGTCGTCCATGTCGGGACATACCACACAAAATGAAGCAATTTGACATAAATGTTGGTAAATGCTGCCTCAAAAGTTCTTGATTAAACTCGAATCGTGATCGATTCGAACTGCGCCGTCACTCGTGACCGGACACCCGAACCGGCTCGTACGGCTCCTCCAGGTACTCCATGTCCGAGGAGGACAGCGAGATGTCGAGCGCCTCGACGGCGTCCTCGAGGTGTTCGACGCTCGTCGTCCCGACGATCGGGGCGTCGACGGCGTCCTGCTCGAACAGCCACGCGAGGGCGATCTGGGCCATCTTCACGCCGCGTTCCTCGGCCAGCTCGGCGACGCGGGCGTTGATCTCCTCGCCACCGCCCTCAAGGTACGGGTGCCGGCGGGCGTGTTCCTCGCTTTCGCCGCGCGTCGTCGCGTCGAGTTCGTCGACCGGGCGGGCGAGCCACCCGCGTGCCAGCGGCGACCACGGGATCACGCCGACGCCCTCGCGCTCACACAGCGGGAGCATCTCGCGTTCCTCCTCGCGGTACAGCAGGTTGTAGTGGTTCTGCATGGTGACGTACCGCTCGAGCCCGAGATCGTCGGCCGTGTGGAGCGCGTCGGCGAACTGGTGGGCCCACATCGAGGAGGCGCCGACGTAGCGCGCCTTCCGGTCGCGGACGGCCTCGTCGAGCGCCCGGACCGTCCGCTCGATCGGCGTGTCGTGATCGTACCGGTGCGTCTGGTACAGGTCGACGGTGTCCATCCCGAGCCTCTCGAGGGAGTTGTCGAGTTCCTGTTGGATGGCCTTCCGGGAGAGGCCCCCGGAGTTGGGGTCGTCCTCGCGCATTTGGAAGTACCCCTTCGTCGCGACGACGAACTCGTCGCGGTCGTACTCCGCGAGCGCGTCGCCGAGGACGCGCTCGGAGGCGCCGTCGGAGTACATGTTGGCGGTGTCGAAGAAGTTCACCCCCAACTCGACCGCGCGGTCGACGAGTTCGGTTCCCGCCTCCTCGTCGAGCACCCAGTCGCGCCAGTCGGGGTCGCCGAAGCTCATACAGCCCAGACAGATCCGCGAGACGGTCAGTCCCGTGTCGCCGAGGGTAGTGTACTCCATGCGAGCGCGTCGTCGGGCGGCGACAAAAATCCGGGTGGCGTCGTCGGTCGCGTCCCGTCGATCCGACGACCGCGCGCCGATCCCAAACGTATGGAACGGTACCCAAACGATTATTCCCTATACTGTCCACCCTCCGCGTATGCCGGTCGACTACGACACCGCCGTCGACGACTTCGAGTGGGACATCCCCGACGACTACTCCCTCCCGTCGGTGATCGAGGGGCACGCGGAAGCGTTCGGCGACCGCGTCGCCGTGACGTTCCTCGACGACGAGGGAACGCGCGCGGAGCGCACGTACTCGGACATCCACGGGGACATGAACCGATTCGCCAACGCCCTCGAGGAGTTGGGCGTCGACGAGGGCGACCGCGTGATGCACCTGCTCCCGCGGCACCCGGACGTGTTCGCCGTCCAGTTGGGCGTGCTCAAGCGGGGCGCGCTGGTCGTCCCCTGCTCGGAGATGCTCAAGCCGAAGGACCTGCAGTTCCGTGCGAACGACTCCGCGGCGACCACCGTCGTCGCCCACGAGTCGCTCGTGGACATGGTCGAGCCGATCGTCGAGGAGACGCCGGTCGACACCCTGATCGCGGTCGGGGGGTCGGGTCCCGACGGCTGGCACGCCTTCGACGACCTCCTCGAGGGTCGGGAGACCGAACACGACGGTCCCGACGTGGGCGCGCAGGACCCGATGAGCATCAACTACACCTCCGGCACCACCGGACAGCCCAAGCCCGTCCTCCACAAGCACCGGTGGATGCGCGCGTTCGAGCTGGTGAACGCGCCGTACTGGTGGGGCGTCACCGCCGAGGGAACCGACGCACCCGGCGTCGACGACGACGACATCGACCTCGACGAGGAGCTGCTGTGGGCGACGACCGGCACCGGCTGGGCGAAGTGGTTCTGGTCGCCCGTCGGCGTCGGCATCACCACCGGCGCGAGCCAACTGCTGTACGAGGGCGAGTTCGATGCCGACGAGTTCCTCTCGGTGATGGAGGAGGAGGGCGTCACCCGGCTGTGTGCCGTCCCGACGCAGTACCGGATGTTCACCCAGACGGACCTGGAGCAGTACGACCTCCCGCTGAAGGAGGCGCTGTCGGCGGGCGAGCCGCTCAACCGCGAGCCGATCGAGGCGCTGCAGGACGCCTACGGCATCACCCCCCGCGACGGCTACGGGCAGACGGAGACCGTGTGTCTCGTCTCGAACTACCCCGGTATCGACGTGAAGGAGGGGTCGATGGGCAAGCCGACCCCCGGCCTCGGCACCACGATCATCGACACCCAAGAGGAGGAGGAAGTCGAGCCGGGCGAGACCGGCGAGATCGCGGTCCCGGTCGGCTGTCCGGGCATCTTCGAGCAGTACTACGAGAAGCCGAACCTCGACGAGAAGACGTTCTCGGGCGAGTACTACCGCACGGGCGACCTGGCCCGCGAGGACGAGGACGGATACTTCTTCTTCGAGGGGCGCGCAGACGACATCATCCTCTCTGCGGGCTACCGCATCGGCCCGTTCGAGGTCGAGGACGCGCTCGTCTCCCACGAGGCGGTCGCGGAGGCGGCCGCGGTCGGCTCCCCCCACGAGGAGCGCGGCGACGTGGTGAAGGCGTACGTCGTCCTCGCGGAGGGCTACGAGGGGAGCGACGACCTCACCGACGAACTGCAAAGCTACATGAAATCGGAGACGGCGCCGTACAAGTACCCGCGTCGGATCGAGTACGTCGACGAGCTGCCGAAAACCTCCTCCGGCAAGACGCGGCGGATCGAACTGCGCGAGCGCGAGAAGGAGCTGTTCGGGGAGTAGCCGCACAGTAGCTGCGCGCCCCGTCGCGGACGCGACTACCATCGCCACGCCCCCGTCGGAGAGTCGTCCGATCGCCGCCCAAGACTTATTCTGTATCCCGGAGAACGCCGTCGTATGGCAGCAGCGCCCTCCACCGATAGCGACGACGGCTGTCCCAAGTGCGGTCACACCGACGCCGAGGTCGGGACGATCTCCACCACGGGCGGCGGACTGAGCAAGATGTTCGACATTCAGACCAACTCCTTCCGGGTGGTCTCGTGTACGAACTGCGGCTACTCGGAGCTGTACCGCGACACCGGTTCCGCCGGGAGCGACATCGTGGACGTGTTCCTCGGGTAGATGGCCGTCGAGGGAGCGTTCGTCCTCGCGTTCGTCGTGCTCGCGATCGCGGCGCCGCTCGTGTTGTACGGCCTCGCCAGGCGCGAACGCGAGCGCGACGCGGCGAACGTCGCGGACCGCGAGGCGGCCGAGCGGGCCGCCCGACGCGACACCCGCGACCGCTGAGCCGAGCGGGAGGCGAGCGCACCGAGTCGGCGAGCGCGTCCAGCCGGCGGACGCGTCGACCGTGAATACGCGAACACTCCCGTCGCAACACCCTTGCGTCGGGCGGTCGTGTATCGGCCGTCGCGCTCACTCACCCATGACCGTCTGGCTCCTCGGCGACCAACTGAACCCGAACGCCGCACCGCTCCGACACGACGACCACGTCCTCATGATCGAGGCGCACGGCTTCGCCGAGCGCATGCCGTACCACCCGCAGAAGCTCACGCTGGTGTTCTCGGCGATGCGCCACGCTCGCGACGCCCTTCGCGACGCCGGCTACGAGGTGACCTACGTCGAGGCCGAGTCGTTCGGCGAGGGGCTCGACCGGTACTTCGAGGCGAACCCCGGCGACGCGCTCGTGCTCCAGCGTCCCGCGAGCCACGGCGCCGGCGAGCGCCTGCGAGACATGGTCGAGGCGCGCGGCGGCGACTGCACGCTCGTCGCCAACGACGGCTTTCTCACCACCCCCGACGACTGGGACGAGTGGACCGCCGGCCGAGGGTCGGACGGGGCGTCGGGGAACGACGCCGGGACCTACCGGCAGGAGCACTGGTACCGCCACGTCCGCCGCGAGACGGGGATCCTGCTGACCGACGACGGGGACCCTGTGGGCGGCGAGTGGAACTACGACGACGACAACCGCGAGACGCCGCCGGACGACTGGTCACCCCCCGAGATCCCCGAGTTCGAACCTGACGCGATCACGCGGGACGTTCACGCCTTCGTCGCCGACAGGTACGACGACCACTGGGGCAGCGCCGACCTTGCGGACTTCGTGTGGCCCGTCACGCGCGAGCAGGCGCTGCAGGCCCTCGATCACTTTCTCGAGGTCCGCCTCCCGGCGTTCGGGCCGTATCAGGACGCGATGGTCGAGGGCGAGTGGGCGCTGGACCACTCGCTGTTGTCGCCGGCGATCAACCTCGGCCTGTTGCACCCGCGGGAGGTTGTCGAGGCGGTGGTGGACGCCTACCGCGCCGGCGACGATGGAGACGACAGTGACGGCCCCGAGGTCCCGCTCAACTCCGTCGAGGGGTTCGTTCGGCAGGTGATCGGCTGGCGGGAGTTCATGCGCCACGTCTACCGCGAGTCGATGCCCGGGATGGACGAGGCGAACCAGCTCGACCAGACGCGGGACCTCCCCGAGGCGTACTGGACCGGCGACACCGACATGACCTGCCTCTCGGAGGCCGTGGGCCACGTCCGGGAACACGGTTACGCCCACCACATCGAGCGGCTGATGGTGCTCTCGAACTTCGCGCTGATCTACGGCGCGGACCCGGGCGAACTGAACCGCTGGTTCCACCTCGGGTTCGTCGACGCGTTCCACTGGGTGACGACGCCGAACGTCGTCGGGATGGGGTCGTTCGCGACGGACGCGCTCTCCTCGAAGCCGTACGCCTCCTCGGCGAACTACGTGAACCGCATGAGCGACTACTGCTCGTCGTGTCCCTACTACCACACCAGGACGACCGGCGATGGGTCGTGTCCGTTCAACGCGCTGTACTGGGACTTCCTGAAGCGCAACGAGAAGGTGCTCCGTGGCACGGGGCGAATGGGGCTGATGTACTCCCACGTCGACGACAAAGGCGACGAGGAGTGGGCCGCCATCGAGGAACGCGCCGCCGAGATCCGGGAGATGGGCGCGAACGGGACGCTATAGGGGGAGATGGGCGCGTACGGGACGCTGTAGGTGGGAGCTCAGCGCTCCCCGCCGACCAGCGAGAGCACCCGGACGCGACGGACCGCGTCGAAGTCGCGGAGGCGGTAGACCAACTCGCGCACGCGGGCTGCGTCGCCGCGGCAGAACACTGTCTCCAGACACCACTCGCCCTGGTGGACGTGCGAGGTGGTCGTGATCACGTCTTGGTAGTCGTGCTGGACCCCGTGGAGGTCGCGGATCACCTCGTCGTGGACGTAGTCGAACGCGACGACGGCGGCGACCTCGCCGGCGGCCTCCTCCAGTCGCGTGTGGCGTTCGACGTACTCGGCCATCGCCTCCCGGAGCGCCCGCGAGCGGGAGTCGAACCCCTCGGCCTCGGCGACGGCGTCGAACTCGGCGAGGGCGTCGTCTGGGACGTTCAGGCTCGTTCGCATACGCCGGAGTCGTCGCCCCCGCCGGTTCGACGTTTCGGTATCGTGGCCGCTCCGACCGGGTGATTCCGGGCGGGTTCGGCCGCCGGCGCCGACCGTCGGCCGTGTTTCGGGCCGTCGCTTCCGGCCTGCTCGTTGGCTCGCTCGCGCTCGGCGTCCTCTCGGGGCGAACCGAGTCAGGGCCGGTCCATCGCCGCCGCGCGTTCGACCGAGCGAACGCCCGGCCTGGCTGTCGGTTCTCACGTCGGTCACGGTCGCGTGGCGCGGCGCCGAAGAAGGCGTCGCCCGGGGAGCGACCGCTCCGTCCGATCTCAGCGGAACCGGCCGAACAGCCGGTAGCGCTCGTCGGGGTCGTACGACCGGAACGCCATGCTGTTCGCGAGCACCGAGACGCTGGAGAACGCCATCGCGGCGGCCGCCAGCGCCGGCTGGAGCAGCCCCACCGAGGCCAGCGGGATCATCGCGGTGTTGTAGCCGAGCGCCCAGAAGAGGTTCTGCTTGATCTTCGCGAGGGTCCCCTCCGAGACGTTGATGGCCTTCACCACGTCGAACGGGTCCGAGCGCATCAGCGTCACGTCGGCGGCCTCGATGGCCACGTCGGTGCCCGAGCCGATGGCGACGCCGACGAACGCGGTTGCCAGCGCGGGTGCGTCGTTCACCCCGTCGCCGACCATCATCGCCCGCGAGCCGTCCGACTGGATCGCCTCGACGGCGTCGGCCTTGTCGTCCGGCAGGACGCCCGCGCGGACGTTCTCCGGGTCGATGCCGACGCGCTCGGCGACCGCGCGGGCCGTGCGCTCGTTGTCGCCGGTGATCATGTGGACGGCGATCCCGCGCTCGCGGAGCGCCTCGACCGCGGCGACGGCCGACTCACGGACCTCGTCCGCGACCGCCAGCACGCCCAGCAGCTCGCCGTCCGCGGCGACGAGCATCGCCGTCTTCCCCTCCGACTCCAGCTCGCGCATCGTCTCCAGCGCGGGCTCGGGCTCGACGTCCGCCTCGCGCAGGAGTTCGGGCTTGCCGACGACGACGGTGCCGTGATCGGTTCGCGCGCGGATCCCCTTCCCGGAGACGTTCTGGAGCACGTCGAGGTCGCCCGGCTCGACGCCGCGGTCGCGGGCGCCCGCCACGACGGCCTCGGCGATCGGGTGCTCGCTGCCGCTCTCGGCGGTCGCGGCCGCAGCGAGCAGGCGATCCGTCGGACCCTCGGCGTCGCCCGTCTGCTCGCCCGTCTGGTCGGCCGGTACCGCGCCGTCGGCCGCCGGCGAGACGGGAACCGCGTCGGTGAGGGTCATTTCGCCGCGCGTGAGCGTCCCGGTCTTGTCGAACACGACCGTGTCGGTGTCGCGGACGCGCTCCAACACGTCGCCGCCCTCGAAGAGGACGCCGTGCTGGGCGCCGATGCTCGTGCCGACCATCGTCGCCGCCGGCGTCGCCAGCCCGAGCGCGCACGGACACGCGATGAGGACCGCGGAGGCGAACACCAGCACCGCGAACTCGGTGACGCCGACTGCGGCCGGGCCGCCCGCGGCGAGTCCCCACAGCGGGAGTCCCGAGATGACGCCGGCGAGCGCCTCGGGCGCGAGGTACCACACCGCCCCCCACAGGAGGGCGTTGGCGATCACCGCGGGGACGAAGTACGCCGAGATGCGGTCGGCGACGCGCTGAATGTCGGGCTGGCGCGACTGCGCCTCCTTCACTCGCGTGACGATCTGCTGGATCGCCGTCTCCTCGCCGACCTTCGTCGCCTCGACCACGAGGACGCCGTTCTCGTTGACCGTCGAGCCGATCACCTCGTCGCCGGGCGCTTTCCCGACGGGGACGGACTCGCCGGTCACCATCGACTCGTCGACGGCGGACTCGCCCTCGCGGACGACGCCGTCGGTCGGGACGCGCTCGCCGGGGCGCACCTTCAGGCGATCGCCGACGCGGACGTCCTCGAGGGGAACCTCCTCCTCGGTGCCGTCCTCGCGGACGACGGTCGCGGTGTCGGCCTTCAACTCCAGCAGCGACCGGATCGCCTCGCCGGCCTGCGACTTCGAGCGCGCCTCGAGGTAGTTGCCCAGCGTGATGAACACGAGGATGAGCGCGGCCGTGTCGAAGTACAGCCCCGCCCGCGGGAGCACGCCCAGCAGGGCGATCACGGAGTAGCCGTACGCCGTGGACGAGCCCAGCGCGATGAGCACGTCCATGTTCGCGCGGCCGTTGACGACGAGCGCCTTGTAGGAGTTCACGTAGAACTCCCGGCCCAGGATACCCTGCACGGGCGTCGCGAGCGCGAACGCGGCCCAGCCGATGTGGAGGCCCGTCCCGGGGATCTCCTCGGGGAGCACGCCCGGCGCGAACAGTTCCAGCACGAGCATCGCGAGCAGCGGCGTCGACAGCGCAGCGCCGAACAGCGTCAGGCGGCGCTGGTGCCGGAGCTCCGCCGCCCGCGCGGCGTCCTTCGCGGACTGCCCGTCGCCGCCGTCTCCGTCCGTGCCGTCCTCGCGGATCGGCTCGTAGCCCGCGGCCTCGACGGCGTCGTAGACGTCCTCGCGCGTCGTCACCGACGGCGCGTATCGCACGGTCGCCTCGTCGGTGGCGTAGTTCGCGTCGACCGAGACGACGCCGGGGAGGTCGCCGACGGCGTCCTCGATGGTCGCCGAGCAGTTCGCGCACGTCATGCCGGTGACGCCGACGGTGACGGTCTCGGCGATCGGGTCGTAGCCGGCCGACTCGACCGCGTCGAACACCTCCGCCAGCGAGACGCGCTCGGCGTCGTACTCCACGGTCGCCTCGTCGGTGGCGTAGTTCGCCGTCGCCTCCGCGCCGTCGAGACTCGCCACGGCGTCTTCGATGGTGGCGGCGCAGTTGGCACAGGTCATCCCGCCGACGTCTACCCGGACGGTTCGTCGTTCACTCATTGGGTGTACGTACGGGGCCCATACTCATGCGATTT
Source organism: Halobaculum rubrum (assembly GCF_019880225.1). Lineage (NCBI taxonomy): Archaea > Methanobacteriati > Methanobacteriota > Halobacteria > Halobacteriales > Haloferacaceae > Halobaculum > Halobaculum rubrum. The sequence goes on from NZ_CP082284.1 coordinate 1,934,254, forward strand.
GCGCCTTGGGAATCGGTGCTATTCTACGTCGCAAGCTTTCTATTCCAAAGAAATGTCGGGCGTTTCCCTCGGAACCCGCGCCGCGTCGTTCCGCGATCGAAACAGGAATCACGGTCCAGCCGTTACAGCCGGCTATGACGACGACGATGCGGATCACCGGCATGACCTGTGGCGGCTGTGAGACGAAGGTTGTCGAGGCGCTCGAGGGCGTCGAGGGCGTCGACGAGGCGACCGCGGACCACGAGGGCGACGAGGCGGTCGTCGAGGGCGACGCCGACCCGCTGGATCTCGTCGCCGCGGTGCCCGAGCAGTACGAGGTCGAGTCGACGGCGTAGGCGGTCGGCGCGCTCAGTTCGCGGCGACCGTCGCTACCGACCCATCGTGTAGAACTCCTCGTTGGGGCGCCAGTCGGCGAACGTCGCCATCCGGTTGGAGAGGTTGAAGAACGCGGCGACCATCCCGATGTCCCACACCTCCTCCTCGGAGTAGCCCGCTTCGTACAGCAGATCGAGGTCCTCGGTCGTCACGCCGTCCGGCTCGTCGGTCAGCTTCACCGCGACCTCCAGCATCGCCATGCGCTTGTCGCTCACGTCGGCGGTGCGGTGATTGCTCGTCAACTGGTCCGCGAGATGCGGGTCCTTCGCGTAGATGCGCACGAGCGCGCCGTGGGCGACGTTGCAGTACAGGCAGTTGTTCTGCCCGGAGACGGCGACGACGATCATCTCCACCTCCTCGCGGTCGAGCGTGGTGTCGTCGACGAGGGCGTCGTGGAACGCCATGAACGCCCGGAAGTGGCTGGGCTTGTACGCCAGGGCCGACATGACGTTCGGGGCGAAGCCCGCGCGCTCGGCCTCCTCGTCGAGGCGCTCGCGGATGTCCTCGGGCACCTCGTCGTAGTCGGGGACCGGGAAGCGTCGCTGGGCGTCGTCGAGCAGGTCCGGTCGAGTGGATTCCTCACTCATGTGACCGGCTACGGACACCCGGGATAAATCGGTGTCCCCGACCGTGACGCCCGGCCCGGGAGCGAAACGCCGTCGCGCTCAGATCGGCGCACCCCGCACCGCCAGCGCGACCGCGGCCGCCAGCGCGAACACGCCGAGGACGAACAGCCCCCAGTTCCAGATCGTCGAGTCGGCGGTCGTGAGCGACAGCGACCAGGTCCGCGGGTGTGGCCACAGGAAGTTCACGCCCATCGGCGTGATCGCGTCGCCGAGCAGGTGCGCGACGACGGTTCCGAAGCCGAGGAGGAAGCCGAACGCGACCATCGAGACGCCGCCGGGCACCGCGATCGAGAGGACGGGCTCGACGAGCGATGCGGCGCCGGCGAAGACGGCGCCGACGACGGCCGCGAACAGAAGCGAATGGGTCGGCCCGCGGTGGGGGACGCCGGGAACGCGGTGGTCAACGTCCGGCAACATCGCGAGATAGAGGACCGTTCCGGCGACCAGCGCGCCGAACACGGGGAAGCCGGTCGAGAGCAGCCAGAACGTGATCGGCGCGAGCGCGAGCATGGCGACGCCGAAGTGGCCGCGTTTGTACACGGGCGACGGTGGGGCGGCATCGGTCAAGAACGCTCGGGATCGCGGACGCGAGCGGCCCGGCCGGGAGCTACCGGTGGGCAGGGAGACCGCCGGGGGCACCGAGTGTATTATCTCGCCGCGCGCGTCGGGGATGCATGAACGTACTCGCATCCCTGGACGCGCTGGTGCCGTGGCAGGCGGCCGCGCTCGTCCTCGCGGTCTCGCTGGGCGCCGCCCTCCTCGCCGAACTCGTCGTGATCCGCGCGGCGAGGCGGTTCGTCACTCGGACGAAGACCGGCCTCGACGAGATCGCGCTCGCGGAGGTCCGCGTGCCGCTGGTCGCCTCGCTCGCACTCGCGGGCGTGTTCGTGCTCACCCGGGTCGAGGGGGTCGTCGCCGCAGTCCCCGTCTCGGGGGCGGCCCTGGAGTCGTTCTTCGGCGACCCGGCGTTGACGGCCGTCGTCTTACTGTGGGCGTGGGCGCTCAACGAGATCGTCAACCGCGGCGTCGAGTATCTCCAGGATCAGGGCGCGCGGTACGACTTCGCACCGGTGTTCTCGAACGTGTGGACGCTCGTCGTCCTCGTCGGCACCGCCGGCACCGTCCTCTACATCTGGGAGGTCGACGTGACGCCGCTGCTTGCGGGCGCCGGCATCGTGGGGATCACGGTCGGGTTCGCCGCGAAGGACACCGTCGCGAACTTCTTCGGCGGGGTGGCGCTGTACTTTGACGACACCTACCGCGTCGGCGACTTCGTCGAACTCGACTCCGGCGAGACCGGCACGGTCGTCGAAGTCGGCATCCGCTCGACCACCCTCCTGACGCGCGACGAGGTGCTCGTCACCGTCCCCAACTCCGTGCTCAACGCGACGAAGGTGATCAACCAGTCGGCGCCCTCGCGACGCCGCCGCGTCCGGGCGCCCGTGGGCGTCGCCTACGGAACCGACCTCGACGCGCTTGAGGCGCTGCTGGTCGACATCGCCGCCGACGAGACGTTGGTGCTCGACTCGCCGAAGCCGCGGTGTCGCCTCCGGCGGTTCGGCGACTCGGCGCTGGAGTACGAACTGCTGTGTTGGGTGTCGTCGCCGACGCGGCGCGCGAAGGCGGTCCACCGGCTCAACCGGGCGATCCACGACCGCTTCGCGGCCGAGGGGATCGAGATCCCGTACCCGAAACGCGACGTGTCCGTCGCCGCCGACAGGCCGACGGACGACGCGGTCCGGCCGTCCCCCGCGGCAGTCAACGGGGACGGCGCCGTCGACCCGGCCGACGACGGCGGGTCCGGTCGATAACGTCCGTTCGCAGCGACGGCCCTACCGGTTCCAGGCGGCGTCCTCGGGGTCGATAACGCGCTCGCGGACGTCGTACTCGGCGATGCGTTCGAGGTCGTCCTCGTCGAGTTCCAGTTCCTGCGCCTCGAAGTTCGCGCGGACGTGCTCGCCCGTCGCCTTCGGGATGGGGACGAGCGCCTCCTGCGCGAACGCCCACGCGAGACAGACCGCGGCGGTGCTCGTGCCGTGCTGCTCGGCGATCTCGGTGAGCAGCGGGTCGTCCAGCGCCTCGCCGCGCCCCAACGGCGAGTAGCCGACGAGGGTGTGGCCGTGCTCGACGGCGTACTCCCGCAGTTCCGTCTGCGGGAACAACGGGTGACACTCCACCTGGTGGGCCGCGACCGGGGCGTCGAGGATCGCCCGCGCCTCGTCGAGTAGGTCGGGCGTGAAGTTCGACAGGCCGACGTGGTCACACAGTCCCGCCTCGTGCAGTTCGTCCATCGCGCGCAGGGTCTCCTCAGGGTCGTACGCCGAGATCGGCCAGTGGACGTACAGGAGATCGACCGCGTCCAGTCCGAGGCGCTCCAGCGACTCGCGGGTGGTACGTTTCGCGTCCTCGGACGCGAGGTTGTCGGGGTGGACTTTCGTCGCCACGACCACCTCCTCGCGGGGCACGTCGGCGCGGCGGATCCCTTCTCCCACCGCCGCCTCGTTGTCGTACATCTGTGCGGTGTCGACGTGACGGTAGCCCGTCTCCAGTGCCGTCCTCACCGTCTCGGCGCACTCCTCGAAGTCGTCGTTCGCGGAGGTGCCGAGGCCGAGCGCCGGGAGGTCGAGTTCGGTCATCGTCCGTGCTGCGCGCGTGGCCACCGAAAGCGTTCGGGAGGCGGAACCCCGCGCGCGATATGCCCCGAACCGGCGACGCCCACCGTCGGCGACGCCCGGACCGGAACCACCCACACCACGGGTCGATGCACCCCTGGCGCGTTGCTCCCGGTTGGGCAACACCCATCACCCTCGCGGCGGATCGGGCGTCCGTGACGAACACGCGACGACGGGTGGCGGCGGCGTCGGGAGCGGGCGCGATGATCGCCGCGCTGGGCGGTATCGCGGTCGCGGTCGCGCTGGCGCCGTGGTTCTCGGTCACCACGAACGCGCTGTCCGACTTGGGCGTCGCTGACCGTGCCGCGGTCGCGACGGCGTTCAACGGCGGGCTCCTGCTCGGCGGCGCCGTCGCGCTCGCGTACGCGTGGGCGCTGTGGGCGGCCGCCGGGACGCGCGGCGCCCGGCTCGTCGCCGTCGAGTTCGGCGTCGCCGCGCTGCTCATGGCCGGCGTCGGCGCGTTCCCGTCCGGCACCTCGCTCCACTTCCCCGTCGCGCTCGGCTTCTATCTCGTCGTCACGCTGGTGCTGGCGACCGACGGGGCGGTCCGGCGAACGACGACGGCGGGACGGCTCGCGCTCGCGGCCGCCGGCGTCCACGTCGCGCAGTGGTGGTTCTGGATCGCGGGCGTCAGATTCGGTTCGGGGCTCGCGATCCCCGAACTCGTCGGCGCGCTCGTACTCGCGGCGTGGGTGCTGGCGCTGTCGCCGGTCGCGCCGCTCACGAACCGCGTGCCTCGCTGATGCGTGACGGTGCAGTCGGACTCGCGAACGGCGAGACGGTCGTGGTCGTCGCCGGGGCGGAGCCGTACACCGAGAACAGCTGATAGAACCGCTGATAGAACCGCTAGCAGAACTGTTCGTTGAATCGGTTCACGGTGTCGTCGGTGCCGGCGACGACGAGCCTGTCGCCGGCGACCACCCTCGTGTCCGGACCGACGTTCGTGAAGAGGTCGCCGTCGCGCTCGACGGCGACGACCGTGACGCCGGTCTCGGCACGCACGTCCGCCTCCGCGAGCGTCCGGCCCTCCAGTCGCGGGGCCACCGTCCGGACCAGATCGACCTGTGTTTCGGGTCGCAACACCTCCTCGTCGAGCAGGTGTGAGGCGATCAGGCGCCCGGAAACCGTCGACAGCGCGAGCACGTAGTCGGCGCCGGCGCGGTACAGCTTCGGGACCGAGTCGGCGTCGTTCGCGCGGACGATCACCTCGGCGTGGGGTGCGACCTGCTTCACCGCCAACGTGGCGAAGATCGTCGTCGTGTCCGAATCGAGCGCGATCACGACCGCCCGTGCGTCCTCGACGTCGGCCGCCTCCAGGGTTTCGCGGTCGGTCGCGTCGCCGACGACGTCGACGCCCGGCGCGTCGCGCTCGTCGACGACCACGACCTCGTCGCTGGGGCGCACCTCCGCGGCCGCGCTGTGGCCGACCATCCCGTAGCCGGCGACGACGACGGAGCCGCGGCGTCGGCGTCGCGTCTCCGAGAGCGTGAGGTCCTTCAGTACCTCGAGCTCGGACTCCGTCCCGACGACGAGCAGGACGGTGTGCTCGTCGATGACACGACCGGGGCGGGGCGGCGATTCGAACTCGCCGTCCTTCCACGCGCCGAGGACGTTCGCGCCGGTCCGGTCGCCGATCGCCGACCCGGCGATGGACTCGCCGATCAGCGGGCTGCCGTGGTGGACCAGCAGCTCGGCGATCTGGAAGTCCTCGCCGATCTCGACCCCGTCGCCCAGTTCGTCGGCGACGCTCGCGGTCGCTTTCGATCCGAGCGTCTCCCCGAGCAGTCGTCGCGGCGACAACACGCGGTCGGCGCCGGCGTACCGGTGGTAGTCGGCGACGTCCTCGTCCTCGACGAGGCTGACGACGCGAACGTCCTCCGAGCGCTCACGCGCCGAGAGCGCGATGCTGGCGTTCGCTTCGTCGTCGGCGTCGGCGACGAGCGCTCGTGCCGATTCGATGTTCGCCCGGTCCAGCGTTTGGACTTCCTCGGGGTCGCCGTGAACGACGGGGTGTTCGTCCGCGAGTTCGACCGCGCGATCGGCGTCGGGGACGACGATAACGAACGGCTGATCGCGGGAGCGAAGCTCTCCCACCAGCATCTCTCCGCGCGGGGTGAACTCACAGATGACGACGTGGTCCGTCCGGTCGGTCGTCATCGGCGGTGAGCTCGTCAGTGCCTCGTTCACTAACGGCACGACGACTGCGGGCAGCGCGAGAAATATCAACCCGACTCCCGCCAGCTGCATGACGGCCATCAACGCGAGCATTCCGTCGGAACTCCACTGGTCGGCGTCGAGCCCGAACCCGGTCGTGGTGAACGTCTCGACGACGACGTACAGCGCGTGAATGTAGTCGACCTGCCGACCCTCGAACGTCGCGAACCCCCACTGGTAGACGAACGCGAGGAGGAGCATCACGCCGAACGCGCCCAGCAGATACTCGGCCGCGCGTCCGGTCCCGGAGGTCATAGCGGGCTTTCCGGGGCGGATGGATTAAACACCACGCACATCCGACCGGGTGACGTGACCGACCGCCGCCGGGACGCTCTGCTCGCGCTCGCCGCGACGGTGACCCTCCTCCTCACCGCGCCGCTGCTCGGCCTCGAACTTGCGCGCCTGACGGGCGCCGCGTCGCTGGCCGCTGCGGTCGTCGGTGCCGCCGGCGCACTCGGGATCGAACTCACGATGGCACGCCGCCCGTCAGCCGCACGTCGACTGTGGGCCGACCGACGCGTTCGCTGGGGCGGGACGCTCCTCGTCGCCCTCGGCGGTCCTGCCGCGGTCGCCGTCGACGGCGGGGGCGTCGGGCCGCTCGTCGTTGCGGCGTTGTTGGGCGGACTGATCGCGTACTTCCTGCTGCTCGCGGGCGTGTGCTCCGGCGTGCTCGCGCCGCCCGAGACGTGGTTCACCGATCGCCCGTGAACTGATTGGCCTCGGAGGTGAAGCCCGCCCGTGCGCGAGGTCACGCTCGAGGCCACCGGGCCGCTCCGACTGGACGAGGAGGACATCGACGACGAGAAGGGCGACATCGCGGTGTGTCGCTGCGGGCTCAGCGGGGAGTTCCCGTTTTGCGACGGCTCCCACCGGCGGACCGAGGACGAGGAGACGGACGTCCGCTACAAGTACGTCGACGGCGAGCGGCGGGTCGTCGAGGAGATCCGGTTCTCTGAGGGGGACGACGAACGCGACGAGAAGTGAGCGTCGGTCCGGGGACGCCTACGCGCCGACCTCGGCGCCGACGTACAGGGCGACGACGAGGAAGATCCAGACGGCGTCGACGAAGTGCCAGTACATCGAGGCGGTCGTCACGGAGACGTGGCGGTCCGCGGAGTACTGCCCCATGAGGCCGCGAACGAACACGATCGTAAGCAGGACCGCACCCATCGTGACGTGCAGCCCGTGCAGTCCCGTGAGCCCGTAGAAGGCCGAGCCGAACAGGCCGGTGGTGAGGGTGAACTCCTCGTGGATGATGAACTCGTAGTACTCGTACACCTGCCCGCCGATGAACACGACGCCCAGAAGCAGCGTGACGCCGAGCCAGCCGAGGAACTTCCCGCGATCGTTGCGTCGGATGGCGCCGTGGGCGAAGTGCAGCGTCACCGACGAGACGATCAGGATGGAGGTGTTGATGATGACCAGCGATCCGAGCAGCGTCGGGAGGTCGCTCGCGATCTCCGCCCACGCGTCCTGCGACCGGATGAAGAAGAAGTACGTGAAGCCGGCGCTGAAGGTGGCGATCTCCGACCCGAGGAACGCGATCATCCCCCACTGGAGCTTGTTCGCGCCGTGTTCGTCGGCGCCGCGCTCCCAGAAATGAACGACGAACGCGTGATACATCCACCCGTAGATGCCGACCAGGAACAGCCCGATGCTCCCGACGATCACCCCGGGACCCACCATCGGCCCCACGAGGGTCCGGTCGCCGACGGCCATGAGGTACAGCGCCGCGCCGATGTAGATGCCGCCGGCCCCGAGCGCCGTGACGAACGGCCACCACGAGGCCTCCCCGAACCCGCGGGGCCAGTCCTCGACCGCGGGCAAGTGGTGCCCGTCGTCGTGGGCGTCCTCCGTTTCTGTAGCCATGCGCGCCGGTAGCCGACGGGGAGACAAAAATCCTCCCACCTGCGCCGGCCGCCGCCGGCCCGACGGCGATCCGATGCCGTGACCAGCCGATCCGATGGCGCGCCGACACCCCTCGATCGTGGTTCCCATCCCGGTAGTTTGTGTGATCGGCCGATACACATACTACGGTAGACGGTAATCATCGGATGTATGCCGGAGTGTAGGAACTGTAGTTCGTTCGTCACCGAACGGTACGTCCGAGTGTTCGCTCCGGAAGGGATGGACAACGTCCGCGTGTGCCCCTCCTGCGAGGACATGATCCGCGAGGGCGCCGGGGTGCGGGAGGCCCGGTCGAAGCGCGCCTGAGTCGACCCCTCCGACCCCATCGAATCGTGCGTCCGCGTCCCGGCGGTGTGTTTTTGCCCGCCGAGAAGCCCCTTCTCCCTAATGGCGGTGTTCGACACCTACGTCGCCGAACTCGACCGCGGGGACGGCGACGTTCCGCCCGAGGCCCGACTTGTCGGCGTCGCGGCGTCGTCCTCGCGGCGCCTGCATGCGCTCGTCGACGAGGCTCGTCCGGCGCTGGGGCCGCCGCGGGCGCTCCGTGATGATCACGCCGACGCCGCCGCGGCGTTCCGGATCGACGGGCTCTGTGCGTCCGGCGCGCACAACGCGGCGTGGGACCGCGTCGACTTCGCCGACCGCTACCGCGAGCACCTCGCGTCCGATCCCGACGCCCGCTCGGCGCTCGATTCGCTGTGTGCGACGCTGAACGCGGGCGCGGACGTCGTGATCGTCGGCCCCGAGCGCTCCGGCGAACTGCGGAGCCACCGAACGGTCCTCCGCGAGGTGCTCGCCGAGCGGACGGACGACATGCGTCCCGACGCGGGCGACGACCGCGTCGACGATGTTAGTGACAGCAGCGATGCTGTCGACGACCGCGGCGACGCTGTCGGCGCCCACGACGACGATTCCGGTTGATCGGTCGGCGCCGGCGTGCCCCGGGATCCGTCGCGGGCGCGCCGAGGTTTCGCAAGCTACTCGTCCGCACCCTCCCAACCGCCGGTGATGGATCGCCACTCCCGATGTGCCGGCCTCGCGAGACGCGCGACCCCGCTCGCGCTCGCGACGCTGGGGTTGGTCGCGAGCGCGGCCCGCGTCGCCGCCCACGCCGGCGGCGTCCGGGGCGCGACCCGCGAGACGGTGACGGTGCCGACGTGGCTGTTCCTCGCCACCGGCGGCGCCGTCGTCGGCGCGTCGTTTCTCCTCGCGTCGGCGGTCACCGACCGAGCGTACATCCGTCGGATCGACGGGTGGGGACGCGCGCTCCCCGACGCCGGTCGCGTCCCCCGGCTCCTCGCGAGGGGGGTCGGGATCGCGGCGCTCGCGGTCACGATCGTCGCCGGCCTGTTCGGGCCGACATCCGCTACCGACAGCGCGGCCGTCCTGATCGTGTGGGTCGGCTGGTGGGCCGTGTTCGTGCTCTCGGCGTACCTCCTCGGCAACACGTGGCCGGCGGTCGATCCGTTCCGCACGATCGCCGGCGCGCTCCCGTCGCTGAACCGCCCGTACCCCGAGCGGCTCGGATCGTGGCCTGCGGTCGCCGGCCTGCTCGCGCTCGTGTACTTGGAGGTGGTGACGCCGATGGCGGACGACCCGCGACTGCTCACCGCGCTCGTGGTCGGCTACCTCGGCGTCTCCGTCGCCGGGAGCGTCGCCTTCGGCGTCGGCGACTGGTTCGAAACCGCCGACCCGGTCTCGCAACTGTTGGCGGCGTACGGCCGGGTTGCCCCCGTCACGCGCACCGACGACGGCCTCCGCCTGCGGCTTCCGGGAATGGGACTCACCGACGCCGCGTGGGTCGACGGCCGCGACGACGTCGGCTTCGTCGTCGCGATCGTCTTCGTCACCACCTACGACGGGTTCGTCGGTACCGCCGCGTGGACCGCCATCGCGCGCCCGGCGGTCGAGGCGGGAGTCCCCGCGCTCGCCGTCTATCTGGCGGCGATGCTGGTCGGGTACGGCCTGTTTCTGGCGCTGTATCTCGCGTCCGCCCGCGCGGCCCGGCGGACCGCCGACACGTACGTCGCGCCCGACGTGCTCGCCCGCCGGTTCGCGCCGTCGCTGTTGGCGATCGCCGCCGGCTACCACCTCGCGCACAACCTCGCGACGGCGCTGTCGCTGTCGCCGACGCTCGCGGTCGTGCTCACGTCGCCGCTGTCGCCCCCGGCGACGGTCCCGGCGCTGCTCGTGCCCGGCTGGGTCGGCGGCGTCGGCGTCGCCGCGGTGCTGGCCGGGCACCTGCTGGCAGTCTGGGTCGCGCACTCGGCCGCCTACGATCTGTTCCCCGACCGACTCCAGGCGATCCGGAGCCAGTACGGCGTCACCGTCGCGATGGTGGCGTACACGATGGCGAGCCTGTGGATCGTCTCGCGCCCCGGAGGTGCGCCCCCGTTCGTATGAGCGACGCCCAGTCAGCCGGCGGCGACGCGCGGGGCTCGGTGACCGACCCGTACGAGGTGCCCGCCGACGCGACCGCGTTCGCGTGCCCGCGGTGCGGTCGGCCGTTCGCCCGCGAGCGCCACCGCGACCTGCACCTCGGACAGGACCATCGGGATCTCGACGACGACGAGCGCGCGGCCTACGAGCACGCACGCGAGGCGGAGTCCGACGCGCTCCGACGGTTCCGTATCGTGTCGCTGGGAACGCTCGTCCTCCTGTACTTCGGCTTCCTGTTCCTGTACGCGATCGCGGGCTGATCGGCACACGCGACTCCCGATGCCGAAGCTGTCAACCGCAGAGAACCACCGTCCGACGGCCGTCCGACCAGGCGGAAGGTATTTGCGTCGGACGCGGCGATGTACCGGCGATGGACGGTGAAACAGTCGAAACGGTGACCGGATGGGAGTCCGAGCCGCTCTCGGGGGGGATCGACGGGCTCCGTACCTTGCAGTCCCGCGAGTTCACCGGGGCGGTCACCGAGGGACACGCGTGGCTGTTCCTGTTGAACGGTCGCGTTGTCGGCGTGTTCGACGGGTCGTTGGACTCGTTTTCGGACGCCGACGGCACCGCATACGCCGCGCCCGACCCGTCGCTGCCGCTGCTGTACGCGATGCGGGAACGCGGCGGCGAGACGAAGGCGCGCTACTACACGAACGACACGGCCCTGTCGGCCGCGGACGCGAAGCTCTCCTCCGGGAAGTTCACCGGCTACGTCGAGCTGTCGGAGAACGTCCTCTCGGGCGACTACTACGTGGTTTACTACGGCGGTCGCCGGCTCGCGTGCGCGTTCGTCGGCACGGGCGAACAGAAGCAGGTCCTCACCGGGGACGAGGCGTTCGAGGCCGCCGACGACGAGGTCGGGATCTACGAGGTCGTCGACGTCGACGTCGACGTCGTCGACATCCCGGAACCTGAACCGGAGTCGGAGCCGGAGCCGGACCCGATGCCGGACGCCGAAACCGGGGACCCGAGCACGGGTCCGGACGGTGCCGTCGGCGACGACGCGCCCGGAGACGACTCCCCGACGAGCATCACGTTCGGCGGCGCCGACGGGCCGAGCGACACGGACGACTCGACGGCGGACACCGCCGGCTCCGCCGGTTCGTCCGACCCGAGCGCCGGCGGGGCGACCGATCCCGACGGACCGGACACGCCGACCGACCCCGGCGACGTCGGGGCCGCGCCGGGCGAGAGCGACGACCGGGCGGCCGCCGCCGCGACGAGGCAGGAGTCGGACACGACGGCGGAGCCGGACGACCCCGACGAGACGGGCGGGGCCGACGACGCAGTCGAGTCGACTGTCGGTGCGCCGACGCGGGAGAACGACGGGACGGCGGGCGCGACGCGATCGGTCGAGGACCTGCCCGCGGAGGACGGCGCCGCGACCGGACCGGAACCGGCCGACCCCGGGCGGCCCGCGGCGTCGCGATCGGCGGATCCGTCCGGGGATACGGCGGGCCGCGGGGAGTCGAGCGGTGACGGCGACCCGTTCTCCGCGGAAGAACAGTGGCGGGAAACCCGATCGATCCCGTCGCTCGACCCGTCGCGAACGGGGACCACGGAGATGACGGAGGCGCAGACGAACGCGTCGAACGCGGTCGCGGACCGCCGGCGCCAGCGGGACCGATCGACGACCGGAACGGCCTCCGCGACGGGCGACGCCGGTCGGGGCGAGCGCTCCCGCGGCGTCGACTCGGACGATCGGCGGTCGAGTGATCGCGGCGACGGCGCGCCGGTCTCGACCGCGGGCCCGGCAGAGGCCGGCGAGGAACTCGGGGCCGCGCGGGAGGCGTTGGCGACGGCGCGTGCCGAGCGCGACCGCGCCATCGAGGGCGCCCGCGAGGCCCGCGAGCAGTTGGAGTCGAACGAGGACGAACTCGATCGGCTCCGCGAGGAGAACGACCGCCTCTCCGAGCGCGTCGAGGAACTGGAGACGGAGCTGTCCGAGGCGCGCGAGGAGGCGGAGGCGGCGCGCGAGCGGGCGTCGTCCGGCGGCGAGGACGGGGGCGACGACGGAACGCCCGCACGCGCGATCCCGGCGGACCGGGCGCTGGCGGGGACGAACCTGTTCGTCCGGTACGAGTCGAAGGGCGGCGCGACGCTGGGGAACGCGCACGCGGGCGGCGAGAGCCGGTCGGACGTGAACGACAACCTCCGGTTGGAGCTCCACACCGACTTCGAGGCCGCCGACGCGACCGTCGAGGGGCGGCCGTTCCGCGAGTACCTCACCGATACGATCGAGTACGGCTTCGTCGAGTGGGCCGTTCGCGAGTTGCTGTACGAGATCCAAAGCACCGGCAACGAGTCGGCGCTGCGGGACCTGTTCGACGCCATCCCGGAGATCGACCGCGCCGAACTCGACGGGACCGTCGCGGTCGACGACGCCGACGGCGGCGCGACCGAGCACACGTTCGACGTCGTGCTCCGCGACCGGATGGGCAACCCGCTGGTGGTGGCCGACGTGACGGAGGGCCGCGACGCGACGACCGAGTCGATGCTCGACGGGCTCGTCGGCGACGCGGGTGCCGTCGCCGACGCCGACGACCACCTCGCGGCGGGCTTCTACGTCACGGCCTCCTTTTTCGATCCCGGGGCGCTGGAGGCGGCCGCCGACGCCACCGGCGGGGGGCTGCTCTCGCGCGGCAAGCGCAAGAGCTTCGTGAAACTCTCGCGCAAGCGGGGCTTTCACCTCTGTCTGGTGGAGTCGCGCGAGGGCGAGTTCCACGTGAACGTCCCCGAACTGTAGGCAAGCCGTTCCGAGGCCGCTGCTGGTTTCCGGGGTATCCGGATCCGTTCGACAGCCGCGACGAACGCAAGCGAGGAGACAGCCGCGGCGCTACCGCGGTCGCAGCGAGGTGACCGCAGGAAGCGTCAGCCGAATTTCGGTCGGGTCAGCCCTCGAGTTCCGGCGCGTCCTCGATCCGCATGCCGCCGATCTTCTCGACGATCTCGTCGATCTTGCCGTCGAGCTCGTCGACGAACTCGGCGGTCCGCTCGGTCGTGATCGCGCCCTGGCTGGACGGCTCGATGAGGTTCTCCTCCTCGAGTACGCGCAGCGAGTAGCGGACTTTGTGGTGGGGGTATCCCGTCTCGTTGGACATCTTCACGATCCCGATCGGCTCGTTCTCGATGACCATCCGGAGGACTTGGAGGTGTCGCTCCAGCATATCGACCTCCTTCTCCAGTCTGTCTATCATGACACGTGTTAACTCGTCCGTCCTCCTTTTAAAAGTTCTCCTCCCGGTCTGGATCCGGTCGCCGGACCGTCACGATGTCGGGCGGTCTCGACTCGATCTCGGGTATGGGTGTGGTTAACGGTTACGCCCGGGGACTGAACGGGAAATGCGCAGATCCGAACAGTCCCGTCAGTTCGGGGGCTCGATAATGCACACATGTGGATCCTCGTTGCGCACGGACCGTAATCGGTTTATCACGCGGCGCGGAATCGGCGGTCGGTATGACTGTCACCATCGTCGGTTCCCAGCTCGGGGACGAGGGCAAGGGTGCCCTCGTCGACCTCTGGGGCGGGGACGCCGACGCCGTCGTGCGGTATCAGGGGGGCGACAACGCCGGCCACACCGTCGTCGAAGGCGGCGAGGAGTACGCGCTCTCGCTGGTCCCCTCCGGCGCCGTCCGCGACAAGGTCGGCGTGCTCGGCAACGGCTGTGTCGTGAACCCGCGGACGCTCTTCGAGGAGCTCGGGGCGCTCCGCGAGCGCGGGCTGGACCCGGACGTGCGCGTCGCCGAGCGCGCGCACGTCATCATGCCGTATCACCGGCGGCTCGACGGCATCGAGGAGGAGGCGAAGGCCGACTCCGACTCCGGCGTCGAGGTCGGCACCACCGGGCGCGGGATCGGCCCGACCTACGAGGACAAGGCCGGTCGCCGCGGCGTCCGTATCGGAGACCTGCTCGATCCGGACGTGCTGCGCGAGCGGTTGGAGTACGTCGTCCCGCGGAAGCGCGCGCTCGTCGAGGACGTGTACGGCCTCGACGCCGACGAGGCGTTCGACGTCGACGCGCTCCACGAGGAGTACGCCGAGTTCGGTCGTCGCCTCCGCGAGGAGGGGATGACGGTCAACTGTTCGAAATTCCTGTACGAGCGCCGCCAGAACGGGGACAACGTGCTGTTCGAGGGCGCGCAGGGCACCCTCATCGACGTCGACCACGGCAGCTACCCGTACGTCACCTCCTCGAACCCGACCGCCGGCGGCGCCGCCACCGGCACCGGGGTCGGTCCGACCGTTACCGGGCGCGGCGAGGTCGTCGGCGTCGTGAAGGCGTATCTCTCGCGCGTCGGCGAGGGGCCGATGCCGACCGAGCTCGACGGCGACGAGCGCGAGGAGGCGCTCGCCTCGGACATCCGCGAGAAGGGCGGCGAGTTCGGCACCGTCACCGGCCGCCCGCGTCGCATCGGCTGGCTCGACGTGCCGATGCTGCGCCACGCCACCCGGGTGAACGGCTACACCGGGATCGCGGTCAACCACCTCGACGTGCTCGCCGGGCTGGACGAACTGAAGGTCGGCCACGCCTACGAGCTGGCCGACGAGGAGCGACTGTCGCTGCCCGCGACGACCGAGCGCTGGGGGGAGTGCGAGCCCGTGCATCGCGAGTTCGACACCTGGGAGGCGTTCGACGCCGACGCCGTCGCCGAGGAGGGGTACGAGGCGCTGCCCGCCGCCGCCCGCGACTACCTGGAGTACCTCGAGGACCAGCTCGACACGTCCGTCTACGCCGTCGGCGTCGGGCCCGACCGCGAGCAGACGGTCGTGCGGGCGAACCCCTGGACGTAGGCGGACCGGCCGGACCCTCCGTAGGCCACTCCGTCGGAGCCGACGACACGAACGCGCGGACGGCGTGGTCGACACACGGAACCCGCACGCTTTTGCCCGACCCGCGCCACGAACCGACCGATGAAGGAGTCCCTGTTGGACATCGTCTGCTGCCCGCTCGACAAGCACGACCTCGAGCTCGAGGTGACAGAGCGCGAGGAGGGCGAGGACGGCGAGATCATCGCGGGCACGCTCACCTGCACCGACTGCGGCGAGACGTATCCCATCGAGGACGGGATCCCCAACCTGCTGCCGCCGGACATGCGCGAGTAGGCACGGTTCCCGACCCCGCGGTCTACCGGAAACGCCGGCCGACGATCGCCGCCGCGGCGACGAACTTTTTTCTCGTCTCCGCGGGAGGAGAACCTGTGTCGTCAGAGGCAGCTATCCTGGGGGTGACGCTGAACCGCGATCGACTCAACGGGGTGACCGCGCCGGAGTCGTTCGCGACCGACGGCGAGTTCGCCGTCGAGCTCGAAAACGAGGGGGAGCCGGTCCACGTGCACCTGCGGTTCGACGGACCGGTCGCCGAGGTCGCGTCGGTCACGCCGCCCAACCACTACGTCGACGGCGGGGCGACCCGCACGGTTCGCGTGTCGGTCGCGCCCGTGAACGCCGCGGTGGAGGGAGTCCTGGAGATCGTCGTGGGCCACGGCGCGGAGCGGACGACGGTACCGCTGCGGATCGCCCCGTCGTCGAACGCCGCCGGCGACGACTCGGCGGAAGGTGGCGACCCTGCGGACGGCGATCCCGCCGGTGACCTCGCGGAGCGGGATCAGTCGGGAGACCCATCGACGGCGGCCGCCGACCCGTCGGCGTCGACGCCGACGGATGACGGACGCTCGGTGTCGGCGTCGACCGCCCGACAGCGACTCGTGGAGGGTATCGAACGTTCCCGTGTGGCCGCGGGCGCAGTGATCGAGAGCGAGGTGGAGGCCCCTTCGCCGACGTCTGGGACGCTCGCGGTCGGCGCCCTCGCGGCCGCGGCGCTCGTCGGGGCGGGGATCGTCGCCGTCGCGCTCGACGGGTTCGCGGTCACGCTCGGGGTGGTCGCGGTGTGCGTCGCCGTGCTGGTCGCCGGGTTCCTGCTGTTCGGCTAGTCGAGTCCGGCGGAGCGGGTCGATCCGTCGCCGTGCGGGCTATTCCTCGTGGTCGTCGTCGCCGTGCCCTTCCTCGGGATCGGTCGGGACGCCACACAGGTTGCCGTGGTCGTCGAACAGCTTCGCGCGGAGGTAGCGCGTCCGGTAGCGGTTGGCGTCCTCGTACACGTCGGCCTCGCGGATCCCGCCGACGCGGCCGTCGGCGACGGCGTCGATGACGCCCTCGATCTGCTCTTTCTCGCTGGGCGTCAGGTGGAACGTGTACTCGCGGGGCTCCTCCTCCTCCAGCTTCGTCCACCTGCGCGCGGCCGCGACCACGAGCGAGCACGGCTCTCGGCACGGGAACGCGCCGGCCCCGCCGTCGGCGGCGAGGTCGTCGCCCTCGTCGTACTGCCACTCCCGGCGCTTCACGCACTGGGAGTCGACGCAGGCCGCCTCGGCGACCCACTCGACGGCCTCGCGCGGGAGCTCCGAGACGACCCCGTAGATACCGGTCTGCCGGTCGGTCGTGTCCGTCCAGTGGTCGATGTCGAGGCGTCCCTGCTGCTCGCGGTACCAGTTCGCGACCGTCGCGGGGTACAGCGTCTCGACCGTCTCCACCGCGTCGCGCCAGTCCAGGTCGTGGAACGCCCACCCGGTCGGCAGGTTCGTCCCGGTCTTCAGCGGGCGGTACATCCCGTCGTCGTCGTGTTTCGACAGATCGCGGGCCTCCAGCGGGTCGTCGTACGGCTCCAGTTCCTCGACCGCGTGGTCGGCGTCGTCGACGTGACGCACGTCGTAGCGGCGGGAGCCGTCCGCGGGGGTCGCGTCGCCCGCGGCGTCCGCGAGCGTCGCCTCGATCCGGAGCTGGCCCCACTCGGTGACCATCCCGTCCGCGAGCGCGTCGTACCGCTCGTGGGCGCCGTGTTCGTCGGCCGCCTCCGCGCGTCGGAGGAACGCCCGGCGGGGGGACTCGTGACGTTGCACCTCCCGCTCCCAGAAGTACCAGTTCGTGACGTACGGGCTCCCGTCGGCGTGCGCGTGAAGCTCGGACTCCGAGAGACCGGTCGCCTCGTGCTCGGGCGTGGCGAAGGTGTAGCCGCCGCCGTCGCCCGAGGCGGCTCCGTCCCCGTCGCTTCCGTGTCCGTCACCCTCGCGGGCGACGCGCAGACCGTCGAAGTCGATCCCGCCGTCGGACTCGGCGGCCGCGAGCAGCGCGTCGAACTGTCGCGCGAGCATTCAGTCGTCCGCCCCCGGGGCGACGCGGGTCGTCTCGCGGACGGATTCGATGGCGGCGCTCACGTCGGCGCCGGCGTCGGCAGCGCGCTCCAGCACCACGTCGGCCATCAGCGACTCGGTGCCGACGGCGCCCGCGTACCAGATGCGGTGGCCGTCGACCGCGGCGGGCACGTCGTAGCCGGTGCGGTAGTCGTCGGTGAGGCCCATGTCCTCGGGGATGTCCTCCTGCGTGTGGAAGCCGTCGGAGATGAACAGCGGGACGACGACCACGTCCTCGGCGGTGAAGTAGTCGGTCACGTCGTCGACCTCGGGCTCCTCGTCCATGTACAGCGCCTGCACCTCCTCGAAGCGGTCCATGTCGCGGACGCGGTCGGCGTGGTACTCGATCGCCTTCGCGGAGTTCTCGTTGCGTTCGGTGCCGTGGCCGACGACGGCGAAGCCGAAGCCCTCCCCCACGTCGGGGTCGTTCGTCACGCTCTCGGCCCGGCGCACCAGCACGTCCGTCATCGACTCGTGGGTGCCGACCGGCCCGCAGTAGTGGACCGTCTGGCCGGTGTCCTCGGCGGTGTAGGTGGCCACGTCCGCCGAGAGGCCGTCGGAGTCCCAGTCGGCGACGTCCCAGTCGCCGAGGCGGAGCTCGCGTGGGATCACCTGCTCGGTAAAGTAGCCCTCCGAGATGAACATCGGGACGACGTACGCCTCGTCGGCCTCGCAGGTGCGCAACACCTCCCGCAGGCTCGGTTCCTCCTTCCAGAATCCGGTTCGGACCTCGTCGAACGCCCCCGCCGCGCGGATCGTGTCCGCGTGGTCGTAGGTGGGCGCGCTCGACCCGGGGTTCAGGTGCGACCCGTGGGCGACGATGACCAACGCCTGACTCATGGGCGAATCGAAGGCCGGAGCGACCTTATCGCCTTCGGCAGGGGAGGGCGATCGCGTCGGGGGAACGCGATGATGGCGAAGACGACGAGCGTGGGGAGGGGCGTCAGCGGGGACCGAAACTCGACCGGCTCACAACTCGACGCAGGCGCGGGCGCCGGGGAGGCACAGCCGTCGGCGCCGGCGACCGACGAACTGATTTCGTGCGGCGGGCAGGAGTCGTCTCGCAGCGAGTGCGACCGCCGCACCGCCGACAGCCGCGGCGACGAACGGGAACAGCGACGCGAGAAGCGCCGCCAGCACGACCGCGACGACCGCGACTGCCGGACCGATCGATGCGTCGGGCTCGGGGACGCCGTGTCCCAGTTGGGCCGGTTGTCTCATTGCATATGGACAGTGGGCTCCCGTCGACTAAAGGGTAATCTGAATGATGTTTCTGTCCGCGGTCTTACTGAAACTCGCTTCCGTGGGCGGCGTGTCACCGGTTGCACGGCGGCGCTGTCGGAGTCGTCGCAGCCGCCGGAGTCGCGTCCGTGTCGCCACCGGAACCGTCGCCCGTGAATCAGCATCCCCACCGGAACCGTCGCGGTTATGTCCGCCGCCGCCGCGTGCCTGCCCATGACCGTCGCCGAGAAGACCCGCGCCGCCGTCCGCGAGCGACCGTTCCTGTACGACGCTCTTCGGGCCGGCGTCGTGAACTACGCGGCCGCCGCGGCGACGCTCGACATCGACGCCGACCCCGACGCCGTGGCGACGGCACTACGGCGGTTCGCGAACGAGCTGGGCGACGACGCGAGCACGGTCGCCGGAACCGACGCCGACGCGCGCGTCCGAATGGAGCGCGGCGTCGGGACGGTCGACGGCGTCGACGACAATATCGACGATGCCGACGCCGTGCTCGCGGTCGCCGGGACCGAGTACGCCGCCGGCGCGGGCGACGCGACTGCGGTCGTCGCCGCCGGCGACGTGGGGCCGCGCGCGCTCGAACGCGTGCTCGGACGGCTCCGCATCGCGGGCGTCGCCGTCGACGCCGCCGGCGTGACGCCGACCGGGCTGACCGTGGTCGTCGGTCGCCGGGCCGGCGCCGACGCGCTCCGGGCCGTCGAGGTCGCTTTGGACGGCTGACCGCGCCGTTCCGGACCCGAGGAGCCCCTTTCCCGTCGCGTCCGTCCCTACCCCCCGCCGAGTCGATCTTCGACCGTTTAACACGGAGGACCGCGTAGCGGCGCCCGACATGGGTCTGTCCGTGACCAACACCTTGACGGGCGAACGTGAGGCGTTCGAGCCGGCGAGCGACGACGAGGTCCTGCTGTACGTCTGTGGGCTGACGGTCTCGGACGACGCGCACCTCGGCCACGCCCGGCTGTGGTTCCACGCCGACATCCTCCACCGGTGGCTCGACCACCTCGGCTACGACGTGCGTCACGTCGAGAACGTCACCGACGTGAACGAGAAGATCGCCGCCCGCGTGGGCGAGCGCGAGGGCTGGGACTCCGAGGCCGACGTTGCCCGCCACTTCACCGGGGAAGTCCTCGAGGACATGCGCGGGCTCAACCTCAAGCGCGCGGCGGTGTACCCCCGCGTCTCCGAGCACGTTCCGGAGATCGTCGCGCTGGTCGAACGGCTGATCGAGTCGGGCCACGCCTACGAGGAGAACGGCTCCGTCTACTTCGACGTGACCTCCTTCGAGGAGTACGGTCACCTCTCGAACCAGCAGCCGGAGGAGCTGGAGGCCGACGAGGACGAGGACGTGCTCGCGGAGAAGCGCCATCCCGGAGACTTCGCGCTGTGGAAGGCCGACGGCGTGAGCGAGGACGCCGTCCGGGAGCACCGCAAACACGACCACGATGGCGACCTCCCGACGGGTCGGACGTGGGAGTCGCCGTGGGGCGAGGGTCGCCCCGGGTGGCACATCGAGTGTTCGGCGATGTCCACTAGCCACCTCGGCGACACCCTCGACGTGCACATGGGCGGGCGCGATCTGGTGTTCCCGCACCACGAAAACGAGATCGCTCAAAGCGAGGCCGCGACGGGCCACACGTTCGCGCGCTACTGGCTCCACAACGGCCTGCTGGAGACCACCGAGGACAAGATGTCCTCCAGTCTCGGCAACTTCTTCACCGTCGCGGACGCGCTCGAGGAGTTCGGCGTGAACGTCCTACGCACGTTCTATCTGGGCGCACAGTACCGCGGCGACCAGACGTTCTCCGGGGACGCGATGGCCGAGGCCGAGGAGCGCTGGGACCGCCTCGAACGCGCCTACGAGACGGCCATCGACGCCTGCGACTCGGTCGACGCCCGCGCGAAGGCGACCGACGACGACCTCCGCGCGGCGGTCGACGACGCCGGCGAGAGGGTCGTCGAGGCGATGAACGACGACCTGAACGTCCGCGAGGCGTTCGGCGCCCTGCTCGATCTCGGGACGGCGGTGAACCGCCACGTCGAACGCGTCGACGCCGCCGCCGACGGCGTCGACGACGGGGACGCCGACGCGTACGACTACCGGGGCCTGCGCCGCGCGGTCGAGACCTTCGAGACGTTCGGCGGCGACGTGTTCGGGCTCGAACTCGGTCGCGAGGCCGGCGGCGACGTGGAGCTGGTCGGCGATCTCGCGGACCTCGTGCTCGACGTGCGCGAGGCGGAGCGCGAGGCCGGCAACTACGAGCGTGCCGACCGTCTCCGCGACGACCTGGAGGCGCTGGGGCTCACCGTCGAGGACGGCGACGACGGGCCGGAGGTCCGGTTCGACTGACGCGAACGGCGGCGCCTACCCCTCCGATTCCGCATCCGCATTCGCCCCGCCTACCCCTCCGATTCCGCATCCGCATTCGCCCCGCCTACCCCTCCGATTCCGTATCCGCATTCGCCCTTGCCTCGTCGAGGGATCCGGCAGTCGCCGGCACCACCAGGACGGGCCGGTCCGCGGCCCTGAGGATCCGCTCGGCGACCGAGCCGAGCACGACCCGTCGGACGCCGGTTCTGCCGTGTGTCCCGACGACGAGGAGGTCCGCGTTGCTATCGCGGGCGTACCTGCAGACGGCCCTGCTCGGCTCCCCCTCGATCACCTCGCCGTCGGCGTCGACGCCGACCGCCTCGGCGCGGTCGAGCGCCCGGTCGACGGCGTCGGTGGCCCGGGTCGTCAGCGCACGCTTGACCGACTCGACCGTCTCGTTCGTGAGCACGCCGCCGCCGGCGCTGGTGAGCGCCCGCGCCTGGTCGACGGCGCTGACGGCAGTGAGTCGCGCCCCCAGCGTCGCCGCGAGGTCGACGCCGATCCGCTCGGCCGGGGCCACCGCGTCGCTGCCGTCGGTCGCCAGCAGGACCCGGCTCTCGCTCCCCCACTCGCCCTCGACGCCGTCGCCGTGGACCACGAGCACCGGCACGTCCGCGGTGCGGACGACGGTCTCGGCGACCGAGCCGAGGAGCACACGCCGCGCGCCGCCCCTCCCGTGGGTGCCAATGACCACCATCCCCGCGCCGACCTCATCGACGTACGCGAGCAGCTCGTCGGCCGGCACCCCCTCGCGGACGGTCGCGACGGCGTCGACCCCGGTCGCATCGGCGCGCGCGGCGATCGACTCGACGCGCTCGTCGGCCTCCTCGCGGCGCTTCCTGATGTCGGCGAGCGACTGTCCGGTCGGGAAGGGATTCACGACCGTGCAGGCGTGCAGCGTCGCGCCGGTGCCGGCCGCGAGCCCGATCGCCGCATCGACGGCGGCGGCGGCGGGGTCGCTGCCGTCGGTGGCGACGACGATGTCCGTGAATGAGGTGTCGTCCATACCTGAGGGTTGTCACGATCCCACGATAAAACCGCCGCCACGGTCCGGGGCCCTGGATCCGCTCACCCCGTCGTGAACAGGTCGGTGTCCTCGGGGATCGCGAACAGACCCATGCGGACGCCACAGTCGAGCCACCCGTAGCCGTAGGAGTACGACGCCAGCGCGTTCACCGGGTCGCCGCGCTCGCGGAAGTGGCGCCCGTCCTCGAGATACGAGACGGCCATCTCCTCACACTCCAGCGCCATCCCGTGGAGCGGCGTCCCCTCCGGGACGCACACCTCCGCCGCCGCGAGGGCGTCCGCGAGCATCTCCCCGTATCTGGTCGTCTTCTCGCCGAGGTCGGCGGGCATGTCAGGACCGATCCGGTCGGCGGTCCCTGAGCGTGTCGCCGTCGCGGCGACGGCGCGCCCGACCGTGATACCACGTCCGACCGCGATGACACGACCGGCCTCGGCGGGGCACCGCGATCACGAGCCGTCCCCCCCGGCTTCGTCCTCCGGACTCTCCTCGGGGTCCAGGAAGCCGTGATACGGGCAGACGTGCTCGTCGCGGATGAGTTGCTCGTCGATGATCTCCAGTCCCAGTTCGTCCAGCTCCCGGTTGATCCGGTCGAGGTCGTCGTGATCGCGACCGATCGCGTTCACGTACACGTTCCGCTCGCCGGTCATGATCTCGCGGACCGCCGTCACGCCGCGGATCTCTCTGGCCTTCCTCCCCAGCTCGTCGCGCTCCGGGATCTGCGCGGTGCAGACGATCTTCGTGTACAGCGGGTAGCCCGCGAGGTCGTAGTCGATGTCGATGTGGTAGCCGCGGACGATCCCCGACTGTTCGAGCTTGTTGAGGCGGGTCCGCACCGTGCTCGCCGAGAGATCGAGCTTCTCCGCGATGTCGCTCGACGACGTCCCTCGGGCGTCCTGCTGGAGGTAATAGAGGATGTGCCGGTCGACGGAATCCAACTCGCCGTCCTTCATTTCTACCGTGGACTGCTCCGGCCGACGCATTAGTCTTGTTCCGTCGACCGCGTCCCCGGAGCCCCGCCGTCGACCCGGGCTCAGGTGCGGATCGGGAACGGATAGAGCGATATATGTATCTATCATTGACGATCCGTCAATAGAAACGCTTTATTTATCAGGTCCCGTCACACACATACGATCGAGTACCCGGTCCGTCGGACCCATACCCATCATGAAGGAACTCGAACGAGACCTCGGTCTCCCGTCCGTCCTCGCGATCAGTATCGGCGCGATGATCGGCAGCGGCATCTTCATCCTGCCGGCGCTGGCGCTGGAGATCGCCGGCCCGGCGGTGATCCTCGCGTACGCGCTCGCCGGCCTGCTGGTGGTCCCGGCGGCCCTCTCGAAGTCGGAGATGGCGACCGCGATGCCGGAGGCCGGCGGGACGTACATCTACATCGAACGCGGGATGGGACCGCTGCTGGGAACGATCGCCGGCGTCGGCACGTGGTTCTCGCTGTCGTTCAAGGGGGCGCTCGCGCTCGTGGGCGGCGTTCCGTACCTCCTCCTGCTGTTCGATCTCCCGCTCAAGCCCGTCGCGCTCGGGCTGGCGGCCGTGTTGATCCTCGTGAACATCGTCGGCGCCAAGCAGACCGGCCGGCTCCAGGTCGCCATCGTCGTCGTGATGTTGGCGGCGCTGGGATGGTTCGCCGCCGGGAGCGCACCCAGCGCCCAGTCGGCCAATTACGTCGACTTCTTCGGTTATGGCGTCGACGGCATCCTCGCGGCGACCGGGCTGGTGTTCGTCTCGTACGCGGGCGTCACCAAGGTCGCCAGCGTCGCCGAGGAGGTCGAGGACCCGGGACGGAACATCCCGCTCGGGATCCTCGGCTCGCTGGCGTTCACGACGGTGTTGTACGTCGTCGTCGTCGCCGTGCTGGTCGGCATCACCGACCCCGGCAGCGTCGCCGGCTCGCTGACGCCCGTCGCCGTCGGCGCGGAACAGACGCTCGGGCAAGCGGGGGTCGTCGCGGTCATCGTCGCGGCCGTGCTCGCGTTGATCTCGACGGCGAACGCGGGAATCCTCTCGTCGTCGCGGTACCCGTTCGCGATGAGTCGGGACCAACTCGCGCCGCCGTCGCTGTCGTCGGTCAGCGAGCGGTTCGGCACGCCGGTCACGTCGATCACGCTGACCGGCGCGGTGCTGCTCGCGCTGATCGCCTTCGTCCCGATCCTCGACATCGCCAAGCTCGCAAGCGCGTTCCAGATCATGGTGTTCGCGATGATCAACGTCGCGGTGATCGCCTTCCGGGAGGGGAGCACCGAGTACGAGCCGGTGTTCACTTCGCCGCTGTACCCGTGGATCCAGGTGTTCGGCGCCGTCTCCGGCCTCCTGCTGTTGACACAGATGGGAACGATCGCGCTCGCGGGCGCAGGAGTCATCACCGTCGGCAGCGTCGTCTGGTACTTCCTGTACGTCCGCCCGCGGGTCGACCGCGAGGGGGCGGCGACCGACGCGATCCGGCGGCAGGTCAGCCGGGAGGCGCTCTCGGAGATCGAGTCCGCGCTCGCCGAGCGTCCCGACACCAGGGAGGTGCTGGTCGCGCTCACGAAGGACCTCGATCCGGAGCGCGAGCGCTCGTTGGTCGCGCTGGCGGCGGATCTCGTCCATGAGGACGACGGCCGCGTCGTCGCCGTTCGGTTCGAGGAGGTGCCCGATCAGGCGCCGCTCACCGAGGGAGTAACCGCCCAGTCCGACGCCGACCGATCCTTCGAGACCCGGGTGAACGCGCTCGCCGACGAGTTCGGCGTCGACATCGAGGCCGACGAGATCGTCAGCCACGACACGAAACACGCGGTCGTCAACTTCGCGACCCACCGCGGGGTGGACACGATCGTCGCCGAGCACGAGCCGCTCCGGCTCCGGTCGCGGCTGTTCGGCGACCCGATCGACTGGGTCGTCAGGCACGCTCCCTGCGACGTGCTGCTCGTCGACAACCTCGGCTACGACGACCCGAAACGGATCGTGCTCTCGGGCGACGTGGGACCGTACCCGCCGCTTGCGGTGAACGTCGCCGAAGCCGCCGCGGCTGCGAACGGCGGGAACCTCTCGCTGTGGTACCCCACGAACGAGGGTGACCCCGACAAGCATCGCCGGCTGGTCGAGGACTACCGTTCGGAGCTGTCCGAGTTGCTCTCGGTGCCCGTCGCCACCGAGTCCGTCCGGACGGACGGCGGGCGGTTGGAGGCGCCCGATCTCCTGATCCGCAGGGGGGCCGACCACCGGCTCCGAAACGCACTGCTCGACGAGCGGCCGGAATTCCCGAACCCGGGCTGTACGACCGTCACCGTCTATCCGCACGAGTCCAGCCGCGTCGGGCTGGCGCGGCGGTTGATCGAACGAGTCGCGTTCTGACCGGCCGCGCCGCGACCGTTCCGTTGTCTTGTTTTATCTAGACAATACTGTTGTCCGCGCACCGAGCACGACAGCACAACGTACAAACCCCGTTCGACCGTATCGATCGGTAATGACAGACACCGCAGATATCGTCGAGCACCGCCCGTTGATCATCGCCGGGAGCGGCTCCGCCGGCCTGACGGCGGCCATCTACGCGGCCCGGTCCAACAACGAGCCGCTCGTGTTCGAGGGCGACGAGCCCGGCGGGCAGCTCACGCTCACCTCAGAGGTCGAGAACTTCCCGGGGTTCCCCGAGGGGATCAACGGCGCGGAGTTCATCAACAACGCCAAGGAGCAGGCGAAGCGCTTCGGCGCCGACGTGAAGAACGGCATCGTCGAGTCGGTCGACGGTTCGCAGCGACCCTTCCGCGTCGAACTCACGAACGGCGACGTGTACACCGCCGACGCCGTCATCGCCGCCTCCGGCGCGTCGGCCCGCACGCTCGGCATCCCGGGCGAGGACGAGCTGATGGGCTTCGGCCTGTCGACGTGTGCGACGTGTGACGGCGCGTTCTTCCGCGACGAGGACATGCTCGTCGTCGGCGGCGGCGACGCCGCGATGGAGGAGGCGAGCTTCCTGACGAAGTTCGCCGACACCGTGTATATCGCGCACCGCCGCGAGGAGTTCCGCGCCGAGGACTACTGGATCGACCGCGTGATGGACCACGTCGACGAGGGCAACATCGAGATCATGCGCAACACCGAGGTGACCGAGCTCCACGGGACGCCCGAGGACGGCATCGAGTCGGTCACGCTCGTGCACAATCCGGAGGGACACCCCACCGACAAGCTCGACGACCCCGGCACCGAGGAGCGGGCGTTCGAGGTCGGCGCGGTGTTCTACGCTATCGGCCACACGCCCAACACCGACTACCTCGCCGACACCGGCGTCGAACTCGACGACGACGGCTACCTGCAGACGGTCGGCGGCTCCGGCGGCGGCCAGACCGAGACGGCGGTGTCCGGGCTGTTCGGCGCCGGCGACGTGGTCGACTACCACTACCAGCAGGCCGTGACGGCCGCCGGGATGGGGAGTAAGGCGGCCATCGACGCCGACGACTACCTCGAGGACCTGAAGCGGGCCGAGGCGACGCAGGCGGAAGAGGAGCCCGCTGCCGCCGACGACTAAGAACCTCTTTTCTGACGGGGGTTTCCTCGGTCGCTCGCTTCGCTCGCTCCCTACGGGAACCCCCGTTGAAAACCCGTTCATGCCAAAACTGCCGCTCGCTCGCCAGCCTGACGACTGGCTCGCTCGCGGTACAATACGTAGGACCTGTGGCTTGGCACGCGTCGGCCGCGACGGATCGCGGTCGGGAGCGCGGCGAGCCGCAGGCGTCGAGAACCGCGGGGGGTTCCGCGGTCATCGTCGTCGTCACCGAAGCGACGACCGTCCGTGTGACTGTTCGACCAGTCGGAACTTCCTCAACGCTCCAAACGACGCCACGAATACACGATACCCACGGACCTTTACGTCCGGTGACCCTCCGAGAAGTCATGGTTGGAACTGAAACCTACACGATCTCCGGTCCGGACGGCGACAGCGACGAGGTCGACCTCCCCGAGGGGCTCGTCGACATGCTCGCCGAGCAGGGCGAGAACCCCAGCGAGGTCATCAGCGACGTGGTCCTGCAGGCGTTCGCCCAGCAGGCCCACGCCATCGCCCATCACAGCGAGGGCGAGCCGCCCCAGGACGTGCTCGAGATCAACGAGACGGCCGAGGAGCTGTTCGAGGAGCGCTTCGGACAGAGCCTCTCGGACGCGATGGGCCACTCGCACTAACGCGACCGCCTCGCCGAGACGCCCGTTCTCTCACCCTACACCGACGTGACCGACAGCAGCGGCAGCATCGCGCCGACGCCGACGAGGACGCCGGCGACGAGCTCGCGCTTGCCGTCGCCGGCGAGGCCCTCGCCCAACTCCAGCGCCTCCGGGATGAACTCCGTGAGCACGAGATACACCATCGCGCCCGCGGCGAAGCCGAACCCGATCGGGAGGAACCGCTCGGCGAGCGTGACGAAGTAGAACGCGATCACCGCCCCGACCGGCTGCGGGAGGCTGGAGAACACCGCCCACCAGACCATCCTCGGCGGGGACACGTCCATCGAGCGCAGCGGGATCGACACCGCGACGCCCTCGGGGACGTTGTGGATCGAGATGGCGACGGTCATGAACACCGCCAGCAGCGGCACCGCGGTGCCGAACAGCACGAGCCCGCCGGGCGTGTCGAACCCCAACTCGGCGAAGGAGACGCCGACGGCGACGCCTTCGGGGAAGCTGTGAACCGTGAGGACGCCGAGGATGAGCAGGAGCTTCTTGAAGTCGGCCTCCTCGTAGGCGCCGGGGTCGACCTCGGCCCCTTCGATAACCTCGTGGGCGCCGACGACCAGCAGGACCCCTGCCAGCACGCCGACGCCCAACTCCAGCGGGCCGCCGTACGCGAGCCCCTCGCTCACCAGCCCGAACAGCGACGCGCCGAGCATGATCCCCGACGCGAGCCCCCACAGGACGACGTTCCACCGGTCGCCGATCTCGTCCACGAGGAAAAACGGGATCGCGCCCAGCCCGGTCGCGAGCGCGGTGATCAGGCCCGCGACGAAGACGAACACGTACGCCCCGGCGTCGATCATACCGGTCGTAGTCGACAGACGTAAATAACTCTCACGATACTGATGGTTTTGGCATGCCGAAAGCGAGCACACTCGCGGATCGGTCTTTTTGGCCGTCCAAAACGGAACAATTCGATCGGAGCTATCGTATCAGTGTTCGGGGAGTTGCTGTCGCTATTGCGTCTTCCAGTCGCGGTCGGTTCGGTTCAGACGGACACAGCCGTCGTCGGTGACGACGACGAGGTCCTCGATCCGGACGCCGAACTCGCCCGACAGGTAGACGCCCGGTTCGACGCTGAACACCGTTCCGGGCTCGAGCTCGCGCTCGCCGCCGGCGACGACGTACGGCTCCTCGTGCACGTCGAGGCCGACGCCGTGGCCCGTCCGGTGAACGAACTCCTCGCCGTGGCCCGCCTCCTCGATGACCTCGCGGGCGGCGGCGTCGATCTCGCCGGTCGTGACGCCCGGCTCGACCGCCTCGACGGCGGCGTCCTGGGCCTCGCGGACCACGCGGTGGACCTCACGGAAGCCCGGAGGCGGCGACGCGTCGCCGAACACGAGCGTGCGGGTCTGGTCGGAGGGGTAGCCGTCGACGCGGGTACCGAAGTCGAGGACGACGGGGTCGCCCGCGCGGATCACGCGGTCGCCGTGGGTGTGGTGGGGCATCGCCCCGTTCGGCCCCGAGCCGACGATCGTGTCGAAGGAGACGCCGACCCCGCCGTTGGCGACGAGGCGGTCCTCGATGTGGCGCGCCAACTCCGCCTCGGTCATCCCGACCACCTCGTCGCCGTCGGTCCGAAGCTCCCGGATCACCGCGTCGGCGGCCTCGCCCGCGCGGCGAAGCGCCGCGATCTCGGCGTCGTCTTTGATCACGCGCAGGTCCGCGAGCACCTCGCTCGCGAGCCCGAACGTCGCCCTCGGGAGCACCTCGCGGAGGTCCTGCATGAACCGGGCGTGCATGGTGTCGTCAACGAGGACGTGGGGCGCGTCCTCGCCGTTATCGCCATCGCCGCCGCCGTCGCTGTCGGCCCCACGCCGCAGTCCGAGGTCGTCGACGACCGACGCCAGCGCCGCCACCGGGTCGTCGTCGTCGGCCCACGTACGCACGTCGCTGACGGGGGTCCCGGCGCGCACCTGTTCCCCGGAGAGTTCGGGCACGAGGAACACCGGCTCGTGGTCGGCGGTCACGAACAGCAGGAAGTGGCGCTCGCTGGGGTGTTCGCTGTGGCCCGTGAGGTACCGGAGGTTCGTGCTCGGGAAGAGGACGACGGCGTCGGCGGCGCCGCCGTGGAGTCTGTCGCGGGCGGCCTCGAGACGGCGCGCGTGTGTTGCGTCGGCATCGGTCGCGTCCGTGTCGCTCATGCGCGACGGTTCCGCCGCCGCCGGGTTGAACGCGTCGGAGGCGGTCGCGCTCAGTCGGCGCGGACACATCGATCGTACGCGGACAGGAAGTCCTCGTCGGACTCGGCGGTGCGCGCCCAGTCGGCGAGCCCGCGTCAGTATCGGCCTCGCGACCGTCGCCGTCGTCTTCGCCTTGCATCCCGTCCCCTCGTTCGGGTTCTCCGACTTCACCGTACTGTGCTTCGAAGCATCCTGTCGGTCGGCCGATCTCGATCCTCCGGCGTCGTCGGACGGCTGCGGAAGGAATTTGTCGCCCCCGGAACAGTCCCGTCCGTGGATCGCACCCGTCGCTGGCTGATCGCCTGGGGACTGGGGTACGCCGCCGTCGGCGGCGCCTCCGTGCTGGTGCCGCTGTACGCGATCGCGCTGGACGCAAGCCTCGCGTTCGTCGGGCTCATCGCCGCGACCGCTGCGCTCGTGGGCGTCCCCGGCGCGCTCGCGTGGGCCGCGCTGGCCGCCCGGACGAACCGTCGGCGCCCGTTCGTCCTCCTCGCGCTCGGGGCGACCGCGGGCGTGCTCGCGCTCGTACCGCTGGCGACGACGCCGGCGGCGGTGTTGGCGCTCAACGCCGCGCTGTGGTTCGTCGTCGCCGCCGCGGTGCCCGTCCTGAACCTGATCGTCGTCGAGGGCGCGCCCGTCGAGGAGTGGGACGGCAGAATCGCCTCGCTGAACGCCTGGCAGGGGTACGGCTGGGTGGCCGGCCTCGTCGTCGGCACCGCGTGGACGCTCGCCGTTCCCCGGTTCGGCGTCGACCCGATCACGGGCCAGCGTATGCTGTTCCTCCTGCTCGCGGTCGCCGCGACGGCGGCGCTGCTGCTCGCGCGGGTGTGGTATCCGGAGCCGTCGACCGTCTCCGCGGAGCGCTTCCGGCGGGTGTACGACCGGCTCTCGCGCTCGAACTGGGGCGCCGGTCGCTATCTCCGCGCGAGC
Source organism: Halobaculum rubrum (assembly GCF_019880225.1). NCBI lineage: Archaea > Methanobacteriati > Methanobacteriota > Halobacteria > Halobacteriales > Haloferacaceae > Halobaculum > Halobaculum rubrum. The sequence goes on from NZ_CP082284.1 coordinate 1,964,643, forward strand.
CTCTACGGCCCGACCCGGGTGTTCTGGGGGCTGCGGACGCTTCGAAACGGGACTCGATCGCGTCGAGATGGCGCCGGAAGCCGGAACCCCCTCGCCGGCTTCTCCCCGTCGCTGCGGCGGTACGTTCTCGCGGTAGTCGTCTTCTCGCTGGGCTTTGCCGTCTTCTGGGGGCCGGTGCCGGCGTTCCTCGCCGGACGGGTCGACGACGGGGCGGTGTTCGGCGTCTACCTTGCGGGCAACCTCGGCTCCGCAGTGTGTTACGGCCCCGCGGGACGGCTCGCCGGGCGGTACGCCCCGCGGACCGTGCAGGCGGCCGCGCTCGCCGGCCGGGCGGCGCTGTTCCCCGGCGTCGCGTTCGTCGCGCTCGTGCTCCCCGCGCTGGCGGGCTTCTCGCTGATGTTCGGGCTCATCGGCGTGACGTGGGCGGTCATCGCCATCACCTCCGCGAGCATCGTCACCCGGCTCGCCGACGACGGGAACCGAGGGGCGGCGCTGGGCGTCCAGGCCGCGGCCGCCGGCCTCGCCACGGCGGTCGGCTCGGCGCTCGGCGGCGTCGTCGCGGGCGCCGCGGGCTACCTCCCGACGTTCGGCCTCGGCGCGGCGCTGGTGTTTGCGGGGCTGGCGCTCGTGATGCTGGCGCGGTGAGCGAACCGGCGCCGGCCGTGTCGGGTCCGGGCCCCGACGCCTACCCGTCGTCGAGGAACGCCTCCACCTGCTCCCGCGTCGGCAGCGCGGCCATCGCCCCCTGCGCGGTCGTCGCCCGGGCGCCGACGGCGTTGCCGAAGCGGAGCGCCTCCGCGAGGGAGGCTCCCCCGTCCAGCGCGTCGATGGCACCCGCGGTGAACGCGTCGCCCGCGCCGGTCGTGTCGACCACGTCGGTGTCGAACCCGGGGTGCTCGGCGGTTCCGGCGCCCCACGGCGCGTCCGGGGTCGAGCGGGCGTACGCTCCCGCCGCCCCGCGGGTGATCAGCGCGGTGTGGGGACCGTCCGCGACGACCGCGGACGCGACGGTCTCCGCCGTCCCCTCGTAGCCCGCGGGGTCGAGATCCTCCGCGGAGGCGACGAGCACGTCTACGTCCGGGAGCGCCCGCGCGAGCGTGTCGGCGTAGTCGAACTCCCGCCACAGCGAGGGGCGCGCGTTCGGGTCGAACGAGACGGTGGCGCCGTCGGGTGTCCGCTCCAGCAGGTCGAACACGGCCGAGCGCGAGGGGTCGTGGGCGAGTTCGACGCCGCCGACGTGGAGCCAGTCGACCGTCGCGAGCGCGTCGTCGCCGACCCGGCCGGGCTCCAGCCGGGTGCTCGCGGTGCCGTCGAGGTACAGCGAGAACGAGCGGTCGCCGTCGGCGTCGAGGGCGACTACCGCGAGGCCGGTCGGTGCGTCCGGGTCGCGCTCGACGTGCGTGTCGGGAACCCCCTCCTCGCGCAGCGTCGACGCGAGGAAGTCCCCGAAGCCGTCCCGGCCCAGTCTGGTCCACAGCGCCGGCGCCTCGCCGAGGCGTGCGAGGCCGACGGCGACGTTCGCGGGCGCGCCGCCGGGCCGTCTGGCGTACGTCCCGGCGTCGCCGTGGCCGCCAGACTCGGCCCCCTCGGGGTGAAGGTCGACGATGCACTCGCCGACGACCAGCCGGCTCATTCTCTGCCCTCCGCGCCGCCGGTCCCGGTCGCCGCCAGCGACTCCTCGATCCGGTCGAGGCTGTGGCCCAGATAGCCGGCGTCGTGGGTGAACACCTCCGCCGAGAGCGTCCCCGCCCAGTCGTCGGGGAGCGCCCGAAACAGCCGCTCGAAGTCGACGAACCCCGACCCGATCGGGAGGTGCTCGTCGCTGGGACCGCGGACGTCGTTCAGGTGGAAATGCGAGATCCGGTCGGCGTGGGCGTCGATCAGCGCCGCGATGCCGCCGTCGTCGCGGCCGTCGACCCGGGCGTGTCCCGTGTCGAGACACATCGACACGTCGGTACGGTCGAGCAGCTCGTCGATCCGGTTCGTGTCGAACCGCCCCTTCGGGATGTTCTCCGCGACCAGTTCCACGTCGCGGTCGGCGGCGTAGCCGTCGAGATGTCGGACCGACTCGACGATCGCGTCGCCGACCGTCGCGTCGTCGTGGGCGGGACCCCACGCGTCCGTCGTCGGGTGCAGCGTCGCCTTCGTCGCCCCGAGGGCCGACGCGAGGTCGACGTGCGCCTCCAGCTCGGCGACGGCGCCCGAGCGTACGGCGTCGAACGGGGAGCCGGGGTCGATCGATCCGAACGGGAGATGGACCGTACAGTCGACGCCGTGGTCGGCCAGCGTCGTTCGGAGCTCGTCGCGACGCGGCGCGAGCCGGTCGCGTGCGCCGGCGCCGTCGAGCATCACCTCGACGTAGTCGTAGCCGTGGTCGGCCGCGATCGTCACCGCCTCGCGGTGGCCCATACCGAGCTGCGTGACGAACCCGATGTCGACGTTCATACCGCCCGTTCCACCGGTCGACACTTCGACCCACCGCATCGCTCATGGCGTCGCGGGTCCCAGCCTGACGTATGGAGGATCTCGGCCCGCTCGCGCCCCACGTCGCGGACGCGGCGGCGGCCGCCGACGTCGACGAGTCGGCCGTGCGGGGGACACTGATCACGATGCAGGCCGACGTTCGCGCGTATCCGGGCGTCGCCGACCTCGTCTTCGAGTACCGACGGGCGTTCGAGTACGACCCGTTGGTCCGCCGCGACGACCGGGCGTACTTTCTGCTCGTTCCGCCGCGCGTGTGGAGCGAGTTCGCCGCGACGCTCGACGCGTCGGCGGCAGTTCTCGCGGCCGTGCGGGCGGTCCACGACCGAGCGTTCACCGCCGGGACGGAGCTGGCTCCGGAGGAGCGAGGCGACTGGGAGCCGCTGGTGGTCGTCGCGTCGTCGTAGGTCGGGCCATCGCTCGCGTCGTCGTCCGAGGAGTGTTCACCGTTCGTCGTCCGGTGGCTGTGGCGCGACCCGCGGATCGAAGGGGTCCACGTCGTCGTCGTCCCCACCATCGGTGCGCTGGGGACGCGCTCTGGTGACGTCCCACGGGTCCATCTGGTCGATCGATCCCGTCGGCACCGACTCCGCGTCGGCCGCACGCAGGCGAAGCACGACGACCGTCCCGACGTCGTCGATCGGTTCGGCCGTCGCCTCCTCGCCGTCCACGAAGGAGAGCTCGCCGTCGACCCCGTCGACGATCCACCTGACGAGCCAGAGGCCGAGCCCGCTCGCGTGGCGGAGCTGGGTCTCGTGGCCCGACTCCACCGCCTCGCGATCCTCCGCCGGGATCCCGGGGCCGTCGTCCGCGATCCTGAGCTCGGTCGTTTCGGGGGTGCTCGACAGCGTGACCGACACCTCGGGCCGGTCTCCGTCGTGGTGACGACCGGCGTTCTCCATGACGTTCCACACCGCGGTGGCGAGCAGCTCGTCGGCGTACGCGACCGCCTCGTCGGCCTCGACGGTCACCGTCATCTCCGGGAACCGGTCGCGGGTGCGGTCGGCAACCTCGCCGACGACGCGCGTCACGTCGACCGGGCGACCGCCGTGATCCGTTCGCCGGAGCGTCTGATCGACGCCGCGGACCCGGGTTCCCAGCGAGGCGAGTCGTTCGGCCGATCGCTGGATACGTTCGGCGTAGTCGGCGGCGTCCCCGTCCTCGTCCGCTATCACGTCCGCGTAGCCGTGCACGACGTTGAGTTCGTTGCGGAGGTCGTGTCGGAGGACGCGGGTCAACACGCGCAGTCGCTGCTCGTAGCGGTCCCGCCGGGTCTCGTCGCGAAGGGTCAGCAGATAGCCGCCGATGTGTGGGTCGTCGAAGCGGTTCACGCCGACGCCGTCGAGCACGCGCCAGCCGCCGTCGCGGTGCTCCGCGCGGAAGGAGACGTGGACGCGCTCGCCGGGTCGATGAAGGCTCTCGGCGAACTGCTCCACGACCGACCGCCGGTCGTCGGGGTGGATGTAGTCGGTGAACTCCTCGCCCTCGAGCGTCTCCGTGTCGTATCCGAGGACGATCTCGGCGGCGGGGCTGATGTACTCGAGGACGCCGTCGGCGTCGGCGACCGCGACGATGTCCTCGGAGTGCTCGACGTAGGCCCGATACCGTCGCCGGATCCGCTGTTGCTCGGTCACGTTACGGAACACGAGCAGCCGAACCCCCTCCCGTCCGAGCGACTCGCAGGTCGCCTCGAAGTACGTCGGGTCCGGGACCTGCTCGCCGAACCCCCCGTCGCCCGCGATATCGGGGTCCGGCTCGTCGAGGACGATCTCGGCGTTGTCGCCGCCGTCGTCGTCGAGCAGCCCGGACTCGACGACGGCGTCCGGCAGCACCCGTTCGGCGTCGGCGCCGATCTCGTCGCCGTCGAGGCCGAACGCGTCACGAGCGGCGGGGTTCGTCTCGAGCACGCGATCGTCGTCGTCGACGACGACGATCGCGTCGTCGAGCCCGGCGAACACCGTCTCGTGGGCGACGGAGGCGACGTCGAACAGGTCGTACCGGGTCATCGCGACCAGCAGCACCAGGCTCACCGTCCCGAAGCCCAGCGGCGTGAGGTCGACCGGCGGCAGCCACGATAGCTCCAGGGCGAACACCGAGAGGGTGACTATCGGGGCCGCGGTTCCGGCACACAGCACCGCAGCCTGGGTCCGGTACGGTCCGGACGACCGTACCGCCGTCCGAGCCAGGAGCGCGATGAACGCCGCCCCCGCGACCACGCTGTACATGAGGTGTGCGACGAGCGCCGGGCCGGGGGTACCGACGAGCACGAGCACCCCGAAGACGGTCCGCGGCTCGATCCCGGCGAGGAAGACAGCGTTCGGATTCACGACGACCAGTGCGCCGACGGCCGCGGGCTCCGCGGCGAGCGCGACGACCCGGGGCGGAGTCAGCCACTCGCCGTAGCCCGCGTACGTGATCGCGAACAACAGGGACGTGGTTACGATCGGGAGCGAGATGATCCACTTCAGCCGGAGCAGCCCCTCGGCTGTGGCCGTCGTTCCGGCCGCCAACTGGAGACCCAGCGTGGCCGACCAGGCCGCGACCAACAGCAGCGTCGCCGCGATCGCGGCGCCGGCGGAGTCCGTCCGCTCGCGAGTCCGGACGTACGCGAGCGCCCCCGCTGCCGCCGACAGCAGCGTTGAGCCGACGGCGGCGGCGAGGAGGATACTTGATGCGTGGACCATTGCCGATTGGTGTCTCGAAGTGACAGTGATCGACTCATAAAGCCGCGCCCGGAATTATCAGAACGGATTGTCGAAGCCGCTCGACACGGCGCCCTCGCCGACCGCGATCGGGACGCCCGGCTACAGCCCGAGCTGGCGACCGATGATGAGGTGCTGGATCTCGCTGGTCCCCTCGCCGATCTCCATCAGCTTCGCGTCGCGGTAGAACCGCTGGGGCGGGAAGTCTGTCGTGTACCCGTAGCCGCCGTGGACCTGCACCGCGTCCTCGGCGACCTCCCGGGCAGCCTCGCTGGCGTCCAGCTTCGCGAGCGCGGACGCCCGCGTCACGTCCTCGCCGTCGTCGTATCTCGTCGCAGCCTTGTGTGTGAGCAGCCGCGCGCGCTCGGTCTTGCGGTGCATGTCGACGACCATGTCGCGGACGGCGTCGAACGACGAGATCGGCTCGCCGAACTGCTCGCGCTCGCCGGAGTACTCCTTGGCGGCCTCGTAGGCGCCCTGCGCGAGGCCGGTCGACAGCGCGGCGATGGAGATCCGGCCGCCCTCCAGCGTCTTCATCGTCTGCGTCCACCCCTCGCCCGCCTCGCCGAGCAGTCGCTCCGCGGGGAGTCGCACGTCGTTCAGCTGGATCTCGCAGGTCGGCGAGGAGTTCAGCCCCATCTTGTCCCAGACGGTCGTCACCTCGAAGCCGTCGTCGCTCTCGGGATCGACGATGAACGTCGAGATACCGTCGTAGCCCGCCTCGGGATCGGTGACAGCCTTCACGAGCACGCTGTTGGCCACGTTGGCGTTCGTGATGAACTGCTTCGTGCCGTCGAGCACCCACTCGTCGCCGTCCTTCTCCGCGGTGGTGTCCATGTCCGAGGCGTCCGAGCCCGAGCCGGGCTCGGTGAGCGCCCACGCGCCCATCCCCTCGCCCTCCGCGAGCGGTCGCAGCCACTCCGCTTTCTGGTCGTCGGTGCCGAACAGCTCGATCGGCTTCGAGCCCAGCGAGACGTGCGCGGCGTACGAGAGACCGATGCCGCCGGAGACGCGCCCGAGTTCCTCCGTGACGATCGCGTACATGAGCTGGTCGCCGCCCAGTCCGCCGTACTCCTCGGAGACGGGGATGCCCATCATATCGAGGTCCCCGAGCTGTTCGAAGATCTCCTCGGGGAAGCGGTGCTCGTCTTCGATCTCCTGGGCGATCGGGGCGATCTCCTCCTCACAGAACTCCCGGACCTGATCCCGGATCATCCGGTGTTCCGCGGGTAGATCAAAGTTCATGAACGAACCACGGGCGCCCCCCGAAATACCTGTTTCGATGGCTTTCGGTCGGCGCAATATCCGCGGGCGGCCCGCCGCAACGATTTATTCCCTCTCGCGGACTACGGTCGACCCCATGGACTTCCAGCGCCTCCTCCGCGGGACTGTCGAGTGGGGACGCCTGGAGGCGGTGGCGCGCGACCTCGCCGGCCGCTACGGTGACGGGACGGCACGCGTCGAGTTCCTCGACGCGGACAACTGGCTGTCGACGCCGTTCATCCTCCACACCGGCGGCGAGACGTACTTCGTGAAGGTTGTGAGCCGCCAGAACTCCGTCGTGCACGCGCTGTTCACCGCCGGGCGCAACCTCGGGGCGTTCTCCTCGGGCACGGAAGGCTTCTTCGAGCACTTCGGCACGCCCGCGGAGATGGCCCGCCACGAACTGCAGGCGACCGAGGAGATGCGTGCTATCGGCATCAACGCGCCCGAGCCGGTCGAGGCGCTGGAGATCGACGGCCTCGGCGTGCTCGTCGTGGAGTACCTTCCGGCGTTCCGCCCGCTCGACGAACTCGACGCCGACGCCGAGCGTGAGCTCGCGCCGGCGCTGTTCCGCGCGCTCGAGCGGCTCCACGACAACGGCCTCGCACACGGCGATCTGCGTGCGGAGAACGTGCTCATCCTCGCGGGCAACCTCTACTTCATCGACGCGACGAGCGTCCGGGAGCCGGGGGCGTTGGACGCCCGGGAGTACGACCTCGCGTGCGGGCTGGCGGCGCTGGAGCCGCTGATCGGCGCGAGCGACGCCGTCGAGGCCGCGCTGTCGGCGTACCCCCCAGCGGACGTGCTCGCCGCCCGCGAGTATCTCGATTTCGTCGCGATCCGCCCGGACCACGACTTCGACGGACCGAGGCTCAAAGGCGAGATCGAGAAACGTGCGACGGCGAACGGTGCGTGAAGCGAGCCGTGAGCGAAGGGTCCCGTGAGACGAGCATGAGCGCGGCCCCCGTCGAGACCGGGTCGGATCACTCCTCCGTGATCTCGATGGTGACCGGACCGTCCTCCCCGTCGGCGGCGCCCCCCTCGGCGTCGCCGGCGGCGTCGGCGACGAACTCCTCGAGGTAGGAGACGTTCCACGTGTTCGCCTTGAGGAACGTGTCGAACACCGGGCCGACGACGGGGATCGATCCGAGCGCCGCGTCGGCGGTCACGTTCGCCAGCATGCGAACGACCGTCGTCAGCGGCACGCCGAGGTAGGCGGCCTCGGCGACGATGTACAGCGAGACGCCGGCGGCGACCGCGTCGCCGACGCCCGGTGCCACGCCGAGCACCGGATCGAGGCCGACCCACGTGTTCGTCCCCGGAACCCGGACCGCCTCGTCCATGATCCGGGCGACGGTCTTCACGCGCCGCAGCGCCGGGTCGTCGACCGATTCGGGCAGGTCCATCGTGAGCGACTGGGCGTCGGTCATGGTCGTGAGGACGTGACGACGAGGAATGGCTCTTGTGGCGGTGGCGGGTCGACCGAGAGCTGCCGCGACGGGAGCGTCGAGGGGAGCCGTTCCGTCGACCGATCGCTCAACGGCGACGAACCGGGTGAGGTCCGTCGCGGCATCGAGGCCGACACGAAGCCCGAAGACGACCGACGACGGCTCCTTCGGCCGACCGAGCGTCACCCCACCGCACGGTCGGTTCGCTCGTTCCGTGGCGCCGCGGCGTCGCCACTCCGTCATCTGAAAGCCGTTCCCGGGGTGCGACGACCCCGGTGTGACCGAGGCGCCGGGCGCGACGTGGGTCGTGTACTCTGTGTCGCGCGTCGCCGCGTCGGACCGCGTTTTCGACGCGGTGTCGGGGCCGTGTGGCCGGAGCGGGAGTGGGAGCGGGAGTTGCTCCGGCCGGCCCGCGCGGATGGGCGAAATCGCCGCCGCACGGGCGGCCCCGGTTTCGCCGGGGACGTACTGCCCCCTGGCCCGCGGAGCCGAACCGGACCGACCGAAACGGCCGGCGTGTCCGGACGCGCTGGGGGGTGCGTCCGGACGGGGTTCGGCCCCGCGGTGTCACTATCGGTGCGCGTTCGGTACTTCAACACTCCGCCCGAATTATCGGAAGCGATTCTCGATCGGCCGGTGCGGTTTAGCCCCTCGGCGCGGACGATCGGGGTATGTTCGAGTCGACGTTCGCGGACGCGAGGCGACGCGACTGGGCGGGCGAGGACGACACGATCGGGGACCGCGGCGGCGACGCCGACGCGACGATCCGGATCGCGACGGTCGGCTGCGGCAACTACGCGCGCTCGGTCTCGATCCCGGCGGTGGAGCGCGGCGACTACGCGGCGCCGACGGTCGTCGTCAGCGGCGACCCGGGGAAGCGATCCCGCCTCGCCGACGAGTTCGGCGTCACCGCGATCGACTACGACGAGTACGAGTCGGGCGTCGCGAGCGACGAGTACGACGCCGTCTACGTCGCCACCCCGAACCGGCTCCACCTGCCCCACGTCGGGACGGCCGCCGCACACGGCAAACACGTCATCTGCGAGAAGCCGCTCGAGGCGACCGTCGAGCGCGCCGAGCGACTCGTCGCCGCCTGCGACGATGCGGGCGTCCGGCTGATGACCGCCTACCGAATGCAGACCGATCCCGTACTGCGGCGCTTGCGGGAGTTCGTCGCCGGCGGCGGGATCGGCGACCTCCAGCGCGCGTCCGGCGACTTCACGTTCCCGGTGCTCCGGGGAGACGCCGGCCCGGACCAGTGGCGCCTCGACGGCCGCCTCGCGGGCGGCGGCGCGTTGTACGACGTTGGCGTGTACCCGCTCAACACCGCGCGGTTCCTCGCCGGCGGCGACCCGGTCGCGGTCTCGGCGACGACCCGGTCGCCCGACCCCGCGTTCGACGAGGTCGATCAGCACGTCGACTTCCGGGTGGAGTTCGGCGCCGCGAGCGGTGTCGCTGACGGCGACACGGGTGCCGTCGACGGCGGTGACGGGTGGGTCGGGAACTTCTCGGCGTCGTTCTCGGGGCATCCGAACACGTCGCTGGAACTGCTCGGGAGCGAGGGCCGGATCGCGATCCGGTCGGCGTTCCAGCCCGGCGCGGACCGCGAGGTGACCGTGGAGACGGCCGAGGGGACGATGGAGCTCGCGGGCGTCGGCACGGACGAGACGGTCGAGGAGTTCGACTACTTCGCGCACGCGGTGGCGGCCGGCGGCGACATCGAACCCGACGGGGGAGACGGGCTCGTCGACATGCGGACGCTTGCGGCGATACAGACCGCCGCACGGACGGGAGCGCGGGTCGAACTGTAGCACGGCGGTCCCTGCGTGGACGCACAGGTCGCGGCGAGCGAAAGCGTCAGTGAACGAAGGTGGGGGTGGGGAGGCGGTGTGCGCGCGTCCGGTGCGGTGGACCCCTGACCGCGGAGCGGGCGCGCGCGATCGCGTCGGGTGCGGCGGCGCGGATCTCGTGTGTGCCAGCTTACGACGAGAAAAGCGTCGGTTCGCCGGCACTGGGGTGTATTCCGCTTATCGGGATAAATGCTCCGGCACCGGTCGGCGAGGATCGGGTCGACGGCAACGATTATACTCGCGCACGGAATGCGTTCAGTATGGCTCGCCTCAGGGCCGAGGCGCTGGTCGGCGGCGCCGAGGACCTGCTGTCACAGCCGCGTTGCATCGTCGACCACCGGCGACTCGGAACCCCGGGCGACTCGGTCGACGCCGACGGCGGAGGGACGCTCCTCCGCGTCGAGGAGATGCCCCTCTCACACGTCGACGTGGATCCGGACGTCCGCGAGCGTCTCTCCCACCTGCTCGACGACGAGCACACCGTGTTCGTTCACTACGTCGACTAGCTCGCTCGCCCGTCTTCGATCGCCGTCGTTTCTCGCTTCAGTAGTCGCGTCTGTCGCGCAGCGCCGGGAACTCCTCGCGCACGTTCGCGACGCGGTCGGGCTCGATTTCGGCGGTGACGAGCGCGGGCTCCTCGCCGGTCGACGCCAGCGTCGTTCCCCACGGGTCGTACACGGTCGACCGCCCGACCAGGTCCGCCTCCTCGAAGCTCCCCGACCCGTTCGCCGTCGCGACGTACGCGAGGTTCTCGATGGCCCGCGCACGCGGGAGCGTCCGCCAGTGTTCGACGCGCGGGTACGGCCACGCGCTGGGGACGAGCACGAGGTCGACTTCCCCATCCCCGTCGCCGCCGTCCACGAGCGCGCGGAACTGTTCGGGGAACCGCAGGTCGTAACACGTCGTCACTCCGATACGAACGCCGAGCAGGTCGACGACCGGCAGCGCCTCGCCGGGCGTGAGCAGTCGCGTCTCCGCCGACTCGTACCCGAACAGGTGGTGCTTCCGGTACACCGCACGGCGGTCGCCGTCCGAGTCGAACAGGACGGCCGTGTTCGCGAGGCCGTCGTCGGCGGGCACGTCCGCACCCGCGGCGGCGCTCTCGGCGAGGTCCTCGACGACTGAGCCGGCCAGCACCGCGATATCGTGGTCACGGGCGGCCTCGGCGAGCCGGCTCAGGGTCGGTCCCGACAGGGCCTCGGCACCGCGTTCGTACGCCTCGAACGCGAAGTAGCCGACGTTCCACAGTTCCGGAAGCGCGACCAGATCCGCGCCGCGGTCGGCGGCGGCGGCGATCGCCGTCAGCGCTCGGTCGAGGTTGCCGTCGCGGTCGGCCGCGCGGACCTCGATCTGCGCGAGCGCGAGCCTCATGCGAGCCCCAGATCGCGCTCCAGAGCGCGTTCGAGGTTGTCCAGTTCGTCGCTGAACTTCCGTTCGAAGAACGACTCGACGCCCGGGAGGCGGCCGTCGACGACGAACTCGTTGACGAGGCGGGCGCGGCCGTCCTCGGTCTCGGAGACCGTGTGCTCGCCCGTCACGCGGAACGCCCGGGATTTCCCGACGAACTTGACGTACTCGGGCGGGTCCTTGCGCACCTCCTCGGTTTCGACGGCGATGCTCGATCGGATCACCGGGATCGGCAGGCGGACGTGCCACGTCGCGGTCCCGTTGTCGCCGACCTCGTACTCGTCGACGACGCTGATCGCTCCGGCACGTTTGACCGGGTCGGAGATGAACGCCCAGACGTCCTCCGGGTCGGCGTCGAAGACGAGCACTCGGCGTACACGCACAGTCATCGAACCGACGTACGTGCGGGGGGCGAAAAAACGGGCGGGTTCACGGGTCGACCGGGGCACCGATCGTCGACCCGACGGTCGGTGCTGCGACCACGACGAGCGTCGCGCCGGGTCGGTTCGTGCTCGTTCGGGACGCGGCGGTACGCCGGTGTATCGACCGCCGTCTGCTGGCTGGGGAGTTCGGGAAGCATCGAGCGCGGGCGACTACGGAAGCTCGACGCGCCAGGTGGTCGAGCGGGCGCGGCCCCACTTCTCGATGTCGACCTCCTCGGACTTCTCCGCGAGCGTCGGAAGTCGGGTGCCGACCTGCTTGGCGGAGAGGCCGATGGCCTCCGCGATGTTCTTCGCCCGGAAGTACTCCTCTCCCCGGGAGACGCTGTCGCGCAGGTACGCGAGGATGCGCTTCTCCTCGTCGGTGTACTCCGTCATTTGTGCTGGTTCAGTGTTGGGTACGAGCGTTCTTAACGCTTCCCTCACCTCCGGCTGTGGGATCGACCGGCGACGTGACGACGCCCGTTAGACGTCGAACGCCTGCAGCGCGACGACCGCCAGGATCGCCGCGGTCACCGCCAGTGCGAACCCCCACGCCATCACGATCTGGGAGGCGCCCGCGAGCATGAACCCCGCGCCGACCACGGCGAACGCGGCGAACACGAGCGAGACGCCGATCGCCTTGTCGCTTTCGAGAGTCTCGGTTTCCATACGCGTCGCTCCGACGCGGCGTACCTAACGCTTGCGGATGCGGGGCACGTCGCGCGGTCGGCGCTCGGCCGATCGCATCCGTTTCGGGGGAGCGATACGGCGTCGCTGATGCGACCACCGTCGGAACGCGGGCCGACACCCCGGGAACGGATCGCGGGCTCCCGACCGCCGACCGCCGACCGACTATCCCATCCGACCGGGCGCGGAACTCGCCAGCGCCGACAAGGCTTTGTCCTCGGGCGGACACGTCCGGGTATGTTCCGGAGTCCATCAGCTCCTGATCGAGTTCTCGGACGGTAACGCAACCGCCTCTCCGGACGGCGATGGCATCGTCGTGGAGGTGGACGGACAGACGCACGAGTTGACCCGCGAGGCCGCCGCCGACCTCCAGGAGTCGCTGGCGGACGCGCTGACCGAACGGCGGGAGTTCTTCCGCACCGCCGGGGAGTTCCGCGCCGACGGGAGCTACGTCGTCTCGCGGAAGGCCGCAGACTCGGCGGGCAACGCGAAGGTGTTCGACTCCTTCGACGCGCTCGTTCGGCTGTACGACCGGCTGCCGGACCGGTTCGACGCCGACGACGTCGGCCGAACGGGCATCACCGGCTCACGGCGACATATGCTGATCAGACACTTCGCCGAACACCCGGCGTTCGACTGCCGCATCCGGCGTCGAAACCCCCTCAGCGCCGAGAAAACCGAGCGCGACGAGGGCGCACAGGCGGTCACAGAAGCGGAGGAGTAGCCCGTCGCGAGAGGACCGCAGTCGCGCGTTTCTGCGGTCGCAACGAGGTGCTCGCTTCGCTCACGGCTCACTCGTCTTGTGGGCGGCTCGGGCCGGGCAGCCTCACTCCGCTCACGGGTCGCTTCGCTCTCCGTTCGCTGTCGCGGTCTCACTGCGTTCGACCGCGAACTATTCGGCTGCCGACACCTCGCCGCCGTTCTACCGAGGTCTCCCTGCGGTCGACCTCGCCCTACTCGATCGTCACGAACTCGTTCTCCTCGTTGAGCGCGAGGTTCGCGGCCACCTCCGCGATCCGCATCGCGTACTGGGCGGTCTCCTGGAGGCTGACGAGCACCTCGCGCACCTGCAGCAGCTGCGCGTTCGACATCTCCGGAAGGTCGGTGAGGATGTCCTGCTCGCGGTCCTTCAGCTCCTGAAAGAGGTACTTCACCTCGATGGTGAGCGCGTAGTCCCGCTTGACCGCCGACTCGACGGCCATCTCCGTGATCTCGTCGACCTGATCGGTGAAATCGCGGATGCGCCGCATCGTCGACTCGTCGACGTCAAGGGTGTTGCCCTCGGCCTCCATCGCGATCTCGGCGATGTCCTCGGCGTTGTCCGCGATGAGCTCGAGGTTCTTCGCGATCGACCGGTAGCCGATGAGCGGGAACCCGGAGTCCAGTCCGACGGCGCGCGCGAGGTTCGGGTTCTGGTAGGCCGTGAAGATGAGCCGCAGGAGGAGGACGAATATCTTGTTCGCCTGCCGCTCGCGGTTGAGCGCGCGCTGGGCGAGGTCCGCGTTGCCGTGCGCGAGCGCCTTCACCGCCTCACCGCGCATCGTCGACCCGGTGTTCTCCAGACGCTCCAGCAGGTTGTCGAGCGTGAAGTCCTCGGGGTCCACCGAACACCTGATTGCGATGTTCTCCGGGGTCTCCTCGATCACGCCCAGCCCCATGAGCTGGGTCTCGGCTTTGTACACCGCGTTGATGTGGTCCGAGCCGAGCGCGCCGTCCTTGGTGGTGATGTTGATGACGCGCCGCCCGAGCACGTACTGCGCGAGGATCGCCCGCTCCAGGGCGTCCGCGTCGAGGTTGTCGGCGTGCAGCGTCGCCTCCGCGTCCTCCGTGCTCGCGGACTCGGGCAGCACCGTCAGCGTCCCCTTGCCGCCCATCCGCAGCGACACCTCGTCGCCCTTCTCGACGTTCTGTTCTTTCGCCCACTCGGCCGGCAGCGTCATCGCCAGTGTCGAGGGGCCCAGCCGCTGGACCTTCCGCGTCTCCATACGCGATGGCAGTCTCTATACGACCTTAACCTTGACCCTGTGTCCATTATACCCTTGGAAAGACGTGTAAGGATCGAACCCTCGATACGAGTGCCAGCCCCGGCTCCGATTCACACGATCTTCATCATCCGGCGCTCGAAGCGCCCGACGCGAACTTTCACCCAGCCGCGGAGTTCCTCGTCGAGTTCCGGGTCGTCCGTGTCGACACGCAGCACCCGCAGGTCGTCGAGCTTGTCGCGCGAGGCGACGATCTCCAGGTCGCACTCGCGGATCACTGCCGGCGACAGCTGGGGGTTGCCGCGACCGAAGACGAACCCCTGTCCGCCGATGGGTGTGACGACGATGACGTTGTCCTCGCCCAGCGAGTCGAGGATCTCCGACTCCGCGGCGTCGAGGGCGAGCACGTCGCCGTCCCGGTACACGTCGACGCCGATAGGGGACCCCTCGAACTCCAGTCGCTCCTTCACCTCGCCGACGGTCGAGCCGGGGCCGAGCACCCACGTCGTCCCCGGTCGCGCGCGCACGTCGTCAGCGACGCCGGTCGCCAGCGACTCGACGGTGCCGCCGCCGGTCTGCTTGCCCGACTGGAGCTGTTCGGCGACGGGGACGTGCGCGACGGCGCGCAGTTCCGGGTGGACCTCGCCCTCGCGGTACTCGTCCTCGTCGATGTCCATCACCTCGCGGCGCTCGGCGCGCTCGAACGTCGCGGCGACGTACGCCGCGTCCTCCGGGGAGACGGCGAACACCGACGAGTACACCTTCACGCCCGCGGGGACGCCGAGCATCGGCACGTCGCTCCCCTCCAGCGCCTCCGCCACGTCCGCGGCGGTGCCGTCGCCGCCGACGAACAACACCAGATCGACGCCCGCCTCGCGGAACGCCTCGACGGCCGCGGCCGTGTCGTCGGCGTCCGTCTCGTCGCCCGCGGGCGCGCCGAGCACGGTCGGGTCGAAGCCGGCGTCGCGGACCTCGCTCGCCCCCATCGGGTCGTCCCACGTGAACACCGCCGTCCCGGGGGCGCGCTCGGCGAGGGCATCGAGCCCTCGACGGGCGCGATCGGGCGCCCGCGGCTCGGCGCCACGGGCGCGCGCCTCGGCGACCTTTCCGTCGGTGCCCTTCAGCCCGACCCGGCCGCCCATCCCCGCGACGGGGTTGATCAGGAACCCGATTCGCATGTCGGAAGGGGGGCGCGCCGGCGACAAAAGCCCGCCGGCTCGACGGGGTCGCGTCGCCGTCGACGACGCGGCGCGCGGAGGAAGGAGTTCGGAACCGGTGCGGGCTCGGGAGAACGAGCGAACGTCTATCGACCGCTTACAGCAGCGAGATGTCCAGCGCGTAGGGCCACGGCGCCGACGCGAGCGCGAGGAACGCCAGCGACGCGCCCGCCATGACGACGTTCTTCAGGAACTGCGTCATCTCGTCCTGTTGCTGGTCCTCGGGGACCGCCCAGAAGTCGTGGATCGTGACCGCCGACCCCAGCAGGAACACCGCGAGCCCGCCGGCCGCGAGTGCGACGAACGCGCCCGTGGCGACGCCTATCCCGCCGAATATCAGTAGCCCGCCGGAGAACAACGTCGCGAGCCGGGGCGCGGGGATCCCCTTCGCCTCCGAGTAGCCCGCGAGGCCGTCGGTCATCATGAAGTGGTTCAGTCCCATGAACGCGAGGACGAAGCCGAACAGCAGCCGCGCGAGCAGGAAGACCTCCCCGGAGCCGGTACTGGTGAACAGATCGGATGCGCCCTGCAGTAGGATCGTATCGAACATCACTCCTCCGTACACGCCGCCCTGATTTATTACTTCCCTGACATTGAGGTAACCGGGTTACATGCGCGTCATCGTTCCCCGATTTCCCGCAAACAGACTTCTGAGGCGATATTTCGAACTGATATTTCGCTCGTCGACTAAACCGGGTTCTCATACTCAGCATCCTGTCAATAAATTCGAACTCCGGAACGGGCGAGTCGTGACCGCCGGCGCCGACGGAGGTTTCCCCGTTCGGTCCCACAGATCACCCATGTACACGGGGCGAACCGAACAGCCGTGTTGCCTGTGTGACTCCCCCGAGACGACCGCTCGGATCGACATCCCGCCGCGGGCGGTGCAGTTGATGAAACACTCGGCCCCGATCGCCTGGCGCGACATCGTCGGCGAGGTGTCGATTCACTTCTGTGAGTCGGACTGGGAGACGGTCGCCGACCTCGTCGTGGACCTCGGGATGAACCCGCTCTCGAGATGCAACGTCGCCCGGGCGTCGTTCGACCTGCGCGAGGACTTCGAGGCGCTGCTGAACGACACCCGCGGGGAGCCCGACCAGACCGAACTGGAGGCGCGGATGCTCGCGGACGCCGAGGAGACGCTGGCGGCCCTTGACGACCCCATGACCGAGGAACGCGCCGTCGTCGAGGCGCACGTCGTGGTCGACTCGCTGGCGGAGTTCGACGTCGTGTCGGCGTGAGGAACGCCCCGTTCGTGTCGGCTGTGTGGTGTGTCACTGGTCGTGCACGGCGGTGACAGGCTTTTATCGGTGCCCGGTGTAGCGAGTTCCAACCCTGATGTCACTTCGGGCAGTCATCGACGCCGTCGAGGGCCGAGAGAAACGCCTGACGGTGTTCGATCCGCCGACCGACGACGCGGTCGCGGAGCTGCGCGAGTACTTCGCCTCCCAGGCCGTCCGGATCGAGGAGGGCACGACCGACAGCGGCCTCTCGGGGTACGTCGTGCTCTCCGACGAGCACGACGACGAGGTGCTCGCGGCGGTCGACCTCCGGCATCTCCGGGGCGAGGTCGCGGTCGGGCCGGGCGAGCGGAGCGCGTTCGCGCCCATCCTCGAACACCTCGACGAGGCGACGTTCACATCGTACGACCTCGGCCAGATGATGGCGGCGACCCGGGAGATGGAGGACCGGGCGTGGCGTTCGGGGGCGGGCGAGCTCCACGCCGGCTTCCAGCGCGTCGACGCGATCCGCGCGCAGAAGGGCGTCTACGAGGACCTCGCGACCAAGGAGATCGACATCCACGCCTACTGTGGCCCGAGCGACGACGCACCCGAGATCGAGGGCGTGTCGATCCACCGGGAGGACGCCGACGAGATCAGACGCTCCTGGTTCGTCGCGTTCGACGGCGGCGGCGACCCCGGCGACGCCTGTCTGCTCCTCGCCGAGGAGCGGGGCGACCCCGCCGACCGACAGTTCTACGGGTTCTGGACCTACGACTCGACCACCGTCGCGACGGTGATCGACCACCTCCAGGAGACGTACGCGATCACCGCGTAACGATCAACGCGTCGACCGCGTGTCCCGGTTTCAAACAGGTTATATACGTCCCTGACTGAACGTTCAGACAAGACCGATGTCACGCCGCCCACAGACGCTGTTGATCGCAGCCCTACTGATCTTCTCCGCGGTCGGCGCGGGATTCGTCGGCGTCGCGGCCGCGGACGAGGACCCCCGATTCGAGACCGATGTGGCCGAGCCGGTGCTCCAGCCCGGGACGACCCAGGAGCTCACCGTCGAACTCACGAACGACGCCGCCGACCGCGACGACGACGTCGAGCCGGCGCTCGACGTGAACGCCACGGTCGGCGATATCGACGGGATCGACGTCCTCTCGTCCACGAGGGACCTCGGCCGAATGGGCGACGGCGCCACCCGGTCGGTGACGGTACAGATCGACGTCGCGGCCAACATCCCCGGCGGGGAGCACCGCGTCCCGATCACCGTCAAGTACCGCGACGAGGACGACGAGGACGAGGTGCTCACGACGACGGTGTACGCGACAGTCCGCGTGCAGGAGCGTGCCCGATTCGAGCTCGAAGACGTCGAGTCGGCCGCTCCGGTCGGCGGATCGGGGACCGTTTCGGTGACGATCCGCAACGTCGGCAAGGAGTCGGCCCGGAATGCGGTCCTCTCGCTCCAGTCCGGTAACGGCGACCTCACGTTCGGCCGGTCGGCGAGTGCCCGCCGGTTCGTCGGCATGCTCGGTCCGAACGAGACCCGGACCGTCGAGGTCGACGCGACGCTCGTCGAGTCGGCCGAGACGCGCGAGTACGCGGTCGACGCGACCGTCGAGTACGAGGCGGAGGGCGGCGCGTCGGCCACCTCCCGACCGCTCTCGTTCGGCGTACTCCCGCTGCCCGAACAGACGTTCGGTGTCGACGACCTCGCGAGCACCCTCCGGGTCGGCGAGGAGGGGCAGGTAACCGGCACCGTGACCAACACGGGTGAGCGGACCGTGACGAACGCCGTCGTCCTGTTCGAGACGACGAACCCGAACGTCTCGCCGCTGGAGTCCGAGGTCGCCGTCGGGACGCTCGACCCCGGCGAGTCGACCGAGTTCGCGTTCGACATCGAGGTGTCCGACGCCGCGGAGGCGGGACCGCGCCAGTTCACGCTGCGCGTCCAGTATCGTGACGACGAGGGCACCCGCAGGACCGGCGATTCGATCGACGCGCCGGTCTCGATCGCCCAGTCCCGCGACGAGTTCGCCGTGAGCGCGGTCAACGGAACGGTCGAGGTCGGGAGCGGCGGGACGTTCACCCTCGAGGTGACGAACAACCGCGACGAGCCGGTACGCGACGTGTCCGCGAAGCTGTTCCTCGATGGCCCGCTGTCGTCGGGGGACGACGAGGGGTTCATCGACGCGATCGCCCCCGGCGAGACGAGAGAGGTGACGTTCGACCTCTCGATGGCCGGGAGCGCGATCGCCGACAAGACGTACCCCGCGAGCGTCGACTTCCGGTACGAGACCGGCGACGGTGATACCCTGATCTCCGACACCTACGAGGTGCCGGTCGAGGCGGTCGCGCCCAGCGGGAACGGCCTGCCGCTCGGTGCCATCGGCGTCGCGGCGGTCGTCGTCGTTCTCGGGATCGCCGGCGCCGTCTACCTCCGGCGCAACAGATGAGCGGCGAGGGGGTCACCGCCGCGGTCGCCACGGAGATCACGGAGCGTCCCGGCCGGATCGTCGCGGCGTTCCTGCTGCTCACGCTGGTGTTCGCCGGCGGGCTGGCGAACGTCTCGACGGCCGCCGGCACGGAGCAGTTCACTTCGGGGATCCCTGCAGAGGAGGCACTGTCGGACATCCAGCGGGACTTCGGTCCGTCGTTCGCCGACGACACCGGCTCGACACAGCTCGTCCAGCGGGACCGGAACGTCCTCTCGAAGCCGGCGATGCTGCGAATGCTCGAGGCGCAGTATCGGCTGCAGGAGACGGACGGCTTACGCGTGGTCGGCGTGTCGTCCCCGGCGGCGACGGTCGCACGGACGATCGATCCGAACGCGACCACGACAGAGGCGCAGATCCGCGCGCTCGAACGGTCGACCCCCACGGAGATAGATCAGGCGGTCCGTGAGAACGCGGATAACCCGGCGTTCACCGGCGGCGTGTCCGACGACTTCAACGCCGAGTCGGCCTCTGCGTCGGCCACGATCGGCGTCGTGACCCACGAGATACCGGGCGCCGGCGGCGGCGGTGCGGCGGCCGGGCAGAGCGGTTCCAGCCCGCTGACCGATATCCAGCTCCGGAGCCAGCGCGTCGTCGACACCGTCGGCGGCGACATCACCGTCTTCGGGTCGGGGATCATCTCCGCGGAGTTCTCGTCGGTGATCACCGACTCGCTGCTCATCGTCACGCCCGCGGCGGTCCTGTTGATCATCGGCTTCCTGATCGTCGCCTACCGCGACCTCATCGACCTCCTGTTGGGGTCGTTCACGCTGCTGTTGGCGGTCGTGTGGACGTTCGGGTTCCTCGGGCTCGCCGGGATCCCGTTCAGCCAGATGATGATCTCGGTGCCGCCGCTGCTGCTGGCGGTCGGGATCGACTTCGGTATCCACGCGGTGAACCGCTACCGGGAGGACCGGGCGGAGGGCTACGGCGTCGAGGACGCGATGAACCTGGCAGTTCGGCAGCTTCTCGTGGCGTTCTTCATCGTGACGGGGACGACCGTGATCGGGTTCCTCGCGAACCTCACGTCGGACCTCGCGCCGATCCGGGAGTTCGGGCTGGTCGCGGCCGCGGGCATCCTGTTCACGTTCCTCCTGTTCGGCGTGTTCCTCCCGGCCGCGAAGGTGCTGATCGACCAACGTCGCGACGTCATTCCCATCCCGACGTTCTCCCAGGCGCCGCTCGGCGCCGAGGGGACCGGACTCGCGAGCGTGCTTCGGGTCGGCGTCTCGGTCGGCGACCGCGCGCCGCGGGTGTTCCTCGCGCTCGTGCTCGTTCTCACGGCGGTCTCGGGCGGCTACGCGGCGGGGATCTCCACGTCGTTCTCACAGGAGGACTTCCTCCCGCCCGAGGAGACGCCCGACTACCTGGAGGAACTCCCCGAGCCGTTCGCGCCCAGCGACTACACCGCCGTCGCGACGCTCAACTTCCTCGAGGAGAAGTTCACCGCGAGCCAGGGGGGATCGGTCACGGTCTACGTCGAGGGCGATATGGAGGACCCGACGAGACTCGAGGAGATCCATCGGATGGGGAAGGATCCGCCGAGCACGTTCGTCTCCGAGGACGGGCGCGCGGAGTCACGAAGTATCGTGACGGTCATCCGACAGCGCGCGGCGTCCGACCCCGAGTTCCGCCGGCTCGTGAACCGGAACGACCGGAACGCGAACGGCGTCCCCGACGACAACCTCGGGGAGATCTACGATTACCTGCTGTCGTCGTCCTCGCGCGAGCAGGCGCTGCAGTACCTCGCCGAGGACCGACGGAGCACACGGGTGGTCTACTCGACGGAAGCCGACGCCGACCAGTCGGCGGTGACGGCCGACGGACGCGCGGTCGCCGACCGCTACCGCGACACCAGCGGCGTCGCGGTCGCGACCGGCGGAACCGTGGTGTTCGCCGCCGTGTCTGACCTGATCTTCGTCTCGGCCGTCCAGAGCCTCGCCGTGGCGCTGTCGCTCACGGTTGTGTTCCTGGTCGTCATCTACGGCGTGATCGAGGGCTTGCCGTCGCTCGGCCTCGTCAACACCCTCCCGATCATCGCGTCGGTGGCGCTCGTGGCGGCGACGATGCGGCTCGCGGGCATCGCGTTTAACGCATTCACGGCGACGATCCTCTCGTTGACGATCGGCTTGGGGATCGATTACTCGGTTCACGTCGTCCACCGCTTCATCGACGAGCGCGGCGACCACGACCTCTTCACCGCGCTGGAGCGGACCGTGCGCGGGACGGGGGGCGCGCTCCTCGGGAGCATGCTCACGACGACGACGGGGATCGGCGTCCTCGTGTTCTCGGTGCTGAGCATCCTCGGGCAGTTCGGCACGCTCACCGCGCTGTCGATCCTCTACTCGTTTCTCACGTCGATGTTGGTGCTCCCGTCGGCGCTGGTGGTCTGGGACAGCCTCAAAGGTCACGACCCCGATCGGCCGGTCGAGGCGAAGCCGGGGCTGTCGATGCCGTTCTTCGGCGGCGGCGACCGACCGGAGCCGACGAGCGCGGACTGACGGCGAACGGCGAGCGGAGCGAGCCGTGAGCCAAAGTGACCCGCGAGACGGCGCGGCCGCTATCGCCGGATCGTGAAGCCGCGTTCCCCCTCCGGGTCGTCGTACTCGACCGCGACGTCCTCGACGAGCGCGCTCGGACTCCCGGTGTGACACCACTCGACCAGTTCCTCGACCGCCTCGCGCGGTCCCTCGAACACCGCCTCGACGCGCCCGTCGTCGAGGTTGCGAACCCAGCCGTCGAGGTCCAGTTCGCGCGCAGTATCGCGGGTGTTCGCCCGATAGAAGACACCCTGTACTCGCCCGGACACGAACACGTGTGCCCGGACGCGGTCCGTCGCGTCGCCGCTCGTTCCTGCGTCGTCGCTCATACCCGTCGCTGAGCGACCGAGGCTGGAAAAGCCGGCGAACGTCCGCAAGCCGGGACGCGAGCGGGACGGTGCCGGGCGGGTGGAGGTGCGTTCGCGACCCGCCGCCACGACGCGTCGGGATCGCGAACGATTCAAGCCCTCAGCGACACGCTCTCGACGAGATGCCCGTACGGATCCGACTTTCGACCGACCTCGTCTCCCCGGTCGGACCGTGACTGCCTCGGTCGGGAGCCGTCGGTACGTGGCCGCGCTCGCGCCGCTTGCCGCGGCGGCGATCTGGGGCGGGATGTACGTCGTGAGCAAGTGGGGGTTCGACCTGATCCCGCCGCTCACGCTCGGGTTCCTCCGCGTCGTCGTCGGCGCCGTCGCGCTGTACGCGGTCGTCCGCGCACGCGGCGTCGCGGTCGACCGGGCTGACTACCGTGGCTTCGCCGTCCTCGGCGGGTGGGTGGCCGTCACCATCGCCAGCCAGTTCCTCGGCACGGAGCTGACGAACGCCAGTCAGGGGTCGCTGTTGACAGTGTTGACACCCGTTTTCACGGTCGCCCTCGGCGCGGCGGTGCTCGACGAGGAGGTGACCCGCCGCTCGGCCGGCGGGATGGCGCTCGCGGCCGTCGGCACGCTGCTCGTGCTCGCTGGCCAGTACGACCTGACCCGTCTCGGCGGCGGAAGCGCCGCCGGTGTGGGCGCGCTCGTCCTCGCGAGCCTCGCGTGGGCCGGCTACACCGTCTGGGGCGTGCCGCTCGTTCGGAAGTACTCGGCGCTCACGGCGGCGACGTACTCCTGTCTCGCCGCTTTGCCCGTGCTTGCGGTGCTGTCGGCCGCGGAGCTGGCGGTCCGGGCGCCGCCGCTCGCGGCGATGCTGTCGCCGGGCGCGCTGCTCGCCGTCGCGTACCTCGGCCTCGGATCGACGGCGGCGGCGTGGTACCTCTGGTACAAGGGGCTGGAGACGGTGTCGGCGGGCACCGTCGCGGCGTTCTTCTTCGCCCAGCCGCTCGTCGGCGCGGCGCTCGGTGCCGCGCTGCTCGGGGAGGCGATCGGTCCCTGGTTCGTCGTCGGGGGGGCGACGATGGCCGCGGGGATCTGGCTGGTGAGCACTGCCGCCGACGGGATCTGACCGGCGCCGACGGTCGACCCATCCCGACGCCGGCGGCTTGCCATGGGGCTGACAGGCGACGGCGTCGCCACGTGTCGGCTCCCCGGCGCGTGCCGTCGCACACCCGCTCCCGCGCCGGGGCCGCGGTCAGGGCATCGGGGAGTGTGGTCCCGGCATCGAACTTGAATCCTCGCCGGCGACTGCCGTTGCCTCCGTTCAGGGTCGGATCGGGACCGGGGAAGTCTTGGGCACCGCCACGGACGATGCGGTATGGATCTGTTCGGAACCGCCGGCATCCGCGGCGACGTCACCGAGCGCGTCACGCCGGAGCTCGTCCTCGACGTGACCCGGGCGCTCGGCGACCACGCGCGAGAGGCCGGCGACCGGGAGTTCGTCGTCGGGCGGGACGGCCGTGTCACCGGCTCAGCGCTGGCTGCCGCCGCCGAGGCGGGCCTCGCGTCCGCCGGGGCGGAGGTCCGCCGGATCGGTCAGGTGCCGACGCCGGCGTTGGCGTTCGCCTCGCGGGGGCGCCGCGGCGTCATGCTCACCGCGTCGCACAACCCGCCGACCGACAACGGCGTCAAGGCGTTTGTCGACGGCGTCGAGTACGGCGAGGCCGCCGAGACGGCCGTCGAGAACCGCGTCGACGACGGGGCTGACCCGGCGGACTGGGACGAGTGGGGCGACGGCGTCGACGAGGACGTGCTCGACGCGTACCGCTCGGCGGTCGTCGAGTACGCCCGCGAGTTCGGCGCCGACTCCGAGGGCGTCCGCGTCGCCGTCGACTGCGGCAACGGGATGTCCGCGCTCGCGACCCCCCAAGTGCTCCGGGAGCTGGGAGCCGACGTCGTGACGCTGAACGCGACCGTCGACGGGCACTTCCCCGGTCGGGAGTCGAAGCCGACGCCGGAGTCGCTGTCCGACCTCCGGGAGTTCGTCGCCGACGGGGCCGCGGACTTCGGAATCGGCCACGACGGCGACGGCGACCGGATCGTCGTCGTCGACGCCGACGGCGAGGTCGTCCACGAGGACACGGTGCTGGCGATCCTCGCCGAGCGGTACGTCCGCGCGAGCGACGCCGCGGATCCGGTCGTCGTGACGACGCCGAACGCCTCGGGTCGTATCGACGAGCGCGTCGATGCCGCGGGCGGGCGCGTCGAGCGCGTCGCGCTGGGCTACCTCCACGACGGCATCGCCTCCGTCCGGGAATCCGGCGGCGACGTGGCCTTCGCGGCCGAGCCGTGGAAGCACGTCCACACCGCCTTCGGCGACTGGATCGACGCCGTCGCCAGCGCGGCGCTGATAACCCGTCTCGTCGCCGACGACGGGGTGGCGGGGCTCCGTGAACCGGTCACCGAACGACCGTACCGCAAGGTCAGCGTCGAGTGCCCCGACGACGACAAGGCCGCCGCGATGGACCGGCTCGCGGAGACGCTGCCCGCGGCGTTCCCCGACGCCGAGGTGGACCCGGAGTACGGCGTCCGACTCACGTTCCCCGACGCCTCGTGGACGCTCGTTCGGCCGTCCGGCACCGAGCCGTACGTCCGCGTGTACGCGGAACACGACGACGTGGACCCGTTCGTCGAGGAGGTCGCCGGCGCCGTCGAGTCGGCGGTCGAAGCTGTCAGCTGAGACGATACTCGGCGGGCGGATGCGACGATTTTAACCCCTCAACCGCCGCGATTGCGGGTATGGACATGGACACTGACCGGTTCGACAGGCGGAAGTTCGTGAAGGGCGTCGGCGCGGCGAGCCTCGTGGGGCTCGCGGGCTGTTCGGGCGGCCCGGAGTCGGGCGGCTCGGACGACGGGGACACCGAGGCGTCGACGCCGGCGGCCGACGGCGAGGACACCGAGGCGTCCGAGACCGATGCGTCCGGCTCGGACACGACGAACATCGGGATGGTGTACGCGACCGGCGGGCTCGGCGACGGCTCGTTCAACGACCAGGCCCAGACGGGGATCCAGCAGGCCGCCGAGGAGTTCGACCTCTCGTACGACGAGTCCGAACCCGATTCGGTGTCGCAGTTCAGCACCTACCAGACGCAGTACGCGCAGTCGACCGACCCCGACTACGACCTCGTGTCGTGCATCGGCTTCTTGCAGGCGGACGCGCTCTCGGAGACGGCGCCCGACTACCCCGAGCAGGACTTCATGATCGTCGACAGCGTCGTCGACGCCGACAACGTCCGCTCGTACACGTTCAAAGAGCACGAGGGCTCGTACCTCGTCGGCCAGCTGGCCGGGCTGCTCACGAGCCAGTCGTTCTCCGCGGGCGACTCCTCGACGCAGGGCGACTCCACGAACGTCGGCTTCGTCGGCGGCGTCGAGTCGTCGCTCATCGCGAAGTTCGAGGCCGGCTTCACCGCCGGCGCCAAGGCCGCCAACGAGGACATCGACGTGCAGACGACGTACACCGGCAGCTTCTCGGACCCCTCGGCCGGCCAGGAGGCCGCGCTGTCGATGTACAGTTCCGGCGCCGACATCGTCTACCACGCGGCGGGTAACACCGGGACCGGCGTCTTCCAGGCCGCCCGCGACGAGGGCAAGTTCGCAATCGGTGTCGACCGCGACCAGTCGGTGACCACCGACTACCAGGACGTCATCCTCGCGTCGATGGTCAAGCGCGTCGACACCGCGGTGTACAACGCCGCGGAGGCGACCGTGAACGGCAACTTCGAGGGCGGCACCGCGACCAGCCTCGGCCTGGCCGAGGACGGCGTCGACATCGTCTACGGCACCGGACTCGGCGACCAGATCCCCGACGAGGTGACCTCGGAGGTCCAGTCGTCGCGTGAGGCCATCGTCGACGGCGACATCTCGGTCCCGCAGAACCCCGACGACGTCTGAGCCGCGGAAGCGACTCCGCGGTAGGCGTCGGCGCCCCGTATCGATACTCGCTCGATCTCTCGCATCCGCCGATACCGTGTGGTATCCCGGCTGACAGTCCGGTTTCCTGAACGGTCGTTCCGGCGAAACGCGCCGTTTATCCCGTCCCCGCCGAAACGCCCGGTGACATGACGGAGGCCGTCCGCCTCGACTCGATTACGAAGCGCTTCCCCGGCGTCGTCGCCAACGACGACGTCACGCTCTCGGTCGAGCGGGGGACGGTCCACGCCCTCCTCGGCGAGAACGGCGCGGGCAAGACCACCCTGATGAACGTCCTCTACGGGCTGTACGAGCCCACCGAGGGCGACGTGTACGTCGACGGGGACGGCCTGACGTACGAGGAGGGCGACGAGGACCGCGGGGGCGACGACGGGCTCGCCGCGATCGCCGACGCGCCGCGGCGGTTCGACTCCCCCGGCGACGCGATCGACGCCGGGGTCGGGATGATCCACCAGCACTTCATGCTGGTCGACCCGATGACCGTCGCCGAGAACATCACGCTGGGCAACGAGCCGCGCAAGTGGGGCGGCCTCTCCGTGGATCGCGGGGCCGCCAGAGACGCCGTGCTGGAGCTGTCGGAACGGTACGGCTTCGACGTGGAACCGGGCGCGCGCATCGAGGACGTCGGTGTCGGCGTCCAACAGCGCGTCGAGATCCTGAAGGCGTTGTACCGCGGCGCGGAGGTACTCATCCTCGACGAGCCGACGGCCGTGCTCACCCCGCAGGAAGTCGATGACCTGTTCGAGGTGCTCGAGGAGCTGACCGACGCGGGGAAGACGGTCATCTTCATCACCCACAAGCTGGGCGAGGCGCTGGAGGCGGCCGACGAGGTGACGGTCCTGCGCGACGGCCGGAACGTGGGGAGCGTCGAGACGGCGGGGACGACCCGCGAGGAACTCGCGGAGCTGATGGTCGGCCGCGAGGTGGTGCTGGAGACGGAGATGTCCCCCGGAACCCCCGGCGAGACGGCGCTCTCGGTCGAGGACGTCACCGCCCTCGACGACCGCGACGTGGTCGCCGTCGACGACGTCTCCTTCGCCGTCCGCGAGGGGGAGGTGTTCGGTATCGCCGGCGTCGATGGCAACGGACAGTCGGAGCTCGTGGAGGTCGTCACCGGCCTCCACACCCCCGCCGAGGGACGCGTCGAGCTCGCGGGTCGCGACGTGACGGACGCCTCTCGCCGGGAGCGAACCCGCGCGGGCATGGCGTACATTCCCGAGGACCGGCAGGACCGCGGGCTCGTGATGGACTTCGACCTCACCGAGAACGGCGTGCTCGGCTCCCAGCACGACGCCCCGTTCGCCGAACGCGGCCGGCTCGACTGGGACCGTGCGGAGGGCCACGCGGACGCGATCATCGACGAGTTCGATGTCCGTCCCCCGGACGCCGGCGCCGAGGCGAAGTCGCTGTCGGGCGGCAACCAACAGAAGTTCATCGTCGGCCGCGAGTTCGCGCGCGACCCGTCGTGTCTCGTCGCGTCGCACCCGACTCGCGGGGTCGACATCGGGTCGACGGAGTTCATCCACGACCGGCTCGTCGATCTGCGCGACGAGGGCCGGGCGGTCCTTCTGGTCTCCTCGAAGCTCGACGAGGTTCGCGGCCTCTCGGACCGCCTCGCGGTGATGTACCGCGGGCGGATCGTCGACGTGGTCGATCCCGACGAGGTGACCGAGGAGCAACTCGGACTCATGATGGCCGGCGAGCGTCCCGACGACGTCCCGCGCGCCGAGCGCGTCGCCGTCGGGGCCGGCGGGTCGACGGCTTCGACCGACAGCGGGGCCGCATCCGGCGACGACGCGGAGGTGACCGATGACTGACGCCGACGGGGGTGGATCGGACGGCCCGGACCACTCCCGACTCTCCCGTGCGGGGCTGTTCGACGCGCTCGATCGGCTCGTCGCCGCGAGCGCGACCGAGCGGCTGCTCATCTCGGGGTCGGCGCTGCTGTTGTCGGTAGCGATCGGCTTCCTCCTCATCCTCGCTGCGGGACGGATGACTACCTGTTCGTCGGCGGCGTACTCGCTGTTGGGCGTCGGCTTCTGTTACGACCCGTTCGTCGTGTACGACAGCCTCTTTCTCGGCGCGTTCGGCGACTTCCTCGCGAACCCGCTCAACGGACAGTTCGCCACGACGGTTTCGGAGACGACCGTGCTCGTGTTCACCGGGATCGCCGTCGCCGTGGCGTTCAAAGCCGGCGTGTTCAACATCGGCGGGCAGGGGCAGCTCGTGTTCGGTGCGCTCGCGAGCTCGCTCGTCGTGTACTCGCTCTCGGGCGCCGTGTCCGGCGTCGTGGGCACCCTCGTCCTCGTTCCGCTGGGGCTCGCGGTCGGCGCGTTCGTCGGCGGGATCTGGGGCGCCATCCCGGGCGCGCTGAAGGCGTACGCCGACGCCAACGAGGTGATCACGACGATCATGCTCAACTTCGTCGCCACCTCCTTCGCGCTGTATCTCGCCTCGGGGCCGTTCAAGGCCCCCGACAGCTTCGCCAACCAGACGCGGACGCTCCCCGAGTACGCGCTGTTCCCGCAGCCGCTGTTCCCCGGGCGCACCGACGCCTCGCTGCTCGCGCTCGCGCTGGCGATCGTCGTGGCCATCGGGATCGCGTACCTGCTGCGCGGCACGTCGTTCGGCTACGACGTGCGCACGAGCGGCATCCAGCCCGAGGCCGCAGAGTACGGCGGCGTCGACGCCGCGCGCACCGTCGTCACCTCGATGGCGCTGTCGGGCGCGCTCGCCGGCATCGGCGGCGCGGTGTACGTCCTGACGATCGCGGGCAACTTCCAGACCGGCGTGCCGGACTACGGCTTCGACGGCATCACCGTCTCCATCCTCGCCGGCAACAACCCGGTCGGCGCGATCGCGGCGGCGCTGCTGTTCGGCGTGCTGAAGTCCGGCTCCATCGTCGTCGACGTGGGGACGGACGTGCCGCCGCAGCTGGTCGGGGTCCTCCGGGGACTCATCGTCCTGTTCGTGGCGATGCCGGAGTTCTTCCGGATGATCGGCCAGCGCGTCGACGTGCGCGACCGGTTCGGCGGGAGTCGCGACGCCGTCGCGACCGACGGGGGTGAGGAGGCGTGAGCGTCGCCGCCGCCGTCGACAGGCTCGGGACCCGTGCACGGATCGCGGCGGCGACCGTGGTCGTCGGGGTGCTCGCGGCCGTCGGACTCGCGCTCGCCGGCCACGCCGACGTGTTGCTCGCCGTCCTCGGACTGCTGTTCCAGAAGTCGACGCTCGCGGCCGCCCTGCGGCTGTCGGTGCCCATCGCCTTCGCGGCGCTGGGGGGTATCTTCGCCGAGAAGTCCGGCGTCATCAACATCGGACTGGAGGGGCTGCTCATCGTCTCGGCGTTCGGCGGGGTGTACGTCACCTCGACCACCGGCTCGGTGTGGCTCGGCCTCCTCGGGGGCGTGCTCGCCTCGTCGCTGTTGGCGCTGCTGTTCGCGATCGTCTGTATCGAGTTCCGCGCCGACCAGATCATCGCGGGACTGGCGATCTGGCTCATCGCGCTGGGGATCGCCCCGTTCGCCTCCACGGTCGTGTTCGGGTCGACGAACGCGAGCGCGGGCGCGACGTTCCCCGGGATCGATCAACTCCTCGCGAACAGCGGGATCCCGGTCGTCTCGACGACGGTCGTCGCGGGGCTGGAGGCGCTCGCGGGGATCCCCGTCGTCGGCGCGCTGTTCGAGGCGTCGCCGATGGTGTATCTGATGTTCCTCGCCGTCGGCGCGTCGTGGTGGACCCTCAACCGCACTTCCTTCGGGCGCTGGGTTCGCGCCTCCGGCGAGAACCCGCGGGCGCTCGACACGGCCGGCGTCGATGTGTCCCGGGTGCGCTACGCGGCGGTGATCCTCTCGGGCGTGCTCGCGGGCGTCGGCGGCGCGGCGCTGTCGCTGTCGCTCGGGCAGTTCGTCGGCAACGGCCCGACGATGGTCAACGGGAAGGGGTTCATCGCCATCGTGACGTACCTGCTGGGCAACTACAACCCGATCGGCGCGATGCTGTCGACGCTGCTGTTCGCGGGACTCGACGCGCTCCAGCTGTCACTGCAGGGACAGAACGTGCTCGCGATCCCGCGGCCGCTCGTGCGGACCATCCCGTACGTGTCGGTCATCGTCGTGCTCGCGCTGTTCGGCCGGACGCGGCTGCCGGAGGCGGCCGGGGAGCACTACGAGTCCGGCGAGGAGTAGCGTCGTCGGAGCGAGGCCGCGAACGAAGCAAGCGGCCGAGCGAGACGACGGCCACCGGCGGCGAGGTCCGTGGGCCGAGCCGCACAGAACAGTAGCGAGCGAACGAGGTCTCGCGGGTCGTTCCTCCCCGCTCGCATCGAGGCCTCACTCCTCACGGCTCGCTTCGCTCGCCGTTCACCGTCGCGGTCTCACGTTCGTTCGACCGCGCACCGTTCGGCCTCGCACTCCTCACGGCTCGCTCCGCTCGCCGTTCACCGTCGCGGTCTCACGTTCGTTCGACCGCGCACCGCTCGGCCTCGCACTCCTCACGGCTCGCTCCGCTCGCCGTTCACCGTCGCGGTCTCACGTTCGTTCGACCGCGCACCGCTCGGCCTCGCACTCCTCACGGCTCGCTCCGCTCGCCGTTCACCGTCGCGGTCTCACGTTCGTTCGACCGCGCACCGCTCGGCCTCGCACTCCTCACGGCTCGCTCCGCTCGCCGTTCACCGTCGCGGTCTCACGTTCGTTCGACCGCGCACCGCTCGGCCTCGCACTCCTCACGGCTCGCTCCGCTCGCCGTTCACCGTCGCGGTCTCACGTTCGTTCGACCGCGCACCGTTCGGCCTCGCACTCCTCACGGCTCGCTCCGCTCGCCGTTCGCTCCGGGACGCTCGGTCGCGTTGCTCCCTCCCGTCCCGCACGGACCGATCGGCTTTTTCACGGCCCGCCCGTGACTCCGTGTAATGACCACCCACGAGCCCGACATCGTCGTGGTCGGCGCGGGGACGGCGGGCTGTTACGCCGCCGCCACGGCCGCCGATGCGGGCCTCGACGTCGTCATCGTCGAGCGAAAAGACGAGGAGGAGGCGGGCCACATCGCCTGCGGCGACGCGCTCAAGGGCGCCGACGAGTTCCCCGAGTCCATCCCGAAGTCCGAGCTCGACTCGGCGTTCACCAACACCGGCGTGGACCACGGGCGCTTCGAGATCCCGAGTCACGACACGGTGTTGGAGATCCCGATCCCCGGCGAACTCGCGGTCATCGACCGCTGGGAGTACGGCCGGAACGTCATCGCGGGCGCCGAGCGGCGCGGGGTCGAGTTCCACTACGACACCGTCGTTCAGGACGTAACCCAGACGGACGACGGCCGGGTGACGGGCGTCCGTGCGAAACGGAAGGGCGACGTCGTCGAGTACGACGCCGAGGTGACCATCGACGCCGCGGGCGCGCTGTCGATCCTCCAGGACAAGGCCGACCTCGCGGACGCGACGTTCGACACGAACGTCTCGTTCTCGCAGTTCTGCTCGGCGTACCGCGAGGTCGTCGAGGTGCCCGAGCCGGTCGACTACGACGACGCGCTCGTGTTCAAGCCGACGAAGCGCGCGGCGGGGTACCTCTGGTACTTCCCGCGGACGGACACCGAGATCAACGCCGGCCTCGGCTTCCAGATGAACGAGGAGCCGATGAAGCTCGTCGACGACCTGAAGCAGGACCTCCGGAACCGTCCGGAGTTCGAGGGCGCGGAGGTAACCGACAAACTCGGCGCGGCCCTGCCCACCCGCCGGCCGTACGACTCGGCGGTCGCGCCGGGCTTCATCGCCGCCGGCGACGCCGCGGGCCACGTCAACCCCACCACCGGCGGCGGCATCGCCGGCGCCGCGTACGCCGGGAAGTACGCCGCCGAGCAGGCGGTCGAGGCCATCGACGCCGGCGACGTGAGCGAGGAGGCGCTGTGGCACTACAACGAGCGCGTGATGGGCCACTTCGGCTCCCGCTACGCCGCCCTCGACGTGTACAACATCCTCTCGACGGCCGTCGACGTGGACGAGCTGATGGGCCTGCTCGCGTCGCTGCCGGGCGAGAGCCTCGCGGAGGCGCTGTACTCCGGCAGCGCGTCGGTGAAGCCGCGGCTCGTCGCCGAGGTGATCAAGGACAGCTACGGCCACTGGGGCCAGATCTGGGAGTTCTACAAGACGAAGCGCGTCGCCGACGACCTGATGGACCACTACGGCCGCTACCCGACGCGACCCTCGGCGTTCGAGCCGTGGCGCGACGAGCGCGACCGGCTGATGGAGCAGGTGTACGACGTGACCGGCGCGGACCCGAAGTACTAACCGACCACTTTTCGCGGGGGCCTCGCGCGCCTTCGACGCGCTCGATCCCCGCCAAACCCCGTCGATGCTGCAGGAACGCGAAGCGTTCCTGCTGCTAACCAGACGCCTGCGGCGTCTGGTGATGCGGTCGGATTCAAAGAATCCGACTGCTAATCAGAATCGCAAAGCGATTCTGATGATGATCAAAAGGCCGCTCGCTCGGGTCGCCGAAGGCGACCCTCGCTCGCGGTGGACCGCGTAGTGACGACCGCCCGAACCGCGACTGGAGGCCGTTACTCGCTCAGGACGAACGTCGGGACCGCGACGGAATCCGTATCCGAGATCCCCGGCGTGAGGGACCGCCTCAGGGCCGTCTATCGGCGATCTCCAATACCGCGGCCGTGAGGAAGTCGACGCCGATGTCGAGCGACTCTTCCTCCACGTCGAACGTGCTCGTGTGGTGACCGCCGGGGTGACTGGTGCCGATCCCGACGTACGTCGCGTAGCCGCCGTTGTCCTGTACGGTCTGCATCATGTACGTCGCGTCCTCGCTGCCCCCCAGTTCGTCGCGCTCGATCACGTTCGTCACGCCGTCGATATCGCCGGCGATCTCGGCGATCGGCGCCGCCAACTCCTCGTCGCTGGTCGCGGAGGGAGCGCGTCCGAGCGTCTCGACGTCCACGTCGACCTCGTGCATGTCGGCGGCCGACTCGATGACGCGGTGGGCCTTCCCGTCCATGTACTCCATCAGCTCGGTCGTGCCGCCGCGCACTTCGCCCTCGACGAAGCACTCCTCGGGGATGATGTTCGTCGCGGTGCCGCCGCCGACGATGCCGGCGTTCACCCGGGTCGGGCCGTCGGCGTGGCGGGGGATCCCGTAGAGGTTCTGGATGGCCGCGGCCGCGGCCTGCACCGTGTTTCGCCCCTGTTCGGGGTGGCCGCCGGCGTGGGACGGTTCGCCCTCGAACTCCGCGAGGAAGTGCGAGACGGCGAGGAAGCCGTCGATGCCGCAGATCACCTCGCCGGTCGGGTGGTCGAGGCCCACGTGGGCCGCCAGGAAGTACTCCACGTCGTCGATCAGATCGGACTCGGCCATCGGCTGTCCCCCGACGATCTGCTCTTCGCCGGGCTGGAAGAACACCTTCAGCGTGCCCGCGAAGTCCGAGGCGAGGATCTCGTCGATCAGCCCGAGCCCGAAGGTCGCGTGGGCGTCGTGGCCGCACGCGTGCATGTGCCCCTCGTTCTCCGAGCGGAATCCCTCCTCGGCGGGCACGTGACCGCCGTCCTCGGACTCGAGGATCGGGAGCGCGTCGATGTCGACGCGGACGCCGACGACCGGTCCCTCACCGCGTTCGAGCACGGCGACGGCGCCGGTGTAGCCCCCCTCGATCTCGGCGAGCACGTCCTCGCGCGCGCCGGCCTCGCGAGCGCGCTCGAACCACTCGGCGAGCTCGTCGTCGTCGGGGACGTTCATCCGCTCGCCCCCGAGGATCTCGGGTCCGTAGTGGACCGCGGTGAGATCCCGGGACTCGAGTTCGTCGACGATCCGAGCGGTGGTGTAGAACTCGCACCACGCCGGCTCCGGGTGACGGTGGAGGTCGCGGCGGAACGCCGACAGGTCGTCGTGAGCGACTGTCTGGCTCATACCCGGGTGTCTGGGGCGTTCGGCTTAAACCCGTGTCTCGCGGAACGGTCGTCCGGCTCGGCTTCCTGTCCCAGGGTCGAGGTCGACCCGTCCCGCCGTCGTCGAGCGGTCACTCCTCGTCGGCGTCGTCCGACTGCTGCCGGACCGTGAGTACGGGCTGGTTCGCCGAGCGAACGACGCGCTCGGTCACCGACCCGAGGAGGTAGCGGTCGAGCCCGCGGCGTCCGTGGGTACCCATCACGATCATGTCGATGTCGTTGTCGTCGGCGTACTCGAGGATCGAGCGGTAGGCCGTCCCCGAGGTCACCGACTCGATCACGGGGAGCTCGGCGTCGTCGGCCGCCTCCGAGATCCGGGAGACCGCGTCCTCGCCCTCGGTTTCGAGCGCCTCGGCGACGATGTCGGTCCCGGCCTCGATTGCCGAGTACGCGGTCGCGTCGACGACGTACAGCGCGTGCAGCGTCGCGTCGAAGCGGTCGGCGAGCGTCACCGCGTGCTCGACGGCCGCGTCGGCCGCCGGGCTCCCGTCGGTCGGAACTAGGATGTCGTCGTACATGCAGTCGGACCTACGGCCGCCAGTCGAAAAAGTCGGCGGCTGATTCCGGCGACTGAATCGGGCCGCCGAGGGCGCGCGGCGGCGTCACCACGGACCCACAGTTACTCGGTGTCGACCGATCCGTCCGAGCGGTTCGCGCGGACGGCATCCTCACACGCTCGGAGGGCGTCGTAGCGGTCCTCGTCGTCCTCGATGTCGATCGATTCGACGATCTCCCAGACGCCCTCGAGGAAGTCGATTCCCTTCACCCACGAGTCGGTCGCGACGAGCAGTCCCTCGGCGCCGGCGTCGGCCGCGTTGGCCTCGGCCGCCTCGGAGTCGGTGTCGCTCTCGACGGCGACGGCGAGTTCGATCGAGTCGGCGCGATTCAGCGAGGCGATCTCGCCGTCGGTCAGCGGGCGGCCCGGCAGGGATGCAACCAGCGACATACCCGTCGGTCGGCGACCGCGCGGAATGAGCGTGTCGTATCACAGTGCCGGCCGTTGCTCCCCGTCCACAGTTCGCTCGGATCCGACGCCCGCGTGTCGACTCGCGGTCTCGACCGGGAGAAACCCGAAGACCTACTACCGCGGCGGGGGCACCGCCGGGTATGTCCGACGGCGACGGCATCGACGCGACGCGGTCGAGCGGGCTCGATCGGACCGTTCTCGCGGTCGCGGCCGTCGTCGCGCTGGCGCTCGTCGCCCGCTTCGCGTTCCTCGGCGCCCGCCCGTTCCACTGGAGCGAGGGGCGCGTCGGCTACTGGACGCTCAGATACCTCGACACCGGGGTGTACTCGTACCGGCCGGCCGCCGGCGGTCCGGTCGTGTACCTCGGGACTCGCTGGGCGATCGAGCTCCTCGGCACCTCCGACGCCGCCGCTCGCTCGGCGGTCGCGCTCGTCGGAGGACTGCTTCCCGCGGCCGCGCTCCTGTTCCGTGGCTCGCTGCGGGACGACGAAACGATCGCGTTGTCGGCGCTGCTGGCCGGATCGCCGCTTTTGGTCTACTACTCGCGGTTCCTCCGCGGCGACGTGCTCGCGGCGGCGTTCGGCCTCGTCGTCGTCGGCGGGGTCGTCCGCCACCGAACGACCGGCGCTCGGTGGCCGGTTTATCTGTCCGCGGCGGCGCTCGCGCTCGCGCTCGGCTCCTCCGGGTTCGCGGCCGCGTACCTCCCGCTGTGGCTCGTCGCCGGCGCGCTCGTGCTCGACGAGGCGCGCGTCAAGGGCGTGCCGGCGGCGGCGCACGCGCGCCTCTCGGCCGGCGTCGCGTGGCTTCGTGCGGAATCGACGACGCTCGCGCGCGCGGCATTCGTGTTCTTCGGGGCCGCGCTGTTGGTGTTCGCCCCGCGCGGCGGCGCCGACCTCGGGCTTTGGAACCCCGCGACGCTACCTGCGGCGGTATCGTTCGCGTTCGTCGAGGCACCCGAACGGTTCGTCTCGCTGCGACTTACCGCGCGGCTGACGCCCCCTGCCGACGGCAACGCCTTTCTCCCGGCGGTCGTCGGCTACGCCCGGACGCTCGTCGCGACCGCGTGGCCGGCGCTGGCGTTCGGACTCGTCGGGTTCCTCCGCGACCGCTACAGCGACGACGCGCGCGGCGTCGTCGCCTTCGGCGCGTACGCCGCCGGGTTCGGGCTGCTCGTGTTCCCGATCGCCTCGATGGGCGTGGAGCCGTGGACGGCAGTCCACGTGGTCCCGCTGCTGGCGCTTCCCGGTGCAGTCGGCCTCGCGTGGCTCGCGCGCGTGCTCCGGTCGCGTGCCCGTGTGAGCGATCCCGCGTGGATCGTCGCAGTGCTACTCGTCGCCTCCGCGGGCTTCCTCGGCTACGGCGCGACGGCCGCGGGGGTGTACGCGACTCCCGAACCGGGCTCCGGATTCGGACAGTTCGCCCAGCCGTCCGACGACATCGAGCCGATGATCGCGGCCGCCGCCGCAGCGATCGCGGACGGCGACGGCTCGAACCGTGCGGACGTGGCGTACGTCGGTGACCGGCTGTACACCGACAGTGAGTACGCGCTCCCCCCGGTCGACGCCGCCGACCGCGACGCGTGGGGGGCGCGGCTCCCGCTCCAGTGGTACTTCGAGCGGATCGACGCCGAGACGACGAGCGTTCGCACGGTCGGGGAGTTCGGCGCCGACGTGCCACCCGTCGTGGTCACTACGCCCGACCGTCGCGTCACGGTGAACGCGAACCTCGGCGACGGCTACCGGCAGTACGACGTCCGGCTGGGACTGTGGGACCGACAGATCGTCGTGTTCATCGAGGAGTGAGCGGCGGCTCGTCGGGGAACGAGGCGACGGAATCGACGATCCGGACGCTGGCGGCTCCGTCCGTCTCCGTGGACTACGTCTCAGGTAGTGGCTAACAGGCGGTCATGCGTCGCCGATAAGGCCGTGAATGCTGGCGCTCAACGGGGCGGCGCGCGACGGACGACCGCACACCCGCAAACCGTCGCGCGGCGATAGTCAAGTCACGGCGGAGCTGGTCCCGGTATCGTACAAGAAGGTTCGCGCTCGGCGTCGTCGGATCGATATCCGCCGCCGACGTGTCGGTTCTCGCCGTCGGTCAGCGGAAGCCCATCGCTTCGATCTGTTCCTGATAGCGGTTGCGGATGGTGACCTCGGTGACCTGCGCCACGTCGGCGACTTCGCGCTGGGTCTTCTTCTCGTTACACAGCAGCGACGCGGCGTAGATCGCGGCGGCCGCGAAGCCGGTGGGCGACTTCCCCGACAACAGTCCCTGCTCGGCGGACACGTCGATGATCTCGGTCGCCTTCGCCTGCGTCTCCTCGCTGAGGCCGAGCGCGGAGGCGAAGCGCGGAACGAACTGCTTGGGGTCGACCGGCTTGAGCTCGAGGCCCAGTTCCTGGGAGATGTAACGGTACGTCCGGCCGATCTCCTTCTGTTCCACTCGCGAAACCTCCGCGACCTCGTCGAGCGAGCGGGGGATGCCCTCCTGTCGGCAGGCGGCGTACAGGGCCGCCGTGGCGACGCCCTCGATGGAGCGGCCGCGGATGAGGTCCTCCTTGAGCGCGCGGCGGTAGATGACGGAGGCGACCTCCCGGACCGACCGGGGGACGCCCAGCGCGGAGGCCATGCGGTCGATCTCCGAGAGCGCGAACTGGAGGTTGCGCTCGCCGGCGTCCTTGGTGCGAATGCGCTCCTGCCACTTCCGCAGCCGGTGCATCTGGGAGCGTTTTTCCGAGGAGAGGCTCCGACCGTAGGCGTCCTTGTCCTTCCAGTCGATGGTGGTCGTGAGACCCTTGTCGTGCATGGTCTCGGTCACGGGCGCGCCCACCCGCGACTTCGACTGCCGCTCGGAGTGGTTGAACGCCCGCCACTCCGGCCCCCGGTCGATCTGGCGCTCGTCCAACACCAGACCGCAGTCGTCACAGACCAACTCCCCCTGGTCCGCGTCCATCACGACGTCGTCGCTGGAGCACTCGGGACAGGTGAGCTCCTCGTCCGACTGCGTTTCCGACTCGCCCGCCTCTCGCTGTCGCTGTCGGCTCGGACCTTCCATTAATAAGTCTTCTGTCGCGGCTCGTATTTAACTCTTTTGACGATATCGATCGGCTGATTCCTCCCGAAGAAGTACCGTATACGGGTGTATTGGCGGTTTCAGCGGTGTATGACGAATCGATAGGTATGTGACCCCCGGATCGGCGACAGTGGCTGTCGGGTCCATCGAACGTCGCGTCGTCGGCAAACCGTCCCGTCCGTGCCCGGAAAATAACCATTGAGCATTTACAAACGCTTTTGTATTACCGGACGTAGGTGAGTGTATGAGCACACAGTCGTCAACGCACCTCAGGCAGGCGGTCGCGACCGCCGAGCCGGTCGACGCCGAGCCGGTCACCATCGACGCCGACGGCTTGCAGTCGACAGCCCCCGGCGATCTCCGCGACCTCCGCGCGGCACTGGCCGACGAGGGGTACGTCCCCGCGGGCCTCCGGGTCGAGGCGGAGTTCGGCGCCGACTGCTCCATCGAGACGCAGCGCGAGGTCGACCGCCTTCGCTCGCTCCTGCGGGCCGCGAACCAACTCGGCGCCGGCGAACTCGTCGTCGAGCCCGGGGCGGTCGTCGACCCCGCGAAGGTTCGTCCGGCGCTGGACGCGCTGGCCGAGCGCGCCGACCGCGAGGGCGTCTCGCTGACCGTCGAGGGCGACGTGTCCGCCGGTCGAACCGACGGCGACGGCGGCGCCTGAGGCGTGGCAAGTCGCCGCGGGCTGGAGGGCGAACTGGCCGTCGTCGCCGGCTTCGCCGACCCGACCGCCAGCCTCGAACAGTACCCCACGCCAGCGGACGTGGCCGCCCACGTCGTCCACCTCGCGGACCTCCGCGGCGATGTCGCCGACAGAACAGTCATCGACCTCGGCGCCGGCACCGGGATGTTCGCGCTCGGGGCCGCCCTCCGCGGCGCCGCGAGCGTCGTCGGCGTCGAGCTCGACGGCGGCGCGCTCGCGGTTGCCCGCGAGAACGAGCGCAGGGTCGGCGCCCGAAGCGAGGTCCACTGGGTGTGCGCGGACGCGACGCGGCCGCCGCTCGCGCGCGATCGGCTCTCCGCCGAGCGGCCGATCACCGTGATCATGAACCCGCCGTTCGGCGCGCAGACCGGGAACGACCACGCCGACCGCGCGTTTCTGGAGACGGTGGCCGACCTCGCGGACGTCTCGTACTCGGTTCACAACGCCGGCAGTCGCGAGTTCGTCGAGTCGTTCGCCGCCGACGCGGGCGGCGAGGTCACCGACGCCTTCGCCGCGACGCTCACGCTCGACCGGACGTTCGAGCATCAAACCAGCGAGTCCGCCGACGTGGACGCCGAGGTCTTCCGGATCGAGTGGGACCGCGCAGGCGACACCTGACGGGTGAGGTCGCCACCCGTCGCGAGCGGATCAGCCGTTCCGTCCGCCGTACCGTTCTCTCGTCGCCACCCGTACCCGCGTCGGCGCCGTCGCGTTGCCCCCGGAAGCGTTGCTCGTCACGTCGCCCGCGAGCGCGAACACCGTCCGGCCGTCGCGCACGAACGTCAGCCCGTTCGCCGTCGTGGTCTCGTTTTCGCCCGGAAGCGTGGTCCGCGTGCTCTCGTTCCCGCCCCGCACGAGCAGTTCGAAGCCGGACGCCGTCGGGACCACGGAGACGTTGCGTCCCGCGATTCGTGGCTCCGCGGTCGACGCGTTCGACAGGAACGCGAGCGTCGTCTCGTCGTCGTGGCTCAGCGTCACCCGGTAGGCCGGGCCGTCGCCGCCGACGGTCGTCCAGCCCCGTCGGGTGACGGTGACCGCCTCGCGCCAGCCGACGCCGCCGAGGACGACCCGCTGGCGCCCCGCGAACGCGAGCCGTCCCTTCGAGACGGCGGTCGTCCACACGCCGCGATCGGGGTTGCGGACGACGACGCCGGAGGTGGTGACGCCGGTCGTCTCGCCGAACGCATCCACGTCGATGGCCGACACCATCCCGTTTTCCACGTTTTCCGCGTAGGTGACGCTGTAGCCGCGCACCTCGACCGGGTCGCCGGGGAGCGGGTCGTCGCCGACGGCGACGAGGTTCACCGCCACGGCCGGCCCCGACAGGGCCGCGAGGACGACGAGCAGGACCGCGACCGAGCCGCGCCGCGGGGTGAGGTTCCGCAGCGCCCCGCGGACGGTGTCGGCCGCGGGGGCGTCCCGGTCCACCGCCAGCGCCGCCACGAGCACCGCGGCCAGCGCCACCGCGGCGAGGCCGATTCCACGGAACAGGACGAACGTCTCACCCCCGCGGTACCAGTACACCGCCCACAGCGACTGCTCGACGCCCACGAGCAACGCCCCCAGCGCGAGCCGTCGCGGCCGCGGGAGGTCGTCGCCGCGGGCGGCCGCGAGCCACGTCGCCGCGAGCACGCCGACGAGCAGTCCCAGCGCGTGCCCCTGAATCGCGATGTCGGCCCACCACGGCGTGATGTACGCCGAGCGCCCGCTGGCCTCGACGACCGGCGAGGACAGCGCGCGGTACGTCGTCGAGAGCAGCCCGGACGCCGACAGCGCGACGACCGTCCCCAGCGGGCGGTACACCAACGCGGCGCCGACGAACGCGAAGACGACGCCCGAAAAGCCGATCACCGGGCCGAGCGCGAACGCGCCCGAGACGAGGCCGACGGCGACCGTCGCGGCGGGGAACAGGAGGAACGCCCGAACGTAGGGGGTGTCGCGGAGCGACCCGAACGAGGAGCTGCCGCGCCGGCGCGGGAAATGCCCGACGGCGTACTCGACGAGCGGCGCGACCGCGAGCGTTCCGAGGAGGTTGCCGAGGAGGTGACCGGGGCCGGCGTGGGCGAACCCGGCGACGGCGACGCCCAGCGGCGCGAGATACGACCACGCGCGAAACGGGATCACGACCGGGTTGTACCAGTGATCCCAGCCGCCCTGAACGAACAAGTACACCGCGAGCACCAGCGCCGCCACCGTGAGCGTCCCCCACGGCACGCCGAGGATCAGTCGGTGCCGGACGGGAGAACCGCGGTCGGCGTCCGCGAGGCGGTCCAGCGCGACCGTCGCGACGACCGCGAGGACCGCCGCGAGGACGACCGCCGCGCGGGAGCCGAGCGCGAGGTCGGGATTCACACCGGCAGTCCGGACCCACAACACTTCACCGTGCCGCTCCGAGCGATCGGTCGGCGCCGACCGGGTCCCCCACCGCGCTCACAGCGTCCGCAGTTCGGTCTGCGGCGGCACAACCCACTCGGTGCCCGTCTCGGTGACCCGAACCATCTCCTCTTGCCCGACGTACCCCCATTCGGTCGCGACGCCCAACTCCATCGTGTACACCTCGCCCGGGCGCACCTCGTGGCGCGGCGCCTCGCCGTATCGCTCCCACTCGGGGCCGAGCAGGGTGCCGCCGTCGTGGGCCGCGCGCCCGACCTGGTGGCCGAAGGCGTGCTCGAACGCCGGCCACCCCCGTGAGGTGAGTTCCTCGCGCGCGGCCGTGTCGACCTCGTGGCCGACGGTGCCCGGTTCGAGCGCGTCGTGGCCGGCGTCGATTGCCGCGCGCACGTCACGGAACGCCTCGCGAAGGCCCTCGCTCGCCTCGCCGCGAACCCACAGGCGCTGGATGTCCGAGGCGTAGCCGTCGCGTCTGATCCCGAAGTCGATGTGCAGCAGTTCGCCCTCGCCGACGGTGTGGTCGGCGGGGAGCGTGTGGCCGACCTCGCGATCGCCCATGTGGACCGTCGGGCAGTAGTCCCATGCCCACGCGGAGTCCAGTCCGCGCTCGGTCATCCGCTCGTGAAGGAACTCGGCGAACTCCGCCTCGGTCGTCTCCGGGGTCCACGTCGCCGTCGCGGTCTGAAGCAACTCCTCGGTTTCCAGGGCGGCCGTGCGGACACGCTCGTACTCGGTCTCGGATTTCACCCCGCGCAGTCGCCGGATCAGGTCGCTCGCGCTCGTGAACTCGCGCTCGGGGAGGTACTCCCGAAGCTGGAGAAAGAGGCCGTGCGAGAGCCCGTCGGCGACCACGTCGTCGCGGTCGAAGTTGAGCGCGACGCGCTCGGCGCCCACGTCGTCCAGCACCTCCCGCAGCGGATCGGCGATCGACTCGTCGTACGCCCGGACCTCGTGTACTCCCAGATCGCGGGCGGTCGGCGCGTCGTGGCGGCCGAGCACGACCGCCGACGAGTCGGGGCCGACGACGACCGCCGTCGGCCACACCACGTCGAAGCCGAGCAGATACGGGAAGCACGGCTCCGGGCTCACGTCCGTCTCGCGGCCGACCGAGAGCCACGCGTCCGCCTCGTCACTTGCGGCGACCGCCT
Organism: Halobaculum rubrum; assembly: GCF_019880225.1. NCBI lineage: Archaea > Methanobacteriati > Methanobacteriota > Halobacteria > Halobacteriales > Haloferacaceae > Halobaculum > Halobaculum rubrum. The sequence continues at coordinate 2,006,908 of NZ_CP082284.1, forward strand.
CCCGCGCGGCGGCCACCTTCTCCGCGACGACCGCCGCGTCGACTCCCTCGACCTCGCCTGCGTCGCTCATGCCGGCGGCTCGCGGCGACGGCTGTTAGTCGTTTGGTAGGCGGCGGCCGGCGCCGGAGGCGCTCACTTGCTCGGACCGCTCACCCGTCCCGTTCGATCACGGGTCGCTTTGCTCACCGTTCGCGTCCGAGGTCTCCCCGCGATCGACGTCCCGCTCCAGTTCGTCCATGATCGGCCGCACCTTCGGCTGGAGCTCGTCCCACTCGTCGTCGGGGTCGGAATCGCCGACGATGCCGTTCCCCGCGAACAGCGTCGCTTCCCGGCCGCCGGCGACGCCCGATCGGATGCCGACCGCGAACTCGCCGTCGCCGGCGGCGTCGAACCAGCCGACGGGCGAGGCGTACCAGCCCCGATCCCACGTCTCCGTCTCGCGGATAGTCTCCAGCGCCGCATCGAGCGGCAGGCCGCCCACCGCGGGCGTCGGGTGCAGCGCCTCGACGAGTTCGAGCACGTGCGTGTCGCCGTCGAGGACGGCGGTGATCGGCGTCTGGAGGTGCTGGATGTTCGTGAGCTTGCGGACGCCCTGCTCGCCTTCCCCGACCGTGCCGAACGCGTCCAGCTGCTCGCAGATCGTGTCGACGACGAGGCGCTGCTCGTGTTGGAGCTTGTCCGACTCCAGCAGCGCCCGGGCGTGCTCGGCGTCCGCCTCGGGCGTGTCGCCGCGGGGCATCGACCCCGCCAGCGCCTCCGTCTCGACGACCTCGCCCTCGCGGCGGACGAGTCGCTCGGGCGGCGGCCCGAAGAAGCCCTTCCCGCCGGTCGGCTGGACGAGGAACCGGTAACACTCGGGGTAGGTACGCCGCAGGCGACCGAGCGTGTCGGGGATGTCGACCTCCTCGCCCAGATCGACGCGCAGCGCCGTCGCAAGCACCGCCTTCCGGAGGTCGCCGGCGCGGATGCGGTCGATCACGTTCGCCACCTGTGCGGTCCACTCGTCGCGGTCGACGAGCCACTCGGTGCCGACGACGCCCGGCTTCTCGCTGCGGGCGCGCATCATCGGCAGGTCGGCGAGGCGGTCGCGGACGGCCGCAAGCGCGTCAGACACTCCCTCGGCGTGCACGTCGGGCCCGTACCGCGTCACGGTGAGGTACGTCCCGTCGTCGACGCGGGTGAGCTGGACGGCCGGGAGGGTGAACGCGGCCGCGGGGAAGCCCTCCCAGACGCCTTCCGGGTCGTGGTCCGGGCCGAACGAGAGGCCGCCGAACACGCGCGGCCGCGTCGCGGCGGGGCCCTCGTGGTCGACCGCCGAGAACAGCGTTTCGGCGTCGCGTCGCAGCGACTCGAAGCGGCCGGGGCCGTCGGCCGTGAGGCGGGCGGCCGCGCCGCCGCCGACCACTTCGAGGCCGTCGGGCGCGGCCCAGTGGACCCGGTGGCGGTCCCCGGCCGCGAGGAACGACCCGAAGGAGACGTCCGACACCTCGCAGCTCCGGCTCACCAGCGCCGCGTCCGCGTCGGGCACGAGCGCGGCGCCGGCCTCGCCGTCCGGCGGGTTCATTATCCGCGATAGGGGCGGGGCGCTCTTTACGCCGTTGGTTTGTGAGGTCGTCGCCGGCGGCATCGACGGCGTCTTCTCGAGACGCTCGCTTCGCTCACGGCCCACTCCGTTCGCAACGAGGCACTCTCTTCGTTCGTGCCTCGCTCTCTGTGGGCGGTTCGCCCCTTCGGACGTCACCGCCGTTCGTCGAGGCCTCGTTCGTGGTTCGAGACGGCTTCGCCGTCTCGTCATTACCAGACGCCGGAGGCGTCTGGTCAGCAGTCAGGTCCGTCGGACCTGACGGCATCACGAAAGGCGCTTCGCGCCTTTCGAACGACTTCGCTCACTCGGCCTCGCTCTAGCTGTATCGCTCTTCGTCCCACGGGTTCGCGGTGTCGGAGTACCCCCGCTTCTCCCAGTACCCGCGCTCGGGCTCGGTGAGGAACTCCACGCCGGTCACCCACTTGGCCCCCTTGTACGCGTACTTGTGGGGCGTGACGACTCGAAGCGGCCCGCCGTGGTCGTCGGGCAGCCGCTCGCCGTCGTAGTCGTAGGCGAACAGCACCTCCTCGCGGTCGCACTCCGCCAGCGGGAGGTCCGTCGTGTAGCCGTCGAGCGCGTGGAACATGACCCACTCCGCGTCGTCGCGGACGCCCGCGAGCTCGGCCAACTGCGGGAAGGTGACGCCGACGAACTCGCAGTCGAACTTCGACCAGCCGGTGACGCAGTGGAAGTCCTGCCGCTGGGTCTCGGCGGGGAGATCGCGGAACTCGTCGTACGTGTACGTCAGCTGCTCGTCGACGGCGCCCCACACCTCGAAGCGCCAGTCGTCGCGGTGCCAGTCGGGCGTCCCCGACTTCGAGAGGACCGGGAACCGGTCGGTCTTCCGCTGGCCGGGCGGGAGCCGCTCGTCGGAGAACTCCTCGTAGAGGTCCGTGTAGTCGGTGGCCTCGCTGCTCATACGCCGAAGAGCGGCCGCGCTCACGTGAGGCTGTCGCCTCCGGCCGATGCGGTGTGCTCGTGCCCGCGATCGGAACCCCGCGCCGTGATACCGCCTTCGGCCAAGGGATATTTCGCAATCGAAAACTAAAATATGATATTTTCTAAATTTCGCTTTCTACAGACGCAAGTATCCCCCGCTGGTTTTAAATACTACGTCCGTCAAGCCCCGCGTAGATGCCGAAAGTCGAGATCACGGTCCCGGAGCACATCGAGATGCAGATCGCCCAGATGGTCGAGCAGGGTGAGTTCGTCAATCGGGAGGAGGCGATCGAGGAGCTGATCTCAACCGGGATGAAGGCGTACAAGACGAGCGGTCCGCAGGACAACGAGACGGAACCGGGGTTCGAGGACGACGGGATGATGGGGCACGAAGACGAGTACGTGTTCTGAGCCGTTCCGCCGCCGTCACCGTGGCCGCGCGGAGGGAGGCGTTCCGTCTGCGTGTGCGCCGTCTGCCGCGTGCAGCGCCCATCGCGTGCGACTACCCCACGAACAACGCTTAACTCACACAGTAGCCAATCACTGCGCATGCACAAGGACGAACTCCTCGAACTCCACGAACAGATGGTCGCCATCATGGAGCACTTCTCCGAGCGGGAGGAGGTCGACGAGACGCTGTTCGACCCGTACCACGAGCTGAGCGTCGACCCCTCCCACGTCCACAAGTCCAAAAGCGAGCACAAACACGCCGTCTTCGTGCTCGGCAACGCGCTCGCGTCGGCGATGTCCGAGGACGAGTTCTCCAACGCCGGCCGCGTCGGCAAGCGCATGAAGGAGCTCGCGGACGACGCCGAGTCCAAGCTCTGATGGCGCCCCTCGGCGTCGTCGGATCGGACGCCGGATCCGACTCGCTTGCGGACCGTTCGGCCGAATCGCTGACGTCGACGCCCGGGGACGCCCGGCGACTCCGGCGGGCCAGACGCGTGGCACACCTCCTCGACGACGCGATCCGGCTCCCCGTCGTCCGCTACCGCGTCGGCGTCGACGCGCTCGCGGGCGTCGTTCCCGTCCTCGGCGACACCCTGGCGGCGCTGCTCGCGCTCGTCGTCGTCTGGGAGGCGTTCCGGCTCGATGCCCGCAAACGAACGCTCGCCCGGATGCTGCTGTACGTCGGGCTCGACCTGCTCGTGGGCTCCGTTCCGATCGTCGGCGACGTCCTCGACGCGGTGGTGAAGCTCAACCGTCGCAACGTCCGACTCCTCGAACGGGACCTGGCACGGCGTGACTGAGTTGCCTCCTCAGCCCGTCCACTCCTCGAAACGCCGGTAGACGCCCTTCGAGAGGTAGCGCTCGCTGGAGTCACAGAACACCGTGACCACCGTGTCGTGAGGCGTGTCCACGTCGCCGTCACGGATCGCCTCGGCGACCTCGATCGCCGCCAGCGAGTTCGCGGCCGCGCTGGAGGCGACCAACTGCCCCTCCTCGCGGGCCAGCCGGGCCATCTCCTCGTGGACCGCGCGGTCGGAGATCGTCTTCAGGTCGTCGATCTTCTCGGGATCGACCAGGTCGTTGGTGCGCACGTCGTGGGTGCCGATCCCCTCGGTCTTGTACTCGCCCTCCTCGGCGTCCTCCCCGAACAGGTCGCCGTAGGTCGAGCCCTCCGGCTGGACGCCGACGATCCGCGCCGCAGAGCCCCGTTCGCGGGCGTACTCGGCCATCCCCATCAGCGTCCCGCCGGTGCCCATCCCGGCGACGATCGCGCCGACCTCGCCGTCGAGCGCGTCGAACACCTCCGGGCCGGTCGTCGCGTAGTGAGCCTCGGCGTTGAGGGGGTTCGAGAACTGCTGGGGGACGACGGCGTCGTCGAGTTCCTCGGCAAGCTCGTGGGCGCGATCGATGGCGCCGCCCATGCCGTCCTCCGATGGCGTGTTGACGACCTCCGCGCCGAGCGCGCGCATGAGCTGCTGCTTCTCGACGCTGAAGCGCTCGGGCACGACGAACACCGCGTTCACGTCCAGTTGGCCGGCGGCGACCGCGAATCCGATCCCCGTGTTGCCCGCCGTCGGCTCGATGACGGTACCGCCGGGCGAGATCGTCCCCTTCTCCAGCATCCGTTCGAGCATATGCACGCCGATCCGGTCTTTGATCGACGCACCGGGGTTGAACGACTCCAGCTTGGCGTACACCGGCACCTCGTCGGGCGCGGCGTGCACCCGCACGAGCGGCGTCTCCCCGACCGTCTCCAACACGGAGTCGAGGGGTTCGCGGTGGGTGGTCATACGCTGGCAACGATTGCCGAGGAACACGTATCTTTCCATCGCGATCGCACGCCGGCTCGCCGGCTCCGATCAGGCGCCTGCGCCGGGGGTGTCGTCGGTTCCGGAACTCTCGTCGGTCCCGGCGCTGGCGGTATTGTCCGTCCCCGACGTGTCCTCGGCGGTCCCCGCCTCGTCCGCTTCCTCGGCGTTCCTCTCGTCGGTGACCTCCGCGACCACCGCGTCGACGTCGATGTCCTGTGCCTCCGCGATCGCCTCGACGATGGCGCGCTGCTGTGCGAGGTCACGCTCGAGCGTTTCGACTCGTTGTTCGGTGCTTTGTACCGCTCCCTGCATCGCCTCGACGCGCTCGCGGATCTCGTTGACCTTCGTGTACAACTTCTCGGCGAGGTCGGCGACCGTCTGGAGCTTCTTGGCCGTGCTTCCGAATCCCATACCGGCGTGTGTCGCGCGGCGCCCCTGTGCGTTGCGGTCCGCGGGTCGGATCCACAGGCTATTCACGCAACTGGGTCCGTACCACGGGCGTGTACCGACGAACGGTTCTCGCGGCCGCGACGGCGACGCTCGCCGGCTGCGGCCTCGCGCCCTCGCCGCCCTCCGCCGACGGCTATCCGGAAACGCCGCCGAACGCGTTCTTCGAGTTCGACTGGGACTCAGACGCGTCGGCGTACGTCGTCGCATTCGTCCGGGGAAACCACCTCACCGCCGACAACACCGGCGCGCTTCGGGTCCGCGTCGCCGACGCGACTCCCGACGGCGACGCCGTGACGACGCCGTGGGTCGGCGCGGTCGACGGCGTCGGAGCCGACGGCTCCGGCGGCGACGGCCTCGGGGATCCCCGCGCGGAGTTCCCGCTCTCTCCGGGGGCGACGCTCCGCGTACGGGTCGAGTCGCCCGGGCCGGTCCGCGTGGTCTGGGTCGCCCCCGACGGGGACCGTTCCCGGTCGGTCGGCCGCTGGCGTCGAGAGAGCCAGCCGACGGCGACGCCCGAGGGCGAGGGATCGTGAACCGACGACGGTTCCTCGCGGGCGTCGGCGCGGCGGCCGCGACGGCGACGGGGTACGGCGCCGTCCGCGTCGGCGACGTCCGGCCGTACGATCCGGGCGTCCCGACCGACGATCTTCGCTCCGCTCCGACGCCGCGCGAGCGCGTCCTCGCGGCGGTCCGTCACCTGTTCGAGGCGGACCACCGGTCGGTCACTCGCGTGACCGTCGAGTCCGACTGGACGGGAGCGGCGCCGTACCGACTCACGCGCCACCGCGAACTGCACGAACACTCGCGTCGGCGACACACCCACGTGCTCACCACCTTCGGCAACGGGGTGGTTCGCCTCGACCGCGACCGGAACGGCGTCGACGCGCGGACGCTCTCACCCTACACGACGATCAACGCGTACATCCACTTCGTCGACGCGACCCTCGCGGACCCGGCGTCGCTGCCCGAGCGGTTCGTCTTCCACGTCGACGACGGTCGGATCGCGTACGACCGCGACGCGCCCGCACAGGCCGTCGGCGACCCCGTGACGGTCGACGGCGGCTACGCCGGGACGGCGCCGGTCGACGATTTCGAGCGCCCGCTGTTCGGCGAGCCCGTCCGCCCGCACCGGTCGCCGTGGACCGAACACGAGCGCGCGGACGCGACCGTCACGTACCGCCTGTCCGGCGCCGACGCGTACGCGCGAGCGGTGCCGCTCCCGTTCGTCGCCGTCGACGCGATCCACGACGACGCCGCGGTCCGGGCGACGCTCGACCGCGACACCGGCCGGCTCACACGGCTCGTCGACGATCGTCACCTCGACGTGGACGTCGGCGTCGACCGTCGCGACGTGCGCACCGTCCGGATGCGCCTCGTCACCCAGATCGACCGCTACGGGGAGGCCGCCGCGTCCCGTCCGGACGGGGAGTACGGCGGCAGTCCGCGGGGCTCGTTCCTCGGCGGTCCCGCCCTCCGCGACCGACTCGCCGCGCTCGCGTTCGACCTGGGGACGTACTGACGGCCGACGTGAGGCGATCGCCGTCCGGCCGGCCTGAGAAGAGGTTAAGTGACAGGCCGCGAAGGTCGGACCGTCATGCCATCCGACACCACGCCGGTGACGGACCTCGCGAGCAAGGAGGTGTTCACCGCGGACGGCGCGCGCGTCGGCCGGGTGACCGACGTACTCGTCGATCTGGAGGCGGACGCGCCGGTCGCGCTCGCGCTGTCGGACGTCGTCGAGGGGACCGTCGGCGGGCTGCCCGCCGGCGCCGCCGGCGTGCGCGTTCCGTTCCGGCTCGTTCGGGGCGTCGGCGACGTGATCGTCCTCCGCAGCGCCGCGCACGAGGCCGCGCTCCCGCTTCCCGGCGGCCACGACGACGGACCGCAGGGTGGCGACGCCGCCGACCCACGGGACGGCGGGCGCGCGGGCAACCGGGCCGACACCGCCGACACCGCCGACGACGGGGACGCGCCGGCCGGCGACGACCCGATCGTCTGAGCCGGCGTACTTTTGCCGGCGCCGGCCGACCCGTCGACAATGAGCGCCAGCGACGCCCCGCAGATCCTCTTAACGAACGACGACGGCATCGAGAGCCCCGGCTTTCGCGTCCTCTACGACGTCCTCTCGGAGATCGGCGAGGTCGTCGCGGTCGCCCCCGCGGACGACCAGTCGGCGGTCGGCCGGACGCTCTCGCGTCGCGTCGAGGTACACGAACACGAACTCGGCTACGCTGTCGCGGGCACGCCGGCCGACTGCACGGTCGCGGGGCTCGAGTCGCTGTGTCCGGATGCCGACATGGTCGTCTCCGGCTGCAACAAGGGCGCCAACATCGGCGCGTACGTCCTCGGCCGCTCGGGCACCGTCTCGGCGGCCGTCGAGGCGGCGTTCTTCGGCGTACCCGCGGTGGCCGTCTCGCTGTACGTCCCCGGCGGCAGCGGCGACGACTGGCGGCGGAAGGCCTCCGACCCCGAGGACTACCGGGAGGCGGCCGCGGCCACGCGCTACCTCGTCGAGCGCGCCCCCGACGCGGGCGTGTTCGACGAGGCGGACTACCTGAACGTGAACGCGCCGTGGGGCGCCGAGGGTCGCGCGACGCGGATGGAGGTCACGCGGCCGTCGACGCTGTACGACATGACCGCCGAGCGCGACGGCGACCACGTGGACCTGATCGACCGAACGTGGGACCGGATGCAGACGGGCGACATCCCCGACCCGGTCGGCACCGACCGTCGCGCGGTCGTCGAGGGGCGGATCTCGGTGTCGCCGCTGACGGCGCCGCATACGACGCGCCACCACGAGGCGCTCGACGACCTCGCGGACGGCTACGACCCGGAGACGCTCGCGCACGCGAGCGACGACTGAGTTCCCCTCGTCGCCGCGCGTCCGTCGCTGCCCGGGATATACACGTTTATACCGCGCTCGGTCCCACTCCCGCGCATGAATCCGCTGCCGCTCGCCGCCGAGTCCGGCTCCGAGGTCGCGCTCCCGACGACGCTCACCGCGTCGGTCGTCCTGGTCGTCAGTATCCTCGTCGTCGTCGTCTGGCTCGCGTACCTCTATCGCTGAGCGGGGCGCGGGCGACGCCGCGTTCCGCCGATCGGTCGGGCCGCCGTGCCGATCCGCGCCGCGCTCAGTCCTCGGCCGTCGGCGTCGACGCCGCCGACTCGACGTGCTCGCGGAACCAGTCGGCGGCGTCCGCGACGGCCGCCTCGTCGGTGCTCGTGAACTTCACGCGGACATCGTCGCCCGGGTACGAGCCGACGGCCACGTCGTAGCGCTCGCGGACCTCGGCGAGTCGGTCGAGCAGCCGCGACTCCGGCTCGGGCGTCTCGACGACCGCGGTGTGGGGCTCGTCGCCGGCGAACTCCTCGGCGACGGACTCGAACATCGCCCGCATCTCCGTCGGCACGCCCGGGAACACGTACACCGCGTCGATCTCACACCCGGGAGCGACGCCCACTTCGTTGTGGATCGGACGGGCGCCGACCGGGAGGTGCGTGGTCCCCTCGGTGAGGTCGTCGGCCGCGTAGTCGCCGTGTTCGGTGAGGAACGTCAACACGTCGTCGTCCGCCGCGAGGTCGACGCCGACCGCGGCGGCGACACCGTCCATCGTCACGTCGTCGTGGGTGGGGCCGACGCCGCCGGTGACGAGCACGGCGTCGTAGGCGTCGCGGTACTCGCGGACCACGCCCGCGATATCGTCGACGCGGTCGGGAACCGTGGTCACGCGCTCGACGGCGACGCCGCGGCCCGTCAACTGCTCGGCGAGCCACGAGGCGTTGGTGTTCACCGTGTCGCCCGCGAGCAGTTCGTCGCCGACGGTTACGAGTGCGACCTTCATCGACCAGTGGGAGGCGTCTCGCGGTAAAAAGTGCGGCGGCGGGACGGGCTACTCGACCCCGGTCACGTCGGCGTCGGCGGGCGAGCGCGCGTCGAACTCCGCCACCAGCCGATCGAGTCGCTCCGGGTCGCCGGCGGCGGCGAGCCGCTCCTCCGCAGTCCGGCAGTCCGCGTCGACGCCGAGCCGGTCACAGACCCGGTCGGCGACGGCCGCCGCCATCGCCCGATGGGTCGTCAGCTTCCCCCCGACGATCGAGTAGAACCCGGCGACGCCGTCGACCTCGTGATCCAGCAGGGTGAAGTCCCGAGAGATACCTCGGGCCTCACCCGTTCCCGTTCCTGTTCCGGTCTCCGTCGGCGTCCCCGTCTCTTCGGCCGCGACCGCGTCTCGGCGCGACTCAGCCGGGGCGTAGAGCGGTCGAACCCCCCAGTAGGTGTCGAGCACGGCGGCGTCGAGGAACCCCGGAACCATCTCCGCGCACTCGGCGACGACCCGTTCGACCGCCGCCTCGGACCGTTCGTACCCGTCGGGGTCGTCGACGGCGACGCTCGTCGTCCCGAGGACCGTCCGGCCCGCGTGCGGCACCGCGATGTCGCCGTCGGCCGGCGAGCGGGCGCGGTTGAGCACCGGCCCGACTCCGTCGTGGTCGACTCCGACCATGACGCCGGCCGTGGGACGCATGTCCACCTCGACGCCGGCGAGGGCCGCACACTCGCCGGCCCACGCGCCCGCGGCGTTCACGACCGCATCGACCGCGAGCTCCTCGCCCCCGACCGTCGCGCGCGTCACCGCGCCGTCCTCGACGGTCAGATCCGTGAGCGGCGCGTCGGTCTCGATCCGGGCGTCGCGCTCGCGCGCGTCCGCCGCGGTCGCGGCGACGAGTCTGGACGGGTAGACCACGCCGTCCGGAACCCGCATGACGCGTTCGACGTCCTCGGCGAGGCCGGGCACGGCGTCGCGGGCGACTGCGGGGTCGATCTCCTCGGCGTCGATGCCGACCGCCCGACAGGCGTCGCGCTTCTCCGCGAAGTAGTCGGCGTCGTCGTCTGCCAGCGAGACGAACAGGCCGCCCGTGTCGGCGACGCAGGCGCCGGCGATCTCCCGAACGATCGCGTTCTCCTCGATGCACTCGCGCGCCCCGCCCCGGTCGGCCTCCGCGTAGCGCGCGCCCGAGTGGAGCACGCCGTGCGAGCGGCCGGTCGCGCCCGCCGAGAGCCCGCCGCGCTCGGCCAGCACGACCGAGACGCCCCGCATGGTCAGATCCCGCGCGACGCCGGTGCCGGTCGCGCCACCGCCGACGACCAGCACCGTCGGATCCTCGTCGTGGCTCGTGTCCGTTGCTGTCACACTTCCCCTTCGACCGAGCAGGGGTATCGTTGTCGCCGTTCCGTCCGCACCGGTGGGGTGACTCGGCCGTCCGTCGAACGGGTGACGGTACCGGACACCCGTTCTCGGACCTCGATCGGAAGAACGCGTCCGCGGGACGCCGCGTCCAGTCGTGTGCGTCCGCGCGGGCCTCGTTGCCGAACCGTGCGGTCGGCCGGGGACCTCAGAGGTACCCGGCGTTGGGGAGCACTCCGAGGAACGCCAGCACCGCGACCACCAGCATCGCGATGGCGATCGCCATCGCGGGCGGGTCGACGTGCGTGCCCGAGTGGGCGTACATGACCCGTTGGGCAGCCTCGCCCAGCAGGCCGCTGACGACGCCGAACGCGCCCGCGGCCAGCAGCGAGACGACACTTCCCACAACCGGGTCGACGACGACCGCGCCGACGGCGCCGATGAGCGTGATGTGGTGGGTGACGGGGATCTTCTCGACGCCGAGTTGGAGGAACAGCAGGCTGATCGCCGAGATGGCGTACCCGAGGAAGATGCTCCCGGTCTGCAGCCAGATGTAGCCGCCGAGGATCCCGCCGACGAGCCCGATCGTCGCGACGCCCGTCCACCTGTACTGGTGGGGAAGCCACGGCTCCGTGGCGAGGCGACCGGCGTGTTCCCGGGGAACCTCGCCGCCGTCCGCGACCGCGCGGGGTTCCTCGCGCTCGAACGGCGTCATGTCGAGGATGCCCTTGCCGGCCGGGCGCCCGACGAGCGGGTAGCCGAAGGCGACGCGCGCGATCACCGCCGTGAGAACGACTGACAACGCGATCGTGTCGGTCGGCGTGCCGATCGCGGCCCCGACCTGATTGATGAACATTCCGAGGACGCCGAAGACGGCGCCGACCGCCAGGATATCCGGCTTCGTGCCGAACGCATACAGGATGTTCTTCCCGAAGTGGTAGTCCCACCCCTCGGGCTCCATCTCGGGGTACTTCTTGCCCGCGTACGCCGAGGCGGCGACCCCGCCGGCGAAGGCGATGTGCGGGCCGGTGACCGCGCCGAACCCGATCACGCCGGTGACGCTGGCGGCGAGTTCACCGGCGTTGATCCCCGGGAGCGCCCCGATCTCGCGCTGAAGGATCGCCAGTCCTTCTCCGAGAAAGACGACGAACCCGGTGAAGACGAACGCCGGCAGCGCGCCGATGGCGGCGCCGAACGCGCCGCCCGCCAGCGCCGTGATCAGCAACAGCAGGAACGGCTCCCACTCCATCCCGAGCAGCGGAACCTGCAGCAGTAGGTCGTGCATGGCTCACTCCTCGGTGGCCCAGTTCAGCGACCGTTCGACCGCGTCGCCCCACCGGTCGTACATCGCGTCGGCGTCATCCTCGTCCATCTCGGGGGTGAACTCCCGGTCGACCTGCCAGTTCCGGCGCAGGTCGTCGACGGAGTCCCAGTAGCCGACGGCGAGGCCGGCGGCGTACGCCGAACCGAGGGCGGTGGTCTCGTCGACCTCCGGGCGAACGATCTCCGTCCGGATGATGTCCGACTGGAGCTGACACAGGAAGTTGTTCTTGACCGCGCCCCCGTCGACCCGCAGCGAGGTGGTCTCGACGCCGGAGTCGGCCTCCATCGCCTCCGCCACGTCGCGCGTCTGGTAGGCGATCGCCTCCAGCGTCGCCCGGACGATGTGTTCCTTCCGCGTCCCGCGGGTCATCCCGACGATGGTTCCGCGTGCGCGACCGTCCCAGTGCGGGGCGCCCAGCCCCGTGAACGCGGGAACCATGTACACGCCGTCGGTCGAGTCGACCGACCGTGCCAGCTCCGCGGTCTGGGCGGCGTTGTTGATGAGGTCGACGTCCTCCAGCCACTCGATGGCGGCGCCGGTGACGAAGATCGACCCCTCCAGCGCGTACTGCACGGGCTCGCCCGACAGCTGGAAGCCGATCGTCGTGAGCAGGCCGTGGTCGGACTCGACGGCGTCGGTGCCGGTGTTCATCAGGTAGAACGACCCCGTGCCGTAGGTGTTCTTCGCGTCGCCCTCGTCGAAGCAGGTCTGGCCGAACATCGCCGCCTGTTGGTCGCCCAGCGCGCCCGCGACGGGCACCTCGGCGCCGAGGAACCCGTCGGGGTCGGTGTGCCCGTAGTACGACTCGTCGGACGACGGTCGTACCTCCGGCACCATCGACTCGGGAACGTCGAACTCCGCGAGCAGCTCGTCGTCCCACTCCAGCTCGCGGATGTCGTACAGCATCGTCCGCGAGGCGTTCGAGACGTCGGTGATGTGGTTCCCCGTCAGGTTGTAGATGAGCCAGCTGTCGATCGTCCCCATCAGCAGCTCCCCCGCCTCCGCGCGGTCGCGGAGCTCGTTCTCGCGGGTCGACTGCAGCTTCAGCGGCTCGGCGTTGTCGAGGATCCACTCGGTCTTCGTCGCCGAGAAGTACGCGTCCGCCTCGAGACCGGTCTTGCCGCGGATCCATTCGACCTTGTCCTCGGCCTGCAGCTCCTCGACGCGGTCGGTGGTGCGTCGGTCCTGCCAGACGAGCGCGTTGTGGACGGGGCGGCCGCTGTCGGCGTCCCACACGACGGTCGTCTCGCGTTGGTTCGTGATCCCGATCGCGGCCAGCTGGCTCGCCGCCAGCCCCGCGTCGGCGAGCGCCTCCGTGACGACCGACTTCGTGTTCTCCCAGATCTCCGTCGGATCGTGCTCCACCCAGCCCGGCTCCGGATAGATCTGCTCGTGTTTCTCGTACGCGTTGGCGACCACCTGCCCGGCGTGGTCGAACACCATGAACCGCGTTCCCGTCGTTCCCTGGTCGATCGCGCCGACGTATGTGTCTGCCATCTGTGGTTGTCCTCCGTCCCGGGCTCCCGCTCCGAGGAGACCCCGATACCGATCGATATATAGTGAACGATTATAAACGTTACTAGCATAGGGGCACCACCAGTAAACATATTGCATCGACACGGTCGTCCCGGAACCGGGTCGATTAGAACCCCGCCGGACGAACGCCCGGCACGAGCGCTCACGGGGCGCGCACCAGCCCCGACATCACGAGATATGGACATCGAGGACCGAATCGCACGCCGCCAGCGAACCGGCGACCGCAACCGCCTCGTGCTCGACGAGGACCAGCTGAGTCCCGTTTGGCACCCCGAGGAACCGATCGGGCGGGGCCCGTTCATCGAACGGCTACTCGATCACTTCGACCCCGTCTTCGACGGGCGGGCACCCCCGAACGCCTACCTCCACGGCCCGGGCGGAGCGGGGAAATCAGCGGTCACGATCGCGCTCGTGGACCAACTGGCGGCGTCGCTCTCGCCGCCGAACGACGCCGTGTTCACCACGACGCGGGGAGGAAGCGCGCCCGGCGTCTCGTTCGTCTACGTCGATCTCCGGGCGGCCGACTCCGCGTTCGAATTCTCCCATGGGGTGTTGAACGCGCTCGTCGCCGAGTCCGTCCCGCGTCGCGGCGTCGGCACCGAGGAGCTCCGTGACCGACTGGAGCGGTGCGTCCGCGGGGCGGGTCCGGTCGTGGTCGTGGCCGACCACGTCGGGGAGGCGGAGACGGTCGACGTTCCGACCGTCGCCGACCGCCTCGACGGCATCGACGGCGCGTTCGCGTGGCTCGCGGTCGGTCGGTCGGACCCGGACGCGGTCGACGTACCGGAGTCGGCGGTCGATCTCGACGTGGAGCCGTACTCGCGGGCGGCGCTCACCGACATCCTCGCGGCGCGCGCGGACGCCGGGCTCGGGCAGGGGGCGCTCTCGCACTCGGTGATCCGCCGGGTGGCCGAGTGGGCCGAGGGGGACGCCGGTGTCGCGCTCTCGGCGCTGTTGGGTGCCGTCGAGACCGCCGGCGAAGACGACGGGAGCATTCGCCCGAACGACGTGGACGCGGGAATGAGCGCGGTCCCGTGGCCGTGCGTCCCGCTCGGGCGCGTGCTCGCGCTCCCGCGCAATCGAGTTCGAACGCTGGTCCGGCTGGTCGGGCTGGCGCCCGAGGACCGGGCACCCGTCGGCGAGTGCGCCGAGCGGATCGCCGAGCGGCTCGATCTCACGACCTCCACGGTCGAGCGGTTCCTCTACGAACTCGCCGAGGCGGGGATCGTCGAGCGCGTCCGCGTGAGCGACTCCGACGGCCCGGGACGCCCGCCGAGCCGCGTGGACCCGCGCTTCCCGACGCTCGCGTTCCGCCGGCTCGCGAGGCGTCGGATCGACGAGACGCCGGCCTGATCACGTCACGCATCTGATTTCTACTGTCGCTTCTGGGTGATCGATAACGTAATGTCCGACGGCGCCGTGGCATGTGGTATACGGAGTCATCCTATGAGCGAACGGACGGAGGTGCTCGTGATCGGCGGCGGGTCGACCGGCTGCGGCGTGGCGCGCGATCTCGCCATCCGGGGGGTCGACGTGACGCTCGTCGAGCAGGGGAACCTCACGCACGGCACGACGGGGCGGATGCACGGCTTGCTCCACAGCGGCGGTCGATACGCCGTTTCAGACCGAGCCAGCGCCCGCGAGTGCATCGAGGAGAACCGGGTGTTGCGCGACATCGCGAGTCACTGCGTGGAGATGACGGGGGGCCTGTTCGTCAAACGGCCCGAGGACACCGAGGAGTACTTTCGGGAGAAGCTGGCGGGCTGTCGCGAGTGCGGCATCCCCGCGGAGGTGCTCACCGCCGAGGAGGCTCGCGAGGTCGAGCCGTTCCTCGCCGGCGACATCGACAAGGCGATCCGGGTGCCCGACGGCGCGATCGACCCCTTCCGCCTGTGTGTCGCGAACGCCGCCGACGCGGAGGCCCACGGCGCGCGCATCGAGACGCACTCGCCGGTCACCGACGTGCTGGTCGAGGACGGCGAGGTCGTCGGCTGCGAGGTGACACACGAGTCGGGGGCCGGCAAGCGCGTCCACGGCGTCGAGGGCGGCACCGAGGAGATCTACGCCGACCACGTCGTCAACGCGACGGGCGCGTGGGCGGGTCGTATCGGCGACATGGCCGGCGTCGACGTGGAGGTCCGCCCGAGCAAGGGCGTGATGACCGTGATGAACGTCCGCGAGGTCGACACGGTGATCAACCGCTGCAAGCCGAAGGGCGACGCCGACATCGTCGTCCCCCACGAGACGACCTGCATCCTCGGCACCACCGACGAGGAGGTCGAGGACCCCGAGGACTACCCGGAGGAGGCGTGGGAGGTCGACCTCATGATCGAGGAGCTGTCGAAGCTCGTGCCGATGCTCGACGACGCCCGAACCATCCGCTCGTACTGGGGCGTGCGCCCGCTGTACGAGCCGCCGGGCACCGGCACCGAGGACCCCACCGACATCACGCGGGACTTCTTTCTGCTCGACCACGACGAGCGCGACGACCTGCCGGGGATGACCTCCATCGTCGGCGGGAAGTTCACCACCTACCGGCTGATGGCCGAGCAGATATCCGATCACGTCTGCGATCTCCTCGGCGTCGACGCGGCGTGTACGACCGCCGAGGAACCACTCCCCGGAAGCGAAGACTTCTCGCTCCTGCGCGACTACATGGACGAGTTCGGTCTTCGCTCGCCGATCGGTCGCCGGAGCGTCCAGCGGCTCGGCTCCCGCGCGGACGAGGTGCTGAAGACCGGCGAACCGAACCCCGTGGTCTGCCAGTGTGAGGCGGTCACCCGGGCGGAACTCCGCGATGCCATCGATCAGTCCGGATCGGATCTCAACGCCGTCCGCCTGCGCACCCGCGCCTCGATGGGGAACTGCCAGGGGGGCTTTTGCGCCCACCGAATGGCGAACGAACTCCACGCAGGCGGCGACTTCGACCGACCGACGGTCGACCTCGCCCTCGACGAACTGTGGCAGGAACGCTGGAAGGGACAGCGTCACGCGCTGTGGGGCGAACAGCTCTCGCAGGCGATGCTCAATCATCTCCTGCACGCGACGACGTTCAACCGCGACGGCGCCGCCCCCGAGGACTTCGCGGCGTTCGACGCCGGGGAGCGTGGCGAGGGGACGGAGGGAGCCGACGGCGACGGGGCGGGCGGCGCGGCCGACGGAACCGCCGCCGACGGCGGCATCCCCACGGACGACGGCGTCGCACCCGACCGAACTCCCGACGGGGGTGACGCGGGTGGCGATTGAGTCGGACGTGGTCGTGATCGGCGGCGGTCTCGCCGGCGCGACCGCCGCGCTGTCGGCCGCACGCGAGGGGGCGCACGTTCACCTGATCTCCGCCAACGAGAGCACCCTCCGGCAAGCGAGCGGCCTGATCGACGCGCGGGGGTACCCGGACCCGGACGCGGACCTCGACGGCGACCGTAGAGTCTCCGCGCCGGGGCCGCTGGTTGACCCGTTCGCGGGGATCGAGGACCTGCCCGAGAACCACCCGTACCGCGTCGCCGGCGCGGACGCGCTCCGGGAGGGGTTGGCGCTGTTCGACGACGCCGTCGGCGACCTGTATCGTGGGGGTCACACCGACCGCAACGCGCTCGTCGCGACCACTTCCGGGCGCGCGAAACCGACCGCTCGGTACCCGCGGAGCATGGCGCCCGGCGTCGTCAGCGACGAGCGCCCCATGCTCCTCGTGGGGTTCGAGGCGGCGACCGATTTCGACGCGTCGCTCGCGGCCGAGCGGCTCTCGGCGGCGGGCGTCCCGTTCGACGTCGTGGGAACGACGATCGCGTTCCCCGGCGAATACCGCGCGGACGCGGCGGTGACGCGGCTGGCGCACGCACTCGAGCGAGACGAGTGCGTGGGCTCTGCCCACGGGGAAAACGAAGGACAGGGACGGACGACCCGACAGCGACTCGCCGACCGGATCCGTCCGCACCTCGGCGACGCCGAGCGCGTGGGGCTTCCGGCGATGCTGGGCGACGCACGCGTCGAGGAGGTGCGCGCGGACCTCTCCGAGCGCCTCGACGCGCCGGTGTTCGAGGTGCCGACGGGACCGCCGAGCCTCCCGGGGATCAGACTGGCGGACCGGCTGTTCGCGGCGCTCGACGAGGCGGGCGTCTCGATGACGACGGGGATGCCGGTCGTCGATTTCGAGTCGACCGGCGGCGCGGACGGCGATCGGATCGACCGCGTGATCATCGACCGCAACGGCGCGCAGATCCCGTACGCGGCCGAGCAGTTCGTGCTCGCCACGGGCGGGCTCGTCGGGAAGGGGCTCGACTCCGATCGCGAGCGCGCACGGGAGGCGGTGTTCGACTGTTACGTCCCGCAGCCCGACGACCGGATGCAGTGGTCAAAGGCGGGCGCGTTCGCGGACCACGCGTTCGCGCGCTTCGGAGTCGAACCGGACGGGGCGATGCGACCGCTCGATGCGGAGGGCGTCCCGGAGTTCGAGAATCTGCGCGCGGCCGGCGGCGTCGTCGGCGGCGCGGACGTGGCACGAGAGCAGTCGGCGAGCGGCGTCTCGCTCGCCACGGGGCTTGTCGCGGGCCGAACCGCGGCGGAGGAGGCATGAGCGACACACACGACACGCACTCAGACTGTAGCTGCGATGGAAGCGACACGGCGGAACCACCCACAGGGGCAGACGGAGGAACGCCGGCGACTGACGGCGGTGCGGGGATCGCCGGAGACGCCGCCACCGACGGCGGGACCGCGGCCGAGTCGCCGGCGGGAGCCGAGGACGACTTCGAGCCGGTCGACGTGTTCGAGGGCACCGAGATGGACCTCCGGCCGGGCGCGGACTCCTGCTACAAGTGCACCTCCTGTGACACTTCCTGCCCCGTCGCGGAGGTGGACGACTCCTTCCCGGGACCGAAGTTCCAGGGCCCCGAGCAGTGGCGCCTCAAGCGCAAGGAGGACACCGAGATCGACGACTCGATCACCGGCTGTTCCAACTGCATGCGCTGCGACGGCGCCTGTCCCTCGGACGTGCCGCTGTCGCAGATGCACAACACCGCCCGCGGGGAGTACGTCGAGAACCAGCAACCCAAGCTGTCTCGTGAGTACATCCGAAACCGGATCCTCGCGAACTACGGCACGCTCGCCGGACTCGGCTCGAAGGTCCCCCGGCTCACGAACGCGATCATGGGGAACTCGCTCGTGCAGAACGTCAACGAGAAGCTGCTGGGCATCACCGCCGAGCGCGACTTCCCGGAGTTCGCCGACCGGACGTTCCGCTCGTGGTGGAAGCAGCGCGGCGGCCCAATGGTCGAAAGCGAGGACAAGCGGATCGCGTACTTCCACGGCGACTACGCCAACTACAACACCGTCGAGGTCGCGAAGGCGCTCGTTCGGGTGTACGAAGCGTTCGGCTACGAGATCCTCGTCCCCGACCAGCGCTGTTCGGGCACGCCGATGTTCGCCAACGGGATGCTCGACGACGCCCGCCGCTCGGCCGCCGTCAACGTCGAGAGCCTCGGCGACGCCATCGAACGGGGGTACGACGTGGTCGCCTCCTGCACGTCCTGCTCGATGGCGCTTCGGCAGGAGTATCCCGAGCTGTTCGACTTCGAGGGCACCGAGACGGTCGCGGCCAACACCTACGACGCGCTGGAGTACCTCCTGATCAACGAGAACGTGATCGACCCGCTGAGCGAGGTCGACGCCGACGACCACGACATCCCCGACTTCGCGTACCATGCGCCGTGTCACTCCCGCAACCAGGGGCTCGACCGACAGGCGGTGGAGCTGTTCCGCCACCTCGACGGCGTCGACGTGGCGGACGTGGGCGACTCCTGCTCGGGGATCTCGGGGACGTACGGCTGGAAGGAGGAGAAGTACGAGTACTCCATGGAGATCGGCGAGGAGATGTTCGAGCACATGGAGCACGCGGAGGGCCAGACGGGGATGACCGAGTGCCCGACCTGCTCGATGCAGATGGAGCACGGCACCGGCTACGAGATCGACCACCCGCTCCAGGTGCTCGAGGCGGCGTTGGTCGACACCGACGTGGAGGTGTGAGGTCCCGGCGACGGGGAACAGGCATACCCGTCTCGCTCGTGAGCCTCACGCATGGCAACGGTCAGCGACACGTACATCGAGAACCGCGAGCGCGTTCAGCCCGACGACGTGAACAACTACGGCACCGCCCACGGGGGGAACGTCGCCAAGTGGATGGACGAGGTCGGCGCGATGTCGGCGATGCGCCACGCCGGCGAGACGTGCGTCACCGCGCGGATCAACCGGCTGGACTTCGATCGGCCCGTCCCCCGCGGGGACATCTGCGTCATCGAGTCGTACGCGTACGCGACCGGCCGCACCTCCGTTCGGGTACGCCTGCGCGCCTACCGCGAGGCGCCCCGGACGGGCGAGCGCGAACAGACGACGGAGTCGTACTTCGTGTTCGTCGCCGTCGACGACGACATGCGCCCGACCGAGGTTCCGGAGCTCACCCTCGGGTCCGACCGCTGCCGCGAGCTACGCGACGAGGCGCTCGACGGCGAAAACGAGTGACCGACTGCCGCGGGACCTGAGGAGCCGACGAACGGACCGCCGGCGTGGGACCGTCGACCGAACTACCGTCGTCCGCGTGACGGGCTCAGTCGTCGGTCGGCGACTCGGTCGGGGTGGTTCCACGTCCGTCGTCGCGCCCGGCCCAGTCGAAGCGGCGCTGGAAGTACAGCGCGACGTTGACTAACGCGAGCAGCACGGGAACCTCGATGAGCGGGCCGACGACGGTCGCGAACGCGACGCCCGAGCCGACGCCGAAGACCGCGACCGCGACGGCGATCGCGAGCTCGAAGTTGTTGGAGGCGGCGGTGAACCCGATGGCCGTCGTCGTCGAGTAGTCCGCGCCGATGCCGCGGCCCATCCCGAAGCTCACGAGGAACATCACGACGAAGTAGATCGTCAGCGGCACCGCGATCAGCAGTACGTCGACGGGGGAGGCGACGATCGCCCCGCCCTGGGTGGCGAACATCACGATCACCGTGAACAGCAGCGCGACGAGCGTCAGCGGGTCGATCCGCGGGACGAACTCGTTTTCGTACCACGGCTCGCTCTTGAGGCGGGTGCCGACGTAGCGGCTCAGGAACCCCGCGGCGAAGGGGATCCCCAGGAACACGACGATCGCCTCGAACACCTGCATCGGCGTGATGTCGAACGTCGTGATACCGGCGACGAGCGACTCCATCCCCAGCAGCGGCGGGAGGAACAGCGCGAAGAACCAGACGTACACCCCGTAGGTGACGATCTGGAACAGGCTGTTGAACGCGACCAGTCCGGTGACGTACTCGGTCGACCCCTCCGCGAGCTCGTTCCAGACGAGCACCATCGCGATACACCGGGCCATTCCGATGAACACGAGCCCCAGGAAGTACTCTGGACGCGCCGGCAGCCCGGGAACGAGCCCACTGAAGAAGACCACAGCGAGCCCGAACATCAGCGTCGGGCCGACGAGCCAATTTTGCACGAGACTCAGGCTGAGCACGCGCCAGTTGCTGAAGACGGTTCGCAGCCGCGAGTAGTCCGCCTTCGCCAGCGGCGGGTACATCATCGCGATCAATCCGATCTCGACGAGATGGAGGTCCTGTATCGGTTCCGTCACCGACGGCGCGACGAACCCGAGTCCGACGCCGATCGCCATGGCCCCGAAGATCCAGACGGTGAGATACTTGTCGAGGAAGTCCATCGAGCGCGGGTCGCCGCAGGCCTCACAGCCGCAGCTCGGGCCGTGCTCGTGGGCTCCGACCGGGTCGCCGCTCATTGCCGATCCCCTCCGTCGGCGCCCGCCGAGTCGCCGGCGGCGTCACCGTCGCTCCCGTGCTCCCCGAACGCCTCGTCGAACAGCGCGACGACCTCGCTCTCGATCTCGTCGCGGACCGCCGCCACCGCCTCGGGCGACTTCCCGTCGGGGTCCGCGAGCGGCCAGTCGCGCGCCTCGACCGAGTCCGAAAGCGAGAGCGTCGAACAGCCCATTGTCGCGACGTAGTCGCACTCGTTCAGCTCCGCGTCCGTGACTTCCCGCGGCGTCCGCCCGGACACGTCGATCCCGACCGCGGCCATCGCGTCGACCACCTCCTCGTGGACGTGGTCCGCGGGGTGGGTGCCGCCGGTGAGGAGTTCGACGTGGCCGTCCAGCCCGCGGCGTTCGACCTCGCGCTCGGCGAACGCGTACGACATCTGCGAGCGACCGGCGTTTTGCACGCAGACGAATCCGAGTTTGACGGGGTCGTCGTCGATCATTCCTCTACCGCCCGAGTCGAGTCCAGCGCGGCCAACAGCGCCTCCGCGCGCTCGGTGGTGTCGTAGTACCGCCACTTGCCCTCCTTCCGGCGCGCGAGCAGACCCGCGTCCGTCAGCGTCGAGAGCGCGTGACTCACGGCCGACTCGCTCACGTCGACCAACGGCTCCAGTTCGCAGACGCACAACTCCCCGTCGGCGGCCGCGAGCAGGCGCGCAAGCCGGTAACGCGTGCCGCTCCCGAGCGCGGAGAGTGCGTCGAGGTCCGATCCCTCGTCCGCCTCGTCGACGCGGGCGCTCGCCGCCAACTCGCGGAGGCCCGCCAGCCTGTCGTTCACGTCGGCCGCACAGCACTCGCCCACCTCGTCGGCGATGAGTCGTTCGAGCCGCTCCGTCGTTGCCATACCAACGATTGCAAAACTATTCAGATGAACGTGTCGGTCCCCGCGGCGCGGCGGGTTGGCCGACGGTGTTCCAGATCGCCGAGAACTGTCGGCGGCGTTCAGGTACGTGGACCGAGAAGTACGGACGCCGCCGCGGCGGGTGGTACCGCCAAGCGGCACGGGAGACAGTTCCGTTCCAGTTCGCTCTCGACGTGCGGCCCGGCGGTCACCGGGCCAGTGGGCCGGTGACCGCCTCCGCCCGTGCATGTCGCGTTCGTCATACAGTGTGGTCGCTCCGCTCGCGTGTCGAGTTCGTCGTCCGAATCGTCGTGGACGAGTCCGAAACTCTGTGAGCGACACAGGACCGCTCCGTTCACGAGACCTGCGGTCTCGTGAGCGCACAAATCGCGCAGCGGTTTGTGAACGCCGTGGTCCGTCGTCTCGCTCCGCTCGACGACGCGCTCTTCTTGGGCGGAGCGGCGCGGGACCGCTCCGCCGACCGCCCGAGCCGACTCCGTCGGCTCGCGTCAGTCGTCGGCGGGCGTCTCCGCCTCGACACGTGCGACCCCGATGGTGACGGCGACCCCCTCGACGCTCCACTCCTCGACGAGGTCGAAGTCGGCGTCCTCGTCGGCTCCGGCGGCTTCGCCGCCTTCGGGACGCGAAGCGCCCTCCACGAACGCGTCGGCGCGCGTCTCCTCGGCGACGTACTCGCGGTGGTCGTCGACGAAGCCGGCGACGCGGTCGTCGGCCACGTCCAGCGAGACGCGGATGCGCTCGTCGACGTCGAGGTCGAGTTCCTTGCGCATCTCCTGGATCCGACGGACCACGTCGCGGGCGTACCCCTCGGACTCGACGTCCTCGGTGAGTTCCGTGTCGACGTAGACGGTTCCGGCGTCGAACTCGGCGCTGACGACGCCCTCGGGCGCCTGCGAGTGGAAGGTGACCATGTCGTCGTCCAACTCGTACGTCTCGCCGTCGACCTCGACAGCGAGGCGACCGGTGGCCTCCAGGTCGGCGCGGGTCGCGCCTCGGATGGCGGCCATGACCTCCTGGGCGTCGCCGCCGAAGGCGGGACCCAGCTTCGACATCTCGGGCTCGGCCACCTCGACGAGTTCGCCGTAGGAGTCGACCACCTCGACCGACCGGCTGTTGACACGGTCGGCGAGCAGGTCCCGGAGGTTCGACACCGACTCGCGGGCCGACTCGTCGTCGAGAGCGACGACGACGCGCGTGACGGGCCAGCGGAGCTTTCGCTCGGCGCGCTGGCGGGCGTTCGCGGCCGCCTCCTCCACACCGCGGAGGACGGACATGTCCGTCTCCAGCTGTTCGTCGCGGAGGTCGTCGTCGATTTCGGGGGACGCGAGCTGGTGGACCGTCGTCGCCTCGCCGTCGAGATGCTGGTACATCCGCTCGGTGAGGTACGGCGCGTACGGCGCCAGGAGTCGGGTGACCTCGCCGAGCACGGTCGCCATCGTGTCGTAGGCGGCGCGCTTGGAGGCGCTGTCCTCGTCCTCCCACATGCGCTCGCGGATCGCCTTCACGTAGAAGCGCGACACGTCCCGCGTCACGAACTCCAGCAGGGCGTTCAGCGCATCGTCGACTTCGTAGTCGTCCCACGCTGCGTCCATCTCGGCTTTGACCGTCTGCAGGCGCGAGAGCACCCACTCGTCGACGACCGTCAGATCCGCGCCGTGTACGTCGGGGTCGGCCGGGTCGTACCCGTCCAGCTCCATGTACGGGAGCGGGAAGCGGAACACGTTCCACAGGATGTTGAGCGTCGACTGCATCTCGTGGAGGCCGTCCCACTCGAACGCGAGGTTCTTCTCCTGTTGCTCGTGGCTCAGGAGGTAACAGCGGAGCGGGTCGCGGCCGGCGGCGTCGATCGCCTCCTCGGGCTCGACGATGTTGCCCTTGGACTTGGACATCTTCGAGCCGTCGCCCATCGTGGTGAAACCGTGCATCAGCACCTCGTCGTACGGCGACTCGCCGAGGGCCGCCGTGCCCATGCCCAGCTGCGACCAGAACCACCCCCGGGTCTGGTCGTGCGCCTCGATGATGAGGTCCGCGGGCCACAGCTCCTCGAAGTCCGCCTCGTCGCTCGGGTAGCCGATGGTGCCGAGGCTGGCGACCGAGGAGTCGAACCACACGTCGAACACGTCCGGCACGCGCTCGTAGGTGGTCCCGCCCTCGGTGATCGTCAGGTCGTCGACCGAGGGCCGGTGGAGGTCGATGGATTCGGGATCGATCTCCTGATCGACGCGCTCGGCGAGCTCCTCGCGCGTGGCGACGACGATCAAGTCCTCGGCGTCGTACGTCTCGGCGTCCTCGGGCACCCAGATCGGGAGGGGGATCCCCCAGTAGCGCTGCCGGGAGACGTTCCAGTCGGGCGCCTCCTCGACGAAGTTGCGGAAGCGGCCCTCGCGGGCGGAGTGTGGGTGCCACTCGGCGTCGTCGATGTTGTCGAGGAGCTCGTCTTTGATCTCGGTGATCCGGATGAACCACTGGTCGGTCGCGAGGAAGACGATGGGCGTGTCACACCGCCAGCAGTGACCGTAGCTGTGTTCGTGAGTTTCCGACGCAAGCAGCAGGCCATTCGCGTCGAGGTCCGCGATGATGTCGTCGTTGGCGTCGCGGACGAACTCCCCGGCGTACTTGCCGCCCGCCTCGGTGTAGACGCCGTCGCCGCCGACGGGGCAGAACGACTCTAGGCCGAGTTCCTCGCCGCGCTCGAAGTCCTCCTGCCCGTGGCCGGGCGCGGAGTGGACCAGTCCGGTGCGGTCGGCCTCGACGTAGTCGGCGGTGTACACCTCGCCGGAGCCCTCGAAGCTCGGATGCTCGGGCACCTCCTCGGCGAGCGGGTGGTCGTACGCCCAGCCGACCAGCTCCTCGCCCGAGTGCTCGGCGACGACCTCGTAGTCGTCGTAGCGACCGCGCGAGAGGGCGTCCTCGACGGTCGACTCCGCGAGGAACAGGGTCTCGGTCTCGCCGTCTCTGGTCGCCTCGACCTCCTGATAGGTCAGGTCGGCGCCGACGGCGATGAACGTGTTCGCGGGGATGGTCCACGGCGTCGTCGTCCAGATGACGAGGTGACCGTCGCGGTCGCGGAGGGGGAACTTCACGTAGATCGAGGGCGACTCGACCTCCTCGTACTCGACCTCGTTATTGGCGATGGCGGTCTCACACCGCGGACACTGCGAGATGGAGCGCTTGCCCTGCTCGACGAGGCCGCGGTCGTGGACCCGCGAGAGCGCCCACCAGGCGGACTCCATGTACTCCGGCTGGATGGTCTGGTACGGATCGTCCCAGTCCATCCAGGCGCCGATGGACTGGAAGTCCTCGTCCATGTTCTCGCGGTTGCGGACGGCGAACTCCCGACACTCCTCGATGAAGTTCTCCATGCCGAACTCCTCGATGTCCCGCTTGGTGTCGAAGCCGAGTTCCTGCTCGACTTTCGTCTCGATGGGGAGCCCGTGCATGTCGTAGCCGGGGCGGTCGGTCACGTCGTGGCCGGTCATCCGCTTGTGGCGGATGACGGCGTCCTTGAGGGTCTTGTTCCAGGCCGTCCCCAGGTGCATCTGGCCGGTCGTGTACGGCGGGCCGTCGACGAAGAAGAACGAGGGGTCGTCGGCGTGTGCCTCCTTCGTCACCTCGTAGGCGTCCGTCTCGTCCCAGCGCTCGGAGACGGCGGCCTCCACCGCCTCCGGCGTGTACTGGTCCGAGATGTCGCTGTCGTCCATGCTCGGTGTGAACCGGCGGGAGGTTATCAACTCGGTGGTCCACCGTCGCGAGTTCACAGGGAGTCGCGCGGATCTGCTCGCGCCGGTCCGTTCGACGCGTCGCTCTCATCGCTGAGAACCGCGGCGGTGCGTTCATACGGTCGCCACGCAAACCGCCGTCCTATGAGCGACGCCGACGACGCGGAGGAACCCGACGAGGAGCGACCGGTTCGGGACGTCGTCCGCGTCGACGGGCCGGACTCGAGCGAGGAGGCCGAGGGCGACGGGGAGCCGCCCGTCGGTCGCGACGGCGTGATGGACCCCGACGAGCTCGATATCCGCGGTCACGACGGCGTCGACGAGACCGACGACGGGCGATACGTCATCTCCACCGGCGGGGAGACCCACGGGAACCACGACGAGGCGGCCGACAGCGTCGCCGAGGACGCGACCGGTTCCTCGGGGACCGCCGATTTCGTCGGCGACGGGGCCAGCACGGACGGGTGGGCCGACGCGGGTGACACCGCGCGTGACACGTCGGCCACGTCAGCCGCGTCCGCGAACCGCGACGCCGACGGCGACCCGCTGGACGCCGTCGCCGCGGAGTTGGACGCGATCTCGGCGTCGCACGGCTTCGCGCTCGCGGTCGCCGCGGGCGGGGAGACGGACTCCCTGCGCGTCGCCTCGGGCGAGCCGACGGACTCGCTGGCGACGGCGCTGCGGTGGTACGCCCGCCGCGTCAACCCCGACGTGCCGGCCGAGGAGACGATCCGCGAGCTGCTGGCTGCGTCGGACTTGGACCTCGGGTAGCTCGGTCCGTTGGGAGTCATCGTTGCCGAGTCGACGGGCTCGCGGTCGGCGAACGGCCGTGGGGTCTCCGCCGTCTCGTCACGCTCGTGGTCCGGTTCCGGTTCGACCCCCCCGACGTTTATGCGGACCCCGACCGTACTGAACGTATGATCGAACGCGTCCTCGTTCCGATGGACGAATCCGAGACGGCCGAACGAGCGCTCCGACACGCGCTCGAGGCCCATCCGAGGGCGGAGATCATCGTCCTCCACGTCGTGGGCGAACCGTCCGGGATGATGGGCGCGGCGGCGGGCCTGGCCCTGGAGGAGGACGCCGAGCAGGCGGGAGAGGAGGCCGCGGACGACCTCTTCTCGCGGGCCGAAGAGATCGCCGCGGAGTACGACGCGACGGTCGGGACCGAGGTGGGGTGGGGGAGCCCGGCCAAGGAGATCGTCAGGCTCGCCGAGGGGGTCGACCTGCTCGTGATCGGCGCTCACACGGGCGGCGTGGCCCAGCGGCTGTTCGTCGGCAACATCGCGAGGAGCATCGTCCAGAACTCGCCGGTCCCGGTAACGGTCGTACACTAACGGGCCGTCCGGGGAGCCGACGGACACGCCGACGACCCGACTGCTCGGAGTGCGACCCGGCGGAGCGAACGCCCCAGAGGGCGGACGTGGAAAGCCGTAAGCCCCCGCCCTCCGAAGCCGGTGGCATGAGCGACGACGAGGAGGTCGCGCTGACGGTCCGCGGCGCGGCCAAGCGCGACGCCGGGCGCGGCATTGCGCGCCTGTCCGACGCGACGATGAGCGAACTCGGGGTGCTCTCGGGCGAGACGGTCGTCATCGCCGGCGACCGCGAGACCGCCGCGAAGGTGTGGCCCGCCGGTACCGGCGCCGAGGACGGGGAGATCCTCGTCGACGGCGAGACGCGCGCCAACGCCGGCGCGAAGATCGGCGAGCGCGTCCGCGTGCACAAGGAGCGCGTCGGCGAGGCCGACGCCGTCACACTCATCGCGCCCGCCGCGCTCGACGGCGTCGACATCGACGGCGACACCCTCGCGCGCGCGGTGAAGCGTGACCTCGACGGCCGTCCCGTCAGTGCCGGCGAGCAGGTTCGGATCCCGCACCTCGGCGGCAACGTGTTCGTCGTCGAGGCCACGACCCCCGACGGGCCCGTCCGGATCCACGACGGAACCCGCGTCGCCGTCGAGCGAGGCGAGACCGGCGGAGACGCAGCGGGTGCCGAGGACGGGAGCGACAGCGGAGGCGTGACCGCCTCCTCGTCCGGGACGGGCGCGTCCGTCGACCTGCCCACTCGCGATCGACGGGCGGGCGAGGGAAGCGGACGACCCGCCGAGCACGGATCCGACGGTGCTTCGCCGTCCGGTACCGCCGATACCGACGGTCCCGCGGCGTCGATGCCGCCCGCCGGCGGCGTCACCTACGAGGACATCGGCGGGCTCGACGAGGAACTCGACCTCGTGCGCGAGACGATCGAGCTCCCGCTGTCGGAGCCGGAGGTGTTCGCCCGCCTCGGCATCGACCCGCCGAAGGGCGTGCTCCTCCACGGCCCGCCGGGCACCGGCAAGACGCTGATCGCGAAGGCCGTCGCCAACGAGGTCGACGCTTGGTTCAAGACGGTCTCCGGCCCGGAGATCACGTCGAAGTACAAAGGCGAGAGCGAGGAGAAGCTCCGGGAGATCTTCGCGGAGGCGAACGAGTCGGCGCCCAGCATCGTCTTCTTCGACGAGATCGACTCCATCGCCGGGCAGCGCGACGACGGCGGCGACATGGAGAATCGGATCGTCGGCCAACTGCTCTCGCTGATGGACGGCCTCGACGCCCGCGAGGACGTGATCGTCATCGGCGCCACGAACCGTGTCGACTCGCTCGATCCCGCGCTGCGCCGCGGCGGGCGCTTCGACCGCGAGATCGAGATCGGCGTCCCGGGCGAGGCCGGCCGCCGCGAGATCCTGGAGGTGCACACCCGCCGGATGCCCCTCGCCGACGACGTAGATATCGACCGTCTCGCCGCCCGGACGTACGGCTTCGTCGGCGCAGACGTCGACTCGCTGACGACCGAGGCCGCGCTGACGGCGCTGCGTCGCGCGCGCCACGAGGACAGCGAGGTCGACCTCGCGACGGTGGAGGTGACCCGCGCGGACTTCGAGTCGGCGCTCGCGGCGGTCGAGCCGTCCGCGATGCGCGAGTACGTCGCCGAACAGCCCGACACCACCTTCGACGACGTGGGCGGGCTGACGGAGGCGAAGAAGACGCTCGAACGCGCGGTCACGTGGCCGCTCACCTACGCGCCGCTGTTCGACGCCGCCGGCGCCGACCCGCCGACCGGCGTGCTGCTGTACGGTCCGCCCGGAACCGGGAAGACGCTGCTCGCCCGTGCCATCGCCGGCGAGTCGGAGGTGAACTTCATCGAGGTCGCCGGCCCGGAGCTGCTCGACCGCTACGTCGGCGAGTCCGAGAAGGCCGTTCGCGAGGTGTTCGAGCGCGCCCGCCAGGCGGCGCCCAGTATCGTCTTCTTCGACGAGATCGACGCCATCGCGACGGACCGCGACGGGATGGGCGACTCCTCGGGCGTCGGCGAACGCGTCGTGTCGCAACTGCTCACCGAGTTGGACCGCGCCAGCGGCAACCCGAACCTCGCGGTGATCGCGGCGACGAACCGCCGGGAGGCGCTCGACGACGCGCTCGTGCGCCCCGGCCGGCTGGAGAGCCACGTCGAGGTGCCCCTGCCGGACGTGGCGGGGCGCCGGAAGATCCTCGCGGTTCACACCGAGCGCACGCCGCTGGCGGACGACGTGAATCTGGAGGACGTGGCCGACCACACCGAGGGGTACTCGGGGGCGGAACTCACCGCGGTCGTCCGGGAGGCGACGATGCGGGCGGTCGAGCGCGTCGCCGACGAGTTCGGCGAGGAGGCGAACGACCACGCCGACGCGCTGTCGGTGACGATGAGCGACTTCGAGGCGGCGATGGAGCGGGTCGCGCCGCCCGAGTCACAGGAGTGAAAGCGGGAGATCCGTCGGGAGAGTTATTCGATGAGGACACCGAGAAGCAGTTCGCACGGCTCTGCGAGCGCGACGGTCACGATGTCGAGCGCGTCGTCGACGTGCCGGAGCTGGGCGACGGCGCGAAGGACCCCGATGTTCGTGCCTACGCCCGTCGCGAGAACCGGATCATCGTCTACCACGACGACGACCATACCCAAGTTCCGATCGACGAGCACGTCGGCGTGTTCCTCATCCCCGAGCAACTGCTCTCGTCGTTCGACCACTTTCGCATCCTCTCGGCAGTCTGTGAGTCGTATCCGAACCGTGGTAGTCTCCAGCCAGTCGCCTATCTGACTGAGAATTGGCTGTAGTAGGCCCTGTTCCCTACTGACCCGTCGCGATAAACTCCTCCCGCGACAGCCCCGGCGGCAGGGACACTATCGCGCCGGTCGGTACGTGGACGACCACCGTCCCCCGATCGACTGAAAACGCGGTGAGGGGGCGGGGTGTTCTTTATACCGAACGTACCCCAGTCTCCGGGTTAGGGTGAAGTCGCACAGGAAGTGGGGTCGGAGGGCTAGGTCTATTCGACCGATTCGCGGTCCCGTGGACGGATCTGATGCTTTTGTACTCGTCAGGGAACATCACTCGTTCACCTCCGCGTCGTCGTCGCTGTCGATGTCGAGATCTCGCGTGAACTCCTCGCGCCGACGCATCTGGCGCTCGCCGCTGGCCTTGTCGTAGAACCTCTCGATCACCTTCGAGGTCGCGTTCACCCGCTCGGCGACGTGTTCAAGCGGGACCCCGCGGTTCAACTGCCACGTGATCGACCCTGACCGGATCTGGTGAGGCGACCGCGACGAGGGACACTTACTCGCGTGGTTTCGTTTGCGGTACTTGCACGTCTCGCGGTCTTCCCCGTGCGGACAGGACGTGTGTAAACACGGCTGAGTCGCGAAGTAACTCCAGACCCGCAATGTCGAGTCACTCGGCCGGCCCTGCCGGCAGGACAACAACGGTTCCCGACCGTGGTCGTCACGTTTGTCGACGCGCTCGCGAGTCAAGTAGAAATCGAGCACATCGGCGACCGTCTCGGAGATCCGCACGACGCGCTCACCCTCGGTCTTGTTTTTCAGCGGCGTGTCCGACTGGGGCCGGTGGACGAACGACAGCGTCGCACCGTCGTCGAGCCGCTCGTAGTCGCGGAGATCGAGCCCACGGATACCACCCATCCGAGCACCCGTGTTCCAAGCGATCTCGAGGAACGTGTGCCAATCCGTCCCGCGATATGCCGGCGAGTCGCGGAAAAACGATAGCGACGCCGTCGCGTCGGCCGGTGCGAGCAGCGTATCACTCGTTTCGTCGGCCCTGTCAAGGGATGGGATGTTGACCGATTCCGCCAGCTGTTCGTCGACAGCCTCGATTCCGACGAGGTACTCGACCAGTTGGTTGATCGCAACCATCAGTCCCTTCAGCGTCGTCGGGGCCACATCCTGTGCGCGCTGAGCGCGGGCGCGGTCGATCGCCAGCCCCGACAGGTCGTCGACGGTCTCGATCCCCTGTTCGTCACACCAAGCGATGAACCACCGCAACCGGTCACGGTAGTCGTACACCGTCTTCTCGCTCACATCGATAGCCTTCGCCTCGAGGAACAGCTCTGTCGCGTGAGCGACGCTGAGATCGGACGGGTCGTCCGGCATATCCCCGAATCCGCCGTCAGAAGGCGCTCGCATTACAACTCACCTCGCTCGTGCTGGCTGTCCGAGCCGGCAGTTCCGGGCGTCACACCCTCGTAGTTCGGGTCGACCGACTCGGGTCGGTGTGGACACCGGTCGTCGATCGGGGCACGCTGGCGACCGATGCGGAGGTGCCCGTACTCCGTGCCGTCGTCCCCGACCGAGATCGGCTTGCGACAGATACGACAGCGGAGATTTCCCTTCCGAGCAGGAGGCATCGGTTCGGTCACCAAGTGATCCGGGATCGCGACGGGGTCCGTGAGGCGGCGTTGTGTCGTACTCACCGCTGATCACCGTCCTCGTGGCGCGGCAGCACGTACGCGGAGTGTCCCGTCGTCTCGCGGTGGCTCTTCACCTTCGTCTCGGCGGCGGGTTCGCCGCGGAACCCACCGAGGCGACCGCACGCGTCGTCGCACCAGGCAACGTACTCGACTTCGTCCAGGTCGGGCTCGCCGCCGTCAGCGACGAGGCGCTCGCTTCTCGCACGACATCCCTTCACCGCCGCGATCTCGGCACTCACGTCGCGGAACCACTCCTCCGCGAACGCGACGTCGCCCGACGAGTCGATCTCGAGGGACAGCTCGAACGCACGCCGGGCGGCAGCGCGCTCCTCGCGGAGCTCCTCGAGGTCGCGTTCAAGCACGCTCCGTCACCTCCTTCACGTCGAACTCGGCACCGCGAGCGGCGGCGAGGGTCGAGACAGCGTCGAGTGCTTCGTCGGCTCGGTTCTCGTGGATCAGCCCGAAAACGTTGTCGTCGGTCTTGACGATCGCGAGCTCACGGTTCGCGAGCGCCTCGATCTGCTCGTCGGTCAGCGTGACGACCGTCGCCCCCTTCCCGCCGTCAGTCGCGACACCCTCGCCGCGATCGGTATCGGCCTCGTCCGGCCCCTGGCAGTCGGGACACAGGTGCCGGATCTCCGGGTAGTACTCGTCCTCGCGAGACACATCGATCCGCTCGGTCTCACGCGTCAGGACGTACCGCCCGCAGCCGAGACAGACGACCTCCTCGGGCTCGTGGGGAAGCCGCTCGCCGAGCGTCACGCCGACTCACCTCCGTCTTCGTCGACGAACAGATCATCCAGCGTGCCGTCCTCGCCCTCGTCGGTCGGTTCGACACCGAGATCCGCGGTGTACGCCTCGATCTCCTCGACGAGCAGGTCAAGCACCTCGCGGACGGAGTCCTGCGAGCGGATCTGTCCGTGCTGGGAAGTGATCGACGAGACGAGATTCTGGAAGATCGCGTCGTCCTCTTTCAGGACCTCGATGCCCTGTGCGAGCCGGCGGTACTTCGCGGCCTTCTGGAACGCCGCGGAGTTCAGCACCGCCTCGATCTCCTTGTCGGACAGCTCGTCGACCGAAAAATCGCTCACGCCTCCTCACCTCCGTCGGCCGCGACCCGACGCGCGCCGGCGTCGAGAGCGAACGCGACCCCGCGCAGCTTCACGCCGGCAACGTCGAACCCGCACGGCGCGAGTCGCGTCCGGCACGGTCCGACCGTCGATAGGCCGTGATCCGCGAGCGCGCGGCCGCACTCGGGACAGTCGTTTCTCAGGAAAAGCGGTACGTCCTCTCGTTCGGGGGATTCAAGCCCCGATGTGCTGTCGTCATACACGGCTTTCGTGCTCCACTCACGAAGGCCCGCGCGGACCGGCGTCCCAAGCGCCGGGTCCGCAAACTTCTGCGAGCAGGGACCCATCGGGGAGCGACGGGTCCGCGAAGTGCCTTCGTACCAATCGGCTGAGAACGGACACGACTTGAATATACCGATGGTATATGCTACTAGGTTATCTGATTCAGACATACCATCAGGATTGAGCACGCTATTTACCGATGGTATATAGACATCTTGGGAGAGGGAATCAGATTGAAACTCGTCCGTCCTACTGATTTCGATATTCTTGAGGCGTTTATGGAGCACGGACGGAACGTTGCGCCCAACATTGCGGAACATCTGGACCGCGACAAAGGGTACATCAACACGCGACTGCCGCAACTCGCAGATTACGGGCTTCTCGCTCGTATCGGACCGAGTGAGAACGCCGGCCTCTACGAGATCACAAAGCGCGGCCGCGTCGCACTGGAGCAGCGGGACGAGTACGAGGACGCGGACGACTTCGACGCCGTGATAGACGACTACCTCGACGACGAGGACTGACCGAACGCTTTTCTCGGACGTTCTCGTATCGATTCGTATGAGTACGGGACGCAAGATCAGCCTGATCGAGGAGGACGACGGCGGCTGGTCGGCGATCGACGAGGAGGTCGGCGTCGCCAGCCAAGGCGAGACGCGCGAGGAGGCACTCGCGAACCTCGACGAGGCGGTCGAACTCACGATCGAAGCCCGCGAGGACGACACGGAGGCTCCTGAAGCGGACGCGCCGTGGTTCGACGCGTGACAGGGCCGCCGCGCGATTTTTCCGGACACGATATCGTCAACGTCCTTCGGAAGTTCGACTACCGGAAGGACCGCCAGCGGGGGAGTCACGCGATCTTGAAGTACACGAATCCGGACACGGGCGAGGTCCGAACGGTGACGGTCCCGCTTCACGACCGGGTGAAGATCGGGACGCTCCAGAGTATCGCCGAACAGTGTGGTGCCGACGACTTCGGAGAGTGGTGCTACTGGATCGACGAACACCGCTGACTCGGCGGCGGCGGGAACTGTTTTGGACACGTGGATCACTCCCCGAAGACGCGCGCCTCGGCACGATCGACGATCGTCTCGACCCACGCGGGGAGCTCGTCGAGATCGACGCCAACACCGCCACGGAACGCGCGCCGCGGTTCGATGTTCCTCAGCTTGACCCGCGCGTCGATCCGGTAGTCGTCGAACTGCTCGCCGGTCCGCGCCTCGACCTGTAGCGTTCCGTTCGCGTCGGTCGAGACGAGCACGTCGACGCGTCGGGGAACGCCGTCCCGGTCGTGACCGTGGGCGACGAGGTCGACGCTGATCTCGATCGTCTGTGCTCCGCTGCCATGGGCCGGCCGCTCGGACTGTGCCATACCCGACGCTGTGACCGTCCCCTGCATAAGGCCGAGTCGGAGGTTCCACTCGCTTCCACTCGGTCACAAACCGCCAGACAACGCCCGATCTCAGACTTCCAGTTACCCTTCCACTCGCTTCGAGTCGGTCAGCCGATACAGCTTCCCATCCGCTCCCCGGGATACCGCGACGAGGTTGTAGTGTTCGAGCTTCGGGAGGTGCGTCCCGCGCATCGAGCGATAGCTGAGGGTGTCGTCGCCGTGCTCCTCCTGGTATCGTTCGTACAGATCCTTCTGGATGAGCGGCCCGTCGCGTTTGAGGATCTGATAGACGGTATGCTGGTGATCGTTCAACTTCGAGATCGACTTCTGGCGGATCTCTGCCTCGGCGTCGACGACGGACTCCTCGACGAGCCGCTCCGGGATCGACGAAAGGCCCTCACCGGCAGCCTTCTTCGCGGCGACCCGCAGCGCCGTGATAGCTTTCCGGGCATCGCCGTCGGTCGACTCGGCGATCCGACGGAGGACGTGGCGCTCGGCAGCACCGTCAACGAGCCCGGACTGAGCGCGTCGGCCGAGGATCTCCGTCACGATATCGGCGTTGTAGTGGTCGAACCGGACACGGTAGCCGACGCCGATGCGCGAGCGGACACGGTCTTCGAGCTTGGCGAATAGGTCCACCTCACGGTTCGCGATAGCGATCCACGAGAGCCCGCGGACGGTGTGAAGGTCGTACAGCAGTTTCGTGTCCCGGAGCTGGTCGACCTCGTCGAGGATGATCACGCTGGGTGAGTCGAGCTTCGACTGCAGCTCATCGAGGAGATCTCGAACGGGAGCGCCGCGACGGACCGAGGTGTTCGCGAGATCCTTGACGGCGCGTTCGAGGACGGCGCTGCGAGTGTAGTCCTTCCAGCAGTTCACGTAGCCGGTCGGCACGTCGAGCACCTCGCGCCGGAGCTCTCGAACGGAGGCGCGCGCAACTGTCGTCTTCCCCGAGCCGGAGGGACCGAACAGAAAACAGTTCTCGGCAGAAAAGCCGTCCTCGACGGGTGCAAGGGCGTCTGTGACCTCGTTCATGTGCTGATGCCGACCAACGATCTCTCGCGGAAGGTGATCGTCCTCGAACACTGTGCCGTCACGTAACATCTACTCGAATCGGTGTGCCCGGCGGGGTGATAAGTGGACACGCATACCTTCCAGTTGCTTCCAGTCGGCTGCACAATCATGGGTTGTTGACGCCCGCGGGCGCCCGCGCTGTTCGCGAGCGGTATGGTTCGATGAGAGAGTGTGGGTCACTACTGCGTGAAGAAGTCAGGGGCAGGCGAATTCCCTACCCAAGGAACATGGCGCCTGCCCGCTGCGGGCCCGTATAGAATGAGAGCGTCTCACGTACTTATGGATTCGGGTCGACCGTCGACGATACCGTTCGACGGATGATCGAACCCGGGATTTTGAATTCTGGCGTTTGAAGGCTTCTCCCTACTATGTGATGGGTTCTCACACCCATGTCGTTCACACAAAGTATTTACCGTGACTGCCATTTATTCCTCACACCCCTACCCGAATGCGCTGGTAGCCACGCAGCCCCAGACCGAGTCCGGCTGTCCACCGACAACCGGTGTCGGGTGTGGCAGGCGGGCGTCTGCAGCAGGCTCGGGAGGACGCTGCCGGTGCGATGCAGTGCGGTGCGATTCAACACAAACCATGACAGACAACAATAACAAGATCCGCGCGCTGTTCCTGACAGCGCTGATGGTGTTCAGCGTCTTCGCTGGGACTGTCGCGTTCGCAGGTACAGCTGCTGCGGCAACTTCCGGTCTCTCCGTGAGTCCGTCAGATGCAGCTCCTGGCGACACAATAACGGTGAGTGCGACAGCCGCAACGGGCGGAAATGACGTAACGTATGCAATTGACGCAGACCAAGATGGAAGCATCCAATCGGATGAGCACATCGCTACCAATACCTCGGACACCAATGGGAATTCTGAGGTAACATTCACGCCTTCAGATATCGCTGGCATTACAGCGGATTCTGACGGTACGTATACGGTGTACGCTGTCGAGGAAGGTAATGGCGATGGTACCGACGACACCACATACACCGTAAGTAGCCCGGGTAGCACCTACGACCAATCCACGACGCTCAACCTGAACTCCGACACAGACGCACCGTCTGTTTCTGGAGCAGTTGAGTTCTCGGACACTGATGGTGCCAACATCGCTGGCGGCACGACCGACAGTGAGAGCATCATTGAGGTCGGATTCTCCGAGGACGTTCTCCAGAACGACTCCTCGAGCGCACTCACGACGACCGACAACATCACCGTCTACGTCAACGATGAGGACGTCACGAGCGACTACACGCTCGACTCGGCCGGTGACACGAACGGCCAGATCGTCCTCTCATCGTCGACAGCGCTCGACCCCGGCGACGAGGTCATTGTCAACATCAACGCCCTCTCCGACACGACTGGCGTTGACTCCGCCGAACCCGGTAACGTTTCGGTGACCGTGACCGGCACGACGCTCGCAGAGAGTGGCTCGGATCTCAGCACCTTCGAAGGAGCTACCGTTGCCTTCGTCACGGAGGACGGTTCCGAGGACCTGAATCAGGACCTCGAAATTGTCACGGACGGTGGCGAGTTCATCTTCAGTGGTAGCACTGGTCCCGGTAGTCAGGTCTACGTCTTCGATACGGCCGACCGAAACACCAGTGCGACCTACCAGTTCAGTACGGTCCTTGACAACGGTAACGCGGACGTTACTGACAGGTCGCTGGACATCCGCCAGCTCGGTCTGTCGGCTTCGGTCGACAACGAGAACATCACGACCGCGGAGGCCCTGACCGGCGAGGTCAGCGCCAACGCCGGTAACCGCGACATCACCGTCGAGGTTACCGACTCCGACGACGACGTTGTCCCCGGCGCCACCGCAACCGTCACGCTTGACGGCTCCGGTGAGGGCACGTTCGACGTCGGCACGCTCTCGGATACGGGCACCTACTCGGTCGAGCTCACTGACGTCAGCACTGGCGTCAGTACCACGACCAACGACGTGACCGTGAGCGAGACTGAAGAGGGCGAGTCCGCACTCGGCGCGGGCACGGTCTCGGTCACGCAGGGTGACAACGCCGAGTTCACGATCGAACTGAACAACGACGCCACCGAGGCGACCGTCCTCATCGGCGACATCGCTGAGGACGGCTACCAAGCCAACGTCACTGTCACGGACGGCAATGACGACGGCGAGGTTACGTTCGACTTCAACACCTACACTGCCGGCACGACCGGCAGCACTATCGTCACGCTCGCTGGCGACAGCGAGGGCACTGACGACACAGTCGCGCTGGACAACCAGGGCGACGATGAGCAGACGCTCTCGGACATCCTCGACACTGGCGACTACATCGTCAGTACGAGCACGGGCGACGCGGCCGCGACGGCCGACAGCCCCGACGAGGTCGGTACGCTCATCATCGAGGAGCGCTCGGTGCCGAGCCAGCAGCTCTGGCGGACGAGCGACGACACGCTCGAAGCGGTCGGTGACGCAATCGACGATGAGGACGTCGACGAGGTGTCGGCAATCACCTCGGCTGTCGAGAACGGCCAGGTCACGCAGACTGACACGGTCGCTATCGACCCCGATGGTGGCATGGACGACGTCCTTGTCCACCAGGTTTCCGCTGATGGTCTCGAGGGCGTCCTCGCGAACGTGAGTGCCAGCGACGACTCCACGACCACCGCCTTCTACAAGGCGACGCAGACCAACAACACGTACGGCCAGCCCGTGCTGGAGGTTCTCTTCGAGGAGACCAACCCCGGCTCGAACGCTGACCCTGCGACGCTCAACCTGAGCGCGCTCGGCAGCGCGCCGGACGCACTGACGGTTGTGTACGACGACACGTCGTCGACGTACTACGTTTTCCTCGACACGGACACTCTGGAGAGCCAGGGCTTCGAGGACGGCGATAACGTCGAGACGGAGGTCAACGTGCAGGACGAGCACCTGCTCGACATCGACAGCGATGTCACCGCAGAGAACGCCGAGGACGAGTACCAGACCGCCGCAGCGAACTTCAGTGTCGAGGAGGCAACGGGCAGCTTCGACACGAACGCTGACGACGAGGTTGAAGCAGCCGCCGGTGACGCGTCCATCACGGGTACGACGAACGTCGCGCCCGGGACGGAGTTCACGGTTCGCGTCCAGTCCACCGACGAGACGCAGCCGCGCTTCATCGAGACGCAGACCGTGACTGTCGCTTCGGACGGCTCGTTCGAGGCAACGTTCAACCTGAGCAACAACGCTGCTGGCGACACGTTCACCGCGAGCGCCCGCCAGGCAGCCTTCTCCGCATCGGCTGACGGCGTGCTCGTCGAGAGCACGGCCACGCCGACCGCGACCGCGACGCCTGACGAGGGCACGGCAACCGCGACCGCGACGGCAACGGCAACCGCAACCGCGACGGCGACCGCGACGGCCACCGAGGCTGACGACGGTACGCCGACCGCGACCGCGACGCCCGACGAGGAGACGACGACCTCGACGTCGACGCCCGGCTTCGGCGCGGTGCTGGCAGTCATCGCCCTGATGGGCGCCGCGCTGCTGGCCGCTCGTCGCAACAACTAACTAATCACGACTGACCGGCCGTACCCGGTCACGTCCGCTTCACGCGGACCCATTCTTTCGACGCGCTCACACCGACCAGCGACGGCGGTCGCATTGGGATGCACCCCGACGGCCGGGAGATTCACGTCCCCCTGAGCAGTACTGTAGGATATGTCCGACGCAGAGCGCCTGCGTGACGGCCCCGCGACTGGGATCGACCTCGGCGCCCTCCCGCTCGAACTGCGAGCGATGGCTCGCAAGATCGCGGTGAACGGAACGCCGGGACACTCGACGGAGAACTCTTCGGCACAGTTCACGAACGTCGTCTACCTCGATGGCGACCAGCAGGCGGCAGCTGAGCTGTTCGCCGAGGTGAATGCAGACAAGCTTGAGCAGATGGAGTTCTCAAAGCGGAACGTCCTGCAGACATCGATGGAGCGTCCACTGTATGACCTCATTCTCGATGCGCACGGCGAGCGGAAACTCGAGTGGTGTGAGGACCTCATCGTCGAACGCCGGCGTGATGGGAGTACCTGGGTCTTCGAGAAAGAGGCGTACATCTCGCAACAGGGGCAACGCTACCGCGTCAACGACCGAAGTCACGGTGCCGCGCGGGTCGACCGCTCGCTGCAGGCGTTGTACGATGAGTTGAAGCCGACGATCACACCGTCGACGCTCCGGGAGGCCGGCGTCGAGGGCGACGTGGCGCCGGTGATCGCGTACTACCGTCAGAACTCTGAGTTTGACAACACCACCCTTGCAGAATAACACAACTCGGAGGCATCAATCGAAATCGTAAAATACGGAAATTCGTTGGTGGCACGACGGTGCAACCTGAGACGAGAGTGCTTGACGAGTTGCCCCGCGCAACTAACAAGCATGTTAAGATCTACGCCGTTGCACTCGTCGAAATTCTTGGACAAGCCATCGGTAACTACAATTACTGCCACGAACCGAGAGGAGGTCCGAGGATCGGAGTTCCGGCGTGACCACTGACCGATCTGGTCGGAGACGACCCAATCCTGAGAACTGAACACTGAATCGGCCCGTCGCTGACGCACCGGTGTTCAGATCGGGGTGATCTACTCCTCAAAGAGGACGTACGCGCCCTCGATCTCGGGGTGCTCCTCGACGGTACCCTCGACGAGCAGATCGCCGAGAGCGTGCTTCACGTCCACCTCATCGAACTCGTCGGCGAGCGCGTCGACGAGTCGTTCCTTCGTTCGAGAACCCGGCTGTTCGAGGTTTTCGACGATCGCGGCATGGACAGATCGGTCCTTCATGTTCAGTTTTCACCAGAGTTCCTCGGCCTCGGCGTCGAGCTGCGTGCCGGCGTACTGCAGGTAGTCGTTTGCGCTCGACAAATCGGCGTGTCCCATCGTCTGGCGGATGTACTGTGGCGTCGCGCCTCGCGCCGCGATCAGTGTCCCGTAGGTGTGCCGGAGGACGTGGGGCGTGATCTTCTTCCGGAGGTCGGTCTCGGCCGCCACCCGCTTCACACGGTTCGTGACTGTCTGTCGGGTCGCGTCGTACGCCTCGTGATAGCTGAAGTAGTCACGGAGCCGCCGTACCGTCCCCGGATGCTTCAGCGGGATCGTCCGTGCGGAGTGCTCGGTTTTCGGCGACCACTCGCCTTCGGCGGGCGGCACCCGCAACCGCTCGGCCTGCCAGTCGATCCAGTCGTCACGGAGGTGCGCGAGCTCGTCGGCTCGCAGGCCCGTGTGGGCGAGCGCGTAGATCGTCACCTGGTGGTCGAGATCTCGTTCGTCGGCGGCCGCGAGCAACTCGTCAAGCTCGGATTCGGTAAGGGGTTCTCTTGTCCACGCCATGGCAGACAGTAAAACGAGTTTCCAGCGAGACGTAAATACGGCCCGTGCGGACCCCCGAACGCCGGCCGACTTTGACAGACGTATAGCTCTGTAAAACTCAGTCCGCCGTCGGCGGCTGTCCGAACGCGTCTTGGTTCATGAGTCGCTGCGCGGCGAGCCGCTCGACGACCTCGGTGTCCTCAGCATCCGGAACGCGCGCGTCGTCGACGAGCCGAACCAAGTAGACGCGACGCCCGAGCCGGTCGACGACGACGGGCTGGTCGCCAGGGATCGAGCCGTCGTCACCGAGAACGCCGTCGCGACCGAGCCCGTCCTTCGGGAGTGCCACGAGCCC
The DNA here is from genome assembly GCF_019880225.1 of Halobaculum rubrum. Lineage (NCBI taxonomy): Archaea > Methanobacteriati > Methanobacteriota > Halobacteria > Halobacteriales > Haloferacaceae > Halobaculum > Halobaculum rubrum. Next base: position 2,047,813 of record NZ_CP082284.1, read on the forward strand.
GCTACCGCCGTTTGCTTGCAGTTTGCGCATACAGTGGCTGTCCTGACTATCCGGGATAAATGGCCCGTGCGGTGGTAGTCTCTGTACAGAGTCTCGTGTTTTCGCGGAGGTACTAGTACGGGGGTCAGGACAGCCGGAGTATCGGCCGCCCTACCGGCCGAACGGAGCATGGAACCGGACACCCCGCCGCCCCGTGCGGGCGGCACCGACGGCGGTTTCGAGGAGCATCGTATCAAGCGCCCCCGCGAGCCCGGGCTCGATCTCACGGTCGGCGACGTAGCACGCGTCGACGAGTACGTCGACGATCTCGTCGGGAGGCGAGCGTGAGCCTGGGAGACCTGATCGAGGCGGTCGAGCAGGCGTTGTCGACGCTCGACGAGCTGATCGGCGGGCTGCTGTCGATGCCGACGAGCGACGACGACTCCGGCCCGGACAACCGGCCGCCGATCACGCCGACCTCGAAGGCGATCGAGGCGTGGCCGACAGAGTCGCATCGCACAGACCCGCATCCCGGGCCGGCGTTCGAGGGACACCGCGTCCCGCTCGGAGGTGACTCGTGAGCGAGTGCCCGTGGCCCGGCTGCCACGAGCTGCCGACGGTGACCGTCGTCGAGCCTCCCGACGGTGCCGATGCGGTCACGGCGGGCACGACCGGCGCGCCGGCCGGCCGCTACTGTCCCGAACACGCCAAACGCGTCCGCGACGGCGACTCGTGGGAGCTCGAGGAGAGCGAGTCCGAGCGCGTCGAGTCGGACGTGCGCTGGCGCGACTTCTCACAGACGGAGGTCGCCGATGACTGACGGGGAGGTCCGCGTCAGCGAACGCGGTGAGGAGGCCGTCGTCGAGGCGCCGAGCCTGAACGGCGAGATCTTCGTCGACCTCGACAGCGGCGTGTCGGGACAGGCGACGGTGCACGCGCCGACCGGCACGAAAACCGTCCACGACGACGGCTTCAACCCGGACAGCGAGGCCGAAGACGAACCGGCCACTGACGGCGGCTACGCGAGGCCGACGGAGCGGCTGACGCTCCGCGGCACCGGGATCACCGAGGAGGGCGGCGCGATGCTCGCCGTCTTCGGCGTGCTCTGCCTGCTCTCGGCGTTCGAACCGGACCTCGCGCCGCTCGGTGCGGCGGTCGCCGGCATCGGGCTGGCGTACATCGGCGCCCGAGCGAAGTTCTCGCTGGCGGCGACGGGAGGTGACGACGCGTGAGCACGACGCCAGAGGCCCGCGTGCGGTTCCTCGGCGGGGTGCTCGCCACGTCGATCGTCTCGCTGTCGTTCACGCTGGCGCTGCTGTTCGACGGCGGGCTGCTCGCGGCGGCGTCGGCGCTGCTACCGCTCCCGCTGTGGGCGTACATTGCCTGGGAGGAACTCGGCACCGCGGCGCCGACGCGAGCTCGAGAGCCGGAGGTCGCAACAGACGGCGGACCACGGACTCGTCGCCCGGAAAGCGACGGAGACGACAGATGAACTACGACACACTATTCAGCAAGCGAGCAGCGGCGCTCGCGATGGTGGTATTGCTCGTCGTCAGTGCGGGCGGGGCGGTCGCACAGGCGTCGATGACGATCAACGATCCGGGCGAAGTCAACTACGAGAGCGACGCGGTGCACAACCCCGGAATCGGGGTGACCCTCGAGAAGGACACGCACCAGGTCGGCTGGGGACTCACGCAGTACGAAGGGAACTCTGGTGAGCTGGTGACGCCAGACGCGCGAGTGAACGACTCGGAGGCGAACCCGGTCGGCGTGACCGCGACGGACATCAACTTCTCCGACGCGGGTGCGTTCCCGCGGTACAACGAGACTCACTCGGCGCTCGACGCGAGCGAGTGGTCGACGACGACCGGCGTCTCGGTCGCCGACACGACCACGGCGCCGAACGTCGACGCGCTGAACGTCGCGACGAACGGCTCGTTCGCTGACGGCGACTCGGCGACGGCGACGTACGCGCTCTCGCAGTCGATCGACTCGGACGAGGCGAAGCGCTCGCTGCAGCTGTTCGCTGACGTGAACACGCTGGACGCTGGCGCACACGTCGAGATCCGCGTGGTCGACGAGGACAGCGACTACAAGACCGCCGTGATCGACCCGGACAACTCGACGGACGCCGATCACGTCCTCGCGAACGCGACTGGTGAGGGCTACGTGCTGCAGCACCAGCTCGGGGAGATGTCGACGACGACCGTCAGCGGTTCCGACGGCACGTTCGACAACATCCAGAGCGTCGAGATCGTCGTCGAGGACGGCGACGCGGACGTGTCGCTGTCGGTGATCAACTCCGAGAAGCTCGGCGAGTACACGCTCGGCGAGCAGCGCTACGACAGCGACGACGACGGTGAGGAGGACGAGACTCGGACGATCACCGAGCCGACGGGTCAGTTCTGGATCACGGGCGTCGACACGATGGGCGACACGTTCTCGAACGCGGACATCGCCGGCATGGAGATCGCGATGATCTTCGACGCGTCGTCGCTGGATCAGGAGATGGACGCGCACATCGAGTTCACCGACGACCGCGGTGACTCGGGCGTGTACCCCGGCTTCCAGTTCATCGTCGACTCGTACTACCGGCTGTCGCTGCCGAGTGCGTACGACGTGAGCTACTCGAACGCGGAGCTGACCGACGAGGTCGAGCTGCCGTCCTCGCGGTACCAGACGGTCGAGTACGCGGAGGGTGTCTCCGACACGGAGTTCGACGAGATCTCGAGCTGGTCGAGCGTGAAGTCGAGCTACGACTCGCAGGGCGACGAGGTGACGCTCGACTCGACGATCCAGCCGGGGACGGAGATCGCGCTGCACTACGAGTACGTCGTCACTGGGAGCGAGAAGGACAGCTTCACGGGCGGCGGTGCCGGGCCGGGCCAGTTCGGCCAGGAGTCGGGCGGCTGGCTCTCGAACATCCCGATCGTCGGACAGTGGCTCGCCGGTCTGATGGCCGTCGTCGGGTCCGTGATCGGCGGGAAGTGGGCCATGGGGAAGTAACATGGCGACTGAACCGCTGACGCTGCTGGAGAAGGCACGCGGCCGGAGCCTCACCGGGATCGCCAAGCAGGGCATCGGCGGGTGGCTCCTGGCGCTGTCGACGAGTGCGATCCTCGGCGTGCAGGCGATCGTGAAGGTGCTGCTCGTGCCGGTCGACCTGTTCGTGAACATCACTGGCGCGGTGGGAGAGGCGCTGATCCTCTCGCCACTCGGCGTCGTGATCGCCGGGAGCGAGGCGTCCGCGCAGTCGGTTGCCGAGTTCGAGTTCCTCGGACTGCCGCTGGGGACCGTCCTCGTACTAAGTTCGTTCGCGGTCGTGTCGCTGTACCTGCGACAGCCGTGGTCGTCGGACTTCATCCCGGGGACGTTCACCGACATCCCGTTTCTCGGCACCGAGGAGGAGGGCGAGACGTAACATGACCGCCAGCCGACCGCGGACGGAGGTGGACTCGTGGTGACGCGCGAGTCGCTGGCCGACCGGTTCCTCACGGAGAAGGGACGCATCGCGGTCGGCACGCTTGGCGGCGGCCTCGTGGGCGGCGGTCTGTACGCGCTGCTGCAGGGCATCGTCGGCATCGTGTTGGGCGGCGGGCGAGCGCTCGACATCTTGCTGGGCGGCTACGCGAGAGCGCTCCGGTCGAACGTGACCGCGCTGATCGCCGGCCTCGAGGCGGAGGTCGCCGACGCGTGGGACCCATTTCAGGCGGGCGTGTTCTCGCTGCCGCTGAACGTACTGGTCGTGATCGTCGGCTTCGCAGTCGCCGCTCTCGCCGTGAGGTGGTACGTTGGCTGACGACACGCCGACGTGGAGCGTGATCGCGCCCGATTGGGTGCAGAACCTCTCCGAGCTCGGCAAGGCGCTATCGAACGGGAACTTCGCGTCGCTCGTCAGGAGCGTCGTGTTCCGGCCGATCGTCAAGACGATCATCGGCATTGCGGCGACAGTGTACGGCGCGATCCTGACGCTGTTTCAGGGGTCGGCGCCGGGGTTCTCACGCGACGAATCCGTGTGGGGACTCGCCGACCTGTTCCCTGCGATCGCGAGCTACGCGCTCGACCTCGTCGAGTACGTGTACGGGGCCTACGTCGATGTGGGCCTGTTCGTTGCGAGCGCGATCACACCGTCAGTACCGGGGCCGATCGACGGCCTGATCCTGCTGGTGGTGTTCGCGGTCGAGGCGGTCGTGACGATGTTCCTGATCGTGCGAGGCACGCGAGCGGTCGCCGATGCGATCCCGGGCCTGTCCGGGATCGAGACGTTCATCTTCGGGTGATAGAGCATGGGAAAGAGACTCAAGAAGACGAAAGAGGCACTCACACACCCGATTTCAGCGGCGTCGAGCGCGGTCGCCGCCTTCGGTGCACTACTGAATCCGGATGTCGTGTTCGCGATCGGCTCGGCGCTGTACGCGTCGGCGCCGAGCCTGTTCACCGGTGGGTCTATCGCGGCGTTCACGCTGCCGCAGGTGTTCCCGACGCTGGCAGCGTTCAAACCGGTATTCCTCGCGATCGTCGCGATCGCGGGACCGCTGTACCTGATCCGGCTGGTGAACAACTCGACGGAGATCTTCGAGGAGAAACTATGAGCAACACACCAACATCGGAGACGCATCGCCGGCGAGCGCGAGGTGATCTCGGTGCCGACTGAGGTCGTCTCGCTGCTCGCGGAGAACTGGCTGTGGCTGATCGGCGGGGGCCTGCTCGCGCTGATCATCTACTGGATCGCCGACGAGGCTGGAGACGCGGCCGATCGCGTCGAGACGGTCGAGCGCGTCACTGATCGCGCTGAGCGCGCGACGGGCGGCGTCCTCTCGGGAACGCGAGCGCTGCTCGTGGGCTTCGTCGGCATCGGGCTGACCGCGGCGGGCGAGGTGCTCGGACTGGCGGCAGTCCTGAACGAACTGCTCGGCGGGGTACCGTACCTCGTCGGGATGCTCCTGTACGGTGGCCTGAGCCTCGCAGGTATCTACGTCGACGTGCGACCGTCCACACTCGGGATCGCGTTCGTGATCGTGTTCCTGGTGGTGTCGATGATCTGGATCGGCAACCGCGACGGGAGGGCGGCGTAGCATGGTCGTCGCCGAGATCGTCAACGGCTCGAAGATGCTGATCGCCGGCGGGGGCGGCTTCGTCGGCGGGTGGTACGTCTGGGGCGCCGTCTCTGGTGTCCTCGCGGGGCTGCTCGACGCGGTCGGTATCTCGACGCCTGCGGCGGCGTGGTTGGTCGCGGGGCCGCTCGTGGGCCTCCTCGTCGCGGCGTTCTCGGCGAACTACGTCGCGGGAGGTGGCTCGTGAAGCGAGCACTCCTCGCGGCACTGCTGGTCGTGTCGCTCGTTGTACCGCTCGTCGCCGTCGGCGGGGCCGTCGCCGACGGCCACGGCGCTGCGGCCAACGAGTCCGACACGGACAGCGAGGCGAACACCTACGAGGAGCTGAAGCGCGGCGGCACGACCTACGAGAGCGCGCCGTCGTCGATGCGGTTCCTCGGCGACTACAGCAGCGCGACCGTCCGCGTGTTCCCGGTCGGACCGGGCGAGAGCGGCTGGCACTACCTCGAACGCGACGAGGTCGTGAACGGCAACCAGGTGCAGCTGCGGACGGTCCGTCTCGCGCCCGAGGACGAGCTCGACCGGACGCTGAACGTCACCGTCGTCGCGTGGCAGAAGAGCACTCGGACGGTCGAGCGCGGGAACACGACCGTCGAGGAGACGGTCGCGACGAACGTGAGCACGTACCGCCACCAGATCGAGGCCGGACGCGGGTACGACACGGCGAACGTGTCGCTGCCGGCCCACTACGACGAAACCTACCAGATCACGATGTGGGTTGAGGGGAGCGACGCCCGCTGGCGATTTGCCCACAAGAGCGTCGAGACGACGCGAGCGCTCCCGTTCGCGCCGACGTGGGGCGGATACTGGGAGTTCACCGCGACGAACGTCCTGATCTGGATCGTCGGGCTCACCGGCGTCACCGTGGTCAGCGCGGTCGGCTCGATCGAGCGGACCGGGAAAGGCCCGGGCCTCGGGCTCGTGACGTGGGCGATCATCATCGCGATCGGGTCGGCGGTGATCGGCCTCGGCGCGTTCGTATGGACAGCGAGCTTGCTGTCGGCGGCGCCGCCGGTGATCGGCTTCGCGATCGCGGCGGTGATCGGCATCGTCGTGCTCGAAACCACGGAGAAAGGCGTGTACAGTGTCGCGCTGATGCGCCTGTTCACCGGCGAGAAGTCGAACCCGCGCGGCGACCTCGCGCTTGAGGCTCGGGATGCCGACTTCGAGACGGTGACACTGGCGAACACGGACAGCGGGACGAAGGTGATCGAGACGGGGATCCGCCCGTGGCTCGCCCGGCTGCGGACTGGCGGCACGGAGTTCGTCGGCATCGACCGGCTGAACTTCGAGTTCGACCTCGGGACGCCGGAGGTCTCGTTCACCGACACGGTCGCCGATAAGCTGATCTTCGTCGACGAGGACGGCGTCAACGGCGACGGCGATCTCGCGACGGTCTCGCCGTCGACGGTCGAATGGGACCTGCCGATCCGCATCGAGACCGAGGACGGCGTGCGAACGAACTGGACGGCGCTGTTCTCGCTGGCGTTTCACATGGTCGTCCCGTTCGCGCTGGCGTCGTTCACGATGGACTACCTGGGCGTCGGCGGCGGTCGCATCGTCGGGGCGCTGTTCGCCGCGGTCGTCGTCTACGCCGCTCACACCCGCGTCACCGAGGGCCGCGCGGAGTTCATGCCGGCGGTCGGCATGACCGAGGACGCGGTCGCGACGGCGATGCACATGGAATCGGAGGTCGACGACTACGAAACGCTCGAACAGGCACTCGACGCGCTCGTCGACGAGCGGAACTCGACGGACGAACTGATCGAGACACTGCGGAACCTCGACAGCGAGGCGGCCGTCCGCGATGCCTCGCGGCGTGACACCAACCCGGGTTCGTTCGTCGAGGGGACGGACCCGACCGCGGAGGCTGACGACTGATGTCGTCTGAACTCCCATCGCTCGGCGGTGACACTGACGAGACGGCCGCGGGGGCCGTCGACGGTCTCGCCGACGCGCTCGACCAACTGGACGAACCCAGATCGGGCGCTGTCGACGAGTCGGTGCTCCCCGAGTTCGAGATCGAGGAGACTGGCGACGAGATCGAGTCGACGCGGCCGGCGCTGCAGGCGCTGAACGAGCAGCAGCTCGAGGCGCTGCGCGAGTTCCGCGACGAGGGCGTCGAACACAGGCCGGCGCTACTCCGGTGGCTGCTGCGGCTGCAGTACCGGACGCTGGGGCGCTTGCCGGACTACTGGTACTCCCACATCGCGACAGACCCGACGGCGCTGGCGTGCGTCCTGACGGGCGAGACGCGGGGTGTGTACAACCGCCGCGGCGAGACGAAGATCACACCAGCGGACGCGTGGTGCACGCGGCGCCGGCTCGTCGCTCGGTACCTCCGGCCGGCCTGTCGCGAGGCGTTCCGGTTCCTTCGACCGAAGGCAGCCGAGTACCTCGAGGGCAACCGCGACCCGGAGAAAATGGCTGCACTGGCGATGCGACCGGCGCTCGACGAGCACTACTCGCGCCAGGAGCGCGCGATCGCGGAGTTTCACGAGGGGTTTGACTCCGTCGCGGTGCTCGATGAGTGGCTGCAGCGACTCGACGCGGCGACGTTCGGGACGATGAAAGCGGTCGAGCCGGACTTCGACTACCAGCTGACGACGAGCCGGCTGCAGCCGGAGCTGACGACGTGTTCTGAGCCGATGTACGTCGAAGAACGTGAGCGGATTATCGCGTGGAATCTGCTCCCGGCGTGCAACGTTGCCGTCCGAGAACTGGCGGATCAGGCAGGGGAATCGCAAGACGAAGAAAAGACCGCGAGCAGCGGGGTCGAGCTATGAGTAAGACACAACAGACCCATGAGACGACGGAAGAGGAGATCGTCGAGGCGTTCGAGGCGGAGACGCGGACCTCGACGTACCGAGGAACGAACTACGGCGTGACCGACGCGGGGTCGATGCGCCGTGAGCACGGCCTTCGTCCGTTCTGGAAACAACTGTACGAGACGAGCGAGGCGGAGTCGATCGACACGAGCGCCGACGCGGTCGGGTACCCGGGGAACATCCCGGACTGCCTGATCCACCTGCGGCGTGACGAGCGCGAGCTGCTCAAACAGGACGACCCGGACCTGTCGAGAGTACCGAAGGCGCGCCGGCACGTCCTCCGATGGCTGGCGGTCGACGACCGCGCGCTCTCGTCGATGTCGATCGGCGGCACGGACCTGCTCGGCACCGGTCAGCCGGGCTCGGGGAAGTCGACGCTGGCGAACGACCTGGCGCGGCAGGTCTTGGAGATCAACCCGGAGGAGGCGTTCATCTGGCGCGGGACGCCCTCGCGAGCGGAGTGGACGCCACTCGCGCCGTGGACGAAGCTGCTGCTCCCGTCGAGCACGAACTCGCGCGTCCGGGTTCAGCCGCCCGCACACGCGTCGGGCTCGTTCACGCTCGACGCGGAGCAGGTCGCTCGCGAGGTCGTGTACTACGACGACGTGTACGAGCTGCTCGAGGAGTTCGAGGCGGGCAAGTTCCACGTCGTGTACCCTGACCCGGAGGGGCACGGCATCGAGGACGTGTTCCGGCGGTCGCCCCGAACCGACCAGTTCGACTGGATCAACGACGCGAGCATGGCCGACGACAGCGAGTACGACACGCCGACGCCGCTGTCGCACTGGTGGTTCGGCTTCGTGGTCGCGCTCGTCGACGAGGCGGGGCCGGAGTTTGCCTCGCTGCTCCTCGACGAGGTGGGCGACCTGCTGCCGCAGGCGGCCCGCAGTGGTCCGAAGAACCACCACTGGTACGAAAAGATCGAGGCGTACCGCGACGCGCTCGTCGACGCGCGGAAGAACAACAAGACGATCTACAAGTTCGGTCACAACGAGGCGGACGTCCACGATCTCGTCCGCCGGAAGCTCCGCTGGCGCGTGACGATGCCGGGGTGGCCGAACCCGACGGCGGGCGACAGCGTGGTCGGCTTCAAATCGGCTCCCATGGAGGAGCAGCACACCCAACACATGACGGTGGGGCGGGGGTTGTGGTGGACGGCGCTGCACTACACGAAGTTCAGCTGGGGCGACTTGGCGAAGCCGACAGTCGCGAAGGTCGCTGTCGAGCTCGACGGTCGGGGTGGAAGCCGATGATCGACGGGGTCGATCGGCGCCGAGACCGGCGAGCAGTCAGTTTCCCGACACCAGACGCACGCGCGTGTTACGAGTCGAGTAGGCGCACCCCCCGGGGGCGGGCGCACGCCGTTGCTGCGACCGCTCGCGACGGGCCAACGCGTGGGCGGGCGGCCGCCTCGGTGGTGGTCGCTCGTGCGTGACCGCACGCGTCGGATCGCGAGCGTCGCGCTCGTCGCGCTGCTGCTCGTGAGCACGGTCGCGGTCGGGATCCCGCTGGCGAGCATGACCGCGACGGCGGCGAGCCCGCCGAGCGGCATGGTCGGCGTGAGCGCGTCGAACGTTGAGGACATCCGCGCGTCGCCGGGATCGGGCGGTCTGTCGGAGAGCGCGCTCGACGGCGCGGTGTACGTCTCCGAGCACGCGAGTACGACCGAGGTGTCGATCGTGACTCGCGAGCAGGCGGAAGAAGTGGCGAGCGGCGCGTCGCCGTCGGATGTGGCCCACGAGGCGGTGTGCTCGTCGCCGGCGGCGGACAAGAACCCGAACTTCGACTGTGAGACGACGCCGGCGCTGGTAATCTCCGACGACGTGCACGACGACGGCCGCCGCGTGGCGATCGATGTCAACGTGATCGAAGACGCGCTCGGCTACGTTCCGAGCCGGCTCACCGTGCAGAACAACGAGACGGGCGAGCGGTGGGTGTCGCCGACGACGGTCGAGGACGGCTACCTGGTCGCGTCGGTCGAGCACTTCTCCTCGAACGCGGTCTCGTTCGAGTCGGAGATCTCGATCGAGGCGGCGAGCTCGTCGAACGGCACGACGTTCACGTACGACGTGAGCGACCTCGACGCCGCGAGCGACCCGTCGATAAACTTGACGGGCGAGACTAACACCGGATGGGATAACGAGACCGCATTCCTCTCCGACGGAGGGAGTATGTCGATCTCTCCCGCGGGGACGAGTGTCGGCGGACCGTCGGCGAACGGCGAACCCGTGTTAGTCGCGACCGACAAATCCGGATCGAGGAGTAACCCACTTACCGACGTTCAAGGCGACACGGCGCTCGTTTTCGACGGAAACGGTGGTGAGTTGCTATTAACCGATGCGCCCGGATATATCGACACACTCGAAATCAACGGTAGGAAGGGTGCAGGGGATGTGTATGTCGATATATACATTTCCGACGAGGAGGCTGTCGACTCGACTCAAGCCGAGGGGACGCTCGTCGCTGAATATGTCTCGTTGGAAAGTGGGACGAACACGATCGATCTTGACACCCCGGTTACCGTCGATGCGGGGACAAATATCACCGTCCAGTTAGTCGACCGTGGCTCTGATGCCCCCTTCTATATTGATTATCAAGACCAGCCCGACGGCGAGGATTGGTATTTCGGATATGACGACAGTAAAGAGGCCAAAATGGGCGACATATCGGTATCCTCGTCGCCCGCCTCCGACGTGTCGGTTTCGTCGGACGACGGCGCGTCGGCGTCGTTCGGGAATTTCACCGCAGGAGAGACGAAAGAACGAGAGTTAGGCGTAACGACCGACGCGACAACCGTCGATCTATCCGCGACGAGCGGGGCCGTCGACGTTACACTAAAAATGGAGGAGCGGACCGCGACGGTGGATCCCGGCGTGAAAGTTAACGGCGAGACGGTAAGCCACACGGGGACGCTGTCGGACGGCGAGACGGTGTCGCTGTCGGGGAACTCGTCGTGGCTCCAAGAGGGGACGAACGAGGTCGTCGTCGAGGTCGGCGACGGCTCGCTCTCGTCGGATGCGCCAGCTCCGAAGGTGGCGCTGAACTATTCCCACGATGCGGTCGACCGAAAGACGGTCAACTACGACGAACAGCAGTGGACGGTCCGCTACGACACGAGCAAGACCTTTGCGAGCGAGCGCTCGAACGCGTGGCTGAACACGACGTTCGAGCACGAGGTCGTCGCGATGCGGGATGTCGAGGTGCGGTGGAACGAGTCGGGCGACTTCGTCGGACTCGGGTCGTCGTACTACCAGCTCGACGGCAACGACGTGGCGGTCGATCTCGACGCGGCCTACCCCGACGGCTCGACGATCCCGACGAACACGACCGTCGAGGTCCGGCTGAACGGGAGCCGAGTCGACCCGTACAACATGACGATCTCCGTCGAGGAGGCGAGTAAGGCGGGCGACCCGCTGGCATCGCGCATCAAGGTCGACACGCGAAGCGAGGGCGCACACATCGACGTGGGACCGACGGCCGACGGCTCGCGGATCCACTACACGGAGAACGAGTCATGGTCGTCGCCGTCGACGTACTCGGTGATCACTGCCGACGACGAGCAGTCGATGTACGTGCCCGGTGCGAGTGCTGGTGACGCGTTCACGGTCCGGAACCTACCGACGGCAGCGGAGACGGACGGCGACGTGAAGCTCACCGTCGAGAAGGCGGGCGAGACGCCGGAGATCGCGGTCGAGCCGGGACCGGCCGGCGACCGCGATGAGGTGACGTTCACCCACTACGCAACGGTCGACGACACCGAGTACGTGCTGTACTCGAAGACTGACGGGATCGTCCGCGACTCGGCGACGGCGAACTCGCCGGTGACGCTCGTCGACGACGACTCCGACGAGGTGCTGGTGATCCAGGTCGACGACACGAACACGTCGAGTTCGGAGCAAACGTCGGGGCCGTTCGTACCGCCGCAGTTCGGTGAGGAGACGGGCGGCGGCGTGCCGCTCGGGACGCTGGCGGCGATCGGCCTCCCACTCGTGGGCCTCGCTGGCGCGGTGGTCGTGTACCGCCGCCGTGGCGACTCGTCAAGTGACGAGGCATCGAGCGACAACGCGTCGACGCCGGTGCGCGTGGTCGCTACGGTGGGCCGCGCCGTCTCGACGGGCGTGCGGACGCTCTCGAGGGAACCGCGTGTGGTTGTCGCGCTCGGGGTCGTTGGCGGGCTTGGGCTCGTGCTGACGGGCGCGATCCAACTCCCGCCGGGCTCGGGCCTGGTGCTGGTGATCGCCGGCCTCCCGTTGGTGACGTATCTCGTGCTCCGGCGGCTCGACTCCTGGTCGCCGATCGTCTTTGGGACGGTCTCGGTGGTCGCGGTCGTGCTCGGCCTGCAGCTGCTCGGCGCCGACCCGATCGGACAGGTGCTCGAGGCGCTGGGGCCGGGGGTGCTCATCCTCGGCATCGGCGTGCTCGTACTGGCGTACCAGGCGGTGCAGGCGGCGCGCGCACCGGAGGAGGTGAACAACATCAACATCGGGGACGGTGACGCATGAGCATCGTCGAACCGCTGCTCCGGTTCCTCGGTGTACCGGGAACGCTGATCACCGCGGCGGTGGTCCTGTTCTCGGCGTATCACATCAAGAGTCTGCTCGACGTGTTCACGCGCGTCGGCATTTGGGTGCGTATCGGGGGCGCGGCGATCCTGTTGGTGGTGATCTTCGCGGTGCTCGTGCCGGGGTTCGAGATCTCCGTCGAGGTGGGCCGGCTGTTCGGGTTCGGCCGCGGGCTGTTCGAGGGCACGCTAGATCTCGTCCGGCTGGTGGCGTGGGGTGAGCTGACGTGAACGAGGAGATCGTCGACCGCGTCCTCGAGGACGAAGACGCCCGCGCCGAGGAGCACGCCGACGGAGTGGCGAAGCGCGTGCTCCGGCTCGGCCTCGGAGTGGCGCTGTACGTGGCGTTCGCGGTCCCAGCGTTCGTCGTCGTTGGGGGCGCGGTCCAGGTCGCACTGGATGGAACGTTCGGATCGGGCATGATCGCCGGAGCGGCGGCGTTCCTGGTCGTGACTCACACTGCAGAGGTGTACGGAGAGGCGGCTGCCGAGGCGGTCGACCGCGTCGCTGACCGCATCGTCGGGGTGTTCAACCAGTGAGCGAAGTCGAATTGTGGCACTTCCTGTCGTTTCTCGCGCCGGCGGCGTACGTGTTCGATTGCTACCGTCACCGACTCCCGCTGCGGGTTCGCATCCTGCTCGGCGACGTCGACCTTGAGGACCCGTGGACGGTGGAGGCGATCAAGGCGAGCTACGTTCGCGGCCGGATCTCGGACGCGGAGCTCGAACGGCGACTCGATCTCGCCGTCGACGAGCGCGTGCCGCGACTCCGTCGCTCGCTCGAGTCAATCGGGCACATCGGGCCGGAGCGCTCGCGACAGGTTGCGCTGGCGGGCTACCGGAGCGAGCGACATCTGCGGCAGGCGTCCCGCGACGACCTTGAGGCGATCCCGGATATCGGCGAGCAACTGGCGCCGGCGATCGAGCGAGAGGTCGCGCGATAACTGACCGCGCGCCGGAGATCTGGCTGAAACCTTAGTAACATAGCCCCAGTACGTCGGATATGACGAGCAAAATCCCGGAGGAAGACCTGATCGACGAGCTACAACGAATTGCATCGGTTTTCGAGGGGGTACCGACGAAGACCAAAATTGACACGGATGGAGAATATTCCTCTGAGACCTACATACGACGCTTTGGCTCATGGAGGGAGACGCTGGCCGCGGCTGGAATTGAGGTGGGGGACCGAGTTGGTACCGGTTCGACACTTTCTGATGAGGATCGAAGGGTGGCGTTACTTGAACTCGCGGACGACCTAGGGCATCCGCCTTCGGCCAGAGAGATGGACGATCACGGGAAGTACGGATCAACCACGTACCAGTATCAGTACGGCTCATGGAACAAAGCACTGCGGAAGTTCGGGCTTGAGCCGGGGAGCAAGCCGGTTCCAGAGAGACAGGGTGGCGAGAACGAAAATCCAGAGGAGTGGACATTCTACTGGATGACCCACGAATGGCAGGAGACGAGAGAAGATGTTCTGGACAGGGACCGCCACGAATGCAGTGTTTGCCAGCGCTCAGATGAAGAGAATAGAGAGAAATTCGGCGTCGGGCTGAACGTTACCCACAACAGCCCAATAGATGAGTTTGAGTCGCTTGAAAAAGCGAATGCGACAGAGAACCTGAGAGCGTTATGCTCGGTCTGCCACGGGAAGGCAGTGAATGGGATGGAGCCAACTGCGAGGCGGTAAGGGGGCCGGGTCAGGCCCCCGCATGCTGGGCGGTCCGACCGCGCCGAAGGCGCGGGAGGTACTTTCGCGATGTGGATTCTTATCCACACCCCTAACGGAGAGCGGTAGCCCCCGGGCGCGGTTTCGGGGCGCGGCCGGCGCCGGCGCTGCCGCTCGTCGAGGTGATCGACTGGCTGAACACAAAACAAATTTAGAAGTACGTAGCAGAGGACAAGCGAATTTGTGTAAGAAGGGTGTCAGCCGAGTGTTGCCACTCAAAAGACCGCGGCGTCAGCCGGGGTTGAAGTAGTTCCACCCGGTCGGGAGCAGGTCGAGCAGCGTTTCGTCGGCGTACGTCACCTCCTCACCGTTCCGGAGCCGGCCGCGAACGCGGAACGTCCGCGAGAACAACCCGAGCGTGTCGCCGCCCTGGTCGTTCCGGAAGGCGATCGCGCCCTCGCGGATCAGCTGCCGCAGCTCGGAGCGGTCGGCACACTCCCACCCGAGCACGATCTCGTCCTTCTCGCCGTCCGCACGGACCTCCTCGACCCAGTTGTCGCGCCAGCGCAGCCACGCCGAGCCCTCGCCGGGTGTCGCGGCGACGTTCTCAGCGCGCGTGAGGTTGTCCGCGGCGCCCTCGAGGTCGTGCTCGACGACGGCGTCGACGGCCTCCAGGCGCTTCACGACCTGCTGAGCGAGATACTGCGAGCGGAGCTGCACGTCGGCGTAGCGCGTCTGCACCATGTCACCGAGCTGGCGGAGCGCGCGCCGGACGGTCGAGACGGCCTTCCCGATCTCGTCGGCGATGTCCGCGGGCGAGAGCTGACCGCCGTCCGTCACCAGCGTCCGAAGCGTGTCGACGTGGGTGTCGTTCAGGTTCCCCATGAAGGCCCAACGCTCGACGGCGTTGTTCTGTTCGCTCTCGATGCGCGGTGTCGGATCGTCGACGAGCTTTCGGAACCGCGAGGAGCTGACGGGCTCGAAGTAGTCGTCAGCGACGTACGGCCCCTCCGACGGTCGAAGCGGCACGTCGCCCCACCGCAGGACGTTCAGCAGCGTCTCGTCGAGTTCGCGCTGCAGCGAGTCGAGATCCTCCCAGTACACGGTGTCGGACATGACCGAGTGCTGCAGGGAGACACCGACTTTCGGATGCTCCAGGGGACCGGTGGCCGCGTCGGGATTCTTTCCGTAGTAGTGCTTGATCTCTTTCGCGAGATCGTGCCCGCCGACGAGGTGACCGGCGCGCATCGAGCCGATCGTCGCCGTGTGGTACGATCCGGCTCGCTCGCGATCGTCGCGGACGGACTTCGCGTAGCCCTCGCGGTCGCCCGCCAGCAACATACTCACGCGGTGCAGCGGGCCGTCGATCGCGATCAACTTCCCGGTCTCGCCGTCCTCGACGCGGACATACAGCTCGGCGTCGATGACGTTCGAGGAGCCGTGGATGTTCGAACGGTCGAACGACTCAGCCTCGACGTACGTCGGGCCGTTCCACTTCACGCCCTGTTGCTCGCGGACCGCTTCGATCGCCCGCTGCAGCAGGTCCGGATACCGGGAGAACTCGATGTTCGTCCCCTTCACGGCAACGTCGGTCCCGAGCAGGTCGGTCGGATTGATCGACACCGAGTCGCCGGCGCGGTTCTCGGCCTCCTGGTCGGGCCACCGCGGCCGGAGCCGGAAGTACGCTCGCGCCCGACCCTCGCCTTTCGCGTCTTTGAACGAGTCGTAGGCGGAGGGGAACACGTAGACACGGGGCTCTTTCACCGTGTCGAGGCGCCAGTCGATGTCGGCGGCGACGTGCTCGTCGGGCGGGTGGATGTTCGAGTCGGAGTACCGCAGCGCGACGGACCACTCCTCGACGGTCTCGTCGGCATCGAGATCGTCGTCGGCCTGTCGCTCGGCGACGCGCCGAGTCGCGCCCGGCAGCTCGTCGGCGGCGACCTCGAACCCGGTGAGCAGTTCGCCGTCGTGCTCTTTCCGCGCCGAGTCGAGCGCGTAGTACCAGTTGAACGGCTTGCGCCGCTCGCTCGTGTCGTACTTGACGTAGGCGGAGAACTCGTGGAACCACGGCTGCACGACGCGCCGCTGGGCGAACGGGTCGAGGTCGCCCTCGACGCCCTGCTCGCCCTCCGGCGTGGCGCGCTGGCGCTGGCGTCGCTTGTACCAGGCGCGGAACGGCTGACAGTCGTAGTAGTGATCGTCAGGGTTTGCTCCGGACGAGGCGGTGTGTGGCTCGTGGCAGAACCGACACGTCGCGACGGGTCGCTGGGCGCACGACTCGGCGTGCGAGCGGGCCTGATCGCCCGTCTTGTGGTGGCCGCGGCAGTGACGACACACCGCGACGAAGCCCTCACTCTGTGGGCCGCTCTCGCGGTCCTCACGGGTGTTGGACTCGTCGGTGTCCCGGGCGTCGCGGGACGGCGAGCGCGACGCCTCGGCGCCGAGGAGGCGGTCGAGTTGCTCGTCGGCGTCGTCGCGGATCTCGTCGTCACCCGCGTCGGGACCGATCACGCGCCGTCACCTCCGAGCAGGCCGTCGCAGTCCGAGCAGGTGAACACGCCCGAGTCGAGTTCTCGGACCTTCCGCCGCTTCCCGCACCCGCGACAGATGTCGTCGCGCGAGTAGGCGGCGCTCATTCGAGGACCTCCGTGGACTCGCGCTCGTGGATCGTTCCCAACGGCTCGCCGCAGGTGCTGCAGTTCGGGAACTTCTCCTTGATCGTCTCGATGAGTTCGTCGACCTGTTCGTCCCGTCCCTCTCCGTCGAGTACGATCTCGGTATGCTGTTCGGGGCAGCTGGCGTAGAGGGTGACTTCAGAGCGGTCGGTCGCGTGACGGTGGTCGCTCACCGGCCGTCACCTCCGTCCTGATCCCGAACCTGACTCGCCCAGCGGTCGAACCAGTCGCGTTCCGCGTCTCGTTCGTAGCAGTCGCGACATCGGAGCGCCGAGTGATCCGTCTCGCCGTGGGTCGGGAAGACGCGGACGTGAGCGGGCTGTTCGCAGTCTTTGTCGTCGCAGGTGAGCGTCTCGCCGCCGTCGGTGGTCAGCGTGGACTGCTCGGTAGTGGCGGCGGTGTCACGTTTACCGAGCCACGACATCTGCTCGCCGATCCCGCCGAGGTCGAGGCGCTGGAAGGGGAACGAGACGGGCGGGTGGATCCCGGCGTGGAACGTCTCGCGATCGCGGAGCGGGTCGATGTACGAGCGCCCGGCGAGCACGACGATCTCGTCGCCAGGGTCGGTGACGCCGAGCCACTCGATCAGCTCCATGCCGACCTGGTGGGCGAGCTCGTCGAGCGCGTCGCCGTCGAGGTCGTCGATGTGCGTCTCGTAGGGGTCGACCTCGATGTCGGGCTCGAGGAGCCCGTGCTCGGCAGAGAGGATCGCCCACTCGTCGCCGACAGTTTCGGCGTACTCGCGCTTCTTCGCGAAGTACGTCGAGGTGTACAGGTCGCAGGCTTCGGAGCGCTCGTCGCGCTTCGCGGCGCCGCAGCCGACGAGGACGTACTTCACCGGCCGTCACCTCCGTCGGTCCGCGCGCGAGCTCTCGCGCCGTGGTTGAACGACGACTCGTCGTCGGGGTCGACGTACTCGGAAACCTCTTTCCCGGCTGCGGTGCCGCGGCTGATACGCGGCATCGAGTCACAGCCGGAACACCGGTGCACGCGGTCGTCGTCGTCACCGAAGACGGCGGCGAAGCGTTCGGTGACGTGAGTGCCGCAGTGCAGGCAGTTCGTCGAACCGCCGGTATCCAGGCGGTTCATGGCCGACACCTCCCGTCGTCGAGAGCCGGACAGCGCTGCTCTGGGGTGTCGATGCGCGTGCCGCAGAATTCGCAGATCGAAGGGCGCTTACCTCCGGTTAGTGGAGGCAAGGCTCTCCGATATACTTTTATTGCAGATGGGGTCGGAGGGATTTGAACCCCCGATCGACTGATATCTCCGGTCGGCACCTCGGTACTCCAGAGGGTCGTCGTCGCGTCCGATGATCAGTCGGACGCTCGGTATATCAGTCTGGAGTTCGTCACCGGGCGCGTTGCCTCTGGAGTCAGTCGCCATACCGGGCTTGGCCACGACCCCGTGCACCCGTCCATATCCCGGAGCGCCGTAAAGGGATTTCGATCGGATCTCGCTACTTGTGAGTCCCCACTGCCGTCCGGTCGTTCGCCGCTCACTCGCGGTCGGTTTCGCCCCACGAGCACTCCTGGCATTTGTACGCCGTCACGAACTCGGTGACGCTCGGCATGTATCCCACCGAGATGACGTCGCCGCCGCAGTCGGGACACTCGCGGTCGGCGTCCTCGATCGGCTCGGCGTCCATCACGGAGTCGCCCTCGACCAGTTCGGCGAGCTTCTCCGGCGTGACCATTCGTCCTTCGACGACGCGATTGCTCATGCTCCGCCGTCGGCGGCCGATCGGGTAAAAGACCCCGGTCCGAGGGCCGACCTCGGCCGGTCAGCCGCCGTGACGCCGACTCACAGCCAGGGTTCGCGCGAGGGGTCCCCACCCGACTCGTCGTCGGAATCGTCCGACGTCTCCTCGCGGTCGTCGGAGTCGACTGGGTCGATCCCCGCCGTCGGCGCCGTCGGCGAACTGCCGAAGGCGACGCCGGAGGCGGGGTCGCGGCGGCCGTCGGCGTCGGCGTCCGTCGCCGCTGCCGAATCCGCCGCGGCGACCCCGTCGTCGAGTTCGTCGCCGCCGTCGGTGGTCACCGCGCTGGTCGGGTCGGCGGTGCCCGAGTCGGATGCGCCGTGTCCGGCGTCGTCCCGCCCGACATCCTCGTCGGAATCCGGGTCGACTGCGTCGTCGGAACTCGGGTCGTACGAGAACAGGCCCGTGACCACGAGCACGCCCAGGGCGACCGGCTGCTCGGTCGGGAGCAGTCCCAGCACCGACAGCGAGAGGATGCCGAGCGCGACCGACGAGCCGAAGCGGAACCGGTCGATGTCGACGCGACCCCGCAGACGGTCGCCCGCCAGCGCGATCGAGAGCGCGAACGCGACGCCGACACCCGCGGCCGCCCCGGCACGAGCGAGCAGGTCGGGGTTGAGCGTGACCGCCAGCTCCGCGCCGGCCGGCTGGAACGACGCGAGCAGACCGAGCCCGATGATCGCTCCGGGACTGGGGAGGTACTCGCCGATCTCGGCGCTGGCGGTCTTGGCCGCCACCGCGAGGATCACGAGCCCGGCGAAGCGGTGGAACACGTCGGGGTTCAGCAGACTCTGGATCGTCTCCGCCAGCGCGGCCTCCGCTACTGCAACCGGGACGAGCACGGCGCCGAGCAGGAGAATGGAGGCGGCCTTTTGGCGGGGCGTTCCCTCCATCTCGGCGAGCACGACCGCCATCGTGGCGGAGCCGCCGAAGATGAGCAGGCCGGTCTCGATGATGCCGAACGGAACCGTGAGCGCGCCCGCGATGACGAGCGCGGGGAAGATTCCGTCGACCAGCGGCAGCCCCATGACGGTCGCGAGCAGTCGGGTTGCGCCGCCGACGCGCCGCTCCAGGCGGATCGCGATCGGATGTGCTGAGGTACTCACGGCTCAGCGAGACGACCCGGCATAACCCACGACCGGACGGGAGTCTGGTGACGAACCGGAGCCGGCGGACGCCCGGGCGGAGCAACGCGGAAGGCGTTCCCCCGTGCACCAGTCGAGTCCGCGCTTGAACGGAATAAATGTCGGGAGTGCAGCGTTGTCGCTCACCCGGCCGACGATACCCGTTACAGTGCGGGACTCGAAGTCCATACCGTCACTGTGTCGTAGGTGAGACTTAATGGTTGCGTGGGATGTGCCCACACGGTACGGGAGATCCCTCACCGATATTTAAATACCTGCTCTACGGTTCCTCGCCTACTCGACGATATCGTCGTTACACTCTCGGGCTCAAGGCGCTCGCCGTGCAAGTTTTGCGGACGACATCGAGATCGGTGTGAGCCGACCCGGCGTCGTTGTCGGCCGGGTCGCCGATCCCGCGAACTCCACCGTTCCGTTCGAATCGCCTCTGGAATTGTGTTCCAAAGCTATGCATCCCGATGTACGAGCGCTCGCAGTTCCGGGTGATATCTCGTAGGATCTGTACACGGATGTGTGGTACTCACTGTCCAGGCGCCTCGCTTCTCGCAACGTTTTTGCGGTGTCCCCGAACACCGTTGATATGGCGAACGACGGGTCCGACGGAAGTCCGTTCTCACAGAAACTGGAGGTACCGGAAGCGCTGACGTTCGACGACGTTCTGCTGCGCCCCAAAGAGAGCCGAGTCGAACCCGACGAGGCGGACGTTTCGACGCGCGTCTCCGCCAACGTCGAGCTGACGATCCCGGTGCTCTCGGCGGCGATGGACACCGTCACCGAGTCCGAGTTGGCGATCGCGATGGCCCGCGAGGGGGGCCTCGGCGTGCTCCACCGCAATATGGACGTCGAGGAGACGGCCGCGGAAGTCGAGCGCGTCAAGCGCGCCGACGAACTGGTGATCCGACGCGAGAACGTCGTCACCGCCTCGCCCGACCAGCCCGTCCGCGAGGTCGACGCGATGATGGAACACGAGGGCGTCTCCGGCGCGCCCGTCGTCGACGAGGACGACGCAGTCCTCGGGATCATCTCGGGCACCGACATCCGGCCGTACCTGGAGGTCGGCGAGTCCGACGCGGTGTCGGAGGCGATGACCGACGAAGTCGTCACCGCGCCCGAGGACGTCGACGCGCGCGAGGCGCTCGAACTCATGTACGACCACAAGATCGAGCGCGTCCCCGTCGTCGACGACGACGACCGCCTCGTCGGCCTCGTGACGATGCAGGGCGTGCTCGCGCGCCGCGAACACACTGACGCCGCTCGCGACGAGTCGGGGT
This sequence comes from Halobaculum rubrum, assembly GCF_019880225.1. Lineage (NCBI taxonomy): Archaea > Methanobacteriati > Methanobacteriota > Halobacteria > Halobacteriales > Haloferacaceae > Halobaculum > Halobaculum rubrum. Next base: position 2,068,807 of record NZ_CP082284.1, read on the forward strand.
CGCTGCTGATCGGCGTCGCCGTCGGCCCGTTCGAGGAGGAACGCGCCGTCGCCGCCGACGAGGCCGGCGCGGACATCCTCTTCATCGACTGTGCGCACGCGCACAACCTGAACGTCCTCGACTCCGCCCGCGCGATCAAGACGGAGGTCGACGCCGACGTGGTCGTCGGCAACGTCGGCACCCGGGAGGCCGCCGAGGCCGCCGTCGACTTCGCCGACGGCCTGAAGGTCGGGATCGGCCCGGGCTCGATCTGTACCACGCGCGTCGTGAGCGGCGCGGGCATGCCCCAGATCACCGCCGTCGCGCAGGTGGCCGACGTGGCTGCGCGCGAGGACGTTCCCGTCATCGCGGACGGCGGGATCCGCTACTCCGGCGACGCGATCAAGGCGATCGCCGCCGGCGCCGACGCCGTCATGCTCGGCTCGTACTTCGCGGGCACCGACGAGGCGCCCGGCCGCGTCATCACGATGAACGGCAAGCGCTACAAGCAGTACCGCGGCATGGGCTCGGTCGGGGCGATGTCCGAGGGCGGCGGCGACCGCTACCTCAAGGACGTCGAGGAGGACGAGGAGTTCGTTCCCGAGGGCGTCGAGGCCGCGACGCCGTACAAGGGACCGCTCTCCTCCGAGCTCCACCAGCTCGTCGGCGGCATGCGCTCGGGGATGGGGTACGTCGGCGCGGAGACGCTCACCGGCTTCAAGCAGCGCGCTGAGTTCGTCCGCGTCTCCCAGGCTGGTCAGACCGAGGGCCACCCCCACGACGTGACGATCACCGACGAGGCGCCGAACTACAGCCCCGAGTAACGCTCTCGCGAACGTGACCGAGTCGGCGCGAAGCGCCGCCTCGGACTCGGTCGGAGATCGACGCTACCGCAGGAGTTCGATTCCACCCGACGACGCCGGACGCCTCCGTCTCCAACCGAGATCGTCGAGCCCTCGACCCGAACCGGGGTGATTCGAACGTGGATCCGCTCGGTGCGATATGGGTGTAAACCGACAGCTTCGGTCGATCTCGGCTTCCTCGGCCGGTAGCCTTTCGACGGCGCTCACCGTACGACCCGTCGGTGGTTGGTGGCCACCGCGGATCGTGGGGCACCACGGCGGGCGTGACGCGACCCCGCCACTCGACCCACCCGTTTTCGGCGCAGGGCTCCCGCATCGCATACGGTTAAGTACCCGGCGGTGACAACACCAATCGATGGCCGGACGGCGTCGGTACGCTCGAACGCTCGCTCGAGGGAGAGTGGCCGGACCGGCATGCGCCGACCGGAAGCGTGGTATCGGTCCGTCGACCAGCGGCGGGCACAGGGGGGGAACGCACCAGCATGAGTGAGGACACGGACACCGCGGCGTCGGAGTCGTCGGCCGAGCAGCCGGTCGTTCTCGTGGTCGAGGACGAGCCCGACCTCGCCGACCTGTACGCGGCATGGCTCGGCGGCGACTACGACGTCCGAACGGCGTACGGCGGGGAGGAGGCGCTCGGCGAACTCGGCGACGATGTCGACGTGGTCCTTCTCGACCGTCGGATGCCCGGACTGTCGGGCGACGAGGTGCTCGACGAGGTCCGGGCCCGCGGCATCGACGCCCGCGTCGCGATGGTCACCGCCGTCGAGCCGGACTTCGACATCATCGAGATGGGGTTCGACGACTACCTCGTCAAGCCGGTCACCCGGGAGTCGCTGCTGGAGACCGTCGAAGGGTTGTACACCCGATCGTCGTACGACTCGCGGATGCAGGAGTTCTTCGCGGTCTCGTCGAAGATGGCCGTCCTCGAGGCGGAGAAGGGACGCGCCGCGCTGGAGGAGTCCGACGAGTACGAGTCGCTCGAACGGCGCGCGCGCGAGCTCCGCGAGGGCCTCGACGAGGACGTCTCCGGCTTCGGCGACAGCGACTTCGAGCGGGCGTTCCGCGACCTCGACGCCGAGGGCGACGACGCGGACGACGACCTGTTCGACGAGGGGTTCGACGACGAGTTCGACGACCTCTGAACGACGCCGGGTCGCACGGCTGCGCGCGGTCGCGCCGGCGAGAGGGAGTGACTGCAGTTCTATCGGCACCCCGTGATCGGGACCGACTACGAGAGGAACCGTTCGAGCCGCGCCATCGCCTCCTTGAGATCGTCCAGTCCGGTCGCGTACGAGATCCGGATGTGCCCTTCGCCGCCCGTCCCGAAGGCGGTGCCGGGGACGGCCGCGACGCCTTCGGCCTCCAGTAGTTCGGTCGCGAACGCGCGGGCGTCCCCGTCGGGAGCCACCTCGGCGACCCGCGGGAACGCGTAGAACGCGCCGCCCGGCTCCGACACCTCGATGCCGAGCTCGCGCAGTCGCGAGACCACGTAGCGTCGCCGCCGGTCGTACTCCCGACGCATCCGCTCGACCTCGTCGTCGCACCGCTCGATGGCCGCCACGGCGGCGTGTTGCGCGGTCGTCGGCGCCGACAGCATCGCGTACTGGTGGACCTTCGTCATCGCGTCGATCGCCGGCTTCGGCCCCATCGCGTACCCCAGTCGGAGCCCGGTCATCGCGTACGCCTTCGAGAAACCGTTGATGACGACCGTCCGCTCGCGCATGCCCGTCCGTGTCGCGACCGACTGGTGGTCGCCATCGTAGGTGAGCGCGGCGTAGATCTCGTCGGCGACGACGAGCAGGTCGTGCTCTCGACAGAACGCGGCGACGGCGTCCATCTCGTCGGCGTCCATCGTCGCCCCGGTCGGGTTGTTCGGGTAACAGAGCACGAGCACGTCGGCCTCGTCGGCGCCCGCCTCGCGCAGCGCCTCCGGCGTGAGCGCCCAGTCGTCCTCGTGGCGGGTGTGGACCGGGAGCGGTTCGCCGCCGGCGAAGCGCACGCCCGGTTCGTAGGAGACGTACGTCGGCGTGGGGAGCGCGACGGTGTCGCCGGGGTTCACGAACGCCCGGAACGCCAGATCGACCGCCTCCGAGGCGCCGGTCGTGACGAGGACCTCCGAGTCCGGGTCGTACGACTGGCCGTACCGGGTGACGCGCTCGGCGATCGCACGTCGAAGGTCGAGCATCCCCCGGTTGGCGGTGTAGCTGGTGCGGCCGCGCTCCAGGGAGTCGATCGCCGCCGAGCGCGCGGGCCACGGCGCGGTGAAGTCGGGCTCGCCGACGCCCAGCGAGATCACGTCGTCGCGGTTCTCCGCGACTTCGAAGAACTCGCGGATCCCCGACGGCGGAACCGACTCGACGCGGTCGGCGGGCGCGAACCGCGCGGAGTCCTCCTCCCCCTCCTCCGTCCGCGGGGACCCCTCGGCGGTGCCGCCGTCGGTCGCGGGGTGGTCGCCGGTGCCGGCGCGGTCGCCGTCGCCGACGCCCTCGCCGTTCCCGGCTCGTTCGCCGTTCCCGTTCCCGTTGCCGCTCATGGCGTCACGGAGAGCCGGTCGTCGTCGTCGTGGTCGGTGAAGCGGATCCCGCGCTCCTTGAACGTCTCCATCACGTAGTGGGTGACCGTCTTCGTCACCGCCGGCAGCGGCGCCACCTCCTCGGAGACGAACCGCGACACGTCGCCCATCGACGAGCCGGAGACGTTGACCGCGAAGTCGTAGTCGCCCGACATCAGGCGCAGCGAATCGACCGCCGGCGACTCCGCGATCCGGCGGGCGATGTCGTCGTAGTCGGTCTCGCGGTCCAACTCGACGTTCACCTCGACGACGGCGCTGACGCGTTCCTCGTCGACGGCGTCCCAATCGACGATCGCGGTGTACCCGCGCAGGGCCCCCGACTCCTCCAACTCGGCGAGTCGCTCCTCGACCGCCGCCTCGTCCAGGCCGGTCTGGCGGGCCAGGTCGGCGGTGGACTCGCGAGCGTCGGCGACGAGCGCGTCTAGCAACGACCGGGTAGCCTCGTCCATACGTGTCGACTCGTTCGCCCGGGCAAAGCGGTTTCGCCCGGCGCGATATCAGCGAACACGGTTCACGGGCGCGGGGGCGGCGCCGTGGCCGCGACGGGGAGGCGGCGCGATTCGGATCCCTGAAGCCCCGGAGAGCCACACGGGCGAGTATGAACTACATCGCCTGGTCGGTGCTGGCGCTGGCGGCGTACTCGTTCGTCGCGCCGCTGATGCGGCTGGCGACCGCCGGCGAGGGGGCGATCCCGAGCACGGTCGCCGCGTTCGTCGCCAACTCGGTGCTCGTCGTCGCGACGCTCGCCGTCATCGGCTTCACCGGAGACGGCGTCGTCGAGCATCTCGCGGACCCGCGCATGCGCTACGTGCTCGCGGCGGGCGCGTGCCTCGCGGTCGGGATCCTCGCGTACTACCGCGCGCTGGCGGTCGGCCGCGTGTCGATCGTCGCCCCGATCTTCGCCATGTTCTTCGTCGTCTCCTCGGCGGTCGGCGTCGTGCTCCTCGACGAACCTGTCACCGCTCGGAAACTCCTCGGCGTCGGCTTCGCGGTCGTCGCCGTCGTCCTCGTCGCCGGCGAGTAACTCTCGGCGCGGGTCGGGGGGACCCATTCACGCCGACTCCGCTTTCGCGGCCGCTGTGGCCTCCGCAGCCGTCGCGGCCGCGAACGTTTATCGGCGATAGCGACGCAGACACCCCGAATGTCCAGCTCGAAACCGAACACGGGACGGACGGCCGGGCGGGGGACGCGAACGCGATCGACTCGGCGTCGAGGCGTTCCTCGATCCGCTCGCGCCTCCGACCGACCCCCCGACACGCGCCGAGGAGCGCGGGGCGCCGGCGGCGACGCCCGGTCTGTCGCCGCTGCGGTCGCTGCTGCCGCGGTCGTCGCCGCCGCGGCCGCCGTCGCACTCGCCGCGGTGGTGGTCGCCGTCGGCGCCGACGCGACCGTCGCCGCGTTCGCCCCGACGACGCTGGGATCGCTCGGCATCCGGGACGGACTCGAACAGGTCGCCGCGGCGGGGACGGCGACGGCCGCCGCGAGCGCGGTCGTCGCGGTCACGGTCGCCACGTACGGCGTCGCCCTCGCGCTCGTGCGGGTCGCCGCCGCGTAGCCTTTCAGCGGTCTTTTGTACGGCCGTGCCGAACCTCGTTCCATGACCGAGTTCGAGAAGGACGACAGCGTCGTGCTGCACGACGAGCACAGCGAGTTCGACGGCGAGACCGGCACCGTGACCCAGGTGATGGAGACGATGTTCGGCGACGCCACCTACACGATCAGCTTCGAGGATGGCCAAGAGCAGGGCGTCCCCGCCGACGCGCTGGAGTCCGCCGACGGCGACGCGGACGACGACGAGGAGTAATCGACGCCGTCCGCGGTCGCGTTCTCGCCGACCGTGCGGGGACCCGTGCCCGTCGCCGGAGTCCAACGCTTTTCACTCCCACCCACGTACCGGAAGTATGAGCTCCGTTCCCTTCCACTACGTCGATCTGCGGGCCTTCTGCTACGCCACGGAGGACGAGCGGCGCGTCGAGGACGCGCTGCGGACGTTCCTCCCCGCGGAGTTCGAGATCGAGCGCGTCGTCAACACCGGCCACCACGGCGACCGCATCGTCGTGCTCTCGGCGCGCGTCGAGCGCGCCGACGACGTGCGCCACGTGCTCTCGCGGATATCCGATCTGGCGGAATGGGACCGCGTCCTCGCCGAACTCGACGAGCGCGTCGACGACAACAACTCGCTGTTCCTCCGGCTCGACAAACAGGCCGCGTTCAAGGGCCGCGCGGAACTCGGGGCGGGAATCACCTTCCGCGCGAAGGTGGAGGCGTACCCCGCCAAACACGAGACGGCCGTGGAGAACGCCCGCGAGACGTTCGAGGAACTGGCCGAGGCGGCCGAGGAGGCGGACGACGCGGGCGGCTCCGGCGGCGAGGCGGCCTGAGTAGTTACGATCCGGAACGCCGATCGCACGTTGCTCGTCCGCTCAGGGCCACTTGATCGAGCAGCCGCGGCTCGGCCCCGGATCGAGGGTCACGTCCTCGCCGGCGAGCACGGCGTCGATCGCGTCCTCGATGTAGTACTCGGTCGCCTCGTCGTCGGGGTTGAGCGCGTCGTCGAGGCGGCCGTGGTACGCGAGGGTGAACTCGCCGTCGCCCTCGGTTCGCAGCAGGAAGGGATCCGGCGTGCACACCGCGCCGTACGCCTTGGCCACCTCCGCGGTCTCGTCGCGGAGGTACGCGTCGTAGGCGACCTCGCCCGACTCGACGTACTCCCGCATCTTCTCGAGAGAGTCCTCTGGGTACTCCGTGTCGTCGTTGGGGTTGATCCCGACGACCGCGCAGTCGTCGTACTCGGCGGCGATGCGGTTCAACAGTGGGAACTTCGCCTGCGCGTACGGGCAGTGGTTGCAGGTGAACACGACCAGCACCGCGGCGTCGTCGGCGAAGTCGGCGAGCGCGTGGGTGTCGCCGCCGACGTCGGGGAGTTCGAAGTCCGGTGCGGCGTCGCCGCGCGCGAGGTCGGAGTCGGAGTCCGTCTGGACCATACGTAATTGTTCATGTGGACCGGAGAAAGTCGTTGGGTCGGCGGGTGGGTGGTGGTCGTGGGAGGCGTGGCCGGCGAAGCTATTTGTCTCTGAATTCACTATAAATTCACAGAGATGAGCAGGACGTCCATCCCGATCGACTCGGCGACGAAGGACCGTCTCTCCGATCTGAAGCGGGACGACGAGACGTGGGACGAGTTCTTGATCCGGATCACCAGCGACGAGCAGCCGATCGAGTTCGGCGCGTGGTCCGACGACGAGGCCGACGAGGCCATGCAGCGGCTCCGCGAGGGACGGGAGCGCCCTGAGTAATGGTGTTTCTCGACTCCTCAACGATCATCCAGTATCTCCGCGGGGACGAGACCGTCCGCGACTACATCGACAGCCGCGAGCCGTGGTGGACCTCCACGATCTGCGTGTACGAGGTGATCAACGGTCGACTCGGACGAGGGAACACCGACGTGATGGGGGTGCGCGAGGAGTTCGGTGGCGTGCAGGCGGTCGAGCTCAACGAGTCGATCGCTCTCGAAGCAGGCAGACTTCAGGACGAACTGGTCTCCGACGGATCCAGACTCGCGACCGCCGACGTCCTCGTCGCCGCGACCGCTCGAACGACCGGCGACGAACTCGTCGTCGCCGATTCCGACTTCCAGACCGACCCGCTTCAGGACGTGATGACTGTCACGAACCTCCGAGACTGACCCACTCGAACACCGCACTCTGCGGTCGGATCCGTCGGATCGCACTTAGAATAGAGTCCGTAGTTTAGTCCGGATTTTCCCAAGGAATCCACTCTGATTCTCCACAGCTTCACCCGCCGAATCTGGTTCCTCGTCGGTCTTGATCGAGCCGTCCAAAGCGACATCGGGAGAACTGGAATCCGAGAAGTCAGTATCGCCTGAGCCACCCGTCGAACCGATCGAGTCGGGATCCATCGCCTCGGGTGAATCGATGCCTTCGGATCGTTCTCCGAGTTCTTCAGAGGAGAGTGGGGACAAAACGCTGTGCCCACAACTCCGGCATCGACCGACGTTGTTGTTGTGGGCTGTCCGGCACCTCGTGCATTCCCACGGCATTTTTATTGTCTATCTGAAACGCATCTGTTGGTTCCGGTGGTGGTCTTCGATTTTACAGAGAGAAGGCCTGTAAAACTGAAACGTCGCTACGAACTCGATCCTCCTCAATCCGCCGCCGACGGCGCCGTGTGGAACGGCTGCGCGGCGATCGACTCCCGCAGGCGCGGCAGCGCGTCGCGTCCGTGCTCGTGGGCCGCCGTCACCACGGCGAACACCTCCTCGCGGCTCACCTTCACGCCCTCGCCGGTGACGGCGCGCTCGGGATGCTCGGACAGTTCCCGAAGCGTCCCGACCGCAAGCAGGTACGGGATCGTCCACGCGGCGAGGGTGTTGCCCTCGACCAGCGGGACGTGTTCGAGGTACGTCTGCGCGCCGTCGAGGAAGCCGCGGGCGTACTCCGTCGTGCGCGAGACGACGCTGGCGGTGCCCTCGCGGTGCTCGGGCGCGACGACCTCCTCTTGGGGAACGCCCTCGTCCTCGAGCCACTCGGCCGGGAGATAGACGTTGTTCTCCTCGGTGTAGTCGTCGTGGACGTCCTTCGCGACGTTCACGAGCTGCAGCAGGAGACCGAACTCCTCGGCGACCTCGTACAGCCGGTCGGCACGCTCGTCGTCGACGGTGCCCAGCGCCGTGACGAGGTTCGTGATGAGGGTGCCGACCGTGCCGGCGACGTAGTAGCAGTACTCCTCCAGTTCCCTCCGGGTCTCGATGCGGAGGCCGCCCTCGTCGGCGTAGCGCTCGACGAAGTCGGCCATTCCGGTGGCCATCTCCCGGGCGGGCGGGACGACGGCGCGGCGGACCTCCGGCGGGAGTCCCTCGAAGGTGGCGAACACGCGTTCGACCGCCGCGACGACCTCCCAGTCGGCCGAGCGCTCGTCCGCCGGCGGGAGGTGAGGGCCGACCGAGGCGCGGAAGTCGCCGGCGTCGGTGTCGTCGTCGGGGTCGAGGGCCGCGTCGAACTCCCGCAGGAGCGCGGCCTGTTCGTCGGGGGCGATGTGGTCGGCGTCCTCGACGGTGTCGGCGATCCGGCAGACGAGATAGCCGAGACAGATGTACGACGACATCGGCTCGTCGAGGGTGTCGACAGTCAGCGCGAAGGTGCGCGACACTCCCTGCACGGCCTCGTGGCACCACGCGAGGTCGGCGTCGGGGTGGGTCGCGGCGGGGCGATCGGCGTCGGGCATTCAGTTGGAGTGGCCTAGGGTAGGAGGGTTAAAAAGTACTGTGTGGTACGTGTCGCGGTCGCGCCGCGCCTGTGGCCCCGAGTTGTGTCGCCGAGCGCGATCGATCCCGTCGCCGCCGGCGACACTGCAAAGATTGAAGCCGCACAACTCACAGGAACGACCATGGACTTCGGGCTGACAACCGAGCAACGACAGATCCGCGACATGGTCGCGGAGTTCGTCGACGAGGAGATCGAACCGCGGGCCGCAGAGATCGACGAGGAGGACGAGTTCCCCCGCGACATCGTCGACCAGATGGCCGAACTCGGCCTGATGGGGATGCCGTTCCCCGAGGAGTACGGCGGCGCCGACCTCGATTACCACAGCTACGCGCTCGGGCTCTCCGAGATCGCGCGCGGCTCGGGCGGCCTCGGCACGGTCGTCGCCGCGCACATCTCGCTGGCGGGCAACATGCTGTACGCCTTCGGCGACGAGGAACAGAAACAGGAGTTCCTCACGCCGCTCGCGGAGGGCGAGGACATCGGTGCGTTCGCGCTCTCGGAGGCGGGCGCCGGCTCCGACGTGCCCGCGATGGAGACCACGGCTCAAAAGGACGGCGACGGCTACGTCGTCAACGGCGGGAAGCTGTGGATCTCGAACGGCTCCGTCGCCGACACCGTCACGCTGTTCGCGAAGACCGACCCCGACGCCGGCAACAAGGGGATCTCCTCGTTCGTCGTGCGGCCCGAGGAGGACGACGGCTTCATCGTCGAGGGCACCGAGCACAAGCTCGGCGACAAGGGCTGTCCCACGGCCGAGCTCCGCTTCGACGACATGTACGTCCCCGAGGACCGCCTGCTTGGCGAGGAGGGCGACGGCTTCGTGCAGGCGCTGAAGACGCTCAACGGCGGCCGGATCACTATCGCCGCCCGCGGCGTCGGCATCGCCCGCGCCGCTCTCGAGGAGGCCGCGGAGTACGCCACCCAGCGCGACCAGTTCGGCGGCCCCATCTCGCAGTTCCAGGCGATCCAGCACAAGATCGCCGACATGGACACGAAGCTGCAGGCCGCGGAGCTGCTGATGCACAAGGCCGCCGACCTGAAGATCAAGGGCGAGCCGTTCATCAAGGAGGCCGCACAGGCGAAGCTGTACTCCAGCGAGATCAGCCGCGAGGTGGCCAACGAGGCGATCCAGATCCACGGGGGCTACGGCTACACCAAGGACTTCCCCGTCGAGCGGTTCTACCGCGACGCGAAGCTCAACGAGATCTACGAGGGGACCAGCGAGGTCCTGCGCAACACGATCGCACAACAGGTCCTCGACGAGTAGCGCGCGGTTCGAACGGCCGAACCCGGGCCCTCGGTTCGATCGGTTCGCGTTCTCCCGATTCGCTTCGATTCGCTTCGATTCGCCGTGTTCGTGGGCGGCTCGACCCGGGAACCTCGCTGCCGTCCCTTCGAGGCGCTCACCTCGCTTCGCGCCTCGCCTCAGTCGTCGCCAAGCGCCGCTGGACCCTCGGCGGGCGTGTTCAGTTCCACGCCGCCCGAGAGGTCCCGCTGCGGGAACGGGATCTCGATGCCCTCCTCGTCGAAGCGCCGTTTCACGTTCGTCACGTACTCGCTGCGGATCTTGACGAAGTCGGCGCGCGAGGGGTTGGCGATCCAGATGCGGCTCTTGAGGCCGACGTAGCTGTCGGCGAGCTCCGTCAGGCGGACCGACGGCGCCGGGTCCGAGAGGACATCCGGGTGGCGCTCGGCCTCCTCGACGATGATCTCGGTCGCGTGCTCGATGTCGTCGCCGTAGCCGATCCCGAAGAGGAACTGCAGCCGGAGGGTCTCCTTCGCGACGGGGTTTTTGATCACGCCGTCGGTGAGCTGGGAGTTCGGCACCGTCAACAGTTCGTTGTCGAAGGTCCGAATCCGCGAGACGCGAAAGGAGATGTCCTCGACGATGCCGGCGTTGCCGTCCCACTCGATCCAGTCGTCGATGCGGAACGGCCTGTCGGTGAAGATGAAGATCCCGGCGACGAAGTTCTTGATCACGTCCTGCATCGCGAAGCCGATGGCGAGCGTCGCCGCGGCGGCGATCGTCGCCAACGACTGGAGGAAGTCGCCGAAGCCGGCGAGGCCGAACGCGACGGCGAGACCGACGAAGACAACGATCACGGTGGTCAGCTTCTTCAGCGGCCGCTTCGCGTGCGTTTCGAGGCCCTGCGCGTCGAGGAGGCGACTCACCAGCGGAACGACGAGCATGCGCCCCGCCACCACGAACGCCGCCAGCACGACGAAAAACGTGATCACCGCACCCGCGGAGGCCGCGAACGTTGCGGGTACGCCGAACCCCTCCAGGAGGTCCGCGACGAACGTCGCGGGGCTTCCCGTCTCGCCCCCGGTTTGGAGGATCGACGCCGAGACTCCGGGTTCGTTCCCGTGTGTCATCGATGCAGCACGGCGGTGTGGCCGCGCGTCTCGATCAGGTCGGCCGACACTCGCTCGGCCAGGTCGGCGGCGAGTTCGTCCACGTCGGTCCCCGCCTGCGCCGAGCGGTGGAACTTCGCCTTCACGAGATCGCGTTCCGTCAGCTGGTCGTCGAGCTCGTCGACGACCGCCGAGACGCCCTTCTTGCCGACCCAGACGGTTACGTCGAGGTCGTGGGCCTGCTTACGAAGATCGTGGTCAGTCATACGGCTCGCTAGCCGTGGGCGCGGTTTGAAGCTTCCCGTTGCGCCTTCGGCGCCGGCGTTCCCGCGGAGTCGACGCCGCGTTCGGCCTCCTCGCCCACGATCTCCGTTACTCGGGGTACGGATAGCGCTCGGTCGCGCCGCAGTCACAGCGGATCACGACGTGGCTCCCCTCCTGCAGTCTGACCCGGGCGTTGCGGCCGGGAAGGAGGTACGCGTCGCACGCGTCGCAGGTGAATCGATCGAACCGCCGGGGGAGCCCGCAGCGGTGTCGCTCCGCGATCCGCCGCGCGAGCCTGACGGCCTCGCGCGCCCGCTCGTCGTCGCCCGCGCGGGTCAGCCGGCGAGCGAACTCCGCGAGGCGATCGATCCGCTCCTCGGCGATCGATGCGTCGTTCATCGGGAACCGTACCGGATCGTCGACGACGCCCGCTGATAGCGGTTTCGGGAGAGCGGGTTCGAGTGTGTTCCCGCGGGCGTGGCGTCCCCAGCGGGTACCGGCGGACCGATCGTCAGTCGTCGCTCGCGGGGTCGCCCCCGACCTCCGTCGCGTCCCCGCGAGCGCCGTTCTCGGCCGGATCCAGCGACCGTTCGAGCCACAGCAGCGCCGCGACGACGAGCCCGCACACCGCGACGAGCGTCGGCCACAGCAGGCCGGACAGTCCGAGATCGAAGAACAGCCCGCCCGCGAACGAGCCGAGCCCGATGCCGAGGCGCTTGGCGACCTCGAGCATCGACAGTTGCGTCCCGCGCTCGGCCGCGCTCCCGAGGTCCGACATCAGCGCGGACGCCAGCGGGGAGTGGAGCACCTCCCCGACCGTCCGGAGGAAGAGGTGGCCGCCGACGAGCGCGACGCCCAGCAGCACCGCCGGCGCGGCGAGCCCGCCGCCGTCGGGGGCGGGGAGGAGATCCGCCCCCCACGCCGCGAGCATCGCGACGGCCCAGAAACACGCCGAGACAGCGAGCCCTCGGGTGCGGCGCCAGCCGCCGACCGCGTCGACCAGCGGGATCTGCAGGAGAACGATGGTGGCAGGGTTCACGACGTACAGCGTGCCGAGTTGGGCGGCCGTGAGTCCCAGCCCTTCCTTGGCGACGATGGGGACGGTCGTCTGCATCTGCGCGTACATGACCGCGAAGCCGACGTTGACGCCGGCCAACGCGAGTACTCGCGGGCGAGTCGCCGCGCGCCACCAGGCCGCGAGCGCGCCGGCGTTCGAGGCGGCTTCGCCGTCCGTGGTGACCGCTTGCTCCCCGTCCTCGCTGTCGGCCGCGCCGCGCGGCACGAACAGGAGGATCACCAACGCGACGACCGCGGAGGTGGCGCCGTCGGCGACGAAGACGGCGACCGAGGCGACCGAGTAGAGGGCGCCGCCGACGACGAAGCCGGCGCCGAAGCCGACGTTGTTCGCCACCTTCAGGAGGGCGTACCCGCGGTCGCGCTCGGACGCGTCGGTGAGGTCCGCCGTCATCGCGTGACTCGCGGGCGTGTACAGCCCGCGGACGAACCCCGAGGCGACGCAGACGCCGACGAACGCGACGCCGAGCGCGGACACCCCGGTCGCGGCCGGGACCGTCGGGGGAACGACGCCGGCGATCTCGGGGACGAACGCGAACGCCGCGAGCGCGACCGCCGACAGCGCCATCGACGCGACCATCACGGGCTTGCGGCCGACCACGTCCGCGAGGAGTCCGCCCGCGGCCGTCCCTGCGGCCGTTGTCACGCTCTTGGCGCCGAGCCCGAGCCCGACGACCGACAGCGCGATCCCGACCTGCAGGTGGAAGTGAACCGTCGCGAACGGGTAGACGAGCCCGCCGCCGAAGACGTTGATCAGTTGCCCCAACGCGACGACGTAGACGGCGCGGTCGAAGCCGCGGACGGCGTCGAGCGACGGACGGTACACGCGGCGGTGTTCGACGAACGGACAGGTGAACCGTACGGTTCGGTCCGCGGTGTTGAATGTCGTCTCTGCGTATCAAACCCAGTATTCGTTTGATATGGGGCTTCTACGGCCCGTTCTCCCGATCTGGTCTGTCAAGTAACCAAAAGACTCTATACGGTTCGGTATAAGACTCCCACGAAGGAGGAACTCGGAATGGCCAAAGACACCGTCCGGTATCCCGACGAAGTCGTCGACGAGATCGACGCGCTCGTCGACGACGGCGTCTTCGAGAGCAAGTCCGAGTTCTACCGCTTCTCCGCGGAGTACGTGCTCGCGCTCGTCAGCGACGACTGGGAGCCGGAGACGTTCAACTACGGCGAGATCCGCGACGAACTCGATCTGCAGGAAGAGCCCGTACTGATCGGCGCCGACGGCGGCCGCGATTTCCTCAACGCGGTCATCACCGTCCGACAACTCGGCCTGCGCAACGACTTCGCGGAGGCCGAGCAGTTCATCGACGAGAACTACGAGACGACCGACCGCTCGGGGATGATCCTCGAGGAACTGCTCCGCGTCTACCGCGACCGCGCGGAGAACGGCTCGACGCCCGGCGTCTGACGCCCGGATCGGTCGCATCGGCGCCTCCGTTCGCTCGATCCTATCGCTTCGGTCTCCGTCCTGTCACCCGCCGGTCGACCGGTACCGTCTACACCCCTCCGTCCACACGGGTCCGTATGCGACTGGAACAGTACTGGGGCGTCGGGCCGAAGACCGCCGAGACGCTCCGCGGGTCGCTCGGCGAGGAGGCCGCGATCGCCGCCATCGAGTCGGCGGACGTGCGCGCGCTCGCCGACGCCGGCGTCTCCCGTGGGCGCGCGACCCGCGTGCTCCGCCGGGCCGGCGGGACGGAGGCGATGGATCTCTTCGGGACGCGCGACGCCCGCGAGGTGTACGACGACCTCCTCGACATCGCCGCGGGCTACGCCGTCACCGATCACGCCGCCGACCGTGTCCGCGTGCTCACGCCGCTCACGAGCGACGAGCGGCGCGAGGACCGCCTCGACGACGTGCTCGAAGCCCGCGACGCGTGGGCCGGACTGAGCGAGACCGACCGCGAGGCGGTCCTCGACGCGTTCGCCGAGTACGACGACGCAGGCGGCACCGACCGCGCGGCCGTCGAGTGCGCGCTCGCGCTGCGTGAGGCGGGACTGGCCGGAGGCACTTTCGCCGCGCTCGACGGCGTCGACGAGGCGAGCCTCCGGGAAGCCGCCGCCGCGCTCGCCGCGCTCACCGACGACGGCGTCGCCGCGGGCGCCGACGACCGACTCGACCGCCTGCGCGAGCGCGCGGCCGCCGCGCGCGACCTCGCGGACTCGGCGTTCGACGTGGTCGAGACGGTGCGCGAGCGCGGCGCACGCGACGCCGACGCGTTTCAGTCGGCGGTCGTGGGATACGTCGCCGAGGAGACGGGTCTCACGCGCGGGCGCGTCGAGTCGGCCAGCCCCGACGGCGCCGTCGACTCCGCGGACTTCGTCGGTTCCACGCTCCGCACGCTCGCGGACGAACTGGCGGCGGCGGCCGACGAGCGCGCCACCGAGGTCCGCGCCGAGTTGGAGGCGGACGTGGCCGACGGCGGCGCCGACGTGCGGGCGGTCGTCGACGCGGTCTCGGAGATCGCCTTCCTCCTCTCGCTGGCGCGGTTCGCCGTCGCACACGACCTCTCCCGGCCGTCGCTCGACGGCGACGGCGTCGCGGTCGCGAACGCACGGAACCTGTTCCTCTCCGGGGACGTGCAGCCGGTCACCTACGGCGTCGGCGAGCACGGGATCTCGGGCGATGCGCCCGCCGGCGACCGCGTCGCCGTCCTCACGGGGGCGAACTCCGGCGGGAAGACGACGCTGTTGGAGACCGTCTGTCAGGTCGTGATCCTCGCGTCGATGGGGCTGCCCGTCCCGGCAGAGGCCGCCGAGGTCGGCCGGTTCGACACCGTCGTGTTCCATCGTCGGCACGCCTCGTTCAACGCCGGCGTGCTGGAGTCGACGCTGAAATCCGTCGTCCCCCCGCTGGTCGGCGAGGGACGGACGCTGATGCTCGTCGACGAGTTCGAGGCGATCACCGAGCCCGGCCGCGCGGCGGACCTGCTGAACGGGCTCGTGGAACTCACGGTCGACCGCGGCGCGGTCGGGGTGTACGTCACCCATCTCGCGGCGGACCTCTCGCCGCTGCCCGACGCCGCCCGCGTCGACGGCATCTTCGCCGAGGGCCTGACGAACGATCTGGAACTGCTCGTCGACTACCAGCCCCGCTTCGGCGTCGTCGGCAAGTCCACGCCGGAGTTCATCGTCTCGCGGCTCGTCGCCAACGCCGGCGACCGCGCGGTTCGCCAGGGGTTCGAGGAACTCGCGTCCGCCGTCGGCGAGGAGGCCGTCCAGCGGACGCTCTCGGACGCGGAGTGGACTGCCGGAGAGAAATAACCCGGGCTCGGTCACTCCGCAGTCGCGACCGGGGCGGACCGAGTCCGATCAGTCCGCGGTAGCCACGGGCGAGTCGCCGCCGGCGGTGCCGTCCGCCTCGTGGTCGACGGCGACCGCATCCCGGTCGTGCCGGAAGATCCCGCGATGCTCGTGGACGACCCACGTGTACGGTACCTTCGCGGCCACGTCCATGAACGTCACGAGCATGGCTGTGCCGAGGGTGGAGACGATCCCGAACCCGACAGGACTGGCCAGCCAGATGACGGGGTACAGCAGCCAGAGGACGCCGACCTGATTGCGGAGGCGGAGGAACAGCCGCTTCCGCTCGGGTGTCGTCGTGTTCGCGCGCCGCGGGTACTGGACGAACAGGACGTACAGCATGATCAGGAACGCCAGCGTGGAGACGGTGAACGCGCCCCACCGGAGCGTCCCCGAGGTAGTCGTCGCGACGAACCCCGTCAGGATCATCGTCGCGTCGAGGCCGACGGCGCCGAGGACGACCGAGCGGTCGACGTCGACGACGTGTCCGGCGTAGCCGACGAGCACGGGCGTCGTGACGAGCCAGTCGAGATATCGCACCCCCTCGACCTCGTAGCCGTTGACCGTGAACGCGCCGACACCGAGGGTCATGCCGGCGTACGACAGCCCCGCGAACGCCGGGATCACCATCAGATACCGGAACTTCCCGGCCTCGGCGTCGAGGTCGCCGTCGCGCAACAGCCACATCACGACGCCGACGCCGACCAGCATCCCGAGCGTGCCGACGCCGTAGACGACCGAGTCGATACCCCCGAGCGACGGCGAGAGGAGATCGCCGATCATCGGCGGTCACCCCCGTTGACGGCGTCGCCGCCGTCGCTCATCGCCGTCCTGTTCGCCCCTCCCCGACCGCCCGACGCGGAGGCCGTCGGCGTCCCGTCGCCGGTCGACTCCCGAAGCTCGAACTCCCCGAGCACCTCGAGCAGGTCGTCCGAGCGCGCGCGGAACGTCTCCGACTCCTCGACGACGGCGTCGACGGCGGTCGACTGCTCGCTGGCGGCTGCGTCCGCCTCGGCCGCGCGGTCGGCCGTCCGGTCGCTGTTCTCCGCGAGGTCGTCGATCGTCTCGGAGACGCCCGCGGCGGCCGACGCCTGCTCGGCGGTCGCGTCGCTGATCTCGCGAACGCCCTGGTCGAGGTCGTCCACGGCCTCCGCGATGTCGTCGAGGCGGTCGACGGCCTCGGCGACGGTCGTCGACCCGTCGCTCACCTGCTCGCTGGTCCGCCGGATCGCCTCGACCGCGCGCTCGGTCTCGGTGCGCACCTCGTCGATCATCTCCGCGATCGCGTCCGCGCGGTCGCCGGTGTCCTCCGCGAGCCCTTTGACCTCCTCGGCGACGACGGCGAAGCCGTCACCCGCGTTGCCGGCGTCGCTGCCGGCGCGGGCGGCCTCGATCGACGCGTTGAGCGCGAGCATGTTCGTCTGTTCGGCGATGTCGCGGATGAGTTCGGCGGCCTCGGTTATCTCGGCGGTCGCCTCGTCGAGCGTCTCGATGCGGTCGACCGCCTCGCTCATCGTCTCGTCCACGTCGCCCATCGTCTCGATGGCGTCGCCGGCGGCCGTGCGGGCCTCCTCGGAGGCGTCGGCCGCCTCGTCGGTCCGCTCGACGAGCGACTCGGTCGTCGCGGCGACCTCCTCGGCGGTCGCCGAGAGGTCCGCCGTCTCCTCGGCGCCGGTGCGGGCGGTCGCGCGCTGCTCGTCGGTCGCGGCGTCGATGTCGTCGGTCGCCGCGAGCACGTCGTCGGTCCGCTCGTCGATCTGTTCGGCCGCGGTGCGAACGTCGGCGGCGCCGGCGGCCACGTCGCCGGCGAACGTGTCTACTCGCGCGAGCGCGACCTCCAACTCGTCGAGGGCGTCGTTGAACGCCGTGCCGACCGTCTCCATCGCATCGTGCTCGCGGTCGACGTCGACCCGCCGGCGCAGGTCGCCGTCGGCGACCGCGCGCATCGTCTCGGCGTAGTCGGTCGCGGTCCGCTGATAATCGTCCGCGAGCGACTGCGCGCGGGCCTCCGCGGCCTCCGCCTCCGCACGCGCGTCGTCGGCGTCCTCGATCCGGGAGGCGAGCGAGCGACGCATCCGGTCCACGGAGCTGTACACCCGACCGAGCTCGTCGGCGCGAGAGGTGCGTACCGCCACGTCGAGATCGCCGTCGGCGATGGCTTCGGTCTGTTCTTCCAGCGTTCGCATGGAGACGACGGTGTTGGTTCCCAGATACGCTCCCAACACCACCTGCCCCGCTGTCGCCATCAGTATCGTTCCCACGACGTTGCGCGTCACGAGCCCGTAGCCGACGGTCGCGCCCGTCGTGAGCGCGAAGCCGACCAGGAGCTTCGCCGCGAAACTCCGCCGAAGTAGTTGTACCATTCTACACGCGTCCTCGAGTTGCCGACATATCAAGCCAGTCCGCAAAATATCGAATCTGAATCCAGGCGGCACCGTGTTCGCGGTCGACGCCGTGGCCCGAGGTGCCGACCGTCGTCGCTACCCGAACGAACCCAAACTCGACTGGAGATCGCGCTCGCTGTCGCCCTCGCCGACCTCGTACCCGACGAGGTCGCGCACGTCGACGGCGTACGTCGTTCCGCCGTTCTCCAGCACGAGGATCCGGCCTTTGGTGCCGACGACGGTGCCCGTGGCGAGCGTCTCCGTCACGGGCCGCTCGGCGAGGTCGAGGCCGTAGTCGAACGCGAACCGGGACTCGTAGTCGACGCCGTCGAGCAGCGCCGCCCACGCGTCGTCGTCGACGGCCGCTCCGAGGCCGGCGATCTTCGTCGGCACGCGGACGCGGTCGGGGAGGCCGTCGGCGTCGACGGCGGAGTCGACCCGCCTGTCGTCGGCAGCGTCGCCGACGGTGTCGCCTCCGAGCGCCCGTTCGAGCCCGTGAGCGGCGATCCCGGCCTCGATCTCGCGGGCGATCCGGCCGTTATCGACGGTTCGCAGGTGGACCGCCCGGTCGGCGCCCTGCTCGCGCAGGCGGGTGTCGAGTCGCCACTCCCTCGTCACGCCCACCTTGAACGTGTCGGGGGCGAACGCGGCGACGTAGATCGCGTGGTCGTCGAAACAGTCCAGCTCGTCTTTGAGACACGTCCCGGTACACCGCGCGCACACCCACGTCGACCGGTGGTCATCGCAGTACGGCGCCGCCTCGTTCCCGCAGGCGACGTGTCCGCCGTCGTGGATCGTCCCCGCACAGTGTCGCTCGCCGAGGCGCCACGACAGCTCCGTTCCGGGGTCGAGCGCGATCCGGTCGACCTCGCCGGTCGCGGTTCCGGGCGGGGCCTCCGGGTCCGGGGCGCCGTCGCTGACGAACAGCGCGCCCGGCGGCGTCTCGTAGCCCACGACCTGCACGGGAGCGACTAGTTCCTGAGCGGCTAAAGCGGTGTCCTCTTCGACCACGGCCGGGTCGGTGTGTGGACACCGAGCGAGGGGTGGCCCGCTCGACCCGGCACGACGGTTCGTCGGTCCGTCCGTCCATCGAACCGTCGACAGCTCGCCGATCAGGTCAGTTCCGCCAGTAGATCCCGCGTCGCGGCGCGGACGGCGTCGTCGCTGGAGGCGGGCGGCTCCCAGCCGAGCGCTGCGAGCTTCTCGACGGAGAGGCGCATCTTGGGCACGTCGCCGGTCCACCCGCGGTCGCCGCCGGTGTAGCTGTATTCGGGATCGAGCCCCATCTCCCCGGCGACGATGTCGGCGATGCGGTTCACCGAGGTGGTCGTCCGCGAGCCGAGGTTGTACGTGTTGAGGTCGCGCTCGCCGTGTTCGACGACGTGGCACATCGCGTCGACGCAGTCGGTGACGTGGAGGTACGATTTCTCCTGGCGGCCGTCGCCGAGGATCTCCAGTTCGTCGGGGTCGGCCTGCAGCTTCTGGATGAAGTCGGGGACGACGTTGCCGCGCTGGTACGGGCCGACGATGTTGGCGAAGCGGTACACCCACGCGGTGAACCCGTAGCTCTTCGCGTACGTCGAGATGAGCGCCTCGTCGGCCAGCTTCGACGAGCCGTAGATGCTGATCGGCTCCAGCGGGGCGTAGTCCTCCGGGGTGGGGCGGGGCGCCTCGCCGTAGACGGTCGAGGAGGAGGTGAACGCGAGGTTCGGGACCCCGGCGTCCTCCATCGCCTCCAGAACGTTGTACGTCATCTCGGTGTTCTCCTCGAACAGCCGACGGTCGTCGTCGAAGTTCGTGTCCGTGTACGCCGCCAGGTGGAACACGACGTCGAGGTCGGCCGTCACCGCCTCGCGCGTCTCGGCCTCGTCGGTCAGGTCGGCCTCGATCACGTCGACGCCGTCGGGAATCCGATCGCGATCGCCCTTCGAGAAGTCGTCGGCGACGCGGACGTCCGCGTCGTACTCGGACTGGAGGTGTCCCGCGAGGTGCGAGCCGATCAGGCCGCCGCCGCCGGTGACGAGCGCGGCGGTTCCGGTCAGGTCCATGACGGTTCGCGGGCGAGCGCGCAGAAAAGCTCTTGCGGTCCGGAGTCCCCCGCGATCAGGCGGACGGTTCGACCTCGTCGGCTGCGAGGTCCGCCAGCGGCTCGTCGATCCCGAGCACCCCGGCGCTGCGTTCCCACAGCCGGCGCTGTGCACGCGGGTCCTGCGCCTCCGTGGAGGGCTTCTTCTCGCGACAGTCGGCGAAGTAGCGCCCCGTCGCGTCCGCGACGTCGTCGGCGACCGCGAGGTACACCGCCGTCGCGGCGCCCTCCGCGGGCGTCGTCGCGAAGGGGAGCCGACCGAGCGCGCCGGCGACCCGCGAGAGCGGCCCGGGGAGGTCACGGAGGAAGCCCGACCCGGGGATCGCGCCCGGGTGGAAGCTGTTCGAGGTGACCCCACGGTCGTCGGCGCGGAGGCGACGGGCGAGCTCGGCGGCGAACTGCGCGTTCGCCAGCTTCGAGCGCTGGTAGGCACGCCACGAGGAGAAGTCGTCGACCGATTCCACCGCGTCGAGATCGATCCGGTCGCCGCGGTGTGCCTCCGAGGAGGTGGTGATCACCCGGGCGTCGTCGGCCAGGTCGTCGAGCAGCTCGGCGGTGAGCTGGTACGGCGCGAGGTGGTTCACGTGGAAGGTGTACTCGACGCCGAGGTCGGTGAGCCGCGCCTCGCGGAAGTAGCCGCCCGCGTTGTTGCACAGGAGGTCGAGCCCGTCGTCGCGGGCGGCACGCCGCGTCGCGTCCGCGAGCGCGCGCACCTCCTTCGGCTCCGCGAAGTCGGCGGCGACGAACTCGGCGGTGCCCTCGTTGACGCCGGCCTCGATCTCGTCGACCACCGCCGACCCGGCCTCCTCGTCGCGGCCGTGGACGATCACGTGCGCCCCGAGCCGTCCCAACGAGAGCGCTGCCTCCCTGCCGATCCCGCTCGTCGAGCCGGTCACCAGCGCCGTCTTCCCGACCAGCCGTTCGTCGCCGACGCCGGCGATGTCCTCGGGGTAGGTACGCATGTGCGTCCGAAGGGGCTCGGGTCGGAAAGCGCCGTCGGCGGTGTCAGTGTCCGAGGTCCCGGTACGATCGCCCTCACGGATCCCTCTGCGGCTCGCCCACGAGCTCGCCGCACCTGTTCGAGGGCTCGCTGCGCTCGCCCTCACGGACCCCTCTGCGGCTCGCCTACAAGCTCGCCGCACCTGTTCGAGGGCTCGCTGCGCTCGCCCTCGCATGGGAAGCGAACCGCCCTTACGCGGGCGTGTCGTCCACCGCGTATGAACGACGACGTTGTCGTCCTCCGCTACGGGCATCGCCCCGGACGGGACGACCGGATGACGACCCACGTGGGACTCACGGCGCGTGCCCTCGGCGCCGATCGCGTGATCCTTCCGGACAACGCCGGACAGTCCGCCGAGACGATCCGCGACATCACCGACCGCTTCGGCGGCCCCTTCGCCGTCGAGTTGCGCGACGACCAGCGCGCGTTCACGCGCAACTGGGGGGGAACGGTCGCCCACCTCACGATGTACGGGGAACGCGTACAGGACGTCGAAGCCGATATCCGCGCCGACTCCGTCGGCGACGGGACACGCCTTCTCGTCGTCGTCGGCGGCGAGAAGGTCCCGTTCGACTTCTACGAGGAAGCCGACTACAACGTCGGCGTGACGAACCAGCCCCACTCGGAAGTCGCCGGCCTCGCGGTCTTCCTCGATCGCTTGTTCGATGGCGAGGAACTGGAGCGTGACTGGGAGGGCGCCGACCGCGTCGTGGTCCCACAGGAGACTGGCAAGCGCGTGGTCGACCCCGAGGACGCCGGCGCAGGGGACGCGGAGTAGCTGCCGAGCGGAGCGGACGCCGGCCGAGGTCGGTTCGATCGCCACTCCACAGAATCGACACTGTCGCCGGGACGTCCGGGGCTCAGTGGTCGTCCTCGCGCCACTTCTGGCCGCACTCCGTGCAGGTGAAAAAGCGCGTCTCGGACTCGTCGGCCGCACGGATCTGCTTCAGCTCGTAGCGCACCGTCCGCACCTCGTCGCACTCGGGACACTTCTGTTCGACCGTCGGCCCGACCTCCGCTTGGTCCATCTCGGAGACGTCGACCACGGTGGACCCCTCCTGCCCCTGGGTCGTCGTCATCCCCGCCTCGGCCGCTTCGTCGCGAAGCTCCTCGTGGCCGCACGACCCGCACACCCACGTGTCGCCGTCGGCTTTCATCATCGATCCGCACTCGTCGCAGAATTGCATGTTTCGTCGGTGTGCCGTCTTCGTACTTAAGATCCGGGTTCTCAGCGGGACTGCGTCGGACGCGACGACGGTCGCCGGCGACGCCTCAGCCGTCCCCTTCGGACTGTCCGGGCTCGCCGACGGCCTCCACCGGGAGGACGTTGTTGAGGTCGGCGTACAGGTCGTCGGGCGAATCGAACGTCTCGCCGGGGCACTCGGCGACGTACTCGCCGAGGTTCCCGTCGCCGTCGGAGAACCGGAGCGTCACGTCCGAGAACCGCGCCGCCGCGTGATCGCGGGCGACGGGGTAGGTCAACTCCTCGAACAACGACTCCACCCGCGACAGCCTGACGGTGGTCATGTGCGCCGATGCTACGTCGCCGAAGGATATCACTGTAGTGTCGGATTCCGGTCGTTCGGTGTTCGATCGGACACTCGCCCGCGGTGCGATCGACGAGCCGCCCCCCAGGACGCGGTTACGCTGGGCAGTTTAGCGGACGGGACCCGTCGCTACGTACGGACCGGCTACTCCGTACTGAACTCGACACCGGTGATCTCGAATCGTGCGCCGCCGTCCGGCTGTTCCGTGACCTGTATGCTCCAATGATGGCCGGTGACGATCTGTTGGACGATACTCAGCCCGAATCCGGTCCCTCTGTCGGTAGTGGTATATCCCGTCTCGAAGACACGTTCGCGCTTGTCTTGCGGGATCCCTGGACCGTCGTCCGCAACATAGAACCCGTCGGAAACAGTATCGATAGTCACGTGCGCATCCGATCCCGCGTGTTCGACCGCGTTTCGAAAGAGGTTCTCGAACAGTTGCTGTAGACGCGTCTCATCGGCCACGACCCGTGGATCTCCGTCGGGCGCGTGTAAAACCGCTTCCGGGGTATCCACGTTACGCCACGCCTCTTCGGCGACGGCCGGTATCGAAACCGGCGCCGTCTCGCCCACCTCGCTGTCGCTCTGGGCGAGTTCCAACAGTTCGGTGATCAGTACATCCATCCGATCGAGCGCGTTGTCGACAAGCCGCAGCTCGTCCCGACTGATGTCCTCCCGGAGAACGTCGAGATAGCCCTGAGCGACGTTCAACGGGTTCCGAAGGTCGTGGGAGACCACGCTGGCGAAACTTTCGAGCCGTTCGTTCTGACGCATGATCTCCCGTTCCCTGGCTCTCCGTTCGGAGATCTCTTTGATCGTTCCGAAGTGATAGGGTGTACCATCGATCGAGCGCTGCGTTGTGACCGTCGCGACGGGTATCTCCCGATCGTTATACTTGTGTACTGTTTCGGCCGTCCGTGTCTCGTCGTCATCGAACGAGTCCCAGTACGAATCGAACCTGCTGGCTTCGATCTCCGGAGTGATCTCCCACAGGGTTTTTCCAACCAACTCCTCCGGAGGGACATCGAACAGATCAGCGTACGACTGATTAACGTAGATGTATCGTCCATCCCGTCCGTAGATCCCGACGCCGACGCCGACCGATTCGACCATTTCGGCGAGAAACTCGGGCGAGAGATCCACCGGAGAACCGGAGTCCATGTGCTGTGGACTACGTGATCCAATAGTTAAAAACACCACCAGTGATCGTCCACGACTGTCGGGCGACTCCAGTATTCAACGCCACGGGTGAACTCGACGCCGTGTTTTCCGATCCCCTCTTGGGAAGACGTACTGAACCGGCGACGGCCCGGAACGACCTGCGACGTTCTGGTCCCGTCGAGGGCTCCGTTGACACCCCTGCTACTGAGCGGAGAAGAGACGCATGCGTTCCACTACAGTCGGGCGAGGACCAAATGACACGCATAACTGATCCGCTACCGACACGGCGGAGAGACGATCAGGTCGTGATGACGATCCGAACGCCGCGTTGATACTCGGGATCGACTGTGATGTCCCATCCCTGGGCATCGACGAGCGTCCGAGCGACCGGAAGCAACATTCCCGTTTTCGCGTCCGGCACCGCTTGCCCATAGGTGAACGCGGCTTCGACCTGCTCACTCGAGATGGGGGTTCCGTCGTCGGTTATACTGAGCACGCTGTCCCGCTGACTCACTTCGATCCGCGTCGCTCCGTTCGCTATCGCGAAATCGAACAGCTTCTCGAACAGGCGCTGCAATCGGTTCGTGTCGGCTTCGATCGTGTCCGCGTCGATACATAGCTCGCACGTGTCCCCCGCTACAGAGGCGAACGCGTGGGTCGCGATCCGCTCGATGTCGGCGCTGTCTTGCGGGTCGACTGACCGGCCGAGCTGTGCCAACATCGCTAGATCGGACACGAGGGTTCCCATCCGTTCCGTCATTCGGCCGGCCGTCTCGAGGCTCTCTACCGCGGATCCGGTCTCGCTCGTGGAGAGTCCGGACTGCGCAAGATCGATGTGCCCCTGCATGACATTGAGCGTGTTTCTGAGCTCGTGGGTGATCGCTTCCGCCAGGTCGTCCAACTGTGACTCGTGGCGTTCGATCTCGTCACGCTGCTGGATGAACTTCGAGATATCGGTGAACACTAACGCCTGTCCGAGAACCGTCTGGCCAGCGGTGAGTTGCGGTGCTGAAAGCAAGTAGTGCCGTGTGCCACCGGCGACTGTTGTCGTTATCCGCTTCGGAGTCTCGACCGGGAGATAGTCGGCGACCTGCGGTGAAACCGTGGGTAGTCCCTTCCCAGTGGAACCGGCGAGTTCGGGAAACAGGCGGGTCGCAGGAGCGTTCACATCGCGGATGATATCGTCCCTGTCAAGCAGAAGGACGGCTTGATCGAGCTCGTCGATCAGCTGCTCGCGCCCGAACGCGCGAACGCGGATGAACGTGCCGTCGGCGACGTATAACACGCCGAGTGCGAACAGCCCCACGCCGACCGGCTCGTAGTTGAGTGTGAGGATCACGTCTCGGCCGAGAAAGCCGATCAGATCGAGGACGACTGGAAGCCCTGCGATCCCGACCAGAAATGCCAACCGGCTGGTCGCGTACTCGGAGTTCCTGAACAGGTCGAACAGCAGATAGAACCCGACCGCGGCGAGAGCGTACGCCAGCACAGTCACGACCCAGTGCATCGCCCCGAACTGGATACGGAGATGCGGAAACGGGCTCGTCGCGTAGGCCGTTGTGAAATAGAGGCCATGAATCGGGCTCGTGATCTTGATACTGACGATCGCTCCGAACACCGCGAGACCTGCTATCCGGAAGAGCCGCCGACGGTGGTACGATCTGCCGGCGTACGCCGAACAGAAGTACAGCCACGCTCCGACGGTAGCCAATCCGACGATGAGCCCGAGAATATAGAACACGATCTTGTTTTCAGGTGCGGGAGCAACGAGGCGACCGGCTTGGAAGGTCGCCCACAAGCCACTGAACGCGAGTAAGGCGGTGAGCCCCCATCGGGTTTGACCTCCTCCACGCCGTGAACGACGTGGAATCCCACCACAGGATTCAGGCGGTCGTCGCCCTTCGGTTCCAACCCGCACTCGGAGGGAACCAGCGACACACTGGGGGAACTCTCGTTTGTTTCCCTCGGAGGGCTGTGGCGCGGTCAAGCACGCCCCATCGGAATCCGTGTCATTGCCGTGTGAACCACCGCTGGTTCACCTCTCCTTGTGGTTCGGGGACGGCATCTCACCGATTCCGTAGCAGTCTCAGTATGATGCGCCACCAACATAACTTTCCCGACGAACGAGTCGAGTGTCCGCTCGACCCCCGCCTGAAGACGGGAGTATGCGCTCGTCACTCTATCACGGCGGCCTGATCCCGGATCGTTTTGATCGACGCCTGCCGTGCTTCCGCGTCCAGTTCCTCCGTTTCCAACAGTTCCGCGTGCCCGTCGATCACGTTCAGGGCGTTCCGCAGATTGTGTCGCAACACCCGATTGAGCACGTCGAGCGTTTGTGTCGTGAGCGTCTGTTCGGTGATGTCCTGTTCGATCGCCACGAACTGCGTTATCGTCCCGTGCTCGTCCGTGACGGGGACGATCTTCTGTCTGACTTCGAATAGCTCCCCGTGTTTGGTCTGGTTCGTCAGTTCGGCCTCCCAGATCTCGCCGGCCGTGATCCGATCCCAGAGTTCCGCATAGAACGCCGCGTCTTGGTGTCCGGATCTGAGGATACGCGGGGTGAGTCCGATCGCCTCGTCGGCCGAATACCCGGTGATCCGTTCGAACGCGGGGTTGACGTACTCGATCGTTCCGTCGGGGTCGGTGACGAAAATGGCTTTCTCCGACTCCTTCGCCTGTTCCCGAAAGAGCGTGAGATCCTGTTCGAACCGTTTTTCGGCGGTCACGTCCTGCTGATAGCCGAGGTAGTTGGTGACGGTCCCCGCATCGGATCGGATCGGGACGATCGTGACACGGTTCCAGAACATCGTGCCGTCCTTCCGGTAGTTCCGGAGTTCGACGGTGACGGGCTCTTCGGCCTCGATCGCGGCTCGCATCCGTGCGACCGGATCCTCGTGCGTGGCGTCACCCTGCAGAAACCGGCAGTTCCGACCGAGAATCTCATCGCGGGCGTAGCCGGTCTGTTCACAGAACCCGTCGTTGACGTATATGAGCGGGTTGTCCCGTTGGGACGGGTCGGAGATCGTGATCCCGATCGGGGCCTCGTCCATCGCTCTGTCATGGAGCAGGTGGCTCGCCGGCGAGTCGGCCACACCCGTCGGAAGCACCGTACTCCGGACGTGCCGGGAGCCATCCCACTCGATCAGCGAACTCACTACGATGCCACGTTGCGGCTGATCGGTGGCCGTCCGGAACTCGACGGCAAGCCCGAGCACGGGCGCGTCCTCGTTTTCCACCCGTGCAACCTGCTCACGGAACGAGGAACAGTACTCCGGCACAACGATATCCGCCAGCGAAGCCCCCCGAAGCTGCTCTCGTGATTCTGCCCCAACGAGTGTACAGAACGTGGGGTCCGCATAGACGATCTCCATGTCGGAGTGAACGAAAAATGAGTCCGGCAGGGCGGTCGGGTGCACACTGGGAATCGCTGCTCGACAAAAGAGAAACTTGTGGACAATTGTCGTTCATCGGACAAATCGACATCGTTCGGACCGCTCCCGGCCGGTCTGTGGCAGTTGTCTTCGGATACGATACCTCCCGAGGAGGCGGTCGTTCCCGTACAGACCACTCAGTGGTCCGTATCCTACGGTGCGACTCCCGGTAGAGACAGCCTGCCACCTGGATTGGAACCGGACCGCGGAGGAGACTCGCCTCCGCTGCCGCGGCTTACTCGAACTCGGGGTCGCGCTTGTTCACGAACGCGTCCATCCCCTCGCGCTGGTCCGGCGTCCCGAACAGCCCCGAGAAGACGCGCTGTTCGTACTCGAGCCCCGCATCGAGGCCCGTCTCGTACGACTGGTTGATCGCCTCCTTCGCCGCCGCGACGGCGAACTTCGGCTGGCCAGCGAGGTCGGCGGTCAGCTCGTCGATCCTGGAGTCGAGCCGGTCGTGGGCGACCACCTCGCCGACCATGCCGTACTCGTGGGCCTCGGTCGCGTCGATGCGGTCGCCGAAGAGGATCAGCCGCCGGGCGACCTCGTCGTTGACGAGCCGGGGGAGCCGCTGGGTGCCGCCCCAGCCGGGGACGATCCCCAGATCGATCTCGGTCTGTCCGAAGACGGCGTTCTCGGCGGCGACGCGGAGGTCACACGCCAGCGCGAGCTCACAGCCGCCGCCGAAGGCGTAGCCGTTGACCGCGGCGATGCTGGGCGCGGGGAACGTCTCCAGCGAGCGCGCGATGTCGTGACCCAACTCGGCGTACGCCTGCGCCTCGGGGGTGCCGAGGTCCTTCATGTAGGAGATGTCGGCGCCGGCGATGAACGCCTCCTCGCCCGCGCCGGTGAGCACGAGCGCCCGCACGTCGGCGTCCTCCGCCTCCGCGACGGCCGTCCGGAGCGCCTCCAACGTCTCGACGTTCAGGGCGTTGAGTGTGTCCGGGCGGTCGATCGTGATCGTGGCGATAGCGTCGTCGATGTCGAGGATGACGGTGTCGGATTCGGGCACGCTAGGTGCCTCACGGCGTCGCGACCTAATCGTTTTCCTGCCGGCACCCCACGACCGCGGACGTCGCAACCGGGAGGCCCAAATACCCCGGCGGGGAAGCCCCCCGCGATGAGCGACCTCACCGACGAGGAACTGGAGCGGCTCGCCGACGTGGTGCGGCTCCAGCCGACGAAGAACAGCGAACTCGGCGACCGGTGGGGGATGGACAGCGGCAGCGACGTGCACGGCTATCTGGAGACCCACCTATCGGACCACTACTACCGCGACGACAACAGCCTCATCCGGGCGACCGCCGAGGCCGCCGAACTCACCGGCGTCGAGCCCGGCGTCGTCGACGACGAGGACGACCCGAACGCGGTGCCCGAGCGGATCACGGTCCCCGAACTCCACGAACAGGTGTTCCGCGTCGTCGCCGACCACGACGAACGTTCGGAGTCGGTCGTCTCCGTCCTGAACAAGGTCCGCGAGGAGTACGGCGTCGACCCCGAGGCCGGCGACGTGCGCCGCGCGCTCCAGAGCCTCCGGCGAAAGAACGTCGTCGAGGTCGTCTACCGAACGGTGCCGACGTTCAAGCTGGCGGTGCCGCGCGAGGCAATCGACGTGGTCGTCGCCGCCGACCCCTGACACGGCTCACGGTTCGTCGGTCGGTTCTGCTCGGCGCACCGGTTGACCCTTCTTCCCGCCCTCGCTTTCACGTTCCCTTGTGCTCGACCGCTCGCCCGCGCTCCCGCTCGCGCCGCCGTTCCAACAGCGCCCGGATCCCCTTCCCCGGACCGCCGTCGATCGGCCATCCCCGCGTTCGCCACTGCGGCGGCTCGGGCGAGAACTCCGGACAGCTGCCCTTGCACTCGGCGGCCGTCGGGACACGTTCCTTCGCTGCACAGTACGGAACGAGCGCGCGCCCCTCCCTGCGAAGCTCGAAGTGCCGACAGTCGGGCCGCATCGTCTCCCGGAACGAGCGCCACCCCTTGCCGTAGGCGCGCTCGGCCAACAGCAGCCGGGTTCGTGGGTCGCCGTCGGCGTCGAGCGCGGTCGGGTGCCAGACGACCTCCCCCGCGTCGGCGTCGACGCCCTCGGAGAAGTCGAACTCCATCACGCCGACCTCCACGGGAATGTCCTCCAATAGCGCCGGCGACACCCGATCCCCGGTCGCGGCGGTGGCGACCCACACCTCGTCGGCGAGGCCGGCGTCCACGTCGTGGCGAAGCTGGTCGGATAGCGCCGCGGCCGCGCTGGCGTCCAGATCCGGCTTGTTCTCGATCGCGACCACGCGCTCGACCCACTCGGGATACTCGCGCAGGCGACGAAACTCGATACGTCCGTTCGCCCCGCGGCGTTTCTCGATCAGGTCGCGGCCGGCCGCGCGATGGACGGCCTCGCGGACGTAGCGCCACGGGAACCCCGGGTCGTCGAGGGCGTCCCGATACCACCGGTAGTCCGCGGGTGCCCCGCGGACGACGCGCAGGAGGTCCGAATCGAGCTCGCGGTCACCGAACGCGCGTCGCGCCGCCAGCGCGTCGGGGTCGACCTCCAGTACGACGGTGTCCCAGCGACGCTCGCGGGTGCCGAGCTGCCGCGCGACGACGACCGGACGCTCGCCGTCGGCGGGGTGCCAGGCGAGTTCGGCCCACCGGCTGACGAGCAGCTCGAAGGCGAACTCGCTGTCGCCGGCGCCCCGAAACACACCCGGAGGTGGCGCGGACGCGAACTAACCGGTTTCGGTGTCACCGCTGTGTCGACCGCCGGGTTCCGGCGGTTCCGATCCGGCTGTGCCGCGGGGCGCTCCCGGTTAGCTCTCGGAGCCGAGGAGGTAGCCGTCCGCCTCGGTGGCCTTGAGATCGTCCAGGTAGTCGTGGGCCTCCTCGAGAATATCTCGGGGGCCGTCCTGGGTGATGGTGTTGAGCGCTTGCTCGTAGTCGCGCCACTGTAGGTCGCGATGTTCGGTCGACAGCTCCGCGGAGGCTTCGAACGAGTGGGCGATGAACAGATGCACCGTCTTGTGGATGGTGTTGCCGCCCGCCTCGAACACGTAGTCGTACTCCCTGCGGAAGCCGTCGATGAGACGGAAGTCCTCGACCCCCGCCTCCTCGGTCACTTCTCTGATCGCCGTCTGCTGGAGTTCCTCTTCCCCTTCGACCCCGCCCTTGGGGAACTCCCAGTCCCCCGGTCGGCTCTTCAGGAGCAGGTACTCCCTGTGGCCGCGGGTGTCGCGGAAGAGGATGGCTCCGGCGCTAGTCGCTTCGACCGACATTAGCGACAGGTAAGCCACCCCGGTTGAAGAGTATGTCGGAGCGGAGACCGCTCCACCGGCCGAAACGACGGCTGTTCGGCCCCCAGCAACCGCGAGCCCGTCTCCGGTCTCCCAGATCGGCCCGTTCGTCGAGGCCAAAACGACGCCCGTGTGAGCCCCCCGCGTGCCGGTGTGTGGGTAGATGCGCTTTTAGCGCTCCGGCGAAACAGAACGGGTAGACCCCAGCTCATGACCTTCGTAACCAAGCTCCGGTTCCAAAGCGGGGACCGAGCCGCGCTCGACGACACGGTGAACAGTCTCCGCGAGATGCTGGAACGGAAGGGCGCCGAGTGCAAGGGCCCACATACGGAACCGTCGGAACGTATCCGCGTGCCGCTGTACGAGGGCCTCTCCTCCGGGACCGAGCTCGGTGAGTGGACGTTCGAGGTGTTCGCACGCCGCCTCGAGATCCACGGGAACGACCACATCGCCCGCGAGGTCGGCCACATGGACTTCCCCGACTCCGTCCACGTCGAGATCGAGCTCGAGCGGAAGAAGCCGCTCGGTCACCGACAGAACTGAGCCGATCGACGACGGATCCCCGCTCCCGTGTACGTCCACGTCAACGCCGCCGTCTCCGTCGACGGGAAGCTCTCCTCGCGCCGCCGCGAGCAGGTCCGGATCAGCGGCGCCGCCGACTTCGACCGCGTCGACCGGATCCGCGCGGCCGCCGATGCCGTGCTCGTCGGCGTCGGCACCGTGCTCGCGGACGACCCGCATCTCACGCTGGACGAGGAGGACCGCCGCGTCCAGCGCCTCCGCGACGGCCGTTCCGGGAATCCCGCCCGACTCGTCGCCGACTCCCGCGCTCGCACCCCACCGGACGCCCGGATCCTCGACGACGAGGCGACGACGTACCTGCTCGTGAGCGACGAGGCCGACCCGGATCGGCTGGCCGACCTCCGCGACGCCGGCGCGGCGGTCATCGTCGCCGGCGGTGACGATGGCCGCGTCGACCTCCGAGCGGCCTTCGACGCGCTCGAACGCGAGGGGATCGAGCGCGTCATGGTGGAGGGCGGCGGCGAAGTGATATTCTCGCTGTTCGACGGGGGGCTGGTCGACGAACTCTCCCTCTACGTCGGATCGCTCGTTATCGGCGGCCGCGACGCGCCGACGCTCGCGGACGGCAAAGGATTCCTCGACGACTTCCCGCGCCTGGAGCTGGTCGACGTCGCGCGCGTCGACGACGGCGTCCTGCTCTCGTACGAGACTTGAAATACGGTGACGGGGCCATCCCGTCGCATGCGCTGACTCCTCACCGTCCGTCGTGCAGCGGGTGCGCGACTCACCGACGGACGCGACCGTGCCGCGAGTCGCCTGTTCGCTTCTCCAGACAGCGACGGCGCTCGGGAGTGCTGTCGTGTCCGTCCCAGCGTGCGATCCGCGGTTCCGCGGTCGTGCGTGCGGCCGACATTCGAGTGGAACGGTTAACACGCTCACTCGCCAACTAACGGGTATGAGCAGCAACACTGCCGCCGGGGAACCCGTTCACGTCGAGAGCGAGGAACAGTTCGCGGAGCTGACGGGCGAGGGGCTCGTGCTCGTCGACTACCACGCCGACTGGTGTGGTCCGTGCAAAATGTTGGAGCCGACGGTGAAGGAACTCGCGGCCGAGGTCGACGGGCTGACGGTGCTCAAAGTCGACGTCGACGCGTTCCAGGGGCTCGCCGCCGACGCCGGGGTACGCGGCATTCCGGCGCTACAGTTCTACGCCGACGGCGAGGAGGCCGAGCGGCTCGTCGGCGTTCAGGAGAAGGAGTCGCTCCTACAGGTCATCGACCGGCTACAGTAAGCGACTTCGGGGACCCGCGACGGTGCCGCCGTCCCGCATCCGACCGCATCCCTTGCGCCCCGTTCACTCGGTCGCCTCGAACGCGTCGACGAGCGTCCCGTGTGCCTCGTCGTTCGAGGCGATCAGCCCCCGTGCGCCGGGGTCCCAGCGATCGCCGTTCACGTCGGTCACGCGGCCGCCGGCTCGTCGAACCAAGTGAACGCCCGCGGCGGTGTCCCAGGCGTTGAGCTCGACCGTCGAGACGACGGCGTCGAGCTCGCCGGTCGCGACGCCCGACAGCGCCGCCTGCGCGCAGCCGAACCGCCGCACGTCGCCGAACTCCGCGAGGACGGTATCGACGGCGTCAGTCAGACTCCGCCGGTGGGATCGAGACACGCCGAACACCGGGTTGACGAGGAACGCCTTCGGGTCGGCAGTATCGCTGACCGTCGCGGGCTCGCCGTTCCGGCGTGAGGCGTCGTCGCCGGCGACGTACAGATCGCCGGTCGCCGGGGCGTAGTTCGCCGCGGCGACGGGCGCCCCGTCGCGACAGACGGCGACGCTCGTCATCCAGACGCGGTTCCCCTTCGCGTAGTTGACCGTCCCGTCGATCGGGTCGACGACCCAGGCGATACCGGTCTCCGGAACCGACTTCAGCGCGTCGTCCTCCTCGCCGACGACCGCGTCGTCGGGGTACGTCTCGCCGACGTGCTCGATGACGTGCTCCTGGACTGAGCGGTCGACGGCGGTGACGGCGTCCATCGGCCCGTCCGCCTTCGTCTCTACCTCGAGCGCCGAGCGAAAGGCATCGAGTGCGACGGTTCCACCGCGTTCGGCCGCGTCGACGGCGGTCTCCAGCCGGTCATCGATCCCTGCCGGCGCCGACGGCTGATCGGTCATACCTGTCGGTCGGGCTCCGGGTACAAGCTTCGGTCGATCCGATCGGAACGGAGCGGAAACCGTCCACTCACCGGCCGGGCGGTGATCCTCTGCGACGCTCGCGAGCGACCCGGCCGATGTCGCGGAAGCCGATCAGTCCACGCGGCCGATCGCCACGTCGTGACCCGCGACGTTCTCGTGGTTCGCGGCGAGCCGAGCCGCGGCACGCTCGGAGTCGCTCAGGTGTTCCGTGGGACAGTCGTGGCAGACGACGTGGAACGTGTGATGGCGCATCATGGACGCGGGGTCGAACCCGACCCTGTTTGGTATCTACAGGCTAACGGCACCCACGGGACCGGAAACGAGACTTCACGCGTGTGTTCGCCGCCGGCGACGGCTACGGCGACTCGACCGACTCCGGAGGTGCGTCCCGGTCGAGGTCGGCTGCGCGCGACCGCACCTGGTCGACGACCGCCGGCGGCGCCTGGAACTCCAACTCGACCTGCGCGGCGTCGTACTCCTCGCGCTCGACGTGGCCGTTGTCGTGCACCCACGAGACGAGGCTCATCGCCTCGTCCGACAGCGGGAGCAGCAGCAGCTCGCGTTTCCAGTCGGGGAGCTCCGCCTCGACGCGCTCGCGCAGGTCCTCGACGCGGTCCCCCGTCAGTCCGGAGACGCACACCGGATTCGGCGCCAGCGCGGACAGTGACTCGCGCTTGCGACGGAGTTCATCGTCGTCGAGGCGGTCCACCTTGTTGAACACGGTGACGATGGGCGCCTCGTTGCGCTCGTACAGGGTGTCGTGGGAGGTGACGAGTTTCTCGCGCATTTCCTCGACCGGCTCGCTGGCGTCGACGACGAGCAAGACGAGATCGGCGTGATACACCGACTGCAGCGTCGACTCGAACGACTCCACCAGCCAGTGGGGCAGATCGGAGATGAACCCGACCGTGTCGGTGAGCAGCACGTCGCGTTTGCCCGTGTTCGCACGGCGGGTCGTCGTCCCGAGCGTGGTGAACAGTTGGTTTCGCGACTCGGCCGTCGAGTCGAGGTCCGGATGTCTCTCCGCGTTCTCGTCGACGTCGAGATCGTCCGCGAGGCGTCGAAGCAGCGTCGACTTGCCCGCGTTCGTGTACCCCGCCAGCGCGACCAGATCGAAGCCGGACTCGCGGCGCTGCTCGCGGCGCTTCTCCTCGGTTTCCGCGATGGCGTCCAACTCGTCTTTGATCCGGCTGATCTGGGACTTGATGTCGCGCTCGCGCGACTCGTCGTACTCGCCCAGTCCCATGAACCCGGGTCGCTCGTCGCGCTTGGCGAGGCTCGCCTTCACTTCGGCACGCGGGAGCTCGTAGCGCAGCTCCGCGAGCTCGACCTGGAGCTGCGCCTTGCGCGTCTGCGCGCGCTGGCCGAAGATGTCGAGGATGAGCGTGAAGCGGTCGACCACCTCGGCGCCCTCGGGGAGCTTCGCCCCGATGTTGAACGTCTGGTACGGGCCGACTTCGTTATCGATGATCACGACGTCGGCGTCCTCCCGCGCGACGAGCCGCGCGAGCTCGTCCGCTTTCCCCTCCCCGAAGTGGTAGGCGGGGTCCTGATCCCGAGTCTGCGTCAGCGACGCGGTCACCTCGTACCCCGCCGCGGTCGCGAGGTCCGTGATCTCCGTCAGGTCGGCGCGTCCGCGGTCGACGCGTTTCGCGACGACCGCCGTCGGCGCTTCCCCGGTGTGGCGGTCAGGGATGGCTGTCACCCACCTCGCGGTTCGAGCTGTGTGGCTGTGCGTGCATACGCGCGAGTACGCGGCCGGAGGACTTCAATTCCGCGGCGGTGCCGTCCGGCGGCTCCCGACCGTACCGCGCGATCATCGAGGCATACCGTATGCGATCGCGACCGTGTAGCCGTTCGGCCCACAAACGACTTAACCGGTGACGGCCCACACGGCGGTATGCCAGGACCAGAACTGCTCGCACAGTTGGATATCGACCCCCGACAGCTCGGGTTCGAACTCGGGACGGGGGCCGTTATCGGGGGGATCATCGGGTTCGCGGCGAAGAAGATCGCGAAGCTGATCGCGGTGATCGTCGGGCTGGAGCTCGCGCTGTTCAAGTTCCTCGAGTCACGGGGCGTCCTGACCGTGAACTGGGACAAGCTCGGCAGTACGTTCGAATCGCTCGGCTCGGCCGCGACCGCCGAGACGCCGCCGACGTGGGTCGAGACCATCCTCTCGACGCTGTCGGTGTCGGCGGGGTTCACCGGCGGCTTCTTCGTCGGCTTCAAGCGGGGATGATCGGCCCACGGTGGGTCCGTCCCCGGTCGAAACGGGCCGCTATCGGCGGCTGATCTCGTCTTCCTCCTTCACGACGCGCGTCTCCGCTTCCCCGCTTGACACCTCGTTCGCGAGGTCGTAGAAGTCGTTCTGCAGCCCCGCGGGGAACGTGACCACGCCGACCCACGAGCCGTCGCTTTGCCACTCCTCGCGTTCCAGATCGCCGAACTCGCGCACCTTCGCCTGTCCGGAGCCGGCGTAGTCGGCGGGCAACTGCACCGCGACCGTCACCTCGTCGAACCGGATCGGGATGACGGGGCGCAGGGCCTCGAGCGCGTCGTCGATCTGGTTCTCGACGGGCTCCATCGGGTCGATCGTGAACCCCGCCTCCTCCAGCGCGCGCTCGATGCGCTCGGGCGGGTGGGGCGCGTCGTCCATCTGCGGGTTCACCGCGTTGCGCGTGATGCGGTTGACGAGCTGCTTGTGCTTCTGTTCGAGCATCTCCTTGCGCTGCTCGGCGGTGATCTGTATCTCCCCGCGCTCGACGATCTCCGGGATGATATCCAACGCGTCGGTCGTGCCGAACACTTCCTCGACGTCCTCCTCGGGCGGTCGGTCGCCGCGGGAGGCGTTCTCGAACACGTCCTCGGCGGCGATCACGTCCTCGAGATCGCCGTCGAACTCGCCGCGTTTGATCGCCAGCGCCGCGTCCGGGTCGATCAGGACTTCGAAGCGCGTGCCGTGGGATTCCAGCCGGGCGGTGACGGCCTCGTCGAGTGATATCATGGATGGTGGTTCCGCGGCCGTGATTAAAAGGTATCCGGCGGACGCAACGGCCGGCGCGGTTCCCGTCGTCAGATCACTCCAGTACGGTCTTCTCTTTCGTTACGACCTCCACGTCCGTGATCCGCGTGTCTGGATAGCCGCCGGTCGCGTCCTTCTCGGCGGCCTTCACCATGTCCCAGACCGTGTTCAGTCCGGTCGTGACACCCTCAAGCGCCTCCATCTCACAGCCCGTCTTCCCGGTCGTCTCGACGGCGACCGCAAGCTCGATGCGATCGTCGCTCACCTCGAACTCGGTGTCGACGTTCGTGATCGGGATCTGGTGGCACATCGGGATCGTCTCCCAGGTGTGTTTCACCGCCTGCACGGCGCCGATCCGGGCGGTCGCGAGCACGTCGCCCTTCTTCACCTCGTTGCCGCGGACGGCGTCGACGGTCGACTCGGTGAGGTGGATCGTCCCGCGCGCGACCGCCCGCCGGGCGGAGTCGGGCTTGTCCCCGACGTTCACCATCTGCACGTCGCCCGCGTCGTCGGTGTGGGTGAGGTCGTCGTCCGCGTCGCGGTCGCCGTGTGCGTCGTCGTCGCTCATGTCACTCCCCTTCGTCGCGGAGGGCTTGTGGGATCCGGTCCGGGAGGTCCGAGGCGGCGAGGCCGTCGCCGAACTCGTCGGCGGCCGCGTCGCCCGCGCGACCGTTCGCCCACGCCGCGAGCGCGGCCGCCTGCAGCGGCGACTCGACCTGCGCGGCGAGCGCGCCCGTCACGCCCGCGAGCACGTCGCCGGTGCCGCCGACGGTCATCCCCGGATTTCCGGTCCGCCCGATCCGGGTGTCCGTCCCGTCGCTGATCACGTCGTAGCGGCCCTTCACGAGGACTGTGTGGCCCAGATCGCCCGCGAACGCCGTCACGAGGTCGGCGCGCTCTCGCCAGTCGTCGGCGGTCTCGCCGCCCATCCTCAGCAACTCGCCTTGATGGGGCGTACAGATCAGCTCGGCGTCGGTCTCGACCTCGGGAACGACCTGGAGCGCGTCGGCGTCCACGACCGCGCGGCCGTCGTAGCCGGCGAGGAACTCGGCGACGGCGTCGAGCGTCGCGTCGTCGCTACCGAGTCCGGGCCCGAAGACCACGGTGTCCTGGTCGGCCGCGCGGTCGAGCAGGTCGTCAACGTGGCGGGGCGCGAGGTGGTCGCCGTCGAACGAGCGGACGATGAGATCGGGGCCGTACCCTTGGATCTCGCGGGCGACGGGCTCGGGGCAGGCGACTCGGACGAGGTCGGCGCCGGCGCGGAGCGCGGCGCGGGCGGCCAGCGCGGGCGCGCCGGTGTAGGGGCCGCCGCCCACGACCAGCACCTCGCCGTTGTCGCCCTTGTGGGAGTCGGCGTCGCGGCCCAGCGCCAGCAGATCGCCCGGTCCGACCAACGTCTCGGCGGCGTCGGGGATGCCGATGTCCGCGACCGTCACGTCGGCGTCGAGATCCGCGAGCCCCGGCTTGTCGTCGTGGAAGGTGACGACCGCGTCGGCGTCGACGGCGATGCCGGCGGCCGTCCCCGTATCGGCGTCGACGCCGGACGGTACGTCCACGGCCACGACGGACACGTCGGCGGCGTTGAGTCGGCGGGCGACGGCCGCCTCCGGCTCTCTGAGCGCGCCGGTCACGCCGGTACCGAGCATCGCGTCGACCACGAGGTCCGGGCCGTACTCGTCGAGGTCGAACTCGCGGGAGTCGGTGACGGTTCGGCTCGGGAGGTCGCTTTCGACGAGCGTATCCCAGTTCTCGCGGGCGATGTCGGTGCGGATCGTCCCCGGTCGGCCCAGCAGGAAGGTCTCGACCTCGAACTCGTCGAGGAAGCGCGCGGCGACCATCGCGTCGCCGCCGTTGTTCCCGCGGCCGCAGATCAGGAGGACTCGGTCGCCGGGGGCCGCCCGCTCGCGGACCGCGCGGGCGACGGCGTTGCCCGACGACTCCATCAGCTGTTTCGTCGAGACGCCGAGCGCCGCGGCGTTGCGGTCGACCATCGCCATCCGCTCGGAGGAGATCATGTGTCGACTCCGAGTTCGGCGGGGAGGGGGTAAAGCGCGGGGGTGGGGCCGGCGTTGGCGACTCCGGCACGGAGGCTGCGGTGTCGGTAGTGTCGGCCGACTACTGCGACTGGCGGTACACGAGGTTGCGCTGTACCTCGCTGGCGCCCTCGTAGATCACCGGGATGCGCACGTCGCGGTAGACGCGGGCGATCCGGCGCTCCGTCAGGACCGAGCGCCCGCCGTGGAGCTGCATCCCGCGCTCGGCGCAGTCGACGGCCGTCTCGGTCGACTTGAGCTTCGCCATCGCGGCCCACAGCCCCGCGTTCTCGCCCTCGTGGAGCTTCTCGGCGGCGCGCCAGTTGAGCGACCGCGCGGCCTCGAACTCGGTGCGCATGTCCGCGAGGTCGTGCTGGACGGACTGGAACTCCGAGATCTTCCGGCTGAACGCCTCGCGGTCGTGAACGAACTCCCACGCCTCCTCGATGGCCGCCGCGGCGAGGCCGATACCGTGCCCGCCGACGACGACGCGGCCGTGGTTGAAGAAGTCCGCGAGCATGTAGAATCCGCCCCCCTCGGCGCCGACGAGGTTCTCTTCGGGGACGAAGCAGTCCTCCATGACGATGTGGCCCTGCTTGGACGCGCGCATCCCCATCTTCTCGGGGATGTGTTCGGCCTCGTACCCGTCCGAGTCGGTCTCGACGATGAACAGCGAGTAGTTGCCGTAGCGGTCCTCGGAGTCGCCGGTCTTCGCGTAGACGGTGAGCCAGTCGCCCTCGACGGCGTTGCCGACCCAGTACTTCTCGCCGGTGATCTCGTAGCCGCCGTCGACCGTCTCGGCCTTCGTCGTCATGCCCGCGAGGTCCGAGCCCGTCTGCGGCTCCGACACCGCGAGCCCGGAGATCTGATCGCCCTCGGCGACGGGACGGACGTACTCCTCGCACTGCTCGTCGGTGCCGTAGTCGTAGACGAGCTCGTTGCCAAAGGAAGGGAGCATCATCGTCAGCCCGATGCCGGCGTCCGCGCGGTAGAACTCCTCGGCGATGGCGAGCATCTGGTAGATATCGAGGCCGCGGCCGCCGTACTCCTCGGGGATGTCCTGTCCGACGAGCCCCGCCTCCTGGCCGGCCTCCAGCACCTCCCACGGGTAGTCGTCGGCCTCGAAGTGTTCCTGTGCCACCGGCGCGATGTGCTCTTCGGCGAACTCGCGAGCTTCCTGCTTCACATCGCGCGCGTGCTCCGGAACCAGTGACTCGTCCAGCAGACCGAGGTCCGTGTTCATAGCTATCATTCGGGAACGCCCGACCATAACGTCGGTGGAACTTCCGACCCGGGAATTCGCGTTTACCGAGGGAGCCTTACTCCTCCTCGTCGTCGAGGTCCTCGTCTCCGTCCCTCCCCTCCGCGTCGTCGACGCCGTCGGCATCGGTAGCACCGTTGGCACCGTCGGCATCGTCGGCGCCGTCTCCACTGTCCGCGTCGTCCGCGCTGTCCGCACCGTCCCGGTCGGCTTCGGATCGGGCCGTCGTCTCCCCGGCGTCGGTACCCCTACTGGCGTCGTCCGTCTCGCCAGATTCGCGCTCGGCGTCGCGGGCGCGTTCGAGCCGGTCCCGCACGGCCGGTCGCTCGACGGTGCCGGAGACGGTCCGGGGCAGCTCCTCGGCGAACGCGATCGTGTGCGGGATCTTGAACCCCGCCAGGCGCTCTCGGCAGAACGATTCGACGGCCGCGGCCGTCAGCGGGTCGTCGGCCGTCTCGGCCGGCTCGGCGGGGACGACGAGCGCGGCGACGCGCTCGCCCCACTCGTTGTCCGGCAGGCCCGCGACCGCGACGTCGTCGACGCCGGGATGCTCGCGGATCGCCGCCGCGACCTCGCCGGGGTCGACGTTCTCGCCGCCGGAGATGATCCGGTCGTCGAGGCGGTTGAGCACGTACACGTAGCCGTCCTCGTCGCGGTAGCCGACGTCGCCCGTCCGGAGCGCGCCGTCGTCCGTCAACGCGTCGTCGGTCGTCGCCTCGTCGCGGTAGTACCCCGCGGCGATCGACGGTCCGGAAACCACGAGTTCCCCCGTCTCGCCCGGCGGGAGCCGCGTCCCGTCCTCGTCGCGGACCGTCACGTCCGTCCACAGCAGCGGCCGACCCACGGTGCCGAGCCGGTCGAACGCCTCCCGGGGGCGCGCGGTCGCGATCTGGGAGGCCGCCTCGGTCATCCCCCACGAGGGGTGGACCGGAACCGAGAAGTCGCGACAGCGTTCGAGCAGCGAGTCCGGCGCGGGCGCGCCGCCGAGCAGCACCGCTCGCAGCGAGTCGGGGAGGGTCCCGCGCGCGTCGAGCATCCGCGAGAGCATCGTCGGGACGAGCGAGACGCCCGTCACGTCGTAGCGCCGGATGTCGTCGACGGCGCCGCCGGCGTCGAACGACTCCCGGAGGACGACGCTCGTCCCGTACAGCGTCGCCCGGTACAGCGGCATGATCCCGCCGGTGTGGTGCAGCGACAGCGTCGCGAGATAGCGATCGTCGGGGAGCACGCCCAGCCGGAACGCCGAGGCGGTCGCCGACGACAGGACGTTCCCCATCGACAGCGGCACGAGCTTCGGACTCCCGGTCGACCCCGACGTGAACAGCATGACGAGGGTGTCCCCGCGTCCCCACCGAACCGCCGGCACCTCCCCCTCGGGCGCGGCGTCGATGTCGACCACGCGGTCGTCCTCGGGGTCGTCAAGCGAGACGACGGGGACCGGCGAGTCGGTCGACTTCCCGTCGGCTCCCTCGTCGCCGCCGCGGTCGTCCACACGCGCGGGCTCGAAACCGTCGACAGACCGCCAGCCAGTCGCGTCGTCGTCGTCACCGTCGTTGGCGCTCCCGTCGTCGCCCCCGCTGGGGTCGTCCTCGTCGGCGTCGGTCCCGAGGACCGCGTCGTCGAGGGCCGCCGCGACGGCGACGGATTCGGTGTCGTCCCCGCACACGAGCGCCGTCGCGTCGGCGGCGGCGAGCCTGGGTTCGAGTTCCGCGGCCGTGAGCCGGTCCGAGCAGGGGACGAGCCGCACGCCCAGCCGCATCGCGGCATGGACGAGCGCCACGTACCCCGTCCGGTTGCCGAGGACGACAGCGAGGTGATCGCCCGGTTCGATGCCCAGTCCGGCCAGTCGGGCCGCCAACGCCTCCGCGCGGGCGTCGAGACCCGCGTACGTCAGCGACTCCCCCGAGGCCGCCAGCACGAGCGCTTCCGCGTCCGGCGTGGCGGCGACCCGGTGGGAGAGCCAATCGCGCATGGAACCGGGATGAACCCCGTCCCACTACGCTCTTTCCATCGCCGTGGGGGTTACGATGGGTACGGAGTCGCCCATGGGCTCCCCGGGGCGACCCGACTCGGAGCCGGTTCAGCCGAACAGGAGCCCCGCCAGCGAGTCCGTCCCGTCGTCCTCGCCGCGACCACGGCCTTTGCCGTTCCCTCCGCCCGTACCGTTACCGTTCCCGCGGCCGCGCTCGCTGCCGAGGAGCGGCGGGTTCACGTCCACGTCGGTCGTGACGGGGAGTTCCTTGCTGCCGGCGTTGTTCGAGGGGTCGTCGACGGAGGTCGCGCCGAGGCGCAGGTCGGTCCCGAGCCCGGCCAGCAGGCCGTTCACGCGCTCGCGGTCGGCGGCGCGGCCGGCGAGCACGACCACTGCGCCGCCGCCGCGGACGAACCGCCGGAGCACGTCGAGTTCCTCCGCGGTGTACTCCTCGCTCGGCGCGGAGACGACGAGGGCACGCCGGCGTGCGATGGTCCCCATCGACGAGAGGTCGTTGTACTGCGTGAACCCGGTGTCGAGCCCCTCGAGATAGCGCTTGAAGTACGCGGCGTCCTCGGCGCTCGCGGACTCCTCGGCGGCAAACTGGCCGTGCCCGCCGTCGATCAGCACCTCGCCCGCGCGGGCGGTCAGCCGGTCGACCACGCCGGCGGTGAACTGGTAAGTGTCGTACGCCCCGGGGTCGTCGACGGGCGCGTCTGGGCCGTCGTAGTCCTCCTGGATCGTCTGTGCGCCGACGAGCGCGACGCCGGCGTCGGCGTCGGCAGCTGCGA
Organism: Halobaculum rubrum; assembly: GCF_019880225.1. Taxonomy (NCBI): domain Archaea; kingdom Methanobacteriati; phylum Methanobacteriota; class Halobacteria; order Halobacteriales; family Haloferacaceae; genus Halobaculum; species Halobaculum rubrum. The sequence continues at coordinate 2,111,205 of NZ_CP082284.1, forward strand.
GCGGTGCGCCGGGCGCGGTGGCGGTGTCGCCCGCCCGCGCCAGCACCTCGGCGTCGCCGGCCGCGACGGTCGCGGCTCGCGGGAACAGTACGCGCTCGACCCGCGAAGGCCGCGTCGGCTCGACGACGTCGATGTCGCTTTCGGTCCATACGCCGAGGCCGCGCTTGCGGGCCGTGCGCTCGATCTCGATGAACTCGTCGTGGCGCGTGAGCCCCGAGTCGTACACCCGAGCGTACCCGCGCTCGAGGATGCGCCGGTTGAACAGGTCGTCGCGCGTTCCGTCGCCGTCCGCGTCGTACCGGACGTAACACAGCAGGCGCCCGAAGCCGCCGCGGACGCCTTCCTCCGGGTCGAACGAGAGGTCGACCGTCGCCTCCGACAGTTCGCCGACGGCCCACTCGGCGGACTCGCGACCCTTCTCGAGGAGGTACTCGTAGGAGTCGATCCCCTCCCACTCCTCGGCGAGTTCGGGGCTCTCTTCGGGAGTGGTCTCGGTCGGGTCGTACGTCTCGGGCGTGTCGAAGCCGAGCAGGCGGACCGTGTCGAAGTAGTCGGGCGCGTTCTCTCGGGGGATCCGAACGTCGACGGTGTCGCCGTCGGTCACGCTCACGACCTCGGCCGTGTACGTCCGTGAGGGGTCGACCTCGAAGCCGAGCCCCTGCCGGTTGGCGAACAGATCCGCGTAGTCGTCGTCGAATCGGGTCGTCGTCGGGACGAACTCGATGCCGTCGTTGCTCTCCTCGTCGAGGACCTGGTCGTCGTTGAACCGGAACGCCAGATCGAGCGCGTCCGCGATCTTGTTGAGGTTGTCCGTCGCGTCGAAGTTCTGGAAGTCCGACTGGTCGAACAGGAGCAACCCGCCGCCATCGGCGACGAACGCCGCGAGCGCGTCGCGCTCGGCCGCGGTGAACCCCTCGCTGGGCGAGGTGACGACCGCCGCGTCGGCGGCTGAGAGCGCGGCGACGAGGTCACCGTCGGTGCCCGTCGCCTCGAACGCGTAGCCGTTGGTCTCGGCGTACTCGATGAACGCGGCGTGGGCGTCTGCGTCGTAGAACTGCCCGTGTGTCTCGTCGAACGCGACCGTGCCCGACCCGGCGACGCGGTCGAGCGCGTTCAGGACGACCTCCTCGTTCCCGTACAGGAAGTCCGTGCCGTTCTGGACGACCGGCGCGCCGAAGGCGACGACGCCGTCGTCGACGCCCACCAGCGGGATCTGTCGGTCCTCCGGGTACTCGACGGCGTCGCCGTTGCCGTCCTCGTCGACGTTCGTCGCCGTCGGCTCCGCGCGCACCGCGACGAAGTCGGCGTCGGCGGCCGCGGGCTCGCCGTCGGCGCCGAGGAGGCTCGCCGTCGAGTCGAAGAGGAGCTCGTCCACCCGATCGCTGTCCGTCGTCTCCGCTCGTGCGCCGGTCGTGCCGACTGCGAGCGCTCCCGCGCTCGCGCCGACGCCGGCCAGGAAGTCACGTCGTTCCACGGGGGAGATCCATGGCAGTCGAAATATAATTCTACCGAGAAGCTTGGAACAAATAACTCCGGAACGATATTGTGACAACCATCCACGTGGCGACCGCTCAGTGCTCGACGAACTCCACGAGCACGCCGCCGGTGTCTCGCGGATGGAGGAACGCGACCTCGTGTCCCCACGCGCCCGGCCGCGACTCCTCGTCGATCAGCCCGACCCCGAGATCTCGGGCGCGATCGAGCGCGCCCGTGATGTCGTCGGTCGCGAACGCGAGGTGGTGGATCCCCGGCCCGTTGCGGTCGAGGTAGCCGGCGATCGTCCCTTCGTCGTCGAGCGGTTCGAGCAGTTCGAGATACGAGTCGCCCAGCTCGAGGAAGACGACCGCCATCCCGTCGAACTCCTCCTGGTGGGCGATCTCGCAGTCGAGCAGGTCCGTGTACAGCGCGGCGAGTGCGGCCGCGTCCTCGGTCGCGATCCCGGCGTGGTCGATATGCATACTCGACGAGTACGACGGCGGGAGGATAAAATCGCCCGACGGACGGGTACACGACAGGTCGCGCCGGGCGCTATTGCCCCGGCTTGTACTCGCCGAACTCCTCGCGCATCACGTCGGATATCTCGCCGACCGTCGCGTACGCCTTCACCGCGTCGACGATGTACGGCATCACGTTCGCGTCGCCCCGACAGGCGTCGCGCAGCGCCGCCAGCGCGTCCTCGACGGCCTCGGAGTCGCGGTCCTCGCGGAGCGCCTGCACCCGGTCGATCTGTGCTTGCTCCTCCTCCTCGGAGACGTCCTCCAGGTCGACGTGGGCGTCCTCCTCGACCTCGTACTCGTTGACGCCGACGATGATCCGCTCGCCCTCCTCGATCTCGCGCTGGCGCTCGAAGGCGGTGTCCTGGATCTGGCGCTGGACCCACTGGCTCTTCACGGCGTCGAGCATCCCGCCGCGGCGGTCGACCTCCTCCAGGATCTCGAACGCCTCCTCCTCGATCCCGTCGGTGAGGCTCTCGACGTAGTAACTTCCCGCGAGCGGGTCGATCGTGTCCGCGGCACCCGACTCGTGGGCGAGGATCTGCTGGGTCCGGAGGGCGGTGCGAACGGACTGCTCGGTCGGCAGCGACAGCGCCTCGTCTTTCCCGTTGGTGTGGAGGCTCTGGGTACCGCCGAGCACCGCCGCAAGCGCCTGGTAGCCGACCCGGACGACGTTGTTCTCGATCTGCTGGGCGGTGAGCGTCGAGCCCGCGGTCTGGGTGTGGAACTTCAGCTGCTTCGACTTGGGGTTCTCCGCGCCGAAGCGCTCCTCCATGATCTCCGCCCACATCCGGCGGGCCGCGCGGAACTTCGCGACCTCCTCGAAGATGTTGTTGTGGGCGTTGAAGAAGAAGGAAAGCTGGGGCGCGAACTCGTCCACGTCGAGGCCGGCGTCGACGGCCGCCTGCACGTACTCGATGCCGTCGCCGAGGGTGAACGCGATCTCCTGGGCGGCCGTGGATCCTGCCTCGCGAATGTGGTACCCCGAGATGGAGATGGTGTTGAAGCTGGGGACCTCCTCGGCGCAGAACGCGAAGATGTCCGTTATCAGTCGCATCGACGGCTCCGGCGGGTAGATGTAGAGGTTCCGCGCGATGTACTCCTTCATGATGTCATTCTGGATGGTGCCCCGAAGCTCCTCGCGGTCGACGCCCTGGCGGTCGCCGACGGCGATGTACATCGCCAACAGGACGGCGGCGGGCGCGTTGATCGTCATCGAGGTGGACACCTCGTCCAGCGGGATGTCGTCGAAGACGCGCTCGAAGTCCTCCAGCGAGTCGATGGCGACGCCGGACTTCCCCACCTCGCCGGCGGCCATGTCGGCGTCGGAGTCGTAGCCCATCTGGGTGGGAAGGTCGAACGCCATCGACAGTCCCGAGGAACCCTGGTCGATCAGGTACTGGAAGCGCTCGTTCGTCTCGGCGGCGGTTCCCATCCCGGCGTACTGGCGCATGGTCCACAGGCGCCCGCGGTGCATCGTCGGGTAGACGCCGCGGGTGTACGGCTCCTCCCCTGGGAACCCCACGTCGTCCTCGTAGTCGAGGTCGCCCACGTCGTCCGGGGTGTACAGCCGCTTCACGTCCTGGCCGCCGGTGTCGGTGGTGAACTCCTCCTCGCGCTCCCCGAAGCGGTCGAGTGTCGGGGAGAGGGTCTCCTCCTCCCACTCTCGCTTGCCCTCGCGGATGGCTTCGAGATCGTCGGGGTCGAACATGACCGATCCATCACGGGCCCGTGGCTTAAGCGGACTGGAGCCGACACCGGCAAGGCGGGCGCACCGTGGACCGCGTCGGCCCGCTGGCTGCGACGACCACGCCGGCGCCCGGGGCGGAGGCGTCGCCGCGTCGTGTCGGGATTTATGTGGCTCCCGTCGCTGTGACTGTCCATGCAAGTCGCTCCGATGCAGGCCGCGCTCACCGCGGCGTACGTGTTTCACACCCTGTTCGCCGGCCTCTGGGTCGGCGCGGTCGTCCTCACCGCCTGGAAGGTCATCCCGCTCGCGAAAGACGGCGACGTGACCCCCGAACTGCTCGGCGGCGTCGTCTCGGGGGTGTCGACGATCACGCGGGTCGGCGCGCTCGTGTTCCTCGCGACGGGGGGCCACATGGCCGCGACGGTGTACGGCGCCGAGGGGCTGTTCGCGCCGCCGCGCGGCCACGTCGTGCTCACGATGCTGGCGCTGTGGGTCGTCATGACCGGGCTCGTCGAAGTCGGCGGGAGCAAGGTTCGCTCGGCGCTGGAGGACGGAAAGGTCCGCACCGCCGCCCGCGACGCCGGCACCTTCTACACCGCCGCCGCCGCGATCGGCTTCGTGCTGCTCGTGCTCGGCGGCTACCTCTCGGTCTGACGGCGACCAGTTCGGCTCACCCGCTGGATTGCTTCTCGAACACCAGACAGTACGAGTGGTCGAACCCGTAGCCGTAGCGCCCCGGCATATCCTCGTAGCCGTCGCCCTCCCACTCGATCACGACCTCCCCGTCGAACCGCAACACCTCGCTCACGCGGTCGGCCACGTCGAACGCCAGCGGCGTGACGTGGTCGCTCTCGCGGAGGTTCACCACGTCGACGACGACGATTCCGTCGGGTGCCATCGCCGACGCGACGCCGCGAAACGCGGCCTCGATGTCGTCGAGGTAGTCGGCGTACGTGCTCTCGCCCTCGTAGTTCTCGAAGGGGTCCAGGTCGATGCTGTGGGTCATGAACGGCGGCGACGTGAAACAGCAGTCACAGGGCGGGACCCACGACCCGTCGAGGTTGAGGGCGCTTCCGTGGCGTATCTCCCCGCCGTGATCGTCGCCGAGGCGGTTGCGGATCGCGGCGACGCGGTCCGCCTCGTACTCGATGCCGAACGGTACCCTCCCGAGGCGTTCGGCGGCGAGCAGGGTCGTCCCGAACCCCGCGAACGGGTCGAGCACGCGGTCGCCGGGGTCGGTGTACTCCCGGAGGAACCGCTCGACGAGCACGTCGGGCGTTCGAACCTCGTCGGCGTGGCCGGCGGGGAGCGGGTCGCGGTGGCCGAACTCCAGCGTGAGGTGGGTGTCCATCCCGTGCCCAACCGGCGCGAGGGAGCCGCATAAATCCCCGGCGACCCGAGGATGACTCGTCTCCGTGACCGCTCCGGGCCACTCCGGCGTCGGGATACAAGTCGCCGGCCCCCGATCCGGACCCATGGTACTCACAGACGAGGTCTCCAGGTTTCTGCGTGCGACCGGCCCCGAACACACCGAGGTGCAGGCGGAGATGGCCGCGTTCGCCGACGAACACGACTTCCCGAACATCGGTCCCGAGTCGGGTGCCGTTCTCCGCCTGCTCGCACGTCTCGCGGACGCGGACACCGTCTTCGAGTTCGGCTCCGGGTTCGGCTACTCCGCCTCGTGGTTCCTCCGCGGCGGCGCCGAGCGGGTGATCCTCACGGAGTTCGACGCCGAGGAACTCGATCAGGGGCGCGAGTTCATGCGTGAGGCCGGCCTCGCGGACCGCTGCGTCTTCGAGGAGGGGAACGCCATGGAGACGGTCGGACGCTACGACGGGCCCTTCGACGTGGTGCTCGTCGACCACCAGAAGGAGCGGTACGTGGACGCGTTCGACGCCGTCCGCGACAAGGTCGCGCCGGGAGGCGTCGTCGCCGCGGACAACGTGATGCGCGGCCCGATCGACTTCGATGCGCTCCTCGCGCACGCCGAGGGGGACGAGGACACCGGGGGCGCGATCGCGTCCGCGAACGACCAGACCCGCGGGATAGCCGACTACCTCGAGGCCGTCCGCGACGACCCCGACTTCGAGACGGCGGTGCTCCCCGTCGGCTCCGGGCTCGCCGTGAGCACGAAGGCCGACTAGCGGGGGTCCTGCCGACGGCGAGAGTTCAAGTACGAATCCGGAACCAGCCCCGGTATGCGCTGAGTACGGACCCGTCGCGGACAGCGGGTGTGCGACACACCGCGACGGGAACAGGCCTCGGACCGTCGATCGGACGTTCGGTGGTCCGGGGGGACGGCTCGGACGACGGACCGGGCCGCGGGTGTCGCCTGTTCGCCTACGAACCCCGGAGCTCGACGCTCCCGAGCGACGCGAACGTCGCGGTCGCGGTCTCCCCGGCCGCGACGGGTACCGGCTCCGTCAGCGATCCGGTCGTGACGAGCGTGCCGGCCGGGAGTCCGTCGACGGCCTCCGCCAGCCACGCCATCGCCGCGAGCGGGTGCCCCAGCACGTCCGCGCCGACGCCCGAGTCGACACGCTCGCCGTCGACTCGAAGCGTCACGGCCTCCTCATCCAACGAGCGATCGTCGATGGCGGTTCCGGACCCGAGCACGAGCCCCGCGTCGAGGCAGTTGTCCGCCACCGCCAGCGGCGCGTCGAACGTCCACCCCGTTCGGCTGTCGACCAGTTCGATCGCGGGGTGCACCGTCGCCACCGCGTCGCGGACACGGGCGCGGGAGGCGTCGGGCGGGAGATCGTCGTCGAGCCGGAACGCGATCTCCGGCTCGATCCGGAGGTCGACGAACTCCGCGGCGGCGACGGTTGCGGGCGGGTCGACGACCGTCGATTCGAGGAGTCGGCCGTACCCGGGTTCGTCGACGCCGAGATCCGCCCGAACGCGCTCGTTGGTGAACCCGATCTTGTACCCGACCGGGTCGTCGCGGTCGGCGGCGAGTCGGTCGACGAGGCGCGCCTGTACGCGGTAGGCGTCGTCGATCGATCCCGGAACGACGGACATCGACCCGTCGTCGGGATCGAGCGGCGATGCGGTCCGGTGGGCCGCCGCGAGCGCCTCCGCGACCTCGTCGGCGTCGTCGGGCGTCATCGCCGGCTGCCGGGCTGCGGGTCGACGTGCGGCTCGGGCATGAGGTCCGCGAACGGCTGGGCGTCGATCCACTCCAGGAGATGCACGAGCTGGTCGGTCGCCGCCTCGAACAGCTCCTCGCCCACCTCGGGCGTCGCGTCGGTCTGATCGCCGAAGACACCGTTCTCGGAGTTGTCCGCGGAGTCGTAGAACGTCCGGGCGCCGAACTCCCGGTGATCCGCGTCAGAGAGGTCGACGATGCCGCCGTCGCGGGCGGACCCCAGGCGGTCGGTCCGCACCAGCTCCTCTGCGATGTGCATGACCATCGCGGTCTCCTTCGGGCCGCCGTGCGGGCCGTTATGCTCGAAGACTTCCGAGACGAGATCGGGGATCGACTCGTCCCACATCCACTCGACCGCGAACGCCGTCTCGTCGCGGCGGAGGCGACGGCCGACCTCGCGGAGATGCTGGACGTTGCCGCCGTGGGCGTTCACGTACACGATGCGGTCGATCCCGTGGTACGCGAGGTTGCGCGAGAAGCTCTCGACGTAGTCGCGGAAGACCGCCGGCTCGACCCACATCGTTCCGTGAAACTGTCGGTGATGCTCGGAGACGGCGATCCGCACGGGTGGCGTGCAGAGCAAGTCGGTTCGATCGGTCGCCTCGCGGGCGAGCGCCTCGCCGATGAGGTAGTCCGTCGCCAGCGGCAGATGCGGGCCGTGCTGTTCCGTGGAGCCGAGCGGGACGACCGCGACCGACTCCTCGGCGACGTAGTCGCCCAACTCGGGCCATGTCTGGTGAGAGAGGTACACGTACCCCACGAGGGTCGCGGGGGGGATGAAACGCGGGGATGGCGGGTCGTTCACGAACGTGGGCGAGAGACGGCCTTCCTTCGTCGGGTGCCGCCAGCGGCCGCTTCGCCACGCTTTTGCTCCGCGCGGTCGACCTCACGGGTATGTTCGGAGGCGGCGGGATGAACCCGCGCAAGATGCAGCAGATGATGAAGCAGATGGGCATCGACGTGACCGAGATGGACGCCGAGGAGGTCGTCATCCGCACGGGCGACGAGGAGCTCGTGTTCGACGGCGCGCAGGTCACGCGCATGGACGCCCAGGGACAGGAAACGTACCAGATCGTCGGCGAGCCGACGACCCGCGAACTCGGCGACGGCGACGAGGGCGGCGACGGCGACGCGGCCGAGGCCGTCGAAAGCGAGGCGGACGCCGACGGCATCACCGACGAGGACGTCCAGCTCGTCGCGACCCGTGCGGGCGTGAGCGAGGCCGACGCCCGCGAGGCGCTCGAGGACGCCGACGGCGACCTCGCCGCGGCGATCTCCGGGCTGGAGTGAGCTCGTACCTCCTCGTCCACGCCGACTCGGACCGCGAGTACCTCCGCGGTCCCGGCGACGAACTCCAGACCGACCTCGGCGTGCTGGAGGTGCCCGACGACGTGGCCCACGGCGACGTGCTGGAGACGCATCTCGGCGAAGCGTTCCACGCCCGACGCCTACGTGGACCGGATCTGTTCAACCACTTCGAGCGCACCGGCGCGCCGATGATGCCGCGCGACATCGGGCTCGTCATCGGCCACACCGGCGCGCAGTCGGGCGATCGCGTGCTCGATGCGGGCACCGGAACGGGGGTCCTGTCGGGATTCCTCGGTCGGATCGGCGCCGACGTGACCACCTTCGAGGTCGACCCCGAGTTCGCCGAGGTCGCCCGCGGGAACATGGAGCTGGGCGGCGTGAGCGACCGCGTCGACGTTCGAACCGGCGACCTCACCGACGAACTCGACGACCTCGCCGCGGGCGACCCGTTCGATCTGATCACCCTCGACACCGGCGACGCCGCCGCGGTCGTCGAACGAGCCCCGCAGTTGCTCGTCCCCGGCGGCTACGTCGCCGTGTACACGCCGTTCGTGGAGGACGCGCGCGACACCGAACTCGCCGCCCGGGAGGCCGGCCTCGGCGACGTGGAGACGCTGGAGACGATCCAGCGCGAACTCACCGTCGACGAGCGCGGCACCCGCCCGAGCACAGCGGGCGTCGGCCACACCGGCTACCTGCTGTTCGCTCGCCGCGTCGAATAGTATTTCAACGAGAAAATTACGGAAATAATCCGGAGCGCGTCACACGCTTCGGCATCAGTGAGACCCCGTGCGATCGAGGGGGCAACACAACACAGCGAGTCCCGGGGCGCTCCGGACCACCGAGACGCCGGGGAACACCGATAAGTCGGTCGGAACCCTTAGTCCAGATAGTAATGAGCGCCGACGACACGGCCGAGGCCCGTCGAGGGGAGCCGACCACGTGGTCCGACTTCGGCATCGCCCTGTACGAACGGCTCACGGGGCGGGGCGCCGAGGTCAGCTACAGCTTCGACGATCTGGAGGTGGATGTCCCGAGTAGTGCGGACGAGGACGCGGTCCACGCCCACTGGAGACTTAACGGGACGGTCCGCGTCTCGTCGAGCGAGCACGAGGACCCCGAGGAGTGACTGACGGTTCGCCGCGCGACGGCTCCCGGCCGGCGGGCGGCGACGCCGACCCGGTCGCCGTCGGCGACCTCCGCGTCGCGGTCGACGTCGAGGCGACCGTCGACGGCGACCGACTCGTCGTTCGCTCCGTCGACGGTCGGATCGACGTGTCGGCCGACACCCTTCGGACGCTCGGACGATTGGAGTCGCTTCTCGAGCAGCTACCGGGCCGGGTCGGTGAACTGATCCACCGGGTCCCGATCGGCGTCCACGTCGGCGACGTGGAGGTCGCTCGCGTCGACCCCGGCGTCCCGGCGGGCCCGCTCGCGCACGTGCTCGGTGTCGCGCCGGCCCGACTCGACGTGGGAGGAGTCGCCAGCGCGGTGCTTCGCGGTCGGTGGTGACGGCGACGCGGCGAGATGCCGTCGCATTCCTGAACGATCACGGTTTTCGGGCGCCGTCGCGGTCGACGATCACCCCGTCGAACGTATCAGCGAGAACAACTCCTCCCTGAAGCCGTCCGAGTCGAACGCCTCGGCGAGCGCGTCGTCCGTGTGCTCGTCGGGCGCAGTTCGGACGGCGGTCGGATACGCTCCCCCGACGAGGAGGTACGCGCCGCCGACGGGACGGACGGCCGCCCAACCGCGCGCGCGGACGGCGACGCCGTCGAGGCGACACAGCGCGTCGTACCCCGCGACCCGCGAGTCGTCGCCGAGCGCGGCCGCCGACGAGTCGACCGCATCGGGGTCGACCCGCCGGACGCCCTCGAAGCCGCGCTCCGTCAGCGTGTCCGCGAACCCGGCGTGGGCCCGGTTGGCGACGAGGCTCGTGAGCGCCGAGGACGGGCGGGTCGCCGGCGACACCGTGAGCCGACTCGCGACGAAGAACCGCCACAGCCGGTCCAGCCCCGTCTGTTTGGCGACCCGGTCGCGGAGCGTGCGGTCCTCGTACACGACGGTCGCCGCCTCGACGGTGACGACCGCCGCGTCGAACTCGGTCGTCCGTCGACGCTCGCGCTCGCACCACCCTCCCTTCGCGAGTGTGTCCGTGGGGACTGACGGATACGGGTCCGACATGCGTCGGGATCCGGTGTCGGGTGCGGCAGGGATAACTCTGCGTGACGGACACCGCGATCCGCTCCCGAGCTTCGGTCGAAGACGGTCCGGGCCCGGAGCGGCGGGTGCCCCCGGCGCTCGCGCCATGGCGACCCGCCGAGTCGGTGACTTTAACCGATATCCACCCCCATAATCGACAAATGGCTTTTGAGGACCTCCTGGAAGACCCTGTTATCCAGAAGTACCTCCACGAGCTCGTCGGTCCGACGGGGATGCCCGTCGCCGCGGCCCCGCCGGACGGCGAGGTCACCGACGAGGAACTCGCGGAGGAGATGGGACTGGAGTTGAACGACGTGCGTCGCGCGCTGTTCATCCTGTACGAGAACGACCTGGCGTCGTATCGGCGCGTGCGCGACGAGGACTCAGGGTGGCTCACCTACCTGTGGACGTTCCACTACGAGAACATTCCGGAGAACCTCCAAGAGGAGATGCATCGCCTGCTCGAGGGGCTCGAGGAGCGCCGGTCGTACGAGTCCGACCACCAGTTCTACCTGTGTGAGATCGACTCGATCCGCTTCGAGTTCGAGGAGGCGATGGAGTTCGGCTTCGAGTGCCCCGAGTGCGGGTCGCCGCTGGAGTCGATGGAGAACAGCCGCCTCGTCGAGGCGATGGAGTGGCGCATCGACCAGCTCGCGGACGAGCTCAACGTCGACCGCGAGGAAGCCGAGGCCGAAGCCTAAATGGTCGTTCTCGCGACCAAGTGCTACGTCTCGGGCGACGCCCGCGAGCGTGCGCTCGACGGGATGACCTCGCTCGTCGCCAACGACCTCGGCGACCTGGACGTGGAGTTCGAGGTCGGCGTACGACACGACGACTTCGTCTCCGTGACCGTCTCGGGCGACGACGAGACGGTCGCTCGAAACGTCCTCCGCGAAGAGTGGGGGGAGATCACGGACCACTTCACCGACGGCGAGAGGTACGTCGGCACGCTGGAGGGCTGGGACGAGGACGGCTTCGTGCTCGACGCCGGCACGGAGGTCCGGATCCCGGCCGACGGGCTCGGGCTCGGGACGGGGTCGCCCGAGCAGATCCGCGACCGCTTCGGCATCGTCCAGCATCTGTCCATGCGGTTCGTGTACGACGAGGACGGCGACCACGAGCTCGCGGACGACGAACGCGACCGGCTGTACGACTGGACGCGCGGCCAGGGGCGCGTGAACGCCAACTCCGCGACTCGCGCGGAGGTACGCGCGACCGTCAACCGGGCGGGCCACGCGAACGACATCGTCACCGTCGAACGGCTCGGCCTGCTCGAACAGAGCGTCATCTGCCGGGAGAACACGGACGCCCCCGGCCTCCTGGCGTCCATCGGCGGTTATCTCCCCGCGGAACTGAAGGCCGTCATCCCGCAGTAGCATGGCTCGACGGAGACGACTCCTCGCGCTCGCGGCGCTCGTGGGAATGCTCGCGCTCTCGGGGTGTCTCGGCTTCTTCGGCGGCGGCTCCGTCTCCGACGAACGGCTCGACCAGTCGCCGGCGGGCGGCGAGTACGACTGGAACGCGAGCGTCGACTCGGAGCTGGACGCACACATCACGATCCACGACGACGCGACGTTCTCGGCGGTGTACGCGGTCAACGGGAGCGAGCTCGAACTGTTCAGACGCGACGGCCTCGGCGGCACGAACCCGCTGGACGTGCGGGCGGTGCGCTACCGCTACCCCAACGGAACCGTGATCAACGGCTCGGAGCTGGCCGATCGCGGCGCGGTCGATCGGACGCGCGACGTGGTCCGGATCGACCTCCCCGGCGACGGCGACGTCGAGGGCGACCGAGTCGCGTTCACCGCGGGGTCGACGCCCAAGCGGTTCGCGCTCCCGACGTACGTGAAGGGGTCCTACGAGGTCGTGCTCCCGCCGAACCGCCGCGCGTCGCTGCCGGTGTTCGGCGACGTGAACCCCGGCGGAGCGACCACGTCCGTCGACGACGAGAACAGGCTGCACGTCCGCTGGGACGACGTGCAATCCGAGTCTGTGATCGTCCAGTTCTATCTCCCGCAGGACATCCGGATCTTCGGGGCGGTGTTCGCCCTCCTCGCGGTCGTCGGCGGGGGCGGACTGCTGTACTACCGCCGGCAGATCGACGCGCTGCGTGAGCAGCGCGAGAAACTCGGGCTCGACGTCGACACCGACGACGACGACCTCGGGGACGACGGCCCGCCGCCGGGAATGCGCTGAGTCTCGGGACTTCCGGCCGGGGTTCGACGTTCACCCTGCGGAACCGACGCCCCTTTTCGCTGGCACCCCCTTCGCCCGTCAATGACGACCGATCCGTCCGCCGGCCTCGATATCCCCTCGGAGGCCGACCTCCCGCCCCTGGCGCTCGACATCGACGGGACGTTGACGACGCCCGAGCACACGATCGACCCGCGCGTGTTCCGGGTGCTCCCGGCGTGGCCCGCGCCGGTGGTGCTCGCGACGGGCAAGTCGTTCCCGTACCCGATCGCGCTGTGTCATTTCGTCGGGATCCCCGAGCGGGTGATCGCGGAGAACGGCGGCGTCGTCTGCGTCGACGAACAGGTGCGCATCGAGGGCGACGTAGAGCGCGTCGCCGCGGCGGCCGACGCCTTCCGCGAACGCGGCGGTGAGTTGGGCTGGGGGGACGCGGACACGGCGAACCGCTGGCGGCAGACGGAGGTCGCCGCCCGCGTCACCGCCGACGAGGCGCTCCTCCGCGAGGTGGCCGACGAGTTCGATCTCACCTTCCTCGACACGGGGTACGCGTATCACCTCACCGACCCGAGCGTGAGCAAGGGGAACGGGCTCCGGGAGGCGGCGTCGGTCCTCGGCCGGGAGCCGTCGTCGTTCGTCGCCGTCGGCGACTCGATGAACGACGCCTCGACGTTCGCGATCGCCGGCGAGAGCTACGCGCTCGCGAACGCCGACGGGGTCGCGACGGACGCGGCGGACGTCGTGGTCGATACGGGATACATGGACGGGACGATGACGGTGCTCGCGGACGTGATCGACCGAGCGGAGCGCTGAACGGGGAGCGGGCGCGGGCGACGTCACGCTGTGATGCGGGGTTCGCGGCGAGGACCCGATCGCGTCAGGCTTCGGTCGCTTCGTCCTCGAACGGAACGAACGAGCCGTTGATGTCCCACTCGTGGATGCAGTACACTTCGCCGGCGGCGTTGTCCCCGGCGACGACCCAGCTTCCGGTCTCGTCGTCGAACCGCTCCTCGCGGCCGCACCGTTCGCAGGTGCGCGCCCGCGGGCGGCGGATGCGGACTGACATACTGCACGGTGGTCGGCGTATCACCTTAACGCTCTCGGGGAGCCGACGCGACCGCCTCGGCGTCGCCGCGGTCGGCCTCGCGGACGTGCATAGTGGCCGCTCGACAGGAGGCGACAAACCGCCGGGGGTATTATTCCTCGACACCTACCGAACGACGATGGGATTTCACACGTTCGACGCCGACCGCGCGGACAAGCTCGAAGACCCCGGCCGATTCCGCTACTGCTCCGGCGAGGAACTGCTCGCCGCGCTGGCGGTCCCCGCGGACGCGACGGTCGCCGACCTCGGGTCCGGAACCGGCTTTTACACCGACGTGATCGCGCCGCACGTCGGCACCTGCTACGCCGTCGACGTGCAGTCGGAAATGCACGACCTGTACGCCGAGAAGGGAACTCCGGAGAACGTCGAGACAGTCACCGCCGGCGTCGAGGACCTCTCGCTGGCCGACGACACCCTCGACGCCGCCTTCTCGACGATGACGTACCACGAGTACGCGAGCGACGAGTCGCTGGCGGAACTCGCGCGCGTCGTCCGCCCCGGCGGCCGCGTCGTCACGGTCGACTGGACCGCCGACGGCCCCGGCGAGGCCGGGCCGCCGCGCGACGAGCGGTTCGGCGTCGGCGACGCCGCCAGCGCGTTCGAGGACGCCGGCTTCACCGTCGAGCGCGCCGAGACACGCACCGACACGTTCGTCCTCGTCGCGCGTCGCTGAGGATCGGCGGACGGCCCGACGGCGACTCCCGACACCCCGGAGCGGCACGAGCGGGTGTCCGTGCCGCACCGCTCGCCCGAACAACCGACGGGTGGGACTGAAAGGGGCCGGCGTTCTGCGCGAAGCCCGACGAAGCAAGCACCGCAGGAGGGAGGCGAAGCCGACCGACGAGGAGCACAGCGAGTCGCGCGAGCGCAGAACGCCGGGGGCGTTCGCGGTCGACACCGAATCCATGACTGCAGCGTCGGAACTGCCTGTCTCAACCGCGGCGACTACCGATGATCGTCCCAGAACCGCTCCAGCCCGAAGCGTAGCATGTCCGAGCTCACCGGGCGGAACTCCTCGCGCTCGTACTCGGGGAGGTACTCCCGGACCGCGTTCCACGACTCGCGCGCGTAGCGCGCGTCGATCAGACACCGCACGCCGACCTCGTCGCTGCCGCGGATCACCCGACCGATCGCCTGCCGGGCCTTCCGAACCGCGGGGACGGTTAGCGCCGTCTCGAACCCCTCGCCGAACTCCCGGTCGTACGCCGTCTTCACCGCACGCGTCCGCGGCGACGACGTGTTGATGATCGGGACGCCGCAGATCACCGCCGCGGCGAGGCGGTCCCCCTCGTAGTCGACGCCCTCGGTGAGGGTGCCGCGGATGCTGGTGACGAGCACCTTCGCGTCGCCGTCGAAGAAGTCCGTTTTGAGCGCCTCGGTCGCGGTGTCGTCGCTGGACTCGTCGATGAGGACAGCCTTGTCGACCCGGCCGTTCGCCTCCAACTCGCCGGCCATCCACTCCGCCTCGCCGTAGCTGGGCATCCCGACGAGGACGTTTCCGGGTGTCGTTGCCGCCACCTCCGCCGCGGCGTCGGCGTGCGCGCGCCGGGTCTCGTTGTCCTCGCCGGGAGGACCGCGATTCGAGAACGTGAACTTCGGCGCGTCGACCGCGAACGACGCCCGGTTCCCCTCGGGGAACCCGAGGCCGTAGGTCCGATCCTCGACGGGTCGTCCCTCGGACTCGAGGTAGTTGAGCCCCGTCACCTCCCGGAACACGTCGAGCGGCGCGAGCGTCGCCGACATGAGCACGCCGCCGCCGAAGTCGGCGAGGCGCTCGCCGATGGCGTCCGCGGGCACGCAGTTGTGCAGCGCGAGCCGGGCGTTGTAGGCGCGGCGCCAGGAGTCGGACGGCTCGGTCTCGTCCCACGTGCGCAGGAGTTCGAGTTCCCGGAAGTACGTCTCGTGATCGCAACGGTACCAGGCGTTGAGCGTCCGTCCGACGCCCGGGGCGGCGCGCTGGCGGTCTCGCGGGCTTTGCCCGCTCGACGATTCCGAGGCGCTTCGCGCCTCGCCGTCCTCCTCTTCTGTTTCGTCCAAGATCCGCGCGGCGACGGCGCCCACCTGCTCGGCCCTGGCCCACACTTTTTCGCCGTAGCCGGCGTCGCGGGCCCACTCGGTTATCTCGTCGACGCCGGGCTCCTCGGGGTCGCGAAGCGGGATCTCCTCGTCGTCCAGGTCGGTCGGGTCGTCGCGCCAGCCGCGGCGCTCGGCGTCGAGGAAGCCCTCGACGCGGCGGTCCAGTTCCTCGCGGAGGTCGCGGAGAAACTCGACAACCAGCTTCACCTCGTCGAGGCTCACCTCGGCGTCGGCCAGCTCGCCGCGCACGAGGTCGGCGTCGGTCGTCCCCTCGACCCGGCGTCCGGAGTCCTCGAACTGCACGGGCTGGAGGACGCGCGTCAGTTCGTTCTCGGCGTCGCGAAGGCTCGCGTCGGCGACGCCGTCGGAGACCAGATCCCGGACGCGCGGCTCGAGCATGTGCGCCTCGTCGCAGACGACGAACGTCGAGTCGTCGACCAGCGCGCCCGTGAACCCGCCGACCGTCGTCGGGTCGAACGCGTGATAGTAGTTGCCGACGACGACCTCCACTTGCGGGAGGATCGCCCCCATCATCGAGTGCGGGCAGGTGCCGTGGCCCGCCGAGAGGCGGACCAACTCCTCGGCGTCGATCAGTCCGCGGTCGGCGAAATCGAACGGCACCGCCTCCGCGGCGTCGCCCTCCTCCGGGAGGTCGTCGAGGTACTGTGCGTAGAAGGGGCAGTACTCGACCCCGTCCCGGGTGGCCGATCCTCCGTGTTCGGGCATCTCCGGGAGATAGGGCGTCGGCTCGCCCGCCGTTTCGAGGTAGCTCGCCCCGTCATCGCCGGTGTCGGAGAGTCCGGTCTGCGCGCGGCGGGCCTGCTCGGCGAGCGCGCCCGCGGTCGTCTCGCCGCCGTCGCCGACGAGGTCCCGGGTGCGCTCGCGCAGCCCCTCGCAGCGCTCGTACACGTTCGAGGTGTCGATGCCGCCGCGGTTCTCGCGGGCGTACGGGCACACGTCGGCCTTCCCGACGAGCGTCATCCCGGAGACGGGGCGCCAGTCGTCCGGGAGGTCGTCGTTGATCGTGCGGAGGTCCGCCTCGAACTGTCGGAGCTGCTGCTTGACGCTCGTGAGGACGAGCACGCGCTCGTAGTCGCTGTCGGGGTCGCGAACCAGGTCGATGCCGGCGGTCAGCGCCAGCATCGTCTTCCCGGTGCCGCATGCGCCTTCCAGCGCGAGGAATCCTCCGTCGTCGGCGACGGTGCGGGCCGCCTCGATCCCGTCGGCCTGCTCGGGGTACGGGTCGGGGTGCCCGAACACGGTTCGCCACGGCTCGTCCGTCGCCTCGGTCACGGTGTAGTCGGCGGTTGCCACGGGTTTACGTCCGTCGATGGTCCCGCTTTCGTATTTGAATCTGCAGTCCGGTCCGCCGACCTTGTCGCCCCCGGAACTACCGAACTCGTCGCTGCCGCGGCGACCGTCACAGCAGGCTCCCGCCGAGCACGATCACCGAGAGGTTGTTGGCGAACACCCCGAGGCCGGCCGCGACGAGCAGCCCCAGCCACACCTCGATGAGCAGGCCGTAGTAGGGACGAACGCGCGCCGGCGTCAGCCGGTAGGTCTCCATCAGCCCCCGGAAGACGACCGCCGCGAGCACGACCGCGCCGAGGTTCACGCCGACGATCACGGGCAGCGGCTGTCCCAGCGCCCACCGCATCAGCGGGTTCGCCTCCGCCTCGGCGCCGACGACCGCGGCGGCGAACATCGTCGTCAGGAGATCGACCGACACCAGCAGGAACAGCGCGACCGCCGCCCACGCCCAGTACTCCTCGACGCGCTCGGCGATCGCGGGCCCGCCGGGTTCACTCACGGGTTCGGGACGGCAGCGTGTCGGGGTAACGGTTTCGGCGCGATCCGGGACCCCGGGGCGTGGCGCGGGTCACGGACCACGGTGCGCCCACGACCCGTCGCCCGCGCTCGCGTCGTCGCCCGTACGGTTCCCCGTGCCCGCGGCGGCGACGGCGGATCCGGGGTCGATCCGCCCGTCGACGGCCGTCTCGCGGAGCAGTCGCTCGGCCTCCGCGGGCGTGAGGCCGTCCTCCCCGGCGGCGGCGCTCATCTCGGCGACGACGCCCGCGACGGCCGGCGCGGCGGCGGAGGTCCCTTCGAGAGTCGTCCCGTCCGGGAGCGCGACCGTCCCCGCCGCCCGTACGTCCGTGGTCGACGGCGAGTACGCCGCGAGACGGCCGTCGGGACCCACCGCGCCGACGGAGATGACGCCATCGGCGGTCGCGGGCGCGACCGCGCTCCCGTTGTCTGCGGCGTGGGCGAGTCGGTGGCGCGCGGCGAACAGGTCCACGTGGCCGTCGCCGGGGTCGCGTACGTCGACCGCGACGTAGTAGGAGCCGCGGGGAAGCACCGCGTCGATCGCCTCCGCCCGCCCCGACTCGCGGGTCGACTTCGCGACGACCTCGTCGGGACCGTCGGCCACATCACGGTACAGATACAGGTCGTAGTCGCCCCCGCCCGTCCAGTACAGCCGCAGCGTCACGGCGCCGGAGACCCGTCCGTCCCCGAGGCGGTTGCCCTGCGTGCCGTTGTCGTCGAACGCCAGCCAGCCCGGGTCGGTCGCCGTGCCGCGCCAGTGCCGCCGCGCGGCGTTGCCGCCGGAGCTGACGAACACGGTGCCGGCGTCGGCCGCGCGCTCGGCGACGCCCGCGATCCGGTCCATCCCGTCGGCCGTCCGCGGGTAGTAGCTCCCCGCGTCGACGATCACGTCGACGTCGCGCTCGAGGAGCCAGTCCACCGCGCGGGCGTACGCTTCGGGCGTCGGTTCGTGGCCGACCGAGGCGAGATACAGCGACGACTCCGGCGCGCGCTGTCCGACGACGCTCGCGACGGCGGCGTCGTGACCATCCGCGTCGTGGTCGCCCACGATCAGGCCGAACCGCGAGCTCGTCACCCGCTCCCGCGCGACCACCCGGCCGTCGATGTCGGCGGCGTCGCCGAAGGTGCTCCCGATGACCCCGACGCGAACCCTGTCCGTCTCCGAGTCAGCGCCGACTGATTCGGTTGGAGACGGCTCGACCCGTGCGCGATCTATCGGGGCGTGAACGGACGACCCCGATACGGATCCGGCGGTGACCCCGGCGAAGAGTTGGCCGACGTCGCCGTACTCCGGGGGCGAGCTACCGCCGACGACCGCGGCCTCGTTGGTCACGTCGGCGCCAACGAGGCCAGCGCCGGCGCTCGCAACGACGATGACGACCGCGAGGAGTGCTGTCGTTCGACCCATCGTCGGTCACCGCGCGCGAACGCGATCGGCGGCCACGAGTGTCGCGAGCACGAGCAGTCCGCCGGCGAGGAACGCCACGCCCGGCGAGAGCGTCCCGAGTGTCTCGCCGCCGGTCGCCCCGACGGCGTCGCCGATCCGCGGCACCGTCTCCGGCCCGGAGAGCGTCGCGACCGCCGGACCGAACACCGACTGTACGAGGACGCTCGCCCCCGCGAGCACGGCGACCGCGCCCAACAGCCCGCGAAGCGAGTCGAGCAGCGAGGAGCGCTCGGACTCGCCGCCGACGGCCACGACGACGCGGTCGTCCGCGGGGCCGTACACGGTCATCTCCCGCCCCTTGACGGAGTAGCGGGTGTCGGCGGCCTCGACCAGTCCGGCGTCGACGAGCTTCGAGACGTGGTGGCGGACGTTCTGGACGGACGTGTCGGCCGCGTCGGCCAGTTCGGAGGCCGTCCGCGGTTCCTCGTGAACCGCCCCGAGTATCGTCCTGGCCGTCCCCGGGGCGAGGGCGCCGATGAGGTCGTCCGCGCTCTCGTCGTCTATCCAACAGACTCGGACGCTCTCGTCGTCGTCCGCCGTCGACGGTTCGGTGTCGGTCGACGCGGAGGACGTCGTGTGCTCCGGCGTGGCGGGATACCTCGGCAACGCGGCGCCGGAGTCGGCGGTTCCCCCGTCCGCCCGTGCGCCGTTCGCCCCGTTCGGGTCGTCCGCCCGTTCCCCGTCCTGCTCGTCCGGAACGCGGTCGCTCCCGTTCGATCCCTCGGCGTCGTCGGGATCGTCCTGGCTCGACGGGAGCGGCTCTGACATACAGGGAAATCTTACATAGAAGAACAAAACGTTTCGGTCCGGACCTGTCGGATCGCCGGGAAACCGGGACCCACGGCGACAGTCTCTCACTCACTCGCCGTCCGATCGCTACCGATCGGTGTGGGGAACCGGCCGAGAACGTACAACAGCGCCGTGAGCACGAGCACCGCCGCGACCGCGACGGCGAACAGCCGGAACACCCGATCGAACCCGACGCCGGCGTCGGTGAGCGCGCCGACGACGCCCGACCCGTTGGCTTCGAACAGCAGCGCCGCGCCCGAGAAGACGGCGTACGCGCTGGCTCGGTCCGGCGCGGGCAGCGTCGACAACATGTACGTGTCGACGGCGGGGAACAGCGCGTGGGCGGCGTAGCCGATGAGCGCCGAGACGACGGCGAACGCCGCCAGCGACCCGGCGTACGTGAGCGCCACCAGCGACGCGAGGAACGCGGCGTTGAGCGCGAGCAGGTACGGCACCTTCGGGAGCCGGTCGGCGAGGCGCCCGCCGAGCCAGAACGCCGGGACGCCCGCGGCGAACGCGACGGTGAGCAGGAGGTTGGCGTTCGCGGGCGTCAACCCCTCCGAGAGCAGGTAGCTGACGTAGAAGTTGAACACGCCCTGCCAGGCGAACCCAGCGACCGCCACGAGCGACATCCCCGCCAGCACGATCCGCCAATGCGACAGCGCCGACCGGAAGTCGCGGTCGGCCTCCTCGGGCGACGCCGGCCGGTCCCCCGCGGAGCGACGCACGACGACCACAAGCGAGGCCGTGGAGGTCGCGGCGCCGACGGCCAGCGCCCAGAACACGACGCGCCAGTCGCCGAGGCGCGCGATGACCGTGAGAACGAGCACCGGCGCGACGACGCTCGCGATCTGGCTCGCGGTGCCGTGAATCCCAACCGCTCGCCCGGTCCGCTCTGGGTACAGCGCGCCGATGAGGGGGATCGCGGCGACGAAGTAGCCGCCGGTGGCGAGGCCGACGGCGAACGCGCCGATCTGCAGGGCGTACAGCGAGTCCGCGGTCGCGGTGAGCGCCGCCGCGGCCGACAGCGCGACGCCGGTTGCGAGGACGACCCGTTCGCGGCGAACCCGCGTGAGCACCCAGCCGACCGGGATCCGCGGCGCGGCGGTGCCGAGCCACACGAGTGTCGTGACCGAGCCGACCGCGGCCGCCGAGAGCCCGAGCTCCCGCTGGAACTCCGGGACAAGCGGGGCGAACGCGACCCGCCCGAAGTTGACGAGGAAGACCAGCCCACAGAGGGTGGTGAAGAGGCGCTTCGTCACGTGAACGGGTGTCGATTCGCGCGGCGGGTGTCAAGCGTTGCGGAACCGGGGACCGGTCCCGTCGGTGTCCGTGGCCTCGGGCGCGACGGTGACGCGATCGAAACCGAGAGCCGATCTCGGCGCTCCGTTGATACAGACTTTTGTTCCAAGCATATGTACGTTCGATCGGTATGTCACGGTCAAAACTCATCGCTGGCGTCGCGATCGTTGGTATCGTTGCTATTGCGCTCCGTCGTCGCCGTGGTGGAGAGACGGAAGCGGACGACTGATCCGACCACGCGTCCCGACTGTTCTTTGCGGTCCGTCGCTTGGGGCTCCACCGAACCGTCCGGCGGTAGCCGTCCCCTCGCCGGCGACCACGGATCCAGCACGCTCAAACCCCGACCCGCCGAAGCCGGAGTCACCCGACCGTGCGCGTCCTCGACTACCTCGAACTCGACGCCCAACTCGACCGCGCGGGCATCGGCACCGCCCACGACCAGCAGGTCGAGGCGCTCGACCGCGCCCGCGCGGCCGGCGCCGACGTGGCGGTCGTCACCTCCCCGTGGGCCGGCGGCGACCCCCGAACAGCCCTTCGCCGGGCCGTCTCGGGTCGCTCACTCCTCGCCGACGTGGACGTGATCCACCTGAACCTCATCGGCCCCGCGAGCGTCGCGCTCGCGCGGTACGCGAGGCTGACGGACACGCCGCTGGTGCTGCACTGTCACGTCACGAGCGAGGACTTCCGCGAGAGCTTCCGCGGGTCGAACGCGGTGGCGCCCGCCCTGCGCCGATACCTCCGGTGGTTCTACTCGCAGGCCGATCTGGTGCTCACCCCCTCCGAGTACACCAAACGGCAGCTGCTGGAGTACCCCGTCGACGCGCCGATCCGCGCGCTGTCGAACGGCATCGACCACGACTCCGTCGCCGGCCACGAGGCGTACCGCGAACAGTACCGCGAGCGCTTCGATCTGGACGGCGTCGTCGCGTTCGCGGTCGGCTCCGTCTTCGAGCGCAAGGGGCTCACCGACTTCTGTGAGGTGGCCCAGCGTACGGACCACGACTTCGCGTGGTTCGGCACCGTCGATTCCGGACCGCAGGCCTCCAGGACCGTGACGCGATGGACGGACGACCCGCCCGAGAACGTCACCTTCACCGGCTGGGTCGACGACAAGCCCGGCGCGTTCGGCGCCGGCGACGTGTTCTTCTTCCCGACGAAAGAGGAGAACCAGGGTATCGTCGTGCTGGAGGCGATGGCCTGCGGGAAGCCGTGCGTCCTCCGGGACATCCCCGTGTTCCGCGAGTACTTCGAGGACGGCCACGACTGCCTGCTGTGTGACTCCCGCGAGGAGTTCGTCGAGGCGCTGAACCGGCTCGCGGACGACCCCGATCTCCGGGAACGACTCGGCGAGAACGCCCGCGAGACGGCCGCGGAACACTCGCTGGAGCGCGTCGGCGAAGAGTTGGTCGACACCTACGAGCGGCTCGTCACGGCGCGGTAGCCCGGTCGACCCGCGTGAGCCGCGCCGAAGACGCAAGGCATTACCCCTCGCTCCGGAAACGGCGGACGAATGCAGACCGTCGCCGCGTTCACCGACACGTACCTGCCGACGGTGAACGGCGTCACTTACACGCTGGAGTCGTGGCGCGAGGAGTGGCGCGCCCGCGGCGGCCGGATGGACGTGGTGTTCCCCGACGCGCCCGGGCACGACCCCACGAACGGCGAGCACACCACCCGCAGCGTCGGCTTTCCCTTCTACGACGGCTTCCGGATGGGGCTGCCGGGTATCCCCGACGCCGTCCGCGACGCGGACGTCGTCCACGCGCACACGCCCTTCGCGCTGGGTCTCTCGGGGTGGTATCTCGCGCGACGGATCGACGCGCCGCTGGTCGCCTCCTACCACACGCCGACCGCCGAGTACGCGGACTACCTCGCGGCCGGCCCGGCCGCCGCCGTCGTCGAGGGCGCCGCCCGACGCTACGAGCGACGGTACATGAACGCCGCCGCCGCGGTCGTCGTTCCCAGCGAGCCCGCCGGCGATCACCTCCGCGATATCGGCGTCCACACACGCGTCGAGGAGGTTCCCAACGGCGTCGACACCGAGTTCTTCGCGCCGCCGGACGCCGAGACGCTCGCCGCCTTCCGAGACGAGTACGACCTGCCCGACCCGTCGGACGGTCCCCTCCTCGGCTACACCGGCCGTCACGGCTTCGAGAAGGAGCTGACCGAGGTCCCGCCGGCGGTCGCGGCCGCCGACGCCGAGGCGACGATCGTGTTCGGCGGCGACGGCCCCGCCCGTGACGCGGTCGAGGCCGCCTGCGACGAGGCCGGCGTCGACGCGCGCTTCCTCGGCTTTCTCCCCCGCGAGGATCTCCCGGCGCTGTACGCGGGCCTCGACGCCTTCGTGTTCCCCTCGCCCGTCGAGACGCAGGGACTCGTCGCGCTGGAGGCCAACGCCTGCGGGACGCCCGTCGTCGGCGTCGACGCCGGCGCGCTCGCGGACACCGTCGTCGACGGGGAGACCGGCTACCACTACCCCCACGGCGACACTGCGGCCTTCGCCGACGCCATCGACCGCACGCTCGCGGAGCGCGAGGCGCTCTCCGAGCACTGCCTCGACCGTCGCGGGGAAACGAGCGTCGAGCACGCGGTCGACCGGCTGGCGGACCTGTACGACTCGGTGACCGAGTGAGGCCGGCCGCGCCGCTCACCGTCGGTCGCGTCGAAAAAGGGGACGCACTGCGGTCGGTTTCCTGGTTACTGGGTGGAGCGGCACGGAGACCGCTCCGCCGCTTCATCGAGACCTCCCTTCGCGGAACTCGCTCCGCTCGTTCCGCGTGCTCTCGTTCGCTCCCCCCGGTCGCTCACGAGAACTTCGGTCGGTCTCGTTAGCTTCTGGGCGGCTCGCCCACAAGCTCGCCGTCGATGTACCGAGACCTCCCTTCGGTCGGTCTCGCTAGTCTTCCAGCGCCTGTGCGATCCGCTGAAGCTGCCGGGTCGCGTCGCGGACCTCGTCGCGGAGCTGGCGCACCTCGCGCACGAGTTCCTCGTTTCCGACGGACTCCTCCTCGGCGCCGGGGCCGCCGGGGCCGCCGGGGCCGCCGCCCATCCCGCCACCCATGCCGCCGGGACCGCCACCGCCGCCCATCATCCCGCCCATCATCTGCGCGAAGGGGTTGCCGCCGCCGCCCATGCCGCCGGGACCGCCACCGCCGCCCATCATCTCCTCGGGGGAGGGAGCGCCGCCCTCACCCTCCTCGCGCTCCTGTTCGCGTCGCTCGCGGATCTCCTCGACACGCTCGCGGAAGGACTTCTCCTCGCCGTCGTCGCCTCCGTCGGCGCCCTCGTTTCCGTCCGATCCGGCGTCCTCGGGGTCGTTGTCTGCCATGAATCCGGGTTCGGTCCGGCGTCCGAAAAGCGTTGTTCCTCGGGGGGCGGAACCGAGCCCTCTTGTACCCCGGTCCCCGAGCGGGGCGCGTGTTCGCGGATCGGTCCGACGCCATCGCCGACGACGCGCCCCATCGCGGCTACGGGGTCGCGCTCACGCCGGGCGTGAGCGGGCCGTGCGCGTTCGTCACCGGCTACGGACCCGGGAACCGCCTGCTCGCGTGGCGCGACGGCGCCCTCCGCGACGTGGCGACCCCGGCCGTCGCCGACGAGGGCCGTCACGCGATCGGCGTCGTCGCCGCCGACCTCGACGCCGACGGCGCCGAGGAGATCTACGTCCACAACACGGAGTCCTATCGGGGGAAGACACGGGATACCGACCTCCTGCTCGACCCCGTCGACGTGCTCCCGGATCACGAGGACATACGGTGGCGCGACCTGTTCGGCCTGTCGATCAACGCCGACCGCGGCAACTTCCGCGCGGGCCGCTCGGTCGCCGCGCTCGACCGCTACGGCACCGGCCGCTACGGCGTCTTCGTCGCCTGCTACGGCGTCCCGTCCCGGTTCTACGAACTCGGCGACGACGGCGAACTCTCGGACATGTCGGAGGCGGTCGGCCTCGACCTCGACGCCGGCGCCCGATCGCTGTACGCCGGTCCGCTCGTGAGCGATCGGATGGATCTGTTCGTCGGCGTCGAACGGGGACCGAATCGACTGTTCCGAAACGCGTCGGGTCACTTCGAGGAGGTCGCCGGAGTCGTGGGACTCGACGCGCCCGGGACGAACGCCCGCGGCGTCACGATGGCCGACGGCGACTTCGCGGTCGGCGGCTGGGAGACGCCGAGCCGGCTGTTCGCCCGGAGACCGCCCGCTACCGGCGACGCGCACCCGGACGGCGGACCGCCGCCGGAACGATTCGCCGACGTTACCCCGTCCGCGTTCGCGGCGCCGACGCGGGTCCGGACGCTCGTCGCGGCCGACTTCGACAACGACGGTCGCGAGGAGCTGTTCTGTAACGCGCTGGGCGCCCCGAACCGCCTGTTCCGCAAGGAGCGGGAGGGGTGGACCGCGCTCGACCCCGGCGACGCCGCGGAACCACGCGGGCTGGGAACCGGCGCCGCAGTCGCCGACTTCGACGGCGACGGTGCCCTCGAGCTACTCGTGGTCCACGGCGAACTCGCCGCCCAGCCGCTCTCGCTGTACGCCGTCGACGGCGCCGCCGAGAACGACTGGCTCCGCGTGCGCCCGACCACCCAGTACGGCGCCCCCGCCCGGGGCGCGGCCGTCACCGTCGAGACGGCGTCGCGCACGCGGACGAAGGTCGTGTGCGCCGGCTCGGGCTACCTCTGTCAGATGGAGCCGGTCGCCCACTTCGGCCTCGGCGACGAGACGCCCGAGCGCGTCACCGTCCGCTGGCCGGACGGTCGCGAGGCGACGCTGGAGTCGCCCACTCCGCGGGCCGAACACGACCTCGCTCACCCGATGGCGCCGCGGTTCTGATCGCTTAGGCTCGATCCCCACTCGGTGACGTAACCGCTTTGGGGCGCCCCGGCGCACGTCGAGCCGTGACCGACGAGCGCGCGCCGAGACGGGGGAAAGTCGACCGCGACGCCTTCGAGTCGGCGGTGCGGCCGAACCTCGGGGCCGCCCGCGAGGACGTGCGCCTCGGCCCGACCCACGGCGTCGACTTCGGCGTCGTCGACGTGGCCGACCGCGCGGTCGTGTGCGCGACCGACCCGATCTCGCTGCTGCCGGAGTTGGGCTACGAGCGCGCCGGTCGCTTCGCGCTCTCCTTTGCCCTCGGGGACGTGGCCGTCTCCGGCGTCCCACCCACCCACTTCTGTCCCTCCTTCGCCCTCCCAACCGACGTGGGCGACGACGACTTCGAGGCGTTCTGGGCCGCCATCGCCGCCGAGTGCGAGGCGCTCGGCGTCGCGATCCCGACGGGTCACACCGCTCGCTACCCCGGCGCGTCGCTCCCGTGGGTCGGCGCCGCCACGGTGCTGGGCGTCGGCGATCCCGACGACGTGATCCGACCCGACGGCGCCCGCCCGGGCGACCGTCTGCTCGTCACGAAGGGCCCTGGGATCGAGACCGCGGGGCTGTTCGCGTCGCTGTACCCCGACGAACTCGCCGAACGGGGGCTCGACGAGGCGACGATCGACGCCGCGGCCGCCCTGCTCGACGAGACGAGCGTCGTGCGTGACGCGCTCGCGGCCGCGGAGGCCGGGCGCGAGAGGGTCGGCGGTGACGGTGCCGCCGCGAGCGACGGGGTCGGTCGAACGGTCGACGCCGACGCGGGTGTCTCCGCGATGCACGACGCGACCGAGGGTGGCCTCCGAGGGGCGCTGTGTGAGACGGCCGAGGCTGGCGGCGTCCGCATCGACGTGGACTCGACGGCCGTCCCGACGAACGCCGCCGCCGTGGCGGCGTGCGAGGCGCTCGACCTCGACCCGTGGGCGTGTACGACCTCCGGGACGCTCCTGCTGGCCGTCGACCCCACAGCCGTCGACCGCGTCGTGGACGCGTTGGAGTCGAGGGGAACCCCGGTCGGCGTCGCCGGCGAGGTCCGTGAGGGATCGGGCGTGTTCGTCGACGGCGAACGCGTCGAGCCGCCCGTCGAGGACGCGTCGTGGGCGGCCTACGAGCGACTCTCCGGGTCGGACTGACCGATATCCCGACTCACAGTTATTCCTCGCCCCCGGCGGCCGCCAGTCGCTCCCGTGTCGCCGCCGCGAGGTCGTCGAACGCCGCGTCGGCGGCGGCGACCTCGTCGGCGAACGAGAGGAAGCCGTGGCACATCCCCTCGTAGTCCAGGTGCTCGGCGTCGACCCCGGCGTCAACGAGCCGGGAGACGTAGGCGGCGCCGTCGTCGCGCAACGGGTCGCGCTCGCCGGTGACGACGACCGCGGGGGCGCCGTCGGCGAGCGTCGCCTCGTCCGCCCGCAGCGGCGCTGCGTACGGGTTAGCGGCGTCCACGTCCGAGCGGAGGTACTCGCGCCAGAAGCGACGCATGTCCGCGCGTGTCAGGAGCGGGCCGTCCGCGTTCGCCTCGTAGGAGTCGGTCCCGAAGTCGCGGTCGGCGATCGGGTACAACAGTGTCTGGACCGCGGGTGCCTCCCCGTCGGGAGTCGCCAGCGACGCGGCGGCCGCGAGGTTCCCGCCGGCCGAGGACCCTGCGACGCCGACGACGCCGTTTCCGCCGAACTCGGCGGCGTGTTCGCGGGTCCACCGGAGGGCGCGGATCGCGTCGTCGACGGCGGCGGGGAACGGGTGTTCGGGCGCGAGTCGGTAGTCGACGGAGACGACGACGGCGCCGACCCGGCGGCACAGCCGCCGCGCGAGGTCGGCCGCGGAGTCGAGCGTGCCGAGACACCAGCCGCCGCCGTGGAGGAAGACGAGCGTCGGCGCCGGCGTCTCGGCGGGGCGGTACACACGAAGCGGGAGGTCGTCGCCGTCGGGGCCGTCGATGGCGAGGTCGAGGGTTGAGTCGACCGGGAGATCGGCGGCCGAGGTGAACAGCTCGTCCTCGATGCGCCGGGCGCTCTCCACGGAGAGGGCGTGCCACGGCGGGACCCCGAGCGACTCGGTCTCGGCGACGACCTCGCGGAGTTCGGGGTCGAGGCCGGCGAGTCGATCCGGGCGGGTGCCGTCCTCGGCGGCGTCGGTCATGCACCCTCGGATGCGCGGGGGCGACAAGAATCCCCGCGTGCCGGATCGCGCACCACCGCGGTCACCGAAACCGAGCCGCTCTTGCGAGGGCGTGCCGGACGTCTCAGTGTGTCGCTCTCGCTCGCTCGTATCGTCGGCGACGACGCGGACGTGCTCGACGACCGCGACTTCCGCCTGCTGTTGCTCGCGTCGCTCATTTCGCCGATGGGCGCGTCGGTCGTCTCGCCGGTCGTCGAGTCGCTCGCCGGCCCGTACGGGGTTTCGGCGACGGAGGCCGCGCTGCTCCTCTCGGCGTTCACCGCGCCGGGGATCGTCCTCATCCCCCTCTCGGGTGTGTTGGCCGACCGCTACGGCCGCAAACCCGTGCTCGCGTCGGGGCTGGCACTGTTCGGGCTCGCGGGCGTCGCGCTCACGCTGACGACCGACTTTCGGACCGCGCTCGCGCTTCGACTGCTTCAAGGGGTCGGCTACACCGGGATCGGCCCGATCCTGATCACGGCGACCGGAGACCTGTTCTCGGGTGCCCGCGAGTCGGCCGCGCAGGGCGTCCGCTTCACCGCCGTCGGCGCGTCGCTGACGGTGTTCCCGTTCCTCGCGGGACTGCTCGTCGGGTTCGCGTGGCAGTACCCGTTCGCGCTGTACGCCGCCGCGCTCCCCGTCGCCGCGGTCGTGTGGCTGCGGTTCGAAGAATCCGCGGACCTCGGGAACGCTGGCGGCGACGCGGAGGTGGCCGGCCGCGACGCCGACACCGCAGGCGACGAACGCGGCGGCGTCCGCACGCTGCTCGCGCTGGCGACGCGCCCGCGCGTCGCCGCGACGCTGGTCGGCCGGGCGGTTCCGGGGTTCCTCTGGTTCGGCTTCCTCACGTACAACTCGATCGTGGTCGTCCGCCTGCTCGGCGGGACGCCCGGCGCCGCGGGCGCGCTCGTCGCCGTCGCTTCGATCTCCAGCGCCGTCGCGACGACCCAGACCGGCCGGATAACCGCCCGGTTCGGCCGGACGGCGCCGACGTTCGCCGCGCTCGTGCTCGCCGCCGGCGGGCTCGCGGGGCTCTCGCTCGCGCCGTCGGTCCCGGTCGCGCTCGCCGCGGGCGTCCCCGTCGGCGCGGGCTTTTCGGTGTCGCTGACGCTGTACCGCTCGGCGATCACGGGGCTCGCCGGCGACGACACCCGCGGCGGCCTCGTCAGCCTCGGGGAGTCGATCGGCCGGCTGGGCTCGACCGGCGCGCCGGTCGCGATGGGCGCCGCAGTCGGGTTCCTCGCGGACGCGGTCGGGTACGCCGCCGCCGTCAGGACGGTCTCGGTCGCCGTCGCCGTCGGCGTCGTGGCGGTCGGGGGCGTTCTCCTCCTCGTGGGCGATCTGGGCGCCGACACCGACGGCGAGTCACCGACCGCCACCGACGACTGAGCTCGCGGCCGCGGGCCGCGACGCCAACGCCTAACCGTCTCCCGTCGAACGCCGACCCATGACCGACACGAACGCCGGGGACGACCACGCGCTCGCCGCCGCCCGCGAGCGCGACGCTGCCGACCCGCTCCGAGCCTATCGGGACCACTTCTCGGTGCCCGACGGGGAGCGCTACATGGACGGGAACTCGCTGGGCCTCGCCTCCGACACCGCCCTCGCGACGCTGGAGCGCGTCGTCGACGAGTGGCGCGAGCTCGCGATCCGCGGGTGGGAGGCGGCCGACCCCGACTGGTTCCACTACGGCGAGCACCTCGGCGACCTGCTCGCGCCGCTTGTCGGCGCTCGCGAGTCCGAGGTCGTCGTCGCCAACTCGACCACCGTCAACATCCACACCCTGATCGGGACGTTCCTCGACACGCTCCCCGGCACGCCCGCCGGTCCCGATCCGTCGGCCGACCCGCCGGCGGTGCTGGTCAACGACCTCGACTTCCCCACCGACCACTACGCGATCCGCGCGCAGTTCCGCCAGCGTGGGCTCGACCCCGACGAGGGGCTCGTCGCCGTCGAGTCGCGCGACGGACGGACGATCGAGGAGGCCGACATCGAGGCGGCGCTCCGCGAGCGCGACGACGTCGGGATCGTGTTCATGCCCTCCGTCCTCTACCGGTCGGGCCAACTGCTCGATATCGACCGGATCACCGCGGCCGCCCACGAACACGGCGCGCTCGCGGGGTTCGACTGTGCCCACTCGATCGGGGCGGTCGACCACGCGCTCGGCACCGCCGGGGCCGTCGACGCGAGCGCGGACGGGGCGGAAAGTGGCGGCAGCGGGGACGGCGGGGGCGCCGACTTCGCGGTGTGGTGCTCGTACAAGTACCTCAACGCCGGCCCCGGCGCGACCGCGGGGCTGTACGTCCACGAGCGCCACCACGGCACGACGCCCGCGCTCGCCGGCTGGTGGGGCAACGACAAGTCGACCCAGTTCGAGATGCGCCACACCTACGAGGGGGCCGACACCGCCGGCGCGTGGCAGATCGGTACCGTCCCGGTGCTGTCGTCGGCGCCGATCGAAGGGGCGACGGAGCTGGTCCGCGAGGCCGGGATCGAGCGGGTCCGCGAGAAGTCGCTCGCGCTCACGGACTACCTGATCGATCTGGTCGACCACCGCCTCGGCGACGACTTCTCGGTGGGAACGCCCCGCGAGCACGCCCGCCGCGGCGGCCACGTCGCGATCGAGCACCCCGAGGGCTACCGCGTGAGCGAGGCGCTGCGCGATCGCGGGGTGATCGTCGACTTCCGGCCGCCGAACGTCGTCCGCGTCTGCCCGGCGCCGCTGTACACCCGATACGAGGACGTGTGGCACGTGGTCGAGGCGATCGAGGAAGTAGTCGAGTCGGGTGTGCACGTAGAGTACGAGCCTCGGGGCGGCGGCGTCACCTGACCGGGGTCACTCGCCGAGATAGCGCAGTCCCGCGCCGGCGACGAGTACGAGGCCACCGGCGATGAACGTTCCCGGAAGCGGAAGCACGAACAGGCCGAGGCCGATCAACAGCACGGCCGTGGATAGTCGCATGGCCCCCGTTGGCTGACCGGACGGAAGTACTCGGTGACGGTTCCGGCGGTACCGGAAGCCGCGAAACGACACGGTCGCCGGCGGTGTCAGCCCCGACCGATATCTTCGGTCGTGGCCGTCGTCATTCCTCAGAGTCGTCGCCCGCCGTCGCCGCCGGCCTCCTCACTCCCGAGAGTACTCGGGGGCGAACATCTGTGCGGACGTGGGCGTCGGGTCGCCTTCGGTGAGGTTGTACGCCGAGAGGTCGGCGTCGCTCGCGCCCGCGGCGCGCAGGAGGTCCTCGTCGTACGCCGAGTGGCCGGTGTACTCGTCCGGGTCGCGCGCGAGGATCGAGAGCACGGCGTCCGCGAGCACGTGCGGGGTGCGCCAGTCGTCCTCGGTACCGAGCCCGAAGTAGCGCGTCGCGCGGGTGTCGACGGCGGTCACCGGCCAGAACGTGTTACAGCCGATCCCGTCGGCCGCCAGCTCCTCGGCCAGCGAGAGGGTGACGAACGACATCCCCAGCTTCGACCACGCGTAGGCGGCCTTCCCCGGCGCCCGGTCCATCGTCACCGGCGGCGCGTTCGTGAGGATCCACCCGCCGTCCTGCTCGCGGAGGTGCGGAAGGAACGCCCTGGAGACGAGGTACGTCCCGCGAACGTTCACGTCCGTCATGAGGTCGAACCGGTTCGCGGGGAGGTCCGCGACGTTCGCCAACTGGATCGCGCTGGCGTTGTTGATCACGATGTCGACCGTGCCGAACTCGTCGATCGCCTCCTCGACGGCGGCCTCGACGGCGTCCTCGTCGCGCACGTCCAACTGGATCGCGTGGGCGTCGACGCCGCGCTCCTCGCACTGCTCGGCCGTCGTGTGAATCGTTCCTGGCAACTCGCCGCCGGGTTCGGCGGTCTTGCCGGTCGAGACGACGTTACAGCCGTGTTCGGCGAGCGTGAGCGCGATCCGCTTGCCGATGCCGCGGGTCGTCCCGGTGACGAACGCCGTCGACCCCGACAGGTCGGGCGCGTCGAACGGCGGGTCGGCTCGGTCCGGTCCGGCGGGCATCGCGGGATCGGCGTCGTCGGCTGGGGCGGTGTCGTCGGTCACATCTCTCCCTGCGGGTGGGGGCGCCGTAGAAGTACCGCCTCGGGACCCGAGCCGAACCGCGTCGGGACAAGAACTGAACCGGCTCGGGGTGGGAACTGTCTCGTCCGGCGGGCCGTCCCGAGCCCCGACTCGGCGCCACCGCCCCGGTTCGCCGGCCGCCGTCGACCGAGCTACTCGGCGCCGTCCGCCAGCAGCTGTCGTATTTCGCTCAGCTTGAAGTACGAGGCGAGGCCGAGGATCGTGACGGGCCACAGTCCGACGAACTGGCCGCGCTGCTTGTCGCCGCGCACGTAGTAGAAGTACAGGGCAAGCACGACGGAGCCGACCGATGCCAGCACGGCCGGGCCGAGACCGTCGGCACCGACTTCCTCCGCCGTTTCGATCGCCGTTTCCGCTGTTGTATCACTCACATATACTGTCTGGGTCCGTGAAGGGAAATCTCTTCCCCCACCGTCGGTTCCCACCGGGCGGAGTCGCCGAGCGTCGTCGCGCCGCGAAGGATGCTAAACGGTTACACACCGACGGCACCAGGAGTCCGCATGGACGACCTCGACCCGGACACGGCGATGATCGCCGCGGGTATCGTGCTCAGTCTGATCGCCGTGCTGGAGTACTATCCAGCCTGGAGGAACGTACGACACCGCCGGGCGGATCACCCGTGACCGTCGGCGACCCGGTCGCGTACGCCGGCCAGCACCAGTCGATAGCGCTCGACCAGCGTCGCGAGCAGGCGCCGCTCGACCGCCGAGAACCCGAGGACCCGCAACACGGCGGCGTACGCCGCGAACCCGAGGAGCGTGCCGACGACCGCCGCGGGGGCCCGGGGGAGGAGTCCGCGCGCAGCCAGCGCGATGGCCGCGAACGGAACCGCCGCAACGAGCGGCTTGGCGTGTGCGCGGGTGAAGGGCTGAAGCCCCTCGACCCGGTACAACACCGCCACCTCCAGGCCGTTGTTGACGCCGAGCATGAGGAGGTAGCTGGCGACCAGCCCCGGCAACCCGAACTCGACGGTGAGCGGGATCGCCGTGACGGCGAGAAACAGCGTGATCGCGGTGTTGACGACCAACAGCGCGCGCTGGTGGTCGGTCATTCGCAGGAGGATGCCGACGCTGCCGGCCGCACACGCCAGCACCTGCGCGAGCACGAACCCCGGCAGCAGCGGCGCGTACCGCACGAACGTCGGCCCGAACAGCGCCATCACCGCCTCGCGGTGGACGATCGTCGGCACCGACAGCCCCACCACGCCGACGAGCACGAGTCGGCTGGTGACGTGGTACAGCCGCGACAGCGCCTCGGGGTGATCGCCGTCGTTGAGCGCGGCCGCGACCGGCGGGATGAACTGGTTGATCGCCATCAGGGGGAGCCGGACGAGGCTCCCGACGAGGACGCCGACGGCGAACACGCCGCCCGCGGTGCCCGACAGGAACACGGCGATCAGCGGATAGAAGCCCAGACGCTGAGTCGTCGTCGCGAAGCCGCTGAGGAACAGCGGCGTCGTGTATCCGACGTACCGACGTCGGATCGCCGCGGCGTCGGGCACGCGGACCCGCGGCCGGAACCCTCGCGAGCGCACGAGCCAGCCCGTCCCGACGAGCGCGAGCGCGCCCATCGCGAGGGGGAGCCCCACGGCGACGCCGACGAGGCCGCCGAGTGCGACCGCGCCGGCGACGCCGACGGCCAACTGGACGAGCGGGAACGCGACACGCTGGAACGCGTTCAGCGCGGTCACCTCCTCGGTGGCGCGCAGCACCCGCGCGACCACGAACAGCGACACCGTCAGCGGCAGTCCCGCCCCGAACGCGCGGAGGTACAGCGGGAACGGCGGTCCCTTCCCGGTGAACGCGGCGATGGCGGGCGCGCCGAGGAACAGCCCCGCGCCGAACAGCGCCGAGACGCCCACCACCAGCGCCGCCGCGAACGTCGCGAGCGCGTCGCGCTCGGCCTCGTCGTCGACCGTCGGGAGAAATCGGCTGAGGCCGCTGCCGAACCCCATCGCGAGCCGTCGGAGAAACCGCGAGAGTCGCCGTGCGAGCGCGAACAGCCCGTACGGCTCCGCGGCGAAGGTGTTCGTCAACAGCGCGGTGAACGCCAGCGTCAGCCCGCGCTGGGCGAGGATGCTCGGCGTGGAGACGACCGCGCCGTGGGCGACCCGTTCGAGCGCGTCCGCGAGGCGCGCCTCGGTCGGGTCGAGGTCCGCGGCGACACCGCGGTCGGCGTCGCCGCTATCGCCGTCGGCGTCCTCTGTAGTCGCGGTCGATCCCCCCGCCGATCCCATCGACTCGCCGGAGCGGAGAGTCGGAGAAAAACCCGACGAAGTGGACCGGCTACTGTGGGTCTGGATCGTTCTCCGGGTCCGGCTCGTACGCGTCGCCGACACGCACGTCGAGCGCCTCGGGGAGCGTCCGGAAGTCGAGGCGCTCGTGGGTCGCCAGCTCGCCGTCGCGACTGAACGTGATCGGTTCGCCGTCGCTTTCGACGTGCAGCTCGGCCGCGCGAAAGTGCGTCACGCCCTCGGTCCCTCCGCCGAGCAGGCGGTGGACCGCGGCCTCGACGGCCATCCCGGGGGCGGGCATCTGCTCGGCCACGACGACGTCGAACTCGCCGTCATCCATGTCGGCCTGGCCGCCCTCCCCGACGAACCTCCGCGAGTTGCCGACGAGCACGCACAGCGCCTCGCCGGCCCACGACTCCTCGGGCGACTCGACGCGCACGTCCAGCCCGTCGAACGCCATCGTCTCGCGGGCGCCCGCCAGGAGGAACGCGAGCGTGCCGAACTGCCCCTTCAACTCGTCGGAGGTCGCCGTGCTCGCGTCGGCCGGGAGCCCGGCGATACACGAGACGAGGAACGGCTCGGCGCCCCCGTCGTCGGTTTCCGTGCTTTCGTCGTCGGTTCCTGTGCCCTCGGCGACGCCGACGTCGATGGCACGGGCCTCCCCGGTGTCCGACAGTTCGATCCCGTGGTCCAGCGACTCGATGCCGAGCGTGCCGGCGAGGAGGTTCGCCGTGCCGGCCGGGAGCACCGCGAGCGTCACGTCGCCGAGGGCGTCCGCGCGGTGCAGCCCCCGGAGCGCGTCGTTGATCGTACCGTCGCCGCCGCAGACGGCGAGCGTCGAAACACCGGTCTCGCCGGCCTCCCGGGCCAACTCGATCGTGTGGGCGCCGTCCTCGGTCTCGGTGACGGCGAAGCCGCGTGCCTCCATCGCCCGGCGGACGTGCTCGGCGTGACCGCCCGTGCCGCTGTGGGGGTTGACGAGACAGCGACGCGACCCGATCCGCATATCCGAGAAAACGTCAGCAGCGCACTTCAACCCGCCGCGTCCGCGGTCCGTCGCGACCGGTCAACTCCTCGTGTCGGCGGTCGGTGTCGGAGCGGTTCGAGACGGGACACTTCGAGTCGCGACGGGTTGGGCCGAGGCGATCCGAGGTGGCGGAACCGGCCGGCGGAGGTACGGTTAAGTCCGTCCGAGGACGTTTTCCTCACATGGGCGATGAGACTGCCGCGAGCGTCGGCGACGACGTGCTCGATCGGATGCTCCGGGGCGGGCTCCCGCGAGGCCAGGCGATACTGGTGCGCGGCGGCCCGGGGACGGGGAAGTCGACGCTTGGGATGCAGTTCCTCGACGCGGGCGTGCGGGCCGGAGAGGCGTGCCTGTACGTGACGACCGAGCAGACGCTCGACGACGTGGCCGACTCCTTCTCGGCGTTCCCGTTCGCCCTCGACGACGACTGTCTCGACGTGCTCTCGCTGCACGCGACGCCGGGAACGACGCTGGAACACCCCGACGGCACGGGTGACGTGATGACCCTCCAACAACTCGACGACGACGCGGCCATCGGCGGGGACTTCTCGTTCGGGGAGTACACCCAGGAGCTGACGGCGGCGTCCCTCCGCGAGG
The DNA here is from genome assembly GCF_019880225.1 of Halobaculum rubrum. Lineage (NCBI taxonomy): Archaea > Methanobacteriati > Methanobacteriota > Halobacteria > Halobacteriales > Haloferacaceae > Halobaculum > Halobaculum rubrum. Next base: position 2,147,241 of record NZ_CP082284.1, read on the forward strand.
AGTTCCGTCGCTACGCCGACTACGACCGCATCGTCGTCGACTCCGCCAACGGCCTCGCGGGGTTCAGCGACAGCCGCACCTACCGGCGGATCCTGCTCGACGTGATCGCGATCCTCTCCGACGAGGGCGACGCGACGGTACTGTTCACGGCCGAACAGGGCGGCGACGACGCGGAAGCCGTCGGCTCCCTGCTCCAGTACGCCGTTCACGGCGTCCTCTCGTTGACGCGCGAGCGTATCCGGGGCGACGGCCACCGCTTCATCGAGATCACCAAGCTGCGCGGCGTCGACCACGACAGCCGGAAGCTCGAGCTCCATATCGACGACGAGCGCGGCGCGCACGCGGTGCCCGGTCGACGGAGCCAGCCCCCGGCGGTGAAGACCCACGGCCATCGACCGGTCGGGGTCGACGGGTTCGACGACCTCGTCGGCGGCGGGATCGTCGCCGGCGCGGGCGTTCTCTTCGAACACGACGGGACGGCGAACGTCTCGACGTTCCTGGGGTCGTTCCTCGACGCCGCGCTCACCCGCGGCGACCGGCTCGCGGTCGTCCCGACGATCCACCTCCGCCCGCACGGACTGGAGACGATCCTCTCGGGGTTCGGCCACGACGCCGACGAACTGCTCGACGACGGCCGACTCAACGTCGTCGACCCGATCGGCACGTGGGACGCCGACCGCGACGGCGTCCACGCGCCCGACACGGCCGACGGCGTCCGCGGCGCGTTCGACTCGATCCGCCCCAGCGACGACGAGACGGTGCTCACGTCGATCGTGAACGCCGACGCGTACGTGAACGCGCTCTCGCCCGCGGAGGCCCGCGAGCTCCGCTACTACGAGGAGTCGAGCCTGGTCCGCCCGAGCGACACGCTCGTGCACGTCCACAACCCGGGCATCGCGGCCGACGAGGTGTCGGCGTTCTTCGAGAACACCGCCGAGCAGGTGATCGAGACGTGGCTCTCCGACAGCGGGCTCCAGTACGTCCACCTCCGGAAGTCGCCGTGCGGCTTCGTCGGCACGACCTCGCTGGTCGAGTACCTGAACGAGGAGCCGTACGTCGCGGTTCAGCGGCCGCCGGGCGACCGCGAGAACCCGATGGCCGAGGAGCCGTATCCGGACGCGTATCCGTCCGACAAGTAGTCGAGGAGCCGGAGACGCCGACGGCCGTACGGAGGAGACAGCTGCGCGCCGGTTCGTGGTCAGTCGGCTCGCCGGTTCGTGGTCAGTCGGCTCGCTCGAAGGCCCGCACGGTGTCGTCCCCGAGGGCCTCGACGTCCGTCTGCGTGAACCCGCGCGACTCGAACACCGACCCCCAGTCGTGGCGGTACAGCGGGAGGCCGTCGTCGACCTCCACGATGCCGCCGCCGCCGTCGCCCTCCAGTTCGACGGTCACGAGCGCGTCGCCGGCGACGCGGGCGATCTCGTCGAACGTCGTGGACATCTCCGTGGGGTGGACGTGCTGAAGCGTCTCGACCGAGAAGACGGCGTCGAACGCCTCGTCCGCGAAGGTCGGGAGCACGTCGGCGATGGCGCCGGCGTGGAACGACCCGGCGTCGGCGAGGTCGGGGTACTCCTCGCGGAGCACGTCGAACGAGCCGGGGTTGATGTCGACCCCGGCGAGGTCGGTGAACCCCTCTTCGTGGAGATGCGCCAGGTGTCGGCCGGAGCCGCAGCCGAGTTCCAGCACGCGCGCGCCGCGGCCGACGGCGCCGCCGAGGCGGTCGGCGACGACCTCGCTCACCTCGTTGGGCCCGTAGTGTGCGTAGTACCGCGGGGAGAACTCCCCGGTGCGGTCCGCCCAGGCGTCGCGGAGCTCGTTTGCGTTCATACGATCCGATAGGGACGGCCACGGAGAACACTTCCGACTGGCGTCACGATCGACGCTCGGCGCCGACACGCCGACGAGGTCGCCACACGGATCCGGACAACGCCTATCCGCATCTGGCGCCAACCCCCGACGTGTCACGGCTCGCTCGACTCCTCGTCGCCGTCGCGGTGCTCCCGCACGAGGCGGCTCACGCCGCCGCAGCGCGGCTGTTCGGCCTCGACGCCGAGATCGAGGTGCTGCCGGCGTGGGCCGGCCCGGGGCGCCCGCTCGGACGATTCGACGCGCCTGTCTCTCGGGAGACGCCGACGACGGTCGTCCGGGCGGTCGCGCTGGCACCGCTTGCGTACGTCGGCGTGGCCGCCGCGCTCGACGCCTTTCTTCCGGGTGGGTCCGGGGTTCGCTATCTCGCGATCGCGCCGCTGGCGTACTGGGCGGCGCTGTCGAGCGGCGACCTCGCGGTCGCCGCCGACCCGGGGACGGTCCGCGAGCGCGGACACTTTCTCGTGGCCGACGAGGGGTGGAGCGGCCCGACTGCGGACGCGTTGACCGTGCTCACGACGGGCGCCGTGGCTGGACTGCTCATCGCGTGAGCCGGCACCTCCGTCAGTGCCCGCCCTCGAACGGAACCGATTAGCCGTGCGCATCCGTCGCCACGGACGTGCCACTGCTTCGTCGCGCCGGCGCCGCCGTCGCAGCGGCCCTCGCCGGCGCGGGTGTCATCGACGAGTCGCGCCTGCGCGCGACGACCGACCTTGCGTGGCCCCGGATCGTCACCGGCTTCGCCATCATGTCGAAGCGGACGGTCGACCTCGCGCTGGTCGGCCTCGTCATCGGTCCGACGGCGGTCGCCGGGCTGACGCTCGCGAACGCGTTCTGGATGGCCGCGAAGTTCGTCGCGATCGGGCTGGCCGGCGGAACGGTCTCGCTCGTTTCCCAGAACTACGGCGGCGGCGACGACGAGCGCGCCGCCGCGGTCGTCCGCCTCAGTGTCCTGATCGCGGCGGCGCTCGCGGTGCCGGCGGTCGCGGCGTTCGGCCTCGCGGCCGAGCCGCTCGTCGGCCTGCTCGGCGGCGACCGGACGGCGATCGGCTACGGCGCGACGTATCTCGCGGTGGTCGCGCCCGGCCTGCTGTTCGAGTTCCTGAACCTGATCGCCAGTCGAACGTACGCCGGCGTCAGCGACACCGTCACGCCGATGGTCGTCCGCGCGGGCGGCGCCGTCGCCAACATCGCGCTGTCGGCGACGTTCGTCCTCGCGTTCGACATGGGCGTCGCCGGCGCCGCGCTGGGGACCGCGCTGGCGACGGGGCTCGTGACGGTCGTGTTCGCGTGGGGGATGACCGGCCGGAGCTACCTCCGCGGGCGCGGCGCCAGCCCCGTCCCGCTGCGCGTCCGCGGGTCGGCCCACGACCGCGAACTCCTGGGACAGATCGCCAGCGTGTCCGCGCCGCTGGTCGCCCGCCGCGCCGCCCAGGGGCTCGTCGTGTTCCCGCTGCTGGCGATCGCGGCGACGTTCGGCCCGGTCGCCGTCGCCGCCGTCGGCGTCGGCCGGCAGGTGCGCGCGCTCCTCGGGAGCTTCTCGTGGGGCTTCTCGATCGCCGCCTCGACGCTCGTCGGACAGGAACTCGGCCGCGGCGACGAGGCCGAGGCCGAGGCGTACGGCCGCGGGATCACCCGGCTGTCGCTGCTCGTGTACCTCGTCGCCGCCGCGGTCGTCGTCGCCGCGGCCGAGCCGATCGCGGCGGTGTTCGTCGACGACCCCGCGAACCTGTCGCTGTCGGCGGACTTCGTCCGCGTCGCGGCGATCTCGGTGGTCGCGCTCGGGGTCGACGGGTCGATCACGGGAACCCTGCGCGGCGCCGGCGACACCCGCGTCCCGTTCGTCGCGACGCTGGCGGGCGCGTATCTCGCGGCGCTGCCGCTCGCGTGGGCCGGGACGGCGATCCCCGCGCTCGGCGTCGGCGGGCTGCTCCTCTCGCTGCTTGCCGAGACGGCTGTACCCCTGGTGGTGAACGCCCGCCGCTTCCGCTCGAACCGCTGGAAGGCCGTCAGCCGAGAGTACCGCCCGAGCGCGGGCGACTGAGGGCGCGAGATGGAGCCGACGCTCGGGGGGAGGGGGGGGGACGCCCGCGGCACCACCCACCCTTATGCCCGCCCGCGGCACCACCCAGCTATGCGAGTCACGGTACTGGGCGCGGGGACGATGGGCGCCGGCATCGCGCAAGCGGCCGCGACCGCCGGGCACAGCGTCGCGCTGCGGGACGTGGAGGAGTCGTACGTCGAGGACGGCATCGCCCGCATCGACGACACGCTCTCGGCGGGCGTCGAACGCGGGAAGGTCGACCCGGACGCGCGCGAGGCAGCTCTCGACCGGATCGCGGGGACGACCGACCTCGCGGCGGCGGTCGACGGCGCCGACCTCGTGATCGAGGCGGTGCCGGAGGACGCGGAGCTCAAGAAGGAGGTGCTCGGCGCGGTCGAGGGACACGTCGACGCCGACGCGGTGCTGGCGTCGAACACGTCGGCGCTATCGGTGACGGAACTGGCGAGCGCGCTCGATCGGCCAGAGCGCCTGCTCGGACTCCACTTCTTCAACCCGGTTCACCTGATGGGACTGGTCGAGGTCGTCGTCGCCGAGCGCACCGACGACGCGACGCTCGCGACCGCCCACGAGTTCGTCGAGTCGCTGGACAAGGTCGCCGTCGAGGTGCGCGACTCGCCGGGGTTCGCCTCCTCGCGGCTGGGCGTCGCGCTCGGTGCCGAGGCGATCCGGATGTACGAGGGGGGCGTCGCCGGCGCCGCCGACATCGACGCCGCGATGGAGTTGGGGTACAACCACCCGATGGGACCGCTGCAGCTGACGGACGTGATCGGGCTGGACGTGCGCCTGGACGTGTTGGAGTACCTGCGCGAGGAGTTGGGCGAGCGATTCCGCCCGCCGCAGGCGCTCAAGCGGAAGGTCCGCGCCGGCAAGCTGGGAAAGAAGACCGGCGAGGGGTTCTACGTCTGGGAGGACGGGGAGGCGGTTCGGCCCGCGGACGAGGCGGGTGAGGAACGATGACCGGCGATCCCGACACCGACCCCGAGACCGTCGTCGCCGACTGCGAGTTCGTCGACTGCGCGGTCGGCGACCGCGCCGACGGCGTCGCCACGGTCACGCTCTCGCGGCCGGACGCACGAAACGCCCTGAACGCACAGCTTCGCGAGGAGCTGAAACGCGTTCTCGACGCCATCGAGCGCGAAGACAGCGGCGTCCGGGTCGTCGTGCTCACCGGCGCCGACGAGGCGGGGGCCTTCGTCGCCGGCGCGGACGTGACCGAGCTGCGCGAGCGCGACACGACCGAGCAGCGTCGCGCGAGCGACCGTCCGCGGGTGTACGAGCGCGTCGCCGACCTCCGGCGGCCGGTGATCGCTCGGATCAACGGCCACGCGCTCGGCGGGGGCTGTGAACTCGCGCAGGCGTGCGACGTACGAATCGCCCACGAGCGGGCGACGCTCGGCCAGCCGGAGATCAACCTGGGGCTCATCCCCGGCGGCGGCGGTACCCAGCGGCTCGTCAGGCTGGTCGGCGAGGGGCAGGCGATGAAGCTGATCTGTTCGGGGGAACTCATCGACGCCGAGGAGGCGGCCGACATCGGACTCGTCGACGAGGTCCACGGGGACGACGACTTCGACGACCGCGTGTACGACCTGGCGGCGTCGATGGCGGACAAGAGCCCCGTCGCGCTGGAGCACGCCAAGAAGGCGGTACGAGCCGCCTCGCGGATGGGGCTCGACGAGGGGCTCGACTACGAGTCGGAGCTGTTCGTCGGGCTGTTCGCGACCGCGGACAAGGACGAGGGGATCGACGCGTTCCTCGAGGACCGCGAGCCGGAGTGGGAGGGCCGATAGGGGGAGTCGGGAGGAGAGTGGAGGCGAAGAGACGGCCCCGGAACCGGCTCAGTACCGGGCCGCCGCGTCGACGATGCCGACCGTCTGGCCGACGCCGACGAGCGCGAGGCCGGCCAGCCGGACCGGCGCGTCGATGGGCGCACCGGAAGCGAGCCCGACGACGTAGGCGACGGCGCCCGCGAGCGAGAGCGTCGCGGCCGCGTAGTTGACCGTTCGTGCGGTTCCCCGTGACTCACGGCCCGTGTACCACAGCGCGGGAACGGGGAGGAGGGTCCAGCCGACGACCGAGGTCGCGACCAGCGGCGACGACGCGGGATCCGCGGCGACGAGCAGCCCGACGGTGCCCGCGAGCGTGACGGGGATCCCGGCGAGGATCACGAGCCGCCACGCCCGGAGGACGCCCGTGGCCATGTCTCCCCACGAGAGCCCGACGAACGCGACGAGCAGCACGTCCATCACGAGGTGCGCGATCAGCACCGGTCGGTCGGCGACGGGTCCGAGGTGAGCGGCGACGGTGAACCCCCACGCGAGCGGAACGAGCCCGGCGGGCGCGGTCTCACGGGTGCGTCGGAACACGCCGGCTCGACGGCGGTCGCGGTGAAAACGGTTCGGGCTACAGGACGGCGACGCCGACGACGGGGACGAGGACGAGCAGGTAGACGGCGGCCTCGATCGCCCACGCCCGGCGGATCCGACGGAGCCGCTGACGGGGGAGCCCGCTCGAGCGCGGCAACACGACGAGCGCGAAGAAACCGACCATCGGCGGGTACATGAGCACGGCCGCGGCAACCAGGGAGATCGGGCCCGAACCAAGCACGCTCCCGACCGCGAGCAGCAGCCAGACGTACAGCGCTCCCGAGAGCGTCCCGGCGACGTAGTGAACGACCGACGCGAGGCGTTCGGGCGAGTTGTCGGGGTGGGTGTCGGTGAGGACGCCGGCGGCGACGCGCGGCGGCGTCCAGCCCTCGTCGATCCGGTCCATCACGCGATCCATCGCGAGCGTCGCGACGACGCCGGCGACGAGGCCGACGAGGAACAGCAGCGGTACCGAGATCGGAACGGCGGCTTGCGCGAGCACGGACGTGTCCACGGGCGCAAGCCACCTATCGGTTTCCGCTGTCGGGGAGCGAAGGACCACCGCAACCCGGGCGCCCGCGCGGCGACTCGTCGGTCAGTCGTCGGTGATGCGGACCCACTCCTCCAGCGTGAAGCGGTCGAACTCGGTCGACTCGACCAGCTCCCAGTCGGCCTCGTCCCACTCCGGGTAGGTGGTGTCGCCCTCGTACTCGCCGTGGACGCGGCTGAGCACCATCCGATCGACGTGCGGCTGGAACAGCTCGTAGATCGCTCCCCCGCCGATCACGGAGGCGGTGTCGACGTCGAGCGATTCGGCGATCTCGACGGCCTCGTCCACGTCGGCGGCGACGTGTGCCGTGTCGGCGTCGACCGAGTCGACGCTGCGCGAGAGGACGATCCGTGCCGACCCGGGGAGGTCGTCCAGCATCGACTCGAACGTCCGGCGGCCGAGGATCACCGGGTCGTTCGCGATTCGGTCGCGGTACTGCCGTTTGTCCGCGGGGATTGAGGGCCACGGGAGTTCGCCGTCGTCGCCGATGACGCCGTTGTCCGCGACTGCGGCGACGGATACGAGTTCGACCATACGGCGACCACGGGGCCCCCGGACATACCGTTTTCCCGCGGCGCCTCGGCTGACAGCCTGCGTCGGGGACGTCCGATCGACTTCGATCCGGCCCGACTCATCACGCCACCGCGAGTAGCCTCTCCCCTCCACCACGGTTATGTACTCGCGGCGGTCGCCTTCACTCGACATGCAGATCGGAGTCGTCGGCGTCGGCCGGGGCGGCACCGCGCTCGTGGACGCGCTGCTGGCGGACGACGCGGGGCGCGACACGGACTCCCTCGTCGGCGCGGTCGCCATCGACACCGACGCGGGCACGCTCGCGGACCTCGAGCGTGTCGCCGAGGACGATCGGCACCTGCTCGGGACGGTCCACACGGAGGGAGCGGGAACCGCCGGCGACACGGAACTGGCCGCCGAGATCGCTCGCGAGGAGCGGCCGGAACTCCAGGCGGCGGCCGATTCGCTTCCCGTCGGACAGATGGACGCCGCGCTCGTGTGTGCAGCGGTCGGCGGCGGTACCGGTGCGGGCATCGCCCCGGCGGTCGTCGACCTGCTCGGGCAGGTGACGAGCACCCCGGTGTACGCGCTCGGTGTCCTCCCGGGCGTCGCCGAGGTCGGCGGCGACGGCGACGCCGCCGACGCGACGGCCGACGGGCCGAAGCGGTCGACCGCCGCCGGCGCCGGTAGCGACGCCGGTAACGGGTCTGTGAACGGGGGGGCCGCCGGAGCCGACGACCGCGACCGACCGGAGGGACCGGACCGGCCAATCGCGTCGAACGCGGCGGGCGCGGTGCGCGCGCTCTCGGCCGCGAGCGACGACCTGTTGCTCGCCGATCTCGACGTGTGGCGCGCCAGCGGCGGCACGTACGCCGACGCGTGGCCGCAGTTGGACGCCGCGGTCGCCGGACGGCTCGGGGCGCTGTTGGCCGCTGGCGAGGCGGTCGACCCGACGCCGGAGCGCGTCCTCGACGCCAGCGAGCTGACGAACACCCTCGGCGCCGGCGGCGTCACCGCGCTCGGCACCGCGGCCACCGCGGTCGAGAACGGTCGTCGCACGGGACTCGTCGGCGGCCTGCTCGACCGCGTCGGCGGCGCCGACGGCCCCGCAGTCGACGAGGGCGAGGCGGTGTCGATCGCGACCAACGCCGCCCGGAAGGCGATCGCCCACCGGCTCAGCCTCCCGTGTGACCCCACCAGCGCGTCGCGCGCGGCGGTCGTGTTCCGCGCGCCGCCGGCGTGGCTCAGCCGCCGCGGGCTCGAACGCGCCCGGAGCCTGATCGAGGAGGAGACCGGGGTGCCGGAGATCCGCTGGGGGGATCACCCCGACCCGACCGCCGAGGAGTTCCGCGTCACGGTGCTGCTGTCCGGGATCTCCACCGCCGACCGGCTCGCCGCGCTCGGCGACGCTGTCGACCCCACGCGGCTCGGGTGACCGGTTACCGGAGGCGAATCGCCGTCGCCGGACCGCCTATCGCCGCCGAACCGACCCGTTTAGGGCGATCCCCACGCGAGTGTCGTGTATGACTACCGACGGGAGAGCCGGGACCGACGATCCGCCCGGCGGAAGCGACGAACCGACCGTCCCCATCGTCTGCGAGGAGTGTGACACCCGAACGCGCGTGCCGCTGTCGGAGCTCGCGGACCAACTTCGGCGCCACAACGAGACGAGACACGACGGCGAGGACGTCGCCGGCGTCGAGCCCGCGCTCGCCGACCGGATCGCCGATCTGGCCGCCGAGGACATGGGGCTGTTGGACGGGGAGTGAGCGTGGTTCCCCGTCACCGTCGCCGCTCGATCCGTCCGAACCGGATCAAGTAACCGGCTCCCGTAGCGCCCACGTGTCGGCCGTCGGATCCAGGTTCGAGGGTTCGGTTCCTCGGTCGGTGAGAACGCCCGCGTGATACAGCATGGTCTTCAGTTGAAACACCGTCGGCGCGTGATACACGGTCCCGTCGGTCAGTTCCGCTCGCCGTAACTCGCCGTCCGCGTCCAACACGCGACCCCGAACCTCGTCGTCGCCGCGCACGAACAGCTCGACGGTGAACGAGGGGTGCAGTTCGTGGAGGTACTCCGCGAACTGTGGGAGGGTCGGAGCGGCGACTCCGTCCTCGTGGAGTCGCTGGAGTTCCTCGACGAGCAGCTGCGTCGCCGGATACGCGTAGACGACGCGGCGGGTGAGTAGCCCCCACTTCGGCGCGAGATCACAGAACCGTGCCCGCGAGCGCTTCCAGTCGTCGAATACCTGAAGCGCAGCATCGACCGACCCGTATTCCCGGAGCACGAACCGGACGACCTCCCGGCCGAGGGGTGTCAGCCGAGCCGAGGCGGGTTGGCCGTCGATGGGGTTCAGGAAGGCCGCCCCGGTTCTGGCGTCATCAGTTGCGCGCACGACGTACTCCGCGAGGATCTGTTCTGTGTCCCGTTCGTGGTAGACAGCGAGTGGATACGCGAGGTAGTTCTTTGGATGATTGAGGCCGAACGACTTGCCGGCGACGCCTTGCGCACTGGCCTGGAATCGGATAGCCGTCGTCTCTGTCGTCGTTCGGCTCCCGACGACGCGGGGGGTTTCGACCGGATCGACGGTGCCGTCAGGCGTCACGCCAAGGATCCCGACGTTCAACTCACGAGCGAGCGTCCGGGCGGACTGCGAGACGGTGTCGGCCGGGGCGGCGACGTACGCGGCGTTCGCGTCGTGGAGCCGGTCGTACGCCTGGACGATTCCGCGCTCGACGTCGGCGGCGCTCCGATTCGTGTGGCCTTTCGCTTCGACGACCACCAGCGGCGGGTCGTCGCCGAGGCGGTCTACGGCCAGGAACTCGTCGCTCAGCAGCCGCACGCCGACGAGGTCAGGGTAGCCGGAGCCGACGCGGACGTGGTTGAACGGCGCCAGTTCGTCCGTGATGTCCGGATCGATGGACTCGTTTGCGAGCCACTGGTCGGACGAGAACTGGGTATCGACGACCGCGTACCCATCGTCGGCGTCGTCGGGGAACAGGCGGCGCTTCGCGTGCGCCAACACGCGCGGTTCCGAGAGCGGCGACGCCGCGCTTGCCATGACGGTACACTGCTATCACCAGCTTATGAAGATGGGGGTGAGCGCGGGATGAAGAGATACGTCATTATGGAACCCCGCACGATACATGAATATTCTCGAGGCGATCGCAACCGGGCACACGACCCCCAACGAGATCTCGGGGGCGACCGGGATCGATTCGGGGCCGCTGTCGAAGTACCTCCAGACCCTCCGGCGGCTGCGGTTGATCGACCGCGAGGTACCCGTGACGGCGTCGGAAAAGCAGTCCAAGCGGTCGCGGTATCTGGTGGCCGACGAGTTCCTCCGGTTCTGGTTCCGGTTCGTCGAACCGAATCGCTTCAGCATCGAAGAAGCACCCGACGTCGTCTACGACGGAACGATCGAGCCGAATCTCCCCGACCACGTCGCAACGACGTTCGAGGACGTCTGTCAAGAGGCCGTCTGGGAAGCGATCCGTCGTGGCGAACTCAAGTCGTATTCCGAAGTCGGGCGGTGGTGGTACGGCGAAGACGAGATCGACATCGTTGGACTCGCCCCGGATACCGACCGGATCTTGTTCGCGGAATGTAACTGGACGAGCGAGCCGGTTAGTCCCGCCCTTGTGTCACAGCTGCGGGAGAAAGCCGAGCGTGTTCGCTGGGGGCCGGACACGCGCGACGAGGAATTCGCGTTGTTCTCGAAAAGCGGGTTCGTCGATGGATTCGCTGACGACGTAGATAATAACTGGTCGCTGTACGGGCTGCGTGAAATGAGAGCTCTTCTGTAGTCGAACTACCCAACTTCTGTCGACCCAATACTCCCGTTCCTGTCGCAGCACGCGTCTGAACAAGGTCCCTCACTTGTAGACAACAACGCGTGAACGGTGAGAGCGATCAGGTAGTGTCGATGACACATCTAACGAGTCATTGATCATGGCTATCCCAGCCCGGTTTAGCTGTGCGCGATCCTCAGCAGCGAACACGCTCGTTCGGAATCGTTCGCCTATCGAACGGAATCAAAGTCAGCAGACACGGTTGGCATATAAGTAACCCGCCCACGTCTATCGAATTCGGACCGTTCGGAAAACGAATGGGCGCTGCAGGATTTGAACCCGCGACAGCTTGGTCCGAAGCCAAGCACTCTGTCCAGACTGAGCTAAGCGCCCGCAGCCGTTCATACCCGACAGGCCCGCTTAAGTCCCGCGCTTCGGATCGCTGGACGAGACCGAAAATATGGAGCCACCAGTCGATGGTCACCGGTGGGCGACGACGGGTACCGACGGTCGGGGCGGAGACGGGCAGTCGGTCGGGCGTCGCTTCCATGTCGGGTTGTATTCCGGTGTCGAGCCCTTCGCACGGTCGCAGTTCCATCGGCGGAACAGTGGCATCGGAACGTTCGGGCTCTCCCCCGAACGCTCTCTCGGAGTCCTCCGGACGTCGGGGTGTTCCGAAGACCGGCGTCGCGGTCGTCCCGCGTCCTTTATCCTTGCCCGGCGGGTGACCGCGAACCATGAACGCGACCCGGTCGATCGGCGGCTTCCTCGAGCTCGCCCGCGTCGGCAACGCGGTCGCGGCGGGTGCGCTCACCTTCGTCGGCTCGTTCGTCGCGGGAGGGCTCGACACGCTCTGGGCTGTCGCACTCGCGGTGATCGCGACTGCGGCGGCGACGGGCGCGGGAAACGCGGTCAACGACTACTTCGATCGCGATATCGACGCCGTGAACAGACCGGATCGCCCGATCCCGAGCGGTCGGGTGTCGGCCCGCGCGGCCGCCGGGTTCGCGGCGGCGTTGTTTCTGGTCGCCACCGCCGCCGCGCTGTCGCTGCCGCCGCTGGCGCTGGCGATCGCGATCGTGAACCTCCTGGCGCTTTTGGCGTACACGCAGCTGTTCAAGGGGCTACCCGCAGTGGGCAACGTCGTCGTCGCGTATCTCACCGGCTCGACGTTCCTGTTCGGGGCGGCCGCAGTCGGGCCGATCGCGCCGCCGACGTGGACGCTGTTCGGGCTCGCCGCGACGGCGACGTTCGCCCGCGAGGTGGTGAAGGACGTGGAGGACACGGCGGGCGATCGCGAGGAGGGGCTCCGGACGCTTCCGATCGTCGTCGGCGAGGGTCCCGCGCTCGCGCTCGCGACGGTCGCGATGGCGGCGGCAACGCTGGCGAGCGTGCTCCCGTACGTCGACGGGACGTTCGGCCCGGCGTACCTCGCCGTCGTCGTGCCCGCGGACGCGACGATGCTCGGCGCAACTGCGTGGGGATTCCGTGACCCGGCGGCGGCCCAGCGGTGGATCAAGCGTGGGACCTTCCTCGCGGCGGCGGCGTTCGTCGCGGGCCGTCTCGTAACGGTGGTCGGGTAGTCGTGCAACGGCGTCACGTCGCCCATCCAATCATAAAGAATAATACCGGCTCACGGCAATCATCGCATAGTTGGATGACTCCAGGCGAGACGGAGCGAACGACGAGCCCGCGAGAGCGCGCCGTCTGCGCCGATCGGCTTGTGAGGGCATCCCATGTATGAGGTCGAGGCGCTCGACGCCGAGATCGAGCCCGGGTCGAACGTGCTCCTCACCGGGCCGGCCCTGAGCGGAAAGCGGGAGCTCGCGCTCGACGTGCTCGCGGAGGGAACGCGCTCGGGCGAGGGCGCGATCATGGTGACGACCAAAGATTCAGCCGACCGACTCCTCGAACAGTTCGCCAAGCGGGAGCCGTACGAGGGTCGACCGGTCGCCGTCGTCGACACGGTCACACGGCAGCAGGGAGTCAACGACGTGCGCGAGAGCGACCGCATCAAGTACACCTCGTCGCCGGTCGACATGACCGGCATCGGGATCAAGCTCTCGTCGTTCCTCGAGGCGTTCTACAAGGATCGCGGTATCCGCCAGAACCGTGTCATGGTCCACTCGCTGTCGACGCTTCTCATGTACTCCGATCTCCAGACGGTGTTCCGGTTTCTCCACGTGTTCACCGGTCGGATCCAGAGCGTCGACGGGCTCGGACTGTACTGTATCGACTCGACGGCCCACGACGACCAGACGATGAACACGCTGAAGCAGCTGTTCGACGGGATCATCGAAACCAGGGAGGACGGCGAGCCGACGGTCAGGCTGTCGAACGCCTGAGCACGGGTCGACGCACGAACCCTTTTGACCCGAGACGCCGCATCGCCGGGTATGCCAGTCACCGACGACGACGGCCTGCGCGAACTGCTCTCGATGGACCCTATCGCGGTCGTCGGGTGTTCGAGCACGCCGGGAAAAGCCGCCCACGACATCCCGGCATACCTGCAGGACCACGGCTACGAGGTGATCCCGGTGAACCCCTACGCCGACGAGATCCTCGGCCGCGAGGCGTACGACTCGCTGGCCGATGTCGACGAGGACATCGGAGTGGTCGACGTGTTCCGCCCGAGCGAGGAGGTACCCGATATCGTCGACGACGTGCTCGCGCGCCACGAGGACCGCGACGACGTGAGGGGGGTGTGGCTCCAACTGGGCATCTCCGACGACGAGGCGCTCGCGCGCGCCGAGGACGCCGGGCTGGTGACCACACAGGATCGGTGTATGAAGGTCGAACACGACCGGCTGATCGCGTAGCGCGGTCGTCGCGTCGCCTACCAGTCGTCCGAGTGACGACCGTCGAGCGACCGCGGGGCGTCCCATCGTGGGTCCGCCGAGCGTGTCATTGCGGGTTCACCGGCGGTTCGCGGCGGTCGGCGCGGGACACGCCGTTTATCCGCTCGCCGGTCGAAGCGGAGCGCATGCCCGCACGCGCCCCGAACCGGAACACGCTGTGGGGTCGCGCCGTCGCCGACGAACTCGCCGCCGCCGGCGTCGGCGCCGTCTGCGTCACCCCCGGTTCGCGTTCGACGCCGCTGACCGTCGCGCTCGCCGAACACCCCGACATCCACGTCTTCTCCCACCTCGACGAGCGGGCCTCCGCGTTCTTCGCGCTCGGTCGGGCGCGCCGCACCGGCGAGGTGACCCCGCTGGTGTGCACCTCCGGCACCGCCGCCGCGAACTTCCACCCGGCGGTGATGGAGGCTGCACAGTCCAGGGTGCCGATGCTCCTCCTCACGGCGGACCGCCCGCCCGAGCTTCGCGACTCGGGCGCGAACCAGACCGTCGACCAAGAGAAACTGTACGGCGACGCGGTCCGGTGGTACAAGGACCTCCCCGAACCCGAGGGCGACGACCGGAAGCTCAGGTCGCTTCGCACCGACCTCGCCCGCGCGGTCTCGACCGCCGAGGGGACGCCGGCCGGGCCGGTCCACCTGAACGTTCCGTTCCGCAAGCCGCTGGAACCCGTTGCGGTCGAGGGCGACGTGCCCGACGATCTCCCGGAACTCGCCGCCGGGGGTCGCGACGGGGATCGCCCGTTCGTGTCCACGACCGCCGGCCACCCGATGCCGGACGACCGGGACCTACAGCAACTTGCGCGTGCGCTCGCGGTCGAACGCGGGCTGATCGTCGCCGGCCCCGCGGACCCGCCGGGCCCCGACCCGCAGGCAGTGACGGCGCTGGCGCACGCGACCGGCTTCCCCGTGCTCGCGGACCCGCTCTCGGGGCTGCGGTTCGGCTCGTCCGTCCGGGTCGCCCCCGTCCTCGGCGGCTACGACGGGTTCCTCGCGGCCGGCGCTCCCGACGGCTGGCCCGACCCCGAAGTCGTCGTGCGCTTCGGCGCCTCCCCGACCTCGAAGCCGCTCCGAAAGTACCTCGCCGGCACCGGGGCCCGCCAGCTCGTCGTCGATCCCGCCGGCCGGTGGCGCGAGGCGGAGTTCGCCGCAACGGACCTCGTCGTCGCCGACCCCTCCCGGCTGTGTGGCGCGCTCTCGCGGCAGGTGGGGCAGGTCGGGAGCGAGCCCGACTCGACGGCGTGGCGCGAGCGCTGGGAGGCCGCCGAGGCCGTCCACTGGGACGCCGTCGATGCCGTCGCCGACGAGGGGCGCTTCTTCGAGGGGCGCGTCCTCGCCGACGTGGCCGAGTTGGCTCCCGAGCCGTCGACCGTGTTCGTCTCGAACTCCATGCCCGTCCGCGACGCCGACCGCTTCGTCGCGCCCGCCGCCAAGGGGCTCACGATGCTCGGGAACCGCGGCGCCTCCGGCATCGACGGCATCGTCTCGACGGCGCTGGGCGCCGGGTCGGCGACGACCGACGACCTGACGCTCGTCACGGGCGATCTCGCGTACTACCACGACATGAACGGGCTGCTCGCGCTGGCGCGCTGTGACGTTGACGCGACGGTCGTCGTGATCAACAACGACGGCGGCGGCATCTTCCACATGCTGCCCATCGAGGAGTTCGACCCGCCGTTCACCGGGCAGTTCAAGACGCCTCACGGTCTCGACTTCGAGCCGACCGAGGAGTTGTACGACCTCTCCTTTGCCCGCGTCGACGGCGACGACCGCGAGGAGTTCCGCGATCTGTACCGCGAGAGCGTCGCGAGCGCGGGAACGGACGTGATCGAGGCGACGAGCGACGCCGAGGCGAGCCATCGCGTGCGCGAGGAGATCGCCGATGAGGTGGTCGACCGCGCCGCCGGGATCGACTGATCCGGGACCCGGCGGGTTCCCGCGACCCTGTGGCCGCTTCAGAAGCCGATCCTCCCGACGCCGCCCTCGGTGGTGGCGACGTACGCGCCGTCGGGACCGGCCGCCGGGTCCGGGGGGTAGCCGCCGGGAAGCGTCGCGCGCCACAGTTCGGTCCCGTCGTCGGTAGCGTGGGCGAACACGGTCCGTGCGTCGCCGTCCGAGGAGACGACCGCGTCGCCGGCGCGGGCCAGGGGGATCGCGAGGTCGGTCGCCTCGGCGGTCCACCGCTCGGTCCCCGAGTCGCGGTCCAGCGAGACGACCCGCGAGTCCGGGTTCGTGTAGAGGCCGTCCGCGTCGAAGGGAACGTCGTGGATGAGGCCGCCGCCGTCGTACGACCAGCGTTCGGCTCCGTCGGGGCCGAGGCGGGCGACGCGCTCGCCGCCGACGTAGCAGTCGTCGAGGTACCGCACCGAGGTGACGACCTCCCCGGCGAGGTCCCACTCCGCGCTCCCGTCGGCCGTCGACACCGCCGCCGTCGTCGGCTGATCCGGTTCCGGGTCGTAGCGGTCGAACACGAGGACGGCCCGACCGTCGCCCGCGGCCGTCGCGGTCACGCGCGCGTCGTTCGGCGCCTCTGAGCGGAAGCGCCGCTCGCCCGTTTCGAGGTCGAAGCAGTCGACCGCCGTGTCCGCCTCCACGAGCGCGACGCCGTCGGCGACGGTGCCGCCCATCGCGTCGCCGCTCTCGGCCGTCCACCGGGAGGAGCCGTCGCCCGTCTCGATCGCGAAGACGGCGTGGTCCGGCTCGTCGCTGATCGCGTCGTCGTTGGTGCCCACGACGACGGCGCCGTCGCCGAAGCCGAGGAGGGAGTGGAAGCCGGCGACGCCGGTGCCGAAGCGCCAGCGCTCGTCGCCGTCGGCCGTCAGCGCGTGGAGCACGTGGTCGTGGGCGCCGGTGCCGACGCTGATCCCGACGAGCGCGTACAGCGTTCCGTCGTGGACGCGGAGGTCGGCGGTGGGGCGACCGTACCTGTACTCGCCGTCGAGCGAGACGGCCGTCTCGAACGTCCACGCGGTCTCCCCGGTGGCCGCGTCGAGGCCGACCACGTCGGTGCCGACGGCGACCGCGACGGTCCCATCGACGAACGCCGGTTCGGAGACGAGGTCGTCGCCGAGGGACCGCTCCCACGCGAGCGACCCGCCATCGACGTCGATGCCGGTTCGGGGCTCTGGCGAGTCAGTGTCCCGATCTGCGGTCCCCGGATCTCCGTCTGAACCGCCCGAACCGTCCGTCCCGTCGTCGGTCGCTACGGTCCCTGTGCGTCCGTCCTCGGGACCGACACAGCCGGTCAGCCCGAGGAGCGCGCCGCCGCAGAGACCGAGCGCGTCACGTCTGGAGGGCATCGGGCGAGCGATCCCGACGGCGACGCATGGGTTTTGTGGGGCGATCGTCGTCCGTCGACGCCCGCCGTCGCTCGCCGTCCGCCGACACCCGCCGTCGCTCGCACCGCGCACCTTTTTGCGGGCTCCGGCCGCGCGTTCGGGTATGAGCAACAGCGACGACGCGGACGAGGCGACCGACGCCGGCGCCGACGCCGTCTCGGAGATATTCGACCCCGAGCGATGGGAACCGGTCGACGGCAGCGAGGCGTTCGACGACATCACCTACCACCGCGCGGTCGACTCGCCGACCGTCCGGATCGCGTTCGACCGCCCGGAGAAGCGAAACGCGTTCCGCCCCGGCACCGTCGACGAACTGTACGCCGCGCTCGACGACGCCCGCAAGCGAGCAGACATCGGCTGCGTCCTCCTCACCGGGAACGGGCCGTCGTCCACGGACGGCGGCTGGGCGTTCTGCTCGGGCGGCGACCAGTCGGTCCGGGGCGAGTCGGGTTACGAGTACCGCGACGACGACGAGGCCGACGAGTCCGACGACGAACTGGTCCGGGAGGCGAAAGCGGGTCGACTCCACATCCTCGAAGTACAGCGGCTCATTCGCTTCATGCCCAAACCCGTCGTCGCCGTCGTCCCCGGATGGGCGGTCGGCGGCGGCCACTCGCTGCACGTGATCTGCGACCTCACACTCGCCAGCACGGAACATGCGAAGTTCCTCCAGACGGATCCGGACGTGGCGAGCTTCGACGGCGGCTTCGGCTCGGCGTACCTCGCCAAGCAGGTCGGCCAGAAGAAGGCGCGGGAGGTGTTCTTCCGCGGGAAGACCTACTCGGCCGAGGAGGCCGTCGACATGGGGATGGCGAACGAGGCGATCCCCCACGAGGAACTGGAGGACGTGGCGCTGGAGTGGGCCGACGAGATGACGAGCAAGTCGCCGACGGCGATGCGGATGCTGAAGTACGCGTTCAACATGACCGACGACGGGATGGTCGGCCAGCAGGTGTTCGCCGGCGAGGCGACTCGGCTGGCGTACATGACGCCGGAGGCGCAGGAGGGCCGGGACGCGTTCTTAGAGGGGCGCGAACAGGACTTCAGCCAGTTCCCCTGGCATTACTGAAGCCGACGACCGGCGGCGAACGGGGACCCTCTGCCGCGGCGAACGATCGTGTTCGTTTCACTCCACCAACTATTTCCTCGTCCTCGTGGTGTTTGGTATCGTATGACATCCGATTTCGGAGACGATCCGATCGCGACCGTGACTCGCGTCCCGCCCGCAGAGGAGTCGACGGACCCGATCCCGACCGTGACCCGCGTCCCGCCCGCGGACGATACTGCCGGCCGGAGGCCGACGACACGGACGCGGTGAACGGGCGGTTGGGGCACGGCTGGGAAGCCCACCCTTCATGCCCCGCGGGTCCCTGCCTCCGACAATGAGTACGGAGACGGGGCAGGCGGACATCTCCAGACGCCGGGCGTGGGTGATCGCCGCGCGCCCGCAGACGATGCCGGCGGCGCTGGCGCCCGTCCTCGTCGGGACCGGGCTGGCCGTCCGCGACGGCGTGTTCGCGCCCCTGCCGGCGCTCGTGGCGCTGGTGGGGGCGGCGCTGATCCAGATCGGGACGAACTTCGCGAACGACTACTACGACGCCGAGAAGGGCGCCGACACCGCCGAGCGCGAGGGGTTCACTCGGGTGACCGCCGGCGGCCTCATCGACCCCGCCGAGGTGAAGCGCGCGATGTGGCTCACCTTCCTCGCGGCGATCCTCGTGGGGGCGTACCTCGTCGCCGTCGCGGGTCTGCCGATCCTGATCGTCGGGCTCGTCTCGGTGGCGATGGGCGTCGCCTACACCGGCGGGCCGTACCCGCTGGCGTACCACGGGCTCGGCGACGTGTTCGTGTTCGTCTTCTTCGGGCTCGTCGCCGTCACGGGCACCTACTACGTGCAGGCGGCCGCCGCGCTGGGCGTCGAGTTCCTCACGCTCGTCCCGCGCGCGGAGTTGGTTCCCGTCGCCGCGCTCGTCGCGGCGCTCCCGATCGCCGCCATCTCGACGAACATCCTCGTCGTCAACAACCTCAGGGACAGGGAGGAGGACGCCGAAACCGGCAAGAACACCCTCACGGTCCGGTTCGGCTACGGCTTCTCGCGGGCGCAGTTCGTGCTCCTGCTCGGCATGGCGTACGCGATCCCGCCGGTGTTCGCAGCGTCGACGGGCGACATCACGGTGTTGCTGCCGATGGCGACGCTGCTGTTGGCCGTCCCCCTCACGAGGACCGTCCTCACCGAAACCGCGGGCGACGCGCTCAATCCGGCGCTGGAACGCACCGGGAAACTGCTCGCCGCGTTCGCGGCGCTGTTCGCCGTCGGGCTGGCGCTGTGAGCGTCGTCGCGCTCCGCGAGTTCGCGCTCGACCTCGCGACGCCGCTGTCGACGGCCGCCGGCGACATCGAGACCAGAGCGGGGATCGTCGCCCGTGTCGACCTCGGAGGCACTACGGGCGTCGGCGAGGCGGCACCGCTGCCGGGGTGGACGGAGTCGGTGCCGGCGTGTCGTGCGGCGCTCGAACGCGCACGCGACGAGGGCGCCCCGCCGGGGGCGGAGACGCCCGCGGCGCGCCACGCGGTCACGCTGGCGTATCGGGACGCGTTCGCGCGACGCGGCGGCCGCTCCGTCGCCGCGTCGCTGGCCCGCGACACGCCGCCGGCGTCGGTGCCCGTGAACGCGACCATCGGCGACGGGGGCGTCGACGAGGCCGTCGCCGCCGCGGAGGCGGCGGTCGATGCCGGGTACCGAACGCTGAAGCTGAAAGTCGGCGCTCGGGGCCTCGAGGAGGACATCGAGCGGGTCCGTGCGGTCGTCGACGCCGTGGGCGACCCGGAAACAGATGGCGACGCCGTCACGCTCCGGGTCGACGCCAACGGCGCCTGGGACCGCGAACCCGCGCGCGAGGCCCTCGCCGCGTTCGACGGACTCGTCGAGTACGTCGAACAGCCGCTTCCCGCCGGCGACCTCGCCGGACACGCCGCGCTCCGCGGCGTCGGCGCCCCGGTCGCGCTCGACGAGTCGCTGGCACGGCACGGAATCGACGAGGTGATCGCGGCCGGGGGAGCGGACGCCGTCGTGCTCAAGCCGATGGCGCTGGGCGGACCGTCCCGGGCGCTCGCGGCGGGTCGCGCGGCCGCCCACGCCGGACTCGTTCCGGTCGTTACGACGACCATCGACGCGGCGGTCGCGCGGACGGCGGCGGTTCACGTCGCGGCGGCGCTCCCCGGGGGCGGCGAACGCGCACACGGCCTCGCGACGGGCGGGCTACTTGCGGCCGATCTCGTCGCCGCGGATCCGGCTCCCGTCGAGGGCGGGCGGGTCACAGTCCCGGCCGGGTCGGGACTCGCGGGCGACGCGTTCGACGGCGTCGTCTGAGAGGTGATCGCGGTCAGCCGCCGGCGTCAGCGACGACGGTGTGACGGCCCCCCGTCCCGACTGACTCCCAGGCGACGGTCGTCCCGGCGAGACGGGGACGGCCGCCGGGGCGTACGCGAGCCCGTCGCCCGCGCCGACGCGAACGGTACCGACGCCACCCACCTTCGTGAACGACCGGGAAAGACTTTAGCCGGGACCGGCCGACCGGTTCGATGGCATGACAAACCTCGTGAGGAACGTCGGTTCGACGGTCGAGGAGCACCCGGACGAGACGGCGGTGTGGTACGACGGGACCGACATCAGCTATCGGGATCTGTGGGGCCAGACCGGCGCGTTCGCGTCGGGACTCGACGACGCCGGCATCGACGTCGGCGGGCGCGTCGGCATCTACCTGCCGAACCTCCCGCAGTTCGTGATCGGCTTCCACGGGACGCTGCGAGCGGGGGGCGTCGTCGTTCCGATGAACCCGCAGTACAAGTCCCGGGAGATCGAGCACATGCTCGCCGACTCCGGCGCCGAGGTGGTCGTCACGCTGCCGGATCTTGCGGAACACGTCGCGGAGGTACGCGACGACACCGACGTGCACACCGTCGTCACGATCGGCCAGGCCGTCGAGGGGACCGTCTCCTTCGAGGAGTTCTGCGGCGACCCGGCGTTCGGGACGGTCGACCGCGCGGACGACGACATCGCCTGCCAGCCGTACACCTCGGGGACGACCGGGACCCCGAAGGGCGTGTTGCTCACTCACGACAACCTCGCGTCGAACGCCGAGATGTCCGCCTCGCTCGTCCCGGACGGGATCACGACCGACGACAAACAGCTCGGCGTCCTCCCGCTGTTCCACATCTACGGGATGACGGTCGTGATGAACTCGACGCTGTTCGACGGCGGGGCGTACTACCCGCTGCCCGCGTGGGACGCCCAGCAGGCGTTCGATCTCATCGAGTCGCAGGAGCTGACGCTGATGCACGGCGTTCCCGCGATGTACAACGACGCGATCAACCAGCCCGACGCCGCCGAGCGCGACCTCTCGTCGCTCCGCCTGTGTGGCGTCGGCGGCTCCGGCATCCCTGTCGAGGTGCTGCGCCGCTTCGAGGAGCTGTTCGACGCGACGATCTACGAGGGGTACGGCCTCACCGAGACCAGCCCGGTCACGCACTTCAACACCCCCGAGAAGGGCCGTCGCGTCGGCTCGATCGGGAAGACGCTCCCCGGCGTCTCGGCGATGGTCGTCGACGACGAGTTCGCGGAGGTCGCCCCCGTCGACGAGGGGCCGGTCGACGAGGACGAGGTCGAACTGGACGACGTGACCGGCGAGGTCGTCGTCAGCGGACCCAACGTGATGAAGGGATACCACGACCGCCCCGAGGCGAACGAGGAGGTGTTCACCGAGTCGGGCGGCAAGCGCTGGTTCCACACCGGAGACATCGGCTACCACGACGCGGACGGCTACTTCTACATCGTCGACCGCGAGAAACACATGATCAACACCGCCGGGTACAACGTCTATCCGCGGGAGGTCGAGGAGTTGCTCTTCGAGCACGAGGCTGTCGCGGACGCGGCGGTCGTCGGCATCCCGGACGACCGGAGAGGCGAGACGGTGAAGGCGTTCATCGTTCCCACGCCCGGCTCTGACGTGACGCCCGACGAGATCAGGCAGTTCTGTCTCGACAACCTCGCGGAGTACAAACACCCGCGGGAGGTCGAGTTCGTCGAGGAGCTCCCGCGGACGACGACCGGGAAGGTCCAGAAGTTCGAGCTCCGCGGGGAGTAGCCGGTCGACCGCGGGCCGTCGACCGAGGCAAGTCACGCGCTGTCGATCCGACACCCTCGTCGTGGCTCGCGTCGGACGGGGAAACGACCAAACCCCGGGGCGTCATCGCACCGGTATGGCATCCGTAACCGAGTTCTCCGACGGGACGGTCCGACTCGAACGCGACGACGGCGTCGCACGCATCGTGTTGAACGACCCCGACCGACGAAACGCGCTGTCGGTCGCGATGACCGACGGCATCGAGGCGGCGCTCGACGAACTGGAGGGCGGCGACGCCCGCTGTGTCGTCGTCGAAGGCGAGGGGCCCGCGTTCTGTGCCGGCGGCGACATCGACTCCATGCAGGAGCGGCAGGGCTCCGACGAGCCGGTGGATCACGCGGTCCGTCACGTGATCCAAGAGATCGGCCGCTGTGTCAAACGGGTGTACGAGTGCGAGTTCCCGACGGTCGCCAAGGTGGACGGCGCCGCGTTCGGCGCCGGCGCGAACCTCGCGATCGCCTGCGACGTGACCGCGCTCCACGAGGACGCCCAGATCGGCTTCGGCTTCCGCGAGGTCGGCCTCGCGGTCGACTCCGGCACCTCCTACCTCCTCCCGCGGCTCGTCGGGGAGAACGTCGCGAAGGAACTCGTCTACACCGGGGAACTGCTGAGCGCCGAGCGAGCCGAGGAGTTGGGCGTCGTGAACCACGCCGTCGACGACGACGAGTTCGAGGCGCGCGTCTCGATGCTGATCGATCGGATCGCGTCGGGGCCGACTGTCGCGCTGCGGACCTCCAAGCGCCTGCTGCGCTCGGAGTTCGCCACCTTGGGCGAGGCGATCGAGCACGAGGCCGGTGCGCAGGCTGCCGTCTTCGACACGCACGACCACGCCGAGGGCGTCGCCGCGTTTACCGGGAAGCGCCAGCCGGAGTTCGAAGGACGGTAGGGTCCCGACCGACCGCGGGGCGAGCGAGGGTCAGACGGCAGTCCGCGGAGCGAAACGTAGAAGGGACAACCCGAGAACACTGGTTGCATGGCCGAGTACACCGTAGAGTTCGTCGGCACCGGCGAGACGATCGAGGTGTCCGACAAGCAGACCATTCTGAACGCCTGCATCGAGGAGGGCATCGCACAGGAGTACTCCTGTCGCGTCGGGATGTGTCTGGCGTGCACCGCCGAGATCGTCGAGGGCGAGGTGGCCCAGCAGGCGGCCGTCGCCCGCGCGCTCACCGAGGAGGAGGCCGAAGACTACGCGCTCACCTGCATGGCCCGTGCGCAGTCCGATCTGAAGCTCGATCGCGGCAAGTACCCGCCGAGCATCGAGGACGACGCCGCGACGTCCGCCGGCGCCGCGGCCGACGACGATTGATCGACCACGATCGCGTCGAAAGCGTAGCCTCGCGATGGCGCAAGCAGGGTCTCGTGAGACCGTCGCCAGCGAGGCTGAGTGGACGACCGTGGACGTGGTCGACGACGGGTCGAGTATCTCCGAGGAGGAACCGGCGGAGGGGGGCCTCGTCATCGAGAACCTCGGCCCGTGCGGCGTCCGGGTGTCCATGCGCTTCCGGTCGGCGGAGGCAGCCTCGAGTGTGTCCTGACGAGTGCCGTCTCAGCGGTTCGCCTCCAGCCACTCGGCGGCGAAGTCGACGAGCGGCCGCATCCGGCAGACCGTGGCCTCGGCGTCGCCGACGGTTCCTCGCCATACCTCGCCACCCTGAGCGGACTCGAAGGCGGCCTCGATCGCCCGGAAGTCGTCGCGCGACTCCGGCTCGGTGAACTCGACCCACTCGCGCTCGCCGTCGACGATCACCGGACCGCCGTCGCGCTCGGGCTCCCCGCCGTAGTCGGCGCGGTACTCCGCGAGGTGCAGCGAGGTGTTCGCGTCGACGCCGATCCGGACGATCAGCGCGTCGCGGTCGTACAGCCGCGCGAGCGGCGACTCCTCCCCCATCGGCGAGTCGTACGCGTGATCCGCGGTCACCGCCTCGGCGTCGGCGCCCCACGCCGCGAACGACGTGGTCGGGTGGCGACTCCGCCGCGCACCGGGGCAGTCGCGCAGACACTCCGGGATCGCACCGACACCCCGCGTCGGCGTCACATCGGGGCGGTACGGCGCCGCCTCCGCTTTGATCGACTCGACCCACTCGTCCGGAACGGGGGGGTTCTCCCAGCTCGTGGGGTCGGACAGCTGCGTCGAGTGGGTCGGCACCGCGAGCGTCCCCCGCGCGGTCACCGCCCCCAGCAGCGCGTCGACGACGGTCGGCGCGCCGCCGGCGACCCACCCGATCGCCGACAGCGACGAGTGGACGAGCGCGGTCTCGCCGGGCGTCACGCCCAGTTCACGCAGGTCCGCACGCAGCCCGTCGGTCGTCAGCGGCGCGTCGGTGCGCTCGACGACCTCGTGTTCGCTCATGGGACGACGGCACCGCCGAGGGTGAAAACGACTCCGGGTGCGTGCTACTCGACCGCACAGTTGTTCGGGCCCAGTTCGGCCTCGAACGCCTCCTCGTCGCCCATCGACTCGGCGCCGAGGTTCGTCGCGACGATGCGCTCGAAGTTCGCCGGACGCGGGGGAAGCTCCCCCGCGATCCGGTCGACGAACGCCGCCCGGTCGAGCGCACACACCTCGAGCTCCGCGATCCGCGCCAGCGGCGCGACGTAGTCGTTCGCGCGGGCGTCCGCGAGGTCCGCGAAGTGTCCCGGCGCGATTCGCGTGTCGACGGGGAGCGCGAGCAGTCGGTCGTGGAGCGTGTCGTACGCCGTCGCCGCGAGGTCGCGGGCGCCCTCGTCGCCCGCCTCCAGGTCCGGCCGGCCGACGCTCCGCAGGAACAGGGCGTCACCCGTGAGGAGCATGTCCGCGTGCGCTCGGTCCGGCCGGCGGAGCCGGAGACACATCAGTTCGGTCGTGTGCCCCGGCGCGTGGATCGCGTCGAGTTCGGCGTCGCCGATGTCGAGCGTGTCCCCGTCCGACAGGGGAGTCGCGTCGAACCCCAGCCCGCGCTCGGTCGCGCCGGCGGGGAGAACGACGACCGCGTCGCCGTCGGTCGCCTCGCGGACCGCGCGGACCCCGCTGACGTGGTCGGCGTGGACGTGCGTGTCGATCGCGTACCGCAGTGAGGCGTCGCGAGCGTCCGCGTCGGCGACGTACCGATCGGCGAACGCGCGAAGCGGATCGACGACGGCGGCCTCGCGTCCGCCGGGGCCGTCGGCGACGACGAGATGCGCCAGACAGCCCGAGGAGGGCCGCTGGTACTGGATCACGGTCACGTCGTCGTCGCGGACGATCGGCTCCGCGAGGTACGTCTCCGCCCACGCGTCCATGCCGCCCGCGAGGTTCACCGCGTCGACCCCGGCGTCCGCGAGGTCGCGCGCGACCTCGGCGCTCGCCTCCCCCCGCCCGCAGACGACGACGATCGGCTCGGGCAGGTCCTCCGGGAGCGGGTCGGTCGGCTCCCCGCGGGCCCCGGCCGCAATGAAGTTCACGTGGGGGACCTGACGGGCGGTCACGGCGCGGCCGCCGACGTGCCACGCCTCGAACTCCGGTCGGTCGCGCACGTCGAGCACCGATACCGGGTCGCCGGCGCGGAGGCGTCGCGCGAGCGCTTCCGGTGTGATCTCGCCGCCCGCCGGCGGCCCGAGCGCAGTGGGACGGCCGGATCCGTCGCCGCCCCCTGTCGAGGCGTCGTCGCCGGCCGGGTCGCCGGCGCCGGTCGTGTCGCCGTCACCCATCCCGCGGTCGGGATCGCGCATCGTGTCGGCTCACTCCCGCGGTTCGAACGCGTGTCTGACGACCTCGCTGTCGTCGTCCCACTCGAAGGAGTCGTGGACGCGTTCGAGTCGCTCCCTGTACGCCTCCAGGTCCTCCGATCCCTCCGCGCGGGCGTCCTCGTCGGTGAGGTCGCCGAGCGTGCGGCGCTCGATCGCGGTCACCTCGAACGTCGTCCCGTCGATCTCGAAGGTGTCGCCCTCGTCGGCGTATGCGTGCCCGCGGTGGAGCTGTGTCACCGCGCCCTCCGCCGCCATCTGTTGGACGTGATCGTTGGGCAGGATCTCCGAGGCGTCGATGTGTGCCATACCGGATCGGTCGTGTCGCGCGGGGGAAACGTTAACGCCGCGCTCGGCGACCGATCGATCATGGATGGCGAGGCCTTCCGCGAGCGCATCGAGTCGGCGAAGGCGACCGAGCTGGAGCGACTCGGCTCGAACAAGCTGCTCATCGCGCTCACCGACGCGACGCTGGAACCCGAGGCGGTACTGCGGGCCGCGGCCGACTCCGAGCACGCCGCACACACCACGTTCGCGGCGTGGGCTGACGACGGGCCGATCGACCGGGAGGCAGCCGACGACGGCACGGCCGACGGCGACGGCGAGCCCGCCGCGGAGCTGTTCGAGTGGCTCGCCGAGCGCGAGCGCGACCACCGCGAGCGCGTGCTCGACTCGCTGGCGGATCTGGGCGTCGACCACGACCCCGCAGACGGCGGCACCATGCACGAGTACCTCCGCGCCCGCGAGGACCCGGTCGAGCGCGTCGCCGCCGGGACCGTCGGTCGCGGGCTCGTCAGCGACCGGTCGCACCTCCAGATCGTCTCGTTCTTCGTCAACGAGGGCGACGAGGCGCGCGCGGGTCTGTTTCGGGACCTCCGGGCGGAGACCGAGGAGGAACTGGAGCGCGGGCTGACCCTGTTGGAGGGGGCCTGCGAGACCGAGGAGGACTGGGAGCGCGCCCGGATGGTCGCCGAGTACGCGATCCAGATAGCCTACGACGACTACGCCGACGCGCTGGCGGGGATGGGTATCGACGTGAAGCCGGTGTGTTGAACCGGGCGCGACACCGGCCACGGGTCGGACCGCTCGGCGCGGGACACGCCCGTCGATCGGAGCGGTAAGAACGGATTTCGACCATCGACGGACCGCCTCCGTCAGCAGCCCGTCCGCGACCGAGCCAGTCCGGACGGGCACGTCCCTGTGAGACGTTCGGGACGCCGGCGTCGCGGGAGAGGCCGAACGGCGGTCGGTTCGTCGATCCGGACCCGTCGAGTACGGGCAGGATATCCTGCGGCGGGCAGCGATCGGGTGAGCCTACCCACACGTGTCGCCCCGCCCGAGACGGGCGACGAGAACGGAGCGTCGACCGTCCGAAAGTAATCGGCGGGCAGCGTCGGTACGTTCTCACAAACAAAGAGATTCGCCGGGAAACACACGCCGACATGGCGACGGAAACCGAGATCCGTGAGGGTCGCTCGTACACGTTCCGCCCCTACGAGCCGGGCGACGTGGGTGACTTCCTCGATCTCTTCGAGGCGACGTGGGACGAGCGACGGAGCGAGGAGTGGGTTCGGTGGCGGTTCGAGGAGAACCCCTATCTCGACCACGTGCCGATGTTCGTGGCGGAGGCGGGCGGCCGCGTCGTCGGCGCCAGGCCGTACTTCGCGTTCCGGATGCGGGTCGGAACCGAGCCGGCGCTGGCGCTGTTGACGGTCGACACCATGGTCCACCCGGACCACCGCGGCCGGGGGCTGTTCACGACGATGACGCGGCGCTCGCTCGACTACTACGCCGACGGCGACGTCGACTTCGTGTTCAACCAACCGAACGAGGCGTCCCGCTCCGGATACCTGCGCCTGGGCTTTCGCGCGCTCGACCGATGCAGGACGTACCACCGGGTCCGCCATCCCGGCGCCTTCCTCGACGAATACCTCGGCGAGTGGAGCGCCTCGGGGATCACGCGCGGCGCCGACCTCCTCATGTCGGGGTACCTCCAGCTCTCGACCGGCGACGGGTGGGACACCGACGACGTGAGCGTCCGCCGCGTTGCGGGCGTCGCGGTCGGCGAACTCGCTCACCTCGCACGGCGGCCCGTCCTCCCTGGCATCACCGCCGACCGCGACGAGGCGTTCTACAGGTGGCGCTTCGCGAGCCCCGAGTGGCAGCGAACCACCTACATCGCCTCCCAGGGCGGCGAGACGCTCGCGGCCGTCATCGCCAGAACGCGCACGAACGGGGAGGGCGTCATGATGACCCAGATCGCCGACCTAGCCCCGATGAGCGGCTGCCGTGACTGGAAACGCGGGCTCGCGGCCTGCACCGAAGCGGTGATCGCCGACGCGAGCGCCTCGGACGTGGTGTCGGCGCCGACCCGGGCGTTCCCCGCGGACGTCGCGACCGCCTACGGCTTCCGCCGGGACGACACGCTCCCGCTGTCGGCCGGGTCGTCGACCGACTCGGTCCTGTGTGTCCGTTCGCTGCACGAGGACGACGACGACCCGTGGACTCTGCACGACGTGTCGCTGTGTGACCCGCGCAACTGGGCCCTGAGCTTCGCCGAACGGGACACGACCTGAATCAGCATGGACGACTCACTCGCACGACAGACCGCTCAGTAGAGATGACTTACCGCGACTACCTCGACGGAAAGAAGGTGATCCTCACTGCCGCCCTGACAGGCGGCGTCCACGGAAAGGAGGCGAACCCGAACCTCCCGGAACACCCCGAAGAGATCGCACGGGACGCCCGAGCCTGTGAGAAACTCGGGGCCTCGATCGTGCACGTCCACGGACGCGACCCCCACGGTGAGAACGACGCGCGACGCCTTCAGGCGGTCACGGAAGCGATCGGGGAGCGCTGTGACGACATCATCGTCCAGCATACGACCGGCGGCCAGGGGCCGCTCCGCGAGCGCATCGAGGGGATCCGGACCGACCCGCCGCCCGAGATGGCGTCGCTGGATCTGGGTCCGTTCAAGCGCGGTCGCCACATCATCACCGACCACACCCGCCACAACATCGACACCCTCGCGGTGGAGATGCGCCGGCGCAACATCACGCCCGAACTGGAGGTGTTCAACAACGGCCAGTTGGCCGAGGTCACGCGCCTCGCGGAGGACGACCTCATCGACCCGCCGTACTTCGTCAACCTCGTCTTCGGCGGCGCGAACTTCTCGCCGCCGCGACCGGGGACCGTCCTCGAGACGGTGCGGTCGCTCCCCGACGACGCCGAGTTCAACCTCCTCGCGACCGGGCGGCATCAGCGCCCGCTCACCACGCTGTCGGTCCTGCTCGGCGGCCACGTCCGGGTCGGGATGGAGGACAACCTCTACATGGGGCGGGGAACGCCCGCGGAGAGCAGCGCCGAACTGCTCGCCGAGACGGTCGACCTCATCGACGCCCTCGACCGCGACATCGCGACGCCCGAGGAGACCAGGAAGCTACTCGACATCGACGAGCGACAACTGGCCGGGGACCGCCACTCCGCGTCGGCCGCGGTGTCTCCCGGCGAGCGCGACGACGGGATGTGTCCTCACCTCGAGTACCGCCGCGAGGGCGACGGCCGGACGTTCGACAACCGACGCGCGTACTGCGCGATCGCCGAGGAGTTCGTCAGCCCCATGAAGGCCGACGTCTGCAACGGTCGGTTCCACTTCCACCACGAGGAGCACTGTGACGTCTACCGCGAGCACGCGGAGGACCTCGACGTCGCGGGGGTCGAGCAGAGCGACTTCGAGACCGAGGGGTCGGAGTTTGAGGCGGAAGACTGACCGTCGCGCCACGATGGGTCATCGATCCCGGGGTGACGACACGATCGCCGGCCGCGCGCTTCGGTGGATCCTACCGACATGCATCGAACAACAGTCCTGTCGGAACCGTCTTCGGACCCGAGCGTCGACGCTCCAACCGGGGTGAACCGATGACCCTGGTTGATCGACTCACGGCGGCGGTGGACCGGGTTCGACCTGTCGACCCGTACCACTACGAGTGTACCGCGTGTGAACGCGTCTTCCCGGCCGAGCGGTCGACGTGCACCGTCTGCGGCGGCGACGTCGAGCGGGTTCGGCGCGGCACGACCTCGACGCACGGCGATCCGTCGCCGTGACCGCGGACCGACCGCACCGAGGCGGGTCGCATTCGGCACCCGCCGTTTCGAATCTCGAAACCGCGTCCCCGCCGGGGTGCACACCTGTGCAAAATCGACAGACTGCGGGCGGATCTCCGAGCCGAGCGATTGAAGGGAACCGGCGACGGCGTATTCGATGATGCGACACGACCACCTCCTCTCGGCGGGCCAGCTCACCCGGGAGGACATCGAGGCCGTCCTGGACCGCGCGGCCGACCTCGCCGACGACCCGGGGGCCGTCGGCGGGCGCCACGCCGACCGCCTGCTCGCGCTGTGCTTCTTCGAGCCGAGCACGCGCACGAAGATGTCGTTCGACACCGCGATGAAGCGCATCGGCGGCGACACCGTCGACATGGGCTCCGTGGAGTCGTCGTCGGTGAAGAAGGGGGAGTCGCTGGCCGACACCGTCCGCGTCATCGAGGGGTACGCCGACGGGATCGTCCTCAGACACCCGAGTGAGGGCGCCGCGAAACTGGCCTCCCAGTTCGTCGACGTGCCCGTCATCAACGCCGGCGACGGCGCGGGGCAGCACCCGAGCCAGACCCTGCTCGACCTGTACACGATGCGCGAGCGGGCGGGACTCGACGACCTCACCGTCGGGATCATGGGCGACCTGAAGTACGGGCGGACGGTCCACTCGCTGGCGTCGGCGCTCACCAACTTCGACGCGCGAATGCACTTCGTCAGCCCCGAGTCGCTACGGCTCCCCCGAGGCGTCCGGTTCGACCTCCACGACGCCGGCGCCCAGCTCAGGGAACACACCGATCTCGACGAGGTGCTCGCGGAGCTGGACGTGCTGTACGTCACCCGGATCCAGCGCGAGCGGTTCCCCGACGAGAACGAGTACCAGCAGGTCGCCGGGCAGTACCAGATCGACGCCGGGACGCTGGAGCGCGCCCGCGACGACCTCACGGTGATGCACCCGCTGCCGCGGGTCGACGAGATCGCCCCCGACGTGGACGCGACCGACCACGCCGCCTACTTCGCGCAGGCGCACAACGGCGTCCCCGTGCGGATGGCGCTGTTGGACGAGCTGCTGGGCGATGGCGACGCCGGCGCTGCTGCTGCGACTGACGGAGGTGACTCGCGATGAGCGACGCCCCCGACCGGGAGCTTCGCATCTCGAAGATCCGGGACGGAACCGTCATCGATCACATCACCGGCGGGCAGGCGCTGAACGTGCTCGCGATCCTCGGCATCGGCGGCGACGAGGGGATCGGGGTGTCGATCGGGATGAACGTCCCTTCGGACAAGCTCGGGACGAAGGACGTGGTGAAGGTGGAGGGCCGCGAGCTGAGCCAGGGCGAGGTCGACGTGCTCTCGTTGCTCGCGCCGGAGGCGACGGTCAACATCGTCCGGGAGTTCGAGGTCGTCGAGAAAAAACGCGTCGAGCGCCCCGAGCGCGTCGTCGGGCTGCTCACCTGCCCGAACCACAACTGCATCACGAACGCCGACGAGCCCGTGGAGTCGGCCTTCGGCGTCGTCGACGACGGCGTGCGCTGTGAGTTCTGCGGCGAGATCGTCCGCGAGGACATCGGCGACCACCTGGCGGTTCACTGAAAATCCCGGACCGCCGCATCCGCCCGCACTGCCCTCGACTGTCGGCCCCCCGCTTCGGAAACGCCTATTCCGCTCGGCCTGCCACACCACGTATGTCTCTCATCGACACGCTCCGCCGTCCGGAGTACACCGGAGAGAACCGATGCGGGCCGTGCACCGCCGTCAACGCGGCCGTCGTCGTCGTCGCGGCCGCGGTTGCCGCGGTGCGGCGCCGGTCGCTTGGGCTCGCGGTGTTCGGGGTCGGCGCGGCGCTCGTCTATCTGCGTGGCTACGTCGTCCCCGGCACGCCCGGGTTCGCCCCGGATCTCGTCCGGTCGCTGGGCCTCGAGGACCGCTTCGACCACGTCGCCGCCGGCGGCGGCGACCCCGAGCGCCGTCGCGAGTCCGACGACCTCGTCGCCGACACGGACCCGCAGGAACTGTTGGCCGCGATGTTCCGCCACGGCGTGATCGAGGAGGGCGACGGCGACGACGACGCGCTGTACCTGACGCCGGCGTTCGAGGACGCCTGGCGTGAGGAGCTGGCGGCGCTCCGGGCGGCGAGCCCCGACGACCTCGTCGAGGCGACCGCGGAGGTCGTCCCGTTCGAGGCCGAGGGCGAGCGGAAGTACGGCGGCGTCTCCGTCGAGGGCGAGGAGGGAGTCGTCTGGCTTCGGCCGACGAACGCCACCGGCGACGTGGCCGCCGTGCGCGCGATGGCGCGGCTGGACGTGCCCGAGTCGCTGCGCGCGCCGGCGACGACGCCGCTGCGGCTGTTCACTCCCGAGTGTCCCGCCTGTGGCGGTGATCTCGAGGAGCGCACCGTCGCCGACGGCTGCTGCGGCGGAACCATGGGGTTCGACGACACGCCGACGCGGGAGGTGCTCGCGTGCGTCGACTGCGAGGCGGACGTGCACGTGTTCGACGACACTGGCGACGCCGGGGACGCTGGTGACGCCGGCGATCCGGACGACGCGTTCGACGCGTGAGGAGCGATCCAGGGACCGATCGTGGAGTTGGTCCCGTGGCAGTCCCGCGGTTGATCCCGTGGTCGTCCCGCGGTTGATCTCGGGAACGGACGCGGTTCGGGTCGGAAACGATTAGTGCCCGCCGCCTGAACTGTTCGGTATGTCCGGAAAAGCCAAACTCGTCGTGTTGTTCGGTGTCGTCGTGCTCATGTACGTCCTCTTCAGCTCCAAGAGCGAGCCGGTCGAGGTCGAAGTCGAGACCGAGGACTGAGCGCTGTACCGGTCGCCCGACCACACGCCGGTTCGATTCACCCCGCTTTCGAAACACGTACCCTCGCGAGCGGCCAATGGCCCGTATGACCGAGTACGGCGTCGTCACCCGCAACGCGGAGGAGACGGAGTGGCCGGAGTTCGACCTGGCCTTCTACGAGGTGAAGGACGTGACCGGGCGCTCGGCCGAACCGATCGACACGGCCGTGAACATGGTGTCGTGTTTCGGCGACAACGCCGCCGCCGAGGCGAATCCCGAGCTCGTTCCCGTCGACGCCGACGGTCGATCGGCGACCCGCGACCTGTCGTACTTCGACTGGGCGTACATCTGCCCGACCCACGAGGAGTACCGGCGCGGCCTGCTGGAGATCGTCGAGGACTGCGCGGCCGTCTTCGGCGACGTGCGCCTCGACGACGTGGGGTTCCCCCGGGAGGGATTCTGTCGCTGCGACCGGTGTGAACGGCTGTTCGAAGCAAGCGACCACCAAGAATGGGCTGACTGGCGCGCCGAGGTGATAACCGAGTTCGTCGCCGAAGCGACCGAGCGGATCCCCGGGAAAGCCTACCTCACGCTGTACCCCGACCCCTATCCGGGCCATCTGTACGACCGCGCCGGCCTCGACCTGGACGCGCTGGCCGCCCACGTCGACGAGTTCGTCGTCCCGCTGTACGACACCAACTACGGGACGACGTACTGGCTGGAGACGATCGCGAAGGGGTTCGAGAGCCGGCTCGCGGAGCTCGACGTGACGTTCTCGGTGGAGCTGTACGCCGTGAACGTCGAGGTCGACGACCTGAACCACGCCGCGGAGGTCGCCGCCGCCTACGGCGAGGACGTGTTCTTCGGCTACGATGCGAGTCAGGCCGTGGCGGCGCTTCGTCGGATGAAAGCGGACGCCCGAGAGGGCCGGAGCTACGGCGGGGACGACTCCGGGGCGGCGAGCGAAGGAGTAGTCGAGGATGACCAAGACGGGAATCACGATGAGTCCGCGTGACGGATCCGCGTGACAGGTTGTAGGCTACGACAGCGGACCGTACGCGAGCGCCCAGATGACGACGATCGTCAGTAGGAAGACGACCCCGGCGACACCGGCGAGAAGGAACAACAATCTGCCGGTCTCCTTCTTCTGCTCCTGATCGGCCATACACGAGACACGAGTCGCGACCACAAAGGTCACTCGGGCGGATGGATCGGCGGCGTGGTTCCCTCTCCCTCGCTCGTCCGGTCGCCCGTTTCGCGGGCCGATCCATGGCCCGAATCAGTATTCGCGATCCGAGTGACTCTTTTCACCGGGCCTCCCGTACCCCGTCTATGACTCTCTACGACAGACTCTACGAGCTGTACGCGGAGTTCGACACGGAGACGCTCCGCGCGTATCGGGAGTTCGTCGACTTATTCCCGCCGCTGGACTCGCGCGTCGCCCTCGACAGCTGGGACGACGCGAACGCCGACCTCGAAGAGCGCCGGGGGCGAATCGAGCGCGCCTTCGGCGGCGACGACGGCGACGCGCTGGCGGAGGTGGCGGCGATCGCCGATCGCGAGTCGGCGTTCACCGCGCTCGATCTCCACGGGAAGTACGGCCGGGCGCCGAACGCGCTCGTGCTCGACGTCGACGAGACGCTGCGCTCGGCCGGCGACACGGACAACGAGATCCCCCGCGAGACGCTGCACCTGCTCACCGAGTTCGCCGAGCGCGGCGTCCCGCTGGTGATCTGCACCGGCCAGACCCTGGAGAACGTGAAGGGCTTCCTCATCCAGGGGCTGGGCAACGAACTCGTCCACTCGGGGGACGTGTCGGTCGTCTACGAGGCGGGCGCGGGGGTGTTCACGCCCGGCAGCGGCGCCGACACCAAGCGGCTCCTCTACGACGACCTGGACGACGACGTTCGGGGCGTCGTCGACCGCGTCCGCGACGGCGTGGTCCACGAGGCGCCCGAGCGTGTCCGCCGGGGCTGTCACCTCCAGGGAAACGAGTTCAACGTCACCCTCAAGCCCAACTACGAGACCGGCAGCGACGACGCCGAGGCCGTCGTCGACGAGGCGATGGTCCACCTGCTCGATCTCGTCGGCGGCGCCGCGGGCGAGCGGCTCGCTCTCGACGACGGTCCGGCGGCGGCGCGGGCGCACTACGCGGCCGAGGACCCGGAGATCGCGGGCGCGATCGACCGGGCCGACGCGAGCGCCGACGCGGCCGTACCCGAGGCTGCGGCGTCGCTGTTCGACCGACTCGAGGTCGCGCTGTACCGCGCCGACGCCGCCGAACTCGCCGCCGCGGAGCTCCACAAGGCCGCCGGCGTCGAGGCGTCGCTGGACGTGCTCGGCGTCGACGACCCGTTCGTCTGCATGATGGGCGACTCGAAGTCGGACCTCCGGGTGATGGAGTGGGCCGAGGAGACCGGGTCGGGCGTCTCGGCGGCGCCGGAACACTCCTCACAGAACGTGTTGGACCACGTCAGAGCGACCGACGACCTCGTGTTCGCGCCGGGCGCTGCCGCCGACGTGCTCCGGACGATGTACGCGTGGTGTGCGCTGGCGGAGCTGAACGGTTCCGAGTGAGGAACCAGCCGTTTGAAGCCCCCCGCGGACGCCCCTGATCGCATGACCGTTCGCATCATCGGTGCGCCGACCGACTACGGCCAGGACCGGCGCGGCGTCGACATGGGCCCGTCCGCCATCCGCTATGCCGGCCTCTCGGACGCGCTGGCGTCCGCGGGCGTCGACGCCGTCGACGCCGGCGACCTCACGGTGCCCCGTGCGGAGGAGCGCGACCCCGACGCCCGACAGCCGAGCGCGGGGAACGCGAAGTTCCTTCAGGAGACCGAGGAGGTCACGACCGCGCTCGCCGACCGCGTCGCCGACAGCGTCGCCGCCGGCGAGACGCCGCTCGTGCTCGGCGGCGACCACTCGGTCGCGATCGGCTCGCTCTCAGGCAGCGCGCGCGACGCCGAGATCGGCGCCGTCTGGTTCGACGCCCACGGCGACTACAACACGCCGACGACCTCGCCCTCCGGCAACGTCCACGGGATGCCGCTGGCGGCCGCGCTCGGATACGCGGAGTGGGACGGCGTCGAGTGGGCGAACGCGCCCGGGTTGCGCGAGGAGAACGTCGCGTACGTCGGCCTCCGCGCGCTCGACGACAGCGAGCGCGAGGCGATCCGCGCGACCGAGATGACGGCCTACACCATGTCCGACATCGACGAGCGCGGGATCACCGACGTGGTCGAGGCGGCGCTGTCGGTCGCGAGCGACGGCGTCGACGGTGTCCACGCTAGTCTGGACATGGACTGGCTCGACCCGACGATCGCCCCCGGGGTTGGGACGCCCGTCCGCGGCGGCGTCACCTACCGGGAGGCCCATCACGCGATGGAACTCGTCGCCGAGACGGACGGGCTCCGCTCGATGGAGGTCGTCGAGGTGAACCCCGTCCTCGACGAGTCGAACGAGACCGCCTCGCTCGCGACCGAACTCGTCGCCAGCGCGTTCGGCAAGCGGATCCTCTGACCGCGGCGCGTATCGGGAACGACCGGAGGGGTTCGAGACGGGCCGGTAGGTAACTGATATGGTTATCAGTATTCGTCTCAGAGTGACCGTCCAAAACGCGGCTCTTACGCACTCAGACTTGAGCTAGTTGTTGGTGAATGATCCAATCCAAAAGAAGGACAAGTGCAGGCGTTGCGACGAGAAAAATCCCGTACGTGACTATGACGGAACTATTAGAATCGATCCACAGTTGTTGGAGGGAACTGAGCGATCGCGGGAAACGACCAGTACCGACGACGACAAGCCCGAGATTCAACGCGACGAACGATAGGCAAAGAACCGTGTAACGGACTGCAAGGGTGTACAGCGAGCGGGGCGAAAACATCGTGTACTCCGTACTGCAGCGTCCGGTTAGTAATGCGGCCGGTAACCGAATTGCAACGGGTATCCGGGTCCGGAAGGAGGAGTACATACGATAGCAGCTAGGTCGAAAGACGACAGTCCACGGGTCGTCTTCGGCTACTGTTAGACGTACTCGCGAATCTGGTCGGCAAACTCCGTCGACTGTTCCATGTTCCGCATGACGATCTTGAGCGAGCCGCCTCCCCCACCGCTTGCCACCTTCACGTTTCCGAGCCCGACTAGGGCCTCGGTTACTGATTTGCGTTCCTCAACACCACGGACTTTGTCCAGCGGGAGTTCCTGACGTATGAGTGATATGAGGCGGTACTCACGGATCATTCGTCGGTTCGTCAGGTAGTAGGTAGTGAGACTGTTCGACCAGTACACCTCCAGTCCCTTCGAGAAGAAATACAGACCGACGAGCAAGGTCACAGTTGGATAGACGTATGGGACCTGCGAAAAGAACATAAGATAAACAGTCGCCGCGAGGAGTGGAAGGCCGAGGCAAATCTTCACCAGCGCAACTCGCTGTGTCGGATGGCGCTTGTCTACGATGTGCTCATCCCCCCGCATGGTCGGTGACTCTGGAGCCGCCACGAAGTGGATATAGAACCCCATAATGACGATGAAGCCTCCGAATACGGCGAACGGCAGGCCGAGAAGCGGCGGTACGTCAAGTTCGCCAAAATAGACATAGATTCCAGCGATGATGAACGGTAAGCCGAGGATCGTACTCCAGACCGCGGGTTTCCCTCGGGCCATTTTATTGCCCTCCGATCATCGAGTGAAGGACGCCCGCTACAGAGAGGGCGAACCCACCGATGGTCAGTACGTAGGGGTCGCTCAGTGCGTCGAGTTGCCCCTCCTCTCCGTTTGTGAGGAATCCACGATTGACTGGCTCCTCTGTCGTGGGTTGAGGTTCTTCAGTCGGAGTCTGTTCTGTTCCCACCTCGTTTTGATCCGTGGACGTACTGGTCTCGTCTGAGACGTCAGCCTCTGTCTCGGTCGCAGTGGCCGTCTCTGTCTCGGTCGTAGTGGGCGTTTTAGGTGCGAATTCGTCGCTGGAGATCGCGTACAAGCTGTGATCCCAATTACCGACGAGGAGTACGCCGTCCACGATGGCGGGCGGGGAACTAATGAAATCGCCACGCGGATATCGCCAGAGGTCCTCACCAGTCTTTGCGTCTATCGCCCGCAGGTCACCTTGCGTAATAAACACCACTCCGTCGGCCACTGCGGGTGACGCTCGCACGCTCGCCTCTTCCTCAGAGATGAAGGCGGTCCACTCGACCGATCCGCTTGATCGGTCGAACGCATAGAAGTCGGACTGACCTTCGCCCCCTATGAATACCCGCTCGTCTGACACCGCGGGCGACGTGATGACATCCTGGTTCAGTTCGGTCGTCCATTCGGGAGCGCCGTCCGTGCGGGAAAGTGCGAAGAAGTTCCCGTTCTCGGTTCCCACATAGACGGTCTCATCGGTGACTGCTGGTGGGGCCCGAACTTCGCCTCCGAGGTCAGTACTCCACACAACTGACCCGTCACTCCCATCCAACGCGTACATAGTTCCCCCGCTGCTTCCGACATAGACCGTCTCGTCGACGAGTCCGAGCCCGGATTCGAAGAAGAACTCTTTGTCGAAGCGCCAGATCACTTCACCCGAGTCGGCATTGACTGCGTTGACAGCGTCGTCGATGAAATACACCTGGCCGTTTGATGCGGCAACCGGTGTGGTGATCTCACTGCTCGTGGATATGGTCCAGTTCCTGTTGCCCGTCACGGCGTTGAGCGAGTAGAGCTTCCCATTTTTTGACCCGACAAACACAGACTCGAAAGCAACACACGGCGTCGGTATATCCTCGGGGATATCACCCAACGGTTCATCGAGGCTGGTACGCCACTTCCGTGTGCCGGTCGCCAAGTCGACAGCGAACACCTCTCCCTGCGCGGAGGTGAAATACACTGTTCCGTCAACAACTGCGGGGCCCGACGGGAATCCCGGTAGCATATCGTACCGCCACCGTTCGCCGACGTTCTCTTTCGGCACACGAGCGTGCGGGTTATAGCCCGTGTTTCCACCGTTCCCACCGAACGACGCCCAGTCAGCTGCTGTGTCGTTATCAGCTGTCGCCAGCGTAGGGCCCACAGCCGTAGCAAAAAGAAGTGCACCGCTCGATTTTAACGCGGCTCTCCGACTTATTTGGCTCATTAGCGTAGCGATAGACTCGATTATAAAAAGTGTTCCGTGAATTTGTTTTTTTATAAATAAGATGATGTGACAGGTGCGGATGTGTGAATCATAACACGGTAAAGTGGTACTGATACCATTGAATTGATCGTGGTAATTGGATACATTCCGAGTGTTAAGTACCTACTGTGGGCAAGTTTGACTGCTTACTCCGCAATGATGTGATGAGGATCCGCTCCGTCAATCGATCGAAATCGAACTGTCTGAAAGTCGTTCCGGGAGTGGTGAGAGAGTCAGTAGAATCCGGCAGACACGGTTCAACTGTGGAATCCGATTAACTCCAAATCACAATCTCTGACTCCAGGAGAGAGATGTGAACGACTCTGTCACAATGTACAACTGATTCACCGTCTGACTCTCCCGACGGGTTCCAGCGAACGGTTGAGAATCGAGGACGCCCGGAGAGACCCGTTCTCGGTAGATTGACCATCCCCTCGGCCCCACACGTCGACATCCGCTGGAGCGACGTCTCGACCGACGCCGACCTCGTCGCCTACAGTCGCGACTACGCCGAGTCGGCGGTCGCAACGTACGACTACCGGCTCCCGTCGCTGTCGGTGGTCGCCGACTGGAGCGTCTCCGGGCGGGCCAAGCGCCGCGCGGCGGTCGTGAAACACCCGAAGATCCCGGGGGCGGGCGTCGGCGACCGTCTCGACTGGGACGCCACCCGTCGCGAGCACGGCGACCGACTCCCCGCTCCCGACTCGCGGTTCGACTCCCTCCGCGAGTGCCACGTCGTCTGTTCGCGGCGCGCGGCCGACGCCTTCGACGAAGCCGAGTGGCGCCGGGTGCTCCGACACGAACTCGTCCACGTCGAGCAGTTCGCTCGGTTCGGCGCCACCGGCCACGGCGCGTGGTTCCGCGACCGGGCGGCGACGGTGAACGCCGACCGCCACTGCCCCACGTTCCACCGCGGGCGCTACCTGATCCGCTGTCGGGGATGCGGGGCGGTCGTCGCGGACCGGTGCCGTCGCTGTCGAACGACGCGGCTCGCGGGGCTGTCGATGCGTGAACAGCGCGAGCGACTGGGGCCGACCGACTGCTGTGGAGCGTTCTACGAACTGGAGGACACGCGGACGGGGGAGTGACGCGAGCGCCTACTCCGCGTCGGCGTCGGCGGCGGCCGACTCCGTGGTCTGCTCCTGTGTCTCCTCGGCGCTCCGCTCGGCCGAGACGCGCTCGGCCGAGAGCACGTCGACGGCGGCGACCGTGTCGCCCTCGTCCAGATCCATCACGGTGACGCCCATCGTGTTGCGGCCGATCGTCGAGATGTCCTCGACGCGGGTGCGCATGATCTGTCCGTCCGCGCTCATCGCGAACAGGTGATCGCCGTACGTGACCGCCTCGACGGCGCACACTCGTCCGTTCCGGTCGTCGGTCTTGATGTCGATGAGCCCCTTGCCGTTGCGGCTCTGTGTACGGTACTCGTCGAGGTCGGTACGCTTCCCGTAGCCGTTCTCGGTCACGGTGAGCACCCAGTCGTGGGCGTCCTCGTCGATCGCGGCGATGCCGGCGACGCGGTCGTCGTCGGTGAGCTTGATCCCGCGGACGCCGCGGGCGGTGCGGCCCATCGCGCGAACCCCGCTCTCGTCGAACCGGATCGCCATCCCGCCGCGGGTGCCGATCACGAGATCGCGCCCGCCGTCGGTGACCTCCACGTCGGCGAGCGCGTCGCCGTCCTCCAGTTTGATCGCGCGGATCCCCGTCGAGAGGATGTTCTCGAACCGGTCGCCGGCGGTCCGCTTCACGTAGCCGCCCTCGGTGACCATCGTGAGGTACTCGTCGCCGGTGAGGTCGGCGGTGTTGACGACGGCCGTCAGCTCCTCGTCGCCGTCCAGATCGAGCACGTTCACCGCCGACTTCCCGCGGGCGGTGCGCCCCATCTCGGGCACCTGGTACGTCTTCAGCTGATAGACGCGACCCTTGTCGGTGAAACACAGCAGGTAGTCGTGGGTCGACGCGAGGAACACCGAGGACACCCGGTCGCCCTCCTTCAGGTCGGTGCCGATGATCCCCTTGCCGCCGCGATTTTGCGCGCGGAAGTCTGCCGCGGGCATCCGCTTGATGTAGTCGTCCTCCGAGAGGACGACCACCGACTCCTCCTCCGGGATGAGGTCCTCGTGGGTGACGCTGCCGGTGTCCTCGACGAAGCCGGTGCGGCGGTCGTCGTCGTAGGTGTCTTTGATCTCGCGGAGCTCGTCTTTGATGACCTCGAACAGCTCCGACTCGGAGTCGAGGATCTCGTTCAGGCGCTCGATGGTCGCCTGCACGTTCTCGTACTCGTCTTCGATCTCGGCGGCCTCCATCGAGGTGAGCGAGCCGAGCTGCATCCGAACGATGTGTTCGGCCTGCTCCTCGCTGAACTCGAAGGTGGTCCGGAGGGCCGCCCTCGCGGCGTCGCGGTCCTCGCTCTCGCGGATCGTCTCGACGACGTCCTCGGCGTTCTCCAGCGCCTTCAGGCGCCCCTCGAGGATGTGCGCGCGGTCCTCGGCCTCCTCCAGGTCGTACTCGGAGCGCCGGGTGACGACCTCCTTTCGGTGCTCGATGTAGTGCTCCAGCGTCTCCTTCAGGGTGAGCACCTTCGGCTGGCCGTCGACCAGCGCGAGGTTGATGACGCCGAAGGTGGACTCGAGGTGGTGCTCCAGCAGCTGGTTTTTCACGACCTCGACGTTCGCGCCGCGCTTCAGCTCGATGACGACGCGGACGCCCTCGCGGTCGGACTCGTCGCGGAGGTCGGATATGCCCTCGATGACCCCCTCGTTCACGTCGTTGGCGATCCGCTCGACGATGCGCGCTTTGTTCTCCTGATACGGCAGCTCGGTGACGACGATGCGCTGTCGGTCGTTGCCGTGTTCCTCGACCTCCATCTCCGCGCGAACACGGACGCGGCCGCGACCCGTGGTGTACGCCTCGCGCACGGAGTTGCGGCCGACGATGTTCGCGCCCGTCGGGAAGTCCGGCCCCTTCACGTGCTCCATCAGGTCCGCGACCGTCGCGTCGGGGTCGTCGATCAGCTCGATCGTCGCGTCGATCACCTCCCCGAGATTGTGCGGCGGCACCTTCGTCGACATGCCGACCGCGATCCCGGTCGACCCGTTGACCAACAGGTTCGGGTACGCCGCCGGGAGCACGTCCGGTTCCGTCAGGCGGTCGTCGTAGTTCGCCGAGAAGTCGACGGTGTCCTTCTCGATGTCCGCCAGCAGCTCCGCGGCGATGTCGGCCATGCGGGCCTCCGTGTACCGCATCGCGGCGGCGGGGTCGCCGTCCATCGAGCCGAAGTTCCCCTGCCCGTCGATCAACGGGTACCGCATGGAGAACTCCTGGGCCATGTTGACGAGCGTGTCGTAGATGGCGGAGTCACCGTGCGGGTGGTAATCGCCCATCGTCTCCCCGATCACCGACGAGGACTTCCGGTGGCTGGTGTTGCTGGTGACGCCCATCTCGTGCATCGCATAGAGGATGCGCCGGTGGACGGGCTTGAGGCCGTCCCGCACGTCGGGCAGCGCGCGACCCGCGATGACCGACATCGCGTAGTCGATGTACGACTGCTCCATCTCGTCCTCGATGCGGACGCGCTCGACCTGTGCCGCCTCCACGTCGTCGGGGTCCACGTCGGGTACGTCGGAGCTCATCGGGATACCTCC
This sequence comes from Halobaculum rubrum, assembly GCF_019880225.1. NCBI lineage: Archaea > Methanobacteriati > Methanobacteriota > Halobacteria > Halobacteriales > Haloferacaceae > Halobaculum > Halobaculum rubrum. The sequence goes on from NZ_CP082284.1 coordinate 2,190,147, forward strand.
GTCGTCCCGTCGTCGGGTCGCGTTGCTCCGGTCGCTCGCGTCGTCGGTGTCGCGCTGGTCGGTGTCGCGTCGGTCATTGTCGTCACTCGCATCAGATGTCTACCCACTCCGCCTCCGGCGCGTGCTCTTTGATGAACTGCTTGCGCGGCTCGACCGAGTCGCCCATCAGGACGTTGAACATGCGGTCGGCGGCCGCGGCGTCGTCGATCGTGATCTGTTTGAGCACCCGGTTCTCCGGGTTCATCGTTGTCTCCCACAGCTGTTCGGGGTTCATCTCGCCCAGGCCCTTGAACCGCTGGACCTGATCGGGCTTCCCGTCGCACTTCTCCTCGACGATCGTCTCCCGCTCGGCCTCGGTCATCGCGTCGTAGGTGTTTCCGCGGTACCGAATGCGGTACAGCGGCGGCTGAGCCGCGTACACGTAGCCCGCCTCGACGAGCGGCCGCATGTGGCGGTAGAACAGCGTGAGCAGGAGCGTCCGGATGTGGGCGCCGTCCACGTCCGCGTCGGTCATCATAACAATTTTCTTATACCTCGCCTCCTCGATGTCGAACTCGTCGCCGATGCCGGTGCCGACGGCGGTGATCATGTTCCGGATCTCGTCGTTCTCGAGCACCCGGTCGAGGCGGTGTTTCTCGACGTTGAGGATCTTTCCGCCCAGCGGGAGGATCGCCTGGAACTCGGGGTTTCGACCCTGTTTAGCCGAGCCGCCCGCGGAGTCGCCCTCCACGATGAACAGCTCGGCGTCCTCGGGATCGCGCGACTGGCAGTCGGACAGCTTGCCGGGCAGCGCCGTCGACTCCAGCGCCGACTTCCGTCGGGTGAGCTCCTCGGCCTGCTTTGCGGCCTTGCGGGCGCGAGCGGCCTCCGCGGCCTTGCTCACGACCGTCTCGGCGACGTCGGGGTGTTCCTCGAAGAACGTGCCGAGGTGCTCGTGGACCGCCGACTCGACGATCCCGCGGACCTCGCTGTTGCCGAGTTTCGTCTTCGTCTGCCCCTCGAACTGCGGGTCGGGGTGTTTCACCGAGATGACGGCCGTCAGCCCCTCGCGGACGTCCTCGCCCGTGAGGTTGCCGTCGAGGTCGCCGATGAGGCCGTTGTCGTTGGCGTAGTCGTTGACGACGCGCGTCAGCGCCGTCTTGAACCCGGTGAGATGGGTCCCGCCCTCGCGCGTGTTGATGTTGTTGGCGAACGCGTGGATCGACCCCTGCAGCTCGTCGGTCGCCTGCAGTGCGACCTCGACCTGCACGACGCCGTCCTCGGCCGCCTCGTCGGTGTCGAAGTACACCACGTCGGGGTGCAGCGGCGTGCGCGTCTCGTTGAGGTACTCGACGAACTCGCGGATACCACCGTCGTAGTGGAACGTCTCCGCCGCGCCGTCGCGCTCGTCGGTGAGCGTGATCGTGACGCCCTCGTTGAGGAACGCCAGCTCGCGCAGGCGGTTCGCGAGGGTGTCGAACGCGAAGTCGATCGTCTCGAAGATGTCCGTGTCCGGCCAAAACCGGATGGTCGTCCCCGTCTCCTCGTCGGCGTCCATGTCCCGGACGCGCTCGAAGGCGCCCTCCTCGGGCTCGCCGTGGTCGAAGCGGTGGCGCCAGACGGCGCCGTCGCGCTTCACCTCGACCTCCAGCCAGTGTGACAGCGCGTTCACCACGGAGACGCCGACGCCGTGGAGCCCGCCCGACACTTGGTAGGACTTGTTGTCGAACTTCCCGCCCGCGTGCAGGATCGTCATGATGACCTCCACCGCGGGGCGGTCGTACTTCTCGTGGGTGTCGACGGGAATCCCGCGCCCGTCGTCCGACACGGAGACCGACCCGTCGTCGTGGACGGTCACCTCGATCCCGTCGCAGTAGCCCGCGAGCGCCTCGTCGATGGAGTTGTCGACGACCTCGTAGACCAGGTGGTGGAGGCCGCGAGAGTCGGTCGAACCGATGTACATCGCCGGACGCTTGCGGACGGCCTGAAGGCCCTCCAGCACCTGAATCTGCCCGGCGCCGTACTCACTATTCCCTGAATCTGACATAGGAACCTTACCAGACCCTAACGGAGCCCCGGTTATAAGTCCTCCCACGCGCGCGCGTGAGCGACCCGTGATACCGTCCGGTGGTCAGGCTCATCCGGTCCCCTTGCTCTGCGGCTCCGCGCGCTCAGCGCGGCACGGAGCGTGCTGAACGGACAGTCAGGGCGGTTTAATAACCTCGTTGACAGTCTTCGGACCGTCTCCCCGTCGACGGCCGCCCGTTCACTTCCACCGCGGTGAGGACACGGTTATAACCCCGCGTCGGATAGGGATTGCCACGAGAATGACGTCGTTCCAGTCGCAACTCGGCGAGGATCAGGGGATCGCCGACGAGCTGGCCGAGGGTCAGCGGGAGATCTCCATCGCCGAGTTCTTCGAGAAGAACAAGCACATGCTCGGGTTCGACTCGGGCGCCCGCGGGCTGGTCACCGCTGTCAAGGAGGCCGTCGACAACGCGCTCGACGCCTGCGAGGAGGCGGGGATCCGGCCGGATATCTACGTCGAGATCAGGGAAGTGGGGGACTACTACCGCCTGATCGTCGAGGACAACGGCCCCGGGATCACGAAAGAACAGCTTCCGAAGGTGTTCGGGAAACTGCTGTACGGCAGCCGCTTCCATGCCAGAGAGCAGAGTCGCGGTCAACAGGGGATCGGTATCTCCGCGGCCGTTCTCTACTCCCAGCTCACCTCCGGGAAGCCCGCGAAGATCACCTCCCGTCCGAAGGGCGAAGTCGACGCGCAGTACTTCGAGCTGATCATCGACACGGACACCAACGAGCCGGAGATCAACGCCGAGCGGACCACCTCGTGGGATCGCTCACACGGTACGCGCATCGAGGTGGAGATGGAAGCGAACATGCGCGCGCGCCAGCAGCTCCACGACTACATCAAACACACCGCCGTCGTCAACCCCCACGCCCGGCTCGAACTCCGCGAGCCCGGCCTCGACGAGCCGCTGAAGTTCGAGCGCGGCACCGACCAGCTCCCCGCCGAGACCAAGGAGATCCGCCCGCACCCGCACGGGGTCGAGCTCGGCACGCTGATCAAGATGGTGGAAGCGACCGAGAGCTACTCGGTGTCGGGCTTCCTCCAGGAGGAGTTCACCCGTGTCGGCAAGAAGACCGCCGACAAGGTGGTCGACAACTTCCGCGACCGCCACTTCGGCCGCGAACTCGGCTGGAGCGCCGACGAGGACGCCGTCGCCGAGGCGGTCGGGGAGGCGGTCTCCAACAAGGGCGCCGACGCGACCGACTTCTTCGCGAACGAGATCGCGAGCACGCTCGGCGGGCGCGAGCGGACGAGCCACCACGAACTCGTCGGGATCGTCGACGAGGTCGCCGACGCCGCCGAAGCGGAGCACGGCACGCGCTTCGGCGCGACCGTCCGCGACAACGCCGTCGGGGCCGCGTGGGCGACGATGACCGCCTACGACGAGGAGGCCGACGAGGACGAGCTCACCGATGACCTCTACGGCCTCGTCGACGAGGCCACCTCCACCCGGAAGGACGACGCCGTCGTCGCCGGGATGGCCCAGCGGCTCGCCCGGCGATTCGCCGCCGCCGACGAGCGCGTCCGGGCGACCCACGACGAGCTCCTCCGCCTCGTGGACGAGGCGGCCGACGACACCGAGGAGTTCGACGACGCCACGTTCGGGGAGACTGCCCGCGAGAACGTCGTCGACGCGCTGTGGTCGCGGATGGTCACCGTCCCCGACGACCCGCCGAAGGTTCGCGAGACGGCCGGCGACCGCGACACCGCCAGCGAGCTGCTGGAGGCGATGCGCGAGACGGACATCCTCGCGCCGCCGACGGACTGCCTCGCGCCCATCACCGCCGAACTCGTCGAGGCGGGCCTGCGCAAGGAGTTCGACGCGGACTTCTACGCGGCCGCGACGCGCGACGCCGAGGTCCACGGCGGCGACCCGTTCATCGTCGAGGCCGGCATCGCCTACGGCGGCGAGCTGGAGGACGGCGGACAGGTCGACCTGCTCCGGTTCGCCAACCGCGTCCCGCTGGTGTACCAGCGCGGCGCCTGCGCGACCACCGACGTGGTGAAGCGGATCGGCTGGCGCAACTACGGGCTCGACCAGCCCGGCGGCTCGGGGATGCCGAACGGCCCCGCGGTGATCATGATCCACGTCGCCTCGACGAACGTGCCGTTCACCAGCGAATCGAAGGACGCGCTCGCGAACATCCCCGCCATCGAAGACGAGATCGAACTGGCGGTGCGGGAGGCCGCCCGCGAGCTCAAGAGCTATCTGAACAAGCGGCGCTCGATGCAGAAGCGCCGGGAGAAGCAGGACGTGCTCGGACGCATCCTCCCGGAGATGGCCGACAAGGTGTCGGAGGTCACCGGGCGCGAGCGCCCGAACATCGACGCCGCGTTGGCCCGCATCATGAACAACGTCGGCATCGAGCGCGAGCGCGAGGGAGACACCGTCCGTCTCATCGTCGAGAACCACTCCGACCGCACCGAATCGCCCGACGTGACCGATATCGTCAGCGTCGAACCGACGGACGTGCCCGACGAGGCGACGGTCGTCGACCTCGACGGCGAGTGGTTCGTGAAGTGGAACCCGAGCGTCCCCGGCGGCGAGGAGGCCGTCCTGGAGTACACCGTCATCGGCGACGCCGACTTCGACGTGAACGTCGACGGCATCGAGACCGAGAAGCTGACCGTGAACGCCTGATATGAGCGCAGACACACCCCACACCAAGCTGAACGAGGAGAAGGCCCGCGAACAGCTGATCGACCTCGCGGCGGAGTTCTACGACCAGTTCGAGCACGGGGACATCCCCGAGATGACGCTCCCCACGCGGACGAAGAGCAACATCGTCTTCGACGAGGAGGCGGGCGTCTGGGTGTACGGCGATCGCACCTCCACCCGCTCGGCCAACTCCGTGCGCGGCGCGCGAAAGCTCCTGAAGGCGGTGTACGCCGTCGAGTTCCTCGCCCAGCAGCTGGACGAGGACCGGTCGTCCACCCTTCGTGAGCTGTACTACCTCTCGGAGTCGTGGGACTCCGAGGAGGCGCAGTTCACCTCTCAGGACGAGTCGAACCAGCTGATCGAGGATCTGGAGATCGTCTCGGGGGTCACCCGCGAAGACTTCCACATGCGCCCGGAGGAGTCGGGCGCGAAGGTGATGGGCCCGCTACAGATTCGCGAGCAGACCCGCCGCGGCGACCGCGACATCCACTGTCAGGAGGACGTCGGGCAGGGGGGGTACCAGATCCCCAACAACCCCGACACGATCGAGTTCCTCGACAACGACGCTGAGTTCGTTCTCTGTGTCGAGACCGGCGGCATGCGCGACCGGCTCGTCGAGAACGGCTTCGACGTCGACCACGACTCGATCGTCGTCCACCTCGGGGGACAGCCGGCCCGCGCGACCCGCCGCCTCACCAAGCGCCTGCACGACGAACTCGACCTGCCGGTCGTGGTCTTCTGTGACGGCGACCCGTGGTCGTACCGGATCTACGGCTCGGTCGCGTACGGCTCGATCAAGTCCGCGCACCTCTCGGAGTACCTCGCGACGCCGGAGGCCGACTACGTCGGTATCCGCCCGCAGGACATCGTCGACTACGACCTCCCGACGGACCCGCTCGCGGACTCGGACGTGAACGCCCTCGAGTCGGAGTTGGACGACCCGCGCTTCCAGACCGACTTCTGGGAGGAGCAGATCGAACTTCAGCTCGACATCGGGAAGAAGGCCGAACAGCAGGCGCTCGCGGCGCAGGGCCTGGACTTCGTCACCGACACCTACCTCCCCGAGCGCCTCGGGGAGATGGGCGTCATCTGAGGCGTCGGATCCTACCCCCGTTCGAACGACCGCTCGCGCTCTCGTTCGTCTTCCCTCCCATCCTCCTCCCGGAGCCGATCCAGTTCCGCGTCGACGTCGTCGACGTCGGACGTCCGGTCGGACCCGTCGGCACAGGCGTCGCAGTAGACGTTCTCGCCCGAGCGTGTCGTTCGCAGCGGGACCCCGGCGACGTAGAACCGCCTCGCGTACCGGCGGTGCTCCCCGCGGAACACCCGCCGGCCGCAGGCGGCACACGGCTCCGGCGGGTTGCGGACGCGCTCGCGCTCGACGGTCCCTGCCGTACCGAACGTGTCCGGCGATTCGAGCCCGTCGCGGGCCACCTGCGGGATCGCGATCGCGACCAGCGCCGACAGGACGAACACGAGCGAGCCGAGCACGGCGACGAGCACCGAGAGGTTCGCGGCCACGGCCGCGCCGGCCCAGACGGCGCCGCCGAACACGAGCAGCCCGGCGGCGGCCGCGGCGATCACGGTCGCGAGGTCCCGCGTGGCGCCGTTGCTCCCCGAGAGGGACCGTTCGGTGCCGTCCGCGTACACCGCGCGACGCGGCGCGCCCGAGGTGTAGCGGTACAGCGCGTACAGGAGGTTGCCGACCCCGCCGGTCAACAGGAACAGGACGGCGTGGATCGGGAGCCGACCGACGCCGCGCTTGCGAACGACGACCCGCTCGCCGTCGTCGGCGACCGTCTCCCAGCCCTCCGCGTGGAGGTCCGCGACGCGTCGCCGGAGCCACGCTCGGTCCTCCGCGCTGGGGGATTCGCGCCCGCGCTGGTCGCGGTCGGTCGACCGAACGGGGCGGCCACAGCCCGAACAGAACCGGTCCTCGGGGTCGATCCGGGTTCCGCAGCCGTCACAGGTTCGCGAGCGATCGGCCGCCGACGATCGGGAGGGCATCGACCGGTACGTCGCTCGTCCGTCGGCAAGTAGCTTGCGTGCAGTGTCGCTACGGGGTGGCTTCATGGCGCGTTCAGGGGCCGACACGGACGCCGCTCGCTCGCGGGTGTGTGGGGCTACTCAGCCGACTCGTCGAGCGCGACCGGGATCGCCCGCTTCGCCACGTCGCTCGCGAACGCCGCGGAGTCGGCCTCGAGGAACGCCTGCGTGTTGTAGTGGATCGGGACGACCAGATCCGGGTCCATGCGTTCGGCGAGGGCGGCCGCCTCGGGACCGCTCATGCAGACGGACCCGGAGACGTTCGCGAGCAGCAGCGACACGTCGAGTTCGGCGAACGCCGCGAGCGCGTCCGAGTCGCCGGGCCAGAACACCGAGGTCCCCTCGCTCCCGACGGTGAACCGGTAGCCGACGCCGAGGCCCTTCGGGTGCGGCACGGAGCCGTCGTCGTTCGCGTGCGGGCCGTCCGCCTCGTTGTACGCCGGCATCGACCACACGTCGCCGACGCCGTCGACGGCGACGTGGTCCGCCTCGCCGACCCGGACGACCTCGAACGGCAGTTCGTCGACGGGCTTCACGTCCCGGTCGATGTTCGTGGCGTCGACGCCCTCGTACACGACGACGGTGGCGTCGTCCGCGGCGACGCGCTCGATCCCCGCGGAGTCGTAGTGGTGGTCGTGGGTGACGACGACGAGGTCGGCGTCCATCGGCCGGCGGTCGGTGGCGCGCGGGTGCGCGGCCTCCTTCGGGTTGCCGCCGCCCGGCGGGGTCCACTCGCCGGTGAGCACACCGTACCGTCCGGGATCGGTGTACGCGACGGTGCCGTCCTCGCTCTCGATACGCGCGGTGGCGTAGCCGTACCACGTGACCCGCAGGTCGTCGTGTCGAACGGTCATGTGGTCGATCGTGGCGGGCGCCGTCTATAGGTATCGTTCGGCGAGCGGGCCGGCCGAGAAGCCGACGGCGAAGGCGAACAGCACGGTCGAGAGCGCGGCGAACCGGAGCGTGAGCGACAGCGAACCTCCGCCGGCGGCGACGACGGCGGTGGCGACGAGCGCGGCGGCGGTCGCGACGCCCAGCAGCGCCTGCAGCGGGTACGCCGCGACGGTCCGGCGTGGGTTCATATCGGCCCCACGAGCGCCCTCCGCTAGTGTCTTGTCACTCGTCGCCGACGAGCCGGCGGACCCGCGTCAGGGAGTCGGCATCGGCCGGCGACTTGTCCTCACGCACCGCGAGAAATCGCGGGAACCGTAGCGCGTACCCGGAGTCGTACGTCGGCGACGCCTGGATCTCCTCGTAGCCGACCTCGAAGACCACCTCGGGGGCGAACGTCACGGTCTGTCCGGACTCGGCGCGCACGTGCGGCTCCAACAGGTCGGTGAGGTCCGCCAGCTCCTCGTCGGTGATGCCGGTCGCGACCTTGCCGACGGTGGCGTACCCGGCGTCGCCGTCATCCCTGTCACCGTCGCTCCCGGCGCCGCTGCTCCCGCCGTTGTCGACGCTGCCGGCGTCGCCACCCGTACGGACACTCACCTCGAACGTCCCGAACAGCTCCGCGCGGCGGCCCTCCCCCCACTCGGCGCCGGTGACCACGAGGTCGAGCGTCTCCACGTCGGGCTTGCGCTTGAGCCACTCCTTCCCGCGGTTCCCGGGATCGTACGTCGACTCCGGGCGCTTGAGCATCACGCCCTCGTGACCGGCCGCCAGCGCCTCGGATTCGAACGCCTCGATCTCCGCGGCGTCGTCGGAGACGAGCAGTTCGGAGACGCCGTCGTCGAGCACCTCGCGGAGCCGGTCGTGGCGCTCGGAACACGGCGCGTCGAGCAGGTCGTCGCCGCCGGCGTGCAGGCAGTCGAACGCCCGAAGCTCGACGCGCACCTCCTCGCGCATTCGGTCGACGTCGTGCTTGCGGCGGAAGCGCCGGAGGATCTCCTGAAACGGAAGCGGCTCGCCGTCGTCGTCGACCGCGACCGCCTCGCCGTCGAGGATCGCCGGCGGCGTGGCGTGCTCGCGGACGTGCTCGACCAGCTCCGGGAGCGCGGCCGTCACGTCCTCCATGTTGCGCGAGTAGATCGATATCGGGCCGTCGGCGCCGGCCTCGGTGGTGTCGACCCCGGGGTCGTCCGCGTCGCTCCCATCCGCGTCGTCTCCCGTCTCGTAGTGGATCTGTACCCGCGCGCCGTCGTACTTCGTCTCGACGGCGACCTCCTCCCACGCCGCCAGCGCGTCCGCGACGGTCCCAGTCTGCGCGAGCATCGACCGGACCGGCCGGCCGACCGACAGCGACACCTCCCGGAGTCCCCGCTCGCCCTCGTCGCGGGCGAGTTCGGCGACCCGGCCGTGGTCGTTCGTCACCTGCAGCGCGCGCTCGACCAGCGCGACCAACTCGTCGGTGCGGTCGTCCTCCCCGCGCTCCTCCGTCGGCGTCGTCACCGACGCGCCGAGGAACGCCTCGGCGGTGGCGTCCCGAAGCGTGCCCGAGCCGACGCCGATCCGCATCTCCCCGAGCACGAGCCGCGCGAGGTACGTCGCCTCGACCGGGGTTGCTCGCGTGAACAGCCCGAACAGCGTGTCCTCGCGGAACGACTCGCTGCCGTCGCCGGTCGCCTCCGCGACGGCGACGAGTTCCTCGTACACCTCGCTGACCGTCAGGTCGCCGCCGCCGGCGTCGTCCGCGTCGCCCCCCGCGAACGCGGCGAGTCCGGTCTGTCCTCCCAGATCGAGGTCGGCCGCGACCGCGCCGATCTCGCCGGTCTCCGCGAGTCGCTGCTCGATGTCGTCGGCGGTGACGTTCGCGCCGGCGGCACGCGCCAGCGCCGCGTGACACAGCGACGGGCCCACCGAGAGCGTCCGGCCGTCCCACCCCGGAAACACTGCCCCGCGGAGGAACCGTGCGACGATCGCGAGGTCGTCGCCCTCGGTGACCCTGTCGCCGTCGGATACGTCGTCGCTTCCGGGCGCCGTGTCGCCCTCGACGGTCGCGTCGGCTCCGGTCGCTGTGCCGCCGGCGGCGGCCGACAGCGCGTCGGCGACGAGCGCGACGGTCGCGAGGTCGCCGGGCTCGGCGGCCATCGACTCCGCGCGCTCGGCGAACGTGGCGAACTCCATGCCCGGCCGGAGTCGGGCGGCGAGAATAACTCCGACGACTCGCGCTCACGGGCGAACGTGACTGCCGCCTTGCGACAGCGATACGCCGACATCCGAGCAGTAGGGTATCCATCCCGGGTCCCGACCGTGATATCGTGGCAGCCGACCCCGACGGCTTGAAGGACGCCGCGAATGCATCGGCGACTATGACTGACGCCGACGGGGGGCTCGCCGATCGGGTCCGAAGCGTGTTGGAGACTGACCCAGAGGAGTTCCGGCAGCGGGCGGAGGCGGACGCGGAGACCGTGAAGGCGGAGCTTCGCGACGGAACGTTCGACAACCACCAGTCGATCATCGGCCTGGAGTACGAGTTCTACGCCGTCTCGGAGGGGCGGTGGCGGGAAGGGGGCGAGGAGGACGTCGACGGGGCGGGGCAGGTCGCGGCCGACGTGAACGCCCCACATCTCAGCAGGGTTCCCCGCCGTCTGCTGGAGCTCATCGGCTTCGAGAAGGAGCTGGGGCTGCACAACGCCGAGATGACGACGAGCCCGCAGCCGCTCAACGCCGCCGGCGTGCGCGCGCAAGCGGCCGAGGTTCGCGCCCGGCTCGAGGCGGCCGAGGAGACGACCGGCGCCGAGGGGATGCGCCTCGTCTCGGACGCGATGTGGACGGTCCCGCCGGTCGGCGAGACCGCCCGCGAGTACCTCACCGACTCCGTCGAGGACGACGGCGTCCGCGTCGCGACCAACATGAGCGACGCCGTGCGCTATCACGCGATGGCCAACGGTCCCGGGTCGGAGTCGTTCTCGATCGACGCCCCGCACGTCGAGTTGACGGCGGACACGGTGCTGCCCGAGAGCCTCATCACGTCGATCCAGCCGCACTACCAGGTCGCACGCGCCGAGGACATCCCCCGGATCCACACCCTCGCGCTCCGGATCGCGGGACCGCTGCTCGCGCTCGGGGTCAACGCCCCGTTCTTCCCGCCGGACCTGTACGCCGACGACGCGACCGCGGCGGACGTCCTCGCGGACGGCTGGCACGAGAACCGCGTCGCGGTCTTCGAGTCGGTCCTCAACGAGGAGGGAGCCGAGAAGGTGACGTTCCCCGAGGACCTCGCCACCGTCGAGGAGGCGGTCGACCGCGTCGCCGCCGACCCGACGATCGTTCCGATGCCGGTCGCGGAAGGCAACCGCTTCGACGACGCGTTCGCGACGCTGCGTCGCAAACACGGCACCTTCTGGCGGTGGGTGCGCCCGGTGTTCGACGGCGCCACCCGCTCGGCCGCGAACGCGCGTATCGAGTTCCGACCGATCCCGGCTCAGCCGACCGTGAGCGACTCCGTCGCCTTCCTCGCGGCGTTCGCGGGCCTGCTGGAGAGCCTCCCCCGGCGGCGCCATCCCGTGTACGACCTCGACTGGGAACTCGCCCGCGACAACTTCTATGCGGCCGTTCGCGACGGGATCGAGGCGGATCTCTCGTGGATCACGACCGACGGCGTCGAGACGAGCGACGCCGACACGATCTTCGACGACCTGCTGTCGCACGCCGAGGCCGGCTTGGAGGACGTCGGCCTCTCGGAATCCGCGGCCGAGTCGTATCTCGCACCGCTGCGCTGGCGGGCCGAGGCGGGAGTGACACCCGCGGCGTGGAAGCGCCGTCGCGTCCGCGCGCGTCTCGACGACGGCGCAGACCTCGCCGACGCGATCCCCGCGATGCAGCGAACGTACGTCGAACGACAGCGCGAGACGCTGGTCGACGGGACGCTCGCCGACTGGGTCGACGAATAGCGCTTCGGGCGGGCAGTCCCTGCTCGACCGCGTCACCCCGCGAGTCAGGGTCGCCACGGCGGACGGGGGGACCGCCTCGCGGTCGGTGGTGGCTGTCGCCGGCGGTGAACAGGTGTGAGCCGCGCCCCGGTACCGCCTCGGTCGCCGTGATCCGCGCGCCGGAGGCCGTCGACGGCGCGTTCGCTGTCGGGGATAAAAAACGTCGGCGCCCCGAAGCTTCGGGTGCCGGGGACCGCGAGAACGGCCGTGGTCTCAGGCGGTGAGTTCGTCGACGTCCTTGTGCTTCGTGACCTCGACGCCCTCGTCGGTCACGACGCACATGTTGATGCCGTTGCCGGTGGCGGTGTCGCGCTCCAGCGCGGACTTGACCGCGCGGGCGGCGACGCGCTTCGCGTCGTCGATGGACAGGTCCTCGTCGTATTCCTGCTCGAGCACGCCCAGCGCGAACTGCGAGCCGGAGCCGGTGACCGTGTACTCCTCCTCGGTCATGCCGCCGGCCGCGTCGATGGAGTAGATGTGTGCGCCCTCGTCGTCGACGCCGCCGAGGATGGGCTGGACGATGAAGAACGCGCCAGAGCGGAGGAGGTTTCCGGTGAGCGTCGACAGCGCCTGCATGCTCATGTCCTTGCCGCGGCGAGTCTCGTAGAGGTTCGTCTCGGCTTTCAGCGTCTGGATGAGGTTCTGCGCCGCGGAGACCGACCCCGCGATGGTGAGCGCGCCCGTCGGGTGGATCTGCTCGACCTTCTGGACGTCCTTCGAGGAGACCATGCGACCCAGCGAGGCGCGCATGTCCGTCGCCAGCACGACGCCGTCCTCGGTTCGCAGGCCGACGGTCGTCGTTCCGGTCTTCATCTCGCCTTCGCCGGTCGACTGGGCACGACGCTCGTCGGCGTTGGGGAACTCCCCGAGTTCCGGCCCGAACACGGTTTCGTCGCCGCCGATGGCGTCGAGGTCCGCGAGGTCACTAGATGGTCGCATTGACATTCGATAGGGCTCCGCCGCTGATAAATGCACTCTTTCAGGAACTCGCCCGACGGCCACGCTATCGCTGGGTATCGTGGCCCTCGTCGGCGGTACCAGCGTCGCCTGCCGACTCCGCGGCGGCGTCGTAGGCGTCGTGGATGCGGGCGACGACCTGACCGAACGGGAGTGTCACCCCGGCCCGGCGGCCGAGGAGTACGACGGGGAACGCGAGGATCCCCGCGAGGACGGTGAGGTGATGGAGCGCGTTGAGTCCGACAGTTCGGACAGCGTGTGCGGCGTGCGTCATGACCGTTGACAGCCCAGGACCGTCTTCCAGTAATAACTCTTTCGTGGCGCGGGTGACAGCCTACCCCTCCGCAGTAGTGCGGTTTTGTCGATCGCACCCCGATCCGCCGTCGGAGCCGAATCAGCTCCGTGAGAACCGAGACGTTCGGAGGACCGACACACCGGATTCGCATACGTTACGAGAAACCCGCGGGTGTCGTGCGGGTTCCCATCCGACCGGACCGGCGGCGTGTGATGGAGCGTGCCGTGATGGACAGCGGAGTGGCGAGGAACGGGGCGACGACGAGGATCGATCAGTTCCGCAGGGACTCGGTCCGCGACCCCGACCGGGTGTCGGCTCCCGGGGCCACCTGTGCCCCGAGTGCCGACTCCAGTTCCGCCGGCGAGATGCCGCTCTGTGTGGCCGCCTGATCGACGGTGAGTGAGGTGCCGCGATACAGTGTCAGAGCCGTGGTCAGCGCTTTCAAGCACATTGGCTGAGTACACCGATACGACAGAGTTGTTGGTATTAACTCGTTCTAGTGAATACATAGTGTACTCACTGTTGTATGGCTGTAGAACAAAACAATATTCGAAATCTATTCTTTGAATCTGATTATATGTGTGTTTTGTCTCACCGAGATGATCGGGTTCTGCCCGCACCGATGTCGGACCGGATCGGACCGCATCCGTGGGGAGAGGTTACCTCGCCGGAGCCATCGAATGCCCGGCCCCGGAATCAACGGGTTATTGTCCACAGGTCGGCGAGTAGGTGTATGAGCAACTATCTCGTCGCGCTCGAGGCGGCCTGGTTGGTACGGGACGTGGAGGCGATCGACGACGCGATCGGCGTCGCCGTCAGTGAAGCCGGCCGTCGGCTGAACGAGGCGAACAAGGAGTTCGTCGACGTGGAAGTCGGCGCGACGCCGTGTCCCGCCTGTGGGGAGCCGTTCGACTCGGCGTTCATCGCCGCCTCGACGGCCCTCGTCGGGCTGATGCTGGAGATCGACGTGTTCAACGCCGACAGCGAGGAGCACGCCACTCGGATCGCGAAAAGCGAGATCGGCGGCGCCCTCCGCGACGTGCCGCTGGACGTGCTGGACGTGGTCGAGACGGAAGCCGACGACGAGGACGAGTGAGCCGCGACGGTCGGTAACCACCCGGTACGACCGAACGATTTTTAATTACCTTGGGTAATTCGGGTACATGGAACTCCCGACGCCGCAGGACCTGCGCGAGCGGCGGACGTCGCTTGATCTCACCCAGAGCGCGCTCGCCGAGCGCGCGGACGTGTCGCAGCCGCTGATCGCCCGTATCGAGGGCGGCGACGTGGACCCGCGCCTGTCGACGCTCCGGCGCATCGTCGAGGCGCTCGACGAGGTCGAGGGCGACGTGGTCCGCGCTCGCGACATCATGCACGAGTCGGTGATCAGCATCGCGCCCGACGACTCGGTTCGCGAGGCCGTCGACCTGATGGAGGAGGAGGCGTACTCCCAGCTTCCGGTGATCCAGAACGGCACCCCCGTCGGCTCCATCTCCTTTTCGGACGTGAACCAGGCGGGCGAGGACGCCGCGGAGCTCCCGGTCAGCGAGGTGATGTCGGAGTCGTTCCCGCCGGTGAGCCCGGACGCGACCGTCGACGAGATACGGAACCTACTGGAGCACTACAAGGCGGTCGTCGTCACCGACGGCGGCGACGCCATCGGGATCATCACCGAGGCGGACCTGGCGGCACAGTTGTCCTGAACCCGGGGCCGAACCCGCGGCCCCGTCTACAGCGAGTTCTTGATCTTCTCGAAGAACCCCTCGCTCACGTCGATCTTCTCGCCGCCCTCCTCCGCGAACGTCTTGAGCGCCTCTCGCTGCTCGGTCGTGAGGTCCTCGGGCGTGACGACCTGCACCTGCACGTAGAGGTCGCCGTTCCCGCGCCGCCGCAGTCGGGGCATCCCCTTCCCCTTCAGGCGGAACGTCTCGCCGCTTTGGGTGCCCGCGGGCACCTCGAACTCGACGCTCCCGTCGAGCGTCTCCAGTTGGATCGTGTCGCCGAACACCGCCTGCGGGAACGAGACTGGCTCGGTGAGGTGGAGGTCGGCGCCGTCGCGCTCGAAGCGGTCGTCGCCCTCGACGTGCACCTCGATGAGCAGGTCGCCGTCGCGGGCGCCGGGCTCGCCGGGCGCGCCCTCGCCGTCCATTCGGAGCGTCTGCCCGTCCTGGATCCCCGCGGGCACGTCGACGGAGAGACTGGCCTCCTCGCGCGTGACGCCCGAGCCGTCACACACCGCACAGTCCTCGGAGTACAGCTCCCCCTCGCCCTCACACCGCGGACACGTCCCGGTCTGCTGGACGCGCCCTAGCGGCGTCTGTTGGACCTGCCGCACCTGTCCGCGGCCGTCGCACTGCGGGCACGTCTGCACGTCGGCGTCCTCCGGATGACCGCTCCCGCCGCACTCCTCACAGCGGCTGGGTCGTGCGACCGAGAACTGCTTCGTGACGCCGTCGTGGGCCTCCTGCAGGTCGATCTCTAGGTTCGTCCGAAGGTCCTTCCCGGGCCGCGGGCCGCCGCGGCCGCCGCCCCCGCCGCCGAAGAACTCCTCGAAGATGTCGCCGAGGCCGCCCATTCCACCGCCGCCGCCCATCCCGCCGCCCATGCCGCCGCCGAAGGGACCGCCGCCCATCCCGCCGCCCGCGCCGCCGGGACCGCCGCCCTCGAACCCGCCGCGCTTCTCGGCCTGCTCGAACTGCTCGTGGCCCATCTGGTCGTACGCCTGGCGTTTCTCCTCGTCGGTGAGGACCTCCTTGGCCTTCTTGACCTGCTTGAACTTCTCCTCGGCGTCGGGTTCGTCGCTGACGTCCGGGTGATACTCGGTTGCCTTCTGGCGGTACGCCTGCTTGATCTCCTCCTCGGAGGCGTCCCGCGAGACCCCGAGCACGTCGTAAAAGTTCTCGCTCATTGGTTGTTCGTGGTTGGTCGCTCGTGCTATTTCAATCGCGTGGCTCGCGGGAGGACTGATCGATCTCGGTCTCGTGAGTGGACGAACCGACTACTCCTCGGTTTCGTCCTCGTCCACTTCAGAACCCTCGTTCCGCTCGCGTTCTGAAAATACGAAGAACTCGCTCCGCTCGCCCTTCGAGCCTCGGACGACTCCTCGGACGCTTACGCGTCCTCCTCGTCGTCCACGTCCTCGAAGTCGGCGTCGACGTACTCCTCGTCGTCGCCGTCGGCGGCCGCGCCCGCGTCGGGACCCTGACCGCCCATACCGCCCATGCCGCCCATACCGCCGGGACCGGCGCCCGCGGCGCCTTCGGGGCCGCCCGCGCCGCCGGGGCCGGCCTGGGCCTGCTGCTGGTACATCTGCTTGCCGATCTCCTGGAGCGCCTCCGAGAGCGACTCGGTGGCGTCCTCGATCGTCTCGGTCTCGGCGTCCTCGTCGGCGAGCACCTCCTCCAAGTCCTCGATCTCCTCGCGGATGTCGGACTCGAGGTCGTCGTCGATCTCCTCCTCGTTCTCCTCGAGGAGCGTCTCCGCGCGCTGGACCGCGCTCTCGGCCTCGTTGCGGGCCTCGATCCGGCGGCGACGTTCCTCGTCCTCCTCGGCGTGCTGCTCGGCCTCCTCCTGCATCTGCTCGATCTGCTCGTCGGAGAGGCCGGCGCCGCCCTCGATGGTGATCGACTCAGCGTTGCCCGAGCCCTGGTCCTCGGCTTCGACGTTCACGATGCCGTTCTCGTCGATGTTGAACGACACCTCGATCTGGGGGGTGCCCGCCGGCGCCGGCGGGATGCCGGTGAGCTGGAACTCGCCGAGCAGCTCGTTCTCCTCGGCGATCTCTCGTTCGCCCTGGAAGACGCGCACCTGCACCGAGGTCTGGTTCGCGGCCGCGGTCGTGAAGATCTTCGACTCCTCGGTCGGGATGGTCGTGTTCTTCTCGATAAGGCGCTCGAAGAGGCCGCCCTTCACCTCGATCCCCAGCGACAGCGGCGTCACGTCGAGCAGGACGAGGTCGTCCACGTCGCCCGAGAGGACGCCGCCCTGGATGGCCGCACCGAGCGCGACCGCCTCGTCGGGGTTGACGTTCTTCTTCGGCTCGGTGCCGAGGATCTCCTCGACTTTGTCCTGTACCTGCGGCATCCGGGTGGAGCCGCCCACGAGGATCACCTCGTCGATGTCGTCGGCGTCGTAGCCGGCGTCCGAGAGCGCCTGCTGGGTCGGCTCGACGGTGCGCTCGATGAGGTCCGAGGTGATGCTCTCGAACGTCGCGCGGGTGATCTCGGTTTCGAGGTGGACGGGACCGGAGTCGGTCGCCGTGATGAAGGGGAGATTGACGCTGGCCTGCTTGCGCGATGAGAGTTCGATCTTCGCCTCCTCGGCGGCGTCCTTCAGTCGCTGGAGCGCCTGCCGGTCCTCGCGGAGGTCGATCCCGTGGTCGTTCTGGAACTCCTCGGCGAGGTGGTCGATGATCGCCTCGTCCCAGTCGTCGCCGCCGAGGTCGTTGTCCCCGTTCGTGGCGACGACCTCGTACACGCCGCCGCCCAGGTCGAGCACGGACACGTCGAAGGTGCCGCCCCCGAGGTCGTACACCATGACGGTCTGGTCGGACTCGTCGTCGAGGCCGTACGCCATCGAGGCGGCGGTCGGCTCGTTGACGATGCGTTCGACGTCGAAGCCGGCGATCTCGCCGGCGTCCTTCGTCGCCTGGCGCTGCTTGTCGTTGAAGTACGCGGGCACCGTGATGACCGCCTTCTCCACGTCGTCGCCGAGGTACTCCTCGGCGTCGCGCTTGATCTTCTGGAGGATCATCGCCGAGATCTGCTGGGGCGTGTAGTCCTCGCCGTCGATCTCGACGGTGTGGCCCTCCTCGCCCATGTGCCGCTTGATCGACTGGATCGTGCGGTCCGGGTTCTGGACGGCCTGGTTCTTCGCGGGTTTGCCGACGAGCCGCTCGCCGTCGTCGGTGAACGCGACGACGGACGGCGTCGTTCGGTCGCCTTCGCCGTTCACGATGATCTCGGGGTCGTCACCCTCCATCACCGCGAACGCGGAGTTGGTGGTCCCGAGGTCGATTCCGAGGATCTTGTTTGTCGCCATCTTGGCCCCGAATAGCGCCGCGAGTCCGTTAAACGTTACTAGACAGAGCGTACCGCGGTCTCCGTGGTACCCGCTGCTGTCTTGCGATTCGAGCTATCTCGCGGTCGGACGAGTGACAACGCTTATCACGAACCGCGAATCCAGCCGACGAGCGGTCGGCAGATCGAACGGACGGCGCGATGTGCTCTCTTCCCCGACCGCTCGGTGGGTGTCTACCGGAGCGCGCCCGGCCCGTCGCGAAGCGCGGCGACGGCGTCCGCGACGATCGCCGTCCGTCCGGGCGACGCGAAGCACTCGTGTCCGCCGTCGTACAGCCGGATTCGGTCGGCCGGTAGCCGGTCGCCGATCGCGTCGACCCCGACGAGTCCGTCGGTCAACGTGCAGAACGCGACCGCCTCGTCGCCGGCGGCCGGCAGCGACGACTGCGCGCGTCGGATCTCCCGTACGAACGGGGGAGCCAAGCCGATCGCGTCGCGCGCGCTCGGCTCCGCGAGTTCGCCCAACGTTTCTCGGTCCGGTTCCACCGGGACGAGTTCCCTCCCCGTCGGAAGGAGTCCGAGCACGCGAAAGAGGACCCGTTGACTCGGGTGTAACCCCCACCACGGGCTGAGGTGGACGGCGCGCTCGGGCAACACGCCGGCGTCGATGGCGTGGGCGGCGATCAGTCCGCCGGTGCTGTGTGAGAGCACGCTGTCCGCGCTCGGTCCGTCGTCGACGGCGGCGGCGAGCGGGTCGAGATACTCGTCCTCGAAGCGTCGCACGTTCGTCGGGATCTCGACGGCGCGGGTTCGGAACCCGGCGTCCGCGAGTTCGTCGAGCAGCCAGCCGACGGCGGGCTGTTCGGGCGTGTTTCCCCAGCCCATCACGAACCACAGGGGGTCGCCGTCCGCGGGACCGTGAACGGTGACGTTCATA
Organism: Halobaculum rubrum; assembly: GCF_019880225.1. NCBI lineage: Archaea > Methanobacteriati > Methanobacteriota > Halobacteria > Halobacteriales > Haloferacaceae > Halobaculum > Halobaculum rubrum. Next base: position 2,209,004 of record NZ_CP082284.1, read on the forward strand.
CGTGCACGTCTTGACACGGCGACAAAACGGTACGCCTCCTCGTAGTCGAGCTCTCACCTCGTTCGCTCGAATCCGCTCACGGCTCGCTTCGCTCACCGTTCGCGCGTCGAGGCCTCACTTCGTTCGGCCTCACATCACTCACTCGCCGTCGCTGACGGTCACCTGCGCGGCTTCGATCACCTTGTCGGCCATCTCGTACCCCTGCTTGTACACGTCGGCGACCGTTCCCGCCGGATGCTCGGAGTCGACGCGCATCATCACCTCGTGGCGCTCGGGGTCGACCTCCTGCCCGGGTTCGGGGTCGATCACGGCGACGTTCTCCTCGCCGAGGACCCGATCGAACGTCTCCAGCGTGGACTCCACGCCGGGACGGATGTCGGCGCCCTCCTCTTGGTCGAGCGCGCGCACGAGGTTGTCCCGTACCTCGGTCAGGCGGCTCACGAGCGACTCGGTCGCCCGTGCCTTCTCCTGTTCCTGACGCTTCTTGGCACGCTTCTTGTAGTTCTGGAAGTCCGCTTTCGTCCGACGGAGGCTCGACTCCAACTCCTCAACGCGCTCGCCGGACTCGACGGCCTCGCGTTCGAGGGCCGCCACCTCCTTCGCCAGCGCGTCGTCGTACGCGGCCACCTCGTCGGCCAGCGCGGTCTCGGTCACCGCGTCGTCGCCGCGTTCCGTCGACGGGCTCGCGTCCGCGGTCGCCGCGTCGGCGGCGTCGGTCGCGTCCTCCGAGTCGTCGTGTCCGGCGTCCGCCTCTTCGCTCATACCCCACCGAAGCGGTCGCGCGGAGATACGGATTGCGGATCCGAGCGTGGCCGAGACTGTCGACCGGCAAGTAGCACACGAACGTTCGGCCGTCGCCCGCGCCGTCCTACTCGTCGCCCGCGCCGTCGTCGGCCTCGGCGGACTCGGCGGCGTCCCGCAGGTCGTCGATCCGGCTCGACAGCACCGACAGCGCCGCGTCGGCGTCCACGTACCCCCGGTCGTAGTCGCCGTACACGTCGTCCGCACCGGCGAGGAACCGCGAGACGGCCTCGTTCATTCCGGCGTCGGCCCCGTCGCCGCCGTCGCTCTCTTCGTGGTCCCCGTCGCCGTCGTGGGCCGCGTCGTCGCTCATGGCTTCCGGTTGGTCCGTGGGGCATGAGTGGCTTGCGGCGCGTGACGCGCGGAGGGTGTGGAGCGAGTACGAGGGGGATACCCAACCGCTCGGGCGCCGAGACACCACACGGTCGAAGATGTCACGATCCACCGTCCGGGCGCCCGAGCGCCGGCTTCCTCCGTCCACATGAGCGACGGGCGTTCGAGGGGGGCCGCGGCCATTCTCCGGGCCGTCATCGAACGCGCCCGCGACGAGTGGATCGGCTTCCTCGCGGCCGCCGTCGCCTACTACGCCCTCGTCTCGATCGTGCCGCTGACGGCGCTGATCGCGCTCGCGGTGGCGACGGTCGCCGGCGACGCGGTCGCGGGCTGGGTCCTCGCCGCGCTCGGGGACACGCTCTCGGGCGCCGGGCAGGAGGCGATCCGACGGGGTCTCACCACCGCGACCGCCCGGTCGCAGGCGACGGTCGTGGGGCTCCTCGTACTGTTGTGGGGCGGATCGCGGCTGTTTCGCGGGCTCGACCGCGCGTTCGGACGGGTGTACCGGACCGACGACGGCACCGACACGGTCGGGCACGCGCGCGACACCGTCCTGGTGCTCGTCGGCGTGTTGTCCATGGTCGTCGCCGTTGCGACGGTCGGCGCGGCCGCGGTCGCGATCGCACTCGCGGTCGCCACGGAACTCGACCAACTGCGTTCGCTTGCCGAGGTGCGGACCGCACTCGACGGGATGATGGACGGAGCCGTCGGCGTCGTCGCTCAGGTCGTGCTCATCGTCGCGCTTCTGTTCCCGGTGTACTACGTGCTCCCGAACGTGCCGGTGACCGTCCGGGACGCGGTCCCCGGCACCGTCATCGCCGCCGTCGGCTGGACTGTGCTGTTCGCCGGATTCGATCTGTACGTCGGTCTCGCGAGCGGGAGCGCGCTCTCTGGCGTTCTCGGCGGCGTCGTCGTGGTCGTGACGCTGCTGTACGTCGCGTCGTTCCTCCTGCTCGTGGGCGCCGTCGTCAACGCGGTGCTCGCCGAGGCGTGACCCGGGAGACGCGCGGAGCGAGCCACCGGTACGGAACGCCTCCGGAGCGTGGCCGCCCCGACGGCGGACTTATCCGGCACGGAGTCCCACCGCCGAGCGTGCCGTCGGTAACGCTCACCTACGAGGACGGGACGGTCGGGGTCGCGGGCACGTCCGAGGAGTCGCTTCCGGGCGTCGAGACCGACGACCGCTCCGGCACCCGGCGAGCCGCCGCCTACCGCTACCCGGCGCTGCGCGACGCGCTCCGGGAGGCCGGCCACGAGATCGACGACCACGTGCTCGATCTCCCGGAACTCCCGCCGCTCGACTCCGCCTACTCCCTCCGCGAGTACCAGCGCGAGGCGCTCGACGCCTGGGAGGCGAACGACCGCCGCGGGGTGCTCGAACTCCCGACCGGCAGCGGGAAGACCGTGATCGCGCTGGCGGCGATCGCGGCGACGGGGACGCCGGCGCTCGTCGTCGTCCCGACGGTCGACCTGCTGGAGCAGTGGCACCGGGAGCTGTCCGCCACGTTCGACGTGCCGGTTGGTCGCCTCGGCGGCGGCGAGCAGACCGTCGAGGCGCTCACCGTCGCCACCTACGACTCGGCGTACCTCCGCGCCGACGAGTTGGGCGACCGCTTCGGCCTGCTCGTCCTCGATGAGGTCCACCACCTCGGCGGCGAGGGCTATCGGGACATCGCGCGGCTGTTCGCCGCGCCCGCCCGCCTCGGGTTGACGGCGACGTTCGAGCGCCCCGACGGCGCCCACGAGGCCGTCGCGGAGCTGGTCGGCCCGGTCGTGTACGATCTCGACCCCGACGACCTCGCGGGCGAGCACCTCGCGGACTACGAGGTCCGCCGGGTCGAGGTGGAGCTGACCGACGCGGAGCGCGAACGGTACGAGGAGGCGCAGGGGACGTTCCTCGAGTACGTCCGCGAGGTGGGGATCACCTTCCGCTCGGGCTCCGACTACCAGGAACTGGTGAAGCGGTCGGGGAACGACCCGCGGGCTCGCGAGGCGCTGCTCGCCAAGCAGCGCGCCCGCGAGGTGATGATGAACGCCGACGCGAAGCTCGCGGAACTGTCCCGGATCCTCGACCGCCACCGCGGCGAGCGGGTCATCGTCTTCACGGCCCACACCGCGCTCGTGTACCGGATCTCCGAGCGGTTCCTTATCCCCGCTATCACCGCCGAGACCGGGACCGAGGAGCGTCGCGAGATCCTCTCGCGCTTCCGGGACGGTACCTACTCGCGGGTCGTCGCGGCGAACGTGCTCGACGAGGGCGTCGACGTGCCCGAGGCGAGCGTCGGCGTCATCCTCTCGGGCAGCGGCTCCGAGCGGGAGTTCACCCAGCGGCTCGGGCGGATCCTCCGGCCCGGGGCCGACGGCGCGAAGACGGCGACGCTGTACGAACTCGTGACGAACGAGACGGCCGAGGAACGGGTGGCGCGGCGGCGACGGTAGCGGGAGACGGAGCGAAACCGGAACAGTGCGCACGAACGCGCCGATTCAGACGATCTCGACGCGGATCGACCCGGACTGGCTGAACGACTCGAACGGCAGCGACGTGGGGACGGTCACGTCCGTTCGCTCGCCCGAGCCGACGGTCACCGCCTCGGAGGCCGTCTCCTCGGATTCGGAGCCGTCGACGGTCACGCTGGCAGTGACGATCACGGTTCCGGTCCGTTGCTCGCTGCCACGGTTCTCGACGGTCACGCGCACGAGCAGGTCGCCCTCGTCGCCCTCCACGTCGGTGAAGTCGGTGACGACGAGCCCTTCGCCCCCCGAGGCGGTCGCCTCCGGGGAGCGCGGCGGCGTCATCGGCCCCGACGGCTCGGCCGGCTCCGTACAGCCGGCGAGCGCGGCGAGGCCGCTGGCGGCCGCGAGGCGTGCGCCCGTCGCGAGCAGGCGCCGGCGGTTCACGTCTACCCGGTTTCGCGGATCCGGTATGAGCCTTGTCCATCGCGGCGTCCGTCGGTGGGGTGCCGAGACTGGAGGAATGAGGAACGACACCGCCGCCGCTTTATCGCCCGGAACAGTACACCCGGCGACGTTCCGTGATCACGAAGGACCTCCTGCGCGTCAGCCGCCGCGGCGGCTACCGCCCCCGGTTCGTCGCCGGCGACTCCGAGGCCCGTCGCCTCGCGGCACGCGTGTTCGGCGTCTATCAAGGCCACGTCGGCGAGCGCAAGGCCGATCTCGACGAGGCGCTTTCGGCGCTCGAACGCGAGGCCGACGACTACAAGCTCGTCCGCGGGTTCGCCGCGCTGCTCGATCGGGAGGCCACGTTCGAGACGCGGGCGCCGCTCCCGCCGCGGCGCGCCCGCCGGGTCGCCTTCGAGGCCGCGGAGACCGTCGGCGTGACGGGCGACGAGCAGCGCCCGGCGGCCCTCGACCGCGCGGGCGACCGCCTCGGCGTCGACCCCGCGGACATCGACTCGTCGCTGTACGCCGACCGCGACGCGAACCGCGTGCTCGCCGCCTTCGACCCGCGCTGGGACCCCGACGAGCTGCTCGTGCAGTACGACCTCTCGCTGGCACAGACGGCCCTGTTCGACGCGACGGAGGTGCGCGTTCGGTCGACGGACCCCAAGGCGCTCGTCTCGGCGGCCAAGCGGCTCGGCCTCCTGTACGAGATCCGCGTGCGCCACGGCGGCGGCCCGACCGATCGCGAGGTGGTCATCACCGGTCCGGACGCGCTGTTCCGCCGGACGCGACGCTACGGGACCGCCTTCGCCCGCCTGTTGCGCACCGTCGCGGGCACCGCCGACGAGTGGACGCTGGAGGCCGATATCGACGACCGCGGGCGCGAGTACCTGCTCGAACTCGACGACGGCGACGTGTCCGTGCCCGGCGTCGAGCCGCTCGCCGAGCCCGCGTTCGACTCCGGCGTCGAGGCCGACTTCGCCGCCCGGTTTCGCGCGCTCGACCTCGACTGGGACCTCACTAGGGAGCCGGAGCCGCTCGAAGTCGGTGCGAGCGTCATGATCCCCGACTTCGCGTTCGAGTACCGCCACGCCGACTACCGCGTGTTCTTCGAGGTGATGGGTTTCTGGACGCCCGAGTACGTCGAAAAGAAGCTCGCCCAGCTCGCGGACGTGGAGGACGTCGAACTGGTCGTCGCTGTCGACGAGAGCCTCGGCGTGGGCGAGGAGATCGCCGCCCGCGACCACCGCGTCGTCACCTACTCCGGGACCGTCCGCGTGAAGGACGTGGTCGACGTGCTCCGCGAGTACGAGGCCGAACTGGCCGACGAGGTGACCGCCGACCTGCCCGCCGAGTTGGACCCCGACGCCGACGTTGTCGCCGTCGACGACCTCGCCGCCGAGTACGGGGTGCCGACGGACGCCCTCGACGACGTGGGCTTCCCGGAACACCGGCGGATCGGCGGGACGCTCGTGCGGCCCGCGGTGCTGGACCGCGTCGGCGACGGGATCGAGCCGGGGATGTCGTACGCCGACGCCGAGGCGGTGCTGGCGGACGCCGGACTCACCGACGCCAGCGCGGCGCTGTCGGCGCTCGGCTACCGCGTCGAGTGGGAAGGGCTCGGGGGCGGGACGGTGCGCGAGCAGTCGGAGACGGTGTAGTAGCGCAGCGATCGGTCCGGCTACTCGCCGAGGTCGGGCAACTCCTCCTGGTACCCCTTCGGTACGACCGATCGAAGCTCGTCGTAGAGGTACAGCCCCACGCCGATGGGAACCCGACCGCCCGCGAGTTCGTGCGTGGCGATCAGGTATCCCCAGTCGCCGTCCCACTCCGGGAGGTCCTGATCGTGGCCGGCGGCGAACGCGGTTGCCTCGCCCGGCGACAGCTCGATGACGTTCCTCGTCGCGAGATGACCCCACTTCCTGACGGCCGTGGTCGTCGGTTTCCAGTGCTCCTGGCGGGTGCGCAGGACCGTCATCCCGACGCCCTCGCGCTCCTGCGGGCTGGGGAGACCGTCGGCGAAGACCCAGATCTTCCCCTTCCCCTTCTCCCAGAAGGTGTGGCCCTCGAACGTCCCCGAGTCGATCCCGAAGCGCTCGTCCCACCAGTCGAGTACCGCCTCGCGGGTCGCGCGCCCGTCGACCTCGCGCTCGTCCGCCGTCGCCGGCAGCCGGTCGAACTGGCCGCCGTCGTTGCCGGGGGCGCCCGCTCCATCGGCTGTGTCGCTCATGCCGCCACCTCCGCTTCCTCGTCCGCGTCGTCGCCGGCGGCCTCTCCGCCCCCGTCGCCACCCACGCGAAGCTTCGCGAGGAAGAACCCGCCCGTGTCGTTGTGGTGCGGGTAGATCCGCGTCGACCTCGCGACGCTCGGGTCGTACTCCTCGTCGTGCCACTCTGTCACCCCCGGAACCGACTCCAGGGGGCAGTCCCACTCGACGATCCGGCAGTCCTCCTCGCGGAGCACGTGATCCAGCACGGCCTCGTTCTCCTCGGGCGCGAACGTGCACGTCGAGTAGACGACCGTGCCGCCGGGCCGGGTCGCCTGCACCGCGCGGCGGAGGATCCCCTTCTGGACGCCGGCGACCTCGTGGACGTGATCCAGCGTCCACGTGTCGAACGCGTCGGGGTTCTTGCGGATCGTCCCCTCACAGGAGCACGGGGCGTCGACGAGCGTCGCGTCGAACGCCTCGAAGTCGAACCCGTTCAGCGAGTAGTTGCGCGCGTCCTGCTGGTCGACGACGAGGTTCGTCACGCCCAGTCGCTCGGCGTTGTGCCGCAGCGCCGACAGCCGCCCGAGGCTGGTGTCGTTGCCGACGAGGACTCCGGCGTCGTTCATCCGTGCGGCCACCTGCGTGGTCTTGCTCCCCGGCGCGGCACAGGTGTCCCACACGCGCGTGCCGGGCTCTGGGTCGAGCGCGAGCGCCGGGAGACAGGACACCTCCTCCTGCCCGTGCACCCAGCCGTGGGCGTACGGCCACGTCGTCCCCGGCGACCGGTCGGCCATCCGGAAGAGCCCGTCGTGCCAGCCGGCGCGCTCGTATTCGGTCCCCTCCTCGTCGAACGCGCGGGCGACGCGGTCGGCGTCGGCCGCGAGCGTGTTGACGCGCACGACCGACGGAAGCGGCCGCTCGCAGGCGGCCCGGAACGCCGCCTCGTCGTCGACGAGCGAGGCGTACCGGTCGAGTACGCCGCCGTCATCGTTCATACGCACGAATCCGTGCCGCCGCGGTTGTCCCTTTCGGACGGCGGCGCGACCTAGGTTTATGCCCGAGAGCGGTCGAGTACGCGTATGGGACATATCGACGTGGTCTCCGAGCGGTCGTTCGACGATCCGGTGCTCGTGGAGGGACTCCCGGGCGTCGGGCTGGTGGGGAAGATCGTCGCCGACCACCTCGTCGAGACGCTCGACATGGAGCTGTACGCGACCGTCCACTGCGACGGCCTCCCCGCGGCGGCCGCCTACGCCGCCGGCGACCGTGCCGTCACGACCCCGGTACGGCTGTACGCCGATGCCGACGCGGACCTACTCGTCCTCCAGTCGGACGTCCCCGTCACCCCGGACGCCGCCGAGGAGTTCGCGGGCTGTATCGAGGGCTGGTTCCGCGAGGAGTCGGTCACCCCGCTGTACATCGCGGGGCTCCGACGGGAGGGCGAGGGGGAGGAGCTGCCGACGCTGGCCGGACTCTCGGTCGCCGGCGCCGACGCGGTGCTGGACGGGCTCGATATCGCCGCTCCGGACTCGGCGGGGCTCGTTTCGGGCCCCACCGGCGCCCTCCTGGCGCACGCGATGGAGACGGACCTCCCGGCGGTCGGACTGGTCGTCGAGGTCGACCCGCAGTTCCCGGACCCCGCCGCCGCCCGCGCCGTTCTCGAGTCCGCCGTCGAGCCGATCACGGGCGTCGACGTGAACGTCGACCGGTTGGACGAGCAGGCCGAGCGCATCCAGCGCGCGAAAGAACAGCTCGCCGCGCAGCTCCGAGAGCAGGGGGAAGAGAACATCTCACAGGCACAGCGGCTCCGGATGTACCAGTGAGAAACCCCGGGTCGGATCGGACCTCTCGGATCGGGTCTCTCGGGTCGGATCGGCGGGTCGCCGCCGGTAGATCGGCGTCCGGAGGGTTCAAATGTCGGCTGGCGGGGATGGATCCCCACTTCGGTTTCAACGGACCACGTTCGCGGACCGTCGCGAACGGGGAAACGACTAACACCGCCGCCGCCGCGCGTTCTCACATGACGACCTTCTCCGATCGCGTCGAACGGATCTCCATCAGCGGCATCCGCGAGGTGTTCGAAGCCGCCGGCGCCGACGCCATCAACCTCGGGCTCGGCCAGCCCGACTTCCCGACGCCCGAACACGCCCGGCAAGCTGCGATCGACGCCATCGAGGCCGGCGACACCGACGCCTACACCGGCAACAAGGGTATCGAGGCGCTGCGCGAGGCGATCGCCGACAAGCACGCCCGTGACCAGGGGATCGATGTCGATCCTGGCGACGTGATCGCGACCGCCGGCGGCAGCGAGGCGCTCCACCTCGCGATGGAGGCGCACGTCGACGCCGGGCAGGAGGTCCTGATCCCGGACCCGGGGTTCGTCGCCTACGACGCCCTGACGAAGCTCGCGGGCGGCGAGCCTGTGCCGGTCCCGCTGCGCGAGGACCTGACGATCGACCCCGCCGCGGTCGAGGCGGCGATCACCGACGACACCGCCGCGTTCGTCGTCAACTCCCCCGGCAACCCCACGGGAACCGTCTCCTCGGAGGAGGACGTCCGCGAGTTCGCGCGGATCGCCCGCGAGCACGACGTGTTGTGCATCTCCGACGAGGTGTACGAGCACTTCGTGTTCGACGGCGACCACCGCTCGCCGATCGAGTTCGAACGCGACAACGTCGTCGTCGTCAACGCCGCCTCGAAGGCGTACTCGATGACCGGCTGGCGCCTCGGCTGGGTCACGGGCGCGAGCGACCGCATCGAGCGCATGCTGCGCGTCCACCAGTACGTCCAGGCGTGTGCCTCCGCGCCGGCGCAGTACGCCGCCGAGGCGGCCCTCTCCGGGCCGCAGGGGGTCGTCGACGAGATGCGCGAGGCGTACGAACGTCGGCGCGACCTCGTCGTCGACGGCCTCGCGGAGGCCGGACTCGACTGTCCGACGCCGGAGGGTGCCTTCTACGCGATGCCGCGCGTGCCCGAGGGGTTCGTCGACGAGTGTATCGAACGCGGCGTCGTCGTCGTCCCGGGCGAGGCGTTCGGCGAGCACGGCGCCGGCCACGCGCGCATCTCCTACGCCACCGGGGAGGACGACCTGGAGATGGCGCTGGATATCATGGCCGAGGCCGCGGAGGTGGTTCGGTGACGGCACCCGAGTTCGACCCGGATCCGGACGCCAAGCACGGCGAGCGCCCCGACTCGCCCGAGGCGCTGCGGGAGTCGATCCCCGCGTGCGACCGCGTCGCCTACTTCAACACGGGCGCGACCGGCCCCTCGCCGGGCCGCGTGCTCGACGCGTCGGCCGCGTGGGAGCGGTACCACAAGGTGGACGTGCTCGCCGAGTCGGACCCCTACGAGGTCGCGTTCGCCGAGTACGAGCGCCTCCGCGAGCGACTCGCCGCGTTCCTCGGCGCCCCGAGCGAGGCGGTCGGGCTGACCGAAAGCACCGCCGACGGGATCAGCGCGGTCGCCGCCGCGCTCGACTGGGAGTCCGGCGACGTGGTCGTCCGCACGGACCTCGAACATCCCGCCGGGACGCTCCCATTCGACCGCCTCGAGCGCCGTCACGGCGTCGAGGTGCGCGTCGTCGAGACCGAGGACGGCCGGATCGACACCGACGAGTTCGCCGACGCCGTCGCCGACGCGGATCTGGCGTGTTTCTCGTCGCTGTCGTGGAACTACGGCACCCGACTCCCAGTCCGGGAGCTGTGTGAGATCGCCGCCGACGCGGGCGCGTTCTCCCTCGTCGACGCGGTGCAGTCGCCGGGCCAGCGCCCGCTGTCGGTGCCCGAGTGGGGCGCCGACGCCGTCGCCTGCTCCGGACACAAGTGGTGTCTCGGGCCCTGGGGCGCCGGACTGTTGTACGTCGACCCGGCCGTCGAAGCGGATCTGCATCCCGCGCAGATCAGTTATCGAAGCGTCGAGTCGCCCGGCGCCGACGCGTACGAACTGAACCCCGGCGGCGCGCGCTTCGAGCGCGGAACCGCGTCGCTGGCGCCGCACGTCGGCCTCCGCGAGGCCGTCGAGACCATGGAGTCCGTCGGGCTCGAGGCCGTCCACGGGCGCGTGCTCGCCCTCTCGGATCGGCTGACCGACCGGCTCGACGGCGACCGACTGCTGTCGTCGGCCGACCCCGACTCGGGACTCGTGACGGTCGACGTGGCCGACCCCGAAGCGACCGTCGAACGCCTGCACGACGAGGGGATCGTGATCCGCGACATCCCCGATCCCGAGGCGGTTCGGGCGTCCGTGCACGCGTTCAACACCGAGTCGGAGGTCGATCGGCTCGCGGAGGCGCTGAACGCGGAGCAGTAGACGGGGACGACCCCTTCGCCCGTGGCGTCGGTGTCGGGGTGGACGGCTACGACGCCGTCGAGACGACCTTGATCACGTCGCCCTCCTCCAGTTCGGCGTCCTCCCCGATCCGTCGGTCTTCGCGCGCGTCGACGGCGTGGAGGTAGCCCTCGCCGATGTCGGTGTGGACGGCGTACGCGAGGTCGCGGGGGCCGCTGCCGCTCGGGAGCAGGAACGCGTCCGGGAGGACGTTTCCCCTCGCGTCGGTCCAGTGGGTCTCGTTTTGTACGGGGAAGGCGGTGATCAGATCGAGGAGTCCGTACACCGCCTCGTTCAGCGCCGCCTGAACCCCGGTCCCGCCGAACTCGTCCATTACCTCGCGGATCCGTTCGAGTCCCTCCGCCTGCTGGTCGCTGAGCTCGCCGACGATCTCGAAGTCCTCGTCGCCGGGGTCGTAGTCGACGACCCCGGCCTCGGCCGCCCGTCGGAGCGCGAGTTCGCCGTCGGCAGTCGCGGGGATCACGGGCTTGTCGGTCTCGCGCAGGCGCTCGATGTTCCCCGCCGGCGCGATGTCGGCCTTGTTCGCCACGAGCACGATCGGCTTCGTGCGGGCGCGGATCGCCGCCGCGAGCTCGTCGCGGTCCTCGTCGCTCCACTGGATCGGGTCGTCGGGATACTCCAGCCCGCGGAGGACGATCGTCACGTCGTGTTCGGTCGCGCCGAACCCCGTCAACAGGTCCGTGAGCGCCTCCTCCAGATCGAAGTCGGGCGAGCGCGACTTGCGCTCGACGGACTCCCAGTTACGGTCGAGGATGCCCGCGAGCCACGCGTCCATCTCCGCCTCGACGAAGTCGACCTCCTCGACGGGGTCGTACTCGCCGACCTCGACGGGCTCCCCCTCGGCGTTCGTCGCGCCCGCGGCGTCGACGACCTGCAGGATCACGTCGGCGTCGGTCAGCGCGTCGAGGAACTGATTGCCGAGCCCCTTCCCCTCGTGAGCGCCCGGCACCAGCCCTGCCACGTCGAGCAGTTCGACGGGAACGTAGCGCGTGCCGTCGTGACAGTCCTCGTCGCCGCAGCGCTCCTCGCGTTCGAGGCACGGGCAGTCGGTACGGACGTGGGTGACGCCCCGGTTCGGGTCGATCGTGGTGAACGGGTAGTTGCCCACGTCCACGTCGGCCATCGTCGCGGCCGTGTAGAAGGTGGACTTGCCCGCGTTGGGCTTGCCCGCGAGCGCGATGGATATCATGGAGAGCACTCGACTGTGCCGCCGAAAGGCGTTTTCGGTCCCGGGGGCTCGGGCCGTCGCCGCTCCCGGCCGGTGCCGTTCGTTTAAATATTCCCGACGGCTACGGTCGGCCATGACCGCGCTTTCGTTCGACGAGACCGGCGTCGACGTCGTCTACGAGGGGACCGAGTTCCGACTGGAGAAGGAGCTGATCGAGGAAGCGACCCGTAAGTCGTACATGGACGTGACCGACCACGAGGTGCTGCAGATCGTCGAGGAGTCGCCGTCGCTGTCGGGCGAGCCGCGTCGCATCGGTGACATCGTCTGAAGCGGGCCGCCGCCCGGGAGGGATCGCGTTCGACGGCGGTTCGCTACGACTCGCCGAGCGTCGTTCCGATCGGGTCGTCGCCGTCGGGAACCGTCTCCCGGTGGAGCCGCCCGGCTACTTCATCCGCGAGCGTCCGTAGGTTCACCGTGTCGTCGCGGTTGTACGAGATCAGCCGCTCCAGCGATCGCTCGTCGCCACGCTCGTACTCGTGCCACAGTCGGACCGCATCACGGCCGGTGATGTCGGGCCCGTCGCGGGCGATGCCCACCTCCGTCTCGATGGGTTTCAACCCACCTGTCAGCCCGAGCGTTCGACAGGGGTACATGAGATCGAGGTGGGGCGTGTCGATCTCCATGTCGAAGGAGGTTTCGAGGAAGGGCACGTCGAAGCTCGTTCCGTTGAACGTCACCAGGAGATCGGCGTCGCGGAACTGCTCTCGCAGCGACTCCGCCGAGAGGTCCCGCCCCTGCACGAGCGTCGTCGTCTCGCCGTCCCGGTGAAACGAGACGGTGGTGACGCGGTCGCGGTCGTGCGAGAGACCGGTCGTCTCGATGTCGAAGAAGCACGCGCCGTCGCGGAAGTCCTCGTACAGCCGCCAGCGCTCGCCCGACGGGAACGCCCGATCGAAGAAGGGGGCGTCGCGGTCGTCGAGGCGTTCGGTCGCCTCGTCGATGAACGACTCGATGCGCGAGGCCGTCGTCGCGCCGACGCCCGGCGCGCGGTCCTGCCGGAACTCCCCCCACTCGCGGATCCCGTTCTCCCACATGCGGCGCTCGGTCGTCGCGCCGACTCCCTCGACCGGAATGAAACTGTTTCTGATGCGCATGGTGTGTCCGCGACCGCGGGGGCGAGGTGTCGCCCGAGCCGCGGCCGCCGTGTTGGTCGATGTGGAGTCACACCGAGGCTAAAGGGTTCTGTTGCGATCCGTCCGACTGTCCGTCTGCCGTCCACCGGCGGCGACCGATGCAGCGGGGAGACCCACGCGGTACGGTTATTCCCTCGGCGCTCCTCCGGGTCGGTATGTGCGGTCGCTACTCGCTCACGCTCTCCGCCGGCGATCTCGCCGAGCGGTTCGACGCCACCGCGCCCGACGACTGGGAGCCGCGGTACAACTGCGCGCCGGGGCAGGACCTCCCCGTCGCCGCCGGCGACGCTCCCGACGAGTTCCGCCGGATGACGTGGGGGTACACCCCGCCGGAGGCCGACGACGCCCGAGACCTGATCAACGCCCGAACCGAGACCGTCGACGAGAAGCACGCCTTCGCGGAGTCGTTCGAATCGCGCCGCTGTCTGGTGCCCGCGGACGGCTTCTACGAGTGGAGCGACCACGAAGGCAGGAAGCGTCCGTACCGAGTGGCCTTCGAGGACGAGCGCGCGTTCGCCATGGCCGGCATCCACGCGACGTGGGAGCCGCCGACGCCGGGGCGGCAGGCCGGCCTCGGCGAGTGGGGCGGCGGGAGCGAGGACGGCGCGGGCGACGAGCGGGTCGAGGCGTTCGCCGTGCTCACGACGGAGCCGAACGAGTTGGTGGCCGATCTCCACCACCGGATGGCGGTCGTGCTCCCGCGCGACCGGGAGCGCGACTGGCTCGCGGGGGAGGTCGGGAAACCGGACCTCCTCGCACCGTACCCCGGCGACGACATGCGGTACTACCCGGTCTCGACCCGCGTGAACTCCCCCGCGAACGACGAGCCGTCGCTGATCGAGGAGCGGACCGCTCGGTGACCGTGCGCCGATCGCTCGCGGTTCACCGCGCTCGTGGCCGAAGTCGCCGATTCGACGGTCGAGTGACGCCGTCGCGGTCGAGGCGCGCTCGCGGGTGCCACCGAGAGTAGCCGGGCCGCTCGCCGTTCTCCGAGCCTCGAGATACTTCGCCATATCGAACCGGATTCAATATAGCGATATACAATTTACCCGACTGACAGCGAACTCCGGATACACGAGTGTACCGATCCAACGAGCGTCCGATGAGTTGCCCCGTGGAGCGATCGGCCGATCGGAGCGGCGTCGACGAGAGCGTCCCCACGCCGCCGTTCCGCTACTCCAACAGCGAGTAGATGTGTTCGTCGTACGTCTCCCGGACGTTGTCGCCCCAGTTGTGGGTGTAGGTGTCGATGATGTCGTCGCCGACGTCGCCGCGGAGGTACTTCACGACGCCGCGGTCGCCGGTCCGGTCCCGCAGGTGGGTCGTGAAGAAGTGCCGGAAGTAGTGGGGCGTCACGTTCTCGGTCGCCCCGGCCCCGCGCTCGTACCAGCCGGCGTCCTCGGCGTGTGTTCGGACGATGCGGCCGACTTGTTCGGGTGTGAGGCGCTCGCCCCATCCGCTCCCGGTGCCCACGAACAGGGGCTCGGCCGGCGAGACGGCGTCGGGGCGGATCGCGAGCCACCGGACGAGCGTTTCCGACAGCTCGTCGTCGACCGGGATCACCGTTCCGCGCTTGCGTTTGTTCGAGGCGGTCCGCTCCTCGCCGTTGTACGACTCGCCGATCGACGGCTCGCTGGCGACGAACAGCGAGTCCGGTCGGCCGTCCAACTGGGCGCGCGTCCCCGCGTTGTCCCCCGCGGGACCCCGTGAGATGGTCAGATCTCGACGGTCGAGGTTGCACAGTTCGCCGACGCGCATCCCCGTCTTCAGCAGCGTGACGACCAGCGCCCGCTCCAACGGGTGGGCGATGCCGCCGACGAAGCGCCGCATTCGCGGCACGGAGATCTCCCGGCGAGCGGGGTCGGTGTCGATCCGCTCGTCGAGCTCCTCCATCACCAGCGCCATCGGGTTCGCGTCGAACGCCCCCACCTGCGTCATGTACGCGAAGAAGCGGTGCAGGTACGCCGCGTACGTCGCCGTCGTCGACTCCGCAAGGTCCGGATCGCGGCGCAGTTCGTGGACGAACGCCATGCAGTCGCGGTGGGAGGCCGCCGCCGCCTCGCTCGCGCCGTCCGCCGGTCCCCGACCCTCCTCCGTGAGGAACGACTCGAACCGTCGGAGCACGCGGCCGTACTCCGCCCGCGTCCGCCGACTCTTCCCGTGAAGTTCCATGTCCTCGAGGAAGTACCCGATCGGACCGTCGCCGGCGCCGTCGGCGTCCTCGTCTTCCGGCCCGTCCGCCGCGCTCACGAGTCCACCAACACGTAGCCGCCGTCGCGGCCGCTGTAGCGAACCCGCCCCCGCGACTGGAGATCGCCCATCGTCTCGTCGACGCGTGCCTCGATGTCGCCGGCGACCGCCTCGACGAGTCCGTCGAACGACACGGCATCGCCGTCCGAGAGGGCGCCGAGGAGGTCGTCTTCGAGGCCGTTACCCCCAGGGTTCGAGGGGGGAGAACCTCCCTCCACGGTTGCGGAATCGGGTGCCGGTTCATCGCCGTCCTCGGCCGATCGCGACTCGACTCCCGCGGGCGGCCCGAACTCGTCGGCGATCCCGAGGTCGCGGCGGCCGGCCTGCACCATCGTCCGGAGGAACTCCGATTGGGACATGTCCAACCGTTCGGCGTCGGCCACCCACGCCTCCTTTTGGTATGCCGGCACCCGCGCTGTCACGGCGACTCGTTCGGTGTCGGCGTCCGCCTCGCTCATATCCGCATCTTCGCCGCGGAGTACATGAATCTGGTGCACTCCCACGTCCTACTGCCCTAATTCTGTATGTTTCATCTAATACGAAGTGGGGCATAGAGGCGTTCAAGAGCATAAAATCGGCCAAAAACTGCAGTATCGGCTGGCTCCATACGTGATGCAGAAATCTGTCTCTATATCTGTCCGACGGTGGCCCGATCAGTCCGCGGCGACGTGTTCCTCGACCAGCCGATCGATGTCGTCGTCGATCTCGTCGATCTCGTCCGTCTGGTCGTCGACCGCCTCGACGATCGCCGCCGTTCCGGACGCCGTTTCCTCGGTCGTCTCGATGACCTCCTCGACCATCGTGGTCACTTCCTCGGTGCCGGCGGCCTGCTCGTCGGTCGCGCGGGCGACCTCGTCGATCCCCTGATCGACTTCCTCGACCACCTCGTCGATCTCCTCGAAGGTCTCCGTGGCCTCCTCCACGGCCGTAACGCCCCGCTCGATCCGCTCGTTGTTCTCCTCCAGGCTCTCGACGGCGGTCTCCGTCTTCGTGTGGATCCCGTCGATCATCGACTCGATGCTCGCGGCCTGCTCCTGTGAGTCCTCGGCCAGCGATTTGATCTCGTCGGCGACCACGCCGAAGCCCTCGCCGCCGTCGTCGACGCGTGCGGCCTCGATAGACGCGTTGAGCGCCAGCATGTTCGTCTGTTCGGTGATCCCGTTGATCACCTCGATCACCTCGTCGATCTGCTTGACGCTCTCCTGAATGGCCTTCACGTCGTCGGTAACGCTGTCGGCCGCGCTGCTGATCGCCGTCATCGCGTCGGCGATCTCCTCGGCCGACTCCGCCCCCGACGCCGCGAGCTCGCGGGCGTCGGAGCTGGCTCCGGCGACCTGTTCGGAGGAGGCGGCGATCTGCTCGACGGCGGCGCTGAGGCTGCCGACCTCGTCGCCGACCTGTTCCATGGCTTCGTGCTGCTGAGCCACCTGCTCGCGGATCTCGTCTACCTGTCGGGCGATCTCCACTGACGACCCCTGTAGCTCCCCGATGGAGGTCTGGATCTCGCTTGCGGCGTCCACGTCGAACCCGTCGTTCCGGTCGACGTTGTCCCGGATCTCCTGGTCGATGTCGACGTCGATATCCTCGTCGATATCGCTCTTCGACGCCAACTCGTCGGCGTGTTGAGACGACATATACTCACCAGTGCTTGGCAAATAAAAAACGCTGTTTTGGAGGTATCATATCTGAGTACAGGCGTGATCGAGCGCGAGGTGGTGTGGCGTCGCATAAATCACATACTGCGATATCTATTCGAACCGCCGTCACTCCCACAGTTTCGGATCCGTTGTGTGTCATCTCACAGAGAGACCGACTGGGTGGGGTACTGTCCGGTGATTTTCGTCGTCGGGTAGAAACGGCAAGTCAAAAAATTCTCTGAGTGATAAGAATGACAAACAGCTGTACAACACCCGTTTCACACTTCACGACGGAGGAATAGAAGACACGCCTCAGATCCATCCTCCGAAACTGAGTCACTCAGTCGCCGTCGTACCGTCGAGCCATGACGGCATCGGGTGACTCGTACGCGTCCTCATGTCGGACGCACGCGCTGACCCGGCCGTCGTCGTCGACGACGTGACGGTCAGGGCGGCGCTCGTCGCAGACGGAACCGAACGTCCCCGTGAGGATCGCGGTCGCCTCCCCGTCGTTCCCGCGGCGCGCGGCATCGACGGCGTCTTCCACGGCCGTGCGTGCGTCACCCGACAGGAGCGGCTCGTCCGGACCGTCACCCTCGGTCGTCTCCCCGTCACCGGGGCGCCAGCCGAACAGGTCGGCGACCACGTCGTCGATGTCGTCGGCGGCAGCCGTCAGTCCGAGGCGGCGCCGCACTTGCTCCGTCAGTCCCGTCTCGGCGTTTGCACGCTCGCGAAACACCGTGTGCAGTGCGTCGAGGCGTTCCCAAGCGGTTCCCGAGAGGTGGTCGAACTTCTCGGGGCGGACCTTCGCAGGGCAGCGCGTCGCGAAGCGACAGCCGGACGGCGGGTCCCGCGGCGACGGGGGCGTCCCGCGCAGCGTCACGCGATCGCGGTCGGTCCCGGTGTGGCTGCCCGGGATCGCCGACAGCAGTGACAGCGTGTACGGGTGCGCCGGGTCGGTGTACACCGACTCGGTGTCACCCAACTCGACGAGGTCTCCGAGGTACATCACTGCGACCCGATCGGCGATGTGGCGGACGACCGAGAGGTCGTGGGCGATGAACAGGTACGTGAGTCCAAGCTCCTCCTGAAGATCCTCCAGAAGGTTGATCACCCGAGCCTGGACGCTCACGTCGAGCGCGGACACCGGTTCGTCGAGTACGATGAACTCGGGTTCGAGCGCGAGCGCCCGGGCGATGCCGACGCGCTGACGCTGCCCGCCCGAGAACTGGTGCGGGTAGCGGTAGTAGTGCTCCTCGTTGAGTCCGACGAGATCGAGCAGCTCGAACACCCGCCGTCTGCGTTCCGAGGCGGTCTCCCAGTCGTGGGCGTCCAGCGGCTCCCGGACGATCTCGCCGACCGTCATACGGTCGTTCAGGCTCGCCTCCGGGTCCTGGAACACCATCTGGGCGTCCCGCTGCCACTCGCGGAGCTGTTTCCCCGTGAGGCGCGCCACGTTGCGCCCGTCCGAGACGACCTCGCCGCCGGTGGCGTCCTCGAGTCCGAGGATGGTCCGGCCGAGCGTCGTCTTCCCGCAGCCGGACTCGCCGACGAGTCCCAGCGTCTCGCCGCGGCGGATGTCGAATGAGACGCCGTCGACCGCCTTGACCGGATCGTCGCCGAGGAACCCGTCGTCGTCGTAGTACTTCTTCAGGTTCCTGACCTCGACGAGGGGGTCGTCGGCCGTGACGTCCGAGTCGGCTCCGGCGGTCGACTCGACAGATCGACTCGCGTTGAACTCGCTCGCCGTCTCCGACTCCGTCGGCTCGTCGTTGCGGCTCACGCGCGATCACCGCCGTCGGCGACGGCGTCGCCGTCGGGGGTTCTTTCCCCCCGGGGATCGCCGGCGTCGAGATCGTGATCGTAGCCCTCCTCGTGGAGCAGACACGCCGCGGAGTGGTCGGGGCCGACCCGGACCGGCTCCGGGTGCACCCTGTCGCAGGCGTCGAACGCCTCCGGACAGCGGTCGGCGAACCGACAGTCGTTCGGTTCACTCGTCGGCGTCGGGACCTCGCCGCCGATCGTCGGCAGACGGTCGCCCGACACCGTTCGGCCGGGAATCGACGCCAGGAGCCCCCGCGTGTACGGGTGTTTCGGGGAGCCGAACAGTTCGGCGACGGGTGCCGACTCCACGATCTCGCCGGCGTACATGACGTTCACGCGGTCGGCGGTCTCCTCGATGACGCCCATGTCGTGGGTGATGAACATGATCGCGAGATCTTCTTGGCCTTGTAGGTCGTCCAGCAACTCCAGGATCTGCGCCTGGATCGTCACGTCGAGCGCGGTCGTCGGCTCGTCGCACACCAGCAGATCCGGGTCACACGCGAGCGCGACGGCGATGACCGCCCGCTGGCGCATCCCCCCCGAGAACTGGTGGGGATACTCGGTGACCCGGCGGCGTGCGTCCGGGATCCCGACCGACTCCAGCAGTCGGACGGCCTCCTCGCGGGCCGCCTGCCCACGCAGCCCCTGGTGGATCCGCAGGGTCTCGCGGATCTGATTGCCGACGGTGTACACCGGGTTGAGCGAGTTGCTCGGGTCCTGAAACACGATCGAGATGTCGCCCCGGTGGGTGTCCCAGTTGTCGTCGGTCAGTTCGTCGCCGCGGAACCGGATCGAGCCGGACTCGATGACGCCGGGGGAGTCGATCAGCCCGAGGACCGAGCGGGCCGTGACCGACTTCCCCGAACCGGACTCGCCGACGATCCCGAGCGTTTCGCCCTCCTCGACCGTGAAGGAGACGTCGTCGACCGCGCGGATCGTCTCCTTGTCGGTGTGGAAGACGGTCGTCAGCCCCTCGACCTCGAGGAGCGCGTCGCCGCCGTCCGCCGGGGCAGCCTCATCGACTATCTCTCCCGCGTGCGCGTCGTCGTCGGCCGCCATCAGGCACCACCTCCGCGACCACTGGCGGCGCCCTGGTCTTCGGCGTCGGACTCGGGATCGATCGCGTCGCGGATCCCGTCGCCGAGAGCGTTGAACCCGGTCACGACGAGCGTGATCAGGATCCCCGGGATGAGCGAGATGTGCCAGGAGGCGGTCGTCACGTAGTCCTGTCCGGCGTTGACCGCCCGTCCCCACTCGGGGGTGGGCGGGTTGACACCCAACCCGAGGAACGACAGGCCGGCGATGGCGATGATCGCGCCGCCGAGCGTCATCGACCCGTACACGAGCACGTAGCCGGTGATGTACGGGAGCATGTGTTTTCGCATGATCGCCGTGGGCGTCTGTCCGAACGACTTCGCGGCGTCGACCCACTCCCGGTTCGACACCTGCAGCGCCGGGCCGCGGAACGAGCGCCACATCGCCGGCCAGCCGGTGCCCGCGAAGATCAACGCGAGCACGAACGCCCCCGAGTATATCTTCCCGATCCACGTTCCAGAGAGGATCACCGAGAGCATGATGAGCAGGAGCAACTGCGGCATCCCCAGGACCGCGTCCGAGACGAGCACCGCCCCGAGATCGACTTTTCCGCGGTAGTACGCCGACAGGAGCGCGAGGACGATCGCGACCGACACGGAGAGCCCGACCGAGACGAGCCCGATCACGAGCGAGATCCGCGACCCGTGGGCGATGAACGTGAACAAGTCCTTGCCGCTCGGGAGCGTCCCGAACGGATGGATCCGGCCGTAGTCGTCGTACTGCATCGGACCGACGTTCTCCTGTGGCGTCCCTTGCGACTGCGACCCCAGGTTCGCCTGTCCGACCGTCACGGTCTGGGTTCCGCCGTCGGCCCAATAGGTGACCTCGTGTCCATAGGGGTCTTCGAGGTTCGCGGCCGTCGTCGTGGGACCGAGCGCCGGCGCGAACAGGACCATCACGAAGAACATCACGACGACGGCGACGCCGAACAGCCCCCACTTGTGACTCCGGAACCGGTCGACGACGTCGTCGCGCGGCGTCCAGTCGGCGATCCGGTAATAGGTTCGATACCGCTCGTAGCCGACCCACACCCACGCCAACGCCGCGAACGAGTACGCGTAGATGAGCGCCGCCCGGAGCAGCCACGCCAGGTCCGGCGACAGGCCGAGGAACGTCCCGACGTAGCCGCTCCCGTCGTAGTATCCCTGATTCGGAATCGTCTCGCGTGAGAGGAGCGTCGGAACGCCCTCGGCCGCCCGTTCGAGCGCGAGCACCGTAGCGGGGACGGCGACGCCGGGCAGCGCGGACGCGGCGTCCGCCAGCAGCGCCGAAAGGAACTGCGCGACCGCGCCGGCCTGGAGGGCGAACAGTACGGCCGCGACCCCCACCCAGACCGCCGCAGGGCGGGGGTTCGCGGTGATCCGGTCTCGAAGCGGTTCAGCCTCGCTGTCGGTGTAGGTTCTGGTAGGTGTCGCCATGTGGAGTCAGGTCCCCTCGTATCCGACACGCGGGTCGATCAGCGTGTAGAGGATGTCCTGTGCGATGTTGATCGTGAGCATGAGCACGATAAACACGAACATCAGCGATCCCACGAGCGGCAGGTCGCCCTGGATCGCGGCGTCGAAGAACAGCTTCCCCATCCCGTTGATACCGAACACCTGCTCGACGAGCACGCTCCCGCCGATGAGGAGGAACGCCTCGGTGGTGATCACGGGAACCAGCGGGACGAGCGCGTTGCGGAACACGTGCTTCCAGACGATCGCCCGTCCGGGGATCCCACGTGCGCGAGCGAAGTCGACGTACTGCTCGTTTTTCGTCTCCAGAACCGCCGTCCGTCCGATACGCATCTCGTTGCCCATCGACGCCGACCCCAACACGAGCGCGGCCGGGAGGATCTTCTTGATCGCCGCGAGCGTCTCCCGCGGCTGCGTGAAGAGGGCGAGGGGGTCGCCGGCCATGTACGACAGGCCGGGGTTGCCGGTTACGCCGGACGGGAGGGTGATCAGGAACGTGTCCCAGTCGAAGCCGAACAGCGACTCCGACCCGACCAGCAGCGCGAGGAGGATCACCGCGAGCCAGAAGTTCGGCATCGCGCGCCAGACGATCCCCGAGACGGAGGCGATGTAGTCGGCGACCGTGTTCGACCGGATCCCGGCGTAGAAGCCCAACGGCACGCCGATGCAGATGGCGATGAGCACCGACCAGAAGCCGAGCCAGACGGTGCGCGGGAGGAAATCCAGCACCAACGCGCCGACGTTGGAGCCGGTGTACACCAGCCACGTCTGTCCGAGATCGAGCGTGAACAGGTTCCACATCCAGTCGACGTAGTGCTGTAACGGGGGTTGATCGAGGCCGAGTTCGGTCCGGGCCGCCTCGTATTTCGCCTCCGTGAGTCGCTCGTTTCCGCTCAGGAGGTTGGCGGCCGGGTCCACGGGACCCTGGTAGATGATGAACCAGGTCATACTGGTTCCCAACCACAGGACCGGGACGGACATGAGAACGCGCTTGACGATGTATTTCAGCCGGTTCATGTGTTTCGGGAGGTCAGGGGGTCTCGTTGGTCACTTCGATCGCACTACAAAAATACTGTTGAATCGAGGAGGCCGGCGCTCGATCGTGTCAGTTGCCGTCCTGGTCCTCGAGCGTGAGGGTGTTGAACGTCTGGTTCTCCATCGTCCCGGCCATTCGGACGTTCACCCGGTTCTGCCAGAGGCGCTGGGAGACGGAGTGGACGAGCGGGAGCTCCTGGACGGCGGCCCAGTTGACCTCCTCCTGGAAGTAGTAGACCTCGTCGCGTGCGCGGACCGCCTCGTCGCTCGGTCCGCGGTTGTCGAGGTACGTGTCCCACTCGCGGTCCGACTCCGGCATCAGCGGGTCGAACGGTGCCTGCGTGGACTCTGCCCCGTCGTGGCTGTACCCCGCGGCGTCGAGCGCCGACTCCAGCTCGTCGGGAGTGACGTCCTCGATGGCGACGCGAACCCGGTTGTTCTCGGTGTCGACCTTCACGTGGTCCTCGGGGAAGTCGCCGTCGAGCTCCGCGTAGACGTTCGAACGGACGGTGTCTCCGTCGTCGCCGCCGAGGTCGACCCCCTCGGCGACGACCTGGTACGTCCACCGGGTGAACATCCCGCTGGCGCTGTCGTACGGCGGGATGAACCGGAGGAAGTTGTCCGACTCCGGCCACTCCATCCCGTCGCCCAGCGAGAACATGTCCATCGCCCCGTCGAGGGCCTGCCCGATGATCGTCCCGAAGTCGGCCTTGACGATGTTGATGTCGATGTAGGCGGCCGTCGCCTTGTCGCGCAGCGTCTGGGCGATCGATTCCCAGGCGCCGTCGCCGGAGAACACCGTGAACTCGATCTCCGCGCGGTTGTCCTCACCGTAGCCGGCCTCCTCCATGACGCGCTGTGCCTCGCCGATGCGGGCCTCGCCGACGCCGTACGGGTAGCCGTCCGAGAACTGATCCATCCGGTTGCGGTGCCCGTCCTGGTAGTGCTTGTTGTAGTTCTCGCCGGGGTTCTCGCCCTCCCGGGCCATGAACGCGCCCGGCGGTGTGAGGTGGTATGCCGCGGGCTGGAGCCCCTTGTACACGTCTTGGGAGATACGATCCTGGTTGATCAGGTAGGCGATCGCCTTGCGGACCGGCTTCGGGGTCCGCGCGGCGTTGAACACGAGGTAATCCGTCGACAGCGTCGGAGCTTCCCCGTAGTTGGCGGTGTTCCCGTTGTCGAGTTCGTAGGTGCCCGTCCGGTAGGTGCCGCGGTTACGGTCGATGGACCGGCGGTCCGAGTTGAACGCCGCGGTCGGCATTCCCTCCAGAAGGATGTCGAGGTTTCCGTTCTTGAACCGGGAGAACCGCGTCTGCTGGTTCCCGATCACGGTGTACACGATCTCATCGATATAGGGACCCTCGCCGTAGTAGTCCTCGAACGCCGACAGGCGGATCTGGTCGCCCTTGCTCCAGGCGTCGATCTGAAACGGCCCAGTGCCCGCGAAGTAGGGGCCGTCACCCGACGTGGAGAAGTACTCGTTGTACTCGTACTCGCCCTCCCACATGAGGCCGTCGACGCCCTCGTGGTCCTCGTAATCCTTCGGGTACGCGACCGAGCCCTCGGGGATCGGGGCGAACGTGCCGCTGGCGATCTGCGACATCGTGCCCGTGAACGGGGTCGCCATCGTGAACTCGAAGGTGTAGTCGTCCACCGCCTCGACGGCGAGCGTACCGGGGATGTACGCCGAGACGCCGTCCTTGTCGCCCTGTTTCTCGTGGGCGATGGCGAAGGTGTCGCCGACGATGTCGTCGGCGTTCCGGGTCTCCTCTGCGCCCGCGAGCCGCTCCCACGAGTACACGAAGTCCTGTGCCGTCAGCTCGTCGCCGTTGTGGAACTGGACCCCCTCCCGAAGCTGGAAGGTGTAGGTGAGCCCGTCGTCTGACACCTCGTAGTCCGTCGCGAGCCCGGCGACCGGCGGGAGGTCGCCGTTCTCGAACGTCATGAGCGTGCCGTTGTACTGGTTATAGCCCGCGCCCGACCCCTTGGCGTTTATCGGGTCGAGCGTCTGGACCGGACCGTTGGAGGCCAACTGGAGCGTCCCGCCGGTGTACTCCCGCTCCGCCTCCGGCGTCGACGTTGCCGTCGAGGTCGACGCCGGCGTGTCGGTGTCGGCTTCCGTCGACTGTTCGTCCGGTTGGTTCCCGGAGCAGCCCGCGAGCGCCGCCGCCACGCCCGAGCCTGCCGCGGTGAGAAAACGCCGCCGAGTGGTGTCCTCGGACATCACGTACATCCGTTACTTCGGGCATAATGTAACTTGTCATCTACAGTCCTATGTGTATATATAGGCACACAGATCGCTCTCTATTCCACACATCTGCATTTTCACGTATCGTCCATTATATACACTCACACGGCGAACCCGGTGCGATCGGTCCGCTCGCGAACGCCCGGGACCGGGACCGTTTTGAACCGGGTGTCCCACGCCACCGATATGGGTACACCGCTCGACAGGTCCGGCTCCCCCGAGGGCTCGCTGATGGCCTCGCTCGACCAGCCGTCCACCGACGAACGGACGCGCGTCGCCGTCATCGCCGACCCGCATCTCTCGACCGAGGAAACGGGCACCTCGAAGCTGTTCGACCGCACCGAGGAGCACGTCGCCACCGCCGTCGCGGATATCGCCGGCCGCGACGTGGACGCGACGCTGTGTGTCGGTGACATCACGAAGGACGGCGAGCCGTGGAACTTCGACCGGTTCGACGAGCTCGCGACGGACCTCGACGCCCCCTTCTACTCGATCCCCGGCAACCACGACGTGCCCAAGGAGGGGTACGACCACGAGAACCTCCCGATGGCCGAGTTCGAGGCGCGATACACGCCCGACGGTCAGGGCTTTCCGTTTCACGTCGAAGTCGGCGGGATCGACGTGATCGGCGTCAACACGGCGGGAACCGAGGAGTGGCTCTACAACTCGCACGCGGGGACCGTTCCCGACGGCCAACTCGACGAGTTGGACGCGATGCTTGCGGACGCCGACACGCCGCTCGTGCTCGCACACCACAACCTCCCCGCCATGTCCGAGCAGGTGCACGAGCACCGCGAATTGGCCGAGCCGGACATGTTCGTCCCCCCGGAGATGGACGACCCGGAGCCGTTCGTCGAGACGCTCGAACGCCACAACGCGCCGCTGTTGCTCACCGGGCACCTGCACATGCCCTCGGCCGCTCTCCAGGGGTCCGTCCGGGAGTTGATGATGCCGACGACGTGCTCGTTCCCGCAGGGGTACTGTCTGGTCGAGGTCGGCCCCGAAGGAACCGATGTGCGGTTCGTTCCGGTCACCGACTTCGATGGAATGGTCGTCGGCCACCGCGAGCGGTCGACGGACTCGGTGACCGCGCGGGGGCTGACCGGCATGGCGGCCGCCCGCCTCGCACAGTTCCCGCTGGTCGAGGAGTGAGATGACCGGCCGCGACGCCGCGGGCGACTCCGAGGGGGCACTCGCCGCTGACGCTCCCACAGACGCGCCCGACGACGGGGCGCCGGCAGATGGACCTGCCCCGACCGCCCCCGAGGTTGTCACCGTCGGCGCGGCGACCGTCGACCGAACGTACCGCGTCTCCAACATTCCGGAGCCGGACGGCGGCGCATACGCGGACGACATCGTCGAGGCGTTCGGCGGCGTCGGCGCGAACGTCGCGCTCGCGAGCAGCCGTCTCGGTCGCGCCGCCGGGCTGATCGCTCGGATCGGCGACGGCGACGTGGGCGACCGGATCGTCGCCGATCTCGACGCGAGCCGGATCGACGACAGCCGCGTCCGACAGAAGCCCGAGACGAGTACGCACTGCGTGATACTCCGAGACGGCGATGGGAAACGAAGCATCGTGACCGCCGGCGACTCCGCCAAACGACTCCGGCTGACCGACGCCGATCGATCGTCTCTCACGAACGCCGACGCGGCGTTTCTCACCGCCTACAACCCCGATCCCGTCCACCGCGACGCGCTCGATCTCGCGGGGCGGAACGATGCGCCGCCGTTCGTCTTCGACCTGTCGGGGCCGCTCGCCGAGCTGGCCGGCCGCGGCGCGCGCGAGGAGACGATCGACCGGTGGGTCGACGCGGCAGACCTGTTCGTCGTCGGCGCGGTCGCCGCCGAGCCGTACCTCGGTTGTACGGGTCGCGAGGCGGCCGAAGAACTCCGTTCTCGCGGCGCGCGTCGGGTCGCCGTCACGGCCGGCTCGGACGGGGCCGTCCTCGGCGACGAGGACGGGTTCCACGACCTGCCGGCGTTCGAGGTTCCCGTCGTCGACGAGACGGGCGCCGGCGACGCCTACGTGGCGGCGTTGATCGACCGCTGGGTGCTCGGCGGGGTCGACGCTCGCGAGGCGGGCCGCTTCGCCGCGGCCGCCGCCGCGCTGAACGTGACGGCGGAGGGTGCTCGCGGCGGGCTGGCGACCCGGAGGGAGGTCGAGACGTTCCTCGCTGAGCGGTAGTCCCCGATCGGCGGTTCACTCCCGCGGTTGTCTACGGATAAGCAAGGCGAGTGCCTCGGGGCTTGACCCCGAGGCTGTTCACGGCCGGGCGGCCTCGACGAGCTCCCGAACGCGGGCCTCGGAGACGGGGTTGCCCACGTCGCCGTCCTCCTTGAGCGCCGTGCCGACGACGACGCCGTCGGCGAGTTCGAGGATGTCGCCGACGGTGTCTGCGGTGACGCCGCTGCCGACCAGGATCGGCGTGTCGAGGTCGTTGGCGTCCCGGCGATCCACGGCGTGTTTCAGGTCCGAGCGCTCGGTCTCGTGACCGGTGCCGCTCCCGCTGACGACGACGGCGTCGGCGAGTCCGCGTTCGACGCCGTCGGCGACGGACTCGGCGGAGAACCCCCGGGCGGCGATCGGCGCGGAGTGTTTCACGTCGTGGTCGGCGAGCACCGCCACGTCCGCGTCCAGCCGCTCGCGCAGGCGCATCGTCTCGTGGGCCGACCCGTCGATGACGCCCTGGTCGGTCACGCGGGCGCCGGTGTGGATGTTCACACGAACGAAGTCGCCGCCGGCGGCCGCGGCCACCGACAGCGCCGCGTCCGCGTCGTTGCGGAGGACGTTCACCCCGACCGGCACGTCCGTAACCTCGACGACCGCCCGCGTCGCGCGGGTCATGCTCGCGACGACGTGCTTCGGCACGTCGTCAGGATAGAACGGCGCGTCGCCGAAGTTCTCGACCATGATCGCGTCGACACCGCCCGCCGCGAGCCGGCGCGCGTCGCGCTCGGCCGTCTCAAGTATCGTCTCGCGATCGCCGTCGTACTTCGGTGCTCCGGGGAGCGCCGGGAGATGGACCATCCCGATCACCGGCTGTCTGCCGTCCGCGAACAGTGACTCGAACATGGCACTCGCTACCTGCGGTCCCGGCGTTAGTCTGACGATCGGACCGGAGATCGCGTCGTCGTCTCTCGAACAGATCCCTGCCCCGACAGCGACAAATAAACTGTATTTCGCGATATAGAATCGGTCTGGCAGCCCAACCGTGCGGTCGACTCACAGTACCGAGACGACTGTCGCCCGATGCTAGGAGACGAACGAATCGAGCGTCCCCTGGCGGATCTCGAAACGTGCGCCGCCGGACTCGGATCTCGAGAGGTCGACACGCCAGTCGTGGGCGTCGACGATCCCCGAGACGATCCCGAGGCCGAGTCCCGTCCCGCCGTTCAGGGAGTAGCCGAACTCCAGGACGCGTTCTCGTTCGGCTTCGGGGATCCCGTTTCCGTCGTCGCTCACCGCGAATCCGCGGGCGTCCCCGAGTGCGTCGATGGTTACGGTCACCGACGGGTTCGCATGCTCGCTCGTCGGGTTCGAGTCGGAGCCAACGTCGCCCCCGCGCGAGCTCTCGCCGTCGACGGGCTCCGCGGCGGGTTCGGCTCGGAGCTGGTTCGTCCCCGAAGCGTGCTCGACGCTGTTCCTGAAGAGGTTCTCGAGCAGCGTTCGCACCCGCGCGGGGTCGCCGAGCATCATCGGGTCGGCTCGGACCCGCAACGTCGCATCCGGTGCGGCGACCGTCGCCCACGCGTCCCGCGCCGCCTCGCCGATCGACACCGGGACGGGGTCGGTGACCGGGTCGCTCACGCTGCGTAGCGACTCCAGCGACTCGACGAGTTCGTTCAGTCGGTCGACGCCGACGCTCAGCGCCGACAGGTGTTCCGCGGGCTCGTCGGCGTCGGCGGGGAGGGATTCCTCGGCGAGGAGGGCTCGGCCGCGGACGATCTGGATGGCGTTTCGCGCGTCGTGGGCAACCGCGCTCGACAGGGCCTCGAGTCGGTCTCGCTCCGTACGGAGCATCCGCTCGCGATCGACCCAGTCAGTCACGTCTCTGACGGTTCGACCGACCATCGGACGGCCGTTCGCCACGTTTCCCGGGACGTGGACGACGTCGAGGACGCGCGTCTCGTCGTTCACGTCCGCCTCGATGCGGTGCTCGTGTCGCTCGCCGTCGGCGAGGGCACGGTCGCCGTGGTCCCGGAGCGCATCCGACACGTCAGACGGAAACAGGTCGGCGTCGGTCGACCCGAGGATCCGCTGGCGGGGAAGACCAACGAGGTCGGAATAGGCGTCGTTGGCTGTTCGGTGCCGCCCGTTCGACAGCACCGCCATCGGCTGATCCGCCCGGTCAACAAGCAGTCGGTGCGGTCCGGCGTCCGCGTCCGCGGCGCAGTCGGACCCGTGTCTGTCGAGGATCTCGCGAACGCGCCGGGCGAGCGTCCGGGAGGGATCGGGGCGGTCCGCTCGGACGTACTCGGAGACGCCCGCCGAGATCGCGTCGCTCGCGAGTCTCTCGCTCCCTGCGTCGGTGAACAGGACGAACGGGATCCCGTCGCGCTCGGCGCGCACCTCCGCGAGCAGATCGAGCCCGTTCCCGTCCGGAAGCTCGAACGCGCTGACCACGCAATCGACCTCCGGACCGTCGGTAACCGCGCCGACCGCCCCGTCCGTGGACGCGACGCTCGTCACCGTCGCATCCGTCAGGTCCCGGTCCAGTTCGTCCGCGACCCGGTTGCGGCTCCCGTCGCCCGGATCGACGTACAGAACGTGCGGGAGACGACTTGTCATCATACCATAGCTATTATTCAGACTACATAATAGTGGTCATTGTGTCCGAAGCACACGGCGAGAGCGTTGTCGACGGACTCCGGGAGGAGGACTCGGGAACGGTGTCGGGTGATGCCGTACGGCCCGGGCGACTCACTCGGGCGCCAGCGCGGTGTCGACGCCGCTGGCGAGCGCGATCTCGAGCGACCGGGTCGCACGCGTCGCCTCCGCCTCGTTTTCCATCAGGACGGTCTCGCTGGGGAACAGATCCTCGCCGAGCACGAGCCCGTACTCCCGGGCGGTTCCACCGGTGACGGTGAGGTAGATGCCGAGGCCCGTGTCGGCGATCGCCGCCTCCTCCTCCCGTCCGGCGTCGGGATAGACGAACTCCACCCCGTCGAGCGCGTCGGTGCCGAGGACCGCCTCCACGAGCCGCTCGTAGCGCGGCGAGATACACAGCGGTCCCTCGTAGTCGGCGACGAACGAGCGGTCGAGGTCGGCGCCGGCCGGGAGCGTTTCGGGCGTCGCCATCAGGGTGTGTCGGACAGTGTCGCCCAGGCCGGTCGCGATGCGCACGTCGGTGTCTCGGGGGTCGATCCGGGCGTTCACGTCGGCGAGGTCGGAGATGCCCTCGGGCTTCAGGCCCACGACTTCCTCCAACACGAGGTCCGCGGAGTCGAACCCCAGGGCGAACTCGTGGGTGCGAAGCGCGCGGAACGGCTCCTCGCGACCGACGAGGCGGACCTCGCGGCCGTCGATCGCGATCGGCGCCGAATCGAAGACGATGCGACGCGGGTGTCCCTCGCGGTCGTCTCGCACCAGCGTGTACTCGGGACCGCGACCATCCGGATCGCTGTAGGCTGCGAGCCGGTCGTACACGCCGCGCTCGTCGCGATCGGTGCCTTTGGTGATCGCTTTCTCGTACCGAAGCGTCGAGGACACGTCGTCGGCCAGCGCCGTCGCGTCGTCGCCGCCGACCGCCGCGAGCCGCTCCAGCGCTGCCTCCAGCGGTCGCCCCTTCCGGGGGACCGCGACGGAGACGGGTCTGCTCATTGACGGAGGGTGGTGACCCCGGTGCAAAAGCGGCGCGTTTCCGGCACGCCCCGGCCGACCCCGATGCGGGTCGTCGGACCTCCGGGAGGGGACCCCGTGTTACTCCTCGTCGTCGGCTCCGTCGCCTCCGGCCGCGCCGCCGGGACCGAACACCGAGGACAGACGCGTCCGGAACTCCTCGAACTCCTCGAGGTCGTCGTGGACCTCCTCCAGCTCCGCGCGCATCTCGGACAGCTCGTCGTCGACGAGCGCCGAGACCGACTCGACCTCCCCGCCCAGCGACGCCAGCTCGTCGCGCACCTCGGCGACGGCCTCGTCCTCGTCGGCGACCTCCTCGGAGAGCTCGTCGAGGTCGGCGCGGACCTCGTCGAGCGAATCCTCGAGCGATTCGGCGGTGTCGCCGACCTCGTCGCCCAACTCGTCGACGTCCTCGCGCAGCGTGTCGACCTCCTCGCGGAGGGAATCCGTCTCCTCGCGGGCGGCCGCCGCGTCCTCGCTGGCGGCCGACGCGTCCTCCCGAACCGACTCGACATCGTCGCGCATGGACGCGCGCTCGTCGGCGGCGTCGGCGACCTCCTCGCGGGTGTCCGCGATGTCGTCGGTCAACTCGTCGAGGTCGGCCTGCAGGCCGTCCATCCACTCGCTGGCGAGGCCGTTCTCGTCGACGAACTCCTCCAGCGCGTCCGAGTACGCCGCCATGTCCTCGACCTTGGACTGGAGCCGGGAGATGCGGGCGTCGACGCTCGTCGAGTGATCGAGCTCCAGTTCCTCCTTGAGCACCTCGCGGTCCTCCTCGGAGACCCTGCCGGCGCGAAGCTCCTCGGCGAGCGCCGCGGCGACGCCGCCGGCGGCGACCCCGGCGGCGCCCGTTCCTGCGGTAGCTCCGGCGGGTCGCTCCGTCTCATCGGTGTCCGCGTCGACCTCGTCGGTGTCACCCTCGTCGATGCCGTGGTCCGTGCCGACGACGGAGTCCGTCTCGGACGCTTCGTCGTCCGCGATCGCGGCGGCCCCGTCGTCGGGATCGCCGTGGCCTTCCGCCGTGTCGACACCGTCGTCGGCGGCTTCCCCGTCGAGGTCGTTCTCGCCATCGTCGGCCGCTTCGTCGTCGAGATCCAGCGGGCTGTCCGCGCCGGCTTCGACGCCGTGGTCGTCGTCGCCGGACTCGCCGTCGATGTCGGACGCCCCCTCGCCGTCCTCGTCCGGGTCGAGATCGAGCAGTCCGTCGGGGTCGTCCACGTCGTCGCCGCCCGCGTCGTCGCCGACCGCGTCCTCGACGGCCGGATCGTCGTCCACGCTCTCGGCGTCCAAGCCGTCGGCGCCTCCCTCGTCGCCCGTCAGGTCGTCGAGGACGGATTCGGGGGACTCCTCGTCCATCCGCTCGTCCTTCTGGGCGAGTTCGTCGTCGCTCGCGTCCGGCGCGAGCGGGTCGGTCGCCTCCCCGGCGCCCAGGTCCGATTCGGCGCCGGCGAGGTCGAGCCCGTCGGACCCCTCGTCGTCAGCGGCCTCGTCGTCGGCGTCGTCCCCGGCGAGCACGTCGCGGACGGCCTGCGAGGAGTCGTCGCCGATCACGTCGGCCACGTCGCCGACGGGGTCGTCGTCCTCCGACACCTCGGCGACGGTGGGCGCCCCGAGAAAGCGGTCGCCCTCGGCGGGGTCGTCGGTTCGGATCCCGTACACCGTGACCACCTCCTCGCCGGCGTCGAGCCGGCGGCGGTACTCGACGCGGTGGTCCTGATACGCCGTCCAGTGTTCGGACTCGAACTCCGGGTGGAAGCCGATGCGATCCATCGGGAAGTCCTCCGGGATCTCGTCGACGAGGCGGAACTCGGTCGCGCCCTCGCGGTCCGACCGGAGGGTGAACTCGATCGCGGGGACGGGGAACTCGTCGGCGGTGAATCGCTTCTCGACGGTGACGCCGTCCTCCTCGACGGTGACGACGCCTGTAGCATCGGGCCCCTTACTCATGGGTACATCGAGCCGAGTACAGTATAAAAATTCACCGGGCCGATTATCGCATCGACAGGCCGCGAGGCCGTCGCACAGCGGTCCGCGCGGTCCGACTCGTCGAGGTCCGGAGATCGCTTCAGTCCGCTGCCGGCGTCGCCATACATGCCGGCGGCGGTCCGCTCCGGATGTCGCCCCCGTGAGCGCTACGCGGTGACGACGGTGACGGGCATGTCGGCCTCGAGGATGATACGCTGGGTTTCGTCGCCGAACAGCGCCTTGCCGGTCGGCGAGCGCTTGCGCCCGGCGATGAAGACGTGATCGCAGCCGCGCCGGCGCGCCTCCGACAGGACGGTCTCGGCCCGGTCGCCGACCATGCCGACGGCCTCGTACTCGATGTCGACGTCCTCCAGCACCTCGCGCCCGATGTCGGAGGCGTACGCCCGAGCCCCTTCGAGGGCCTGACCGACGCCGTAGGTGGATTCACCCCGGGTCACCTCCGCGAGTTGCTTGCGCCGTTCGTCGTACTCGTCCTCGTCGGCGACGTACAACAGCGTGAGGTCGGCGTCGACGCCGGCGGCGAGCTCGCCGGCCTCCAGCGTCAGCGTCTTCGCGGTTTCGGTCGGTCCGACGACTGCGAGGGCGTGGTCCATGATGTCCGACTGTCGGGATGGCGTGAAAAATCCTGAGGGTTTGCGGGTGTCGACACGCGACGGGCGTCGCGGATGTTTCTCAGAGGTCGAGCCGGTCGCCGATCTCGACGACGTCGAGGCGCTCGGGGTACTCGAAGCCGCGGACGTGCTCGTGGAGCGCGGTCGGGTCGGCCGTCAGCCCCTTCCACATGTCCCAGTGGCTCGGGAGCATGCGGTCGGCCCGCAGCGCCTCGGCGACCTCGACGGCCTGGTTCTCGTCGCAGTACCAGCGCGTACGCTGCGGTTCGCGCGTCCGCTTGTCCGGGACGCGCCCGACGGATCCGAACGCGACCACCGCCAGATCGATGTCGTACTCGGCCCCGAGGTCGGCGAAGCCGTCGTGGGGCTTCGTGTCGCCCCCGTGGAAGACGGTCGTGTCGCCGTACCGGATCACGTAGCCGACCGGATGCGTCGCATCGGCGTCCGCGACCCCAACCACGTCGATGTCGAAGCCGCCGACGGAGAACGAGTCGCCCTCCTCGACCTCGGTCAGTTGCTCGTCGTCGACGTCCCAGTTGTCGGTCCAGCCCTCGTCGTCCGTGACTTCGAGAGAGTCGTCGGCGGCGTAGAAGTCGGCCCCGGAGTTCGCGAGGATCGGCGCCTGCGAGGGGCCGTGCGTGTGGTCGGTGTGCTCGTGGGTCGAAAACACCGCGTCGGCGTCGTACACGTCCCGGGGGTCGAACGGCACCGGGGTCATCCGGACCGTGCGCGGCGGGTCGCCCAGTCCGACGTACGGGTCGATCCAGAGGCTCGTCTCGTTTGCGCCCTTCAGGACGAAGCCGTTGCAGCCGAGGTACCAGACCGCCACGCCGTCGGGCTCGGCGGCCTCGATCGTTCGCGGGAGCCAGTCGCCCCAGTCGGACGTGATCGTCGGGTCGTTCGCGTCGCTCATGGCTCCCGCTTCCGGGTATGACCGGTAAGGCCTGTCGACTCGCCGCAGCCGCGGCTCGTTGGAGTGCGGCCCCGGTGACTCCCGTGTGTCTCGCTTTCGGAAGCGTTGGCTACCGGCGATTCCGGAAGCGTTCGACTACCGGCGACACAGCGTCCGGATAACAATCCGCCGTGCTACCATCCCCCGAAAGCATATGTCGAAGCACTCCACTGACACGAACATGTCTCCGGGAACGCATCGAACGCTCGAGTTCGCGGCGATGCGCGACAACATCGCCGAGTGCGTGGCGCTGGTCGACGCGCAGACGTTCGGTCGGTCCGCGAACTGAGGCGCCGGGGGTCACGATGGTTACGAACCGATGTCGTCTGTGTCGCCGGCGTCGACCCGTTCAACCGCGCCAGGACCGATAGAGGTCGTGGCCGACCATTCCGACGCCCGGGAGGGTGACGAGCCAGTTGATCAGGCCGCCGAGCACCGGGATCGCCGTCGCCAGCGCCAACACGAGCGCGCCGACCAGCACCGCCGTCCCATCAGGGTCACCCCCGTGTGTGAGGAAACTGCCGACGACGCCGACCATCACGGCCGAGCCGACGATCCCGACGCCCGCGAGGACGAGCGCTCCGGGGATGGCGATCACTAACCCGATGATCGTGATCGCCAAGATCCCCAGCGCGATCGGGACGCCGATCCCGACGATCAGGCCCCAGACGACCGTCTCGCCGGGATCGTCGCGGAACTCGTCGAGCTTTCGCGCGGCGTACTCCGGCCCGAACGCGACGAGCGCGCCGCCGAGGAGGAGGTTGATCACGAATCCGGCGCCGAAACTCACCGTGAGCCTGGTCCCGAAGTCGAGCGAGGACCGCGGGTCAGTTGCACCGGATTGTGCGGCCGCGACGCCGGCGGCGACCACAGCCAGCGCGACGGTCACGGCGACGGCGACGACGGCGCTGGCGGCGCTACTCGGGGAGGGCTTCGATGTGGAGGGCATCGTCGGGAGAGGTCTCGCTCGCGGTGAATAGTTTGCGGTGGGCGGTCGGCGATCGCTGTCGTGATCGCGCACCGGAACGGCACTCGGGACGGAACCGGTGACCGAAGGCGGACGGTCGACCCCGCCGCCCCTACCAGGTGCCGTGGAAGGTGTCGAACTCCAGGTCCTCCAGCGGCTCGTTGCCGACGGCGATCTCGTACTCGCCGGGCGTGAGCATCGGCTTGTGGAACTGCGGGCCGTCGTCGGTCGTGATCCGCGGGCAGCCGGTGTTGACGAACGCGTCGAAGTCGAAGTTGCGGAGGCGGTCCGGCGTCACCTCGTCCATCGTGAGCAGGTGGGCGTTGTCGTTCTCCTCGACGATCTCCTCGGCCTTCTCCCAGCGGCCCTGGCCGATCTTCGTGCAGAAGATGACGCCGAAGGTGTCGGCGTCCATCGCGCGATGGACGGCGCCGTAGCGCTGCTTCAGGAACTTCTCGGTGTCGGCGATCGTGACGACGTTGTTGACGGGGTCGCCGATGACGACCGTCTTGTCGGGGTGTTCCATCGCGAGGCCCAGCGGGTGGAACTTCCCGCCGCCGATGTACAGCACCTGATCGGCGTCGATGTCGGCGCTGGCGTAGTTGCAGCCGAGCACCTGCCCCTCGTGTGTGAGGCGGTCGTCGCCGCGGCGGGTGTGGACCTCGAAGCCGCGCTCCTCCAGCCAGTCGACCATGTCGCCGAAGAGGTTCATGTGCTGGGCGGTCGTGACGAGCCCAACGTCGGGGTCGTCCTCGGGGTCCTCCAGTTCCGCGAGCGACTCCTCCATGATCGGGTAGGGGTCGACGTTGGAGAACAGCGGGACGTAGATGATCTTGTCCGACTCCTTCATCGGCGAGTGGCCGAAGTGGACGAACACGTCACACCGGCGCATCAGGTAGGTGTCGAGGTCGCAGGCGCCGTAGCAGGGCTGGCCCGAGATGAGGTACGTCACGTCGTCGGTCAGCTCCCGGAGGTCGTCGGCGACCGCGGGCGCGCGGCGCTTCAGCCCCTCGGGGAACTGGAGGCCGACCTTGTCGGCGTCGCGCTCCTCGACCGCCTCGACGATGCGGTCGAGCTCGTAGTCCCACTCGCGGTCGTGTTTGAGCGACATCCCCGTCTTGGTGAGGTCGCCCTCGCTCCGCTGACTCATTGCACCTTGATAACTACCGAAGGCGGTTAAGCGACGCGCTCCGGCGGCTCCCACGCGAACGCCTCGCACGCCGTCGATACGCCCTTCAGGGTCCCCGACGCAGTCGTCGACATGACCGGTCACCGGTTCCACGTGGTGGACGTGTTCGCCCGCGACGGCGAGCGCTTCACCGGCAACCAACTCGCCGTGTTCCACGACACGGCGGACCTCCCCGAGGAGGAGTTGCTCGCGCTCACTCGCGAGAGCGAATTCTCGGAGTGCACGTTCGTCGAGGGGACGACCGAGGGCGGCTACGACGTCCGCATCTTCGACCCGGCCGAGGAGCTCCCGTTCGCCGGCCACCCGACGCTCGGAACCGCGGCGGTGCTGCGCGAGTTGGTCGACGGCGATCGCGACACTGACGCCGACGACGCGGCGGCCGCCCCCGCCGACGACGCCCCGACGGGCCGCGCCAGCGACGAACTGACGCTGAACCTCGGCGTCGGCCCGATCGACGTGTGGGTCGAACGCGTCGACGACGGGGGGTCCGATGGCGACGGCGCCGGCAGGGCCGACGGCGACGACGGCAGTCACGTTCGCGAGGAGTACTGGATGCGTCAGATCCCGCCGGAGTTCGGCGAGACGGTGCCCGCCGGGATCGCCGCCGACGTGCTCGGTCTCGACACC
This sequence comes from Halobaculum rubrum, assembly GCF_019880225.1. Classification (NCBI taxonomy): domain Archaea; kingdom Methanobacteriati; phylum Methanobacteriota; class Halobacteria; order Halobacteriales; family Haloferacaceae; genus Halobaculum; species Halobaculum rubrum. The sequence continues at coordinate 2,245,670 of NZ_CP082284.1, forward strand.
GCCGAGGTCGACGCCGAGCACCCGGTGCGGTCGGTGTCGACCGGGCTCCCGACGTTGGTGGTCCCGCTCGCGTCGGTCGACGCGGTCGAGCGCGCGGCCACGACCGAGCCCGCGTACGGCGAGTTCATCGACGAGTACGGCGGCCACAACGTCCTCGTCTTCGCCCGGGGCGGCGTCGACGGCGGCGACCTTCACGGCCGGGTGTTCGCCGACTGGGCGGGCGTTCCGGAGGACTCCGCGACCGGGTCGGCCGCCGGCTGTCTCGCCGGGTGGCTGCTCGAACACCGATACCTCGGCGACGGGCCGGTCGCCGCGACCGTCGAGCAGGGGTACGAGATGGGGCGCCCGTCGCGGCTTCGACTGCGAGCCGAGCGGGATTCGGACGGCGATCCGGCGGTCGAGGTCGGCGGCGCGGTCGTCCCGGTCGCGGCGGGCCGACTGCTGTAGCAAACGGTCCGTGCCGACTCAGATGCCCGGGACCAGCGCCGTCACGCCGAGCGTTTCCAGCACCATCCACCCGATGAAGACGCCGTACAGCCCGAGCAACGATATCGCTTCGGGACGGTCGAGTTCGAGGTCGGTCCGCGTGACGACGAGGAAGCCGATCGTCGCGACGGTGAGAAAGCCCATCATCGGGACCGCCGTGCCGAAGTCCAGCGCCACGGTGCCGCCCGGAACGAGCAGGACGCCGACGGGGACCGCCACGAGCAGGTCGAAGGTGTTGCTCCCGAGGACGTTCGCGAGGCTCGTCGGCCCGCGACCGGCCTCCGCCGCGCGTACCGACACGACCGTGTCCGGCAGGCTGGTCCCCGCGGCGACGACGGTGAGCCCCCAGACGGCCGAGGGGACGCCCAGCGCCGCCTCCAGCGAGAGCGCGGCCTGCACGAGCGCCTCGACGCCGACGACGATCGCGACGAGCGATCCGGCGAGGAACAGCCACTGGCGGGCGGCGTTCACGTCGTCGACCTCGGGGGCGTCGAAATCGGACACGTCCTGCGACTGGATGAAGAGGTACACCGCGTACAGCCCGAGCGGGATGAGGGCGAGCGGCCGCGTGAGCGTCGACGTGAGTCCATTGGCGACAGGCTGTGGGGCGTAGATCACGCCCAGCGAGAACGTGAGCAGCAGCACCGCGACCGCGAGCATGTAGAACTGGGTCTCCTTGTACACCACGTCGCGGTCCGCCCGCAACCCCCGACCGCGGAGGGCGCTCCAGCCGGGGATGACGAGGATGTTGAACACGGCCGAGCCGACGATGGCGCCGACGCCGAGGTCGAAGTCGCCGTGCAACAGCACCGACACCACGACGCTCGTCAGCTCCGGAAACGACGAGCCGACGGCGGCGATGACGGCGCCCTGTACGACGGCGGGGAGCCCGTAGTGGGCGCCGAGGCGTTCGCTCGCGGACTCCAGCCGGCCGCCGGCGACCCAGACGACGGCAGTCCCGACGAGCGCGAGCCCGATCGCGGGGAACAACGAGACCATACCCGAGAGCGGGGGCGTCGGCTCAAAAACACACCCGAAACGAGACGACGCTGCGAGTGAGACGCGACGACTACGCGATATCGCGGGACGTGTCGATGGCGACACGCTCCTCGAGATTCAGCTTCACCGTCTCGTCGAGCGCGCGGCCGCCGCGGAACTTCGGAACGGCGAGCTTGTTGACCACGTCCGAGCCGCGCACCTGGGTGTCGAGGTCCCACACCACGTCGGCGACGTGCTCGGTCATCGCGCGGTTGCGCGGCTCGTCGTCCTGCTTCATCGCGTGGAGGAACGCGACGCTTTCGGTGTTGACCATCGCCGTCTGCAGTTCGGTGAGGAAGCGCCGGTACCGCGAGCGGTCGGCCCGCTCCAGCGGGTCGGCGACGTCGACGATGAGGTTCGCGTTCTCGGGGAGCGCGCTGACGAGCCGATTGGCCGCGTCGAGCGGCGCGTCGCCCCCGATGTCGCGAACGGTCGGGGTGCCGACCCGCGACTTCGTCCGTTCGAGCGCGTCCTCGACGGCCTGGTCCGAGCGCAGCGTCGTGAGGTACAGCGTTCCGCGCGCGTCCGTGAGCTCGTACAGCAGCAGCTCCGACTGGCTCGCCGGCGACGCCGAGAACAGCACGATGCTCCCGGCCGGGATCCCGCCGTCGAGACGGCGATCGAGCACGTCGATCCCGGTCGGAAGTCGATCCGCCATGCGATCGGATGACGGTCCGGCGCGATATAACCGTTTCTCACGCTCGTGTCGGGCAGATTTCACCAGGACCCCACCCGGCCACCGTATCCGCACCGCGCGTGTACGCGTCGACGACCCGCTCGTCCCCGAGCACGGGGCCGGATCCGCCCGTGTTCCCCTTCTCCTCCCGCTCGTGCGGTGCCGATGCGCGGGGGACCCGTGCGACGATCGGACACCCAAGGAGATCGCCCACACCCGCAGGAACGGCGGCCGCTCTCGTCACGACGGCGCCAACGACCGGCGTGCCCAGCCGCCGGGCGACGGCGGCCGTCTTCGCGGCGTCGCGCAGGGCCGCCGCGCACGGCTCGGTCACGAGCAGCGCCCCGTCGGCGACGCGCAGCGGCGCGACCGCGTCCGGGGAGGCCCCAGCGGGGCAGTCGACGAGCACACGGGGCTCCTCCGGCGCGGATGCGGCAACCGCCCGGAGCGCTCCCCGGCGATCGCGGTCGCGACCGTCGGTCGGCGCCGGGAGGACCCGGACCGCCGGCGCGACGGCGTCGGCGACCGCGGCAGCCAGCGGCGAGTCGTCGTCGCCTCGGTCCGGATACGTGACCCGTCGATCCGCTGCGGCCACCGCGCCCAGATCCGGTAGATCCCAGTCGGCGTCGACCGCGATCGCCGGCGTCCCGGCCCTCCCGAACGCGCGAGCCAACCCGAGCGCGGTCGTCGTCTTTCCCGTGCCGCCCTTCCCGCCGGTGACCGCGAGCATGGGCCGACTGGGTCGGCATCCGGTTTCAACCCTCGCGACGCTGTCGCTGTTCGGGAACCGAGCGAACGGACGAACGGGAACACGGACACGGCCGGCAACCACCGGTCCGGCGCCGGCGGTGCGGTCGTGGCGATCCGGGAGTCAGTCGTGACAGCAGCCGCCGGCCTCGCCGCCGAAGTCGACGGCGAGCGGGTCGGAGATCGCCTCGTTCAGCGTTTCGAGGCGGTCCCGTAGCTCGTCTTGCGCCTCGACGTACTCCTGCATCACCGACAGCGAGTGCAGATCCTGTTGGGCGGCCTGTACCTTCTCCATCGTCTCCTGATCGGCCTGTCCGGCCTGCTTGGCCATCGCGAACTCCTGACGGAGCTGTTCGAACTCGGAGATGCGCCGTTGGGCCTCCTCGTCGTTCTGCACGGCCGCCTTCGCCTCCTCGAACCGGCGGTACGTGGAGGAGTCGGCGATCGCGGCGCCGAGCTCCGTCGCCAGCGCCTCGACGGCGTCGTCTGTCGCGGGCGCCTCCGGCGCGTCGGTCTCGATGCTCATAGCTCGGCTTGGGTTCGATCGCTGTTAAGCCCCGCGGCTGGGGAACTGCGGGAGCGAGCAGTCGCTCACGGAGTACACGGGATCGATACGTCGCCGGCGGACGGCCGTCTCACGTCGCGATCGCGTAGCCGGCGGCGGCGACGGTGACGACGACCACCAGCACGGTCCAGTTGCGCGGGGTGTCGAACGAGCCGTAGGGGCCGCCCTTTCTGGTGAACAGGTACGCGAAGTAGACGACCACCGGGGCGAGCCGAGCCGGCGTCGACACCGACACGCCCGCGAGAAGATCGAGACCGAGCGTCAGTGCGAGCGCACCCAGCGCGGCCGCCGCGGCGACGGCGAGGTCCTCGCGCGCGTCGGAGAGATCCATCTATCGGGTGATGGACGAACCGCAAGTAATCGGTGTCGATTCGGAACCGGCACACCGGCGCACAGCCGCCCGCACCCGTGCGACGAGTCGGGTGCGGTCGCTCGCAGGGCGCGAGCGCGTTATTCGTCGGCGTCCTCGAGCTCGTCGACGAGCTCGTCGGCGTCGACGTCGACGTCGTCCATGTCCACGTCGTCGAGGGCCTCCTCGATGTCTTCGCCGCCCATTCCGCCGCCGCCCATGCCGCCCATCATGCCGCCCATACCGCCCATCATGCCGCCGGAGCCGTCGATGACCTCCTCGACGACGACGCGGTCGAGGTCGAGACGGCCCATGATGTCCTGTGCGATCTGCTGTTTCGAGAACATCCACTGCTGGTTCATCTGCATCATCGGCGTCGCCTCGATGTACAGCGTACGCCTGTCGACCTCCCGTAGCTCGGTCTCGCGATCGACCTCGCCCGTCTCCTCGTCCTCGTGGGCCTCGACGGTGACCTCCTCCTCGACGGTCTCCTCCTCGATGCGGACCTCGGGGGTCTCCTGGAGGTACATGCCGATGAGGCCGGCGGCCTTCTCCTCGTCGTCGTCGACGAGCTCGAGGATCTCGTAGTCGTACTCGAGGTCGTCGCCGGCCAGCGGGTGGTTGAAGTCGACGCGCGAGCGCCCGCCGATGACCGTCTCGACGTAGCCCTGCTCGCCGTCGATGGTGACCTGGGCGCCGGGGTAGCGGTCGTCCTCCGGGATCTTCTCGGCGCTCACGGTGCGCACGTCGTCGGGGTCGAACTCGCCGAACCCGTCCTCGGCGGGCACGGTGACGACGTTCGAGTCGCCGACGGCCTTGCCTACGAGGTCCTCGTCGACGGCGTCGAACACGTGCCCCTCGCCGACGACGATGATGCGCGGGGAGAAGTCGTGCTCGTCGTCGTCGATGCCGGCCTCCTCGGCGACGTCCTTGCGTGTCGTGTCGACGACGCGGCCCTCGTCCTCCTCCTCGCCGGGAACGGTGCGGACGGTGTAATCCAGCCGGAGGAAGTCCCCGTTCTGGATACCCTCGTCGGACTCCTCGGTGTCGACTGCGTCCTCGCTCGCCTCATCGCCGGCGTCGGCGGCGTCAGCCGCCTCGGCCTGCTCTTCTTCGCTCATGTGCGCATCGTCGCTCGTGCGCTTCTTAACAGTCACGTTTCGGCCGGACGGGCGAACTCCACGAGGACGGCGGTATCGGGCGGCGACCCGCCGGAGGGCGTCTCCGCGGACACGCCATCCTTTTGCTCGGCCGTCCCCACCCCGGTCGCATGTACGAGGTGGAGGTGAAAGTCCCCGCCGACCACGACGGCATCCGCGCCCGACTCGCGGACATCGACGCGACCCGCGTCCGGCGCGTTCGACAGGTGGACACCTACTACGACGCGCCGCATCGCGACTTCGCCGAAACGGACGAGGCGCTCCGGATCCGGCGCGAAACCGTCGCCGGGGACACGAACGCAGCCGGCAACGACGAACCGGGAGCCGCCGCGGACGGGGATGGAGATGGGGACGGCGACGGGGACACCGAGACGAAGATCACCTACAAGGGTCCGCTCGTCGAGGCCGAGTCGAAGACGCGCGAGGAGTTCGAGACGGCCGTCGTCGACGGCGACGCCGCCGAAGGTCTCTTCGGGGGGCTCGGCTTCTCGCCCGCGGCGACCGTCGAGAAGGACCGTGAGTCCTTCTCGGTCGACGGCTACACCGTCACGCTCGACGACGTGGCCCGCGTCGGCGAGTTCGTCGAAGTGGAGCGCGAGGCGACGGAGGCGGAGATCGAGTCGGCTCGCGAGGGCGCGTACGCGGCCCTCCGTAAGCTGGGGCTCGATCCCGACGATCAGATCCGAACTTCGTACCTCGGGCTCCTGCTTCAGTCGCAAGACCTGCCGAACAATTCCTCAGAGTAATCGACTGGTTCGGAACTCTTTCCGCAAGTTATACTGCGACCGAATTCCTCCCACCGACTAATGAGGAACATTCAGGTCTCCGAACTCGACCGGCGGGCAGTTGAGGACCACGAGGTAGAGATCGTCGAGCGGAAGGGGATCGGCCATCCCGATTCGATCTCCGACGGCATCGCGGAGGCAGTCTCGCGTGGCCTCTCTCAGTTGTACTTGGACCGCGTCGGCAAGGTGCTCCACTACAACACCGACGAGACCCAGTTGGTCGCCGGCACCGCGGCACCCTCCTACGGCGGCGGCGAGGTGATCGACCCGATCTACGTGCTCATCGTCGGCCGCGCGACGAAGGAGTACGAGACCGACGACGGGCGGGAGCTGACGCTGCCCGTCGGCCGCGTCGCGCTGGAATCCGCCCGGGAGTACCTCCGCGAGCACATCCCGGAGCTGGAGGTCGGCACCGACGTCATCGTCGACGTGAAGCTCGGTGAGGGGTCGGGCGACCTCCAGGACGTCTTCGGCGAGGACGGCGCGCAGGTGCCGATGGCGAACGACACCTCCTTCGGCGTCGGCCACGCGCCGCTGACCGAGACCGAGCGGATCGTCCGCGAGGCGGAGCGCGCGCTCAACGGGCCGTACCACGACGAACACCCCGAGATCGGCCCCGACGTGAAGATCATGGGCAAGCGCGAGGGCGATCACATCGACATCACGGTCGCGGCGGCGATGGTCGACACGTACATCGACGGCATCGACGACTACCGCGAGGCGACCGAGCGCGTCGAGGCGTACGTTACGGATCTCGCCGAGAGCTACACCGACCGCGAGGTGAGCGTCGCCGTCAACACCGCCGACGACCTGGAGGCGGGGTCGATCTACCTGACGACGACCGGCACCTCCGCCGAGCAGGGCGACGACGGCTCCGTCGGCCGCGGCAACCGCGCGAACGGGCTCATCACGCCGAACCGGCCGATGAGCATGGAGGCGACCTCCGGCAAGAACCCCGTCAACCACATCGGGAAGATATACAACCTCCTCTCGACGGAGATCGCGGAGGCCGTCGTCGAGGAGGTCGACGGCATCCGCGACCTGCAGGTCCGTCTGCTCTCGCAGATCGGCCGCCCGATCGACGAGCCCCACGTCGCCGACGCGCAGGTCGTCACCGCGGAGGGCGTCGCCGTCGCGGACATCGAGGAGGAGGCGACCGCGATCATCGACGAGCGACTCGCCGACGTCACCGACGTGACCCGCCGCGTCATCGAGGGCGAACTCTCGACGTTCTGAGAAGCGCGGTCGCTCGACATCTGTCGGTAGCGTACACCCGGCGACGGCCGTCGCGCGCGGCGGCGTCGCCGGGAGTTTCGCTGCCCGCCGCGCGGTCGTCGTCAGACCACGCGGTGGCTGGCTCCCGTCTCTGATAAGAACCTTCGTGACGGTCGCAAGCTAGCGCTCAGCCGTCCGCGAGTTCGCGCGCGAGGGAGGTGGCGATGTCAGTGTCGGCGGACTCGACGAACCTGGCCACCTCGACCCCGCTGCCGTCGAACACGATCACCGTCGGGATGTACTCGACGCCGTGCTCGTCCATCCCCGGTCCCCGCTTCTCGCCGTCGACGTTCTCGACCGGGAACTGCTCGATCCGGTCGGCGGGGACGCCCGCGGCGTCGAGCGCGGCCGCGAACCCCGGGAGCTGCCGCGTGCAGTCGGGACACCAGTCGCCGCCCCACACCTTGTACGTCAGTCCCTCGGCGCCGAGCGCCGCGGCCACGTCCGGGTCGATGTCGGTGGCTGTGTCGAACTCCATCGTCGAAAGCGTTGTGCTCATGTGCGTCGATGGGTCGTACGCCGGGTTAAGCGCGACGCCGCCGGCAGGTCGAGCGTGGAGCCGCCGGGCTCGGCCGTGCGCTCGTGCGCGGCGACCGCCAGATGGCTTGCCGCCGACTCGGGAGCATTTACGCGTCACGCCGGTACCGCGGGTATGGACGATTCGGTAGTCGACACCATCGGCTCGCCGCTGGTCGAGGTCGATTCGCCGCCCGGCGCGACCGTGGCGGCGAAGCTGGAGTCGCGAAACCCGGGCGGATCCGCGAAGGACCGCCCGGCGATGCGGATGATCGAGCGCGCCGAGGACGACGGAACGCTGGAGCCGGACGACACGCTCGTGGAGCCGACCTCCGGCAATACCGGCATCGGTATCGCGATGGTCGGGGCCGCGAAGGGGTACGACGTGACCGTCGTGATGCCGGCCTCGAAAAGTGAGGAACGACGGCAGATCATGGCCGCCTACGGCGCCGACCTGGAGCTCGTCGACGGCGACATCGACGCCGCGAAGGCGCGCGCCGACGAGCTGGAGGCCGAGGGGATGGTCCAGCTCCGGCAGTTCGAGAACGGCGCGAACCCGGCGGCGCACTACGAGACCACCGGCGTCGAGATCCTCGACCAGCTCGACGGGCGCGAGCCGGACGCGCTGGTCGCCGGCGTCGGCACCGGCGGAACGATCTCCGGTATCGGACGCCGCCTGCGCGAGGCATTCCCCGGGATGGACGTGGTCGCCGTCGAACCCGAGGACTCGGCGGTGCTGTCGGGCGAAGAGCCGGAGTCGGACTCGTTCCAGGGGATGGGTCCGGGGTTCGTCAGTCCCAACCTCGACACGGATCTGCTCGACGGCGTCCTCACCGTCGGACTCGACGAAGCGGAGGCCGAGTGTCGGCGCCTCGCCCGCGAGGAGGGGATCCTCGTCGGGCAGTCCTCGGGCGGTTCGAACGTCCGCGCTCGCGACGTTGCCGAGGCGTTCGCCGCCGGCGAGGACCCCGGCTACCGCGACGTGGCGGTCGACGGCTGGGAGCCGCGCTCGGACGACCGCGTCGGCGTCGCCGGCGACGACCCGCTGGTGCTCACCGTGTTCTGGGACTCCGGCGAGCGCTACATGTCCACCGGGCTGTACGACTGAGGACGACGGCGGATCGCCCCTCGTCGGTGGACCGGCTCAGTCGTCGAACTCCTCGCGCGTGACCCGGACGCCGACAGTCTCGTCCACGTCGCGGAGGTCGTACTCCGGGAGCTCGGCGTCGTCGCTGCGCGCGAGGTACATCGGCTCGACGAGCCGGCCGTCCGCCAGCCCGTACAGCTTCAGGAACCGGTCGGTCTCCTCGCGCCGGACGGCGTCGTTGCGGACGGCCGTCGCCAGTCTCCGGGAGAGCCACTCGTCGCGAGTGATCGACGGCTCCCGGATCAACACCTCGTCGACGAAGCGGACGAGATACCAGTTGAGGTCGTTGCACAGCGACACCGCGGCGCCGAGGCTGACGGTGTCGAGCGCGATCGAGTTCTCGAACGGGGACCGGAGGTCGTACGTCGCGAGCGCCTCGCGGGCCGTCTCGCGTGAGAGCAACTCGTAGCGCAGGTCGGTCTCGGGCTCGCCGACGAGACAGACCGTGGTCATACCTCCGGGTCGCCGCCGCCGGGCAAAGCGGTTACGCTCCGCGGACGGTGCCCGCCTCGGCATGGGGGCCCAACGCTATCTGTGCCATCGGCGACCGCCGGGGCGTCACTCCTCGGCGGCCCACTCCAGCGCCGCGCGGAGGTCGCGGTTCGGCGGCGAGCAGGTGAAGTCGCGGCACGCGTACGCCGTCGGCGCTCCGTCGCGCGCGCCGCGGTCGCGCCAGATCGGCGGTACGTCCTCGAGCCCGAGGTCGTCGACCCAGTCGGCGACGCCCTCCGGAGTCGGCGGACGCGGGGCGATCACGACGCCCGGGAGGTAGCGACTCGCGAGCGTGTCGCGCCACTCGGCGGGCATCTCGTCGCACGCGAGCGTGAGTTCGAAGGGGCCGCTTCGGTCGCGGGCGGCCGCCAGCGCCAGCGTGACGTGCTCCAACGGCGAGGTCGTCACGTCGTCAGCGTGGGTCGCCAGCGCGTCGCGGGCGACGGCGGCGAAGTCCTCGTCGGGCGCGAACAGGTCGAGATCGAGCAGGAGTCGCGTCGCCACGCCGAGGCTGGAGGGCGTCGAGGCGTCGGTCGGTTCCTGTGGGCGGACGACCAGATCCTCGCCGTCGTTCGGCGTCGAGTAGATCGTCGCGTCGTCGGCGTCGTAGAACGCGTCGACGACGGTCCGGCCGAGATCCAGGGCGAACCCGAGGTGGTCCACGTCGCCGGTGACGCCGTACAGGTCGAGGGCGGCCCGCCCGAGGTACGCGTAGTCCTCGAGGTAGCCGTTCCCCTTCACCTCGCCCTCGCCGACCGCGTCGCCCTCGCGTTCGATGTAGCGTCGACTGAGGCGGTCGCCGTTCCAGAGGTGGTCGCGGACGAACCCGAGCGCGTCGGCGCCGCGGGCCGCCAGCTGCGGGTCGAGCGTGTGTCCGGCGGCGGCGAACGCCGAGATCGCGAGCCCGTTCCACCCCGCGAGCACCTTCTCGTCGCGCGGCGGCCGCTCGCGGGTCGACTCGCGGTGGTCGAACAGCGCCGTCCGCGCGCGCATCAGCCGCTCGCGAACCGTCTCGACCGGGAGATCGTGCGTCTCCGCGAGGTCGTCGACGGCGGTCGCACGGGTGAGCACGGTCGTCCCGCCCTCGAAGTTACCGCCCGACTCGACGCCGAACCGATCGCACACCAACTCCGCGTCGTCGGCCTCGAACTCGTGATCGGCGGCCGCGAGCGCCTCGGAGACCGATTCCGGCGTCCAGACGTAGAACTCCCCTTCGCCCTCGCCTGAGTCGGCGTCGAGGGTGCCGTAGAACCCGCCGTTCGGGTGCGACAGCTCCCGGTCGAGGAACGCGAGCGTCTCCCGGGCGACGGTCGCGTACTTCGGCCGGCCGAGCAGGCGGTGGGCCTCGAGGGAGACGCGCGCCAACTCGGCGTTGTCGTACAGCATCTTCTCGAAGTGGGGGACGACCCACTCGCGGTCGGTGCAGTAGCGGTGGAACCCGCCGCCGACCTGGTCGTACAGGCCGCCGTCGACCATCGCGTCGAGCGTCTCGACGGCGACGTTCAACGGTTCCTCACGGCCGCTGCGCGCGGACGCCTGCATGAGGAGATCGAGGCGACCCGTCTGTGGGAACTTCGGCCCCTGTCGACCGAAGCCGCCGTGCTCGCGGTCGGCGCTGCGAAGCGCGGCCGTGACGGCGTCCGAGAGCACGTCCGCGTCCGGAGGGCCGCTGTCGGGCTCCTCCGCCGTGTCGGGAGCGTCCGCGTCGCCGGCGCCGGTCGATTCCAACTCGTCGCGGGCGGCGGCCGTCCACTGCTCGGCGCGGGCCTCCATGTCCGCGCGCTGGTCGGGGTCGTTCCACGAGTTCGCGATGTTGCGACACACCTCCAGGAACCCTGGCATCCCCTGGCGGCCGTCCCGCGGGAAGTACGTCCCGACGTAGAACGGCTTCCCCTCCGGCGTGAGCCACACCGAGAGCGGCCAGCCGCCGCGTCCGTTGACGAGTTGGTTCACGGCCTGGTACACCCGATCCAGGTCGGGCCGCTCCTCGCGGTCGACTTTCACGGGCACGAACGCGTCGTTGAGGACCTCGGCGACGGCGTCGTCCTCGAACGACTCCTCCTCCATGACGTGACACCAGTGGCACGCCGAGTAGCCCACCGACAGGAAGAGGGGTACGTCGCGCTCGCGGGCCGCCGCGAGCGCGTCGTCGTCCCACGGCTGCCAGTGGACCGGGTTGTCCGCGTGTTGGCGCAGATACGGGCTGGCCTCCTCCTCCAGCCGGTTCCGCGCCGTCGGATCGCTCATTGTCGGTGGGTCGGCGGCGGGACGGATAAGCGGGGCGGCCGCGGGTCCTCACTCCCGTGTTCGGCGGTCTATGATGCACGAACGTGGTTACTGGGTGTCGTTCAGAGAGTAAGGCTTACACGCCCGTGCAGTATCGCATCGAGCATGTCCGAGACAGTGCTCCTCGTCGGGGGCGGCGGACGCGAACACGCCATCGCCCGTGCGGTCGCTGAGGACGCCTCGCTGTACGCCTGCGCGAGCAACCGGAACCCCGGGATCGCGTCGCTCGCCGACGGCTTCGAACAGATCGGCGAACGGGACGCCGACGCCGTCGTCGATTACGCCCAGCAGATCGACGCGGATCTCGCGGTCATCGGCCCCGAGTCGGCCCTGGAGGCGGGCGTCGCCGACGCCCTCGACGACGCGGGCGTGTACACCTTCGGTCCGCGCGCCGAGGAGGCGCGCATCGAGACCGACAAAGCGTTCCAACGGCGATTCATGGACGAACACGACGTTCCGGGAACCCCGGACTTCGAGACGTTCGACTCCGCCGAGGCCGCCGCGGAGTACGTCGAGGCGTACGACGGCGACGTGGCTGTCAAGCCCGTGGGGCTCACCGGCGGAAAGGGCGTCCGGGTGACGGGCGACCAACTGACGAAGGAGGCGGCCGTCGACTACGTCCTCGACGCCGAGTGGGACGAGTGGGTGATCGAGGAGCGCCTCCTCGGCGAGGAGTTCACCGTGCAGGCGTTCGTCGCGAACGGGGAGGTCCGCACCACGCCCGCGATCCAGGACCACAAGCGCGCCTACGAGGGCGACGAGGGACCCAACACCGGCGGGATGGGCAGCTACTCCGACACGGATCCGACGCTCCCGTTCATGACCGACGCGGACTACGAGGCGGCCGTCGAGGTCATCGAGGCCGTCGTCGACGCGCTCCCCGAGTACAAGGGCGTGCTGTACGGCCAGTTCATGCTCGGCGCCGACGGCCCGAAGGTCGTGGAGTTCAACGCCCGCTTCGGCGATCCCGAGGCGATGAACACGCTCCCCGTTCTCGAGACCCCGTTCGTCGACGTGCTGACGGCCGCCCGCGACGGCGAGTCGCTTCCGGACCTCGAGTTCTCCGGCGAGGCGACCGTCTGCAAGTACGCGGTGCCGGCGGGCTACCCGGTCGATCCGGACGCCGGCGCACGGATCGAGGTCGACGAGTCGAGCGTCGGCGACGCGCTGTTGTTCTACGCCAGCGTCGACCAGCGAGAGGACGGCCTGTTCACGACCACGTCGCGCTCGTTCGCGGTCGTCGGCCTCGGCGACTCCATCGCGGCGGCGGAGGCGGACGCCGAGGACGCGCTGTCGATGGTCGACGACGGGTTCCACGTGCGCCACGACATCGGCACCGCGGAGCTGGTGCAGTCACGGATCGATCACATGGCGCGGTTGCGCGGGGAGTGAGACGCGGTTCCCGCGCGTCGTCTCGGTCGCGTTGCCCGCGAGACGGACGCGTCGCTGACGGCTGGCTGCTTGCGAACACGTGACGCGGCCGGGACGGACTCGGACCGCGCGCGTCACGGTTTCGCGAGGCGGTCCGAGGCGTGAGTCACTGCACGGCGACGGTGGTCCCGTCATCCGTGAAGAACCCTCGTCCGACGGCAGGTCCGGCGCTCACCGGTCCGACCGGACGACCTCGAACGCACGAGATTGATTATCGCCGGTCTCGACGCTTCCACTGTGACCACCGACGAGGAGATCGACACCGACGCGGACGACCCCGGCGCCGTCGACGGCGGCACCGACGGCACCCCGGAACGCTACGATCGCGTGGAGCGCCATCCGACGCCGGGCGGACACAACTCCCTGCGCTACTGGACCGACGCCAAGTCACCGATCAGGGTCGGGCTCAACTACCTCGTCGTCTGGCTGATCCGGATCTCGCCGAGTCTCAGGCTGAAAAGTTGGCTCCTCCGTCTGTTGGGTGCTACGGTGGGGTCCGGCGTCTCGTGGGGGTTGGAGGCGACGCCGGACGTGTTCTGGCCCGAGCGGATCGAACTGGGCGACGACGTGATCGTCGGCTACGACTCGGTGTTGCTGTGCCACGAGTTTCTCCAGGACGAGTACCGCCTCGGCGACGTGGTCGTCGGCGACCGGGCCATGCTGGGCGCGAAGGTGACCGTGCTCCCCGGCGTCCACATCGGCGCCGACGCGCAGGTGGCGGCGAACTCCCTCGTCGCCGACGACGTGGCGCCGGGCGAGACCGTCGCCGGCGTGCCGGCGGAGCCGGTCGATCGGGAGACGGGCGACGACGAGAAGAACGAGAACTGAGGCGTCGCGAGTCGGCGTTCTCGTTATTCACGGATACGGACGACGCCCTCGGTGAACGCTTGTCGGTTCGGCACGACGTACTCCGCGTCCTCGCTTTCGACGTGCGTGACGAACACGTTTACCTCCTGGACGATGCCGTCGGTGTCGCCGATGCGGACGCGATCGCCGATGCTGTACGGCTGTTCGAGCAGGAGATAGAAGCCGGCGGCGCCGGACGCGAGCAGGTCCCGGAACGCGAGCCCGCCGAACAGGACGATCGCGAAGCCGTACGTGGCCAGGAGGACGACCAGCGCGGCGGTGTCGACGCCGATCTGTCCGAGCGCGACCAGCACCGCGATGAACACCACCGACCACTTGGCGATCGAGGGAACGATCCCGGCCTGCGGAACCTTCACCCCGCGCAGACGCTCGTCGATCAACAGTTCGACCTTGTCGCCGACGACGAGGCCGACGATGAGCACGAGAACGGCGAGAAACAGCGACGGCAGGAAGCCGGCGGTTCGGTTCCAGAAGGCGGTGATGTACTCCACCCGGGCGATCGTCAGCGCGACGATGAGACCGAGGATGAAGATGAAGTACCCCGAGAGGTTCGCGACGAGCGAGACGGTCGACGTCCCGAACCCCCGGGCGGTCCGCTCGAACGTCGTCCCCTCGATCGTCTCCGGGACGCCCGCGCCGACGAGTATTCGGCGGTTCACGCGAACGACGAGATAGCCGAGGAAGGCGGCGAGTACGATTACGCCGAGCGCCAGCCACAGACGCGCCGGAAGGCTCGTCAGTGCCGATCGAACCCTCCCGCCGCCGAACTGGAGCGGCGGCGGGGCCGGGACGGCACGTACCGCCGTCGACGGCACGGGCTCGACGGTCGCGATAGAACTCGCGTCGGTCATGCGTCAGTACTCCTCCGGGTCGAGTTCGAGGACGAGCTGCCCGCCCTTGAACGCACGGACGAGTCCGTCCGACTCCGAGAGCACGATGGCGATGGCGTTCGTGTCGCGCGTGATGGCGCCGCCGGCCATGTGGCGCGCGCCCAGTCCCTTCGGGATGTCGACGCCCTCCGCGCCCGGCTCGAGATAGCGGTACGCGGAGACGATCTTCCCCGAGTCGCTGATGACGAACGCGCCGTCGAGCCGGGAGAACTCCTTGAGCATCACGTTCACGATGGGATCGCCCACGTGAACGTGGCTCTTCTCGAAGGGGTTGTAGCTGAGCGGTCGGGACTTGTTCATCACCTTGCCCGCGTCGCCGACGACGAACAGCGCGCCGACGGGCTTGCCCTTCTGTCCCTTCTTCCCGAGTTCGATCGCCACGTCGAACACGTCGCGGACGACGTTCGGGTCCGCGCGGGAGTTGGCGAACAGGTCGTAGATCCCCGAGTGCATCGACTCGGTGACGGGGCTCCTGATGACGGCGTCGATCGGATCGCCGAACACGTTGATGGCGCACGCGACCACGTCGCCCTCCGCGCAGTAGCCGTGGTCCATCGCGCCCTCGACCCCGAAGCGGATCCGGTCGCGCACGTTGTCGAACTCCAGCGGGAGCTCCACGTAGCGCTCGGCGTCGTGGGCGTTTTCCTGAGCGACGACGACGGCTGACTCGCCGTCGACCTCGCGGTAGTCCTCGTACGTCGAGCCGGTCGGTGCAAAGAGGAACAGCCCGTCGACGTCCGCGACGAGGTCGGCGAGGACGTCGGCCGAAGTAGTCATTGGATGAATGTTTCGCGGCCCGTTGATATCGGTTTCGGCACCGTCATGCACTCGTCTTGCGTTCCCTCCGGATGTCGCGGCGACCACGATGCCGGCGGTACCTCGCCTGCACCGAGTCCGTCCCGACTTGCGGTATGAGAAGTCTCGCCGTTCGGCGAGGGGATATCACGCGATGTCCTGTCCGCCAAGCTGAACGGTCCAGCTCACGGGATCCGTGAGGTCAGCGCCCCCGAGTCGCCAGCGCTCGCCCCCACTCGGGCCGACCCGACCTCCGGTATCGGGCTCCGCGTCGACGGTGTCCTCGGTGTCGACGACCGTCGGCCGAGCGACCAACCGGGTCGGCGTCGAGACCATCGACAGCGGGAACCCGTTGTCCGACCTGAAGCTGTACCGCCGCAGCGCCGACCGCGGGAGCGACGCGCCGGCGCATTTCAGCACGTCCGCGTCGTCGGCGTCCGCGACGACGGCCGACAACAGCGCCTCGTAGCTCCCCGTCGGCGCCGACCCGTCGGCGGGTACCACATCGAGCACCGAGACCTTCCGTGCCCCGGCGGACTCGGACTCCCCGCGGCCGCCGTGGGCGACCGCGACGAGCGCGGCGACCGGCGTCCCGTGCTCGTCGTTGAAGACGTACGTCGTCGGGTCCCACCGCGGATTCGCGAGCCGCCAGCGGTACCAACGGGCGTCGCGACCGACATGGATCGACTCGGGAACACCGGACCGGTACAGGTCGACGAGCGTCGCCGTCGGCGTCGTCTCGTGCCGATCGGCGGTCCACCCCCCGGATGGGTCGGCGGTGCCGGTGCTCAGCGACGTGAGCCCGCGGACCACCGGTGCGGCGAGGTGTCCGAGTCCGGCCGCCGCCTTCCACTGTGGCTTCTCTGTCGACCGTGCGGCTGCGAGCCTGGAAAGGTCCTGCACCCGGTAGTACGTCGAAAGGGTACCGACGTCGCGCCAGTCGAACGACTGGAGCCCGGGGAGGATCGCCGCCGAGGGGAAGTTGTAGTAGTAGTCCGGCGGCCCGTCTTCGTACCGATCGAGCAGCCGTTCGGTCATCTCGGTAAACAGCCCGCGACGGCGGTGATCGGGGTGGACCATCCAGTCGGCCGGCTGGAAGGCCAGCGCCGACGCGTCGCCGGCGCGGAGGGGGACGGCGAGGCACGGTTCCGCCCCCACGAGTTCCCCGTCGGCCTCGGCGACGACCATGGGGACCTCCTCGACGTACGGGTTCGCGGCGAACCGCCAGGCGAACCACTCCTCGCCCTTCCGAGTTCCCCACACCGCCTCGTAGAGGTCGAGGAATGCGCCACGGTCCTCGGGACGGAACGGCCGAACCGTCGCTTGCCGCTGTGTGTGCATGGGTTGGACTCGTTCGGTACTCCCACGCCATGCTGATTTGTTATGAACGTGTTTCTCGGGGATCGATGCCCGTGTTCCCCTGGACCGATTCGTCCTTCTGACTCCGCACGTGGTGCTGTTAGCCCCGGTATGTGTCGGCTATCTCGGTCGGTGTGAGCGAGCGGTGACGCTCCTTTCCGTTCGTCTCCTGAGGCGCGAAAGAAGCGAGTGCCTCGCATCGCTCGCTTGTGCCCGCCCGCCCTGTTTTGAATCCGCTCGGGAAGCATTCGAGGTCTCGCTTCGCTCGACTCACCGCGGACTCACGGGTCGCTCCGCTTCCCGTTCGTCTCTCGATGCGCTTCCTCCGGTCGCGCCTCGCACTGCGCGGGACCGGATTCGAACCGGAACCAGACGTTCCGAGTCGCTCCCTTCGGTCGATTCCCGGCCTGCGACTGGGAGGGTCCGAATCCGCGCCTGCTCGTTTGCTCACTCCACTCCGTTCCGCTCGCTCACTGCGCGGGACCGGATTCGAACCGGCGGACCTCTACAGGACAGCGTCCTAAGCGCTGCGCCGTTGGCCTGGCTTGGCTACCCGCGCTCGAAACACAGTATCCCGAATCGCCGTAAGTAGCTGTCGGACCGAGGCGACACGATTTATGACCGCCCGCCCCCAACACAGTATCGATGTACCGCGCCAGCGACGAGGTGGAACACGAGGAGTGGCTTTCGCGACTCCACCGAGCCGCCGAGTCGCTGGAGCTGTCCGCCGAGGCACGCTCGAACGCGACCGACCTGTTCCTCTCCGGCGTCCCCGAAGCCGACCGGTCGAAGCCCGCGACGGCCGCGGCCGCGCTGTACGCCGGCGCCCTCATCGCCGGCGACGAGCGGTCCCAGACCGCGGTCGCCGAGGCGATGGACGTAACCCGGCTCTCCGTTCAGCAGCACTGGAAGGACATCCTCGAGGACGCCGGGTTCCGCCCGCCGTCGTGGTGAGGCGACAGCCCCTCCGTGGTCGACGGCGTGTCTCGGGCTACTCCGTGAGTAGTCGATACGCGAGCAGCGCGAGTCCGGTAAAACCGACCAACTGCCCGAGGAGAAACAGCGCGCCCCCGACGTACGCGAGTTCGCTGCCGGGGTCCCGGCCGGCCAGTCGGATCGCCTGATAGCCGAGCAGGAGCGCGACAACGCCGACGAGGATCAGTTGCGTCGACCGTGATCGACGTGCCAGCCAGTCGATCGCGGCCTCGACACCGGCCATCGCCCCGTCACTCCGTGTCCGGCGGCTCCGTCCCGCGCCCCTCGCGGTCGGGCGTGCGGTCGCCGTGGCGGTCGATCTCGCCGCGGACGATCCGCGTCGACGAGATCCGATCGCCGTCCTCGGCGGGCACGTGGTCGACGACCTCGATTCGGAGGCTGGGCAGGCCCTTCTGCTCGCGGATCTCGTTGACACGCTCCGCGCCCGACTGTGTCTCCGGGGAGACGATCAGCGCGTCGAACCCCGGCTCGACGGCGATCCCCGTCGGCTTCGTTAGCTCGCGGATATCGTAGTCGCGACCGTGCTCGGCCGCGATCGGGGCGATCTCGTCGTCGAGGTCGCGCTTGCGTTCGGCGAACGGGCGAACGTACCGGTCCGTGTGACGCGTCTCCGGGGCCAACTCGTCGGAGGTGAGTCCGACGGTGAGGTCCCCGAGCTCGAACGCGCGCTCGAACAGCGCGCGGTGGCCGTCGTGGACCGGGTCGAATGTCCCGCCCAGCGCGACGTTCATACCCGCTCGTGGACGCGCCGGCACCTAAAAGCGACGTTACGGAGAATCGAGGAGAAAGCCTCGCGCTTCAGCGCGGGAAGGATGTCAACCGTCGTCCCGTTCGGTCTCGACGGAGATCCGAACCGGCTCGGTCGTCTCGCCGGCGGGCTCGCCGTCGCCCGTCAGTCGGGAATCGAGCGTGAACACGGCGTTCAGCTGGTCCTGTACCTGCCCGACAGCCCCCTCGACGAGCGCGGCGGGCTCGATCGCCTCGTACTCGTACGGGTTGTTGCCGGCGCCGGCGGACTCTCGTTTCGTTCGGCTGACCGTCTCCTCGTCGTGAAGCTCCGCGAGCGCCTCGCGAACGGTGCTCGGATACAGCCCCGTCCCGTCCGCGACCTCCTCGCTCGTGGAGCCGGGCTGCTCGCGGAGGTACACGTAGATCCGCGCCCGCGTCTCGGTGTCCAGTAGCCACGCCAACAGATCGACGATGCGCTCGTCGAAGCCGTCGGCGACGTGGGCGACGTCGGCCGCGCTCGATTCGAGCCGCTGTGCGGCCTCGCGCAGCTCCTCTCGCGGGGCGTCCTCGTCGTCGGCGCCGTCCGTCTCGCCGCCGTCTTCGGGGGCCTCGTCGGTAGCCATGTGTCCCATCTCGTCGGTCAGAACTCCGCAGGGAAAACCCCGTCGCCGACTCTCACCGTACCGTTCGGACCGAACCGATACGCCGGGCTATACCCCGTGCTCGTCGATCAGGAGATCGCGACACAGGGCGTCGATGCCGCGCTCTTCGCGGATCCGGCGCTGACGCGACGCGCCCGACTCGCGTTCCAGCAGGAACCGCAATCCCTCGACGTCGAGGCGGTCGCATTCGCGGTCGACGACCGTCGGCAGGTCGACCACCGAGTCGCCGTCGCGGTCGACGAAACTGGCGCCACGGCCGTGGCGCATGGCTCGCCACTTGTTCTCGTCGAGCAGTTCCCGACGGAGCCCGCCGGCGTGGTCGGGGCCCCCGGCGCCACCCACCCCGGCGTCGCCGGCGGCCGGATCGGACTCGTCCTCGTAGCGCTCGGCCAGATCGACGACGAGCGCGTGGACGTACTCCACGAACGCACAGACGACCTCGGGGTCGGACTGTGCGTCCGGCGTGCGAACCTCCACGGTGCCGTGCCCCGTGTGCGGGCGCACGTCGAACCAGAGTTCGCCGCGGTCCTCGATCGAGCCGTGCTCGACCATTCGCCGCTCGAAGGCGTCGTACGCCGCGAAGTCGGAGAAGTGCCCGGGCATCCCGGTGTTCGGGAGGTTCTCGAACACCTTCGCTCGGGCGGACGCGAGCCCGGTGTCGAAGCCGTTCCAGAACGGCGAGTTCGCCGACAGCGCCAACAGCGGCGGGAGGACCCAGCGGACTCGGTTGGCGATCCACGTCGCCTTGTCCGCGTCGTCGACGCCGACGTGGACGTGGAGCCCGGCGGTCGTGTTGCGGTGTTGCGGGTACTGGATCCGATCCAGCTGCGACCGGTATCGAGGCTTCTCCGCGTGGTCGAGGTCGCGCCAGACCGCCGCCGGGTGGAGTCCGGCCCCCGCGACCCGGAAGTCGTACGACTCGGCGTGCTCCACGAGCGCTTCCCGTACCGCGCTCACGTGGTCGTGAACGGAGCCCGGGTCATCGATCAACGGGGTCTGCGTCTCGATAACGGATTTGAACAGCTCGTGATCGATGCGGCCCGCCAGCGGTTCGGGCGGCTCGCGGTCCCCGTACACGAGCTGATCGCTTCCGGAAGTCGGCCGGCCGTCGCCGTCGACGACGTAGAACTCCTCTTCGACTCCAAGCGTGCCCATCCGCTCGAACGCCGACGCCGAACCCGTGTCCATCGCCGACGGCTTCGGCGTGCGGTGGTTTATATCTCGGGAAACCGGCCCCGAACGTGACGGCATGCCGACCTGATTGGCACTTGGATAGTTCGGCGCACCGAGACGAACGTTCAAAACCGATGCCGTGACCACCGGCCACTGGACGTGCAGGCGTCCGGTCGTGGATGGCGCCGGACGTGTAGTCCGCGTAGCCGCGCCGACGCGCGGCCGAGCGATCGATGGCACCGTTCGAAGCGGAACGGGGAACGGTGAACCCGTCCAGCGGCGACGCTATCGCGGCGTCGCGACGACCCCGAGGTGGTCCTCGTGGAAGCGGTCGAGCGGCCGGGTCTCCAGCACCTCGTAGGTCGACTCCAGGTCCGCGAGCACGTCGTCGAACACGGCGTCGGGAGCGGCGGCAACGTCCTCCGAGCGCGCTTTCACCGCCAGCAGAAGTCGGCCGTCGTCGGCGAGGAACTGCCGGTTCCCGACCGCCACGTCGGCCTGTCCACGGGTCGCGACGTCCTGCACGAGCACGTCGCAGTCGGCCTCGACGACGTGCGCGTACGTTTCCGGTCGTCGTGCGTCCTTGAGCAGCGGGAAGAGGTTCGACCGCGGCTTGCAGGCGTCGAGCAGGTCGCGCACCGGCCGCGGCGAGAACTCCACGGCATAGGTCGGCCCGGCGAAGTCGGCGACGTGGCTGACGGTGGTGCCGTTCGCGGCGCCGAGATACAGCACCCTCTCGCCCCCGGACAGCGCCGTGTCCATCCCGAGTTCGAGCATCCCGCCGAGCTTCGACCGGCCGGCGTCCCACGCCCGCCACTCGTCGTCCGTCGGCTCGCCGTACACCGGCGCCCCGCGCGTGCACAGCCGCTCGTCGCCGTCGATGACGCGACGCTCGACGCCGTCCGGGAGCGACGGATCCGTCCCGGTCATTCCGAATCACCGCCGTCGTCCCCGGCACGGGCACGGATGGTCCGCATTCGCTCGTCCAACTCCGCCTCCAACTCGGGGCGGTAGTCGCCGGAGTAGTGGTCGATGCGCGCGGCGATGGTCAGTTTCCCGGCGAGCGCTCGCGATGCGGATCCGCGGTCCTCCGGCCGCGTCCCGCGGACGTACTCGTGGGTGTAGATGACGCCGTGTTTCGGCGAGGAGCCGTGCCCCCGAAGGTGCGCGAACAGCGCGTCCTCGGCGCCGAGCACCTGCAGCGTCCCGGAGGGCTTCTTGGCAAGAGTCTCCAGCCCGCCGGCCAGCGAGATCAACCGGGCGGCAAGCACCGGTCCCGCCAACGCAGAGAGGTTCGGCGCGGCGACGGGCGCCCGCGACCCGATGAACGTCTCCAGTTCGTCGGACTCGTGGTCGAGCTCCGCGACACGGGTCGCGAGCGAGACGACGCGCTCCTCGGCCGGACCCTCCGGGTCGCGGTCGGCCAGCTCACGGCAGCCGTCGACGCCCGTGCCCGCATCGGGGAACAGCGTCCCCGCCCACTCGGAGACGCGCTCCGCGAGCTCGTTTGCGACGCGCTCGGCGTCGTCCATCGCGCGAACCGCGTGGAGCAGCTGGCGGTCGTCGGCGCGCTCGCGCTCGTCGACCTCGGCGCGGGTCGCCGCCACGGTCGCCTCGCGGAGCGTCGCGTAGTAGTCGTTCTCGTCGGCGGCGAATCCGGACTCGACAGCCAGTGCCGGCCAGTCCGCCGGTGCCTCCGCGTCGCCGTCGCGAACGCGGTCGGCCGGCGACTCCCCGTCGCCGGCGGCGAACCACGCCCGGGAGATATCGTCCCGGTGGTCTGCGTCGTCGGTAGTCATGCACATCCGTTCCCGGCGGCGGTTCATGAGCGTTGTCTCCGCGGCCGGGGATACGAAGCAAGTAACCTTTGGCCGCGCCGGCGGACCACGCGAGCATGCACCAGCCGGAACTCGGCACCACCGACGCCCCGGAGGTCGGCGAACTCACGCCCCCCACGCGGACGCTGATGGGCCCCGGTCCGAGCGACGTACACCCGCGCGTCCTCCGCGCGATGAGCACGCCGCTCGTCGGCCATCTCGACCCGTCGTTCATCGAGATCATGGACGACACGCAGGAGCTGCTCCGGTACACCTTCCGCACCGACAACAAGTGGACGATCCCCGTTTCGGGCACCGGGTCGGCGTCGATGGAGGCCGCTATCGGCAACCTCGTCGAGCCCGGCGAGACCGTGCTCGTGCCGACGAACGGCTACTTCGGCGGCCGCATGGCCGAGATGGCGCGGCGCGCAGGCGGCGACGTCGTCGAGGTCGACGCGCCGTGGGGGGAGCCGCTCGACCCGGTCGACGTACGGGCGGCCTTCGACGAGCACCAACCGGACGTGTTCGGCTTCGTCCACGCGGAGACGTCGACGGGTGTCCGTCAGCCCGACGTGCCCGAACTAACGAGTATCGCGCACGACCACGACGCGTACGTGATCGCCGACTGTGTCACGTCGCTGGGGGGCGTTCCCCTGAAGGTCGACGAGTGGGACATCGACGCCGCCTATTCGGGACCACAGAAGTGTCTCTCGTGCCCGCCGGGCGCGTCGCCGCTCACCCTCAACGACCGCGCGATGGACAAGGTACTCTCGCGCGAGGAGCCGACCCGATCGTGGTACCTCGACCTCTCGCTGCTGGAGGGGTACTGGGGCGAGGAACGCGCGTATCACCACACCGCGCCGGTCACGAACGTCTACGCGCTGCGTGAGGCGCTCAGGCTCGTCGCCGAGGAGGGCATCGAGTCGCGCTGGGCGCGCCACCGCGAGACCGCGGGCGCCCTGAAGGCCGGCATCGAGGCGATGGGGCTGGAGATGAACGTCGCCGACGAGTACTGGCTGCCGAGTCTGAACGCCGTTCGCGTCCCCGACGGCGACGCTGGGCAAGGCCCGGCTTCAACCGGCGCTTCGCGCCACACTGTCGACGACGGGGCGGTCATCGCGGACCTGCTGGACGGGTACGATCTGGAGATCGCCTCCGGGCTCGGCGACCTGGCGGGCGATATCTTCCGTATCGGCTGTATGGGCCACTCCGCTCGTCCGGCGAACGTCTCGCTGCTGGTGTCGGCGCTCGGCCAGACGCTGGCGGAGCACGGCGCCGGCGTGGACGTGGGTGCGGGCGTCGAGGCGACCGCGTCCCGGTTGTAACGGCGATCGGCGCCCGACCCCGGCGACGGGGAACCGGCGGTCACTTTTTCTCCCCTGCGTCCCAACATCGAACTGATATGTACGAAGACATTCTGCTGGCGACGAACGGCGGCGTCGCGTCGATCAACGCCACGGACCACGCGCTCGATCTCGCGGCCGACCGCGCCAGACTGCTCGACGATCTCGACATCGCCGTCGACCGCGAGGCGACGCTGCACGCGCTGTTCGTCGTCGACGAGGACGCCATCACGACGTACCCCGGCGACGAGTACGTCGACGGCCACGAGGGTCCCGAGTACGGGTTCGAGGACCTCGGGGAGGAGACGCTCGCCGAGGTCCGCGAGCGGGGAACCGACGCCGGCGTCACCGTGGAGACGCATCTCCGACACGGAACGCCCGACGAGACGATCCTGGCGGTCGCCGACGAGATCGACGCCGACCTCATCGTCGCCGGGAGCCAGCGACGCCCCGACGAGTACCGCATGCTCGTCGGCAGCGTCACCGAGCGCGTCGTGCGCGCGAGCGACCGGCCGGTGCTCGTGGTGAAGACGCCGGTCGACGAGGCGGGCGACCCGATCGCGTAATCGACACCGCAGGCGACGATCCCGACCGTGACTGCGGACGGTCGGGCTACCACTCGGCGAGGGCGTTCACGCCGTGATAGCGCCAGAGGACGGCGAGGAAGGTGAGCGCCCCGAGCACCGCGAACCCGCCGCCGACGAAGAACACCCACTCCATGCCGACAGTTCCCATCAGCCACCCGGCCGCGACCGGCCCGATCACCGATCCCGGGCGCCACACGAGCTCCCGGATCCCGAAACTGGAGGCGACCCCGTCGCCGTCGCTCCCCTCGTCGGCGAACAGCGCCATACTCGCGGGCTCGCGGAAGCTGTCCGCGATTCCGAGCCCGGCGTTCAACAGCAACAGCGGCAGAAACGCGGCGGAGACGGCGCCGAGGTACGGCAGCGTCGACGGCAGCCCGAGCGCCTCCCCGAGGGCCGGCGTGAACGGGACGACCACCGCGACGAGTCCGTAGGCGCCCCCGCCGGCGAAGACGAACAGGGCGCGGCCGCTGGCGTCCGAGAGGCGGCCGGTGTACGGCTGCAACAGCATGTTCGTGAACTTCTCGGAGACCGTGATCACCGAGACGGCGAACGCGGGCATCGCCAGTCCGCCGCTGGCCGCGGCGTAGCCGGCGAACACGGGGATCCAGTTGCGAACGAGGGTGACCGCGACGGAGTACTGCGCCCGAAACGACGTGAGCGTGAGGATCCGGCGGTTGAGCGCGAGGTCGGCGAACGGGAACCCCTCGACGCGGGTCTCGTCGGCTGAGAGCAGCAGCGCCGTCGCGAGGAACGTGATCACGTACAGCCCGGTGATGATGAGGAACAGCTCCCGCGACCCCCCGAAGTAGTCGTAAAGTCCGCCCGCCGAGAGCCCGCCGACGATCGACGCCGCGAACGAGGCGGCGTTGGCCCGGCCGATCCGGCTCGCACGGGTTCCCTTGGTCGCGAGTTGGCCGACGAGCCCCAGCGTCATCAGCCCCATCCCGGTGAAGACGACGCCTTGCAACCCTCGGACGGCGAGCAGCCCCGCGTTGTCGGTGACGACGCTGAACGCGCCGTACGTGGCGATCCCGACCGCGAGGGTGCCGAGGAGCACGATCCGCTTGTCGTAGCGGTCGCCCGCCCACGCGAGCGGGACGACGGCGACAGTCTGCGCGAGCGTGTAGGCGGTGTACAGGAGTCCGAAGGCGACGCCGTCGATGCCGAGGTCGGTCGCGATCTTCGGGAGGACGATGATGAGCGCGATGCTCCCGAAGCCGCCGGCGAACCGCGAGAGGTACAGCGTCCAGAACTGCAGACGCGAGGCGGAGGAGTCGGTCACGTCCTCGGCTTCGTGTCGGCAGTCAAATGACCGTCGAACGAGTTCCGCCGTCGTTGCGTCGCGTGTGTCGCGTCAGAAGCAGGCTTGGGGGGAGCTGAACCAAGCCGTCGGCTCGCGTCGCTCACGGCTCACTCCGTTCGCCGTTTCCATCGAGGCGCTCACCTCGCTCGCGCCTCGCGTCGCTCGCCGCCGTCTACTTCAACACCTTCAGATGGCCTCCGAACGGCGCGGTTCCTCGAACGGTTCGCTCCGCTCACCGTTCTCGTCACGGTGCGCCTCACAGAACGGGCTTGGAGGGAGTTGAACCCCCGACCGACGGATTAAGAGTCCGTCGCTCTCCCTGACTGAGCTACAAGCCCTTGCGTCCCGAAAATGTGAGGGTACGCTAAAAGACCTTCCGTTTCACCGACGGCGGCTGGAGACGAACATCACCGCTTAAGTGTCGTCCGTCCCGATTCCGGTCCATATGAGTACCGGCGTCACCGTCTCGTCGATGTCGACGTACGCCATTCTCGGCTGCGGGAGCGTCGGGCACGCGGTCGCCGACGCGCTGACGCTCGAGGAGAAGGACGTACTGATCCTCGACAAGGACGAGTCCCGCGTGGAGGCCCTGCGCGATCAGGACCTGAACGCCCAACAGCAGGACATCGCCGACGACGACGTGGTCGAGGCGGTCGCCGACCGCGACGTGATCCTCATCCTCTCGTCGGACGTCGACGCCAACAAGGACGCGGTGCGGGCCATCCGCGAGCGCGGCGGCGACCAGTACGTCGTCGTCCGCGCCTCGGACCCGGTCAGCGAGGACGAACTCGCCGATCTGGGCGCGGACGTCGTCATCAACCCCTCGACCGTCATCGCCGACTCCGCGCTCCGGTCGCTCGAGTCCGGCGAGCTGGAGTACAAGGCCAGACAGCTCGCGGACATCCTCCGCGGGACCACCGGAACGCTCGCCGTGCTGGCCCACGACAACCCGGACCCCGACTCCATCGCCGCCGCGGTCGCGCTCGCGGCGATCGCTGCCGAGTACGGCGTCGAGGCGGAGATCCTCTACGACGGCGAGATCGGGCACCAGGAGAACCGGGCGTTCGTCAACACGCTCGGGATCGATCTCCACGCCCGCGACGACGCTCAACCGCTCTCGGAGTACGGCGCGCTCGCGCTCGTCGACTACGCCGAGACCGGCGGCAAGGAGATCGACGGCGAGGTGGACATCTACATCGATCACGACGAGCCCGAGGCGGTCATCGACGCCGCGTTCACCGACATCCGCAAGAACGTCTCCGCCACCTCGACGATCCTCACCAAGTACCTCCAGGAGTTCGACCTCTCGCCGAACGAGACGGTCGCGACCGCGCTGTTGTACGGCATCCGCGCGGAGACGGTCGACTTCAAGCGCGACACCACGCCCGCGGACCTGACGGCCGCGGCGTACCTCCACCCGTTCGCCAACCACGACACGCTGGAGGACGTGGAGTCGCCGAGCATGAGCCCCGAGACGCTGGACGTGCTCGCGGAGGCCATCCAGAACCGCGAGGTCCACGGCAGCCACCTCGTCTCCAACGCGGGGTTCGTCCGCGACCGCGAGGCGCTCGCACAGGCGGCCCAACAGTTGCTCAACCTCGAGGGGATCACGACCTCCGCCGTCTTCGGCATCGTCGACGACACGATCACGCTGGCCGCGCGCTCGAAGGACATCCGGATCAACATCGGGAACGTCCTTCGCGACGGCTTCTCCGACGTCGGCGAGGCGGTCGGCCACGCGAAACAGGGCACCGCCGAGATCCCCCTCGGACTGTTCACCGGGATCGAGACGACCGAGTCGAACCGCGACACGCTGCTCGCGCTCTCGGAGGAAGCGGTGCGAAAGAAGCTGTTCGACGCGATGGGCGTCGAGAGCGGCTCCGGAGCGAGCGAGTCCTCCAACGGCACGTAGCGACCCCGCCCCGACCGCCGACACGCCGGTACGTCGTCGTCCGCGGTGTCCGTCTGCAATCGACTATTCGTCAGTGATCGAACTCCTGCGTCGAGGATGCCGCGGCAGAAAGAGATATATACACTGTGTTACGTAATACCACACGAGAGGTGGTTGGCATCGAACGAGGACACACGAACGGATCGACCGTTGCAGCGACCGCCGACCGACACCCGAACCCGAGGGTTTGACGCCGTAGCACAACGCACCCGGCACGTCCGATCGCCGGGGCGGAACAACCGGACAGGCGTTCGACCACAGCACAGGCGTTCGACACGCTATAGCCGATCAACACGGTACAGGCGATCAACCACCGCCCGAGCGGCTCACCGGTATCGTACGTCGGACCGCCGCGGCACCGCGCCGCGGTTCCCCGGGTTCTCACGACGTTCGTCGCGAACGGAACGTGGAGCGCGCCGACCGCGATACGGGCGCCGATCGCGACGCGCACACGGCTGTGGGATCGGCGATCGGAGGCTGGGGATGGTCCCCGCAGTCAAGCGATATCTCTGCTGGTGTCGACGACGACGCGGTCAGTGAGCTTCAGTTTCAGGGGCTCGTCGAGTGCGGCACCCCCGCGGACCTTCGTGACGTACAGTCGGTTCTCGATCGTCATCGTGGCCGTCCGCACGTCCAACAGCCAGACGCTGTCGACCCGAGCGAGCGTTCGCGTCCGGCCGGCCGTGTCGGTCGCCGGTTCCGGACAGTGGAGGTAGCCTGCCCCGTCGGCGTCGTCGACGGCGTCCGCGGCCGCATCGAGCACCCGACGGAGGTCCGTCGGCGTGAGCTCCTCTACCCCGAGCGTCGGCGTCACGACGAGCGTCCCTCGCTCGGGAAGCACGGCGAACGTTTCTTCGGGGGCGGCCGCCAGCGCCGCCGGGTCGCGTTCGATGACCGTCGCCTCGTCCGGGTAGCCGTCGGCGACCGCCGAAGCGGGGCGGTTCAGCGAGACGACGAGCGCGTCGCTCGGTTCGGCGGCCGCCTCGAGAAGGAGTTCGGCGCTCGACCCGACCGGCGCGACGAGCGCCGTCAGCGACCCGACGGGGAGTCCGCCGCCGAGGCGTCGGTCGAGCGGGTCGATCCCGGTGGCGTGCACCTACGCGACCGCCTCCTCGTTGGTCTCGTCTTTGAGGCGCTCGATGGTGTCGTTGACGAGGATCACGTCGCCGACGGCGCGCACCCATCGGTACGGGATCATCACGCCCTTCCCGGGTTCGACCCGGTCGGCGAACAGCTCGTCGCTGAGTTGTGCCAGCGCGAGGCCGGTGACCGCCTGCGCGTCCAGGTCGAGGCGGACGTCCTCGACTTCCCCCACGAACACGCCGTTGTTGGAGTAGACCTCCCTCCCCACGAGAGTCGTGATCTCCTGGGGCGCCGCGTCTGCGTTCATGCTCCGCTGATCGGCGGGGCGGGTCTTAAAATCGTTCCTCGCGGGCTCACACGCGTCAGACACAGGGCGGACGCCGAGAACGGGTGTGCCGCGAACCCACCTACAGTAGGGGGCGTCCGCACCACACGCGGGTCGTGTTTCGACACTCGACGGGTCGGGCCGGCGTGCGTCGCGCCCCGATCGGGCTCGAGGGCGACGATCGCCCTGTCCAGCGGGCTTATGTGACTCCCACACACACCTTCACCCATCCGATGTCTTCCGATCTCCCGTCCCCGCCCGACGGCGGGCCGGACCTGACCGACGCGGACTACGACTACGGCTCAGAGGACGTCGCCCGGCCGGGGCTCGTCGCCGATCTGGAGGGGCTCGTCGCGGGCGACGTTCGCTTCGACACCTACTCCCGACAGCTGTACGCGACCGACGCGTCGGCGTACCAGCGGACGCCAATCGGCGTCGTTCTCCCGCGCTCCACCGACGACGTGGCCGCGGTGATGGAGTACTGCGCCGAGCGGGAGATCCCGGTGCTCCCGCGCGGCGGCGGCACGTCGCTGGCGGGCCAGACGGTGAACGAGGCGGTCGTCATCGATTTCACGCGGTATATGGACGAGATCCGCGACCTCGACTCCGACGCCCGCGAGGCGACCGTCGACGCCGGCTGCATCGTCGAGGAACTCAACGAGGCGGCCGCCCCACACGGGCTGAAGTTCGCTCCGGACCCGGCGTGGCGCGACAAGTCCGCGATCGGCGGCGCGATCGGCAACAACTCCACCGGGTCGCACTCGCTGCGGTACGGCAAGACCGACGCGTACGTCGACTCCTGTGAGGTCGTCCTCGCGGACGGCTCCATCGAGACGTTCGGCGAGATCGCGGTGTCGACGATGCGCGAGGAGGCCGACGCCGACGGGGAGTTGCTGGAACGGATCTACGCGGAACTCGTCCGGATCATCGACGAGGAGAGCGAGGCGGTGACCGAGCGCTACCCGGACATGAAGCGCAACGTCTCCGGGTACAACCTCGACGTGCTCGTCGAGGAGGCGCGGGGGGAGTGGGCCGGCGACGCGCCGGAGACCGGCGGCGGCACCGGCGAACCGGGGACGGTGAACCTCGCGCGGCTCATGTGCGGGAGCGAGGGGACCCTCGGGATCGTCACCGAGGCGACCGTCTCGCTGGTCGAGGTGCCCGAGACGAAGGCGATCGCGCTGCTCACCTACGACTCGCTGCTCGACGCGATGGCGGACGTGGCCCGGATCCTCGAACACGACCCCGCCGCCGTCGAGGTGATGGACGACACGTTCCTCGATCTCGCCCGCGAGACGGCGGAGTTCGGCGACGTGGTCGGGCTGTTGCCCGAGGGAACCGACTCGACGCTCCTCGTGGAGTTCTACGCCGAGAGCGACGCAGAGGGGCGACAGAACGTCGCCGATCTGGTCGCCGATCGCTGTCCGGGGACCGACACCGAGGCCGTCGCGGCCGCGGACGGCGTCGACGCCGGCGACGAGGTGTACGCCACGGGCGCGTTGGAGGCACACGACCCCGAGCGGCGCGCGACGTTCTGGAAGATGCGCAAGGCGGGAATGCCCATCCTCCTCAGCCGGACCTCCGACGCCAAGCACATCTCCTTCATCGAGGACTGTGCGGTCCCGCCGGAGCATCTCCCGGAGTACGCCGCCGACTTCCAGGCGCTGCTGGAGGAGGTCGGGACGTTCGCGTCCTTCTACGCCCACGCCGGTCCCGGCGTGCTCCACATCCGGCCGCTGGTCGACACGAAGACCGTCGACGGCATCGACCAGTTCGAGCGGATCGCCGACGGCGCCTCGGATCTCGTCGTGAAGTACGGCGGCAGCGTCTCCGGCGAGCACGGCGACGGCCGCGCCCGAACCCAGTGGAACCGAAAGCTGTACGGCGACGACCTCTGGTCGACCTTCCGCGATCTCAAGACCGCGTTCGATCCGGACTGGCTCCTGAACCCCGGGAACGTCTGCGGCGACCACAGCCTCACCGAACACCTTCGATTCGACCCGGAGTACGCCTTCGACGCGGGCTTCGATCCGGAGCTGAACTGGGACAACGAGAACGGTTTTCAGGGGATGGCGGAGCTGTGCCACGGCTGTGGCGGCTGTCGCGGCGGCCAGTCGACGACCGGCGGCGTGATGTGTCCCACCTTCCGCGCGGCCGACGAGGAGATCCAGAGCACTCGCGGCCGGGCCAACCTCCTCAGGGGGGCGATGTCGGGCGACCTACCCGCGGACCCGTTCTCCGAGGAGTTCACCAGCGAGGTGATGGACCTGTGTGTCGGCTGTAAGGGTTGCAAGCGGAACTGCCCCAGCGGCGTCGACATGGCGAAGCTGAAGGCCGAGGTCGTGCACGAGCGTCACGAGCGTGAGGGGCCGAGCCTGCGAGACCGCCTGTTCGCGAACGTCAACCTCGTCTCGCGGGTCGGCTCGGCGCTCGCGCCCCTCTCGAACCTCGCGACGAGGCTCCCCGGGTCCGGGTTCCTCGGGGAGAAGCTGCTCGGTATCGCCGCCGAGCGCGACCTCCCCCGGTTCCACCGGACGACGCTGCGCGACTGGTTCGAGTCGCGCGGCGGTCCGGCCGTCGCCGAGGCGGACGCCGAGCGCGTCGCCGTGCTCGTTCCCGACACGTACACGAACTACAACCACCCCGAGGCCGGGAAGGCCGCGGTCCGCGTGCTCGAAGCGGCGGGCGTGCGCGTCGAACTCGCAGACGTGGAGGACACCGGCCGCCCGGCACACAGCATGGGCTTTCTCGACGCGGCCCGCGAGCGAACCGCCGCGGCGGTCGCGGACCTCACCCCCCGCGTCGAGAACGGGCGCGACGTGGTCGTCGTCGAGCCCAGCGAGGCTGTGATGCTGCAGTCGGACCTGTTGGATCTGCACGACTCGGAGGACGCCGCGACGGTCGCCGCCAACAGCTACGGCGTGCTGGAGTACGTCGACGCCTTCCGCCTCGACGAGGGGATGGACCTCGGCGGCTCAGGCTCGCTCACGTATCACGGACACTGCCACCAGAAGGCGACGAAGAAGGACCACCACGCGGTCGGCGTGCTCCGGCGCGCCGGCTACGAGGTCGACCCGCTGGACTCCACGTGCTGCGGGATGGCCGGGAGCTTCGGCTACGAGGTCGAGCATCACTCGATGAGCGAATCGATCGCGTCGATCCTGTTCGACCAAGTCGACGACAGCCCCGGCGAGGAGGTCACCGCCCCGGGCGCCTCCTGCCGGACGCAGCTCGCGGAGCGCGACGGCGCCGACGGCGACCCGCCCCACCCGGTCGAGAAGGTGGCTGCGGCGCTCCGGTGAGCACCCCTCGGAGACGGGCCGACTCGCCGGGTCGCTCCGCCGCGACACTGTTAACAGGGGTCGTACCGAGCCGTCGGTATGAACCGACTCACCGCCCTCCCGCTGTTCGGCTTTCTCACCGTCCTCGCCGCGCTGTACGTCACGGGAGCGCTCGACGGCGTCCCGTTCGCGGACCGTGCCGTGGGGTTCCTCCTCGGGCTGTTCGCGGTGCTCGCGATGGTCGCGGGCTACTCCTTCGGGCGCGGATATCGCGGCGACGACGACGAGGACACTGCGCAGTGATGGATCGGCGTTCGAGACGAGGTATGGCGGCTCGCAGCGTCGGCCGGACGCTGCGGCCCGCGTTCAGATTCAGAATCGGTTCTGGAAGACGCGGCCGTCGACGACGACCGTTCCGTCGCCCTCGACCGCGACCTCGTGGTCGCCGAGGGGGAACTCGAGCCGCCAGTCGGCGCTCTCGTGGCGCGCGAGCGACGCGAGCGCGTCGGCGTCGACGGCCCGTTGAAGGGTCGCGTTCAGGTCCATCGGGTCGACATCGTTCACCGTCGCGACCGCGCCGACGACCGCCGAGACAGGAGAATCGGCAGGGGTCGGGTCGTCCGTGGTCGCGTCGGTCGCCTCGCCGGCGTCGGTTCGAGCGTCTTCGAGCACTTGTGTCCGTGTCATTGTGTAGTCGCGGTCCGGATCGCCCCCGCGGCGCGAACGCGGCGACGCGGTGGATGGCTGTGGCGTCGCGGGATCCGCGCTCTGGCGACCCAGTTCAGACAATCTGTTGACTTGTATGTACATAAACATCCGTCAGACGGATCGATGACAGCACGGAATGGAAGGCGGTCGCTCCGGCAGTCGTCGCGGGCTACAGCCCGTCTAGGACCCGTCCGAAGGCGTCGAGCGCCGCCTCACAGTCGTCGGGTGCGCGACCAAGCGAGACGCGGACGCCGTCGCTCATCCCGAAGAATCGACCGGGGACGACGAGCACGCCGGCGTCCCACGCGGCCTCGCTCACCGCGTCGCCGTCGACGCGCTCGTGTTCCAGATACGCGAACGGCGACCCCGGCTCGACGGAGCCGGCGAGGTCGTCGCGGTCGGCGAGGAACCCGACGAGAAGCTGGTGGTTCCGGCGGCAGTGGTCGCGGGCGTCGGCGACGAGGTCGTCGCGGTGGCCGAACACGCGCCGCGCGAGCGCGACGCTCGGCGCGGCGAGCGCGGGGACGTGGTGTTCCACCAGTCGCGCGCGCTCGATGAACGCCTCGGGTCCGGTGATCCAGCCGACGCGGAGCCCGCCCAACCCGTGGAACTTCGTGAGCGATCCGAGGGTGACGGTGGCCGCCAGTCCGGCGCCCGTCGGGCCGCCGAAGGCGTCGCCGGCCGCATCGTCGCCGCCGGTCCCGCTCGTGTACGGCGCGTACACCTCGTCGACGAGCAGGTAGCCGCCGTGGTCGGCCGCGACCTCCGCGGTCGCCGCGAGCGTCGCGCGGTCGACCACGGCGCCGGTCGGGTTGTGTCGGTTCGTCACCGTGACGTGCGCGAGCGGTCCCGCGAGGTCGGGGGCGGCCGCCGCGACACGCTCCGCGTCGAGACCGTACTCCGGACCGGGGCGGCGAACGCGCGCGACACGGCTCCCGATCCCGCGTGGCGTCTCGACGAGCGGCTCGTACCCGGGGGCTTCGACCAGCGCACACGGCTGTGGCCCTCCCTCGGCGGCCTCGGCGGCAGCCGTCCCGCCGTCGTCGACGGGCGCATCGTCGTGACGCTCCCGGGCGAGCGCCGCGGCCGTGGCGCACGCGAGGAAGCCGCCGTGGGTCGCGCCGGCGGTGAGCAGCACGTTGGCCTCATGGACGTCGTACTCGTCGGCGACGTGCTCGCGCAGTGACCTGCCGGCGCCGGGCTGTGACAGCCCGCGGAGCCGAGGGGGCACGAGGTCGTCAGGGTCGCCCGCGGGCAGCCGGCGGAGGTCACTGGTGCCGAGATCGTGCTCGGCGGCGGCCGGACGCCCCTCGATCCACTGCAGGTACGCGAGCGGCGGGAACATACTGCCGGGTTCAGGGCCGACCCCAAAAACGCTCCGTCGGCGGACGGTTCGGGACCGTCTCACTCGGTCGACCGCCCGCTCGCCCGGATCTCGTCGTACGCCGTCGTGGCCGCCGCCTCCGCGGCAGCGACGCCCTCGAACCGCGCCAGGTGGGACGCACAGTCGCAGTCGGAGGCGCCGAAGCCGGCGACCGGGTCGCCGTCGGGGGCCGCCCTCGCGAGCGTCCGCGCGAGACGGCACTCCTCGTCGCGGCCGCCGTCCAGGCGCTCGGCGGCCGACAGCGACACGCCGTCGTGGCCGCCCAGGTAGTCGACGTGCCAGTGTCGCACGTCGTGCTCGCCGCCGGCGACCCGGCGGTGGCGGTCGATCCGCGAGAACCCGCCCGACCCGAGCGCGCTGCCGGTGTAGACGTACCCGCCCGCCGGGAACTCGTGGACGCCGAGCGCGCCCACCTCGACGGTGATGGGGTCCGGAGCGGCGAACACCAGCGTGTAGGTGCCTGTGTCGCTCACCGCTGTGCCTCCGTGTCCCCGCCGCCGTCGAACCCGGCGGCGGGGTCGCCGCCGGCGTCGTCGAGCGTGACCTGGACGGAGTCGCTTCGCTCGTGTTCGAGCAGCCGTCGCTTGAGTTCGGGCCCGCCCTCGGCGGAGAAGCCGCCGAGCCCCTCGGCGGCGACGACGCGGTGACACGGGACGACCAGCGGGACCGGGTTGCGCCCGCAGGCGGCGCCGATCGACTGCGGCGCGCTGTCGAGGTCGGCCGCGATGTCGCCGTAGGTCCGAGTCTCGCCGTACGGGATCGCCGCCATCGCGCCCATCACTCGCCCGGTGAAGCCGTCGGGGTACCGGACCGAGAGATCGAACGCCGTCCGGCTCCCCTCGCGGTACTCGCGCGCCTGCCGTTCGATCTCGTCGGCCGCGGCGTCGACGTACGACGCGTCGAGCGTGAGCCGCCCGCCGGGGACCGCGAGCGTCACCGGGTCGTCGTACGCCGCCCGCTTCGCCGTCGCGTCCATACCGGTTGTGGCGGCGGAGCCGTATTCAACCCGGCGGCGGCCGGACACGACGACGGGCGAAGGGGGGTCGTCGGACGGGACCGATACGGTTTTTGACCGGGCCGGTCCTCCCGCGACGTATGCGCCACCCGGCCGACAGACTCGCCGCGCTCCCGGACGGGGAGTTCGCCGCCTTTGCGGCGCGGCTGGGCCGGATCTGGCCGGAGTTCGAGGCGGCCGCTTCCCCCGCGACCCCCGACGGGACCGTCGAGGTGTCGCTCGCGCGCCGGCGGTCGGACGCCCCGCCCGAGCGAGCGGTCGTCAGCCTCCGTCGCGAGCCCGTGACCCTGGAGGACGTGAACGAGTTCGCAGTGTTCGCGGCCGAACGGGACCTCTCCTTCGCGGTGCTCGCGACCGTCGACGAGGTCGACCCGGACGCGACCCGACGCGCTCGGGCCGCGCCGGTCGACGTGTACGACGGCGTCGGGCTCGTCTCGCTGGCCCGCGACGCCGGCGTCGCGGTTCCGGCGGCGGACGGCGGCGACGATCCCGAGACCGAGTGACCGGCAGCTCGGACCCGGACTGACCGCCGATGGACCCGAACCGACCGCAACCGGTAAGCGCGCCAGCCACCACGCACGATCACTGTGGACGACACCGTCGAGTGGCTCCGTTCCCGACCCTATTACGAGGGGCAGATCGCCGACCGCCGGACGCTCCCCGGCCGCGAGGCGTCCGTCGCCGACGTCGACCTGGAGCCGCGGCTCGCGAGCGCCCTCGCCGACGAGGGGATCGAGTCGCTGTACGAGCATCAGGCGCGGGCCGTCGAGGCGGTCCGCGACGGCGACGACGTGGTGCTCGCGACGCGCACCGCCAGCGGCAAGTCGCTCGCGTACACCGTGCCCGCCTTCGAGCGGGCGATGGACCACGGCGGCCGAACGCTGTATCTCGCGCCGCAGAACGCGCTCATCGCCGATCAGGAGGAGACGCTCTCGGATCTGGCGCACGGACTCGGCTTCGGATCGCGCGTCTCCGTCGACCAGTACACCGGTCGCCTGTCGAAATCGGAGAAGCGCGACGTACGCGACCGGCAGCCGACGGTCCTCCTCTCGAACCCCGACATGCTCCACTACGGGCTGCTCCCGTGGGCGTACAAGCACTGGGAGTGGTTCTTCGGGTCGCTGGAGACGGTGGTCATCGACGAGGTGCACGGCTACCGCGGCGTCTTCGGCAGCCACGTCGCGCTCGTGATGCGGCGGCTGAACCGGATCTGCGAGCGGTACGGCGCCGACCCGCAGTTCGTCTGCTGTTCGGCGACCATCGGCAACCCCGTCGAGCACGCCGCGCGGGTGACCGCACGACCCGAGTCGAACTTCACGCTCGTCGACGCGGACGCGTCCGCTCGTGGTCCGCGCCACTGGCTGCTGTGGAACCCGCCGGAGTACGAGGGCCGGCAGGCGGACCAGCAGTCCGGGCGGCGGCGGTCGAGCCACACCGAGACGAAGCGGATCTTCTGTGACCTCGTGCAGGAGGGGTACCAGACGCTCGTGTTCACGCGCGCCCGCCAGACCGCCGAGCGGTACGCGAGCGACTCCGCGAAGGAGTTGCGCCAGCGGGGTGCACACGAGGCTGCGGGACGGATCGAGGCGTATCAGGCGAGCCTGACGGACGAGCGTCGCCGAGAGATCGAATCCGGGCTCCACTCTGGGGACGTGGCCGGCGTGTGGTCGACGAACGCGCTCGAGCTCGGCGTCGACGTGGGCGGCCTCGACGCGGTGATCCTCGACGGCTACCCCGGCACCCGGATGTCGGCGTTCCAGCAGGCGGGCCGCGCCGGACGGGGCACCGACGACGCGCTCGTCGTCATGGTCGGCGGGGAGGACCAACTCGACCAGTACCTCATGGCGAACCCCGACGACCTGTTCGATGGCGACCCCGAGCGGGCGATGGTCGACCCCGAGAACGGCGAGTTGCTGCCGGGCCACGTCGCCAGCGCGGCCGACGAGAACTGGCTCCGCCCCGAGGACGAGTCCCACTTCGGCGACGGCTTCGCGTCGGTGGTCGAGTCCCTGGAGGCCGACGGCACGCTCGAACGGATGGACACCGCCCGCGGCGTTCGCTGGACGTACGACGGCCCGGGGAGCGCCCAGCACTCGATGAGCCTCCGGACGATCGACGACCGCGAGATCGACCTCATGGACGCCCGGACCGACGACACGATCGCGTCGCTGTCGTTCGCTGACGCCCTGCGCGACGCCCACCCGGGCGCGGTCTACCACCATCAGGGGCAGACGTACGAGGTGGACGAGCTCGACCTCGACCGCGACGTAGCCCGCCTGCGACCGACGTGGGCGGACTACTACACCCGCGTCCTGACCGACAAGGACGTCGTCGTGAACGAGGACCTCCGCGCCCGTCCGCTCGACGCGCGCGAGGACACCGAGATCCGCTTCGCCGACGTGACCGTCACCGAGCAGATCACGGGCTTCGAGCGCAAGGACGGGTCCACGGGCGAGCCGATCGGCTCTGAGGCGCTGGATCTCCCGGAGACGACGCTGCGGACGCAGGCGCTGTACTACACGGTCCCGGCGGACGTGGAGGGAGAGATGCGCGAACGCGCGGCCGAGGCCGGGCGGGGCGATGCGGGCTTCAACGGCGGCATCCACGCCGCCGAGCACGGCTCCATCTCGCTCATGCCGCTGGACCTCCTGTGCGACCGCGCGGACATCGGCGGGGTCTCGACTCCGTTTCACCCGCACACCGAGCAGGCGACCGTGTTCATCTACGACGGTCATCCGGGCGGCGTGGGGCTGACGCGTGCGTCGTACCGCGACGCCGACCGCCTGCTCGCGCGCACGGCGCGGCTGATCGCCGGCTGCGACTGCGCCGACGGCTGTCCCGCGTGCGTCCAGTCGCCCCACTGCGGCAACGCGAACGAACCGCTCTCGAAGCCGGAGGCGGTCACGCTGTTGAACGCTCTCGGGGGAACCGACGAGCCGATTCCTGAACCGGGCGAGCACGACGCTCCACCCGAGGGACGCTGACGCACCCTCGTCGCCTCGCGGAACGCAAACTGTCCACGTTTGGAAGGTACAACGGCCGTTGTACCAGATTTTCATTCATAGCGGAGTAAATATCGACAAGTCTTAAGTGGGCGCTACGGATACGATAGGGTAACTCCACGGATGGAGGAACGATAATGAAGAACACGGAACTCAACCGACGAGACGTAGTGAAAGGCGCCGGCGCCCTCGGGGCGGCCGGCATGGTCGGACTGGCGGGCTGCTCGGGTGGCGGTGGCGGCGACGCCCCCGTCGAAGCCCTGCATGCCTGGACCGGCGGCGACGGCGCGACGGCCGCCGAAGCGCTCGAAGAAGCGTTCAACGAGGAGTATCCGGACACGGAACTGGAGATGAACCCCATCGGCGGGGGCGGCAACCAGAACCTCGACGCGGTTGTCGCTAACCGGCTGCAAAACGACAACCCGCCCAGCACGTTCGCGAACTGGCCGGGCCCCAACCTGGGCCGCTACGAGGGCGTGCTCGGCGACATCTCCGACCTCTGGGAGGAGGCCGGATTCGCCGACAGCCACGTGCAGGAGGCCGTCGACCTGCACCAGTACAACGGCGCGTTCCGCGCGGTCCCGCTCGGCTCGCACCGCCTGAACTGTCTGTTCTACAACACCTCGGTCGTCGAGGAGGCGGGCGTCGACCCGTCCTCGCTGAACAGCGTCTCCGCGCTCGTCGACGCGCTGGAGACGGTCGCCAGCGAGACGGACAAGACCCCGATGACCCACGGCGCCAGCGGCACGTGGACGACGACGCAGCTGTTCGGCGTCACGCTGTTGGGCTCGGCCGGCTACGACGAGTACATGAACTTCGTCGAGGGCAACCCCTCGGAAGACGCCGTTCGGAGCGCCTTCGAGTCGCTCGCGACGATCCTCGAGAACTACATCAACGACGACGCCGCCTCGATCGGCCTGACCGAGTCCAACCAGAACATCATTCAGGGCGAGGCCGCGTTCATCCACCAGGGCAACTGGGCGGCGGGCGCGTACCGCAACGCCGAGGACTTCGAGTACGAGTCCGACTGGGGCTTCAAGACGTTCCCCGGCACCGAGGGGATGTACACCCTCCACTTCGACTCGTTCCTCTTCCCGTCGAACAACCCGAGCCCCGAGAACACGCGGACGTGGCTGGAGTTCGTGGGCGGCGAGACCGCGCAGGTCGCGTTCAACCAGTACAAGGGCTCGATCCCGACCCGGACCGACGTCGACATGTCCGATTTCGGTCCGTACCTGCAGCAGACGGCCGAGGACTTCGCGGACGCCGACGAGCGCCCGCCGAACATCCAGCACGGTCTGGGTATCACGGCCGAACAGCGGTCCACGCTGAACGACGTGATCTCCAGCGAGTTCTCCGGGCCGTACAACGTCGACGCCGCCACGCAGGGCTTCGTCGACGCCGTCTCCAACTGACCGCGTTCTCATGCGCGACATTCTTTCGAGCGTTCGACAACGACTCCGGCGCGCAGCCCACGCGACCCGGACGAGTGGCGACGCGGGCGACGGCGGGGAAGACGACACCGTCGCGAGCGACGACGGCGACCCAGCCCTCGACGGCGCCGCGGTCGTGACCGACGGCGGAACTGCCGCCAGCGGCGACGGAATCGCCGAACGGCTCAACGACCGGTTCGGCGACGACTTCACCGAGTCGGCGCCGTTCTGGCTGCCGCCGTTCCTGCTGGTCGGGCTGTTCGTCTACGGCGCCATCGCGTGGAACTTCGTCATCTCGCTGACCGACTACGAGGGGTTCATCGGCCCGGACTACTCGGACCTCGACTTCGAGATGTACGTCCGGGCGGCCAACGACTCGGGGGTCATCGACGCGACGGTCAACACGTTCCTGTTGGTCGTCGCGTTCACCGCCGTCGCGCTCGCCTTCGGGATGGTGCTCGCGATCCTCATCGACCGGAACATCCGGTTCGAGAACACGTTCCGCACCATCTACCTGCTGCCGATGAGCCTCTCGTTCGTCGTGACGGCGCAGTTCTGGCTGTGGATGTACAACTACAACAACGGCGTCGTCAATATCGTCCTCGGCACGGCCGGGATCGGCCCGATCAGCTGGATCGGGAACTCCTCGCTCGTCCTGTGGGCGGTGGTGTTCGCGCTCGTGTGGCAGTTCTCCGGGTACACGATGGTCGTGTACCTCGCGGGACTGCGCGCGATCCCGACCGAACACTACGAGGCCGCCCGCGTCGACGGCGCATCGACGCTGAAGATGTACTGGCGGGTCATCCTCCCGCAGCTGAAGGGGTCGACGATCAGCGCCGCCATCGTCCTGATGGTGTTCGCGCTGAAGGCGTTCGACTTCCTGTACTCGCTGGTCAGCGGCTACCGGCCGCCCAACGGGGCGGACATCCTCGCGACCAAGATGGTGCGTGAGGCGTACAGCACGAACAACTGGGCGTACGCGTCGGCGATCGCGATCATCCTGTTCCTGATGGCGCTGTCGATCATCGGCCCGTACCTGTATTACGAGTACAAACAGGGGAACCTATGAGCGACGAACCACTCGACGGATCCGACTCGACGGACTCGACCGGCCGAACCGACGGCATCGCCGACCGCCTCCGCGACGACCTCGCGGGGGTCGACGGCTACCGCGTCGCGCTGTACGTCACGATCCTCGCGATGACCGCCTTCTTCCTGACGCCCATTGAGTCGGGACTGGTCACGGCGTTCAAGACGAATCCGGAGGGGATCTCGTCGACCCTGCCGTTCGCGCCGCCGCCGCCGCGGTTCTTCACGCTTGAGAAGTGGCAGACCGCACTGGCGGCGCTCGGTCGTGGGATGGTCAACAGCGCGCTGTACGCGGTGCCCGCGACGATCCTCTCGGCGCTGCTCGGGAGCTTCGCCGCCTACGGGCTGACGCAGGCCGACTGGCGGGCCCGGTACAAGGCGCCGGTGTTGACCATGCTCGTCGCCGGGATCTTCATCCCGTATCAGGCCGTTCTCGTCCCGCTGTCGCAGTTCTGGGGCGCGATGCCGCTGCAGGAACTGCTCACGCCACTGTGGGTGCTGGGCGTGCCGGAGGCGTACACCGGGCTCGTCGAGTTGACGATCACTCACGTCGCGTACGGCATCCCGATCTGTATGGTGCTGTTCCGGTCGTACTACCGGAACGTGAGCGAGGAGATGATCGAGGCGGCGCGCCTCGACGGCGCGACGTTCCGCCGGACGTACCGCCGGATCGTCTTCCCGATCTCGACGCCGATGTTCGCGGTCGTGCTCATCTACCAGTTCACACAGATCTGGAACGACCTGCTGTTCGCGCTCATCCTCGTGTCCACCGAGTCGAGTCCGGCCGCCCCGGTCGTGCTCATCCTCGCGGGCCTCGGGGAGTCGATGGAGGGACAGGACTTCGCGCTCCGGATGGCCGGGGCGTTCATCGCCGCGCTGCCGACGCTCATCGTGTACATCATGTTCGGCGAGGAGTTCGCCGAGGGGGTGGCCA
The DNA here is from genome assembly GCF_019880225.1 of Halobaculum rubrum. NCBI lineage: Archaea > Methanobacteriati > Methanobacteriota > Halobacteria > Halobacteriales > Haloferacaceae > Halobaculum > Halobaculum rubrum. The sequence goes on from NZ_CP082284.1 coordinate 2,287,349, forward strand.
CGTGAAGTGCGAGGACGAGCGAAGCGAGTCCTCGAATCGAGCGGGGAGTGAAGCGACCCGCGAGACGGGCGAGGGCGAACGCAGTGAGCCCTCGAAGCGAACGGCGAACGCAGTGAGCCGTGAGAAGTGCGAGGCACGAGCGAAGCGAGTGCCTCGAAGCGAGCGGCGACCGACGGGAGCCGCGAGCAATGCGGGGGCCGACAGCAGTGAGCCCTCGAAGCGAGCGGCGACCGGCGGGAGCCGTGAGAACCGCGAGGCCGACCGCAGGGAGGCCTCGAATCGAGCGGTGCGAGTCGCGAACGCGTACGACGCGCCGACCGCAACACCGACGGCGTGTGCCGTCGGATCGACCGATCACGACCGATCGACCCGCACTCGCGGGTCACGTGGGGGACTCTGACAATGGCACAACTCGAACTCGAGGACGTACGAAAGGTGTTCACGGACGACGACGGCTCGGATATCGTCGCCGTCGACGACGTGACGGTCGACATCGAGGACGGGGAGTTCCTCGTGCTCGTCGGCCCGTCAGGCTGCGGGAAATCGACGACGCTACGGATGGTTGCCGGGCTGGAGACGGTCACCAGCGGCGACATCCGTCTCGGCGGCCGGTCCATCGTCGGCCAGAAGCCGCAAGACCGGGACATCGCGATGGTGTTCCAGTCGTACGCGCTGTACCCGCACATGACCACCCGGGAGAACATGTCGTTCGGGCTGGAGGAGTCCACGGACATGGCGGACGCGGAGATCGACGAGCGCGTCGGGAACGCGGCCGACATGCTCGACATCCCGGAACTGCTCGACCGGAAGCCGTCGGAGCTGTCCGGCGGGCAACAGCAACGCGTCGCGCTCGGCCGGGCGATCGTCCGTGAACCGGAGGTGTTCCTGATGGACGAGCCGCTGTCGAACCTCGACGCCAAGCTCCGCTCGCAGATGCGGACGGAACTGCAGCGCATCCAGGACGACCTGGACACGACGACCGTCTACGTCACGCACGACCAGACCGAGGCGATGACGATGGGCGACCGGATCGCGATCCTCGACGGCGGCGAGCTCCAACAGGTCGGCACGCCGCTGGAGTGTTACCACCGCCCGGCGAACCACTTCGTCGCGGGGTTCATCGGCGAGCCGGCGATGAACTTCTTCGAGGCGACCGTGGAGGGCGACCGGCTGGTCACGGACCGCTTCGAGTACCCGCTGACGGCCGACATGCGCGAGGCGGTCGAGGGCGCCGACGGCGTGACCCTCGGTATCCGCCCGGAGGATATCGAGGTCACGGCCGACGACCGGGCGACCGACGGCGACGAGTTCGCCACGGTGGTCGACGTCGTCGAGCCGATGGGCAACGAGAACGCCGTCTACCTCGGCTTCGGCGGGGACGCGACGGACACGTTCGTCGCGACCGTCGGCGGCATGCGCCGCATCGACGCCGGCGAGTCCGTCGTCGCGCGGTTCCCGTCGGACGCGGTTCACCTGTTCGACGCCGCCAGCGGCGACGCGTTGCACAACCGTTCGCTGGAGGACGCTGCCGATACCGATCCGCGGATCTGAGGGTCGGCCCGCGCTCGGTTTCACCGCGCCCGTCGCCGCCGGCCGGCGGCGAGCTTCCGGCGACGCGGGCGTTATCCCCGTCGGTCGACTCGGTGTCGCCATGGAGGCGACCAGTCGATGACCGACCCAGAGGGATCCGATCGCGACGAGCCGATCCCCGGCGGACAGGTTCGTCACGGAACGGGCGTGAACTCGACGCGCGCGTTCCCAACCGAGACACACCCGTCCCACCGCGACCCGTTCGTCCTGTTCGAGCGGTTCTACATCGACCCTGACACGGGGTTCCCCATGCATCCCCACCGCGGGTTCGAGATCGTCTCGTACATGCTCGACGGGGGGATGGAACACGAGGACTCTCTCGGTGTGTCACACACCGCCCGCGAGGGCGACGCGATGCAGATTACGACCGGCGGCGGCATCCGTCACTCGGAGTTCCCCGCCGACGGGGCCGCCTGCAACGGGCTTCAGTTGTGGGTGAACCTCCCGCGCGAACGGAAGGAGATCGAGGCCGACTACGCTGACGCCGCCGCCGCGGATCTCCCGACCGCGACCGAGGACGGCGCGACCGTGACGACCGTCGTCGGCGACGGGTCTCCGCTCGAACTCCACACGCCGATGGAGTATCTCGACGCCCGCGTCGACGACGCGTGGACCTGGACGGTCCCGGACGGCTGGACCGGCTTCGCCTTCGGCGTCGCGGGCGCCGGAACGGCCGACGGGGACCGGATCGACGCGGGTGACGTACTTCCGGTCGACGGCGGTCGATCGGTCGAGTTCGCCCCCCACGATTCGCAGTCCCCGTCCGACGGTGACGACGCCGGGTTCCGCGTGGTCTGCGTCGCCGGCGAGCCGCACGACGAGCCGATCCGCCAGCGTGGTCCGTACGTGCTGTGAGCGGCTCGCGATTCCTGTCGGGATCGCTACGTAAAGCGGATTCAGGGAACGCTCTTTTGCCGGACGGCCGTACAATGAACCGCACATGAGCTACGAACTCGATCCGTTGCCGTACGACTACGACGCACTGGAACCGCACATTTCCGAGCAGGTGCTGACGTGGCATCACGACACCCATCATCAGGGGTACGTCAACGGTTGGAACTCTGCGGAGGAGACGCTCGAAGCGAATCGCGAGGAGGGCGACTTCTCGTCCTCGGCCGGTGCCATTCGCGACGTGACGCACAACTCGTCGGGCCACATTCTGCACGACCTGTTCTGGCAGAACATGAGTCCCGAGGGCGGCGACGAGCCCTCGGGCGCGCTCGCCGACCGCATCGCCGAGGACTTCGGCTCGTATGAGGCGTGGAAAGGCGAGTTCGAGGCCGCGGCGGGCAACGCCTCCGGCTGGGCGCTGCTCGTGTACGACACGTTCTCGAACCAGCTCCGCAACGTCGTGGTCGACAAACACGACCAGGGCGCGATCTGGGGCGGCCATCCGATCCTCGCGCTGGACGTGTGGGAGCACTCCTACTACTACGACTACGGCCCCGCCCGCGGCGACTTCGTCTCCGCGTTCTTCGAGGTCGTCGACTGGGACGAGCCCGCCACCCGCTACCAGCAGGCCGTCCAGCTCTTCGAGTAAGCCGGCGACGACGAACGGATCCGGAGGGATCCGAGCCGGACACCCGCGTTCTTTCGACGCCACGCCCGGTAGCCGCGGCGCCGCAAGAGCCCACCAGCACGCCGGCGAACCGTCCCGATCGCTTGCAGTGTGCGCCATCAGTACTCTCGACACCCACAGTTAGGATGCTTGCGACACACACGGAGGCCATGGAACTCGCCGAGGGCGTGTACGCGCTGGAGTTGACGATGGAGCGAGAGGAGGGAACGGCCGCGTTCCATCCAGTGGCCGTCGAGACGCCGAGGGGACCGCTGCTGATCGACGCCGGGCTCCCGGGACAGACCGATCAGTTGGCGGCGGCGCTGTCGGAGCACGGGCTCGACCTGGCTGACGTTCGTGGGATCGTCCTCACGCACCACGACGGCGACCATGCGGGCTGTCTGGCGTCGGCGCGCGAGCGTGCGGCCGACCCCGTCGTGTACGCGCACGAGGCGGCGGCGCCGTACGTCGACGGCCGGGAGTTCCCGGTCAAGAGCGACCCCGACGGCAACCGCTACGAGCCGGTTCCGATCGACGTGGAGCTACAGGACGGCGTGACGTTCCGGACGAAGGCCGGGCCGATGCGGGCGGTGTTCACGCCCGGCCACGCGCCCGGTCATCTGGCGTTTCACCTCCCCGAGGCCGAACTGCTGCTCGCGGCCGACGCGCTCCGCGGCGAGAACGGGGAATTGATCGGCCCGGCGGAGCACTTCACGCCCGACATGGCCGAGGCGACTCGATCGGTCGGACGCCTCGCGGGGTTGGACGCGGAAACGGTCCACTGCTACCATGGCGGCACCGTTGACGCCGGGACCGCCGAGATCGAGGCGATATACGAATCGTTGACGGCCGAGTACTCGAGGTAGGGAGTCGGGGTCGAGAACGGGCCGCACGGAGGTTCCGCCGCCGGACGATTCATATCGCCACCGACCGAGGCGCCGATCGATGGAGCACATCGAGATCGACGAGGTCGAGACCGGCGGCTTCGGCAACGACGTGGAGATGCGACGCCTCACCGACGCGCTCGGGACCGAGGACATGGCGATCAACCACTACCGGCTCGAGCCGGGCGAGGGGTTCTCCGGCGGGCTGCACACCCACCTCGATCAGGAGGAGGTGTTCGTGATCCTCTCGGGGGCCGCGACGTTCGAGACGGAGGACGGCACCGTCGAGGTCGGCGAGGGGGAGGCGGTCCGGTTCGCGCCCGGCGAGTACCAGACCGGGAGCAACGAGGGCGATGAGGCCGTCGACGCGCTCGCGCTCGGCGCGCCGGCGGACTCGACGGAGGTTCGTGTGCCGGTCGAGTGCCGCGAATGCGGGCACGAGGCGCTTGCGGCGGTTCCGGACGACGACGGCATGGGGTTCGTGTGTCCCGAGTGCGGGACCGAGGCCGACCTCCCGACGTAACCGCCGGCGATCGCGACCGCTCCCGACCCGTCGCCCTTTAGCGACGCCGCGAACTACCGACGGGTATGCCGATCGAGAAATCGGAGTTCCCGGGGCTGTACCCGTGCGACTTCTACACGCCCGCGGAGCTGTTCGAGCCGGACCGGATGTACACCGTCTACGAGATCGCGCGGCTCCTGCAGGGGCTGGAGCCGGACGCCGAGATCGACGAGGGGACCGAGGAGGTGCTGCTCGACTGGGCGATCCCGTGGGTCATGACGAACGCGGAGGAGCTCGTCGTCGCGGAGCCGCGCGGGGACGACGAGCCCGGCTACTACGGCGTGCGCCGGCCGGAGGACCTCGACGGCGCCGGCGACTCGGCCGACAGCGACGACTCCGAGCACCCGGACGACGCGTCCGCGGACGGAGCGTGAAGCTCCTCGTCGCCGGGGGCGACCCCGTCGACGCGGGCAAGACGACGTTCGCGGTCGGGCTCGCCGCGCGGCTCCGCGACGACGGCTCGCGACCCGCCGTGTTCAAGCCCCGCGCCGGCAACGACCGGTGGTTCGACCACGACGACGTTCGCCTCGCGGCGGACGACGGCCGGCTGTACGGGAAAGACATCGACCGACTGCTCCGGGCCGCCGAGGGCGACGCGACCCACGAGCGGCGGAACCCGATCCACCGCCTCTGGCGACCGACGTCGGGCGAGACCGGGCTGCTCGGCGAGTCCGGTCGGACGTTCCTCGTCGACCGCGTCCGGACCGCCGACGGCGACGAGTGGGTGGTGAACGGAACCGCCGAGGTCCCGTCCCGACTCCGCGATGATCTCCCGCTCGGGGGCGCCCGTCGCGTCGACTCGATCCGGGCGGTCAACGACGCGATGCGCGAGCTCCACCTCCCCGCGCTCGACCGCCTCGCGGAGGACGTTCGCGCGGCCGGGGAGTCGGGTGTCGCGCTCGTGGAGTCGTACGGGGACGTGGCGATGCCGCTTCGCGAGGTCGAGTTCGACGCGGTCGCCGTCGTCGACCCCGGTCGGTGTCGCGTGTACGACGGCGACCGCTGGGCGCTCGCGCGCGAGACCGCGACCGGCGACCGCGACGAGGGGACGCTTGAGGTCCACGTCGACCGCGTGACCGCGATGCTCGATCCGCTCTCGACACACGACCTGCGCCCGCTGACCGGCGAAGAACGAGGCGACCCCGACGCCGTCGCGTCGGCGTACCGCGAGGCGTACGGCGAGTTGCTGGCGGCGGCGCGGGATCGATAGCGCGACTGACAGCCCGGGGCCGCTGACGGCTGCGCTGCGTCCGGTCGCCCCGCTACCGCGTTCGCGCCGCTCGCCCGGCGAGTTCCACGTGATCGAACGGCGAGTCCAGCACGCTGGGCCCGTGGCCGACGTGTAGCTCTCGGAGGCCGTCACCGTCGACGCGGTCGCGAACGCGGTCGATACTGCGGATCAGTGCATCTCGGTCGCCCTCCTCCAGATCCGTCCGGCCGAAGCCGCCGTTCTGGAAGATCAGGTCGCCGGCGAACAGGACGCCCGCGTCCCCGTCGTACAGACAGAGGTGGTCGTTCTTGTGACCGGGCGTGTGCAGCGCCTCGTAGCTGCCGAGACCCAAGTCGACGCTTCCGCCGTCGGGGATCTCGTTGTCGACCGAGGGCTGGCTCGTATCGAAGCCCCACGTCTCGACGCCGAAGGCGTCGCACACGGCCTCGACGTTGCCGACGTGGTCGTGGTGGGTGTGGGTGAGGACGACCGCGTCGAGGCCGTCGACGCGCTCGCGGACGAGCGGGAGGACGTCGAAGTTCGAGCCGGTGTCGACGAGGACGCGTCGGCCCGCGTCGCCGTCGTCGGTGGTCGCCGAGGAATCGGCGCTCGCGGGGCCGGACACGAGGAACGCGTTGCTCGTGAACGCCTGCACGCCGGCGGCGAGGTTGTGGATCATGGACGTGCGTTCGGCGGCACGGGTCTTGGGGGTTCGCGTTCGGCGCCGTCGCGTCGGTGGCGGCGGCCCGGAAGCGAAACCGATAGTTGCGCCCGAGGTCACCGCTCGGCCATGTCGACGGACGCGTCGGCGGTCCCCGACCCGCGCGCGGAGATGGAGGAACGAGGGTACGAGATCGTGTACAGGCCGCACGAGGAGATGGCCCGCTACAACGCGTTCTACAACGTCGAGTACGAGGGCGAGGTGATCGCGCCGCCGGCCGCGCGGCGCGAGGGCGTGCCGCTGAACGAGGTGTGGGTGAGCGAGCTGTACCGCCCCTACGAGCGGTACCTCCTCCACCACGAGCTGAGCGAGATCCGGTTCCGCGCCGAGGGGTACGGCGTCGAGGAGGCGCACGAGCTGGCGTTGGAGGCGGACACGGTGTTCGAGGGCGACCCGAAGTGGGAGGAGCTGTGGACCGAAGTGAACGTCGTCCCGCCCGAGCGCGTCACGGCGCTGGAGGGATTCGGACCGACGCTGTTCGAGCGGATCCAGCGGAACCGGCCGTACTGCGACATGGACGAACTCGGCGAGGTACCAGGGATCGGACCGGAGCGACACGGCCGTCTCCGGGGGGCGTTCTGGTGTCTCGACTGCGATCTGTAGCGGTCCGCGTCCGCCGTCGGTCGCCACCTTCGGTACGTTTACGGCGACCCGGCCGCCCCTCTCGCGTATGCAGCAGTACCTCTCGACCGTGGAGGACGTACTCCGGGACGGCGCCTACAAGCCGAACCGGACCGGCGTCGACACGCTCTCCTCGTTCTCGGCGCACTACGAGGCCGACCTCGCGGACGGCTTCCCCCTGCTCACGACGAAGGACCTGTCTGGCTTCCGCTGGAACTCGCTGATCCACGAACTTCTCTGGTATCTTTCGGGCGAGGAGCACGTCCGCGACCTTCGCGAGAAGACCGGCATCTGGGACGCGTGGGCAGACGATGAGGGGCGCCTCGACACCGCCTACGGTCGCTTCTGGCGTCGCTACCCCGTTCCGGAAGAGGGGCTGGAGGGCGAAACGTGGCCCGACGAGACCCACCGGTGGATGAACGACGACGAGCGCACCTTCGACCAGCTCGCGTACGTCCTCGACACCCTCCGCGAGAACCCGAACTCCCGGCGGATCGTCGTGAACGCGTGGCACCCCGCGAACGCGACCGTCTCGACGCTCCCGCCGTGTCACTACACCTTCGTGTTCAACGTCCAGGGCGACCGCCTGAACCTCCATCTCACCCAGCGCTCGGGCGACCTGGCGCTCGGCATCCCGTTCAACATCGCCGCCTACTCGATCCTCCTCACGGCCGTCGCTCGGCGCACCGGCTTCGAGCCCGGAACGTTCGCCCACAGCGTCGTCGACGCGCACGTCTACTGCGGGACTGAGGACCGCGGCGACTGGTACGGGCGGAACCGCGAGGAACTCGCCGGGCGCGTCGCCGCCGCGGAGTCGAGCGAGGCGTATCGGGAACTGGCCGACTGGGTCGAGGGGACCGCGCCGGCGGAGGCCGACGGCGACGAGAAGAAGGACCACGTGCCGGGGCTGCTGCGGCAGTTGGGCCGCGAGCCGCGCGAGAAGCCGACGCTGCGCGTCGCCGACAAGCCCCTCGACGACCTGACGTTCGACGACATCGAGCTGCTCGACTACGACCCCGCGCCGGGCATCGAGTTCGCGGTCGCCGAGTGATGGACGACGACGACAGATCCCCGCCGAGCGATGGCGATACTGACGGCGACGGCGACGAGGACGCCGACGTTCGCGTCTCACTCATCGCCGCCGTCGCAGCCAACGGCGTCATCGGTGCCGACGGCGGGATGCCGTGGCACTTCCCGACCGACATGCGTCACTTCAAGGAGACCACGACCGGCCACCCGGTGATCATGGGACGCCGGACGTACGAGTCGATCGCGAGCGACGTCGGGGGGCCGCTCCCGGACCGAACGAACGTCGTCCTCTCGCGGTCGAGCCCGGACCTCTCGGACGACGTGATCGTCGCCGACTCCGTCGAGGAGGCGCTCGCGGCCGCCCGCGGCGACGCCGCCGAGCGGGGCGTCGACAGGGTCTACGTCGCCGGCGGCGGCGACGTCTACGAGCAGTTCCTCCCGCTCGCCGACGAGCTGGTGTTGACGGAAGTTCACGAGTCGTACGAGGGCGACACCACGTTTCCCGAGTTCGACCCCGACGAGTGGCGGGAACTCGAGCGCGACGAGCGCGACGGCTTCGACTTCGTCGTCTACGAGCGCGCTCGATAGGCCGGTTCGCGCTCGCCCCGCCCGATTCCCCCGGTCGCTCCAGAACGCCTTTCGACGTGCCCCCCGACGTGTCGAGTATGTCCACCCGCGGTCTCGCCGCGCTCGCGTGTTGCCTCCTGCTCGTGGTCGCGGGCTGTGCCGCCGAGCCGGCCGGCCCGTCGACGGCCGGGAGCGCCGACGCGACGGAGACGGTGCCTCCCGGATCGGGCGGAACGCCGGTCACCGCCTCGCCTCCGGCGAACGGCCCTCGCGTCACGGTCGTCGAGATCGTCGACGGCGACACGTTCCGGTTCGAGTACGAGAACGGCACGACGGACACCGCACGCCTCCTCGGTGTCGACACGCCAGAGGTGTACGGCGAGAACTCCCCGGACGAGTTCGAGGGCGTCCCGGACACGGACGCCGGCCGGTCGTGTCTGCGCGAGTACGGCGACCGCGCCAGCGCCTACGCGAGGAACCGACTCCTCGGCGAGGAGGTGACGCTCGCGTTCGACTCGAACGAACCACGCCGCGGGTACTACGATCGGCTGCTCGTGTACGTCCACCACGACGGCGGCTCGTTCAACTACGCGCTGATCGACCGGGGCCTCGCCCGCGTGTACGACTCCTCGTTCGAGCGCGGCGACACGTTCTACGCCGCGGAGGAGCGCGCGATGGCGGGGAGTCGCGGACTGTGGTCCTGTCGGAACGGCACGCCCGGTCCAGCCGGCGACGACGAGACGACCGCCACCGCGACGGTGACCGCAACGCAGACCGGCGACGGCGTCGTCGTCTCGCGGATCCACGCCGACGCCGAGGGCGCCGACGGCGAGAACCTCAACGACGAGTACGTCGTCCTCACGAACCGCGGGGACGAGGCGGTCGACCTCACGGGATGGACGCTGTCGGACGAGGCGGGCTTCACCTACGAATTCCCCGCCGGCGTAACGCTGGCGGCGGGCGCGTCGCTGACGCTCCACGTCGGCAGCGGCGAGGACACCGAGACCGACCTGTACTGGGGTCGGGGTCGACCGACGCTGAACAACGACGGCGAGACGGTGATCCTGCGCGACGCGAGCGGGACCGTCGTCGCGGAGCGGTCGACCTGAGGCTCCCGCCGCCGCCGACACAGCTATCCGTCGTACGCGGATCGTTCACTCGTGCCACACCTTCGATTCGATCTCTCCGTCGCCGTCACCGACGCCGAGCGCGCGTCGTTCGCCGACTGGGTCGCCGAGACGTACGCCGAGGTCATGGACACCGGAACCGACCACGTGGGCGTGTCGGTCGTCGAGAGCGACCCGCAGTTGGGCGGCGCAGATCCCGAGGATCCGGTCGCGCTCGTGAACGCGGACGTCCGTGTCGGGCGGACCGTCGAGCAGCGCCACGCGCTCGCCCGCCGCCTGACCGCCGAACTCGGCGATCGATTCGGCGTCCCCGAACGAACGGTGTACGTCGTCGTCACGGAACACGAGGGGACGGACTTCGTCCTCGGCGGCGACCCGCTGGACGACTGGGGCGCCGCCGAGCGCGACGACGGAGACTGAGCGATCCCGAAGAGTCAGCCCTTCCGCAACACCGCCTCGTAGTGGTGGTCGTTCGTGTACCGCACCGTGGCGACCGACCACTCCGAGCCGACGCACGCCTCCCGGAGTACGTCGGGCGCGAACGGCCGGAACAGCAGGGTGTCGCCCACGTCCCCCTCGTACTCGAAGTGCATCACGCGGTAGCCCATGCCCGGCGTGGGGTCGGGTCGCCACCCGAGGAGGTCGCGGACGCCGTCGGCGTCGGGGTCGTAGTTGTCGAGGACGGCGACGGCGTCGTCGGTCGTCACGACCGCCATATCCGCCAGAAACTCGCGGAGGCGGTGTGGCGGCCGGGCCAGTCCGAGTTGGGTTCCGTGGGCGTAGACGGCCCGGAAGCGGTCCCGGTCGAACTGCTCGCGCAGCGCGAACATGTCGCCTCGAACCGCCGAGTCGACGCCGCGCTCGCGCATCGTCGCGACGAGGTTCGCGGACGACTCCAGCCCCACCACCTCCCCCTCGTAGCGTTCCTGAAACCGGAGTACGTCGCGTCCGGCCCCCGCACCCAGATCGAGCAGCGGCGTCGCCAGCCCGTCGGAACCGAGCGTCTCGTACACCGACGCGTCGCGCTCGGCGAAGTAGAACCGCTCGATGGGGTGATCGAGGCGCTCGTTCCCGTCCACACACCACAGCGGCTCCGTCCGCTCGTCGCGTGCGAACTCGCGGATCGCGCGGCCGAACGGGTCCGTTCCGTCGGTGCGGGCGTCGTCGCCCCCGGAGTCGGCGGTCGTCATACCGGCCCCGACGGGAGCGGTCAGGAAAACGATGTGTGATATCGGGTACCGCGACACATAGCGGGTGGCCGACCCTCCCACCGGTTCGGGGAGCGAAGAAACCGGCAAGGATGGCAGCTACCACACCGACTACCGACGCGGCCGGCAGTCGGGTGGTATGTCCCAACTGCTCCCCGACGAGGCCGCGGATCGACTCGTCTCGACGTGCCGGACGACCGTCGGCGACAACGCCCGCTCGGTGACGTACTTCTCGCGGACTGACCACGAGCAGCTGTATCTGCGCGACGACCTGGAGCAGGACGCCGACCTGATGGCGTTCATCGGCACCGAGCGGCAGGACTTCGCGATGGCCAGCGACGGCTACTCAGGCACGGAGCTGGGCGGGTACCGCTACACCCTACGTGTGTTCGAGAACGGCTACGCCGTCCGCATCGACGGTCGCGACAAGGGCGTGCTCGTCACCAGTGACGGGATGGAGCTGCGTGACTTCAACCACCTCGCCAACGCCGTCTCCTCGACGCTAGAGGAGTGGGAGGGCGAGGACTGACGACGGCGCCGGCGAACCCGGAGAGTCGGCCCGCCACGGTCACTCCCAGAAGCTCTTCGTCCGCGCGTACTGCCGCTCCTGTTGCAGGATGTCTCGGTAGAAGTCGTCCTCGTCCTCCCGAAGCTTCCCGATGATCCGCGCGGCGTTGTGCGGCCCCACCCCGCGGGCCGCCAGCGCGATCACCGCCTGCTTCCCGTGCGCCTGCACGAGATTGGCCGAGCGGTTCGCCTTCCGGGTGAGCTGCCTCTGCTCCTCGTCCTTCTCGCTCGCCTGGACGGCCTGGACGACCTCGTCGGCCCACGGGTTCAGCGCCGCGATGCGGGTGGATCCGCACTCGGGACACTCCGGGCTGTCGCGGACGCGGCGCACCTTCGTCCGCTGGGTCCACTCGCCGCAGTGGACACAGAGCTGGATCACGTGGTCGTCCATAATTCGATCCCGGATCGTCTCGATCACGGAGGCGTCGGCGTTCTCGGGGACGAGGAACTCCCGGCCCGAGGAGCGGCCGTCGGTCCCCAGCGGCGTGCGTTCGCGGGCGGCGACGACATCGACCTCGCCGGCGTGGATATCGGCGAGCAGCTCGGCCGTCTCCTCGACTGCGAGTTCGGTGTGGAACACCTCCCTGACGGCCTCGTCGAAGACGGGCGTGTCCTCCAGCGCCGCCATGAGTCGGTCGCCGCCGAACCGTTTGTTCCCCTGATACCGCTTCAGCGCGCCGAACTTCGCGGCGACGTGCGCGAGCGTGAACTTGAGCGTGTCCGAATGCTTCAAGGCGAGTTCGAGGAGGGCTTCGACGTGTTCGGCGTCGGTCTCCTCCAGCACCTGGATAACCGTCCCCGGTGTCACGCCGTTGGGCACTTCCAACTCGATGCGGTAGGGGTCCGCTTCCATCCCGACCGACGAGCCGGTCCGCTGGCCGACGAGCGCCGAGAGGAGGCGCCCGAGCGTGCGGTTCACCTCGTGGCCGAAGGCGGCGTTGACGGCGATCGACCGCCCCCTGCCCTCGACGACGATGCGCGAATCCGTCGGCATCGGGTGGCCCGCCTCGACGTGGCGGCCGACCGTCTCGAGCCCCACGCGGATCGTCTCCGCGCCGGCGGGGTACCGGCCCGCGAACTCGCGGGCGACCGCGTCGGCGTCGGCGCCGCCGGCGAACTGCGGCTCGGCGACGCCGCGCATCTCCCCGACCTCCGCGGCGACGGCGCGGGGGACCGGGATCTCCTGCCCGGTCCAGGAGGGCACCTCGCCGGCGGGGTCCTCGATGGGCGCGACGTTCACCTCCGACTCCTCCTCGTCGATGTCGTTGATCCGCCACAGCTCCCCGCCCTGAATGAACGCCTCGCCGGGCTGGGCGAAGTTGACGACGAAGCGCTCGTCGAGCGTGCCGATCTGGCGGCGCGAGGAGATGTCGTACACGTCGTACGTCTCCTCGTCGGGGATCATCGAGAGGTTCCGGTAGTAGTACTGCCAGGTGCCGCCGGAGGTCTCCAGCACGTCGCGCTCCTCGTCGATCCACAGCAGCCGGTTCCCGGACAGCTCCCGGGCGACCTCGCGGAACGTCTCCTCGGGGAGATCGCGGAAGGGATACGCCCGCGTGATCAGATCGTACGCCTCGCGGGCGTCGACCTCGCCCATGTCCATCAGCAGGCCGACGATCTGGTTGGCGAGCGTGTCGAGGCTGCCGTGGTGGATGCCCGACTCCTCCACGTCGCCCTCGACGGCCCGCCGGGCGATCGCCAGCGCCTCCATCGTGTCGTCGGGGCTGTCGGTGACGACGGTGCCGCGGCTCACCTCGTCGCGGCGGTGACCCGCGCGGCCGACCCGCTGGAGCAGGCGCGCGACCTCGCGCGGGGAGTTGTACTGTACGACGTGATCCACCCTCCCCACGTCGATCCCCAGCTCCATCGAGGAGGTACAGACGAGCCCGTCGACATCGCCGGCTTTGAACCCGTCCTCGACTTCGATCCGGGCGTCCTTCGACAGCGACCCGTGGTGGACGCCGATCGGCTCGCCGAGCGTCTTGAACCGCGATCCCAGCGCCTCCGCGGTCTGCCGGGTGTTCACGAATATCAGGACCGACTCGTGCTCGCGGACGATGTCGCGGATCAGCCGGACGTGGCTGGCGATGTCCGGATCGGTCGCGAGCTTCCCGGCGAGGCGTTCGTCCTCCGCCGTCACCTCCGGGGAGACCACGTCGAACTCCACCTTGCTCCCCACGTCGACTTCGACGATCTCACAGCCGCGGTCGCCGGTGAGGAACTTCCCGACCTCCTCCGGGTCGCCGACCGTCGCGGAGAGACCGATGCGCTGGAAGTCGCCGGCGAGCCGGCGCACGCGCTCTAACCCGACAGTCAACTGGGCCCCGCGTTTCGAGGCCGCCAACTCGTGGACCTCGTCGACGACGACGTGGTCCACGTCCGAGAGGGCCGCACGGAGTTTCTCACCGGTCAACATCGCCTGCAGCGTCTCCGGCGTCGTCACCAGCACGTCCGGGGGGTCGTTCGCCTGCTTGCTGCGCTGGTAGTCGGTGGTGTCGCCGTGGCGCACCTGCACGTCGAGGTCGAGGTACTCGCCCCACCACTCCAACCGCTCGCGCATGTCCCGGTTGAGCGCCCGCAGCGGCGTCACGTACAGGGCGCCGAGGCCCTCCGGACGCGTCCCCGCGAGCGCCGACAACACCGGCAACATCGCCGTCTCGGTCTTGCCGGTCCCCGTCGGTGCGATGACAAGGGCGTCCTTCCCATCCGCCAGCGGCGGGATCGCCCGCCGCTGTGGCGCCGTGGGCGTCGTAAACCCGCGCTCGGAGAGCGCCGACCGGACCTCGTCGCCAAGCGCCGCGAAGGCGTCCATCCCCGTCGCTCGCGGCGTGTCGGTCATCGACGAGAATAACGGCGCGAACCGGTTAAGCGTCGCGCTCCCGGCGTTCGCGAGCCGCGTCGCTACCGGGGTCGGGCCCGCCGCTCACTCCCGACTGACGGCGATGTTTTGGACGGTGCCGTCACACTCCGGGCACGTCCCGGGATGGCTGTCCGTTCGGGTCCGCGCGCCGCAGCCGAGACACTCGAACACGCCCTCGGACGCGCTGTACGGATCGATACCTGATGATGGCATACGCTATCGAACGACACGGTTTGATGTAAGCGTTAGCTGCATATTCAACGCATCAGTTCTAGGTGTACAAGGGAGAACGGTGGACGATCGTTCGATTCTCGTTATCGGAGTTCCGCCTCGGCCAGCTCGACAGCCTTGCGGACGGCGCCAACGGACGTGAGATAGCCGGCGCCGACGCCCGCCTTCGACGCCCTCGCCGCCGTGCCGGTGAGCACCGTCGGCCCCAGCTGCGCCACCGCACGGTCCCCGACGGAGACGAGCCACCCGGGCACCTCGAAGCGGTACGTCGCGAGCCGGGGAGCGAAGTCGTCCGGGGAGGCCGACAGCTCGTGGTCGACCAGCCGGCCGACGTTCTCGGCGGCCGTCTTGGCCTCGCGGATCGCCGCGGACGCGGAGGCGGGGACCGGTTCGCCGTCCGCGTCGACGACGCGGGCGGCGTCGCCCAGCGCGAACGTGCGGTCAGTGAGTCGGAGGTCGGCCCGCACGACAGGACGGTCGCCCTCGACCGCGTCGTCGCCGGCGATGCCGCCGGTCCAGACAAACTGGTCGTAGCGGAGGTCACCGCCGTCGGTGGCGATCCGGTCGTCGAACACTCGTTCGACGGCGGTGTCCGTCTCGACGTCGACGCCGCACGCCTCAAGCTGTTCGTGGACGGCCCGACTGAAGCCCGCGGGGAAGTTCGGGGCCACTTCGTCCAGCTGCTCGACCAGCGCGATCTCCACGTCGTCGGGCACCTCGGCGCCTTCCTCGCGGGCCAGCGCGGCGAGTTCGCCGGCGACCTGCACGCCCGACAGGCCGGCGCCGCCGACCACGACGCGCCCGCCGTCGTCGACCAGCTCCGAGAACTGCTCCCGGATCGCCGCGGCGTCGTCGAGCGACTTCAGCGGCGTCGCGTGCTCGCGCAGCCCCTCGATCCCGTAGTACGCGGTCTCCGAACCGAGACACAGGGCGCCGTAGTCCCACTCGATCGCGTCGCCGTCGGCCAGTTCGGCTCGGCCCGCGTCGGGGTCCACGTCGACGACGCGGTCGACGACTAGTTCGGCACGGTCGAGCAGGTCGTCGAGGGGTACCGAGATCGCCTCCGCGACCGCCGGCCGGCGGATCGCGCGGTGGGTCTCGTGGACGAGCACGTGGTCCGCCCTCTCGTTGACGAGCGTGATATCCACCTCCGGCGGAAGTCCGGATTCGAGCCTTCTGGTCAGGGCGACGCCGGCGTAGCCGGCGCCGAGAACGACGACATGCATACGGGCCACCGTATGGGGCACGTGGGTAAGGGCGTGACGGGCGTCGAAGACCCGGCGGGGTCGTCCGAACGTTCAACTACGGAGCCGGGACCAGCACGCCCATGACGTGAGGACGGCCCGCGGGCGACGAGCGGGTGTGCGGCGCACCGCTCGCGGGTGACGGAGTCGGCCGAGAGATCGTCGGCGCTCCGGGACGCAACTGCGCCGCCTGTCAGCCCAGGACACAGCGACGGCTCCGTGTCGGCCGAACCTGTGTCCGCTCCCGTCGAAACACGGAGCGGCACTTCCGAGTCAGAACAGAGACTTCGACTCCCCGAGTACGCGCGCCGGACCGCCGACCTCCCAGATATCGGTTTCGACGCCGACCTCGGCGACGCGCTCTTCGACGCGCTCGGCGTGCTCGGTCGGCGTGTTGACGTAGACGCTCGCGCCGGTGTCCGTCGAGAAGTACACCGGAATCTCCTCCTCCTCCCGGAGTTCCCGGACGGCGTTGAACACGGCGATGGTTTCGGGCTGCCAGTACACCCAGCCGGCGGGGCCGGTCATCGTCGTCGCCGTCAGCGACAGCGAGTCGTGCTCCGCGATCTCGAAGATCCCAGAGAACTCTCCGACGCGGAGGCGGTCGCGCATCCGCTGAAGCTGCTCGTGAACGTGGGCCATCCGCGCGTCGAACATGTGGCTCGCCTCCGCCTCGCGGTGGGCCTCCTCGGTCTCCTTGTACGAGGGAACGAGCGCAGTCACCACGCGGAGGTCCTCCTCGGGGTCGAAGCCGTCCGGACCGACACCCACGTCGAGGCGCTCGGCGCGGCAGTCCTCGTCGTTCATCCCGGCGTACAGCACGGAGTAGGCGCCGGTGACGGCGCGAGCGGCCGACGACGAGCCGCGGCGCGCGATCGTCGAGATCTCGGGTCGGGTCATGTCGAGGCCGGCGGCCTCCACCAGCGACGTCGCCAGCGCCGCGAATCCTGAGGAGGAGGAGCCGAAGCCGACGTTCGACGGGAACGAGTTCTCCGATTCGACGCGGACGGCAGCGTCGAGATCCGCGAGCGCGCGGACGTGGTCGGCGACCATCTCGATGCGCTCGGCGCCGCGACCGTCGACGACCTCCCCGTCGATCCGGAACTCGTCGTCGGTCGGCGACGCGTCCGGCTCCCACTCGACGGTCGTCGTCGTCCGCGAGGGGGCCGTACAGAGACTGATCGAGTCGTGGTACGGGAGGCGTCGCTCGGCGTCGCGCATCCCGTGGTACTTCACGAGGCCCTGGATGGGGTGGGCCGTCGCGGTGGCCTTCATACCCGCCGAACGGGCGGGCGGGTGGTTAGTCGTTCCGAATGCCCCTCCCCCGACCCGTCGAGCGGCGCGGACGATCGGCCCGCGTCACTCGTACTCGTAGAATCCCTCGCCGGTCTTCTTCCCGAGGTCGCCGGCTGCGACCTTGCGTTTGAGGAGGTACGCCGGCTTGTACCGATCGCCGAGCTCCTCGTGGAGCGTCTCGCTGGCGTCGAGGCAGATGTCGAGACCGATGTGATCGGCGAGTTCCAGCGGGCCCATCGGGACGTTCGTCCCGAGTTTCATCCCCTTGTCCATGTCCTCCTTGGAGGCGACGCCCTCGTCGTACGCGCGGATGCCCTCATTGATCCACGGCATGAGCACGCGGTTGGTGACGAATCCGGGCTTGTCGTCGCTTTCCCACGTCTCCTTGCCCAGATCTTCGGCGAACGCGTGCGCCAGATCCGTCGCCTCGCCGGCGGTCTTCTCGCCGGTGACGACCTCGACGCCGGTCATGATCGGGACCGGGTTCATGAAGTGGAGGCCGACGACGAGGTCCTCGCGGTCGGTCGCCGAGGCGATCGTCGTGATAGAGAGGGTGGAGGTGTTCGTCCCGAGCACGACGTCGTCGTCGGTCACGGCTTCGAGATCCTCGAAGATGTCTTGCTTCACCTCCATATCCTCCAGAGCGGCCTCGACGACGAGGTCGGCGTCCGCGAGGTCGCCGAGATCGGTCGTTCCCGCGATCCGGTCGTAGATCGCCCCGGGCGAGTCGTCGAGTTCTCCCTTCGCGTCGAGGCGCGACAGCGACGACTCGATCGCCTCCAGCCCGTTGTCGACGAACCGCTGTTCGATATCGCGCATCACTACGTCGTATCCGGCCGTCGCGGCGACCTGGGCGATGCCGTTGCCCATCGTCCCCGCGCCGACGACGCCCACCGTCCGGATTTCCGAGAGTTCGCGCATGGGAAGTGATGTCCCGTCACCCACCGTAAGCGTAGCGGAGCGACGGCGGGAATTATCCGCTCGTGAGAACCCGCGCAGAAAGATTAAATCCTCCGGGTTCGACCGGTTCGATAGGTGACCAGGTGTGGGGGATGAGAACGTCAGGGAGTTGAAATTCGTGGGCCCGGCGACGGCCGCCGTCATCGTGGACGCGCCGTTCGACGCGGCGGACGTTCGCGACAAGGCGGTTTCCTACCGGATGCTGATCGACGCGGGGGTGAACCCGGGCGTCGCCGCGCGCATCCGGCGGGAGCACTCGCTGGCCTGGTCGTTCGAGTCCGAGGGCGAGGATCTCGCCCGCCGGTCGACGCAGGTCCGCGGGCTCGGCGACGACGAACGGGCGTGGGTCGCCGCCTCCTCGGGCGACTGGCAGGCGGACGACGGCGGCGGGACCGGCGACGTGGACGAGGGAACCAGTGACGACTGGGGCGACACCGACGGCGACGAGGTCGACGGCGCCGACCAACCGGATGACGGGGCGCCGGACGGCGAGTCGCTCGGCGACGACGCGGCCGCCGAGCGGGCGTGGGTCGCCGCCTCCGCTCGCGGCGACGCGTCGGGGACGAAAACCGACGGCTCGGGCGACCCGGTCGCCGCGGAGTCCGCGTGGCGTGAGCGGTCCCGCCCCACCCCGGTCGTGGACGTCGAGGGAGTGAGTGACGGAGACGCGGCCGACCTCGCGGAGGCGGGCATCATCTCCGCCCGCGCGCTTGCGGTCGCCGATCCCGAGGCGGTCGCCGAGGCCCTCGATCGCGACGCCGCTCGCGTGGTCGACCTTCGCGACGCGGCCGCCGAACACGTCGACTGATCGACCGAAGGCGATACTCGCGATCGAGTAAATATCAGTTCGCGTACACCATTTGATTTATCATCGATGCCGTGGCGCAGTTACGTATGCTCCCCGACGCGGACGCGGCCATCACCCGGGACGGTAAAGCGCTCATTCTCGCGTACGACCACGGTATCGAACACGGTCCCGTGGACTTTCAGCCGAATCCGGAAACGGCCGACCCCGAGCGGGTGTTCGATCTGGCGACCCACGACGCGGTGACGGCGCTGGCGGTCGGAAAGGGCGTCGCGGAGGCGTACTACCCGAGCTACGCCGCCGACGTGTCGTTGCTGGCGAAACTCAACGGCACCTCCAACCTCTGGATGGGCGAGCCCGACTCCGCGGTGAACTGGTCGGTCGAGTACGCCGCCGAGTTGGGCGCCGACGCGATCGGCTTCACCCTGTACGGCGGCTCGAATCACGAGGTTGAGATGGCCGAGGAGTTCCGCGACGCACAGGAGGCGGCCCGCGAGCACGACCTGGGCGTCGTCATGTGGTCGTACCCGCGCGGGCAGGGACTGAAGAACGACACCAGTCCGGGGACGATCGCGTACGCGGCGCGCCTCGGGCTCGAACTCGGCGCCGACATCGCGAAGGTGAAATACCCCGGGTCGCCGGAGGCGATGGCCGAGGCCGCGCGGATGGCTGGCCCGACCAAGGTGGTGATGTCCGGCGGGTCGAAGGCCGACGACCGCGCGTTCCTCGAGACTGTCGCCGGCGCGATCGACGGCGGCGCGAACGGCCTCGCCGTCGGTCGCAACGTGTTCCAGCGGGAGAACCCCGAAGAGATCCTCGACGCGCTGGAGGCGGTTATCTTCGAGGAGGCGTCCGTCGACGAGGCGCTCGAACACACCTCGACCCCCGCCGTCGCCGACGACTGATGGGCGGCTCAGACGGCGGTTCCGACCGCGCAGACACCACTGACCCCGACCGCGCCGGCGACACCGACGACCCGACCGCCGTCGCGGAGGCGGTGCTGGAGGCCGCCGCTGCCGTGGCCCCGGAGATCCGCGCGGGACTGCCGGGGCGGCGCCGCTATCTCGACGACGAGAACCCCTCGGGCGAGGACGTGCTGGCGGCCGACGTGTACGCCGACGAGCTGCTGGAAGGGACGGTGGGCGATATCGACGGCGTCGGCACGTACGCCAGCGAGGAGCGGGAGTCGGCCGTCGACACCGGCGACGGCGCCGTGTCGGTCGCGGTCGACCCGCTCGACGGCTCCTCGAACTTGGAGTCGAACAATCCGATGGGGACCGTGATCGCGGTGTACGACGCCCCGCTCCCGGCCTCGGGTCGGGACCTCGTCGCCGCCGGGTTCGTCCTGTACGGACCGGTCACGACGATGGTCGCGGGCGTCGGCGCGCCCGCGGAGGCGACGATCCGCGAGTACCTCGTCACCGGGGCGGGCGACCGCGAGGACCTGGGACGTATCGACCTTCCCGAGGACCCCACCGTCTACGGCTTCGGCGGACGGGTACCCGACTGGCCCGACGATTTCGCGGCCTACGTCGACGAGATCGAGGACGAACTGAAGCTGCGCTACGGCGGCGCGATGATCGCGGACGTGAGCCAGGTGATCTCCTACGGCGGCGTGTTCGCGTACCCGGCGCTGGAGTCGGCACCCGACGGGAAGCTCCGCCTTCAGTTCGAGGGCAACCCCGTCGCGTACCTCGTGGAGGGCGCGGGCGGCCGCTCCTCGGACGGTGCCCGCTCGCTGCTGGACGTCGGGGCGACCGGGATCCACCAGCGCGTGCCGGTCCACGTCGGGAACGCCGAGCTGATCGATCGGCTGGAAGCGACGCTTTCGGAGGTCCGGAACCGATAGACCCACACGTCGGGCCTGCGGATGCCGGACAATGCGAGATCGATACAAGGCGCTCATGTTGCGCAGCTTTAAGGACGCGATGGATATCGTCGACGAGTACAACGGCTGGGCTGCCGAGGCGTTCGACGACTCCTCGCCGGTACCGCCGCAGGCGGTGCCGCAGGTGGCGATGATGCTGTACCAGAGCCGGGTGATGGACGGGTGGGGTGGCGAGGGCGGGTTCGACGTGCCGGAGTTCGACGACAAGATGTTCGACTAGCGAGGCCGACCGAAGGGAGGCCTCGGGGCGCCGGCGGCGAGGTCTGTGGGCCGAGCCGCCCAGAAGAATAGCGAGGCGCGAGGAAGCGAACGAAGCGAGCGATCGAGCGCCTCGGATAGGCGGCGGCGAGCTTGCGGGCGAGCAGCCCAGAAGATCAACGGGGCCGATCGGAAGGGAGACCTCGACCTACGACGACCGCGACCCCGCTCAGTCGTCGCCCGCGGCCATGTCCGCCTCGACGGTGCCGACGCGTCGATCGAAGAAGTCGTCGAGCAGTTCGAGGCTCCGGAGCTTGTCGTCGATATCCGAGGATCCG
This sequence comes from Halobaculum rubrum, assembly GCF_019880225.1. Classification (NCBI taxonomy): domain Archaea; kingdom Methanobacteriati; phylum Methanobacteriota; class Halobacteria; order Halobacteriales; family Haloferacaceae; genus Halobaculum; species Halobaculum rubrum. Next base: position 2,308,813 of record NZ_CP082284.1, read on the forward strand.
TGTCCCTCCTCGCCGAGCTCCTCGTACTCGTAGCCGTCGCCCTCCTCGTAGCCCGCGTCCTCGAGGGCGTCACGGAAGATCCGTGCCTGCGAGACGGGCACCCGGCGGTCGTTGACGCCGTGGACGATGAGCAGCGGGGCGGCGAGGTTGTCGGCGTAGGTGACCGGCGAGCGCTCCTCGTACAGCGCCTCGTTCTCGTCGGGTTCGCCGAGGTACTTCACCATCAGCTCCGAGCGGAAGTGCGGCATCGTGTTCTCGGCCATGTCGAACAGGTCCGAGACGCCGACCCACGCGACCCCGGCGTCGTAGAGGTCGGGGAACTGGACGAGCTGCCAGTAGGCGGAGTAGCCGCCGTAGGAGCCGCCGAAAACGACGACGCGGTCGTCGTCGAGCCAGTCGTACTCCGCGAGGACGTGCTCGGCCGCGGTGGCGACGTCGCCCTGTTCGGCGCCGCCCCAGTCGTCGTACAGCTCCTCGACGAACTCGCGTCCGCGTCCGGTGGAGCCGCGGTAGTTCACCTGCAGGACCGAGAAGCCGCGCGAGAGCAGGAACTGCGTGCGGTAGCTGAACGAGAGGGTGTCGCGGGCGCGCGGACCGCCGTGGGGGTTGACGACCAGCGGCGACGGGCGCTCGCCGGAGTCGTAGAGGATCGCGCCGATCTCCAGTTCCTCGGAGGGGTCGTGGTCGACGGCGCGCTGGGGCGTCTCTGGGACGCCGTCGGAGTCGACGGTGAAGTACTCGGCGTCCGCGAAGTCCTCGGGCGAGAAGGGGCCGTACTCCGCCTCCAGCACCGTCTCGTACTCGTCGGTGTCGATGTCGTACGCGAGCAGCTCGGAGCGCCGCGTCGGTGTCGTGTGCTGGACCAGCACGCGTCCGTCCGAAAGCGGCGTGTCGTCCGCCAGCGACGCGACGCCGCCGGGCAGGTCGAGTTCGCGGCCCTCGCCGGTCTCGACGTCGTAGACGACGGGGACGGCCTCGGCGTCCCGGGAGCGCGTCGCGAGGAACCGCTCGCCGTCGGGAAGGAAGAACGCGGGCGTCTCCTCGTACTCGCCGTCGCCGTACCACGTCACGTCGTCGGCCTGGAGGTCGTAGACGCCGCAGCGCCCCTTGTCCGGCGTGTTGTCGGAGACGAGCAGCGCGTCGCCGTCGGGGTGCCAGTCGGCTGGGGCGGACTCGGCGCCGGTCTCGCCGATCTCGAGGTTCCGGGCGTTCGAGCCGTCGATGTCGGCGATAAACACGTCCGCGTTGTCGTAGTCCTCGGAAGTGTTCGTCATAAACGCGAACCGCTCGCCGTCGGGCGACAGCTCCGCCGTCCAGACCGCGCGGTCGTAGTCGGTGAGCTTCGTCGTCTCGCCGGAGGGGAGGTCGTGACGGTAGACGTTCATCTGGCCGTCGGCGTTCGAGCCGACCAGCAGCGTCTCGCCGTCGTCGCCGACCGACTGGAGCGTCGACTGCCCGTCCATCTCGACGACCGGCTCGGCGGTGCCGTCGCGGTCGATCGCGTGGACGTCGTTCTGCTCGTTGCCGGCCTCGTCGAGGTGAAAGAAGACGCGGTCGCCCGCGGCGTCCCACGCGAAGCCGTGGCGGGCGTCCTTCGGAACCTGCCCGTCGGACCACTGCTCCAAGTCGCCGGAGTCCGGATCGAGGAGGTACAGCTGGTTGCGGCCGTCGATGTCGTAGTACAGCGCCACCTCGTCGCCGTCGGGGGTCGGCGCGGGGTGGGCCATCGTCGGCAGCTCTGCGAGGGATCGGAGGGTGTCGTCGTGATCGTCGCTCACGCCCGTATGTTCGGCGCGGTCGCCTTGAGTCTGTCCAGATCGACCGTGTGGAAAGGGATTTGACAGGCGATCGCGGACGGGCGACTCGCCCCGCCGTCCATGGAAAACTCTTTCCGCAATTCTTGCGCACACCTCCGTATGAAAGTCCACGTGGGCGCGGCGGCGACCGAGGAGGAGGCGGGCGCCATCGCCTCGGCGCTGGCCGAGCACTTCGGCGTCGACATCGAGGTGTACGCCGGCGACGACGCCGACGAGCCGCTCGCGGTCGCCGAGCCCCCCGAGATCGAGTACCCGCTGGACGACGATCTGGGTCCGACCGACCGCGAGGCTGCCCTCCGAGCGGAGATCGACGACATCCTGCAGGGCGGCCCCGAGAAGTACAGGGATCGGCTTCCCGGACAGGGAAAGCTGTTCGTCCGCGACCGCCTCGACCTCTGGTTCGGCGAGGGCGGCGAGGGCGGCGTCGGCGACGCCGACCGCGAGGGCGCCGCGGACGGCGTGAAGTTCGAGGACGGCAAGTTCGCCCACTTCGACGCGTGGCACGGGAACTCTCCGGACGTCGACGAGTCCGACGAGGGGAACCGCCTCCCCGCCGACGGGCTCCTCACCGGCGCCGCGACCTTCGAGGGCCGCGACCTCCACTTCATGGCGAACGACTTCACCGTGAAGGCGGGATCGATGGCCGGTCGCGGCGTCGAGAAGTTCCTCCGGATGCAGCAGCGGGCGCTGAAGAACGGGAAGCCGGTGCTGTACCTGATGGACTCTTCAGGTGGCCGGATCGACGAGCAGACGGGCTTCTTCGCCAACCGGGAGGGGATCGGGAAGTACTACTACAACCACTCGATGCTCTCCGGGCGGGTCCCGCAGATCTGCGTGCTCTACGGCCCCTGCATCGCCGGCGCCGCCTACACACCCGTCTTCGCCGACTTCACCGTCATGGTCGAGGGGATGTCCGCGATGGCGATCGCGTCGCCGCGGATGGTGAAGATGGTCACCGGCGAGGAGATCGAGATGGACGACCTCGGCGGCCCCGACGTGCACGCGAAGTACTCCGGCAGCGCCGACCTCGTCGCGGAGGACGAACAGCACGCCCGGGAACTCGTCGCCGACCTCGTCACCTACCTCCCGGACAAGGCGGGCGAGAAGCCGCCCCGGAGCGATCCGAAGCCGCCGACGTACTCCTCCGACGGCATCGACGAGCTGATCCCCGAGGCACCGAACCGGCCGTACGACGTTCACGACCTGCTCGACCGCATCTGCGACGCGGAGTCCGTCTTCGAGCTGAAGCCCGAGTACGGGAAGGAGATCGTCACCGCGTTCGCCCGCATCGACGGCAAGCCCGTCGGCGTCGTCGCGAACCAGCCGACCGAGCGCTCGGGCGCTATCTTCCCGGACGCCGCCGAGAAGGCCGCGGAGTTCATCTGGACGTGCGACGCCTACGAGATCCCCCTGCTGTACCTCTGTGACACGCCGGGGTTCATGGCCGGATCGCAAGTCGAGAAGGACGCCATCCTCGAGAAGGGGAAGAAGTTCATCTACGCGACCTCCTCGGCGACCGTTCCCAAACAGACCGTCGTCGTCCGCAAGGCGTACGGCGCGGGCATCTACGCGATGGGCGGTCCCGCATACGAGCCGGAGTCAGTCATCGGGCTTCCCTCCGGCGAGATCGGAATCATGGGCCCCGAGGCGGCGATCAACGCCGTCTACGCGAACAAGCTCGCCGAGATCGACGATCCGGAGGAGCGCGCCGAGCGCGAGGACGAACTCCGCGAGGAGTACCGCCGCGACATCGACATCCACCGGATGGCCAGCGAGGTCGTCATCGACGAGATCGTCCCGCCATCCGATCTCCGCGAGGAACTCGTCCAGCGGTTCGACTTCTACGAGGACATCGAGAAGTCGATCCCCGACAAGAAACACGGCACAGTCCTCTGATCGGGTTTTTATTCGATGGCGGGACCAGCCCGTCCGTGACCTGACGAGCGACCGGACGACGGCCAGCGGGTGCGCGATGCCCCGTCGTCCGACGCTGCCGCATCGCCTGTTCGCCCCACACTTCCTCGACAGCTCCTCACGCGATAGCGCCACAGATCGTCTCCGCAGTGACGTGGATCATCGGTCGAGCGCCGCGCGGAGCAGCCGGAGTTCCTCGCGGACCGCCCGCCACGAGTCGATCGACCCCGGGATCGACTCGCCGTCGCCGCCGCCGGCGTCACGGGCGTGCTCGTCGACGAGCGATCGTACCGCCTGCGGGTCGTCGACGCGTCGAAAGGAGAGCCCCTCAGCCGCCGTCTCCAGTGTCACGGTGCCGTAGCCGAACAGCGATCCCGAGACGGACTGCTCGTACGCGGAGTTCTCGACCGTCGAGAGCCGCACTCGCCGCACCCGTCGCCCGACGACGCCCGTCCTCACCGACGCCGCGCGGTCGGTGAGCACGTACCGCGTGTTCACCAGCGACAGCACGGCCGCTCCAGGGATCGCGAGGCCGACGAGGACGGCGACCGCCGCGATCGCGACGCCGAACCGGCTCGTCGCCGCCGGGCCGACGGCGACGGCCATCCCCACGGCAGCCACGAGCACCCCGACGAACGCCGCGGGGATCGCCGCCGAGAGCCGCGGCTGACCGGTCCAGATCACGGACTCGTCGTCGACCGGCACGGCGTCCGGCACGTCCGCGGAACCGGCGTCGGACATCACTCCTCGTCGCCGTCGACGGTGTCGGTCTCCGCCGTCGCGTCGTGCGCGAGCGAGTCCCCGTCGGCGTCGGGAGCTGCGTCGCCCTCGATCGCGGCGCGGATCGCGCGCAGTTCCGCGAGAACGTCGTCGAGCACGTCGGCCGTCGACTCGCCGTCGCCGGCGTCACCGCGGCTGCGGGCGCGGATGCGCTCGTTCACCAGTTCCTGGATCCGCTTGGGCTGCTCGACGTTGTCGAAGCTGAGTTCGACGCCCGACCCGCCGGCGGTGGAGATGTCCACGCTCCCGTAGCCGAACTGCGTGCCGAAGAAGTCCTGCGCGTACGAGGTGTCCTGCACCTTCTCGAAGCCGACGCGCTTTACGTCCCGGGAGACGACGCCGCGTTTCACGTACAGCGCCTCGGTGGTGATCACGTACTCGGTGTTCTCGCGCGAGAGGTACGCGGCGACAATGATCGGGATCCCGATGAGCACCAGCGACAGGGGAACGCCGACGACGAGCGCGGGGACGAGGCTCATCGAGTGCGGCTTGCCCGTCCAGACGACCTCCTCTTCGGGATCGAGCGAGAGCCAGTCGAAGCCGTCGGGGAGTTCCCCGTCGCCGGAGGGTGACGACATAGCGAAGCGTGTCGCACCGAGCAGCATAAAACCAGCCGCCGGTGGTCCTCACTCCGCGTGTTCGCGCTTCAGTGACAGCACCGTCCGCTCGAACGTGCACACGAGCGTCTCGCCGTCGTTGTCTCCCTCCTCCGCGGCGTCGGCGTCCGCGTCGAGTTTGTACGCGTCGACGCGCATCGTCACGACGCCGCGCTCGCCGTCGCTGGTCTCGCGTTTGTCCAGCACCGTCGACTCCGCGCGGACTGTGTCGCCGTGGAACACCGGGTTCGGGTGCTCCACGTCGTCGTACGAGAGGTTCGCGACGATGGTACCGTCGGTCGTGTCCGGGATCGACAGCCCCGTCGCCAGCGCCATCGTGTAGATGCCGTTCACCAGGCGCTCGCCGAACTGCGTCTCCGCCGCGAACTCGGCGTCGAGGTGGAGCGGCTGCTGGTTCATGGTCATGTCGCAGAAGACCTGGTTGTCCCGCTCGGAGACGGTGCGACGCTTCTCGTGGACGATCGTCTCGCCGACCTCGAACTCCTCGTAATACTTGCCGGCCATGAGCGGGGCGACGGCGGGGCGGGTGAAAACCGTGCGGGACCCGCCGTCACGGCTCGCCGGCGTTCGGTCGTTCGCTCGGATCCAGTCGGCGGGATTGATACGCCGGTCGGACGAACGCCGACCTATGCCACGGCGTAGCGTCATGTTCTCTCCCGGCGACCGCCCCGAGCTGCTGCGGAAGGCGCCCGCGACGGGCGCGGACACGATCGTCTTCGACCTCGAGGACGCGGTCGCGCCCGGTCGGAAGGCGGAAGCACGGGCGGCCGTCCGCGACGTGCTCTCCGACCCCGACTTCGACCCGGAGGCGGAAGTATGCGTCCGCGTCACCGGGACGGAGACGTACCGCGATCTCGAGGTCGTCGCCGACGGCGGCGCCGACTTCGACGCGGTGATGTTCCCCAAGGCGGAGTCGGCCGACGCCGTCGAGCACCTGGGCGATCAACTCCGGGAGCACGATCGCCCGGTTCCCGTGATCGCGCTGATCGAGACGGCGCGCGGGGTGCTCGGTGCAGAAGCGATCGCGGACGCCCGGCCGACCGACGCGGTCGCCTTCGGCGCCGAGGACCTCTCGGCGGACCTAGGCGCGACGCGGACCGACGAGGGAACGGAGGTGCTGTACGCCCGCGAGAAAGCCGTCGCGGCGGCCGCGGCCGCCGGCGTCGACGCGATCGACACCGTCTACACCGATTTCGGCGACGAGCCGGGGCTCGCCGAGGAGACGCGCTTCGCGGCGACGCTCGGCTACGACGGGAAGATGGCGATCCATCCCTCGCAGGTGCCCGTGATCAACGAGGCGTTTACGCCCGAGGGCGACGAGATCTCGTGGGCGAAGTCAGTGCTGGCCGCCCGCGACGCCGCGGCCGCCGATGACCGCGGCGTGTTCGAGGTCGACGGCGAGATGGTCGACGCGCCATTGATCGCGCAGGCCGAACGGGTCCGCGAGTACGCGCGACTGGCTGGGGTATGGGACGGTCAGCAGGACGAGTGACGGCCGGAGAATGGGGTCTCCGAGCGAGCCGCTACCGGATCAGGGCCACAGGCCGCGGACGCTCTTCGCCTCGGCGATGCGATCGAGCGCGACGACGTACGCGGCGTCGCGCCACGTGATGTCCTTCGCCTCGACTTCGCCGCGCACGGCGTTCCACGCCGAGAGCATCTCCGACTCCAGCTCGGAGTGGACCTGTTCGAGCGTCCACGTGCGGCGGTTGATGTCCTGGAGCCACTCGAAGTAGCTGACGGTGACGCCGCCGGCGTTCGCCAGGATGTCCGGGATGACGTGGACGCCGCGCTCGGCGAGGATCTCGTCGGCCGCGAACGTCGTCGGCCCGTTGGCGCCCTCGATGACGATGTCGGCGCGGATCTCGTTCGCGTTGTCGACGGTGATGACGTTGCCGACGGCCGCCGGGATCAGCACGTCAACGTCGAGTTCGAGGATGTCGTTCCCGTCGTCGAGCAGCTCGGCGCCGTCGGTCTCGTCGGCGTAGCCGGTGACGGCGTTGGGCTGTTCGGCGAAGCTTGGGATCGCCTGGGCGTCGAGCCCCGTCGGGTCGTGGACGGCCCCGCCGGAGTCGGAGACGGCGACCACGTCCGCTCCCCAGTCGTCGAGCAGGCGCGCCGCGTTCGCACCCACCGAGCCGTACCCTTGCACGGCGACGGTGAGGCCGTCGAGATCGTAGTCGTAGTGCTCGGCCGCCTCGCGTGTGATGATCGCGACCGACCGGCCGGGCGCCTCCTCGCGCCCCTCCGATCCGCCGACGACGGGCGGCTTACCCGTGACAACGCCGGGGGTGGTCTCGCCCTCCTGCATCGAGTACGCGTCCATGAACCACGCCATCGTCTGCGCGTTGGTGCCCATGTCGGGCGCCGGAATGTCCTTCTTCGGGCCGACGAACTTCCGCAGTTCCTCGGCGAACCGCCGGGTGAGACGCTCGTGCTCGCCGTCCGAGAGGTCCTTCGGGTCGACGACGACGCCGCCTTTCCCGCCGCCGAACGGGAGGTCCATCACGGCGCACTTCCAGGTCATCCACATCGACAGGCCGACGCATTCGTCCTCGCTCACGTCGGGGTGGAAGCGCAGGCCGCCCTTGTACGGGCCGCGCACGTCGTCGTGTTGGGCGCGATAGCCCGTGAACACCTCGACAGAGCCGTCATCGCGCTCCAGCGGAACCGCGACGCGGTGGACAGTAGTCGGGTGTTTGAGTCGCTCGACGACGCCGGGGTCGACGTCGAGGTGCGCGGCGGCGTGCTCCAACTGCCGTCGGGCCGTCTCCAGGGCCGATTCCGGCTCCGAGTCCTGCTCGTTCTGTTCGTCGGTGGCGACGCGCTTCTCGCTGCTGTCTGCTGTTCCAGTGGACATTGTGAGATGCCGACCGCCGGGACACGGCGGGGTCGATGTCCGTCGGTCGGAGAGAGGTGAATATAGTATTGATGATATGGATTTTTCTTAGGTATATATATTCAATAATACAGAAGACGGTTGCGAGCGAGATCGGCACAGTTGTTTGTTAAGTGATATAGTTAGCCGAGCGTCGGTAGAAATAACCGCCGACCGCTGGAAGCAGAGCATAATGACGGACGAAGCCAATCCATTCGAGAGCCTTCAAGAGCAGATCGACGACGCGGCGGAACACCTCGGCGTCGCCGACGACGTGCTCGACCGGCTCAAGCATCCGGAACGCGTGTTAGAGTTGAATCTCTCCGTGAAACAAGACGACGGGTCGCTGGAGCGGTTCCGCGCGTTCCGCTCGGAGTTCAACGGCGACCGCGGCCCGTACAAGGGCGGTATCCGCTATCATCCGGGGGTCACCCGCGACGAGGTGAAGGCGCTGTCGGGGTGGATGGTGTACAAATGCGCCGTCGTCGACATCCCCTACGGCGGCGGCAAGGGCGGGATCGTCGTCGATCCGTCCGACTATTCGGCAGCGGAGATCGAGCGGCTCACGCGCTCGTTCGCGGAGGAACTGCGCCCGTTCATCGGCGAGGACAAAGACATCCCGGCGCCCGACGTGAACACGGGCCAGCGGGAGATGAACTGGATCAAAGACACCTACGAGACGCTGGAGAACACGACCGAACCCGGCGTCGTCACGGGCAAGTCGCTGGAGGCCGGCGGCTCCGAGGGCCGCGTCGAGGCAACGGGTCGGTCGACGATGTTCACCGCCCGCGAGGCGTTCGACTACCTCGACAAGGACATCGAGGGCGCCAGCGTCGCCGTGCAGGGCTACGGCAACGCCGGCCACATCGCGGCGTACCTCATCGAGGACCTCGGGGCGAACATCGTCGCCGTCTCGGACTCCTCCGGGGCCGTCTACGCCGAGGACGGGCTCGACGCCCGCGAGGTGAAAGCGTACAAAAACGAGACCGGTTCCGTCTCCGGATACCCCGACGCTGACGAGGAGTTGACCAACGAGGACCTCCTCACGCTCGACGTGGACCTGCTCGTCCCCGCCGCCCTCGAGAACGCCATCGACGGCGACCTCGCCCGCGACGTGCGGGCGGACGTGATCGTCGAGGCCGCGAACGGCCCGCTCACCCCGGAGGCGGACGACGTGCTCACCGAGGCCGACGTACACGTGTTCCCCGACATCCTCGCGAACGCCGGCGGCGTCACCGTCAGCTACTTCGAGTGGGTCCAGAACAGACAGCGCTTCTACTGGACCGAGGAGCGCGTCAACGAGGAACTGGAGCGACACATCGTGAGCGCGTTCGACGACCTCACCGAGTGCTACGAGTCGTTCGACCTGCCGAGCTTCCGGACGGCGGCGTACGTCGTCGCCGTCCAGCGTGTCGCCGACGCGTTCGCCGATAACGGTAACTGGCCGTAGCCGGTCGCGCGTTCGTCATCCCGATCCCGGTGGCCGGTCCCTTACCCCGTCACGTTTTGTCGATCCGGCTCCTCACTGCTCTATGGCGCGAGACGGCTCCGACGACCCCACTGGAACGGCCGCCGCCGCCGGTGGTCGATTCGACGTGTCCGGCGGCCCGACCGCGGCGAGTACCGACGCCGTCGACGAGGCGCTGAAGACGCGGACGATGGACGAGGCGCCCGTCGGTATCACCATCGCGGACGCGACGCAGCCGGACATGCCGCTCGTGTACGCGAACGCCGCCTTCGAGCGGATAACCGGCTACCCGCCGTCGCACGCGGTCGGTCGAAACTGCCGGTTCCTGCAGGGCGAGGCGACGAGCGAGGAACCGGTCGCGCGGATGCGGGCGGCGATCGAGCGCGACGAGGCGACGACCGTCGAGGTCCGCAACTACCGGCGCGACGGCGAGCTGTTCTGGAACGAGGTTACGATCGCTCCCCTACGCGACGACACGGGGAGAGTCACCCACTACGTCGGCTTCCAGCAGGACGTGACACGACGCAAACGCGCCGAGCGCGCCGCCGAACACCGGGCCGCGCGTATCGAACGCGAGCGTGTCGCACAGCGGCGCCTCCTCCGGCGGCTCGACGGCGTGATCGTCGACGTTACCGAGGCGGTGACTCGCTCGACCTCGCGCACCGACCTCGAACGCGACGTCGTCGACCGCATCGACCGGACGTACGCCGGCGCGTGGATCGGTCGCTACGACCCCGGTTCGAACGAGATCGAGGTCAGGACGACGGCGGGCTCGACGAACGGCGACGTGGCCGGGAGCCGCCACCCCCTCGGCGACGCGACGGGTGACGGCTCCACCGTCGACGACACCGAGTCCCCCGGCGGCCCGGTCGCGGCGGCCGTCTCGGCGGCGATGTCCGAACGGTTCGTCCATACCGAGCCGATCGACGGGGCGCCGGACGGCGTCACCGCCGTCGCGGCGATCCCGATCCACTACGGGGACGCGACGTACGGCGCAGTCGGCGTATACACCCGAACTGATGGGGGATTCGCGAACGACGAGCGAGCCGTGTTGACGGCGCTGGGGCGCGTTGTCGCGACGGGACTCAACGCGATCGAAAGCCAGCGAACGCTTCGCGAGGAGGAGACGGTCGAGATCGAGTTCGGGATCGGCGATCACCCGCTGTCGGCGGTCGCCGAGGCCGCCGGCTGTACGCTGCGCCATCGCGGCGCGCTCGGCGACCGGGACCGACCCTCGATGCTGTTCGAGGCATCGGCCGACAGCGCTGTAATCGACGCCGACGCGATCCGAGCCGCCGGGGACGAGTCGGTCAGCGTCCACTCCGTGCTCGCCGAGACCGCGGACGCGGCGGTGGTCGAACTGTCGGTGCCGGACTCCCAGCTCCGAACGCTCATGGCGGAGTACGGCGCCGACCTCACTGCGGTGATCGCCGACGCCGACAGCGCCCGTCTCTCGGTGTCTGTCGCACGTGAAACCCTCGCACAGTCACTGGTCGAGGCTGTCACCGACCGCTACGATCGAGTGGAACTACTCGGCTACCGCCGACGGACCCAACGGGATCGGACCCCGCCCGAGTTCGTCGCCGCCGTGGAGGAAGAACTGACCGAACGACAGCACGCCGCGCTGGTCCGTGCGTTCGCCGCCGGCTACTTCGAGTGGCCACGCAACGCCGACGGCGACGAGATCGCCGCGACGATGGGGATCGGCCGCTCGACGTTCCATCAACACCTCCGCGCGGCCGAGCGGAAACTCGTGGCGGCGTTCGTCGGGTCGGAACCGTCCGAATCGATGCGTGCGACCGGAGACCCCAACTAGTTGCGTATCTCGCTTACCTGTATACCACCCATACAAAGGAATGCATCATGCCACAACCCGGCAGCGAAGGAATCTGGCTGTGGATCGGCACGCTCGGAATGTTCTTGGGGATGCTGTACTTCATCGCCAAGGGCTGGGGCGAAACTGACCGTCGACGACAGGAGTTCTATATCGTCACGATATTCATCACCGCCATCGCGTTCGTGAACTACCTCGCGATGGCGCTCGGGTTCGGCATAACGATCGTCGAACTCGGCGGTGAGGAAGTGCCGATATACTGGGCACGGTACACGGACTGGCTCTTCACCACGCCGTTGCTGCTCGTCGACCTGGGCCTGCTTGTGGGTGCAAACCGCAACGAGATCGGTTCGCTCGTCGGCCTCGACGTGCTGATGATCGGGACCGGCGCCGTCGCGACGCTGAGCCAGGGCGCGGGCGTCCTCTCGGTCGGGGCACGCCGCCTCGTCTGGTGGGGCGTCTCGACGGGCTTCCTGCTCGTGCTCCTGTACATGCTGTACGGCTCACTCGCCGACAAGGCCAGCAAGCTCTCGGGCGACGCGGCGTCGACGTTCAGCACTCTGCGGAACCTGATCGTCGTCATCTGGCTGATCTACCCGGTCTGGTGGATCGTCGGCACCGAGGGCCTCGGGCTCATCTCGTTGAACATCGAGACGGCCGGCTTCATGGTCCTCGACCTGGTCGCGAAGGTCGGCTTCGGGATCATCCTGCTGTCGAGCCGGAAGGTCCTCGACGCCGCCGGCTCGGAGACGGCTGACGCCACCGCGGCCGACTGATCGGCCCGGCGCCGACGCCGTCGACCGCACCGACTTCGACTGATCGCCGTCGACCGCATCGGCTCCGAGGGGTCGCCGCCGGAGTACCCCGGCGCCGACGCGACCCGACGACCCGCGGCGACGACCGTGCGCCGACGGAACCCACATCGATGACACACCACCGACCATGACGACCGTGCTCACGTATCTCCAGTTCCACCTCGCGTTCCTCGTGCCGGCCGTGCTGGCGTTGACCGCGACCGGGTTCGTGAGTCGCTCCCACATTGGGGCGCCACGCGCGGTCGGGGACAGTGCGGTCGCGCGGTCCGGCTACGGGCGGCGCTACTGGACCGGCGTCGCGGTCGTCACGCTCGTGGCGCTCGCGTACACCGTCCCGTGGGACAACTACCTCATCGCCGTCGGGGTCTGGGGATACGGCGAGGGCGCGACCCTCGCGACCCTCGGCCACGCGCCCGTGGGCGAGTACCTGTTCATCCTCGTCCAGCCGTGGCTGACGGCGCTGTGGCTCTCGCATCTCTCGATCCCGTCGGCGTGGCCCAGAGCCGACCGTCCGGTCGTCACGCGGGTCGCCGGCGTTGGGCTGGCGGCGGCGATCGGGGTCGGCGGGTGGGCGATGCTCGGCACCGACGCGACGCTGTACCTCGGCGCGATCGCGGCGTGGGCGGCCCCGGTGTTGGCCCTGCAGTGGGCCGTCGGCGCCCCCCAGCTGTGGGCTCGGCGCCGCCTCGTCGCGCTCGCGACGCTGATCCCGGCGCTGTACCTGTGTGTCATCGACCGCGTCGCCATCGCCATGGACATCTGGATCCTCTCGGAGCGGTACACGACCGGGATCGAGATCGCCGGGCTCCCCGTCGAGGAAGCAGTGTTCTTCCTCGTGACGAACCTGTTCGTCGTGCAGGGGCTCGTGCTGTTCCGGTGGGTTATCGACCGGTGGGTCGACGGCGATTCAGTGGGCGACGGATCGGCCGACGCCGCCAGGTGATCCACCGAGGGCAGCGTTCGTCTTTGCTCCCGCCGACGGTCACCCGATGTCCGCCGGTGTCGACGCCCTGTACACCGCTTCCGCCGAGACGGAGCCGATGGTCGAACACCGACAGCATCGCGCTCGTCCCCGGCGGCGTCGAGGGCGACCGCTCACCCCGGGTAGCTGGGTACTACGCCCCGTTCGACGGCTATCCGGTCACGCCCGTCGACGCCACGGTCCCGGAACCGACCCGCCGCGACCTCGGGATCGACCTCACCGACGGGTGACATCGCCGCAACGTCCCCGTCCGCGGCGCCGGTCACGACGGGGGTGGGATCGCTCGGGCGTCGACGGGACGGCGCGGGGGCATTCGTGCGGAGGTCGTCGAGTCCGGCCCGGTCGCCGTCGGCGACGGGATCGAGGTACTCGAATCCGACCCGCGATCGGTGGGTCACACGATCGCCGAGCAGTCGGGGAGTCACACGGCGAGTGACGCGTCGCGCCCACGGCGACCCGGAGGACGCCCTCGGAATCCGTGCGACCGTCCCGCACGACCGGACTGCCACTATTGCCCGGCCCACCGTTCGTGTTAGTATGTCACACTATCTCACGAGACGACGCCTACTCGGGTCCCTCGGACTCGCGGGTGTCGCAGCCGTCGCGGGATGTCTCGACAGGGTTCCCGGACGCGGGGCCGTCCCCGTCGGGACCGATGGCGCCTCGGGGCCGCCGTCGCGTGACGGAACGCTGTATCAGCCCTGGCCGCACGACCGGCTCCGGGAAGCGACAGTCAGCGGCGGCCCGGACAAAGACGGGATCCCGTCGGTCGACGACCCCTCGTTCGCGCCCGCCGGTGAGGTCCCCCTCGCGGACGACGAGGTGGTGTTCGGCTACGCCGGCGAGGCGGACGTGAAGGCGTACACCCAGCGCGTGCTCGTCTGGCACGAGATAACGAACGACACGCTCGACGGGACGCCGGTCGCGGTCACCTACTGTCCGCTCACGGGGACCGCCATGGGGTTCGAGCGCGGCGACACCACCCTCGGCGTCTCCGGAAAGCTGGTGAACAGCAACCTCGTGATGTACGACCGCGCGACCGACTCCCGGTGGCCGCAGGTGCTCGCCACCGCCGTCGACGGTCCCCGCGAGGGCGACCAGCTCCGGGAGGTCGGGCTGACGTGGACGACGTGGGGACGGTGGCGCGAGGCGCACCCCGACACCGAAGTGCTCACCGAGGACACCGGCTACGCCAAGCGCTACGGCTCGGACCCCTACGGCAACTACAACCCCACGAGCGGCTACTACGGCGGCGGCCGGACGCTGTTCTCGCCGCTCGACGAGGGCTGGGCGGCGACCTTGGACGAGCCCAAGCGCGTCGTGATCGGGGCCCGCACGGCCGACCGCGCGGTCGCGTTCGACAAACCCACGCTCCGGGAGAAGCGGGTGCTCGAAACCGACGGCGGTGGTGCGAACGGCGACGGTGGGAGCGACACCGGCGGGGCCGATGGAGGTGACGGCGACGCCGGAGCCGACGCCGACGCTCTCCTTGCGGTGTACGATCCGGGTCTCGATACGGGGTGGGTGTACCGGTCCGGCGGGGAGAGCGTCGAACCGGACGACGACCGCGAGGGGCTGTTCGTCGTCGACGGCGAAACGCACCGCGCGGGCGATCTGCCGCTGGAGCGGATGTACGCTCTCGACGCCATGTGGCACGCGTGGGGCGGGTTCTATCCGGAGACCGCGTATGTCGCGTGAGCACGGGGGCGGGGGATCGCGCGGCCCCGCCGCCGTCGCGATGACGGCGCTAGCGCGGACCCGTCGGGGGCTGGTCGCCGCGCTCGCCGACCGCGTCGCGGCGGCGGTACTGGTCGCGTCCACGGTCGGCTACGCGCTGGTGTACGCCGTCGCCGTCCGCGACCTCGGCGTCGCCTCGCGGGCAACCCGTGGGGGCGGGGAGGGCCTCGTGTCCGCGACCGTCGTCGCGACGCCGCTGACGCGCGCGCTCTCGGGGGAGGGGGTCGCGCTCGTCGCGCTCGGTCCCGTCGAGTACCTGTTCGTGCCCGCGACGCTCGCGGTCGCAGTCGCCATCGGTCTGCTCGTGGGCACGAACCTGGCGCTGTCGACGCTGGCGTGGCGGCGGCCGGCCGTCTGCGACATCTCGCCCGCGTCGGGGCTCGCGGCCGGGCTGCCGGCGCTGCTGTCTGGGACGGCCTGCTGCGGGCCGCTGGTGTTCATCGTGCTCGGGCTGCAGGCGACCAGCGCCGCGTTGACGGCGATCGCGTGGCTACGGCCCGCCTCGGTTCTCCTGCTCGTCGCCTCGCTGTTGTGGGCAGGGTGGAACCTCGACGTCCGGGCCTCCGGCTCCTCGGGGACGATGCTTTCGGAGATGTAGGCGGTCACCGTCCAGTCGGAGTCGTCGACTTCCTCGCTGGCCTTCGGGTCCATCGCCGCCGGTACGGTCAAGCGCGAGGAGTGGAGGCCGAGCGGGACCCCACACACCCCGTCGGACTACTCGGGAGGAGGTCCCGACGGTTCGCTCCGGCTATGCCGGATCGAACAGCGTCTCGCCGTCGACCATGTGCTCCTCGACGGCGTCCATGTCGAGCGTGACGCCGATCCCGGGCTCCTCGGGGATCGTGATGTAGCCGTCCTCGATGACGTCCTCCTCGACCAGGTCCTCCCACCAGCCGAGCTCGTAGGAGTGGTACTCGACGGCCAGCGAGTTCGGGATCGCCGCGCCGACGTGCGCGCTCGCCATCGTCGCCACCGGCGAGGAGACGTTGTGCATCGCGACCGGGACGTAGTACTGGTTGGCCACGTCCGCGATCTTGCGGGTCTCGCGCATCCCGCCGACCTTCGGCATGTCGGGCGCGACGATGTCGACCGCCTGGTTCTCGATGAGGCGGCGCTCCTCGGTCACGCGGTAGCGGTTCTCGCCGACGGCGATCGGCGTGACCGTGGACTTGGTGACCTCCTCCTGCACTTCGAGGTTCTCCGGCGGAACCGGGTCCTCCAGCCACCACACGTCGTACTCCTCGATGGCGTCCGCGAGGCGCTTGGCGCTGCCGCCGGAGAACGTCCAGTGGCAGTCGAACGCGACATCGGCCTTGTCCTTCACGCGCTCGGTGACCGCCTTGACGATCTCGACCTTGTGGCGGATCTCGCCCGGACGGAGGTGGCGGTTCGCGCGGTCCTTCTCGAGGCCCGACGGCACGTCGAGGTCGAACTTCAGCGCGTCGTAGCCCAGCTCGTCGACGACGCGCTCGGCCTCGTCGGCACACGCCTCGGGGTCGGCCTCCTCCTCGGTGTGACAGTCGCAGTAGACGCGCATCTCGTCGCGGTACTTCCCGCCCAGCAGTTGGTAGGCGGGCACCTCCAGGATCTTGCCCGCGAGGTCGTGCAGCGCGACCTCGATGCCCGAGATGGCGGTGACGGTCACTCCTTCGACCGACCCCTCGCCGGACATCTTCTGGACGAGGTGCTCGTACAGCCTGTCGATGTCGAGGGGGTTCTCCCCGACGAGGAACGGCGTCATCCGCTCGATGAGTTCCGGGACGCCCGCGCCCCAGTACGCCTCCCCGGTTCCGACGATGCCCGCGTCCGTGTACACGCGCACGAGCGTCCACGGGAAGTTCCCGTCCACCATCGTGCACTGCACGTCCGTGATCTCGACGTCGCGGCCGCCGCCTCGCTTCGCCGTCGCGCCCATCGTCCCGGCGGACAGCTCCCGCATCGTGTACTCCGCGTTCGGGTCGTGGAGCGAGTCGTAGTTCCGGCTCATGTGTACTGAGTTTACTCGCAATAGTGTAAAGGTTGGTAGTCGATTCGACGACGCCGTCGGTCCGTCTCGGCCGGACGCGACATCCGGCGACTGCCGCTGACCGACCGTCACGGCATCAGCGTCCGCCCGAGGCCCGGACCAGCTCCACCGCGCGGTAGGAACCGTACGAGAGCGCGACGAAACCGAGGGCGAACACGACGGCGCCGGCGGCGATCCCGAAGTCGCGCCAGACGACGTTGACGAGCACGAGCAGCAGGTAGACGAGCGCCGCGAGCGCGGGGATCCCGAGGATCGCCGCGACCAGCGACTTGGTGTCGTCGTACGGCCGGCGGGATGCCATATCGACCCGTGGGGTCGGCTCCGAAAAAACGGCGTCGGTGGCAGGGCGTCGACGCTATTCGGACGTGTTCGTGGCGGTGCCGGTCGTGGTGGTCGACGTATTCGTCGTCTCGCTGTCGTCGTCCGTCGCGGACGGACAGTGTGCCTTCGGGGCGACCGTCCGTGTGACCGTCACATCCAAGCCGTCGGCCGTTACCGCGACGGTGACGGTATCGACCGAGGACGAGAACTGTTCCTTGAACCGTTTGTCTACGCCGGGACCCAGATCGCCGCCGGCCGGCTGACCGTTGCCCGTCCGAACCGCGTCGTCGCTCGTGATCTCCTCGACGGTCAGCCTCTCTGTGTAGCGGTTCGTCACCCACACGCGAACCGGCGACGCGCCGTTGCCGGAGTTGCTGTTCGATATCTCGCAGGCGACGACGCCCACGTACGCCTCGTCGTTCTCGACGACGTTGACGGAGACCGTCCGGTCCGCCTCGACGGCGGAGAATCCGGTGGTCCCGACACTCAGGCCCGTGACGATCACGACCAGCAGCGCGAGCCTGAGCGCGGTTCCCCTCATGAGTCAATCGAGCTCCGGCGGTTCGGTGTCACTCCCGAGCTTCATGTCTGACGAGTAGTAGCGGTTCGCGGCCGCCGAGACGGTGAAGGCGACGACGACGAACGCGAACCACCCGAGGTCGGGGACGAGCGTGAACGGAAAGGCGTTCACCCACACGGCCGCCAGCAGCGCCGCGGAGACGCCCGAGAGCCCGAGGTAGTACTCGCTCCACGGGATCTCCCTGCCTCGGACGACGTCGAGGTAGATCTCGACGTCCTCCAGCGCGGGCGTGGCGTCGACGGTGCCGCGGTCCTTGTCGAACTCGACGAGCCCCGCCTCGTCGAGCCGCGGGAGGTGCGACTGCTGGAGCGCGGTGTACACCCGCTTGCGCTCGTCGTAGCTCACCTCCGCCACCTCGATACCGTTCTCCCACGCGGCCACGCGCTCGGAGAGATCGCCGAGCTCGTGGGTCCGGTCCTCCTCGCCCGCGATCGCGTGAAGGGCATGCCGACGCCGCGGGTTCGCGAGGACGTCGAAGATCTCGTCCTCGGAGACGCCGGGCGAGTCCGCCTCCTCGTCCCCGGGCCCCACTGGCTGTACGGCGGAATCGGCCCCACCAGACATCCTCGTTCCCGACATAATGTCTACATATGTCTGACACCTAGCTGCAGATAAGTGTGTTCGTTATTTTCGTTTGTCATCACGCGGTCGAATTAATTTATATGAGGACAGTATCCGGAGTGGTAACTCGGTTTTATTTCTCGTTTCTCGACGCGATTTCTCCGGATGACCACGTTCTCAATCGCGGCCTGAGCTGTCGGATCGCGGTTCGGGAGCGTCTCTACGTCGGATCTCGTAGATCGGCGCGTTCGGGTCGATATCGCGGTCCGTTCGCCGCCTCAGCGTCGGCGTGTCGGTGTCACAATCCGAACCTGATGTCGCTCAGTCACGTCAATACAGTAATGTCCCCCGTGGTATGGGTGAGTGAGCACACCCCCGAAACGGTGTGCGTGAACGACTATGCAACGGCGAAAGTTCATCGCAAGTGTTGGATCGCTCGCGGCCGGCTCGGCCGCTGCAGTAGGTACCGGCGCGTTCACGAGTGTGACCGCGGATCGTGGTCTGAGTATCGAAACTGCGGGAGACGCGAACGCCTTCCTCAGTATCACGAAGGCCGAAGACGGTGACGGGAACACGTACGCGAACGCAAAGGAGTACGTCGAGATCGACAACGGGCAGGTCAGCCTTGACTTCACCCAAGCTGACGACAATTCATTCTCGTCGGCGTCAGGGATCAACAAGAACGCGAAAACGGTCTTCGATCGCCTGCTCGACGTAACGAACAACGGGACTCAGGACGTTGAATTCTGGATCGAATCCGACCTGGTCGCATCCAATGGAGGATTCCTGGGGATTTACTCCGAAGACGACGACAAAGGTACCGGATTCGACGTCGACGGCAGCGGAAACTGGGGCAAGGTTACTCTCACCCCCGGCGAGACCCTCGAAGACATCGGCGTCTACATCCCGGCAGGAGTCTCTCCGTCCGAAGTTCAGGGAGGGACCATCACCTTCAAAGCCGACAGCGGGAACTAACACGAACTCCCCTCACCATCTAAATTATGAAGCGGCGTAGATTACTAACTAGTCTCGGAACGCTCGTTGGTGGAACGAGCCTTGCGCTCAGTACTGGGGCGTTCACCAGTGTCAGCGCTGAACGCTCGGTCTCCGTCGACGTCACCGACGACGCCTACGCGTTCCTCAGGCTGAACGAGCGTGGCCGTGGTGAACGGTCCGAGATCGACGGTGGCACTCTGAAGTTCAATATTCCCGGTGACGATGAGGACGGCTATCCGAGCGGGAATCCGACGGACCCAGAAGGTCTCGGTACGGACTCAGTCTACCGCTTCGGTCAGGACGCGGAAGGCGGCGAAACGGGACTGTTCGGAATCACAAACCACGGGACGCAACCCGTCAAGGTGTACAGTACGCAGTCCTCGACCAGCAACGAGCCGTCGGTCACGATCTTCGACGTGGAGACGGGTAACCTGTTGACTGAGAACGATCCCTCAGATCCGCTCGGTGTCGGCGATCAACTCCTCTGTGGGCTGGAGATCGACACCTACGGCGTCCCCGTCCAAGCCGAGGAATACGATGTGTCGTTGATGATCAATGCTGTCGCGACAGACGACTGAGTAGCTAACAAACCCACATCGGCTCCACGGCGGTTCGATTCCGCCGGTGGGTTTCCGACCGACCACCCGAAATGAGACGACTCGCGGCCGCCCTCGCGGCGCTCGCCCTCGCGGGAGCCCTCGTGTTCCCGTCAGCCGCGGCCTCGTTCTCGCTCGCCGTCGACCCGATCGGTAACGACGTTGACCTCTCGCCCACCGACGACCCCAACGGCGACTACGCTTACCTCGACGACAACGACGAACTCGTCGTCGACCTCACCGCGACGAACACGGAGGTCGACGGCGAGGGCGTCAACGACGACGGCGTCACCACGATCTCGAACGTCTTCGAGATCCGATACAACGGCTCCCGGTACGCGCACGTGTGGATCACACACGGCTCCGAACAGGTGACGCTCGTCGCCCGCGGCGACCCCATCGAGTCGGAGTCGGCCAACGTCACCCTCGGGCCGAACGGGTCCGTCGCGGTCGGGATCGTCGTCGACACGACCGGCGAGACGCCCGACGGGCTGATCGACGACATGCAGGTGCACGCGAAGGTGGCCGACCCCGAGGACGTGAACGGCGGCGGCGACGGGGGCGGCGGCACAGGGGGCATCGGTGCCGCCGGCGTCGGGAGCACGGCGGACACCGACGACGGCGATGAGGCCGACGCCGGGGACGACGGGGACGACGGGGCGGCGGTCCAGCAGTTCGCGCGCAGCGACGCCGAGCGATCGGTCACGATCCTGGACCCGCCCACGGCCGGCCCGGTCACCGTCGACCTCGACGGGATGGCGATCGACGGCGGCCCCGGGAACCTCACGCTCGACGCGATCGACGTCACGGCCGCCGACAGCTCGACGGTTTCGCTGAATATCACCGCCGGCGCCCCCGGGACGGCGAGCGACTCGGTCGGCGTCGAGGCGCTCGGCGTCGTCGCGGTGACCGAGACGGACGGGAGCTCCGTGGAGGACGCGACGCTCCGCTTCAGTGTCGACCGGGATCACCTCGAGGAACGCGGGATAGCCCTCGACGACCTGGCTGTGTTCCGCGAGCGCGACGGCGAGACCGCGACGGTGCCCGTCCGCGTCGTCGGCGAGCGCGACGGGCGCGTCGTCTTCGAGGCCGACGCTGCGGACCTCTCGACGTTCACCGTCGCGGCGCTGCGGCCGTCGATCGGCGTCGCCGAGGCGTCGCTGTCGACCGACGCCGTCGCCGCCACCGGATCGGCGACCGTGACCGCACGCGTCGTGAACGAGGGCCGCACGGCGGGGACCCGAACCGTGACGCTCACGCTCGACGGCGAGCCCGTCGCCGAGCGGACGGTCGACCTCGACGCGAACGAGTCGACGTCCGTGACGTTCGAGGTGACCCCCGACGGGACCGGCGACTACGCGGTCGCCGTCGACGGGGCGAGTGTCGGGACGCTGACCGTCGAGGGCGACGCCGGGACCGCGGAACCCTCGGAATCTGTCGACACGGTCGGCGAGTCGGCCGGAGCGGGGACCGCAGACGGCGTGGCCGCGGACGTGACGGATGCTCCCGTCGAGGAGCCCGCCGGACTGGGACTCGTCGATGTCGCCGGACTCGCGTCGCTGGCGGCGCTGACGGCGTCGCTGGTCGTGCTCGTGCGGCGGATCTCCCGATGAGCCGGTCCCCGGGCCCGTGGACCGAACCGTTATGTCGGTTGGCATGACACCGCAAACAACCGCGTCGATGACCCTCCCCGACAGACCGCACCCGACTTACCGATGACCGACACACCCGATCGCTTCTGGTCGACACTCCGGCGGGAGATCCGGTTCGTCGACTGCGTCGCACTCTCGGTCGTCCCGGTCGTCCTCGCGGCCGTGTTTCTCCTCCCGCCCGAGACGCGGATGGAGTTCGCGTTCACGTACCGCCGGCCGACCGTCCTCACTGCCTTCACCGCTCACTTCGTCCACCGCTCGCTCGAACACCTGGTAGCCAACGTCGCCGGCTACGTGCTGCTGGCCGGACTCGGCTACGTGTTGGCGGTACTCGCCGATGAACGACGACTGTTCGGCCTCGCCGCGACGACGTACCTGTTCGCGTTCCCGCCGGTGCTGTCGGCCCTGAACCTCGCGGTTCCCCGAAACGCCGTCGGATACGGCTTCTCGGGTGTGACGATGGCGTTCGCCGGGCTGCTCGCGGTCATGCTGGCGGCGTACGCGGGCCGTCGACTCCACCCCGCCGTGAGCGTCCGGCACGCGCCCGCCGGGTTCCTGTCGGCGCTGGCCGCGGCGGCGCTGCTGGTTCCGACGGCGAGTCGCGTCGCGACGGCGGTGGCGGGTGTGGCCGCCCTCGGCGCGTTCGGGTACGCGGTATCGGGGACCACTGCGCTCCGCGACGGCCCGCCCCACGCGACGCTGTATCGCTCCGGGTGGGTCGACCTGTTCGCGCTGGGGGCGGTGGTGTTCGCCGGGTACCCGGTGGTCGGGTTCCCCTCGGATCTCCGCGTCGGCACGGCCGTCGTGAACACGTACGTCCATCTACTGGGGTTTTGCCTCGCGTTTCTCGTCGCGTACCTCGTCGCGGCGACCGAGGTGCTCGACGGGGATGCGTGACCGTGGCGGGACGGCGCCGCCGTGACCCGAGGATACTTATCTCGTGACACGAACACGTCATCGACGCGAATGGACGCCCGACGACTCCTCACGCTCGGCTCGGAACTCCTGTTGGTCGTCGTCGTCGTCTCCCTCGTCGCCGGGCAACTGCTCGGGCAGCCGATCCTCCTCAGCTACGTCGAGACCGGGAGCATGGCCCCGACGATGGAGCCCGGCGACGGCTTCATCGCGGTCCCCGCCGCCGTCGCTGGCGATCCCGAGCCGGGAGACGTGGTCACCTTCGACGCGCAGGAACTGAACGGCGGCGGCCTCACCACCCACCGGGTCGTCGGCGAGACCGAGCGCGGCTACGTCACTCGCGGGGACGCGAACCCGTTCACCGATCAGGACGGCTCCGAGCCGCCCGTGAAGGACGCGCAGATCGTCGCCCACGCCCTCCGTGTCGGCGGCACGGTGGTCGTGATCCCGGAACTCGGGACGGCCGTCATGGGGATCCGCGGACTGCTCACCGGCGCACAGCGGTGGCTTGCGGCCACCGTCGGGAGTCGATCGTTGCTGGGCACGCAGGGAATCGCCTACGTGGTCCTGGCGCTTTCGGCGCTCGGGTACGTCGTCGACCTGCTCCGAGGCGGCCCCGCCGACGGCCCCGACCGAACACGCTCGACCGATCGCGACGACGGGGTCTCGACGCGGCTGATCCTCGTCGGCCTCGCGGCGATGGTCGTCGTCTCGGCCACCGCCGCGATGGTCGTGCCCGCCGGCACCCAGGAGTTCGGGATCGTGAGCGCCGAGTTCGACTCCGAGAACCCCACGGTCATCAGGCAGGGAGGAGCTTCGACGATCGAGTACCGCGTCCCGAACGCCGGACTGGTCCCCGTTCACAGCTACGTCCGTCCCGCAAGTGACGGTGTCGCAGTCTCCCCGGAACACGTGTTCGTGGAAGGTCGCGGGGAATCGACGGTATCGATCACGCTCTCGGCACCCGACGAGACGGGCTACTATCGGCGATACGTCGCCGAACATCGGTATCTCGCGGTGCTCCCGGAACCGCTGATCCGCGATCTGTCGAGGGCCCATCCGTGGCTTCCGATCGTCGCGATCGACGCGATGCTCGGCGGAGGAATCTACGGGCTCGGTCGTCTGCTCATCGACGGCGGTCGGACCCGGATCCGTTCGCGGGACGCACGCTACGACCGGCCGATCGCCGCCAGGATACGGCGGCTGCTGACTCGATGACCGATTGACCAACAGACATATCAAGAACGCCACCACACGGAGCAGTGATGGATGAGGCCACGCGACTCCGCGTTCGGTCGGCCCTATCGTCGTGGCTTGCGGTTCTACTCGTCGTCTCGTTCGTTGTCGGCGGTGCCGGTGCGTGGGCGACGTACACGGCACACGTCGGTTCGGAGACGGAGACCGTCGAGCGGACGACCACGGTGTGGACCGCGACCGGGTCGTTCGACCACTCGGCGACCGTCGTCCGCGCGAACCCGCTGTATCCGATCGGAACGACGCTGACGAACCGATCGACGTACTTCCGTTCCGCCACCCCGGTGCTGGACGGTAGGTTCACCGTCGCCGCTCCCGGGCTTCAGGGGAACACGTCGGTGGAACTCGCGACGACGCTGTCGATCGAATCCGCCGACGAGGAGACGACCTACTGGAGCGACAGCAGACCACTGAACTCGACGACCGCCGACGGGCCGGCGACGGTCGCGTTCTCGATCAACACCACCGACGTCGCCGACCGGATCGCCGCGATCGAGTCGGGGATCGGCTCGACGCCCGGTGAGACGACCGTCGCCGTCGTCGTCGACGTGGCGATCCGGGGGACGACCGCCGACGGCGCGACGAGCCGACTTTCGTTCTCGAGTCGCCTCCCCGTCGAACTGAACGGCGACACGTACACGGTCTCCGATCCCGGCCCGATCGAGGAGTCAGTCGAACGGACGGTCACCGAACGGGTGGAACGCGAGTACGGTCCCGTCCGCTCGATCGGCGGGCCGATAGCGCTTCTCGTCGGCGTCGTCGCAATCGGGACAGTAGGGTACATCGCCGGTCGCGGACGCCCCGCACTCACGGAGGCGGAACGTGCTCGCCTCGAGTACCTGGACGACCGCTCGGAGTTCGACCAGTGGATCGTCTCCGTCGATATCCCGCCGGCGTCGGCGGATGGGCGCCCCGCTGAGGCGTCGTCGCTCGCGGACCTGGTGAACCTCGCGATCGACACGGACAACGCCGTGCTCAAGACGCCGGACGCGGAGGAGTTCCACGTCGTCGACGGGACGTACCGCTACACGTACCACGCGCCCCCGCCCGCCGGGTCCCACTCGAACGAGCGGCATTCGGCGGGGGAGGACGGATCCGTCCTTCCGGACCTATCGATCACACGGGGGACCGACAGCGGAGGGAACGACAGCCAGGGGTCGGAGGAGGACGACACAGACCCGACCGGCGGCAGCGACGGAGCCGACGACCCAGACTCGGCCGGCGGCAGCGACGGAGCCGACGACACAGACCCGACCGGCGGCAGCAACGGAGCCGACGACGTCACCGACCCAGCCGGAGCGACGGCCGGGTCCGCTGTCGATACCGGGACTGACGAGAGGGGCGCCGACGGGGATGCGACCGACATCGACGACAGTGGCGGAGACAACAGCGAGGGAGCGAGCGGCGAGGACGGCGGAACGGATAGCTGATCGACCGGGGCGGACGGGCGAGCCTACGTTCCGTCGAGGTACGGCTCACAAACCCGCCGGACACCCTCCTCGAAGTCGATCTCTGGCTCCCAGCCGGTGGCCTCGCGGATCCTCGAGATGTCGGCGCAGGTGTCGTGGACGTAGTTCTCCAGCGGGATCGGCTCGTACTCCGGCTCGACGTCGGTGCCGAGCGCGTCGTTGATCAGCTCGATCATCTCGTTGAAGGAGTACGGGTCGCCAGTCCCGAGGTTGTACACGCCGGCCAGCTCGTTGTCGGCGATCGCCTCCAGTCCGCGGACGATGTCGTCGACGTGGGTGAAGTCGCGCGTCTGGGAGCCGTCGCCCCACAGCACCGGCGCCTCGCCGTTGGCGATGTCGTCGGTGAACTGCGAGACGGTGTTGGCGTACTCGCCTTTGTGCCCCTCGGCGCCGCCGTACCCCTGATACACCGAGAAGAAGCGCGCGCCGGCACAGGTCAGGCCGTCGTAGAAGTCGTTGTAGTACTCCGCGTAGCGCTCGCGCCCGAGCATGGATGCGTCATAGCCCGTCGACGCCTCGAGATCCATGTCCTCGGGGCTGGGCTCCGTCCGGCTCCCGTACGCCGAGGAGGTCGACGCGTACACGACCGTGTCACAGCCGTCCGCGTGGGCCTGTTCGACGACGTTGACGAACCCCTCGATGTTGACGCGAGCGCCCTGCCGGGGGTTCTCCTCGAGCATCTGCCGCGACGACAGCGCCGCGAGGTGGAACACGACGTCCACGTCCGTCGGGAGGTCGTCGTCGAGCACGTCGGCCTTTAGGTACTCGACGTCCTCGGAGAGGTTCTCGGACGTTCCGAGGTACTCGTTGTCGAGCGCGATCACGTCGTTGCCGGCCGCGGCCAGCGTGTTCGCGAGGTTCGATCCGATGAACCCCGCGCCGCCGGTGACCAGCACGCGTGCGTCGTTCATACTCGGGATGGGCCAGCCCACGCAAAAAGCGGTATCGGTTGACTGATGCGCTGAGGGCGCCTCGATCGGCGGACATCGAACCGCCTTCGATCTGGAGACACCTGCCGATATCCGATCGAAAGCCGGCGGCGGCTTCCGGCGATCGAACCGCACGTCCCGGCCGTCGAACCGACCGAATCCGTGCGGATCACTCTCTCGGGTGTTCCGGGTCCGTGGTTTTATGCGGGTTCCCGGAGGACATTGAGCAAATGTCGTCCATCGAGCTTACAGACAGTCAGCGGAAGATCCTCAACGAACTGGTGAACCTCTACCGCGAGGAGGAGGACGCCGTCAAAGGCGAGACGATCGCCGACGCCGTCGGCCGCAACGCCGGCACGATCCGCAACCAGATGCAGAGCCTGAAGGCCCTCCAGTTGGTCGAGGGCGTACCCGGACCGAAGGGCGGGTACAAGCCGACCGCGACCGCCTTCGAGGCGCTGGACCTGCAGAACCTCGACGAACCGGCGTCGACGCCGCTGTTTCACGATGGCGACCGTCTCGAGAACGTGAACGTCCAGGAGATCAACCTCACGTCGGTCCACCACCCCGAACTGTGCCGCGCGGAGATCCACGTCCAGGGATCGGTGCGCGACTTCCACGAGGGCGACTCCGTCAGCGTCGGGCCGACCCCGCTGTCGAAGCTCGTCATCGACGGGACGGTCGACGGGAAGGACGACACCGCCTCGGTGCTCATCCTCAAGCTCGACGGGATGGAGGCGCCGTCGGAACCGCCCGAGCACTGATCGCGAACCGACGGGGAGTACCCACCCCGAAGTGATCACGGATGGCGAACGACCGAACTGCCGAAGGAGGACCGAGCGGGCTCGACCGGATCCGCGAGCGAACGCGAGCGACCGTGCGGTTCGTGGCCGACGTGCTGCGTGGCCACGCCCGGAGTCGGCACCTCGACAACCGCGAGAAGTGACTCACGGAGACGACGGCGAAGCGGCCCGCGAAAGCGGGTCGTGAGAAGTGACGGGGTCGCGCGGTGGATCTGCTTGTATCTCCGATCTTACATGTCGTTCCAGGCGTTGAGCGCGCGCCCGTACCCGGAGACGTCGGCGATCCAGCGGCTCGCGACCGCTTTCTTCAGCGCCTTGGCGGCCGGGCCGCCGAAGGTGTTGATCGGGAACTCGACGCCGCCGCCCTTCACGTCGTGGGCGACCGCCTCCTCGCCGACGGAGATGAGCGTCCCCTTGTCCTCGTGGCGCCACGACTTCAGCGGCGCGCCGCGCACGGCGCGTGCGAGGTTCTCGCCGGCGACCTCCGCGGCCTGCCAGGCGGCCTGCGCGGTCGGCGGGGCGACGTCGTCGTCGCCCTGGTCGACGAGCGCGGTGTCGCCGATGGCGAACACGCGGTCGTCGCTCGTCTCGAACGTGGACTCGGCGTACACGCGGTTGGAGCGCTCGTCGGCATCGAGATGGAAGTCCTCGACCTCCGGCTGCCCCGTGATACCGCCGGTCCACAGCAGCACGTCGTACTCCATCACGAGGTCCTCGGAGAAGTCGATGTCCTCTTTTGCGGGCGCGTCGCCGTCGCCGTCCTCGCCGTAGTACTCCGCCTCGGCGCCGCCGAGATAGACCGCGTGCTCGTCGACCTTCGAGATGAACTCGCCCGTCGAGACGGCGATGTCCTTCCCGTCGAGGCGCTTCCGGATGGCCCCCTGCACCTCGGGGTCGTTGTTCGGGAACACGGAGTCGAGCCCCTCGACGATCTCGATGTCGATTGGGGCCTTGTGGTCGTCGCGGTACTCGGCGATCTCGCCGGCCGACTGGATCCCCGAGAGGCCGGCGCCCCCGACCAGCACTTTCGCGGGCTCGGTCGTCGTCGCCTCCTGCCCGGCGGTCTTGACGGCCTGGTGGATCTCGCGGGCGTCGTCGAGCGTCTTGAGGGTGAGCGCGTGCTCACGAAGCCCGTCGATCCCGAAGAACGCCGTCGCCGAGCCGACGGCGACGAGGAGGTAGTCGTACTCGATCTCGTCGCCGTCGCGAGTGTGGACCACGCGCTCATCGGCGTCGACCTCGGTGACGCGGCCCCGAACGAACTCCGTGTCGTCGCCTTTGATCTCCTCGACCGGGATGGCGACCTTGGACTCGACCTCCGGCTTGCGGATGACCCGATGGGCCTCGTGGAGCACGAGGTGGTAGTCGGTGTCCGACACCCACGTCAACTCGGCCTCGTTCGGTTCGATCGCGTCCTCGAACGCTTTCACCGTCCCGGCGCCGGCGTACCCGGCTCCGACGACGACGACCTGCTGGCTCATGAAGACGTGTTCCCGGGCGGAGGATAAATGCGTGTTGAAACCGCCAGCAACGGGCGATTCCGGCGGCCGAGACGGGTCGGTGTCCCGGCTACTCCAGGGACAGGCCGGCGTGCCAGCGGTCGACGCCCGCCTCCCGTTTCACCTCGTCCATCCGCGCGAGCAACGCGGCGGCGAGGCTGGCGCACTCGGCCGCCCGCGACTCCCCCTCGGTGCGGAACTCCCCGGTGACACGGTTGGCGTACACCGCGCAGACGGCGCCGGCACGGAGGCCGTACACGTTCGCGATGGTGAGGATCGAGGCGGCCTCCATCTCGATGTTCTTCACGTTCGCCTCGCGCAGTTCGTCGACGAGCGCGTCGCTGCCGGCGGCCTCGAACCCCTCGAACCCGGAGCGGCCCTGCCCGGCGTAGAAGGAGTCGGCCGACATGGTGATCCCCACGTGGTAGTCGTATCCGAGGCGATCGGCGGCGGCGACGAGCGCGGAGACGACCTCGTGGTCGGCGGCGGCGGGGTAGTCCTCGCGGACGTACTCCTTGCTCGTTCCCTCCTGGCGGACCGCGCCGGACGTGATCACCAGGTCGCCAACCTCCATTCCCTCCTGGATGGCGCCGCAGGAGCCGACGCGGATGAACGTGTCGGCGCCGACGCGAGCCAACTCCTCGACGGCGATCGCCGCCGAGGGGGAGCCGATCCCGGTGGAGGTGACCGAGAGGGACTCGCCGTCGTAGGCTCCGGTGGCCGTGCGGTACTCCCGGTGGGAGGCCTTCTCGTCGTAGTCGTCCCACAGCGCTGTTACCTTGTCGACACGCCCGGGGTTGCCCGGGAGGAGGACCGTCTCGGCCACGTCGTCGGGACCCACCTCGATGTGGTACTGAACCTCCGCGTTCGGGTCCTCGCTGTCGTCGCTGGGGTCGCGATCGCTCATGTCCCCGCACTTCTTCGAGCGCCCTTGTAAGTCCGCCCGTTTCTCCGGTTCCGTCAGTCGGTTCGCGTGGCGACTCCCCCTGCCGGATCCGGTCCCCGGCGTCGCCCGCCGGCTCCCGTCGGTTTTTGTCCCGCGGGCGGAACCGAGGCGCATGGAGTTCCCCGACGCCGGCGACGACGGCTTCGACGCCGCCGACCCGGAGGCGGTCGGCCTCGACGCCGACGCCGTCCGCGACGCCGTCGAGTTCCACCTGACGACCGGTACGCCGCCCGAACAGGTCGCGTACGACTTCTCGAACCAGGAGCCGTGGGACGAGTCCGAGGGGGAGTTGGGGGACACGCTCGGGCCGATGCCCGACCGCCGCGGCGGACCCGCGGGACTGATCCTGAAGGAGGGCCGGCTCGTCGCCGAGTGGGGTGACACCCGCCGCGTCGACCACTCCTTTTCGGTCGCGAAATCGTTCCTCTCGATCGTCGCGGGCGCCGCGTGGGACCGCGGGCTGTTCGAACTGGACGAGCGCGTGGCCGACAGCGAGGGCCACGGTCCCGATTCGGGGTTCGGTTCGGCGCAGAACGCGCCGATCACCTGGCGCCACCTCCTGCAGCAGACCAGCGAGTGGGAGGGCACGCTGTTCGATCGCCCGGACAGCATCGACCGCAACCGCGGCGTCGGCAAGACCGGCGGTCCGGGCAAGGGCGAGCACCGCGACCTGGAGGATCCGGGCACCCACTGGGAGTACAACGACGTGCGGATCAACCGCCTCGCGCTGTCGCTGCTGCGCCTGTGGGCGAAGCCGCTCCCGCGCGTGCTCGCCCACGAGGTGCTGGATCCGGCCGGCGCGACCCGGACGTGGGAGTGGCACGGCTACCACAACTCCGACGTGCAGATCGAGGGACGAACGATGCAGTCTGTCTCCGGCGGCGGCCACTGGGGCGGCGGCTTCTGGGGCTCGGTGCGCGACCTCGCGCGGGCGGGTCACCTCCTGTTGAATCGAGGTCGGTGGGGGGATCAGCGACTGCTCTCCGAGGAGTGGGTCGAACACGCGACCGACCCCTGCGAGATGAACCCGAACTACGGCTTCCTGCTGTGGCTCAACACGGATCGAACGCTGTGGCCGTCGGCACCCGAGTCCGCGTACGCGATGCTCGGTCACGGACAGAACGTCGTCTGGGTCGACCCTGAGCACGACCTCGTGGTCGTCCTTCGGTGGCTCGCGCTATCGGACGACCGCGCCGGGCGCGAGGACCTCCCCAATCAGGACCGCTTCCTCCGGCGACTGCTCGCTGGTGTCTGACACGCCAGGCGCCGCGACGGCGGGGACTGATCGACTCCCCGAGGTCGTCGCGGACGGCAGGTACATACTTCTCGCGACCGTGATCCTGGCTATGACAGAGACTGCGACGTTCGGCGGCGGCTGCTTCTGGTGTATCGAGGCGGCGTTCGAGGAGATCGACGGCGTCGAGGACGTCACGTCCGGCTACGCCGGCGGGCACGCGGAGGACCCGTCGTACCGCGAGGTGTGCTCGGGCTCGACGGGACACGCGGAGGTCGTCCAGGTGACGTACGATCCGAGCGTCATCACCTACGAGGACCTGTTGGAGGTGTTCTTCACCGTCCACGACCCGACGCAGTTGAACCGGCAGGGACCGGACGTCGGGACCCAGTACCGGTCGATCGTGCTGTCTCACGACGACGACCAGCACGAGACCGCGGCGTCATACATCGAGGCGCTCGACGAGGAGGGCGGATACGAGGACGACGTGGTCACCGAACTGGAGCCGCTGGAGACGTTCTACCGCGCCGAGGAGAAACACCAGGACTACTTCGCGAAGAACCCCAACGACGCCTACTGCTCGATGCACGCCCAGCCCAAGATCGACAAGGTTCGCGAGACGTTCGCCGAGAAGATCGACGCGTAAGCCGCCGGGGACGACCGCGGGTCCGATCGCGGAGGCGTCGCCCACGCCTACGATCGGTTCGGCTCGACGCCCTCGAAGTACCGGTCGTAGTGGGCCGCACAACCGGGATTGAACGGGGCGTCACACGCCGGGCAGGCGAACTCGGCGTCGAGATACTCCTCGACCGACAGCGTCGACCCGCAGGCGCCACACAGCACCGCGGGCTCGCCGAACCGGTCGCGCGGCCACGGCTCGGGGTCGTGGTCCGCGACCGCGTCGTGACACTCGGCGCACGGAAAGAACCGCTCGCAACAGCCGAACCGTAAGGCGATCACGTCGGTCGGTCCGTCGTAGTGGACGCACCGAGTCTCCGGCCCGACGTCGACGCCGCGGACGGTCGTGCCATGGATGGCCTGTCGCACGCGGTACGACGGGGGCGGACGCGTCAAAATCGTTCCGTCACGGTCGCACCCGCGTCCCGGGTGGTGTCCCCTCGTCAGAGGTGACGCACCCCCAGTCGGGGCGCGTCTCCACGGTTATACGGCACGTTACAATGCCGCTCGCGACACGTTCAACAGTCGCTCGCGGCGGTGCGCCCCCCGCGCCGGCCGCGAGGACCCCCGGCGACCACCCCGCCGGTTCGGACCCGCCGACGGTCGCGACTGGCCCAGCATGGACACTACGGCAACGGACCCGGACCCTCCGTCCGGTCACCCATTTTTGCGGTGACGACGCCGTGACCCGGCCCCGTCGACGCTCGGAACGCACACGGTAGTCCCACCGCAGCGAACACGCCGGCCCCGTGGACGCACCGGAGGCCGCTCCAGATCCCGAGGATATACAGCTGATAACAATAGTCGAGTCGACCGTCGGGTAGACCACTCGCGGACGAGGTTCGTCGCCTCCCTCGACGCGAGTACCGGTCGAGCAGCGCTCGGCACCGGTGGAATCACGCGCCCGCCGACGCCGCTCGGACGGCTGCCGAACGCGCCCCCACGCCGACGGTTCGCCATCGCACCGCACTGACCCCGACCGCGCCTTCGGGCGTAGTCATCCGGTTTCGGCCCCACGGGTGGGCTCGACCCACCCACCCGGTTTTTCGCTCCGCCGGCGCCCGAACTCGACAGCGCCGGCCGAGTCGTCCGACAGCTTTGTCAGTGGCCCGCCGCCGATCGAATCCATGCCGGAACGAAGGGACCTCCCGCCGTCGCCGCCGGGGATCCCGGTGTTCGGAAACGCCGTGCAGTTCGTCCGCGACCCGTTCGGGTTCGTCCGCGAGTCGGCCCGGACGACGGGCGACGTGTTCCGGATGCGGTTTCCCGGGGCGGACGTGTACGTCCTCGCGCACCCCGATCACGTCGAGACGGCGCTGCTGGATCGCGAGTCGTTCGGAAAGCTCGACGACTTCTCGATCGCGTTCGGGGACGCGCTGCTCGCGGTCGAGGGGGACCGCTGGCGGCGACAGCGCCACGCGATGGAGTCGTTCTTCGACCCGACTCGGATCCGCGAGCACGCCGACACGATGGTCTCGCTTGCGGGCCGGCGGGCCGAGCGGTGGACGGACGGGTCGACGGTTCGGATCGACACGGAGATGCGGTCGCTCGCGCTCCGGAACCTGTTCGAGGTGGTCCTCGGCTACGCGCCGACGGCCGACGAGCTCGACGAACTCGCGGAGACGGCGCACGCACTGAACCTGTGGTTCGAGCCGACCTCGTGGGTACTCCCCGCGTGGGTCCCGACGCCGGCTCGGCGGTCGTTCCGCCGCGGCGTCGCACGGATGCGCGATCACGCGCGCTCGCTGCTGGCCGAGGGCGGCGACGAACCGGAAGAGGGGAGCCTGCTCGCCAAATTGGCGACGTTGCGCGACGACCCCGACTCGGGGGTCGACGAGGCCGAAGTGCTCGATCAGGTCGTCGGGATGGTGTTCGCGGGCCACGAGACGACGGCGCTGTCGCTGACGTTCGCGCTGCAGCTGCTCGGGGCCAACCCCGCGGTCGCCGAGCGTGTGTTCGACGAACTCGACGAAACGCTCGACGGCCCGCCGTCCGCGGCGGATCTGGAGGAACTGCCCGTCCTCGACCGCGTGATCCACGAGACGATGCGCCTGTACCCGCCGGTCCACGCGATCCCGCGCGTTACCGAAGCGCCGGTCACGCTCGACGCGCACACGATCCCCGCCGACGAGACGGTGTTGCTCAGCACGTGGTGTCTGCACCGCGACCCGCGGGAGTACGACGATCCCGAGACGTTTGCCCCGAGGCGGTGGGCGTCAACGACGCCCCGAGATCGGGGCTACTCGTTCGTCCCGTTCGGCGGTGGCCCGCGGATCTGCATCGGACGACACCTCGCGGAGCTGGAGTTGAAGGCGACGCTGGCGGAGGTGTGTCGACGGTATCGGATCGAGGCGACGGGATCGCTCGACGTCTCGCCGCAGATGACCACGCAGCCGGACGGGCCGGTGACGATCCGAGTCACCGACCGACGCCGTTGATCGCTATTCCGGGCGGGGCGGGGAGCAGCCCGAGTTCGCCTATCGAGTCGGCGCTCTCGGCTTCGAACCGCTCCCAGAGAGTCGGGGGCGGGATTCGACCCGCGGTCGTTCCAATCTGCGTCACTCCCTGATTCGAATCCCTTCCGGCGGCCGTTCACCTCGCTTCGCTCGGCAGAACAGCCGGGGGCGGGATTCGAACCCGCGAAGTCTCGATTACAAGTCGAGTGCATGCACCGCCCATGCTCCCCCGGCGCGTACTGGGGTGGTACTGTGTCCTCCGGTTAATCGGTATCGCTTCGATTCCCCCGAGCGGGCTTCTCGAGCTCGACCCGGTGGGGACGGTACCCGTGTCGCTCGTAGAACCGTCTCGCGTCCTCGTTGCCGGCCATCGCCTCCAGCGCGATCACGTCGACGCCGGCGTCGGCGAGCGCCGACTCCGCGGCCGCAAGCAGCCGTGACCCGACGCCGGCGCCGCGGTGTCGCTCGCGAACGAAGAGGTTGTACACGACCCCGCGGGTCACGTCGAGATCGTAGCGACCCGACTCGACGCCGAACGTCACGAACCCGACGATCGTCGGCGCCTCCGATCCCGACGAACTGCCAGTCGCGTCAGCGGCGTCCGGATCCGTCGCGTCCGAGGTTCCGGGCTTGGAGTCCGTGTCGTTCGGATCCGGAGCCCGAGCGACGACGAGCCCGTCGGTGACGACCGCGCGCGCGGCTGCGTCGGCCG
The DNA here is from genome assembly GCF_019880225.1 of Halobaculum rubrum. NCBI lineage: Archaea > Methanobacteriati > Methanobacteriota > Halobacteria > Halobacteriales > Haloferacaceae > Halobaculum > Halobaculum rubrum. Next base: position 2,343,282 of record NZ_CP082284.1, read on the forward strand.
CGTCGGGGCGGTTCTCCGCCGCGACGAGGTGTGTGCCGTACGACCGCTGCCCGTCCGCGAGGGCAACCCAGAGGTCGGCTACCGCATCGACGTCGTCCATCGTCCCGCGTTCGATCGTGACGCCGTCGTCTTCACACTCGCCGAGGGCGTTCTCGCCGGGTCCGCTCCCGCCCGGTCCGGTTCCTCCGCCGTCGAACCGAAGGCGGTCCCGGGCATCGGCGTCCGAGGGATCGGCAGGCATCCGATCGATCGGGACGGTCGCGTCGGGCTTGGCCCTTGTGCCCGTCCGTCGTTCATGTCGACTCGACGACGCTGAGATGCGGGTGAGAGAATGGTTAAGTGGGTCGGGCTACCTCTCGATTCGTGAGAAGGAATATCAATGGGCATTAGCGAAACGTACTCACGCGGCAGGGACCTCGTCACCTCTCGACCGTCGGTCCTCCTCGTCGTCGGCATCGTCGCGCTTCTGGCGCTGGATCTCGTCCGTCAGATCGCGGCGCCCGGGGGCCTTTCGATCGCTCAGCTCGCCGGGTTCCTGTGGGACGGGCTCGTGGTCGGGCTTTCGATCGGGCTGGCGGGCGTCGGGCTCTCGATGACGTACAGTATTCTGAACTTCGCGAACTTCGGCCACGGCGACTACGTCACCTCCGGTGCGTTCTCCGGCTGGGCGGTGACGTGGCTGTTCGCCGGCGCCGGACAGTTCGACGTCACGACGCTGCTGTTCATCGGGTCCGTCTCGACGAGGGACCTGGGCGTGTCGGCGTTCGCGACGCCGCTCGCGATCGTCGCGGGGCTGCTCGTCGCGGCGATCGCCACGATCGTGCTCTCGCTCGTTATCGATCGGCTGGTGTACAAGCCGATGCGCGACGAGGGCGGGATCTCGCTGCTCATCGCGTCGATCGGCGTCGCGCTGGCGCTGCGATACACGATCTACATCGTCTTCGGGCAGCGCACGCGCGGGCTCACCGACGCGCAGTCGGTGCCCGACATCGCGATCGCCGGCGGGTTCGAGGTGGGCGGACACCAGCTCGCGCTCGTCGTCATCGCGGCCGGGCTGATGCTCGGCGTCCACCTCCTCCTCCAGACCACGAAGCTCGGGAAGGCGATGCGCGCGATGGCCGACAACGAGGACCTCGCACGCGTCACCGGGATCCCGACCGAGCGGGTCGTTCGGTTCACGTGGATCATCGGGGGTGGCCTGGCGGGCGCCGGCGGCTACCTCATCGCGCTCGAGCGCGGGGCGATGAACTTCCAGTTCGGCTGGGTGCTCCTCCTGTTGATCTTCGCTGCGGTGATACTCGGCGGTATCGGCTCCATCTACGGCGCCATGTTCGGCGGCATCACGATCGGCATCGCACAGAGCATCTCGCTCGTGTGGCTCCCCAGCGAGTTCTCGACGGTTGCCGCCTTCGGCGTCATGATCTTCGTGCTGCTGTTCAAGCCCGACGGCCTCTTCTCGGGGGTGACAACGGCGTGAGTTCTCCGACCGAATCCGTCGACTCGACCGGGGACGCAGCCGGCAGCGACGCCGGTGACGACGCCGATCGGGATATTCCCGGGTGGACCCCCTATCGCGGGTGGTTCCGGGATCGATGGAGCGACGGCGGCGCCACCGCGTGGGCGACCGCGCTGGGTCACCTGCTGGTCGGCGGCGTGCTGTTCGCGCTCGTAGCGGGCTTCGATCTCGGCACGCTCCCGATCGGCGGGAGCCTCGTCTGGTTCGTCTATCTCTCGATCACCGTCGCGGTGCTGTACGCCGCCACGGCGCCGCCCGCGGAGCCGTACGTCGCGTGGCTCGAGGACCGCTGGATGGAGTCCGACGCGGACAAACTGCTCATCGTCCTCGGACACGTCGTCGTCGTCTTCTTCGTGTTCGCGGTCGCGCTCGGACTCCCGTTCAACGGGTTCATGGGCGCGCTCGGGTCGGTGCTGTTCTTTACCGCCGTGTACGCGATGATGGTGCTCGCGCTCAACCTCCACTGGGGGTACGCCGGGGTGTTCAACATCGGTATTGCCGGGTTCATGGCCATCGGCGTGTACGTGATGGCGATCCTGTCGTCACCCACCGAAGCCGGCGCGGCGTCGGTGCCCGGGCTGGGACTGCCGCTCCCGATCGGCATCCTCGGGGGCGTACTCGCCGCCGCCTTCGTCGGGCTGGTCGCGGCGCTGCCGGCGCTCCGGCTGCGGGCGGACTACTTCGCCATCGTCACCGTCGCGCTCTCGGAGATCATCCGGCTCACGCTTAACTCACGGACGCTGCAGGAGTTCACGATCGCGGGCGTCACGACGGGTACCGGCGGTGCGACCGGCATCACGATGCCGGGTAACCCGGTCAGGCTCCTCTTTTATGAGGGATTCGGCGCCGGCGCCGAACCCGCGCTGCTGGGGTCGGTCCTGTTCCCGCTGTTTCGCGACCTCCGGATCGAGCTGATCCCGCCGGGGTCGTCGTGGCTCGGGATCGTCTCGCTGCCGGCGTTTACGCTCGATCTCGCCGTCGAGCCGCCCGTTATCAGCAACTGGGCGTACGTGGTCGTGCTCTCGGCGTTCGTGGCGCTGTTCTACGTGCTGCTCGTCCGCACGGGGAACTCCCCGTTCGGTCGCGTGCTGAAGGCGATCCGCGAGGACGAGGTCGTCGCCAAGTCGCTCGGCAAGGACACGAACCGCTTCAAGATCGTCGCGTTCATGTTCGGCTGCGGGCTGATGGGGCTGGGCGGTATCCTCTGGCAGGGGAGCCAAGGGTTCGCCAACCCCGGCGCGTTCCGGCCCATCATCACGTTCTACATCTGGGTCGCGCTGATCATCGGCGGCGCCGGCTCCAACACCGGGAGCGTCCTCGGCGGCGCGCTGTTCGCGGGCGCCCTCTGGGAGGGCCCGGTGTACGTTCGGCGGGTCGTCACCAACTTCGTCGAGTTCGGCGACACGCCGAGCACGTTCCCGGGGGCGGTCGCGCCGTTCGTCGAGGGAGAGGTGCTCCCGTTCCTCGCGTTCATGCTCGACAACGTCTCGGCGCTTCGATTCATCCTGGTCGGCGTCATCCTCGTGATGCTCATGCAGCGACGCCCCGAGGGGCTGCTCGGCCACCGCAAGGAGGAGGCCGCGGCGATCCCGCTGACTCGTCCAGGCGGCACGTCCGCCGGCGGCGACGCGGTCGCGGACGGCGGGCGTGACGCCGACGACGACGGAGGTGCACGATGAGCGCCGAGGACGCGGCCGACCGGACGGACGGCGACGCCGCCGACGCTGAGCCGTCGCAGGCGACCGCACAGGGCGCGCGCGACGTCGACGAGCATCCGCTGGTCGTCGAGAACCTCCGCAAGACGTTCGGCGGGATCACCGCCGTCGACGACGCGAGCTTCTCGGTCGCGGAGGGGTCGCTCACCGGACTGATCGGCCCGAACGGCGCCGGGAAGTCGACGACGTTCAACTGCATCACCGGCGTGCACGAGCCCACCTCCGGACGGGTGAGGTTCCGCGGAACGGACATCACCGGAATGGCGCCCCACGCCATCGCCCAACAGGGGCTCGTACGGACGTTCCAGATCGCCCGCGAGTTGCCGGAGATGACCGTCTTGGAGAACATGATGCTGGCGCCGAAGGGTCAGGTCGGCGAACGGCTCACCAACGCGGTCGTGCCGGGGCTGCGCGACCGCGTCGTCGAACAGGAGGAGGAACTCCTCGAGCGGGTGTGGCAGCAACTGGAGTTCTTCGAGATCGACCACCTCGCCGAGGAGTACGCGGGCAACCTCTCCGGCGGTCAGCGCAAGCTGCTGGAGATGGCGCGCGCGCTGATGACCGATCCCGACGTGGTGTTGCTCGACGAGCCGCTCGCGGGCGTGAATCCCACGCTGGAGGAGAAGCTGCTCGACCGCATTCACGAGCTCCGCGACAGGGGCAACACGTTCCTCATCGTGGAACACGACATGGACGTCATCATGGACAACTGCGAACACGTCATCGTCATGCACCAGGGGTCGGTGCTCGCGGAGGGCGCCCCCGAACAGATCACGAGCGACGAACGCGTCGTCGAGGCGTACCTCGGAGGCGACGTATGAGTGGCGAGGCCGACCGCAGGGAGGCCTCGAACCGAACGGGGAGCGGAGCGACCCGTGAGGCCAGTGCGGACGAGCAACGCGAGTCCTCGAACCGAACGGGGAGTGCGGGGCGCGAGCGAGGCGAGCGCCCCGAGGAGTCGAGCGGGGAGCAAAGCGACCCGCGAGACAGTGAAACGACCCGCGAGACAGGCGAGGCCGACCGCAGAGATGCCTCGAACCGAACGGGGAGCGGAGCGACCCGTGAGGTCAGCGAGGACGAGCAACGCGAGTCCTCGAAAGACGTGGCCGACGGACCACCGATCGCCGCCGACGGGGGAACCGCGTCGACGGGCGCGACACGCTCGGCCGACGCGACGCTTCCGGAGGAGAGCCTGCTCCGCGTCCGGGATCTCGACGCCGGCTACGGCGACCTCCAGATCCTCACCGACGTGGACCTGGACGTGGGTGACGGGGAGTACGTCACCATCGTCGGCCCGAACGGCGCCGGGAAGTCGACCGTGATGAAGTCCGTGTTCGGGCTGACGTCGTACATGGGCGGCACTATCGAGTTCGCCGACACGCCGATCCACGGCCTCCCGCCCGAGGAGATCATCCACGAGGGGATCGGCTACGTCCCCCAGAACGACAACATCTTCGAGAGCCTCTCCGTGCGCGAGAACCTGGAGATGGGCGCGTACATCCTCGACGAGGTCCCCGAGGACCAGATCGAGTGGGTGTACGACCGCTTCCCGATCCTCCGCGAGCGGTCGGACCAGCGTGCCGGGACGATGTCCGGCGGCCAACGACAGATGCTCGCGATGGGTCGCGCGCTCATGCTCGACCCCGACCTCCTGTTGCTCGACGAGCCGAGCGCCGGGCTCGCGCCCGATCTGGTACAGGAGATGTTCGACCGGATCGACCGCATCAACGACGAGGGGACCGCGATCCTCATGGTCGAGCAGAACGCCAAGCAGGCGCTTCGCCGCTGCGACCGCGGCTACGTCCTCGTCAACGGGGAGAACGCGTACGTCGACGCGGGCGACGCGCTGTTGAACGACGAACAGGTCCGCAAGGACTTCCTCGGCGGCTAGACGTTCATCGCAGGGGCGACCGGCGGGACCGGTTCGTTCCGACGCTCGCCCACCTACCTGACTCAAGGAGAGAGTCCCGCCCTTCAGGGCGGGCGTGAATCCGCCACTCTACTTCACAGCTCGCGTTCGACGCTCACTCTGGGGTATCCTCCCTGACTTTCTTCTCGCCTTCCAGTAGTAAGCCCTTCCACGTCAGTCCACGGTGTTTCTTCAGTTCCTTCAGTCGTTCGTACTGTTCGTCGTCGTCAAACTCGATGCGAACTTCGACCATACAGTAACACACAAACTACATTTTTATGTGTGTTCCGATACACACAGTAGTCGATGAAGCGATCCAACACGTTCGAGGTGATTCCGCAGTCCGACGAGGACGAGGAGTTGCTTCGCCGCGTGTTGGACGCTTCTGCCGCTCTCTGGAACGAGATTAACTACGAGCGCCGCGAACACTATGCCGACCCTGACGGCGACGTATGGGACATTTGCGAGTATCGCGGTCGCTATAGCGGTGTTCTCGGGGCTTCGGCGGTTCAGCAAATCGAACGGAAGAACCGCGAAGCGTGGAAGTCGTTCTTTAGCCTCAAGAAGAAAGGCGAAGCCAACGGTAACCCCGGCTTCTGGAGCAACTCCAAAGACGGGCGAGAACTCCGCACGTACATCCGAAACACGTCGTACTCCGTTGAGTGGGGCGAATACTCTCGCCTTGAGATCCTCGTCGGCAAAGACCTGAAAGACGAGTACGGGTTGGGGCATCGCGAACGCCTCCGGCTCGAAGTTCGGGGCGACGCCAACTGGAAGGAGTATGAGAAGCAGGGTCGGTTGGAATTGTTTTACGACGAGCAAGCACAGATGTTCAGGGCCTTGCAGCCAGTCACTATTGATGATTCTCGACTGGCATCACCACTGGCTTCGGAAGAAGCCGCTCTGGATATTGGTGCGAACAGCCTCGTCGCCTGCACAACCACGACCGGCCAGCAATACCTGTACGAAGGACGTGACCTGTTCGAGCGGTTCCGCGAGACGACGCAAGAGATCGCCCGTCTTCAATCTCTGTTGGAAGAACGTCGGCACAGTAGTCACCGTATCCGACGCCTGTACGACCGGCGTACCAAGCGACGTGACCACGCCCAAGACGCCCTCGCCCGTGACCTCATCGAACGCCTCTACGATGAAGGTGTTTCGACGGTGTACGTCGGGGCGTTGACGGACGTGTTGGACACGCACTGGTCGGTTGAGACGAACGCGAAGACGCACAATTTCTGGGCGTTCCGAGCGTTCGTGAATCGACTGGCGTGTACCGCCGAAGAATACGGTATGTCGGTCGAGGTTCGGTCTGAAGCGTGGACAAGTCAGGAGTGTCCGAACTGCGGTTCGACAGCGGATACGACGCGACACCGCGACACGCTGACGTGTCCGTGTGGATTCGAGGGACACGCAGACCTCACAGCGTCAGAGACGTTCTTGAGACGGCAGACGACGGTAACACGGCCGATGGCACGGCCTGTATGCCTCAAGTGGGACAACCACGAATGGTTGGAGTCATCACGCTCTCCCTGTCCCAACGAGGAGCATACGAACCCGCAAGTTGCCTCCGTGGGCCGGTAAGCGATACCCCCAGCGCGAGGAAACCTCGCCGTTCACGGCGAGGAGGATGTCATGCCAGCGCGTAGCGGCCGTCCGATTTCTCGACGTGCCCCGCCTCCCGCAGCGTCTGCAGAATGGAGTACAGGGAGATCCGTTTCATCGACAGCCCGTCACACAGGTTGTCCTCGCGGACCGCGCCGTGGGTCGCCAGATACAGATACACCAGCTTCGCCCGGGGAGAAGAGACCCCGTTCGGGAGCTGTGTCATCGGGGTCGCTTCGTCGACATCGGCGGCCGCGGTGTCCGCGGCATCCGCAGCGTCAGCGTGCGTGGAAGCCATCGTGAGTTCTCCGATGTCTTCGACACCTGTAAAACTGTTGTACGACGATCGTCGAAACAGCCGGAGCCGCCCTGAGGCGGTCGTTGTTCCCCGCATAACCGAATCCCCCCGCTCCGAGTTCCGATGCAGCCGCCGGGTTGTGGTCCGCAGTTTCGACTGCTGACGGCGAGACGGTCGGAGAAAACTGACGGGCGCGGTCGATCGACGCGGGACAGATCAGTACGAGCGGGTCTTCGGCTCGTACTTCTTGTCCTCGCCCTCGAGGATGGCCGGCTTGTACCAGAGTTCCGGCGTCCCGTCGTTCCACGACAGCATCGTGTGCTTGAGCCACTCGTCGTCGCGGCGCTCCTGATGCTCCGCGCGCCAGTGGGCGCCGCGGAACTCGTCGCGCGCGAGCGCGCCGAGGGTGATCGCCTCCGCCAGATCGAGGATGTTGCGCGTCTCCAGCGTCTGGATGAGGTCGGTGTTGAACGTGCGCGAGGGGTCCTTCACGAAGACGTCCTGGTAGCGCTCGCGCGCCTCCGCGATGTCCTCGAGCGCCTGTTTGAGGCCATCCTCCTCGCGGAAGACGTTCACCCATCGGGTCATCGACTCCTGTACGTCCGAGCGGATCTCCGCGTGCTGGAGGCCGTCCTCCTTCTCCATGAGCGACTGGACCCGTTCGCGCTCGCGGACGACCGCCCGCTCGACGATGTCGCGCCCGTCGCCCGATCCGGTGTCGGCGGCCACCCCGCCGTCGGCGACCGCGTCGCCCTCGCCGCCCGCGGGCTCGACCTCGCCGGGTTGGACCGGCGTGTCGACCTCGCCGAGCTCGTACTCGCCGCGCTGGCCCGTCTCGATCTCCGCGGTGCCGAGGTCCTTGCCCGCGGCGTGGGCGCCCGCGCGCTTCCCGAAGACGATGAGCTCCGGCAGCGCGTTGCCGCCGAGGCGGTTCGAGCCGTGGACGGACGCGCACGCGCACTCACCGGCGGCGTACAGCCCGCCGACGCACGTCTCGCCGTTCTCGTCGGTCTCGATGCCGCCCATCGCGTAGTGCTGGCCGGGCTTGACGGGCATCGGCTCGTCGAGGGGATCGACGCCCTCGAAGTCCTTCGAGAGGTGGACGATGTTCTCCAGCCGGTCGATGATGCGGTCCTCGCCGAGGTGACGCATGTCGAGGTGGACGTACTCGTCGTCGATGCCGCGTCCCTCGTTCACCTCGGTCAGCTCGGCCCGGGAGACCACGTCACGGGAGGCCAGCTCCCCGTCGTTGTTCGCGTACCCGTGCTCGAACATGAAGCGCTCGCCGTCCTCGTTGTAGAGGATCCCGCCCTCGCCGCGGACGCCCTCCGTGATGAGAACCCCCGTGCTCGGGAGGGTCGTGGGATGGAACTGGATGAACTCCATGTCCTCGATGGGGACGCCCGCGCGATAGGCCATCGCGACCCCGTCGCCGGTGTTGGCGACGGCGTTGGTGGTGTGGCTGAACACCTGACCGAGGCCACCCGTCGCGAGGATGACCCCCTCGGTCGCGCGGAAGCCCGACAGCTCGCCGCTTTGAATGTCGTGGGCGACGACGCCGTGACACGTGCGGTCCTCCGGCCGCTCCTCGTCGGTGACGGCGAGATCCGAGACGTACCACTCGTCGTAGACGGTGATGCCGCGCTTGACGAGCTGCTCGTACATCGTGTGGAGCAGCTGGTGGCCGGTCTCGGCGCCCGCGTAGGTGGTTCGCGGGAACGAGAGGCCGCCGAACGGCCGCTGAGAGACCCGGCCGTCGTCGTCGCGGGAGAACGCCATCCCCCAGTGTTCGAGCTGGATTACCTCCTTCGGGGAGTCCTGACAGAGCGTCTCGATGGCGGGGGCGTCGCCGAGGTAGTCCGACCCCTTCATCGTGTCGTAGGCGTGGTCCTGCCACGAGTCCCCCTCGCGTAGGGCCGCGTTGATGCCGCCCTCCGCGGCGCCGGTGTGACTGCGCACCGGGTGGAGCTTCGAGACGATGGCCACGTCCGCGCCTTCCTCCTGGGCGGCGATGGCCGCGCGGAGTCCCGCGCCGCCGGCGCCGACCACGATGACGTCGTGTTCGTACATGTGTCGTGTGTTGTGTCCGTGTTGCTTCGTTCGGTCGCTGCGTTCGATGGTCGTCCGTCCTGCCGAACCCCCACGGTTCGTCGCTGAACTCGCTTGGGGTTCGGGCTACTTCAATCGCGTGCCGGTTCGGGTAGCTGACCGGGGCGAGCCTACCAGAACTTCAGGTTACTCTTGACCGCCTCCCGCTTGAGCTCCTGGATGTGCTCGGTCAGCGGGATGTCCTTCGGGCACACCTCGGTGCACGAGAACTGGGTCTGACACCGCCAGACGCCGTTCTCCTGCTCGAGGATGTTGAGCCGGTGCTGTTTGCGGTCCTCGCCCTCCCGTTCGTCCATGGCGAAGCGGTACGCCTTGTTGATCGCGGCGGGACCGAGGTACTCGTTGTTGCCCGCGGCGATGTTGCACGAGGACATACACGCGCCACACCAGATGCAGCGCGTGGACATCTTCACCTTCTCGCGGTTCTCCCGCGTCTGACGCTGCTCGTCCAACTCGCCGTCCGGCAGCTCGTCGGCGTCGAAGTACGGCTCGACCGCCTCCATCTGGTCGTAGAAGTGGTCCATGTCGACGACGAGGTCCTTCTCGACCTCGGCGTGCGGCAGCGGTTCGACGCGAACCGGCTGGTCGAGATCGGACAGCTGCGTCTTACAGCCGAGCCGCTGGCGGCCGTTGATGAACAGCGCGTCCGACCCGCAGATCGCCTGCCGGCAGGAGTGTCGGAACGTGAGCGAGGAGTCGAACGTGTCCCGCGCGTAGATGAGCGCGTCGAGAACGGTCATCCCCTTCTCGAACGGGACGTGAAAGTCGTCGAAGCGCGGCTCCTGTTTCCCCTTGACCTCCGGGTCGAAGCGGAACACCTTGAGGTGGACCGTGTCGTCGTCGCTGTCGGCGCGCTCTGCGGCCTCGCGGCGTGCACGCTCCTCGCGGTCGGCCCGAGCCTCGGCCTTCTTGCGCATCCGCTCCTCCTGTGCGGGCGCCAGCGGCTCGTCGTGGTCGACCTCGGTCTCTGCCTCGGTTTCCGTCTCCGTCTCTGGAACTTGCGTGCTCATTGTCAGAAGGTGGGGAAGCCCGCCCAGGCGTTCGCGGTGCGGATCCCCTGCACGACGAGCACCACGCTCGCCGCGATCAGCGTGTACTTGACGACCTGCTTCTTCGTGCCGGTCAGTCCCTGGTTCTCCAGCGCGTTGTAGACGCCGTTGACCCCGTGGAACGTCGCGGTGATCAGGAACAGCACCATCAGCGAGTAGTAGGTGAGGTCCGTCATCCGTGCGCTCGAGGCGAGGAACGACACCTCGTCGGCGTGGTTGACGAAGTGGAGCAGGAAGAAGTGGAACGCGAGCACCACCACGAGGAACGCGGCGGTGATGCGCTGCCACAGCCACCGGCGCCCGCCCGTCTCGAAGGAGGAGTAGCGCTCGGCCATCGCTAGAACACCCCCGCGAGGAACGTCGGGACCGACGCGACGACGATGGCGCCCGTCAGGATCAGCGACGCGTAGAAGCTCTTGTCCTGGCTTTCGAGACCGATCCCCAGGTCGACGAGCAGCAGGCGGCAGCCGTTCAGGATGTGGAAGACGGCGACCGCGAGCAGCCCGACCTCGAGGATTCGAACGACCAGCAGACTCTCCAACGCGACGATGACGGTGGTGTACACGTCGTTTTCGGCCGCGATGGCCTGCGTCTGTCCGGCCGCGGAGATGGCGGTACTCAGCACGGCGATGTGGGTGAACAGGTACCCCACGAGCACCCAGCCCGTGAACTTGTGGAACACCCATGCCCACATCCCCGCCGAGAACTCCCGCCACCGGCCGAAGTCCTCGACGAGACCCCTGTCATACGACTGGCTCATACGTCTGCCGCTCCGGCCTATGGGGGTATAGTAGTTACGTGACGCACCCGCACGCCCAGGACTGGAACCACGGAGCCCACCATACGACGCGACCCGGCGGGGGCCGGGAACTAATATGCCCGCGGTTCACCGGTCGGTACATTGCCTAACTCTTCTACGGACCGCGCCGAGGACGCGTTCGGGTTCCTCGGCGACGGTCTCCGGCTTACGATCCTCCAGACGCTCGCGACGCGCGAGCCGAGAGCGGGACCCCGAGCGGACGCGATGGCCTACAGCGACCTCCGCCGGGCCGTCGGCGAACGCGACAGCGGGAAGTTCAGCTACCACCTCGACAAGCTGACCGGTCGGTTCGTCGAGAAGGCCGACGCCGGCTACCGCCTTCGCGAACCCGGGCGCGAGGCCGTGCGGCTGCTGGACCGCGGCGTCGTCGACGGCCCGATCGAGTTCCACAGGGCTCCGGTCGACGCCAGCTGTCCGTTCTGCGGCGGCGGCGTTCGCGTGCAGTACAGCGACCACCACGTGATCAGCTACTGCACCGAGTGCGAGGGGCTGTTCGATGCCGACGAGACCCCGGAGGGAACGCTCTCCGGGGTCGTGCTCCCCCCGGCAACCGTGAGGACGGTGACCCCGAGTCGCTGTTCCGGCGGGCACATCGCGTGTTGCAGCGGCGGCTCCGCGCCATGTTCGACGGCATGTGTCTGGAGTGCGGGGGCGAGGTCGAGCGCTCGATACGTCGCTGCCCGGACCACGAGGCTTCGGGTGGACAGGCCTGCGAGGCGTGCGGTTCCGCGTACAGGGGCCTCGCGGAGCTCGTCTGTGAGACCTGCGGCCGCGGTCGCGTGAGCCACCCGCTGTTCGGAAACCCCGCCGCCGACGACGTCGCCGCCGACGGGACGCCCGGCGAGCACGCCTGGGAACGGTTCGCGACGTTCCTCACGTGGAAGCCGGTGAACACGGATGTGGGCGCGGTGGCGTTCGAGCGCCCCGACGGCGGCGAGCGCGTCGTGCTCGACGACGACTTCCGCGTGCTGGAGTAGGTCACCCCGGGCGGTCCGTCTCCTCTCCGTATCGTCTCGTCGTCGTTCCGTTCACCCGTCCGTTCGGCCGACCTCCGTCGGGATTGTCATCGCTCGACAGTGCTCGGGCTCTGGTCCAGTTCGACGACCCGTCGGGTCCGCTCACCGAGTTCGACGAGGTGACACAGCGGGTTTCCGGGGTACACCACCGGGTTCTCGAGGATGCCGACGAGGAGACCGGTGAACGGCGCCTCGATGGCGACGTTGTCGTCCTTGAACGGGTTCGTGATGGTACAGACCGTGTCCCCCTCGTGGACCAGCGAGCCTCGTTCGAAGTGCATGTCGACCATTCCGCCGCTGTCGGCCCTGAGCCACGTCTTCTCGCGTTCCTCGGTGATCACGGTCCGCCAGCCCGGCCAGCGGACGTGTTCGGCCTCAAGCATCCCGTACTCCGCGAACGTCGAGCGGACCCCCGAGAGCGCCTCGTCGATCAGCGCCCGCTGGAAGCGGTGTGCCTCGCCCATCTCGACGGTGATCGCCGGGATCCCGTCGGTCACAGCCTCCGTTCGGAGCATCCCGGAGGAGCCTTCGCTGTCGATGATGACGTTCGTTCCGTACGCCCGGGCGAGGCGAGCGGCGTCGGAGTCACCCATGTCGGCGCGGGCATGGATCATGTTCGTTCGCCCCCGCGTCGACGTGTGAAAGTCCAGCCCGAAGTCGCACGGGTCGATGAAGTTCGTGTAGATGCGCGCGGCCATTCGCTTCGCGCTCGTCGAGTCCGCCGAACCGGGGAACGAGCGGTTCAGGTCGCGGTCGTACACCGGAAGGTAGCGCTGTTGTGCGAGAAAGCCCGGAACGTTCAACACGGGCAGACAGATGAGCGTACCCGCCAGGTCCGCCAGGTCCCACTCGTGTGCCACCTCTCTGACGACCTCGATCCCGTTGAGTTCGTCGCCGTGGGCGGCCGCCGAGAGGAAGGCGGTCGGTCCCGGCCGCTCGCCGTTGATGATCGTCACCGGGATCCGGACGGGGTCGCCGAGATACGTCTCCGACACCACGAACCGGATGTTCTGTCGCTCTCCCGGGTCCACCCGACCCCCGTTGTACGTGAAGACGTCGGCGCCGGTCATGGTCGCCGGTGTGCGACCGAGCGTGATAAAGTACCGCGTCGGCCGACCGACGTTCGGCCCGCCGGGGCCGCCCCGACGGCGGTTCGTGCCCGTGACCCACACGGTCTTTCGCCGACCGTGACACATTTGATGCCCCCGACGAGTCATCGTGTATGACTGACGATCCGGTACGCGTCGGGGTACTCTCCCTCCACACGAGCAAGGAGACGAAGGCGATCTGCAACGCGGTCGAGGCCCTGGGCCACGAGCCCGAGTGGCTCCGGCGGGAGAACGCGGCCGTCAGCATCGAGGACGGCGAGGTCGCGATCGAGCCGGACGTCGACGTGATCGCCAACCGGATGCTGCTGTCGAACATCGAACAGCCGGCGGAGGGACTCGGTCTCGCGCACACGTTCGGCCGCGCACGACCGATCCTCAACGACCCGTCGGCCGTGCTCACGGCGATGCACAAGTTCGCCTCCGCCGTCGCGCTGGTGGAGGACGGCGTCCGCGTCCCGGACGCGCTGCTGGCGCTGTCGAACGACCGACTCAATCAGGGTCGCGATCGGTTCGGGTCGGAGGGCGTGTACAAGACCGCGATCGGGACCCACGGCGGCGGGACCTGGAAGATCGACCTCGACGAGCCGGTCAACCCGATGGTCGGGAACCGGCAGGCGTTCCTGCAGGAGCTCATCGACCGCGACGATTCGAGACATCACGACACCCGCGTGTACGTCGTCGGCGGCGAGATCGTCGGCGCCATGAACCGCTACGCCCCGGATGGAGACTGGCGAACCAACGTCGCGCTCGGCGGCGACGTGGAGGACGCCACGACCTCGCTTGACGACGAGGCGGCGGCGATGGCGCTGCAGGCGGCCGAGACGGTCGGGCTCGATTACGCCGGCGTCGACCTCGTGCAGGGGTACGACGGCTGGTACGTGCTGGAAGTGAACCCGACCGCCGGATTCAAAGGGCTGTTCGCAGCGAGCGGTCGCTCGCCGGCGCCCTACATCGCCCGGCTGGCCATCGAGCGCGGCGGCGGCAGCGTCGACGACGACCGCGTCGAGGAGCTGTCGGCGGTGCTCGACGATTCGACGCCGGCGTGTATGCCCGCCGAGCGCCGGATCAACGACGGGCAGACCCCGACTATCGGGTACATCGAGCAGGTCAACGTCGCCGGGACGCAAGGAGCGACACAGGCGTACGCGAAGTCCGACACCGGCGCGACCCGCTCGTCGATCGACACGCAGCTGGCCGCGGAGATCGGCGCCGGGCCGATCAAGAGCATGACCCGGGTCAAGTCGGGGTCGGTGAAGTCCGGGAAGGCTCGGCCGGTCGTCGACCTCGTCGTCGGGATCGGCGGCGAACAGCACACCGTCACCGCCAGCGTCGAGGACCGCTCGCACATGGAGTACCCGCTCCTCCTCGGACGCGACATCCTCCAACACTACCGCGTCGACGTGCAGCGCCGTGCCGACGAGGGCCGGAACCCCGAGAGCGACGAGGAGGAAGAAGAGGGCTCCGAGGAGTAGCACGCGGTAGCGACTCACGCCCGCCGGACAGGCCGGACCGCTTTTCCCTCTCGGGTGACCAGTGTTTAATATGGGCTTCGGGAGCTACGATGAATCCGAGCAGGAACGTCAGCAGAACGACGGCGCCGACGCGGCCGACGGGTCGACCGTCGACGCCCACGAGAACGACCACGAGGGCGAGGCGAGCTTCGAGGCGGGCGCCTCGACCGACGACCTGGTCTCGCAGCTGCAGACGATGAAGGACGAAGACGAGGACGACGAGGAGTAATCCCGGTCCCGAACGGGAGGGGAACGCTTCGGACCGACGCGTGACCGACGGCGATAGTTCGCCACGCGGTGTCGCCCGATTTTCGCCGATCTCGATACGCAGACGCGTCCGTCCGGTCGCGGGACGAGAATATCGTTCCTGAAACTCGGCGGCGAAGGTATATCAACGCGGTGGACGCCGATCCGAGTATACCCGATCCGCCGCCGCGGACGGGTCGGAACGACACACAATGTTCGAATTCATCACGGACGAGGAAGAGCGCGGGCAGGTGGGTATCGGAACCCTCATCGTGTTCATCGCGATGGTGCTGGTGGCGGCGATCGCCGCCGGCGTCCTCATCAACACCGCAGGATTCCTCCAGAGCAAGTCACAGGAGACCGGACAACAGAGCAGTAAGCAAGTCAGTAACCGTCTGCAAGAGGTCGCCACGGTCGGGAACGTTACTGGCGATCCCGAGAAAGTGGACTACGTGAACGTGACGGTGACGCAGGCACCTGGTGCTGGTGAGATCGACCTCCAGAATGCAACCGTCACTTGGATCGGACCACAGGGAACGTACCAGCTGACGCACGGTGCGAACTACAGCGCCGATGGAGGAGGGGTGGCGGCGGATACCCAGGAGTTCGGTCACAAGGTGACGAAAGACGCGGACAACTCCGCACCGGTACTGAACGACCCTGACGATCGTCTTCAGCTTGTCTTCGATGTCAGTGCGTACACCGACAATCTCGGTGAGGGTGAGGAAGTGACGATCAAGATCAACACGATGGCCGGGGCGACGACGAGCATCCGCTTCACCGTCCCCGAAGCGCTCGGACAGAAGGAAGCCGTCGAGCTGTAAGTCGGCTCCTCTTCTCACACTCTCTCGACACCACCCGACGCCGAGTGGCAACGCGATCGGTTCGTTGTATCGACCCGGTCGCCCCTCGGTGTCGCTACTCCTCCTCGACGACCTCGTCGACGCTCGCGGCGATGTCCTCCTTCGCCCGCCACAGGT
Organism: Halobaculum rubrum; assembly: GCF_019880225.1. Classification (NCBI taxonomy): domain Archaea; kingdom Methanobacteriati; phylum Methanobacteriota; class Halobacteria; order Halobacteriales; family Haloferacaceae; genus Halobaculum; species Halobaculum rubrum. The sequence goes on from NZ_CP082284.1 coordinate 2,359,165, forward strand.
ACAGCGACGCGTAGCTGCGGTACGGCGCCCAGCGCTCGGCCGCCTCGACCATCTCCGCCCGGCTCATCTCGCGGCCGTACAGCTCCTCCATCCCCTTTCTGATCCCGAGATCGCCGACGGGGAACACGTCCGGTCGCCCGAGCGAGAACAACAGCTGCATGTTCGCGGTCCACTCGCCGACGCCGGTGATCGCGGTTAGCTCCTCGCGCACCGCCTCGTCGTCCATCGCGGCGAACGCCTCGCGATCCCAGTCGTTGTCGGCGAACGCCTCGGCGACGTTGCCGACGTACCGCGTCTTCTGTCGGGAGAGGCCGGCATCCTTCAGCGTCTCCTCGTCGGCCGCGAGCAGTCCCTCGGGCGTCACCTCCACCGCGTCGAAGAGGCGTTCGCGCGTCGCCGCCGCGGACGCCATCGACACCTGCTGGCGAAGGATCGACACGACGAGCCGTTCGAACGGGTCCGCGGCGGGATCGACCGTGAGCGGGCCATGGCGGTCGATCACGGGGCCGAGCCGGTCGTCGCCCCGGAGCGCCTCCAGCGCCTCGCGGTCGGCCGGGTCGAGATCGTCGAACGCCTCGGCGTCTGCGTCCACTGGCATACCTCGTGGTGGGCGGGCGGACGAGAAACGACTTTCGGGGACGGAACTGAGATCGTTCGAGGACTGGGAACCGTTCGAGGCCGGGCGTGCAACTCCGGAAAACTGGTGTCGTGTTTGCGTCGCGGCGGAGGGAAACGTTGAATCGGCGGGACTCCGACGCGACGCACATGGACGTTGATGACGTAGAAACGGTCGCGGTACTGGGCGCCGGAAACATGGGCCACGGGATCGCGGAGGTCGCCGCGCTCGCGGGGTTCGACGTGAACCTGCGGGACATCAACGAGGAGTTCGTTCAGAACGGCTACGACCAGATCGAGTGGTCGCTCGGTAAGCTCGCAGAGAAAGACCAGATCTCCGAGAGCGACGCCGACGCCGCGCTCGACCGCGTGACGGCTGTCGTCCCCGTCGAGGACGCCGTCGCCGACGCCGACCTCGTGATCGAGGCGGTGCCCGAGAAGATGGACATCAAGAAGGACGTGTACACCGAGGTCGAGGAGCACGCGCCGGACCGCGCCGTCTTCGCGTCGAACACCTCCAGCCTCTCGATCACGGAGCTGTCGGAGGTGACCGAGCGCGAGGAGCGCTTCTGCGGGATGCACTTCTTCAACCCGCCGGTGCGCATGCAGCTCGTCGAGGTCATCTCGGGCGCGCACACCGCCGACGGGACGATGGATCTCGTCGAGGACGTCGCCGAGCGGATGGACAAGACCGCGGTCCGCGTCCGGAAGGACTCGCCGGGCTTCATCGTCAACCGCGTGCTCGTCCCCCTGATGAACGAGGCGGCGTGGCTCGTCCACGAGGGCGAGGCGACCGTCGAGTCGGTCGACTCCACGACGAAGTACGACATGGGGCTCCCGATGGGGAGCTTCGAGTTGGCCGACCAGGTCGGCATCGACGTGGGCGTCCACGTGCTCGAGTACATGCACGAGGTGCTCGGCGACGCCTACGAGCCGTGTCCGCTGCTGACTGAGAAGGTCGACAACGAGAACCTGGGCAAGAAGACCGGGACGGGGTTCTACGACTACGAGGACGGCCCCGGCGCGGAGATCCCTTCCGACGAGGTCGACGAGGACGTCAAGCACGCCCTGCTGGCGGTGATGGCCAACGAGGTCGCCGGCCTGATCGGCAACGACGTCGCCGACGCCGGCGACATCGACCAGGCGGTGAAGCTCGGGGCGGGCTTCCCCGACGGTCCCGCGAAGATGGCCGACGGGATCGGTCTCGACGCGTTGCTCTCGACGCTCGAGGAGCGCCACGAGGAGACGGGCGCCGAGCGCTACGAGGCGGTCGACTACCTCCGCGAACTCGTCGACGAGGGTCGCGGCTTCTACGGCGGCGACGGCGACGAGGCCGGGGACGCGGTCGAGTTCGAGACGATCCGCATCGAGCGGGAGGGCCGCGTCGGCCACATCGTCCTCGACCGGCCCCACCGGATGAACACGATCTCCGGCGAGCTGCTGGACGAGCTCGGCGTCGCGATCGAGGAGCTGGAGGCCGACGACGACGTGCGCGCGGTGCTGGTCACCGGCGAGGGCGAGCGCGCCTTCTCCGCCGGCGCCGACGTACAGAGCATGGCCGCCGGCGGCGGCGACCCGCTGCAGTCGGTCGAGCTCTCCCGCAAGGGCCAGTCGACGTTCGGGAAGTTCGAGTCGTCGGACCTGCCGGTCGTCGCCGGCATCGACGGCTACTGCCTCGGCGGCGGCATGGAGTTCGCCACCTGCGCGGACATGCGAGTCGCCTCCGAGCGGTCCGAGCTGGGCCAGCCGGAGCACAATCTCGGCCTGCTACCCGGCTGGGGCGGCACCCAGCGCCTCCGTCACATCGTCGGCGAGGGCCGCGCCAAGGAGATCATCTTCACCGCCGACCGCTACGACGCGGAGACGATGGCCGACTACGGCTTCATCAACGAACTCGTCGCGAACGACGAACTCGAGGAGGCGGCGATGGACCTCGCGCAGGATCTGGCCGCCGGGCCGCCGGTCGCCCAGCGCTACACGAAGCGCGCGATGCTCGCCGGACGCGACGACACCGACGCCGGGCTGGAGATCGAGGCGCAGGCGTTCGGCCAGCTGATGAACACCGAGGACCTCATGGAGGGCGTGATGGCGTTCATGTCCGACGAGGATCCGGAGTTCGAAGGGACGTAGGCGAGACCGCAGGTCTCGCGAACGGCGAGGTCCTCGGGCCGAGCCGCCCAGTAAGCGATGCGGGATGTGGCCCGGTCAGGCCAGCTTGAACGCCCGGATCGTGTCCCGTTCGGTCGGCTCGTTCACCACCTGTACGCCGCCCAACTCGGAGAACACGTCTCGCCAGTTCCGGTGGTACAGCGGGAACTCGTCGTCGACGTAGCTCACCTCGGCGCCCTCGCGACCCCGCTTCGCGCCGTTGCCCTCGTTCTCGGCGGTGACGAGCAGGTCGTCGCAGACCCGCACGACCTCCTCGAACACCCACACGTCGTCCGGGTGGACGTGCTGGAGCGTCTCGACGGAGTACACCGCGTCGAACGCGTCGTCGTCGAACTCCGGGAGCAGGTCCTCGATGGCGCCCGTGTGAAACTCGCCCGTCTCCGCGAGCGTCGGGAAGAACTCGCCCATCACGTCGAACGACTCGTCGTTGATGTCGATGCCGGCGAGGCGGTCGAAGCCGTTGTGCCGGAGGTGTTCGAGGTGGCGACCCGAGCCGCAGCCGAGTTCGAGCACCCGGGCGTCCGTGCCGACGTAGAACTCGATCGCCGATCGGATCGCCTCGCTCACCTCGTCGGGTCCCTCCTCCGCGTAGTAGCGCGGGGAGAACTTCCCCTCGCGCTCGGCCCAGTCCTCGCGGACCTCGTCGGGGTTCATACCCGCCGGAACGGACCCCGAGCGTAAACCTCCGCCGGAGTCGATGGCGACCGGGTCGCCTGCGGTACGGGGGGATCGATCCGTGGCCCGCGCGGCACCCGCGATCGGCGGCGTCTCACTCCTCGCGGCGTTCCCGGTAGTCAGGCAGGAAGTCATCCTGTAGCACCGCCGACCGACCGCCGTCGATCGTGAGGCTCGCGCCGGTGACGAATCCCGCCTCGTCGCTGGCGAGGAACGCCACCGCCGCGGCGACGTCCTCGGGGACGCCGACCCGGCCGGTCGGGTGGATGCTCGCGAGTTCCTCGCGGCGCTCCTCGTCCATGTCGCCGGTGGTCCGGTCGATGGCGACCCAGCCGGGGTTCACCGTGTTGACGCGCACGTCGGGGCCGAAGTCGAGCGCCATCGACCGGGTCATCCCGTTGATGCCGGCCTTGACCGCGTTGTACGGGAAGATGCCCGGCGTCGTCGCGAACGCGTGGTTACTGGACATGTTGACGATCGCGCCCTCGTCCATGTGCTCGCGGGCGTGCTTCGCGCAGAGCCAGTAGGATCGGAAGTCCGTTTCGAGGACGAAGTTCCAGTCGTCCAGTTCGGCCTCGTCGGCGGCGGTGTACGTCTCGACGCCCGCGTTGTTCACGAGCACGTCGAGGCGGCCGAACTCCTCGGCGGTCGCCTCGAACAGCGCCGCGATGTCGTCGGGGTCGCGCATGTCCGCGCGGACGAAGACGGCCTCGCCGCCGGCGTCCTCGATGGCGGCGACGGTCTCGGCGCCGGCGTCCTCGCTGCGGCCGGTGACGACCACTCGTGCTCCCTCGGCCGCGAGTCGCTTCGCGACGCCCGCGCCGATGCCACGGGTGGAGCCGGTGACGACGGCGACCGTCCCGTCGTATCTGGATCGTGGTTCGAGTTCGTCGATGGCGGAGGTGTCGAAGCTGGTCATTCGTTCGTCGTGTCTCGGTCGGGTGACTTGATGATTGGTTCGCGATCGGTCGGTGTCAGCGTCAGTTTCGAGGTGGGGAACGTGGCCGCGACGAACCGCCCGAAAGCCCCCGCCGTGCTACGCTCGCGCGACTCGCTGCGCGCGTTCGCTCCCGTCAGTCGCTCACGTGCTTACTTCGTCGGGCTTCGCGTAGCCCGGCGGCCCCTTTCAGTCCCACCCGATCCTTGGACGGGCATCGGTGTCACCGGCGGCCGTCCGGCGTCGTCATCCCGGACTACCCACGTACTGCGGCGGGGAGTCGGGGATCGCCGTTCGTGGATAGTCCGGCTGTTGCCGCCGGTTCACCACTCGGCGACGCTCCCGTCCGGGCGGCGCCAGACGGGGTTGTGCCAGTCGTCGTGGCCGTCGCGTTCCTCGAGCACGTCCTCATCGATGTCGACGCCGAGTCCCGGGCCATCGGGAACCGGAACGAAGCCGTCCTCGTACTCGAACACCGACGGGTCCGCGAGGTAGTCGAGCACGTCGCTCGTCTCGTTGTAGTGGATGTCGAGACTCTGCTCCTGGATGAGCGCGTTCGGCGCGACGGCGTCCAGTTGGAGACAGGACGCGAGCGCGACCGGGCCGAGCGGGCAGTGCGGCGCGATCGACACGTCGTAGGCGCCGGCCATCGACGCGATGCGGTGACACTCGGTGATGCCGCCCGCGTGGCTCGGATCCGGCTGGATGATGTCGACCGCGTTCTCCTCCAGCACCTGCTTGAAGTCGGTGCGGTGGAACAGCCGCTCCCCGGTCGCGATGGGGGTGCTGGTGCTCGCGGCGATGTCGGCGAGCGCGTCGTTGTGCTCGGGGAGCACCGGCTCCTCGATGAAGAACGGGTCGTAGGGTTCCAGTGCCGCCGCGAGCTGTTTCGCCGCGGTCTTCGTCGCCCGACCGTGGAAGTCGATGCCGATGTCGACCTCCGGCCCCACGGCCTCGCGGACCGTACGCAGGCGCTCGGCGGCCTGCTCGATCGTGTCGGGGGACTCGACGCGCTCCAGTTCGGGCGTCGCGTTCATCTTCAGCGCGGTGAAGCCCGCGTCGACCTTCTCGGCGGCCGCCTCGGCAACGCCCGCGGGGCGGTCGCCGCCGACCCACTGGTACACCCGGACGCGTTCGCGGACCGGCCCCCCCAGAAGCTCGTGGACTGGGGCGCCGAGGTGTTTCCCCGTCAGGTCCCACAGCGCCTGATCGATCCCCGCGATGGCGGACATGAGAACGGGGCCGCCGCGGTAGAACCCCCCGCGGTACAGTCGCTCCCAGTGGTCCGCGACGGGGGCGGGATCCTCGCCGAGCAGGTACTCCTCGACGAGTTCCTCGACGGCGCCGCGGACCGTCCGCGCGCGCCCTTCTACCACCGGCTCGCCCCAGCCGACGGAGCCATCGGCACACTCTAGCTTCAGAAACAGCCACCGCGGCGGCACCGCGTACAGCTCGTAGTCGACGATCTCGGTCATACTCGCGTGTCCCGGTCGGTCCGCAAAAGTTCACAGGTGTCCCGTCCGTGGACGGTCGCCAGCGTCCGCGGGCATCCGCCGACCTCCGCCGGCGTTTCACGAGGCCGGGGCTACCGCAGTTCGATCGTCAGCGTCTCGCGGACGCCGCGATCGAGACGGCGGTACCGCGGCGACGTGCCGGACCGATCCACGTCGAACACGCGCAGGGAGACGACGAGCCGCCCCGCATCCGGCACCGTCGCTCGGACCACCGGTCCGGTCGCCGTCACGACGAGGTACGGCGGCGCGGCGACCGGGGAGGCCGGGAGCGTGACTCCGAGCGCGTCCGTGCCGGTCGCGAGCAGTCCGGGGAGGTGTTCGAGCGCACCCGCCGCGTCGAGCGCCTCCCGCATCGCGGGGACGACGGCGTCGCGGTCGGCCGTCGACGGGCGACCCTCGGGGGCCTCCCGGTCAGTCCACCGCTCCGCTACCGCGTCGGCGACGCCGTCGACGGCGTCGAGCACCGGGCCGTGTTCGGCCAGCAGTCGCTCCCGGACGGCGGCCTCGGGATCGGTGTCGCGCCCGTCGGCTGTCATGGTCGCTCGGTCATCCGGTCGCCCGGTCGGCGCCCCCGATTGTAAGCGCATCGGGGACCGCGGCGGGACGCCGCGTCGGCGGCCGCCACCGACCGCTTTTTGCCGCGCCGACGCCGACTCCGGGGTATGAGCATGAGCACGGACGAAGTCGAAGCGGCCATCGAGGCCGGCATTCCGGACAGTGAAGCGACCGTTACGACGCCCCGAGTCCCCGACGAGGAACACGAGGACGCCCACTTCGCCGCGGTCGTCGTCTCGCCCGCCTTCGAGGGGAAGTCGCTCGTCCAGCAGCACGAGCTGGTGTACGACGCCGTCGGCGACGCGATGACCCGGGAGGTGCACGCGCTGGAGATCAAGACGTACACGCCCGAAGAGTACGAGGAACACGGCGAATAGGTCTCGGCTGCGGTTCCGGCGATCGGCAGCAGTTGCTACTCCGGTTCCGTACCGAGGCTCCGCACGTCGTCGCCGAGGCGGAGCGTCCCGCCCACGCTTCCGTCGGGAACGGCCGTGTTCACCATCAGCCGGAACGCGTGGTCGAAGCGCGCGCCACCGCTCCAGTCGGGCATCGTCTCCTCGCGCTTGCGGACGAACCGCGTCCGGAAGTCGTCGAACTCCGCGCCCGTGTCGGGGTCGCGCGAGGGGACGACGCAGCGCTGGCAGGGGTTCACCCCGAGCAGTTCGGCGCCGCCGACCCGGAAGCGAACCCGCTCGTCGGGCTCGGCGACGAGTCGGTCCTCGACGAACGGCTCCTCGCTCGCGAGTTCGACGTTCGCGCGGAGGCGCCGGCGCATCGAGTCGACGCCCACGCAGTCGAACCACGAGGCGACCTCGCGGAGCGTCCCCCGCGACACCACCGTCGGCCCCGTCAGCTCCGTGTCGTCCGGATAGCCCCCCGCTCGCTCGCCGATCAGATCCACCTCGTCGCCGAGGAACGCCCCGACCCACGACGCGATACCCTCTCGCTCGTCGGGGTCGTCGAGGTCGAACGTCGCGGGCGCGGGGGCGTCGACGTCGTGTGGGGCCGCAAGCGAAACGATCCGTGCGTCGAGGTCGAACTCCGCGGACACGCGGTGGATCCGTCGTTCGTTCTTCCCGTTCACGTAGTCGCCGTCGGCGTCGACCAGCGCGAACTCCCGGTCCCGCGAGAGCCCACCGCCCGGCGCGAGTGCGGCGGCGTCCACGTCGACCCCGTCGAGCGACTTGATCGGGAACACCCGGATCCGATCGAGCGTCGTCGCGAGCGCGTCCTCGCTCATTGGCTGGTCCACGACGCCGCGCCCGTTGAATCGATCGGTCGGCGATGCCGCCGTCGCTGTCGTCCCCGTCGGCGCGATCGCCGCCGCTGCCGCTGTCGCCGGAGCACGGGTCGAGAAGACGGGAACCGGATCGGACCGCGTCGCAGTCGGCCGGCCGGGGTCGCGTTACTCCTCGTCTGCTTCGTCGCCGTCCGCGTCCTCGTCGCTGACCAAGTCGAGGCTCTCGACGAGGTCCGTGATCTCGTCGGCCGTGAAGGCGGTGTAGCCGTCCTCGGAGACCGTCGAGAGGGAGACGTCGTTCGCGGTGAGCTCGTCGTTGATGTCGAACAGCGCGCGCAGCGCGAGCCCGATCCCGTCGTCGAGCGTGAGGTCCTCGCTCCACTCGTCCTCCAGCAGCTCCTGGATCTCCTGGCGGGAGCCGCCGATGGCGGTGGCCTTCCACTCGTGGGGCGTCCCCGAGGGGTCGGCGCCGAACAGGCGCGGGCGACCGTTCTCGAAGCCGCCGATGAGGAGCGCGGCGCCGTACGGGCGCGTGCCGCCGCGCTGGGTGTTCTCCTGGATGTGGTCCGTGATGTACTTCGTCAGCGTCTCGACGCCGACCGGTTCGCGGTAGCGCAGGCGGTTGCCCTGCGCCATCCGGCGAGCGTGGTCGATGAGCTGCCGGGCGTCGGCGACGTGGCCGGCGCTGGCGGTTCCGACGTGGTCGTCAAGCTTGTGGAGCTTCTCGATGGACTCCGACTCCATCAGGCTGGAGGACGCCTGTGCCTGCGCCGCGAGCACGACGCCCTCGCTCGTCCTGACGCCGACGGAGGGCGCGCCGCGAGAGACTGCCTCGCGGGCGTACTCGACCTGGTAGATGCGGCCGTCCGGGGAGAACAGCGAGGTTCCGCGGTCGTACGCCTGCTGGTCGTTCCCCCTCATCGGTCACCACCGACGTGAATCGTCGTCGCGAGTGCGGTCATCGCTCATGGGTATGGGTCCACGCGGGAAAAACCCTCCCTAAACGGAGTTTTGGCGGGCGGAGGAACCCCGCGAGACGTGAGGTGAACCCAGCCGGTGGCGGAAGCAGACGCGATCGCTGGCGGAGAGACGCGATCGCCGGCGGAGGTGCCCTCACACGAGGCGTCTGTCGAATACACGTACTTATCCCACTCGGTCACCTACCCGTCGCCATGAGCGACGACACCCAGAACCGCAAGCCCCTCAGGATGCCCGACGACAACCAGGTGTTCGCCACCGTCACCGACATGCTCGGCGGCCGACGCGTCACGCTCCGCTGTGCCGACGGCGAGGAGCGAATGGGCCGGATCCCCGGCCGGATGCGCTTCCGAACGTGGGTCAAGGAGGGCGACATCATCATCGCGGAGCCGTGGGACTGGCAAGACGAGAAGGCCGAAGTCGTCTGGCGCTACGAGTCCGACGACGCCCAGCAGCTCCGCGAGGAAGGCCACATCTGAGACCGGCGGCGTCCGATCGCTCAGGCCGCGTCCGGTCCGTCGGTCACCTCTACCGGCTCCAACCCGCGTTCGGCTAGCTCCGCCTCGATTCGCTCCACTCGGGGGGCGATCACGTCCGGCCGATGGCTGTCCGTCCCGACCGCGACGGCGGCGCCGTGGTCGGCCAGCGCGTCGAGAAAGTCCGGCGAGGGGTGGAACTCGCCGTACTCGTCGAGCACGCGGCCGGCGTTCAGCTCGGGGACGGTCCGCGACTCGGCGAACGCCGCGGCCGCCCGCTCGTAGTGCTCCCGTGTCGCGAGCCCGCGTAAGGCGGGATTGCGCTCAACGAGGTCCGGGTGTGCCGCGATCGCGAACAGCTCCGACTCCGCGAGCGCGACCAGCTTCTCGAAGTACTCGTCGACGAGCGCGCGACGTTCCCGTTCGGGCTTGCCCGCGAAGTGCTCGCGGACGTGGACGTTCACGTCCTCCAGGTCGTGGACGCTCCCGATCGCGTAGTCGAACGCCGCCTCGTCGAGGAACGACGCGATCGCGGCCTCGTCGCGGGGTTCGTAGTCCAGCTCCACGGCGTCGAACAGGCGTACGTCGACGCGGTCGCGAAGCCGGTCGATCGCGTCCCGGCGCCGTTCGTAGGTGAGATCCAGATTGAACCCCATCTCGCGGCGGTAGCGGTCCTCGGCCGGCTCTTCCGAGACGACGCAGTGGTCCGCGATGCCGATCCCGGACAGCCCCGCCTCCGCGGCGGCGTCGGCCATGAACTCGATGAAGTACCCGTCCGAGTACGTCGAATGGACGTGGTAGTCGTGGTGCACGACGGAGTCGAGGGTGGCCCCCTTCACGAATCTTCGGGACCCGTGCCACCGCTTCCCGACCGCCCGATCCTCAGGCGTCCCCGTCGGCGCCGGCGCCGAGCGGGTCCGCGATCTCCGTCGCCACGAGCGCGTCGGCGAGCGCGGTGTAGTCCGCCGAGCCGTCGAGCTCGTTCAGCCAGCGCGGGGGGATCGCGTCCGTGCCGAAGCGCGCTCCCGCGACCGCGCCGGCGACGGCGCCGAGCGCGCTCGCGTTGCCGCCGCGGCTCACCGCCGAGACGACCGCTTCCTCCGCGTCGTCCGCGGCGGCCGCCTCGTGGAGCGCGGTCTCGAACGTCGCCGACCGGTCGCCGTGAGGATCGATGGCCACGGCGCCGCGGTCGCCGACGACCGACAGCGTCTCCCGCACCGCAACCGGGGCGTCGCGCGCCACGGCGACGGACATCGCCGTCGAAACCGCATCCGCGATCGTCTCTCCGTCGACGAGTTCGCCGACGACCACCGCGAGCGCGGCCGCGGTTTCCCCCACCGCGGGTTCGGGGTCCGTGTCGGACGCGGCGGCGCGCTCGGCTGCCGCCGCCGCTCGGTCGTCGGCGGTCCCCGTGAGGAGGCCGAACGGGACGCCGGCGAGGGGCGAGGCCACGTCGGTCGTCGGCCCGGAGTCGACCGGGAGGTCCGACGGGAAACTCCCGAGAGGGTCGAGGAGCCGGTCGGCGGCCGCGACGGCGGCGGTCGTGGGGGCGGTGGTCGTTCCAGCCCGGCGGCCGTCGGCGCCGAGCATCTCGGTCACGCGGCCGTAGCGGTCGCGAACTGCGGCCGCGGCCTCGCCGGCGACGGGGCGACCGAGGGCGTCGCCGCAGGCCAGTGCGAGAAGGCTCGCGCGAGCGCGGTCGCGGCGAGCGACGGACGGGTCCGCCGCTTCCGCCGGTTCGGAGTCGGAATCGGTCACGAGCGGTGGATCGGGGCGCGGACGACACAACCGTGTCGGTGCCGAGCGAACGGGTTCTCAGGCGAACTCGACGACCGTGCCCTCGTACCGGCAGTCCTCGAGGGCGTGCTTCGCCGCGAAGCCGGCCTCGTGGGGCGTCGCGCCCGAGCCGACGCCGACCTTGAGCTGGACGTCGGCGTCCGCGGCGACGTGGTCGATGGCCCCCGTGTAGTCGTCGTGTGAGAGGTCCGGGCACGCCGCGATGACGTTGTCGCCGCCGACGAAGAAGGAGAGCGCGCCGTGTTCCTCGCGCATGTACTTCATCAGCGAGGCGTACCCCTGCTCGATGTTGATGAACGAGTCGAACTCGTTGAGTCGGTCGGTGTACTTGCCGGTCGCGTCGTTCACGTCGAAGTGCGCGACGTGGACGTCGTCGTCCGCCGGGTCGCCCCCGCGGAACTCGCCGGCGAGCGCCTCGCTGCGGTCCGACGACTGCGCCGAGCCGGCCGCTTGCACGCGCTCGGTCGCGGTTTCGAGGGCGTCGATCGGCACCTCGTCGACGCCGACACCGAGACTCACGGTGACGGGATACCGGTTCCCCACGGACTCCTGAAGCAGTTCGTGATCCTGTCGGTCGAGGCCGTTCGTCACCGCGACCATGTTGTCGAAGCGGGTGAAGAAGACGTAGCCGCCCCGGTTGCCGATGTACTGTGCGATGTCCGCGAACAGGCGCGACTGCAGCGTCTGGAGGTCCATCTCCCGACGCGGCTCCGGCGTCACTGTCCACGGGCCGTAGTTGTCGATCTGCACCAACGTCAGCTGCGCGGCGGTCACTGTACCCGATCCCGGGACCGCCGACACATACGCGTTACCGTTCACGGATCCGTGACGGGGACCGTCGACGGCGACGGTCGCGATTTCGTCGTCGACGCCGACCGACTCGCGACCGTCGCTGTGGCCGAGACGGGCACCCCACGATGGGCGATGCGTTCAACAGCGTGCCGCGCCAACGGCGGCTGTGATACGCGGCGTCGTGCTCGATGTGGACGGAACGGTCGTGCGCGGACGTAACCCGCTCCCGGGAGCGCCGGAGACCGTCGAGTCCCTCCGCGATGTGGGCCTCGACGTCTGCTTCTGCTCGAACAACCCGACGAAGGGGCCGCCGGCGTACGTCGACCGACTGGGGGCCGCCGGGATCGACGCACGCGTCGACGAGGTGGTGACCGCCGCCGACAGCACGGTCGCGTACCTCCGCGAGCACCACGCCGACGACGCGTTGTACGTCCTCGGGGAGGGGGGCCTCATCGATCAGTTGTCGGCCGCGGGGCTGTCGGTCACCAGCGACCACAGCGAGGCGACCGCCGGCGTCGTCTCGATCGACCGCTCGTTCGACTACGACGAGCTCTCGCGGGCGCTGACGGCGCTCGGGGACGGAACGCCGTACGTCGGCACCGACCCGGACCGGGTGATCCCCGGACCGGACGCGCTGGTCCCCGGATCGGGCGCGGTGCTCAACGCCGTCCGAGGGGTGCTCGACCACGACCCCGACGCGGTGCTCGGAAAGCCGTCCGCGACCGCCCGCGAGTTGGTGCTCGACGTGCTCGGGCATCCGCCCGAGGAGTGCCTCGTCGTCGGCGATCGACTCGACACGGACATCGCCCTCGGCGCCGACGCCGGGATGACGACCGCGCTCGTCCTCACGGGCGTCACCGACCGCGAGGACGTCGCCGACTCGCCGTACGAGCCGGACCACGTCCTCGACGACCTCCGCGAACTCGACCGTGTGCTCGACGGGGAAGCCGCGGCGGACGCTACCGTCGAGTTCTCATCCGGCGGGTCGGCGAGCGCTGACGACCGGTAGTCGACCCGCGAGCGATTCGTGGACGACCAGTCGTCGGTCCGCGAGTGAACCGCCGATACAGTTTTGATCGTTCGGTTGATAGGATCCGCCGGGGATCCGATCATGACCGGCAGAACCATTCTCGAACTCGCGGGCGACTTCGTGGAGGACTACGAGGTCATGGTACCGTACCAGGCGCTGGAGACGGTGGGCCACGAGGTCCACGCCGTCGCGCCGGAGAAGGCGGAGGGAGACTCGGTGAAGACCGCGATCCATGACTTCCGCGGCGACCAGACGTACCTCGAGGAGCGCGGTCACGACTTCGTTGTCGACGGCGCGGTCGGGGACGTGGACCCGGCCGACTACGACGCGCTCGTCGTCCCCGGCGGGCGCGCGCCCGAGTACCTGCGCACGAATCCGGACGTGCTCGACGTGGTTCGGCACTTCTTCGAGGCCGACAAGCCCGTCGCGGCCCTCTGTCACGGCCCGCAGATACTCGCGGCCGCGGGCGTTCTCGACGGGCGGCGGATCACCGCCTATCCCGCGCTCGAACCGGAGATGGAGGCCGCGGGCTGTTCGTGGGTCGACGAGGTCGTCGTCGACGGGAACCTCGTCACTGGACAGGCGTGGCCGGACCACGCCGAATGGCTCGCTGCGTTCCTGAACGTGCTGGGAACCGACATCGACCACGGGGTCGAGCCCGCCGCCGCGGACGATTAGGCGAGGCCGATCGCGGGGGAGCCTCGACGGAACGACGGCGAGGCTTGTGAGCCGAGCCGTCCACGACCGGGGTTCGAACGCACTCTCGGGGGCACGAACAGTGCCGTCGTCGAGAATCGCGTACGGTACTGTCTGACGAAGACTTATATCCGAGAGCGTGGTACCTGTTGACATGGAAGAGCGCGACTCACCGTACGTCTTCCGTGACGAGCCGGACGACCCAGTCGGGGTCGTGAGCGACCGCACCGACGAGGAGGTCGTGATCATCGACGGCCGCGCGATGACGTACCGATCCTACCGCGGCGACGACGGCCGTCGCTGAGTTCGCGGACGACGCGGAGCGACCGCTCCCGGACGGTGATCGGTCGATCCCCGAAAAGCCGGACCGCCCGTCGGCGGCGGCGTTAACCTCAGAAGGCGTCGGCGTGGGTCGTGATGTCGGCGCGGAGTTCCTCGCGGAGCGCCGAGTGGACGTGGCAGATGCCCTCGGCGCGCTCGACCACGTCGGCGAGCGTCTCGTCGTCGAGGTCGGCCTCGACGTGAATGTCGAAGCGGATCGCCTCGAGGTCGTCGTCGTCGTCGAGGTCGGCCTCGGCGTCGATCTGGACCGTACCGAGGTCCTCGTGCCCGCGCTGCTTTGCGCCGACGCGGAAGGCGGGCAGGAAGCAGGAGGCGTAGTCGGCCACCAGAACGGAGTTGGGGTCGGGGCCGTCCTCGCCGAGCGCGTCGACGGTGAGCGAGAAGTCGCCGACCTCACTCGTGCTGGTGAAACCCTCTTCGCTGACGGTTGATGTCTCGATGTCTGACATACGGTACAGTGGACGGGCGGTTCGCGCGTAAACCTTGTTACTGCGGTATGTGACTCGCGAACACGCGCGACATCCGTTCGAGGGGTCGGGGAGTCGGCCGACTACTCGCCGATCGTGAACGTCTCGTCGTCGCCGAGGACGACCGCCTCGGCGTCGCTGCCGGTCGCGCGCACCTCGCGGACGAAGTCGTCGGTGTCGATCTCGATCGGCGGGAACGAGTCGTAGTGCATCGGGAACGCGTAGTCGACGTCGAGCCAGTCGACGGCGATGGCCGCCTGCGCCGGACCCATCGTGAAGTGGTCGCCCGTCGGCACCGCGGCCGCGTCGGGCTCGAGGAACGGCGCGATCACGTCCCTCATCTCCGACATCAGGGCGGTGTCACCGGCGTGGTAGAACGTCGTGCTGTCGGGGTCGGCCTCCTGGGTGGGCTTCGTCTCGGAGATGACGTAGCCTCCAGGCGTGCCCCCGGAGGCGCCGTAGCCGGTGTCGAGGCCGTTCGTGTGGTCGGCGCGGACCATCGTCACGAACGCGTCGCCCAGCTCGACAGTGCCACCCAGGTTCATTCCCGTCGTGTCCTCGACGCCGTACTCGTCGGCGACGTAGCCCGTGACTTCCGGGGTTCCGACGACGTGAGCGCCCGGGAATCGATCCACGTCCGCGATGTGGTCGGCGTGCCCGTGCGTGAGCAGCACGTGATCCGGGTCCAGTTCCCCGGGATCGGTGTCGGTGTGGGGGTTGTCGAAGAACGGGTCGATAAGGAAGGTGGTGTTCTCGATCTCGACCGTCCAGGTGGAGTGACCGTGCCAGGTGAGGTCCATGGGTGTCATGCGGCCGTGTGTTCGGACGAATTACACATAAAACCGGCCGACGACGGAGGGCGCTTCCGGTGGGACGCGCCCCGCTCCCTGAGGGCTCAGTCCGCTGGCTCCGCTCTCGCCCGCGCGTTCGCCAGCCCGGAGAGCCGGTGGACGTAGTCGTCCAGGTCGAGCGCGAAGCCGCGCTCGCGCGCCTCCTCGACGCCGATCCACGAGAACTCGAACTCGCTACCGTGCTCGTCGCCGCCGTCGCGGACGACGTGGGTCCAGCCGTCGCGGGGCTCGTGAACGCTCGCGTGATAGAAGTGCCGTACGTACGCCTTCGGCGGCGAGTCACGGCGGCTCCACACGTCGGTCGCCAGCTTATCGACGCTCGAAAGCGTCGCCAGCCCGCTCTCCTCGCGTACCTCCCGGAACAGCGCGCTCCGCGGGCGTTCGCCGGATTCGATCGTTCCTTTCGGGATCTGGAGCCCGTCGTGTCCCGGTCCCTCGAACACCAGTAGCTGCGAGCCGCCGCGAGTGATGTACGCGCACGCCTTCCCGACGTACGTGGTCTCCGGCTCGGTCATATGAGTTCCTTGACGCGTTCGATGGTAAAGGTACCCCTGATGTTGTATATACTCCTACTAGGTATTTCGCCAGGATATGGACGGACGATCACCGATTCGGGGGTCGGCGAGGGCGAGAACCGCGAGGACCATCCAGCCCGATGGGTAACCGGCTCCAGCGACGGTCAGACGGTGAACCTGGTGACGGTGGTCGCAGCCGTCTCCAGATCGGCGTCGCTGGCGGCGGCGACGGTGATGTCGTTCTCGCCGTAGCCGATGTCGAGGGTCGCCTCGAACTCGCCGTCCTCGGGGTCGACGACCGCCGAGTCGACGGGCGTCGTCACGGCGACGCGCGCGCCGGTGGTCTCGCCCGAGACGACGACCGTGTTCCCCTGGAAGTTCGTGTCGACGCGCAGCGCGGGCTTCTCGTCGCTGTCGTGGAGCCGCCGATCGAGGAAGCGCTCGCGGACGAACGCCGGCGTCTCGGCGGGCTCGCCGGCGTCGACGCCGTGTGCCAGGCGGACGAACTGCGCCATCGACCACGCCAGCGGCGTCGCGCTCCCGGTTCCCTCCCCGTAGCCCCAGTCGTACTCGGTCCGGTAGTCGCGGTCCCACACCTGCTCGGCGATCATCCGCCCGGAGTTGGCGAACCGCTCCATCGTCCGCAGCAGGGCCGTCGGCTCGAGGTCGGGCTCGCGGTCGGTCTCGGCCGGATCCGCCCGAAGCTCGTACTCGCCGCGCTCGCCGGTGAGGAGGGGCCACAGGCGGCCCTTCCCGTGGTTCTCGACCGACCACGGCGCGCCCACGTCGCCCTCGTCGCGCTCGCCGTAGCCGTCGCCGTTGTAGCGGTAGAAGGCGACTCCGGCGGGCAGGTCGACCCGGATGGTGTCGTCGACCTCGCGCACGGAGTTGCGCACCGTCTCGTCGTCCCACGGCTTGATCCCGAGGCGCACGAGTTCGAGGAAGCCGGCGTCGATGACGTCGCGCTCGTCGAGGCGCGGGCCGTCGTTGGCGAGCGTCCGCAGGTGGCCGGCCTCCGGGTCGCCGTCGCGGGTGACCCGGACGTAGTACGGCGTGTGCGTGTGGCGACCGGTACCCGAGTCGGTGGCCGTCCACGTCTCCACCTCGCCGGTCCAGCGGTCGGCCAGCGCGAGCCACACGAGCGCGTCGGCGTCGTCGCCGACCTCCAGCGCGAGCTTCCCGGCGCACGCCAGCCCGGCGATCTCTGCGGCGATCGACGACGGCGAGTAGCCTGCCTCCTCCTCCCAGCGCTCCTGGCCGCTGGCGGGGCCGTTGCGGGCGACGTAGTCGGCCGACCGACGGACGTGCTCGTAGTCGTACAGCGTGTCCGCGAAGTCGACGCCCGCCTTCCACAGCTGGTAGGCCATCACCGCCGGGAACGAGATGTTGTCCATCTGCTCGCCGCCCCAGCGGGTGATCCCGTTGAGGTAGGTGTTCTGCGGGATGAAGCCGTCCTCGTCCTGCTGGTACTCGTAGATGTACGCCAGCTGGTCGACGGCAGTGTCGATGTCGCCGGTGAGCAGCGAGGCGGTGAACACCTGATACAGGTCCCGCGCCCACACGAAGTTGTAGCCGTACCCCTTCTGCTCGTCGGCGTGGACTGCCTCGCCCCACGGTACCGACGGCGAGGCGACCGAGGCACCGAGATACGTCTTGTCCTCGACGGCCCGCAGCGTCATCAGCGCCGTGCGGTACTGGTTCGCGAGGTCGTCGTCGCCGGCGACGGCCTCGGGAAGCGGCCGGTCCTCCAGGAACGCTCGCCAGGAGTCGTGGTACGCCGTCTCGACCGCCTCGAACCCGGTCGCGAGCGATCCGACCGCCTCGCCGAGCGCCGCCGAGGCGTCGGCCTGCCGCGCGAACCCGAGCGACAGCGTCTCGCTGGTGTGTCTGCCGGCGCCGAGGCGACCCACGAGGACGACGTTGTCGTCGTCGATCGACGAGCGCGTCCGCGGCACCTCGCCGGTCGCGAACAGCGCCGCCAGCTCGTCGCTGCCGGCGGCACAGACGGTCGCCCAGTCGAAGCGGTCGGCCGTCGCCATCGCGACGGCGACGGAGTAGCCGTCGCCGTCCTCGTCGACGAGCCGCGCGTCGTCCCGCTCGCCCGTGTAGGCGCCGGGGTCGCGGGCGACGAGGTGGTGGCTCCCCGGCTGGCCGAGGCGCAGGCCGCGGTCGCGCGTGCCCGTGTTCGTGAGCGCCGTGTCCGCGGCCGCGAACACGTGGTACTCGCTCCCGTCGGCGGCGCGGAAGTCGACGTCCGCGACGAGCGCGTCGTGGGCCGGGTCGACCGCGTACTCGACGCGGAGCTCCCACTCGTGGCCGCGACCGTCGCCCGTCTCGGTGATCACGTGCTCGTACGCCAGCGCGTCGTCCGCAGTCGGCCGGACACGTCGCTCGACGGTGTCCTCGTCGCTGCGCTGCCCTTCGACGTGCGTCCGAACCGTGTAGTCGTCGGCGGCCGCAGAGACGATGAAATCCAGCGTGCGAAGGTTCATCAGGTCCACACGGGGGAACCGCACCTCCGTGAGCGCCCCCTCGGTCAGCGTGAACCAGACGCGCGAGGCGTCCGGATCGCCGTGGTCGGCGACGGTGCCGACGCCGAACTTCTCGCCGGTCGTCCACCGCGGCCGGTCGGTGGGCGCCGACGGCGCCGCGGCCGCACTGGGGAGGGCGTCGCGCTCGGCGAGCGTGGCGGTCACGCCCAGCCGGAAGCAGTGGGCGTACCCGAGCGGCGTCGCGCTGTCGGGCGTGCCGTCGTCGTACCATTGCTCCGGGAGGTAGCCCATCCGCGTCGTCAGGGGTCCGCCGTCCTCGATCAGCCCGTACAGCTCCGCCGCCCGGTCGAGCAGTCGCGCGCCGGTGTCCTCGCGGCCGCGGTCGCTCAGCAGCCCCCCGAGCGTCGCGGCGGCGCCGGCGCCCATCGCGGTCGCGAGCGTCCACACCTTCTCGCCGTCCTGCCCGTCCGTCCGCCACTCGTCGCCCTCGTAGCGGATCAGCCCCTCGACGGCCGACTCGCTCGGGTCGCGATACAGCCCGTCGAGCGACGCCCGGACGTGATCGGTCACGCGGTCGAGGGCGTCGTCCCCGACATCGATCCCGTCGACGGCGTCGACGGCCGCGAGGGCGTCGACGAGCGAGAACGTCGACGCGTCCAGACGGTCGTCCCGTTCGCCGTCGGCGAGCCGGACCGCGTACGTCCCGCTCCCGTCGTCCCACAGCGCATCGAGCGCGTCGAACGTCTCCTCGGCTGCCGCACGCGAGCGCTCGGCGAGTGCGTCGTCCACCGGCGCGCGCGCGACGGCGGCGTACGCCTCGACGAACGTCGCGGCGGTGTGAGTGAACCGGCCCGACATGTCCTCCCAGAGGTTCTGACAGCGACGGGGGAGCCCGTCCTCGTCGCGGCTCTCCTGGAGCGAGTCGACGCCGGCGGCGACGCTCTCGCGGATCTCCCGTTCGTCGTCGGCGGACAGCGCGTCGCGGTGCTCACGCAGGAGCGTCGCGAGGAACGCGACGGTGATCGCGGTCTGATCGGCCTGATACTCGTCCGAGCCGACGCGCCCCTCGACGTGCGCGTTGGCCCAGCCGGGAGCGAGCGACCCGTCGACCGCCCACACTCGGTGGGGCCAGGAGCCGTCGGGCTGTTGGGTCTCACAGTAGAACCGAGCGCTTCTCACGAGCGACTCGGGGTCCAGATCCAGCCCGAGCGGCTCGTTGGTCTCCAGCAGCTGCTGGGAGATACGCGCGTCGTCGCGCAACCAGGTGTAGCCGTAGCCGCCGGAGTTGCGGTAGAACGGGTCGAACTCCGGGCCGGCGATCCGGGCGCCGCTTGGCGCCTCAAGCAGCGACAGCGCCCGCATGTCGGCGCGGACCGTCCCCCGACGCGGCCCGTCGTCCGCGACCGCGACGGCGCCGCGCTCGCGCGCGACAGTCCGGAGTTCGTCGGCGTCGGCGTGGTCGGTCGCGCACTCGCGGAGGTCGGCGAGGGCCCGCTCGCGCTCGGTGTCGCCGTCGGTCAGCGCGGTCACCAGCGTCGTCCGGAGCCCGCGACCCGCACGCTCTAAGGGCGCGGCGACGACCACGTCGCCGCTGAGGTGCGTGTCCTCGTAGCGGTTGAGCGCGCCCTCCCGCGGGAGCGCGATGGGATCGGGATCGAGCAGCTCCTCGAACCGCTCGGGGATCTGCGCTCGGACGTCCTCGAGGCCCGTGGAGGCGGTGACGAAGTCGTGTTCCTCGCGATGGAACACCTCCACCGCGTCGCCGCCGACCGGGCCGTCGCCCTCGTGGATGAGCCGGCCGACGCGTGTCTCCTGCCCCTCGGGCGCGAGCGTGAGGAAGGCCACGAGGTGCGCCTCCGACGGGATCGACCCGCGCAGTTCGACGTGTGTGACGTGCTCGCGCCCGAGCGTGAGGTCGTACTGATGGACGGTGAACGCGCCGGCGTCGTACTCCGTCTCCACCAGCGTCGTCTCCCGATAGTAGTGCTGACGGACCGTCTCCAGCTCGTCGAACCAGTACGTTCGCTCGCCAGTCTCGATCCCGAACCGGGAGCGGTCGATGCCCGAGAGGCCGGACAGCGCCGACGAGAAGTCGCGTATCCCGCCCGTAGGGGCGACGTGGACGAGCCGGTCGCCGCGTCCGGACAGCGCGCCGTGGACGGTGCTCGCGGTGCCGGCGGAGCCGTGCTCCCGGTCGCGTTTGTAGTCGTTGAGTGCCGTTCGCAGCCGCATTCACCCGTGAAACTACTCGCGTGGTTAAAGTCTCCGCGGTACGTGAGCAGTTGCCACTCTCCCGACCGCGGTCGCGAACCCGCCCGACCGACCGGAGTCGCCCTGAGCCGACCGGAGCCTGCCCGAACCGACCGACTGGCGACGGTCCTCGCGTTCCCTACCCGTGAATCGGGATGACGACTACGTCGTCGACGGTCACCGCCCCGTCGCCCGTCCCGACCGTCGACCCAGTCACGAGGTCCTCGTCCCCGACGGCGGCGTCGACGGCGACCGTCGCGACGCCGCCGGCGAAGTTGAGCGCGACGACGACCGCCTCGCCGTCGGCCGCCTCGCGGCGGTAGGCGACGACATCGTCGTCCGTCCCCGCGCGTACGTCGTAGTCGACGCGCGACAGATCGGCCCGATGCTGGAGCGCCGGGTGCTCGTCGCGGAGGGCGAGCAGGCGACGGTAGTGCTCGGTGAGATCCTCGCGGGCGTTCTCGTAGTCCAGGCGGTCCCGCTTTCCGAGCTGGCCGGTCTCTTGGCCGGCGTACACCATCGGCGCACCGGGGAGCGTCGCCAGCGCGCCCGCCGACGCGAACGCCGCGGCCTCGCCGTAGGCGGCGAGATAGCGCGGTTCGTCGTGATTCTCGTGATACAGCATGAACGAGGCGTGGTCCGGAAAGCCCACGCGTCGGCGCTCGTCCACGGCATCGAGGATCTCCTTGGCACGCTTGTTGCCGTCGCCGACCTCCCGCAGACAGAACGCCGTCGTCGAGTCGAAGTGCATGTCGAACAGCCCGGACTGGAAGTCCGGGATGTACGGGATCGTCTCGTCGAGGAGGAAGAACTCCGAGTCGTGCGCCTTCACCCGGTCGTGCACCTCCCGCCAGAAGCCGTCCGGCACCGCCCACGCCATGTCACAGCGGAACCCGTCGACCAGCGGCGCCCACTCCTCCACCACGTCGAGGAGGTGCCGGCGCACTGCGAGCGTGGAGAAGTCGAAGTTGGCGATCAGCTCCCAGTCGAAGTACGTCCCGGGCTCGCCGTTCTCCTGCCACTCGTACCACGAGCGGTAGGGGCTGTCGGGGTCGCCGTACGCGTCCTGAAAGAACGGATGATCGCGCGCGGAGTGGTTGCACACGAGATCGAACAGGACGCGGATGTCGCGGTCGTGGGCCGCCTCGATCAGCGCCCGATACTCCTCGCGGTCGCCCAGATCCGACGCGATCGCGAGGAAGTCGGTGATGTTGTAGCCGTGTGGCGCCCCGTCGTGTTGGAGGACGGGCGTGAGCCACAGCGTGTCGACGCCCAGCTCGTCGAGCCCGTCGAGCCGCTCGCGGATCGCCGCGAACTGCGACCGCTCGCGGTCCGCGTCCCCGAACGTGCGCACGTACACCTCGTAGATGGTCGAGTCGAGCGCCCACGACGGCGGATCGTACGGTCGATCGACGGTCACGGTTCCGCGCCCACTGTCGGCGTCGACTCCGCGTTCCCCGTCGGTGGCGCCGTCGCGGTCGCCGCCGCTGTCGCCGCTCCCGCCGCCGTCGCTGCCCCCGTCACCCCGGGATGGCGATCGTCGCACGTCGACGGCGTCGGGCACGCCGTACGCGTCGTCGGTGAGCGGAACTGCGTACACCCGGGCGCGATCCCCGAGCACGGAGCGCTCGATCGTGAGCGTTCGTCCCTCGACGGTCACGTCCGACTCGTCGAGGTCGTCGCGGTCGTCGAGCAGGAACTCGACGCGCCTCGTGGACGCCGGCGCGAGCTTCGCGTGGATCCGGACCGCCTCCTCGTCGACGGCTGTCTCCAACTGGACGCGAGGGCGCTCCGGTTCCTCCCCGTCGCCGACGGGTTCCGCCTGTGTTCCGGAGCCGACTGCGCCGCCGGAGCCGGACTGGTCGCTCCGTCGTTTCGATTGCTCGCTACGGCCCGCATCGCCGCTGGCGGAGCGGCCGCCGTCCGCGCTCGGGGCGGTCCCCTCGGCGAACGCCCGCACGGTCAGGTCGTGGGTCGCCCGACCGTCGGTGAGGCGAAGCAGATAGCGGCCGGGAACGTCGGGCTCGAACCACTGGACGGGTTCGTCGCCGAGTTCCGCCGTCGAGCCGGACGGCGCGGTTACGACGCTCCACTCGTAGTCGACGTTCGGGTCGGGATCGCGCGGCGCGAGTTCCACGGCCTCGCCCGCCGCGCACACGCGCGGTTGCCCCGGATGCTCCATGACAGGCCGCTCGAACGGTAGCGGTTTCGCTCTTTCGCCGTCCGGGCGTCGCCGACCGACGTGAGTCGCCGACCCGTGGATGTGATCCCTCCCGAGCGGGACCGGGGAATCGCTAAGTGCCCGCCGATAGATGGCCCGATATGGACGGGAACGCCGAGGACGCGGGACCGGGCGAGCGGGAGGCTGCCGACGGGGACGAACGCCCGGTCTCGGTCGACGTGGAGATCGCCGACGGTCGGACGGTTATCGTCGTCGCGGGCGACAGGGACGCCGCGGTCGTGGTCCAGTCGGCCTCTGGCGAGCGGATCTACCTCCCGCCGGAGGACTTCGATCGCCCGCCCGAATCGGAGCGGGACGAGCGGCAGGACTCGTACGGCACGGGCACCCGACCGTCCGACAGTCCCTATCAGTCGGCGACCTCCGACAGCCCGTACCAGTCGGTCGCTTCGGACAGTCCCTACCAGTCGCCCGGCGAGTCGGACAGCCCGTACCAGCGCGGCGGCCCCGCGTCCGACCGGGTCGGACTGGAACCCACCGCAGACGGCTTCCGGATCGTCCACCCGGAACCGGTGACCGATCTCCGGCTACTCAGGTGAGCGCGAGAACTCACCGTTCCCCGTCCCGATTTCCGCGTTCCCCCGCCAGGATCCGCTCGTAGAAGGCGTCGTGCTCGTCGGCGACCTGATCCCAGGTTCGCTCCTCGTACTCGATCGGCGTATCGAGCGAGAGCGCACGCTCGATGCCGGCAGCGATCGCGTCGGAGTTCGGCTCGACCTCGATGAGACAGTCGTCGGGGAGCACCTCCGCGGCGCCGCTGGGGCCGGCGACGACGCGGGTGCCGACCGACAGCGCCTCGACGATGGTGATCCCGAACGGCTCCGCGAGCGACGGCGAGACGAACAGATCCGCGCTCGCGTAGTAGTCGCCCAGCTCCGCCTCGGGAACGTAGCCGACGAACTCGACGCGGTCGTCGATCCCGAGCAGCTCGACGAAGCGCTTCAGCTGCTCGGTGAGGTGACCGGTGCCCCCGATGACGAGCGTCACGTCGTCGCGCCGGAGCGTCGGCAGCGCGTACAGGAGGTACGCCAGCCCCTTCTGGTCGGTGTGCCTGCCGACGAAGAACAGCATCGGTCCGTCGATCCCCAGCTCGGCTTTCAGATCGCGCCCCGTCGGCTCGACCCGGGAGAAGCCGTTGTAGACGACCTCCGCGTCCCCCCCGTACTCGTGGGCGATCTTGCGGGCGGTGAACTCGCTCACCGCCAGGAGGTGATCCGAGCGGTTCACTACCCGCTCTTCGGTGCGCTTCTCCCGCTCGGGCGGGTCGGCGTTGCGATCCGACGACAGCGAGTGGAACGTCGTCACCCACTCGACGTCGTGGGTCGCCTGCGCGCGCGAGCCGGGGTTGTAGCCGAACCAGTCGTTCGTGTGGACGATGTCCGCCTCGGCCGCGCGCTCCACGAACGCGCCCGAGAGGCGGCCGATCCGGGTGATGATGTCGCCGTCGCCGGTGGGGACGCCGTGGATCCCGTCGCGTCCCTCCGGGGCGTACTCCGCCGGCAACACCAGCTCCACCTCGACGCCCTCACGAGCGTCGAGGCGATCGAACAGCTCGCCGACCGCCGTGTCCAGTCCGCCGGTCACGTTCGGCGGGAACCCCCACCCGAGCATCAGGACGGTGTACGGCATCGACTCGGACATTGCGGGTGCGGTACTTAGTCACTTGGCGTTGCTGTGAAGGTTCGACCCGGCGAACCGACTCGGGGTCAAGCCCCGAGGCACTCGGCCTGCTCCGCCTGTAGACGGGTCCCGAACGGCTCGCGCGACCACCTGCGATCCGGTCGACAACCCGGTACTTGATACCGCTTGCCCGTGACTGCGTATCCGATGCGGTTCGACAGACGAAGCGGCGTCCTGCTCCACCCCACCGCGCTGCCCGGCCCCTACGGGATCGGGGATCTGGGCGCGGGCGCGCGCTCGTTCCTCGACTTCCTCGATCGAGCCGACCAGTCGATCTGGCAGGTGTGTCCGCTGGGACCGACCGTCGGGATCCACGGCCACTCCCCGTACCAGACGTTCTCAGGGTTCGCCGGGAACCCGCTGTTGATCGACCTCGTCGACCTCGCCGAGCGGGGGTATCTGATCGACGAGGAGATCGACGTGGACGCCGGCGGCGACGGGGCCGGGGTCGACTTCTCGCTCCACGAGGTGCGCTACGACGCCGTCGAGTCGTTCAAACTCGATCGCCTGCGCGTGGCCTTCGAACGCTTTCGCGAGGTCGCGAGCGACGACGACCGAGCGTCGTTCGCCGAGTTCCGCGACCGCGAGGCCGACTGGCTCGCCGACTACGCGCTGTTTCGCGCGCTCAAAGCCGAGTTCGACGAGACGCTGTGGACGGAGTGGCCCGAGCCGGCTCGGACGCGCGACCCTGACGCGCTCGCGGCGTATCGCGAGGATCTCGCCGACGAGATCGAGTTCCGGGCGTTCTGCCAGTGGACGTTCGACCGGCAGTGGCGCGACCTGCGCGCGGCCGCCGCCGACCGCGGGATCGAGATCCTCGGCGACCTCCCGATCTACGTCGCGCTCGACTCCGCGGACGTGTGGGCCGCGCCCGCGGCGTTCGACCTGACCGACGACGGTCGCCCGGCCGCCGTCGCGGGCGTTCCGCCGAACGCGGGCGACTCCGGACAGCGCTGGGGGAACCCCGTGTACGACTGGGATCACCTCGCCGAGACGGGCTACGAGTGGTGGATCGACCGGCTCCGCCGGCTGTTCGACACGGTCGACTACGCCCGCCTCGACCACTTCAAGGGGTTCGACGAGTTCTGGGCGATCCCCGCCGACAGCGACGATCCCGCCGACGGCGAGTGGCGGGAGGGGCCGGGCGACGCGTTCTTCGAGACCGTGCGCGAGGAGTTCGACCGCCTCCCGTTCGTCGCCGAGGACCTCGGGTTCCTCGACGCCGGGAGCGCGGCGCTGCGCGAGGCGTTCGACCTCCCGGGAATGCGCGTGCCCCAGTACGCCGACTGGTGCCAACAGGGGCACATGTATCAGCCGATGCACTACCCGGAGGACTGCGTCGCCTACACCTCGACCCACGATACCGACACGGCCGTCGGCTACTACGAGTCGCTCGACGACCGGCAGCGCGACTGTCTTCACTACAACCTCGGCACCGACGGCGTCGATATCGAGTGGGATCTCGTCGAGGCGGTGTGGAACTCCGAGGCGACGCTCGCCGTGACGACGGTACAGGACCTGCTCGGCCTGGACAGTCACGCCCGATTCAACACTCCGGGGACGACCGACGGCAACTGGCGGTGGCGCGTCACCGAAGCCGGCCTCGACGGCGCCGTCGCGGACCGGCTCGCGCGGATCACGGACGCGACCGTCCGGTGAGCCTGCCCCGTCTCTCGACCGCCGATATTAACCTTGATTTTTTGCGGCTGAGCTATATGTAGGGGAGCGGCCTCAACTGAAGCAACCGGCGTGCGAGAGCGCGCGGGAGTACACCACAGATGTTCGAATTCATCACGGACGAGGAGGAGCGCGGGCAGGTGGGTATCGGAACCCTCATCGTGTTCATCGCGATGGTGCTGGTGGCGGCGATCGCCGCCGGCGTCCTCATCAACACCGCAGGATTCCTCCAGAGCAAGTCACAGGAAACGGGTCAACAGTCGAGTAAGCAGGTCAGTAACCGGCTGCAAGAGGTCGTTACCGTAGGAACGGCCAACACGACTGACGATACGATCAAGAGCGTCAACGTAACCGTTACGCAGGCGCCCGGCGCCGGCGAGATCGACCTCGCGAACGCGACGATCAACTGGATCGGCCCGCAGGGGACCGAGACTCTGACCCACACCGATTCCAGCGGGACGGACTGGCAGTTCAAGACCCACGCGGTGAAAGACACCGACGACACCGCCAACCCCACGGTCCTCAACGACGCTGACGACCGCTTCAACATCGAGTTCGAGCTAAAGGACAACGGGTATGGAGACACGAACGCACCGAACAATCTCGGTGAGGGCGACGAGGTGACGATCAAGATCAACACGATGGCCGGCGCGACGACGACCATCCGCTTCACCGTGCCCGAGTCGCTCGGACAAAAGAAAGCGGTCGAACTGTAAGCGCGACACTCTCCGCGGTTCTCTCGTTTTCGACCCTCGCGGCGACACCGCGAGGGCTTCGACTCCAAACGCCTAAGCCCCGGCCAGCCGACTCGCCGGCAATGCGCTACGCACGGATCCGCGACCCGGCAGGCACCGTTCGCCGCGGCACGTACGACGACGGCAGCGTGACCGCGGGCGGCGAGACGTACGACACCGAGTCCGACGACGTCGACCTGCTCGCGCCCTGCGAGCCGTCGAAGATCGTCTGCGTCGGTCGCAACTACGCCGACCACGCCGAGGAGCTCGGCAACGAGGTTCCCGACCGCCCGCTGCTGTTCCTCAAGCCGCCGAACGCCGTCGCCACCCCCGGCTCGACGGTCACGCTCCCGACCGGGAAGGAACGCGTCGATCACGAGGCCGAGATCGCGTTCGTGATCGGCGAGCAGGCGCGCAACGTCGCCGCCGCGGACGCGATGGACTACGTCGCGGGCTTCACCTGTCTCGACGACGTGTCGAACCGCGACGACCAGAACGAGGAGCAAAACTGGGTGCGCGGGAAGGCGTTCGACGGCGCCGCGCCGATCGGCCCCTGCATCGCCGATCCCGAGCACGTCCCGGACGACGCCGCCGTCGAGCTCCGCGTGAACGGGGAGACGAATCAGTCGTCTTCGCGCGACTACTTCATGTTCTCCATCCCCGAACTCGTCGAGGAGATCACGACGTACATGACGCTGGAGCCGGGCGACGTGGTCGCGACCGGAACGCCCGCGGGCGTCGGCCCGCTCTCGGACGGCGACCATGTCGAGGTAGAGATCGAGGGCGTCGGCGTCCTCGAACACGACGTGCGGCAGGGCTGAACCACCGATCCGTCGTCCGCAGTAGCGAGGGATGGACCCCGACGGCCGACGGGCCGCGTTTCTCCGCGCTCGGTCTACAGGCCCGAGACCAGGTCCCGAAGCACCGCCTCGGGGTCGTCTGCCTTCGCCACGCCGGAGGCGAGAAGCACGCCCGTCGCGCCCAACTCGCCCGCGGCGGCCACGTCCTCGCCGGTTGAGACGCCGGCGCCGCAGAACAGGTCCACGTCGGCGTCGACCGCCTCTACCGCGGCGACGGAGTCCTCCACGATCGCCGGGTCCGCGGTCGCGACCGATACGTCGCCGCCGATGAGTTCGGGCGGCTCGACGGCCACTGCGTCGGGGCCAAGCGCCGCGGCGGCGCCGCACTGCGCGGGGTTGTTCGCGCACACGACCGTCTCGAGATCCGCACGATCGGCCGCCGCGAGCGAGGCGTCGATGTCGGCCAGCTTCAGCCGGTTCTCGGAGTGGTTGATCAGCGTCCCCGTCGCGCCCGCGTCGGCGACCGCCTCCGCGAGCGTCGATCCGGTGTGGCTACCGTGCTCGACGGGCGAGACGTGCTGGGCCCATGTCTCGACGCCGGTGTCGGCCACGGCCGGGAGGTGCGCCGCCTGCGGTGCGACGGCGACGCGCGCGCCGGTGTCGTCGGCGACGGTCGCGCACGCCTCGGCGATCTCGACGGGGTTGCACGGGTACGCCTTCAGGTTGACGAGGATCAGGGTGTCGGAGTCGCTCACGAGAACACTGTCGTGGGGACGCGTGAAAAGTCGCTTCGGTCGCGACAGCGGTTGCGGACGATCGGAGCGATCCCCGTTATCTGGCGCCGTCGACTACTCGTCGTTGCGCTTGACCACGTCGCCGAGGGTCATGTTCCCCGATGAGGAGCTCTCCCAGTCGGCGTCGTCGACGGACTCGCCCTCGACCAGCGAGATGCCGAGCTTCTTCTCGAGCTTCTGTTGGACGCCGTCGGAGGGGAGGATGTCCCCGCGCTCGAGCTTTCGGATGACCGAGGCCTTCTCGTTGATGTCGCTCGCGAGGTCCTCCTGGCTCAGCCCGGTCGACTCCCGAGCCTGCCGGATCCGGTCGTCGTAGTCGCCCGTGACTGTCTCCATGTCGTCGAACATGTCGTGCTGGCGCCGCGAGGACGACGAGGAGGACGACGAGGAGCCCCCGCTCCCGGAACTCGACGAGGAAGACGAAGACGAGGAGGTGGAGTACTTCGTGGACGCCGAGGAGGCGCTCTCCGTGCGGACCTCGGTGCCGAAGTCCGAACAGTCCGAGCATAACTCCAGCTCCGCGCCCTCGACTTTCGTGGTGGTGAGCGACGCCTTCTCCGCGCCGCACATCTCACACTGGGGCATACCTCGACCTAGCGCGGTGTGCGGTATAAAACGTGTGCCACCATCGTCCCGTTCGGGGATCGTATATATATTCGAAATATCAGTAGTTGGTTCGGGCGAGTTGATATCAGAATATTTCCGATATCTTGATTTTGAAACCAACCATCGCTGCAAGTACAATGTCCGAAAGTGATGCAACGATGTCGCACTGGCTCGCCGACCACCCGCGGATGATGGGCGCGCTGTTCTCGCTCGTGCTGCTCCTGTCGAGTGCGGGGAGTGCGGTTGCGGGTGCGACAGTCACGTCTGGTCCGTAGATGCCAGCATCTCCTCGGTAATATCCAGATTCCACAATAGCTCGCCGTCAAACCGTACTGGGAATCTGCCGGACTTCAGGCACTCAAACAGCCTGTCGACCGAAGTAATAATTCTGCTGGTACCCCCAGTTCCGATCCACTGTTTCTCTACCCCCATCATGATCGGCTTCGCCATACCACCCAAGCCATGTCGCTTTGTCGGATACCAGTTCGGAGTAACTTGCACTTCTCGTTCTTCCAAATCGGTTTCTGAGATCTCCAACAGGAATCCAACCCCAGTTGAACACTGACACAACTGCACCAGCGGATCCCCCGCGATACTGTACGCGCTCTCGGCGAACGGTCCCGTCCCGACCACGTCGAGCGCGGCGTACAGGGGGAAGCCGGCGTCGAACAGCCGCGCCAGGTCGCGGCCGACCCGGGTCGCCAGCGAGTTCGGCAGGTCCGTCAGCGACACCACGCCGCCGAGCGCGCCCGCCTCGACCAGTCCCATCCCCTGCTGGTAGGACGTGCAGGCGTTGAG
The DNA here is from genome assembly GCF_019880225.1 of Halobaculum rubrum. Taxonomy (NCBI): domain Archaea; kingdom Methanobacteriati; phylum Methanobacteriota; class Halobacteria; order Halobacteriales; family Haloferacaceae; genus Halobaculum; species Halobaculum rubrum. Next base: position 2,388,884 of record NZ_CP082284.1, read on the forward strand.
GAGGAACGCGTCGACGCCCGTCCGTTCGAGGCTCCGGAGGTCGAGGAAGCCGTCCGCACACTCCATGCCGCGCTCGTCGACGTGCCCGACGTAGTGGAAGAAGTCGTGTTCCTCGGCGAGCAGGTCGCGAAGCTCGTCGCGGGTCAGATCGCGCTCCTCGCGGATGTCGAAGGTGACGTGATCGCGGAAGCCGTACGTGTCGCCCAACTCGTCGATCATCGCCTCGTCGTTGCAGACGACGGTGACGCCGATGGTGAGGTCCTCAGCTGGCGTACGATCGAGGCGTCGCCGATACGTCTCGACGGTCGGCTTTGCCGCCCGCATGGGGAACCCCGGGCCGATCCACGCTTGTGCGATGCTATCGGCCGACTGCGGAGTCACGATCGATTCGGAGTCGTCGAGGGCGTTCTGGGTCGGACCGCTGGTCGTCCTCGGAGTGCGCGTCGCGGGGGCTTCGGCGTCGGCGCTCCGCGTCAGCGTCGCGCCGCGGACCGCGTCTCGCGAGGCGCGAACGAAGTCGTCGAGTTCGGTCACGCCGCCGTCGCTCGTCGCCGTACTCCGTGGCGGCGGCGAACGCACCACCGACAGGTCGGCCGCGAGGAACGGCAGCGCCGAGTCGTTCTCGGCGGCGGGCACTACGTCCGTCGTGTGGGGCCACTCGAGGCAGTCGAGCGTCGCATCCGGCGGTACGTCGAGGTAGGCGGCGGTCCGCTCGGCGAGGTCGGCCTCGTACCACTCCGTCCACGGCGGATCGAGACGCTCGGTGAGCACCTCGTGGACGTGAAGGTTCACGTCGTACAGGCCCGCAGCGCAGGCCCGCGTCGCGCAATCGAGGGTGAAACAGTGCCGCAGGAGATCTTCCAGCTCGGCGGCGAGCGCGTCGGGGTCCCGCGGTAGGTCGTGCCGGTACTCGCCCGCGCGGAGATACGGCTCTGCGCTCTTCTCGACGGTCGCGGCCAGGTAGAACGCGAGCGGCGTCGCCGAGAACAGCGCGTCGTACTCGAACGGCAGCCCCAGGGTGACGCCCGTGTCGACGCGCTCGACGAACCGCGGCGTCGCGAACGTCTCGCCGCGCTCGATCAACGGCGGGTGTCCCCGCAGCGTCGGGAACGAACGCTCCGGGGAGGTGGTCGCCAGCGCCGACCCGAACGTCGAGATCGCCCGTGCGAGCCCCGCCGGCGACTCGGGTACCGTCACGGTCCCCGCCGGCGACGTGCGCCGCGACCGCGCGCCGAGCAGGATCTTCCCCGTGTCGTCGCGGCGACCGTGGGCGCAGCGTTCGTCGCCGGCGACCCCGGCGCCGACGGCGGAGCTGGAGTCGCTCCCCGGGATCTCCAGCGAAACCTGCGGGTATCGGTCCTCGTAGGAGACGCGCGCCGGTCCGTCGACGGCGACGTACGTCTTCACGGGGGCCGTCGACAGCTCGAGGACGTGCGGACCCTGGGGGATCCGGGCGGGCGCTTCCGCCGTCGCGGTGGCGACCAGGGAGTTCTCCGCGTCCCGAACGTACACGTCGGCCGTACAAAGCGGCGTTATCGACGTGGCCTCGACGGCCCAACAGCCGTCGACGGGCGCGTGAAACCGGTCGGCCGCCGCGAGTCGCGTCGCCGAGGGATGGGATCCGACAGCAGTACCCGCCGCGGCGACCGGAAGGCGAACCTCCTCGATCGCGTCGACGAGCTCGAAGCGTCCGGGGCTGCGACCCCGTGCCGGGACGAGTCGAACCGCGGCCGCGTCGGTATCGCCGGCGCCGTCGACGGCGGCATCCGCGCTCGTCGACGGTCCGGAGTCTCGTGTCGTCATACGGTCACCGAAGGGCGTTCCATTCTGTCGTTCCCCAGCCGATGATGTGCCATCGTTCCTCTGGAACGGACGCCGTTTCGCGACGCCGAAGCTCGACGATCACGTCGAGTTCGTCGTCGAGCAACTCGACGAACTCGGCGACAACGGGGTCCGAACGGGGCTCCCCGCTGACGGGGCGAGGGAGATGAAAGTGTGCCATGCCGCCGCGGTCGCGTGTGGTCCGCGACACCTCGCGCAACAGCGACCCCGTCGCGTCGCCCCCCAGCGTCGCACTGAGCATGTCGATCCGGTAGACGCCGACGCGAAGCCCCAGCCGGTCGGAACGATCCCCGTCGACATCGGCGATGGCGTCCAGCACCGCGGTTCGGATGGCCCCCGGGTCCCCGACCGCCGTCGGGCCGGCGTCCTCGTCGACGCCCCCGTCGAGGTCCAGCCGATCCGGCCCGGCGTCGGAGTCGCCGGCCGTTCCCGTCGTGCCGGCCGCTTCGGAGGCCGAGTCGAACCCGCTCGAGGCGCTCACGTCCGTTCCGGATGCGGCGGCCGGATCCCGGACCGCCCCGTCGAGGCGGACGACCGCGGCGTCGTCGTTCGCGGCGTCGACGCCGTCGGGAAGCCACGCGTTCGGTGCCTCCGTTGCGCCCGTCGTGAGCGCGAGCACTCGCCGGCGCCGCCGGTGCGGCGCGCCGAAATACCGCGACGACGCGACGCGGTAGGCCTCGTCGGAGACGTCCCCGGTGACGAGCACGCAACACCCGTCGTCGAGCTCGGCCAGCGCCGCCGAGAGCGGCCGATCGGACCTCCGGCCGATCGGCCCGTCGGCGTCGGGTCCGTCCGTCGTGCCGGTCATACCTTCGCCATTCCCCCCGGGGGGACAAAAATACCCGTCCACGCACGTGCCTCACCCGACGGAGCGTCACCGGATATCCGACCAGGCGCCCCAGAAGCGCTGGACCGCGGTGAAATGGCCGACGACTGCGAACACGACGAGCAGCAGGGCGACCGCACCCAGGCCCGCGACGAGCGGTCCCGGGACCGCCGCGGCGACGACGCCGACGACGCCGACGAGCGCGAGCCGGTCCGCACGACCCAACAGCCCCCCGTACTCGCGGCCGATACCGACGGCCTGGATCTGCGTGCCGAGATACGAGGTCATCAACACGCCCGTCACCGCCGCGAGGCCGAGTCCGTAGCGGCCGATCCCGGCCGCGAGTCCCACGAGCAGCGCGATGTCCGCGTAGCGGTCGAGCACGTGGTCCAGCAGGTCGCCGCCGGAGGAGTCGGTGCCCTGTGCCCGTGCGAGCGCGCCGTCAACGAGATCGAGCCAGCCGTTCGCGAACACGAGCGCCGACCCGGCGACGTACGACAGCGGCGCCTCCGAGGGGGGTGCGAGGCCGAACGCGACCCCCCCGGCGACCGCACACGCGAACGCGAGCACGCTTACGCCGTCAGGCGAGAGCCCGAGCGCGTCGGCCGCACGGACGAACGGCGACAGCCCCTTCTCCGCCAGCGGTCGGAACTGATCCAGCGTCATCGGTACTCCAGGAAGTCGACCTCGCCGGCCGAGGGCTCGCGGTCACCGTCGAGCACCCGCCCGAGTTCGGTCGCGACCTCGTCGGGGTCGCGGTCGGTCGTCTCGATCTCGTACACCCGGTCCTCGCCGAACCGTTCGACCGCCTCGCCGAGAATCACGTCGAGCGCCTCGCTCTCGCGGTTCTCCCGGGCGCTCGCCTCGCTTTCCCCGCGCTCGACGAGCCGTCGTTCGAGCACGTCGGGGCGGCACCGCAACACCGCGACGCGGTCGGCGTCGAGATAATGGGCCAGGTGGGAGTCGACGACGCCCGTCCACTCGCCGAGGTGCTCGGCGACGGCGTCGAGGTCGGCGACGAGCGAGTCGCGCTCCTCGTCGCGGTCGGTGTACAGCCCCTCCTCGCGGATCAGGTCGTTGAGGTGGACGATCGGAAGGCCGTATTTCTCGGCGAGCAGGTCCGTCGCCGTCGTCTTGCCCGTCCCGGGCGTGCCCGTGACGACGAGGCGGTCGACGGGACCACCGCCGTCGACGCCGATATCGCCGTCGGTGGACGTCGCGCCGACCGCATCCTCGCCGTCCGGCTCCGTCGCGTCGGCGCCGTCGGTCACGCTTCGACCCCGGGCTCCAGGTCCGCGAGCACCTCGTTCAGCGTCGCGACCGCCTCGCGCGTGTCCTCTTCGGTTCCACAGGAGACCCGGACGCACTCTGGGAGCCCGAACGAGCCGGTGTCGCGGACGATGACGCCCCGCTCCCGTGCGCGCTCGGCGACGGCGCTCCCGTCGCCCACCTCCGCGAGGACGAAGTTGCCGGCGCTCTCGAACGTGGGCGCGTCCAACTCGTCGGCGATGTACTCGCGAGCCCACTTCGCCGACTCGACGCTTTTCTCGACGTGCTCGTCATCGTCGAGCGCCGCGAGCGCGGCGTCCAGCGCGACGGCGTTGGCCGCGAACGGCGTGTTCACGCGGGCGTACGCGTCGGCCCACGCCTCCGGGACGAGCGCGTATCCGATCCGCAGCCCCGCGAGCCCGTACGCCTTCGAGAAGGTGCGCGTGACCGCGACGTTCTCGTACTCGTCGAGGAGGCCCGCCGCGGAGGGCGCCTCGGTGTACTCGCCGTACGCCTCGTCGGCGACGACGAGCGTCTCCTCGTCGACAGCCTCCAGCAGCGCGACGAGTTCCTCCCGCGGAAGCTCGGTGCCGGCGGGGTTGTGCGGGGTCGTCACGTAGACGATCCGCTCCCCGTCGTAGGCGTCGAGGACCGCGTCGGCGGTCTGCGCGAACCCGTCCGCCTTCCGGAGCGGGTACGTCGAGACCTCGCCGTGATGATAGCGGGCGCTCATCGGGTAGTACGCGAACCCCGGCTCCGGAACGAGCACCCGGTCGCCCGGCGAGAGCATCGCCCGCGCGAGGTAATCCAGCGCCCCGTCGGCGCCCGGGCTCACCCACACCTGCTCGGGGGCGAGGTCCCACGTCTCGGCCAGCGCCTCGGTGAGGTCCGCGTGGGCGGCCTTCGGGTAGACGTGAGCGGACTCTGCGGCCTCCCTCGCGGCCGCGACGGCCCTCGGCGAGGGGCCGAACGGGTTCTCGTTCGAGGAGAGTTTCACCAGTTCCGCCGGGTCGAGCCCGAGATCGCGGGCCACCTCCTCGACGCCGCGGCCGGGGACGTACGGCGCGTTCGCCGAGAGGTCGCGCGTGTTCATGCGCGAGAGAAGTGGTGGACGCTTCTTAAGCGTGCTCACACCGGGCGGCTCGCGGTCGAGTTCCGGCGACGGGATCGACCGCCCGACGGCCCAGGATTCACCATCGTGCGGTCCCTTCCGGAGACGATGACGGACACGAACCCGACGGCCCGCCGATCCGCGGCGGTGCGCGCGCTCGTCGACCGCGACCCCGCCCGCGCGGGCGACCTGTACACGGTTGTCGGGCGCGGCGCCCTCGCCGGCCTCGAGGCGGAAGCGGCCGACCGCGAGGTACTGGGGGCCGACGCGACGTACGGCGGGTACGGGATCCGATACCTCCTCCTCGCGACGTTCGCGTACCGCGCCGCCGGGGTCGACCGCCGCGCCGGCCTGCGCGCCCGTGAGGGCAGCGCGGTCGCGGCCGACTACGCGAGCCGCTTCGACTCCGACGCCGAGCGCGCGTGTTGTTTCGAGGCGATGGGTGATCTCGGCGCCGCCGGCGGCATCGACAATAACGGCGCGGACGCGTACGACCGGGCTGTCGATCTGTACCGCGACGCTGCGGACCCCGATCCGCTCTCGCGGGCGACCGAGCCGCTGTTCGAGGCCGTCCGTTTGGGGGCCCAGCAGGCCGCCCGGAACACGCCTCACGCCTTCGACTGGGACGACCTTCACGGGTCGGACCCGAGCTCCGGCGACTACCTCGCCCGCCGCCCCCGGATCAAGCGCTCCCGGATGCCGACGGTCGCCGAGACGGTCTCGGAGACCGGCTTCCTCGCGCCGCCGCGGGGCACGACCGAGCACAACAACGCGACCTACGTCTGTCCCGAGTGCGGGCGGTCGGAGGTGAACTGGATCGCGGGCATCGAGGTGTGTCTCGACTGCGACGTGCGAATGCGCGGAAAGTAGGCGTCGCTATCGGCCGAGCGCGCGTCGAAGACGGCCGAGAATTCCGTCGCCCGTCTCAGGGCCGCCGCCGAACAGTTCTCGTTCCACCGCGTCGAGCTCGCCATCGCCGAAGCGGTCGTCCGCCCGGGCCTCGACCAGCCAGTCGCGCCACTCCTCGTCGCTGCGAACGCCGCGCGACTCGGGCCCCCACTGCTCGCGGAGCGCCGCCCGGTCCTCGAACGGCACGTCCATGTCGCCGCCGCCCCACACCAGCGGCGAGAGCGCGAACGCGTACTCCGCGTGATCGAGGGGACGAAACCGGTACGGGTAGCCGTTGAAGTCGAACACCTCGTCGGTCCCGACTGTCTCGCCCGTCGGAAGTTCGAGCGTCACGTCCATATCGGCAGAAGGTGTTCCACGGGGATGTGCCTTCGGCTACCCGTCCTTGCTGTCTGTCCGGACATCTGCCGGCCGAAGGTCGGCTGCCCGACGCTCCGCCTCGTCGACGACGGACGGCTTGCCCGCGAACCTGACCTCGATCGACTCGGGCCCGTACGTCACGTCGGCGTCGCCGCGCTCGTGGAGCCACGAGACGAACGCCTGCGACTCCCCCGAGGGCGGCAGCTCGAACGTCGCCGTCGAACCCGGGAGCGACGCGACTACCGCGTCGCGGAGGTCGTCGATCCCCGTCCCGTCGAGCGCGCTGATCGCCACGGGTTCGCGGGTCTCCACGCCGGATTCGGCGAGCACGTCAGCGACGATCCCGAGCGCGGCCTCTCGACCTGCAGCGTCCAGCCGGTCTACCTTGTTCATCACGGGGATCACGGGGCCCGTCGCGTCGGCCGCGAGCACCTCCACGGTCGTCTCGACGCGCCGGCGGAGGCGGTCCTCGTCGGCGCCGGCGTCGACCACCGCGAGCACGGCGTCGGCGGCGCCGACCTCGTCGAGCGTCGCCGAGAACGAGCGCACGAGGTCGTGCGGGAGGTCCGCCACCAGTCCGACCGTGTCGGTGAGCAGTACCCGGCGTCCCTCCAGCGTCGCCCGCCGCGTCGTCGTCTCCAGCGTCTCGAAGAGGCGGTCCTCGACCGTCACCGACTCCGCGAGGTCGTCGTTCAGGTTCTCGTCGCCGAACGCGTCGTCGCCCGAGGTGCCCGAGGACTCCGCGTCGACGTCGTCCGCCAGCCGGCGCAGCAGCGTCGACTTCCCCGCGTTCGTGTAGCCCGCGAGCGCGACCAAGTCGAACCCCTCCGCGCGTCGTCGCGCCCGGCGGGCGGCGGCCGCGTCGGTCAGCTCGTCCAGCTTCGCCTCCATCGCGTCGATACGCTTCTCCATGTCGAGGACGGGCGATCCCTTCTCGGTCGCCGCGTTCAACAGCGATTCCTCGGTCGCGCGGCGCACCCGGGGAAGCTCGTACCGGAGCGTCGCCAGATCCACCTGCGTTGTCGCGGCCGTCGATCCGGCGCCATCGGCGAATATCTCTAGGACCAGCCGGTAGCGATCCGTCAGCGTCGTCCCGGCCGGGAACAGCTCCAACAGGTCGGTGTACTGCCCCGGCGAGAGCTCGCCGTCGAAGACGACCGCATCGGCGTCCGCTTCGGCGACGGCAGTCGCCAGCTCCCGCGCCTTCCCGCCGCCGAGGTTGTACCGCAAGTCCTCCGCGCGCCGCTGGGTTACTTCGCCGACTACGTCGTAGCCCGCAGCCTCCGCGAGGCGCCGGATCTCCGTCGTGTCGGGTGTCTCGTCCGCGTCGCGGGCGGCGACGACCGCGCGCCCGCCGTCGAGTCTGTCTCGTACGTTCACTGTGTGTCGTGACCGCGCGCCGGTCGCCGTCGGGAGGGGAGTCCCGACGGGTCCAACCCGCGGTCGCTCGTTCCATCGGCCGTCCGTCCCAGGGGTGCCGTCACCCCTGCCGTGCCGACCGACGCGTCCTCGCCGACGCGTCGGTCAGCGGGACGAGGAAGAGGTCTCCATCGAGTCACTGTTAGTGGGACGCGACAAGAGGCTTGCTCCGGTGTGGTATCTACTGACGTGCTAGAAACTCAGTCCACGGCCTCGATCACGTAGTGGTGCTCGTCCTGTTTCACCAGGTCCGCCGCCTCGCGCATGCTCACGGCGTAGCCGGTGGGCCCGTGTTCGAGCTCGTGATCGGCGTTCACCCGGACGAGGTTACCGATCAGCTGCGCGGACGGCGGCTTCTGTGCGGCGCCGCAGTCGTACACGGTGAGGAGTTCGTTGCCGTCGTCGGTCTCGTAGACGATCACCCGGGCGTGCGCCGCGAGCCGCCAGCGATCCGCGCCGCTGGGGGGCAGCTTCAGCGTCATGGCGCCACGTCCGGGTCGAGGCCGGCGCGCGCCTCGATCTCCGCGATCACCTCGACGAGGTCCTGTTCGTCGGTGTGCTCGCCGTACACGCGCCGGACGAGCGCCGGGAGCGTGTAGGCGTACTCCCCGCGGCTGCGGTGCTCCACGAAGCCGGCGCGCCGGAGCACCTTGTTGCGGGCGTACGCGTACCGCCGGTTGCCGGAGCCGTCGGCGGCGCGGTGTGCCTCGACCGGCGTCGTGCGGCCGGCATGTCGATACGCGCCGAGCATTCCTCGGGTGACGTCCTCCAGCGACTCCACCGCGCGGGCGACCCCCGCGACGACGGCCTCACGGTGGCGCAGTTCGTCGCCGTCGAGGAACGCCGCCGCGTCCTCGACGCCGTCGAACCCCGAGCGCGAGCGGGCCGGCGAGATGTCGACACCGTCGGTGGGCGGGGGCGCGCTCCCCTCGCGCTCGTCGCTCGCGTCCCCCGTCGCGTCGGCAGCGTCGCCGGCGGCATCGCTCGCCTCCGTCGCCGCCGCGGTTCCGTCGTCGGCGACTGTGGCGGTCGCGGCGGCCACCTGCCCCTCGGCGTCCTCGGACGCGGCAGCGTCGCCGTCACGCGTGTCTACCCCGGTAGCCGCTCGGGCCGATGCGGGCGTCCCGCCCGCCGCAGCGGTCGACTCCTCGTAGTCGTGAAGCTCGGCCTGGTCGTCGGCCGGCCGCCCCCCGAACGCGGCGTCCCCGTCGCGACGCCGCGGTTCGGGCGCGGAGCCGTCGTGGGAGGTCGGCGCGGCGGCGACCGGATCCTCGCCGGGAGATCCCTCGTCCCCGCCGCGATACGGCGCGTCCGCCTTCTGCAACAGCGCCTGCGCGAAGGTGTCGGCCATCTCCGACATGTCGCGCGCCTCCTCCAGTTCCCGTTCGAGCTGCGTGATCCGCTGCTCCTTCTTGTCGAGTTCCTGTCTGAGGTCCGCGAGCTCCGATTCGGTCCGCTCGCGCTCGTCGGTGATCGTCTGCAGCTCCGACACCAGATCCCCGGAGACCGACTTGAGGTCGGGCCGCTCGAAGTCGTCGAGGCCGGGCGTCGCGCCCGCGTCGAACGTCTGCTTGCGGTGAAACTGCACTCGCCGAATGGACTCGGCCCAGTCGGTCATCAGGAACGCCTCCCCGTCGTCCATGTCCTCGATGGCCTCGCCGTACTTGCTGCCGAGGATCCGCGAGACGACCTTCGTGTCGTTGTCCCAGGTGAGCCGATGCCAGCACAGCCAGTCGCACTGGGTGATGAAGTCCTTCTTCACGTCCGCCGGGCGCTGGGAGATGCCGACGATGCCGAGGCCGTGCTTGCGTCCTCGCTTGCCGATCTTGATCAGCGTCTTGCCCGTCTTGTCCATCCCCGCGCCCTCGGGGATGTACTCGTGACACTCCTCGACGAGCATCAGGAACGGCTTCTTCAGCTTCTTCTCCTTGGCGAACAGCTGTCTGGCCGTCTCGCGGATCAGTTCGGAGGCCTCGTCCTCGTCGAGGTAGCCCGAGACGTCGAGGATGATCGGGACGTTCTCCTCTAAGGCGAGCGACGCGATCTTCCCCGCGTGCTCGCTCGACACCTGGATGTCACACTCCTCGTCGGCGCCGACGTGGAGTATCTCGAACTCCTCTTTCAGCCCGTAGTACTCCCCGTCGGAGTCGACGATGAGCACCGGAAAGCTGTTCGAGAGCAGTTTCTCGATGACGACCGAGGCGGTGTTGGACTTGCCGGACCCCGATTTCCCTGTGATGAACCCGCGCCCAGTCAGGATCTCGACCACCGGAAGCGAGATGGGCGTGCCCGCCGACAGCCCCGACTCCCCGCCGGCTCCGTCGCTCACGTCCGCGACGGTGATGGTCTCGTCGCTCATTACCGAACCCTGGCTTCCCACCGGGCTTAAACTTCTGCAGTCGCGTCCGACGCGCGTCAGACGCCGGGGGTCGTCGGAAGCTGCGGATAGACGCCCCCGACGTTGCCGGAGCCGGCATCCCGGGACGCGTCGAGAACACAGCCGCGGTGTGGGTTTAGGTGCCCACCGGTCGACAGCTCGCGCATGGACACGAGCCTCGAACTCCACGCGGCCGACGCGACCGGCTGGCGGGCCGGTCTGTACGACGACATCCGACACACCTTCCGCGCGCCGGTCGTCAACTGGATCTGGCGGACGGCGACGGCGAACCACCCCGAGTTCACTCGATACCTGTGGGGCCAAGTGAAGCCCGCATTCGAGACGCGCGCGTTCGCCGCGGCGTCGGTCGCGTACCGCGACGCGGTGCTCTCGGCCGTCGACGGCCCCCGCTACCGTCCCGGCGATCTCGACCTCGCGCCGGCGGAGGCGCGGGAGTTGCGCGGCCAGATCGGCACCTTCGACGCCGTCGCGCCGCGGCTCGCGGTGCTGTTCGAGCTGGTCGACCGGGCGATGAACGGCGGCGACGTGGGGACCGCGGTCCCCGACGATCGGAGCGCGACCGAGCCGTACCCCGCGGGGCTGGACGCGAACCGCGGACTCGACCCCTCGATGGTCGCCGTCGACGACGTCCCCGAGTCGGCCGCCGGGACGGTCGCGTCGATCCGGGACTTCCACGGCTTCGACGAGGGGCTCCCGAGCGTCTACCGCTGTCTCGCGCAGTGGCCCGGCTTCCTCGACCGGCTGTGGACCGACCTCGAACCGCACCTGCGCTCGGACGAGTTCGAGGCCACCCTCGCGGACGCATCGGCGGTCGTCGACGAGTACGTCGAGGGGCTCGCCTACCGCCCGGCGCTCTCGCGGGAGGCGGCGCTGGCGGCCGGATTCGACGAGGACGCCGTCGACGACATCGCCGGGCTGTTCGTCGAGTTCAACGGCGGGCCGGTCGAGACGGTCATCCCCGCGCTACCGCTGTTCGCCGACGCCGTCGGCGTGAGCGGGCGGCGACGGCTGTAGCCACACGGTGTGCCGGCGCCGAACGACACCGGCGAAGGCGGCCGGTCACCCGGCTGCCCGGACCGCCTCGACCGCCTCGTGCCACTTGCGGGCCACCTCGTCGGCGCGCTCCTTCTTGTCCTCGATGTCCTGCTGGTCGCGAAGCCAGTACAGGTCCGTGTAGAAGGCGACCAGCGTCTCCACTTCACCGTCCGTCAGATGTCCCACGCGGTCGGCGTTGCTCTCGTACACCTGCGGCGGCTCGACGCTCGCTGCGAGCGCCTCGTAGCGGCCCTCCTCGGCCAGGTCCGCCACGTACGACAGCGCCTCCAGTTCGGTCCGGAACGCGAGCCGGAGATGGTCCGTCTCGGCGCGTCGCCGCCGGCGGAACACGAAGTACGACCCCGCGGCCGTCGCTACCGCGCCCACGAGACTCCCGAGCACGAGTCCGGTCGCGACGCCTGCCATACTCGAGTTGTGTCGTCGGCGCCCGAAAGGTCCGTCGGCGGACGGCGGCGCGTGGACGTCGACGGCGCCGTCCCGCGCTACTCGAACTCCCCGAGGTCGACCTGCCCTCGTCGTCGCCGCCGGCGTTCCCGCTCGGCGTCCGTATCGCCCTCGTCGGCCCACTCATCGAGTGTCGCGTCCCCCGAGAGTGCGCGTCGTGGGGCGCCGTCATCCGTACCCTCGCCCGTGGGTTCGGCGGCGGTTGCCGCGCTCGCGTCGCCGGCGGCGACGCCCTCGTATCCGCCGAGGGTCGCCTGTTCCTCGGCGGCAAACGAGAGGTTCGACACCCGAACGCCGAGCTTCCGAACCGACTCGCCCGCGAACTCCTCGAGGAGGTCGAGCGCCACCTCCTCGACGAGGTCCGGGTCGTCGACCGGGCCCGGCAGCGAGTCGGCGCGCGTGTTCACGTCGAACGGCGGGCGGACGACCTTCACGCCGATGGTGCGGTACATCGCCCCGCGCGAGCGCGCTCGCTCGGCCACGTCGGCCGCGAGGGCGCGAACCCGCTCGCGTTGGGTGTCGGCGTCGCCAGTCCGGCTCGCGGACTCACGCGACAGCGACTTCGGACGTCCCGCGGGCGTCACCTCGCGGTCGTCTCTCCCGTTCGCGCGCTCGTGGAACTCCCTGCCGCGCGAGCCGAACCGCGCCTCCAGGTCCGCCGGGTCCGCCGCCGCGAGGTCGCCGGCCGTCTCGATGTTCATCTCCGCGAGATCGCTCGCGGTGACCGGGCCGACGCCGTGGATGTCGGAGACGGACAGCGGTGCAAGGAAGTCGGCGGCCTCGCCGGGCTCGACGACGGTGAGTCCCTCGGGCTTGTCGTAGTCGGAGGCGACCTTCGCGGTCGCCATGTTCGGCGCGACGCCGACGCTGGCGGGCACGCCGGCCTCGCGCTCGATGCGCTCGCGGACGTGGCGGGCGAGCCCTTCCGCCAGTGGGGCGTCGCCCGAGCCGTCGCCGGTCTCCCACGAGGTCCGGTCGGTCACGTCGAGGTACGCCTCGTCGATGCTCACCTCCCGGACCGTATCGGCGGCGTCGTGGAGAACGCCCTTCACCGTCGAGGCGACCTCCTTGTAGAACGCCATGTCGACGGGACGGTAGTGGCCCGACTCCGCGGGATCCGGCGCGTCCGGGTCCGCGGGATCCGCGTCGGCGACGCGGGGCAGCCGCTCCAGCGCCCCCGAGATGGGTTGAGCCGACTCGACGCCGAACTCGCGCGCCTCGTAGCTCGCAGTCGCGACCGCGCCGATCGTCTCGCCCGGCTCGTACCCCATCCCGACGACGACGGGGTCGCCCGCGAGTTCGGGCTCCTTCAGGCGCTCGCAGGAGGCGTAAAAACAGTCCATATCGACGTGGAGGACGACGCGCTCGTCGCGATCGTCCGGCGTCGGTGCCCCCGGGAGCGTCTCCTCCATACGAGACAGTGACTCCCCGAACACCCAAAAACCGTCGCCACCCGCGGTGACCGTGAGACCCGATGACCGCGAGCGCGGATCGTTATTTCAGCCGCTCCTGCAGGACCGAGGGGTGCGCCGCGGTGACGCCCTCGACGCCGCCGATCTCCTCGGAGATCACGTCGCCGAGTTCGTCGCCGTCGGCCGCGCGGACCTCAGCCATGAACATGTGGTCGCCCGAGGACGTGTATAGCGAAACGACAGACTCGAGCTCCTGCAACGCGCGCGTCGCCTCGACGTAGCGCTCGCTGTCCACCTCGATGCCCACGAGCGCGATCGTCTGCCCGGAGAGCTTCTTCGGGTCGACCTCCGCGGAGTAGCCGACGATGACGCCGTCGTCCTCGAGCCGGTTGATGTACTTGCGCACCGTCGGTTTCGAGACGCCGGCGCGGTCGGCGATCTCGGCGTAGGATGCCTGCGCATCCTCCTCGAGCGCTTCGAGGATGCGGTCGGCCGTCGAGGAGGTACTCATTGCCATATGTTTCGCGCCGCAGAAAAAATACCTTGCGAATGAGAAAACGGGACTCGTGGGGACGGCAATCATCGAGAGTGACCGGTTCGACCGTGCCGCAGTCGTGCGGTTCGACCGCTCACTCCCGCCGCCGGCTCACTTGTGGTTGTCGATGAACCGATCGTACGAACGCTCCCACTCGTAGTCGTCGTCGAAGTACCGCTCCGCGAGCGGCTCGTCGGGCATCTCGCCGATCTGCTGCTTCTCCTCTTGGTAGGAGGGGCGCTCCTCGTCGCGGTAGTACACGCCGGTGAGCACCTCGCCCTCGTACAGTTTGTCCTCGGTCTCGCGCATCAGCTCCTGCGCCTCGGCGCGGTTCGTCGGATCGAAGTCGTAGTCCTCGGACTCGTTGATGTCCGTGTACGGGACGTACTGCTTGGCGTCCTTGTTCCACGTCGGACACTGCGTCAGGAAGTCGATGTGCGCGAACCCGTCGTGCTCCATCGCCTCCTTCAGGATGCGCTGGGCCTGGTTCGGGTTCACTGCGGCCGTCCGGGCGACGAACGACGCGCCCGAGGTCAGCGACAGCGAGAGCGGACGGATCGGCGTCTTCGCCGAGCCGTGGGGCTGCGTCTTCGATTTGTGCCCCTTCGGGCTGGTGGGGGACGTCTGGCCCTTCGTCAGCCCGAATATCTCGTTGTTGAACACGATATACGTCATATCGTGGTTCTCCCGGGCGGTGTGCATGAAGTGGTTCCCGCCGATGCCGTAGCCGTCGCCGTCGCCGCCGGCGGCGATCACTTCGACGTCGGGGTTAGCGAGCTTCGCCGCGCGGGCGACCGGCAGCGAGCGGCCGTGGATCGTGTGGAACCCGTAGCTGTCGAGGTAGCTGTTCAGCTTGCCCGAACAGCCGATCCCCGTCACGAGCAGCGTCTCCTCGGGCGTGCGCCCGACCTCGGGCAGCGCGCCCTTTAGCGACTTCAGGACGCCGAAGTCGCCACAGCCCGGACACCACGTCGGCTGCGGTTCGATCTCGGGCGTGTACTCGTTGCGGTCGACCTCCCGTTCCTCGCCGATTGCACTGAATGCGCTCATTGTCAGTCACCTGCCGCGGGCACGAACTTCGTCTCGTTGCCGGGGAGCTCCCCGTCGTCGACGATCTTCGTGGTGAACCCTTCGACGATCTCCGCGGGCTCGAAGGGGTTGCCGTTGTACTTCAGCAGCGAGGAGAGCAGCTCCCCGTGCGTGCCGAGCTCCTTCTGGGTCAGACCGCGGAACTGTGCGGACGCGTTCATCTCGACGACGAGCGCCTCCTCGACGGAGTCGAGGAACGCACGCACCGTCTCGACGGGGTACGGCGCGAGTTCGGCGACCGTCAGCGCCTTCACCGACGTGCCGTTCTCGTTGAGGCGGTCGACCGCCTCCTCGACGGTCCCCTGCTGGGAACCGAACGTGAGGATGCCGTATTCGGCGTCCTCGGGCCCGTACTCGATGAGCAGGCCGTCGTCGTCGAGGTCGGCGCGGATGGCGTCGAGCTTGCGCTGGCGACGGTTCATCTGCGCGACGCGGTTGTCGGGGTCCTCCTCGATGTGACCGGCCGGGTTGTGTTCGTTCCCGGTCGCGAGGAAGCGACCGCCCTTCTGACCGGGCACCGAGCGCGGCGAGACGCCGTCCTCACCGTCGTGCTGGAAGCGGTGGAACTTGCCGTCGGCCGTGTGCGGCTGGTCGGCCAGTTCCTCCTCGGTGAGCGTCATACCGATGTCGCCGTTGGGCTCGCGGTCGAAGTGCGAGGCCGGGACGTTCGTCAGCTCGCCCGACAGCTTCTGATCGTAGATGATCATCGTCGGGATCTGGTACTCGTACGCCAGTTGGAACGCCCGGCGCGACGCCTCGTACGCCTCGGCGACGGTGCCTGGCGCGAGCACGACGCGCTGGGAGTCGCCCTGCGAGGTGTACAGGACGTGTTCTAAGTCCGCCTGCTCGGGCTTCGTCGGCATCCCCGTCGACGGCCCGGCGCGCATCGCCTCGATGAGCACCAGCGGCGTCTCGGTCATCTCCGCGAGGCCAAGCGGCTCGCCCATCAGGGCGAACCCGCCGCCCGAGGAGCCGGACATCGCCTTGACGCCCATGTGGGAGGCGCCGATGGCGAGCGCGGCCGCCGCGATCTCGTCTTCGACCTGCTCGGAGATCCCGCCCAGTTCGGGCAGGTTCTGGCTCATGATGGTGAACACCTCGGTCCACGGCGTCATGGGGTAGCCCGCGATGAAGCGGCACCCCTCGTCGATGGCGCCGTAGGCGATGGCGTCGGAGCCGGACATGAGCAGCTGATCCTCGTCGTGGTCGCCCGTGGGGACGGACACGTCGGGTGCGTCGACGTCGTACTCCTCGTGGACGAGGTCGTACGCCGTCTCCATGATCTCGACGTTCGGCTCGAGGATCTTCTCGGGCATCGCGTCCCGCATCAACTCCTCGATGGCCTCGAGCGGGATGCCGGTGATAGCGCACGTGACGCCGACGCCGGCGGTGTTGCGCATGACCTCCCGGCCCTGCTCGCGCGCGAGCGACCGGAGGTCGATATCGTACACGTGCCAGTTGTTCTCCTCGACGCGCTCGTCGAAGTTCGGTACCTCCGAGGGATCGAGGAGGCCCGAGTCGTAGACGATGACGCCGCCCTCGCGGAGCTCGTCGAGGTTCTCCGCGAGCGGCTTGGCTTCCTCGTTCCCGTAGTAGGCTTCTTCCTGCGGGTTACGGGCGAACGAGTCGCCCAGCGCCAGCAGGAAGTTGTAGCCGTCGCCCCGGGACTTGACGGGATCGGCGGAGGCGCGTACCTCGACGTAGGTGTGGCCGCCCCGGATGCGCGAGGGATAGTGACGATGCGTGAAGACGTGGAGCCCCGACCGCATCAGGGCCTTGGCGAAGTTCTGACTGGTCGAGGCGATACCGTCGCCCGACCCGCCAGCGATCCGCCAGATGAGTTCGTCGGCTGACATAGGTACTGATCGGCCCTCCGATGGGCAGTGTTTGACGATTGTTCTGCCCGGGACAAATGCCTTGCTATAGGTTCGCAAAGGGTCGATCGTGAGGGTTTCGAGGATCGATCGCGACGAGGACCGATCGACCGTCCAGTCGATCCGGACCTACGGCAGCCAAACCGATTCGCCAGGTGTCACCTCCGTCGATCGATATCTGGCCACTCCCCTGTGTGACCGACGGGACACGGAGGCACGGAAGTTCCGATCTCCCGTGGATAATTTTTCCAAGAAATTCTAAAATCTTATAAGAGATACAGAGATATCTCGCGTCAGGGCATGAGATGTGTTCCACTGATCGTCGCGGCGCTCCTCGTCGTGGCGACCGTTCCCGCGCCGGTCGCCGCACACGGGGTGGCGGAGAACGACCCGCCGCTCGCCGACGCCGGCCTCGATCAACACGTCGAACGCGGCACGGTAGTGTGGCTCGACGGCGGCGGTTCCCTCGATCCCGACGGGAAACTTGTCGCTCACGAGTGGTCGATCCGTACCCCCGACGGTCGGGAGATCGAACCGAACGATCCGACCGCGGTGTCGACGACGTTCACCGCGTCGACGGTCGGCCGATACGAGGTCACGCTGACGGTCACAGACGATCACGGAGTCGAACGAAGCGACACGCTGTACGTCGATGTCGGCGACCCCGAGGGGGAGAGCGTCGGGTCTGGACCGGCGAACTCGACGCCGCAGCCGAACGAACCGCCCGTCGGTCGTATCGACGGACCGGACAGCGTCGTCCGCGGCGAGCGAGCCACGTTCACCGCCGACGTGTACGACCCCGACGGGTCGGTCACGTCGTACGCCTGGTCGGACGGGCGATCGACCCGCGAGATCGACCGAACCGTCGATCTCCCGGCGGGCGAGACGTTCGCGTTCAGCGTCCGTGTCACCGACGACGACGGCGCGACGACGACGTTCCGGAAGTCCGTCCGGGTGCTGGCACCGGACGATGACACCGGGGGCGCGTCCGCCTCCACCGACCCAAGTAACGAGCGGCCGACCGCCCGGATCGAGGGCCCCGACCGCGTCGCGTCCGGCCACGACGCGACGTTCGTTCTCCGAGGGAGCGACCCGGACGGAACCGTCGTTCGACGACTGTGGCCCGAACGCTCCGAGACCGGGGCGGTCGTCGAGCACGCGTTCTCACGGCCGGGAACGTACACGGTTCGCGGCGTCGTCGTCGACGACGACGGCGCGCGAACGACGGCGACGAAAACCGTCGAGGTGTACGACGAGGGGCCCCCGGTGGTCTCGATCGACGGTCCCGACACCGCGAAAGCGGGGAGTACACAGGAGTATACGCTCGAAGCGTACGATCCGGACGGAGGAGAACTGACGATCAGTTGGGACCCGGGGCAGACGCAGTGGGAGCGCGAATCGAGTCAGTTCGTGAACAACGTCGAGATCGATGGTATGCTCGGGGACACGATGGAGGTCTCGGCGACGGTTACGGACGATGAAGGGAACACGGTGACTGTAGTGAAGGAGACGAACGTGGAGACTCAGACGAGCTTCGGAACCGGAGAATCCATTCCCTATATCTCGGAAATTTCGTCGAGATACGCCACTGACGACACAAAACAGACTTCGGAAACAGATTCTGTTGAACTCGGCACCTACGAATTTCTCGCAACCGTCACACACGAGGAGCGGAAGATCGTCCGCGCCACATGGCGGGTGAACGACACGAACAGCGCGGTCATCGTCGACACACTTGGCCGGTTTTCCGGCACCCGAGACACGGAGATTCACCACATGTTCGTCTCCGAGCAAGGAGGCAAAGTTACGAGAGAGGTGTCGCTCTCGGCGGTCGATGCTGACGGCGACCGGAGTGAACAGAAGTGGGTGAGCCGCGTGCACTCCGTGCAGACTCACGACGACATCGTATTCTATGCGATGAAATCCGGAGATTCCGCACGAAAGACCAGCTTAGAGGTGGAGCCGGGCGATCAGGTCGAGTTCACCGTCGGATCGCACCAGAACTACCGCCTCGCCTTCGGTGACGGGGATGCTGCGCGCGGGTCGGGGACGTCGGGATTGCAGAACGTCGAGATCGCTCACACGTATCGTGACCCTGGGACGTACAAGGCCAGACTGATCTCGACGCAGGGTCCGAAGGGTGAGGCGCTGAAGACTGTCGATGTCACGGTCCAGCCGAAATCGTATACGGAGTATTGGTATGAACGTACGGGGAGCACAATAGAACGAGTCATTTCTGAGCAGCGACCCACGGGGAAAGACTGGTTCAAAAAATCGGTATACGACTCCGGGACGTTCTTTACAGGACAAACAGTAACCGTGAGAGCCGATGCAGGGCGACCGTCGATGCTCGGGGACGATTGGGTTTCGAAGGGCACGAGGGTCGAAAGGCGTTCGCGCCGGATCACTCGCGTCAGGCAGTCGGATCCCGACGGCGAAGGAGACGACTGGCAGCTCGTAGAACGGAACGTTCGTACCGAGGAGCAAACGTACTACGAAGACAAGTATCAGTGGCTTTCGAGCCGCTACAGGCGTTCGGAATGGAGTTTCACCGGCGAGACCAGAACCGAGCGCGTGGTCGTCGGCGACGGACACGACCACGACCGCGAGCGGCACACGCGAACAACGAGGACCTGTACGAACTGGGATCTAGACTTGAGTCCATACGGCGGGTTCTCACGCGAGTGTTCCAACTGGCAATACGACACCGATGTCTGGTACACTGGACACGACCACAGTGGCTACACGTACTACGAGACAGACTACCTGTACAAGACCGAGGTTGAACGAACCCGAACAGTTCACTACCACGAGTACGCGAGCGAGCGCGAGTTCACCGTTACCACAGAGACCTTCGCAGAAACGGACTCCTGGACCGAGTGGCTGTGGGAGCGCGAGGGAAGTACCCTCAGACAGGAGCAATCGCTAAAGAGACCCGAGCCTGGAACATATATTCCCGGGACACTCCGTATAGTCGAAGTTCGGTGTGGATCTGAGGAGAGCAATCACGATTCAGTCATGTGCTGACGGCTAATTACGAATATACAAGTACGATAAATTATTATTGACGCTATGGAAATCACAACTGTTCGGACCGATCTGTTCCGTCGGAGGTCGGTACTGTGAATAGGAAGTACACAACCGCGCTCGCACTCGTCGCGATGATCTCTCTGGCAGGATGTCTCTCTTTCGTCGGATCGAATTCCGATCCAGTTGTCCGTAGCCAAGAGCCAGTAGAAATGGATGGTACCAGCCCCCAGCCACCGAAATTTGCCCATCATCAGTCGGATAGCGATGTCGAAACTCCCCCGCCGTTAGAGAATAAAACTCCACGCGAAGACATTAATGTTACACTATCTGAAATAATATTGATTGATAAAATAAACGACTATCGAGCGGATAGTGGTTCTGGACGTTTAGTGTCGGATCCCAGACTTGCCCGTATCGCTCGCCATCACTCATACGATATGGCCACACGCGATTTCTTCAATCACACCAACCCCGATGGAGAGACGTTCGCTGATCGGGTCCAGGAAAGCAGTTATGCCTGCGGTGGCGGTGGCGAAAATCTCAGGGGAGTCTTCTGGAACAGGAGCTATTCACAGACGGAAGAGGAGCTCGCAGAAGTCATTCTCCGTGGATTCATTGAGTCCCCGGAACACAACACGGGGATGCTCCTCCCGAGCCACGACACTATTGGCGTCGGGATATACATCGCCGAGGACGGGCGAACGTACGCCACAGTAAATTTCTGCGACGCTAACCCGGGAGAGGAAAACGAACCATGAATTGGTTCGATCACGGCCCCACGCGAAGACACTTCCTCGCGGCCACAGGTACCGCGACACTCGCCGG
The DNA here is from genome assembly GCF_019880225.1 of Halobaculum rubrum. Taxonomy (NCBI): domain Archaea; kingdom Methanobacteriati; phylum Methanobacteriota; class Halobacteria; order Halobacteriales; family Haloferacaceae; genus Halobaculum; species Halobaculum rubrum. Next base: position 2,409,283 of record NZ_CP082284.1, read on the forward strand.
AACGTCCGGCTGCCTCGGCTGGCTGCGCGGCGACTCCGAGCGCGACGAACCCCGCGGCGGCTGGCACACCGAGGAGTTCACGACCGCCGAGGAGACAAAGACCTTCAGCTATCGCGAGGGAACTCGCACACCCTATCCCGGAGTGAAGCAGATATACGCGGGCGGCGGCACGCTCGTGCTCGTCTGTTTCGATTACGCTCACGAGCCGTCGATCCGGTGGTGGCGCGAGGAGTTCCCGAAGCTGTCGGACCTCCTCGCGGACGGCGCCTTCCGCCCGACGCTGCTCATGTTCCCGCTTCCGGTCAACGAGTGGTCGATGCTGCTCCCGAGCGCGGTGTTCGAGGTCCGCGCTCGGGGGACCCGAGCCGACGCGTGGCGGTTTCACGAACTGATCGTCGAGGCGGCCCCGGACTACTCGTTCGACCTACTTCGGGAGTCGGCTTCGGAGGTCGGCGTCGACGGAGCAGCCGTAGTCGAAGCGGCAGAAACTCGGCGGCGGCGGAACCAGACGCTCTCAGACCGCGAGTTCGGTCGTGACAGCGGCGTCGACGCGGAGTCGATCCCGGCGTTCCGGTGGGGAACCGACCCGATCGAAGGGTCCACCGCCGCCGAGATCCGGGAGTTCGTCGAATCACGAAACTGAGTCGAACCGAGAACGAGTCCGCTGATCGCCTTATCGGGCGCGCCTTACTCCTCGTTCTCGGGACTGCTCGGGTGATACTCGGTATCGTACTCGCCGACCTGTCCGTCCAGCCGGTCGGGATTGATCCGCCCGCCCAGCAGCATGAAGTCCAGCACGGTGCAGTACAGCATCGCCTCGACGACCGGCACGGCCCGCGGCGGAAGCACGGGGTCGTGGCGCCCGACGACCTGTACCTGCTTCTCCTCGCCGGTCTCCCAGTCGGCCGTCGTCTGCTCTTTCGGGATCGATGTCGGCGCGTGCCAGGTCACCTCGCCGTGGATCGGCTCGCCGGTCGTGATGCCGCCCTGCAGGCCGCCGTGGTCGTTGCCGACGGGGACCGGGTCGCCCTCCTCGCTGACCGTCTCGGGGTGGTCTCCCTCGTCGAACTCCCAGTCCTCGTTGCGGTCGTGGCCCGTGACCTCGCGGGCCTCGCGACCGAGGCCGAACTCGAAGGCCGTCGTCGCCGGGATCGACATCATCGCCTGTCCGAGACGCGCGGGGACGGAGTCGAACCGCGGCGCGCCGAGCCCGCGCGGGACGCCGCGCGCCTCGAACTCGATGGACCCGCCGATGGAGTCGCCGGCCTGCTGATACTCGTCGATCAACTCGCGCATCTCCTCGGCGGTCTCGGGGTGCGCGCAGCGGACCTCGTTCTCCTCGCTGTGTTCGATCAGCTCCTCGAAGCTCACGTCGGGGGCGACGATGTCACCGATCTGATTGACGTGGGCTTTGATCTGCACGTCGTAGTCGCTCTGGTCGAGCACCGCCTTCGCGACGGCGCCGCCGGCGACCCAGTTGACGGTCTCGCGCGCCGAGGAGCGCCCGCCGCCGCCCCAGTTGCGCGTGCCGAACTTCGCGGAGTAGGTGTAGTCGCCGTGGCTCGGGCGGGGCGCAGTGACGAACGGCTCGTACTTTCCCGAGCGGGCGTCCTTGTTCTGGATGACCATCCCGATCGGCGTTCCCGTGGTGTAGCCGTCCTGGATGCCGGAGTTGATCGTCACCTCGTCGGGCTCGCCGCGGCTGGTCGTGATCATCGACTGGCCCGGCTTTCGGCGGTCGAGATCGCGCTGAATTCGCTCCTCGTCCAGTTCCACGCCGGCCGGAACTCCCGAGACCGTACATCCCATGGCCTCGCCGTGGCTCTCGCCGTAGGTGGTCAGCCGGAACAGCCGACCGAACTCGTTGCCGTTCATGCCCCTGTTCGGTGGGTCGGCGGTATAAAATGCGGCGAAGGTGCGAAGAACCGCCGGGCGGTGGCGTCCGCCGAGGAGGACCGCGATCGCCTCGATCAGCGCTCGTGAATCCGCATCCGCACTGGTTGCGTCGGCCGGGTTGTGATACTCGCTTGCAGATTCGCCTCGAGGTCGACCGGGTCCACCACCTCGAACGCGAACCGGCGCAGCAGCGTCGCGAGGATCAGCTTTGTCTCCAGCAGCGCGAAGCGGTCGCCGACGCACCGGCGCGGCCCCGAGGAGAACGGGAAGTACGCCAGCGGGTGTAGCTCTCGTTCCATCTCGTCGGTCCACCGCTCGGGCCGAAACGCGAGCGGGTCGTCGTAGTGGGCGGGATCGCGGTGAACGACCCACTGGCTGATCGCCACCGGTGTTCCCTCCGGGATCCGGTAGCCGCCGAGTTCAACGTCCTCGGTCGGCTCCCGGAGGATCCCGTGCACCGGCGGGAGCAGTCGCATCGACTCGGTAACGACCTGATCGAGGTACTCGAGATCGCGGACGGTGTCGAAGCCGGCGGGCTCGTCGCCGAGTTCGGCCTCCAGTTCGTCGAGGAGCCGTTGCTCGATATCGGGATGACGAGCGAGCAGGTGAAGCGTGAACGTCAGCGACAGCGCCGTCGTCTCGTGGCCCGCCAAAAGCAGCGTCTTCACCTCGTCGCGAACCTGTTCGGCGGCCATCTGCTCGCCGTCCTCGTCTTCAGCGGTGAGGAGTGCCGAGACCACGTCGGCGTCGGGCGCGATCTCGCCCTCACGTAGCGCGCGACGCTTCTCGTCGACCAGTTCGTCGACGATGCGGTCGAGCGAGGCGACCGCCTCGCGGAGCTTCTCTCGGCCGAGCGTCGGTACCGACGCCGGAAGGAGATCGAGCAGGCTGCCGCCCGCGGACTGCTCCATCACGGTGTCGAGCGCGCCGCCGATCGCGGGCGTACGGTCGCGGATGTCGACGCCCATCAGCGCGCGGGCGACGATGTCGAGGGTCAGCCCCATCATGTCGCGGTGGACGTCGCGGACCTCGCCGTCGTCCCAGCGGGCGCTCGTCCGCTCGGTCGTCTCGACCATCATGTCGGCGTAGCCCGCGATGCGGTCGGGCGTGAACGCCGGCTGGATCAGGTGTCGCTGCCGGCGCCAGAAGTCGCCCTCGCTGTTGAGCAGGCCGTTGCCGAGCACCGGCCGGAGCTGCTGCTGGAACAGATCTCCCTTCACGTACTGCTGGTTCTCGGAGACGAGCACGCGCTGGATTGCGTCCGGGTCGGTCAGGAGGAACACGTCCTGACCGAGGATCCGGTAGCGCGCGACGCCGCCGTATTCGGCGGCGACGCGGTCGCGGAAGGCGAAGAAGTCCCGTTGGTTCTCCAGGAACGAGCCGAGGACGGGCAATCCGTCGGGGCCAGGGGCGGCTTCTGGGGGGCGTGCGGTGGAGAGATCCGTGTCGCTCATGTCGGAGGTTACACGCCAGCCGCCCATAGCGGTTGGTGAACGCGGGGTCGGTTCCGTGGAGTTGTCGACGGCCGCGGCGGTACCTCAGAACGCCGCCTCCAACACCGCCCGCGCGTCCGCTTCCGTGAGGTCGTACCCATCGGACGCGTACGACAGCAGCGAGTCGGCGGCGGCCACGCGCGCGGCCTCGTTGATTCCCCCCTCGTCGACGCCGTCGATCGCCGACAGCGACGCCGGCAGACCGAGGGCGTCGCGGACGCGTTCGACTTCGGCGATCGCTTGTTCGACCGTTCCGACCTCGAACGCCGCTGTCAGCATCGAGAGGTCGACGCCGGCGTCGGCCATCGCCCGCAGCGCGTGAGGTGCGACCGCCGCGTGTGCGAGCCCCTGCTGGATGCCGAACGCGTCGCGCAGGCCGTGGCCGAACGCGTGGATGGCGTTGATCGTCATCTCGCCCGGCCGCGAGATACCGTACTGCGCGAGCACGACGCCGGCGACCGCGCGGTCCATCGCCGCCGCGTCGTCGGTCATCTCGGGGAGTCCCTCCGCCAGCAGCCGAACTGCCCGGGTCGCAGTGGCGTCGGTGACGGCCGTTCGGTTCCGGGAGTACAGCGACTCGATCGCCTTGTCGAAGCCGTTCATCGCCGACCCCGCGAGCACGCCCTCGGGCGTCGTCTCGAACAGCGCCGGATCGTAGAACAGCGCCTCCGGAATCAGTTCGCGGCCGCCGACGCCCGTCGAGACCATCTCCGTGCCCCCGGTGCCGTCGTCGACCTCGGCGGCGATACCGGCGATGACCGACAGGTCCGCGCCCGCGAGGGTCGTCGGCACCGGGAACAGCGGCGTCAGGGTTGCGGGGTCGTCCGGGGTCGCGATCCCTCCGGTTTCGACCACTTCCTCGCGGGTTTGATCGAGCGACAGACCGCGGGCGCGCAGCACCGACGCGACCGTCGCCACGTCGAGGCTGGAGCCGCCCCCCACGGGGACGAACGCGTCGACGCCCAGCGCGTCGGCTCGTTCGACGGCGCGGGCGGCCTCCCGCAGGCGCTTGTCGGGCGTCGTCCCTGCGAACACCTCCGCGAGGCGGTCGCCGAGGCCGTCGCCGACGGCGTCCATCAACTCGGCGTTGCCGGCGACGTTCGAGCCGCAGACGACGAGCGCGGCCTCGCGGTCGCGCTCGTCGAGCGCGTCGCCGATGTCGGCGATACAGCCGCGGCCGTAGTGGATCGCGCCGGGGTCGTAGTCGAACGCGAACGGCGGCGTGTCGAGCGCGGACATGTGGTCGAGCGTCGGCCGCCCGGGCGAAAACGGCATCGGCGGCGGAAGTCGTCGGCGCGGTCCGGTAAGTTTCCGCGCTGGCAGACGCGGTTCGACGCGGGTCGGCCGGCGTCGTTCGTTCGCGTTGTCGACCGACTACCGATCGCTTTGGTCCCGTTCTGTCCCGGTTCGATCACGGATACCGAGGGTTGTCCCCGGGACAGAGGTACCCCTATTGCCGTGGCCGGGGTACTGTCGGCTCACACCATGACACAGTTCGACCGACGAACGGCGTCGAAGCTCAGTATCGTTACGACGGTGGTCGACGCGGCGATGGCGTTCGCCCGCGGCCGACGCAAGGAGGCGCTCGTGCTCCTCGGTGCGGCGGCGCTCTCCACGCGCGTGCCCGGACTCGGAACGGCCGTCTCCCTGCTCTCGCGGGTAGTCCGTCGGGTCAGGTGAGTCGCTCGGGCTATCGGCTCCGGTGAACCGCCCGGATCGACGGACCCCCCGAACAGGTCCGACCGCCGACGCAACTCGCCCTCGGCGGCCCCTACTCGGTCGAGACGGCCGCGCCGAGGTCGGCCATCGCCTCGAAGAACCCGGGGAACGACACGTCGACGTGCTCGGCGCCGGTGACGGTCGTCTCGCCGTCGGCGACGAGACCGGCGACCGTCAGCGCCATCACGAGGCGGTGGTCGCCGCGGCCGTGGACGGTCGCGCCGCCGAGCGTCGAGTCGCCGCCGTGGACCGTCAGCGAGTCCCGCTTCTCGGTCACCTCGGCGCCCAGCCTCTCCAGCGACTCGGCCATCGCGGCGACGCGGTCGGTCTCCTTGTAGCGGACGTGCTCGGCGTTCACGATCCGTGTTTCGCCGTCGGCGACGGCGCCCAACACGGCGATCGTGGGGAGCAGGTCGGGCGTGTCACCCACGTCGACCTCGACGCCCGAGAGCGACGACGCGCGGACGGCGATCTCGCCGGCGTCCTCGTCCCAGTCGATGTCGGCGCCCATCCGGTCGAGGATGTCGACGATGGCGGAGTCGCCCTGCGCGCTCGGGCGGGCGCCCCCGACGACGACCGCCTCGCCCTCCGCGGCGGCGACGGCGCCCGCCGCGAGCAGGTACGACATCGAGGAGAAGTCGCCGGGGACGGCGTACTCGTCGGCCTCGTAGGACTGCCCGCCTGGCACCCGAAAGCCCGTCTCCGTGCGCTCGGTGTCGACGCCGAAGTCGGCGAGCACCTCGCGGGTGATCTCGACGTACGGCGCCGATTTGAGCTCGGTTTCCAGGTCGATCTCGATCCCCTCGTCGGTGACCGCACCGGCCATCAGCAGGGCGGTGACGAACTGCGAGGAGACGTCGCCGGGGATGGCGACCGTCCCGCCGGCCATCGCGTCGCCGACGACGAGCGGCGCCCGCCCGTTTCGGCGGGTCGACTCCGCGCGTCCCCCGAGCGATTCGACGGCGTCAAGGAGCGGCCCCTGGGGTCGCGAGCGCAACGACTCGTCCCCGGTGAGGATCGCGAGGCCGTCGGTCAGCCCCGCGGCGGCGGTGACGAGTCGCATCGTCGTCCCGGAGTTCGCGCAGTCGATCACGTCGTCGGGAGTGGTCGGTCGGCCGCCGAATCCCTCGACCTCGACGCCATCGGCGCCGCCGCCTTCTTGCTCGTCCCCGTCGCCCTCGTTCGTCCACACGACCTCCCCGCCGAACGCCTCGACCGCTCGGCCGGTGGCTCTGGGGTCTGCTGAGTCCAGCGGGCCCGTGACGGTCGTGCCCGCTCCGTAGCCGGCGGCGAGGATCGCCCGGTGAGTGTAGCTCTTCGACGGCGGAGCGCGAGCGCGCCCGGCGATCCGGGACGGAGAGACGTGTACGTCCATGTGCCGGAGATGCGGGCGGTCGGGCAAGTGTGTACCGACCGCGACACCCGTTGCGGCGTGTCTGTGCTGCCGCCGGCCTTGTCGACGACTCACACGGACACACGTATCACACCGTATCAATCAGGCAAAGATAATACAACAGTTGTAGTTAATATTATGATATGGAGGAAACGCACGCAGAACGTCTCCTCGACGAACTGCTCGACCGGGGGCTGGTTCCCGGCGAGCGCATCGAGGAGGTGCAGCGGATCCGCGAGTCCGGGGAGATCTGGGGGGCGCTCGAGTACGCGATGAACGGCGAGATCAGCGAGCGGTGGCGATCGGAGGCGGTCGTCTGACTGTCGACCGTGACGGCCGGACTCGCTTGCTGGCCACGTTCGCGGCTCATCCGTCCCGTTCCTCGCGACGAAAACGACTATCCCGGCGGTCGCCGCATCCTCCGGTATGACACGCACGCTTGACGCCCTCGACGACCGTCTCGCGGCGACGGACGCCGACGCGTACTGTATCGAGGCCGGGAGCGCCGACTCGAATCAGCTGTACCTCTCGGGGTTCGACGCGCCCGACCCGTTCTTCACCGCCTACACTGGCGAGGAACTCGCGGTCCTCACCTCCGGACTCGAGTACGGCCGCGCGAAAAAGGAGTCGCACGCCGACACCGTCGCCCGGCTCTCCACGTACGACTACGCCGAGCGCGCCGCCGAAGCGGGACAGTCCACGGCACTTGCGGGCGTGTACGCCGACTTCCTCGCCGATCTGGGCGTCGAGTCGGCGCTCGTCCCCGAGCGCTTCCCGGTTGGCGTCGCGGACGGGCTTCGTGAGGCCGGGATCGGGGTCGACGTGGACCGTGACGACGTGATCGAGACGGTCCGGGCGACCAAGACCGACGAGGAACTCGACGCCGTCAGGCGTGCGACGGCCGCCAACGAAGCCGCGATGGCCGCCGCCGAGGACCTCATCGCCGCCGCCGAGGTGGCCGACGACGGGACCCTCGTGATCGAGGAGGGGGTTGAGGGCGGAGACGGCGCGGACAGCGAGGAGACCCCGCTCACCAGCGAGCGCGTGAAAGAGGAGATCGAGGTCACCCTCCTCCGACACGGCTGCGCGCTCGACGAGACGATCGTCGCCTGCGGCGCCGACGCCGCCGACCCACACGACCGCGGGTCGGGCCCCCTCGAGGCGGGCGAGAGCGTCATCGTCGACATCTTCCCCCGAGAGAAGGCGAGCAAGTACCACTCGGACATGACCCGCACCTTCTCGAAGGGCGAGGCGAGCGACTCGATCGCCGAGTGGTTCGAGCTGACCGAGGCGGCGCTCTCGGCCGCGCTGGACGCCGTCGAGCCAGGCGCCACCGGCGCCGAGGTGCACGCCGCCGCATGCGACGTGTACGAGGAGGCGGGTCACCCGACGCTCCGGTCGGACCCGGACACCGAGACGGGATTCATTCACTCGACGGGACACGGCGTCGGCCTCGACGTGCACGAACAACCGGGACTCAACTCCCGCGGCGGGGAGTTGGAGCCGGGGCAGGTGGTCACCGTCGAGCCCGGGCTGTACGACCCCGCGGTCGGCGGCGTCCGCATCGAGGACATCGTGATCGTCACCGAGAACGGCTACGAGAACCTCACCGAGGACTATCCCGTGGAGCTGGTGGTAGAGTGAGCGTCCGCGCGCACACCCTGCGAATGAACCGGGGGCCCCGACGCTCAGCCGGGACCCGAGCCGGAAGCGATCCCCGACGAGGATTTGGTCGACGCGGCCCATCGGTCGCCTATGAGCCTGTTCGAGCGGGTCGCCGACGCGTTCCGCGAACCGGGTGCCGGCGACGGGTCGGAGGTCGACATGACTGACTCGGACGACGCTGCCGGTTCGGGAGACGGTCCCGCGGACGAGCCGGCGGAGAACGGCGCGGACGAGCGAACCGACGCCGTCGTCGCCGTCTGCCAGCGGGCCCCCGATGGGATCCGCACTTACACCATCGAGATCGACGCCGAGGCCGCCGATGGCGCCGAGGTCACGGAAGTCACACCCGGCCTGTTGGAGGCGCACTTCGAGGTCGTCGAGGGCGGCGTCGGCGAGGACCACGTCACGGTCCGCGCGGTCGACTTTCGCGGCGAGGCGCGCACGGTCGAGGCGGGGACGCTCGTCGGCGTCCGGTTCGCCGCGCCGGTGGCGCCGGCGAACGTGCGGATGCGGCTGTTGTCGGCGGAGGACCACGGCGGCGACACGCTCCCCTCGGAGTGGTTCCGGATCGCGGCCGTGGAGTAGCGGCCGGGATCACCCCGCCCCCGCGTCCGACCCGCCCCGACCGATACCCTTTCGGTCGCCACCCCGATAGCGGGAGGCATGAAGTTGCTCGTCGTCGGCGCCGGGGAGATGGGCCGGTGGGCCGCGCGGACCCTCCGCCCGGTCAGCGAGCGCGTCGCGCTCGCGGACACGAACCCCCAGACCGCGATGGACGCCGCCGAGGACGTCGTCGACGGCCGGGTCGTCCCGCTCGACACCGACGAGTCGTTCGACTGCGTCGTCCTCGCGGTGCCGATCCCCGTCGTCGCCGACGCCGTCGCGAAGTACGCCGCCAACGCCGCCGACGGCGCGATCGTCGACGTCTCCGGCGTGATGACCGAACCGCTCGCGGCGATGGACGAACATGCGGCGGGCGAGTACGCCAGCTTCCATCCGCTGTTCGCCCCGCCCCGCGGCCCCGGCCGGATCGCGTACGTCCCCGGCGAGGCGGGACCGCTCGTCGAGCGCGTCCGCGAGCGACTGCGGGAGGTCGACAACGAGGTGTTCGAGACGACCGCGGGCGACCACGACGACGCGATGGAGAAGGTTCAGACGGGTGCCCACACGGCCGTTCTCGCGTACGCGCTCGCCGCCGGCGACGTGGACGAGCGCTTCCACACGCCCGTCTCCGAACCGCTGGCCGAGTTGGCTCGCACCGTCACCGAGGGCGAGCCCCGCGTGTACGCCGACATCCGCGAGACGTTCGCCGGCGCCGACGCGGTCGCGGAGGCGGCGCGGGCGCTCTCGGCCGCCGACCGCGACGAGTTCGAGACGCTGTTCGGGCGCGCCGGCGACGCCGTGGGCACCGAGTCGCGCACCGGAGAGGGCGATCCGCCCGGCGACGAGTGAGGACGCCGAGACAGAACCGTTACCCACCCCGACCGAGTAGCCGCCGGCAATGAGTCACTCGCCGCACCCGAGACCACACCCGCGGCCACGGGCGCGTTCGGTCCACGAGCGCGCCCGGACGCCGCGGTCGGCGACGCCCGCGAGGTGGTCGCCGTGAGCGTCGACCGCGAGGCGCTGCGCGACACCGCGAAGTACCTCCGCAACGTCCGCCCGGTCGACCCAGACGAGGTGTACGAGTACCTCCCCGACCGACCGCATCCGGCCGTCGTACGCACCGCCCTCCGCGAGGAGGCGTTCGATCTGGGGCTGTTCGAGCGCGAGGACGGCACCTTCGTCCCTGCGACCGAGGAGCCGGTCGACCCGCCGGGGTGGTCGCCGGAGTCGTTCCCCGACAACCATGCCGAGGCGATCGAGGATCTCCTGTTCGAGCGCTACGGCCTCGACTGGCACGAGGGTGACTCGGGCGACACGCTTCGGGAGACGATCGACCGGCTGAAGGAGGACTACTACCGCGGCAGGCCCGTCGAGTACGACGCCGACGCCGCCCTCGCGTACGCGGTCTACCACCAGCCGGACTTCTACGCCGCCGTCGGCTACGTCCTCGACCGACTCGCCGACCGAGGATTGCTCCCCCGGACGCTCCGCGTGTTCGACGTGGGCGCGGGCACCGGCGGCCCCGCGCTGGGACTCCACGACTACCTCCCCGACGACGCGCTGGTCGACTACCACGCGATCGAGCCGAGCACGAACGCGGACGTGCTCGACGAGCTGCTCGACGACACCCGACCGAACGTCCACACCACGGTCCACCGTGAGACCGCCGAGGCGTTCGACCCGGACGCAGTCGGCGAGGTCGACCTCGTCCTCTTCGGCAACGTCCTCTCGGAGCTGGACGACCCCGAGGCGGTCGCCTCCCGGTATCTCGACGCGCTCGCCGACGACGGCTCCTGTGTCCTGCTTGCGCCGGCGGACCTGAACACCTCGACGGAACTGCGTCGCGTCGAACGCGCGCTGACCCCGCCCGACGGCGACGTGAGCGTGTACGCGCCCGACCTGCGGCTGTGGCCCGGCGACGCCCCCGACGACCGCGGGTGGTCCTTCGAGGAGCGTCCCGACCTCTCGGTTCCCTCGTTCCAGCGGAAGCTCGACGACGCGGCGACGCGCGCGTACGACGAGGAGCCGGGCACCTACGTCAACACGGACGTGAAGTTCTCGTGGGCGATCCTCCGCCCCGATGGGGAGCGACGCCACCCGGTCGTCGCCGGCGCCGAGCGCCACCACCGGATGGCCGACTCCGAGGACCACGTCACCGACCGGGTGAACCTCCTCGCGGTGAAGCTCTCGGACGACCTCGCGCCCGACGACGCGAATCCCCTGTTCAAGGTCGGCGACGGCAGCGAGCAGTTGGAGCACTACCTCGTGCTCACGGGCGAGTCGTCGCTCAACCGCGACCTGCGGGAGGCGCCGTACGGCGCGATCCTCTCGGTCGAGAACGTCCTGATCCTCTGGAACGACGACGAGGGCGCGTACAACCTCGTGTGTGGGACGGAGACGGTCGTGGACACGGTCGCGGCCTGAGGCGGCGTCGGGACGTTCTGGTGGGAGCGGTCGCGATCGCCGGCGACTCGGGCCGGTCGCCCCGTCGGCTCAGGTCGGCCCGTAGCGCGCCACGCCGACGCGTGCGACCGCGACGGCGACGCCGCCCGCGACGACCACGGCGGCGACCGCGAGGTACGACGCGGGGTCGGGGCTGCCGACGGCCAGCTTCGCGGCGACGTTCGCGGGGTTCGTCGGCGACAGCGCCGCCGCGCCGAACAGTCCGAGCACGCCCAGCGAGTACACCGTCTGCGCCGCACGCCTGTCGGGCGCGGTGAGCGCAAGCGCGGCTCCGAGCGCCGTCACCAGCGCCGCCAGCCCCGCGGTCAGCCCGAGCAGTCCCAACACGCCCGCGACGGTCACGAGCGCGCTCGGCGAGGGCGCGATGGCGGTGCCGTTGACCGACAGCAGCGCGAGCCACAGCGCCGCCTGTATCGGCGCGAGGCCGGCGGCCGCCAGCAGCTTCCCCTCGACGATGTCTGTCATCGTGACGGGAGCGACCCGGAGCAGTTCCAGCGTCCCGCGCTCCAGTTCCTCGGTGAGCGAGTCGACCGTCACCGAACCGGCGATGAACACCGGGAGGAACAACAGCAGCGGGACGAGCACCGTGTAGGTGAAGCCGAAGTACGGCGACGAGCCCGCCCGCGGCGGCAGTTCCAGCGTCTGCGCCGTCAGCGACGCGGAGCGCTGATCGCGCTCCAGCCGCTCGAACGCCCGCAGCGCCTCGCGGGCGCGCACGACGACCAGCGTCGTCCCGACGTTGCCGTCGGGCACGAGCACCCGGACTTCGAGGGTACCGCGCTGGGTCGCCGTCGCCAGCATCGCCGCGTCGACCCGACCGTCGGCGAACGCGTCTGCGGCGGCCTGCCGGGTCGGGTATCGCCGGGCCTCCATCCCGTCGGTCCCGCCGACCGCGGCCGCGAGGTCGCCCGCGTCGTCGCCGGCGACGGCCGTCTCCACCGAGTAGCCCGCCGCGGCGCCGGGGTCGTACAGCGAGACGAGCCCGACGACGAGGAACGACGAGAACGCCGCCACGAACAGCTGGATCAACAGCGCCAACAGGATCGTCTTCTCCGAGCGCAGCGACGCCAACTCGCGCTTCGCGATCGTCCAGCGTGGGTCCCTGTTCGCGCGATCGCCCGCGGCGACGGTGCCCGGGATCGGGTTCGGGGCGTCGTCCGTCGGGGAGTCGACGGCGCCACCGTCGCCGACGGGAGCGCCTCCCGCGTCGCCCCCGCGATCGCTATCCAAGGGTGCTCACCACCGTGAGGTCGTAGGCGAAGTGGATCGCCATCGCGACGAACAGGGTCCCGGCCCACGCGCGCCGCCCCCGCGTCGCGCCGACGGCGCCGATCGCCGCCGTGACGACGTGCAGCGCGAGCGGGAGCGCCAACAGCGCGAGGCCGGCGGCCGGACCGAGTTCCCCGCCCATCCCCGAGGTGCCGAACGCCGCCTGGCCCAGCGGGAGCGACCCGAGCCCGACGACCTGAACGATCGCGGTCGCCTTCTCGGCGACGAAGAAGCCGGCGCCGGACAGCGCGCCCAGCTTCAGCGCCGTCGGGAGGTCGCGCTCGAAGCGCGACTGGTGGAAGCCGGCGTACACGCCGACGCCCTTCGCGACCTCCTCGACGACCGCGACGACGACCAGCAGGGCGACGATAGCGACCCCCTGCGGAAGCGCGAACAGCACCGCGATCCCGAGCAGCTCGGCGACGAACACGAACGGGAGCGACAGCGCTGCCAAGAGCGCCACGTCGCGGGGGCGGTGCAGCCGCACCGCGAGCGCGTCGAGGAACTTCAGCGGCACCGCCCGCTGTGTGAACATGTCCTCCTCGCGGTAGACGCCGACCCCCATCGCGAACAGGGTGCCCGCGACGAGGTAGAACGGCCCCGTCGAAAACAGGTACTCCGCGATCGACACCGCCTCGCCCTGCAGGTCGCGGACGACGAGCGTCAGCGGCGAGATGAGCGCGACCGGCGTCACGGTCGCGAAGATGGCCGGGACGAACGCGTACGTCGTCAGCGCCACCGAGACGGTGACCGTGACGAAGGTGAGCTCCTTGAACGACCGCGCGAACATCGCGCCGACGAACGTCGCCGCGAGGAACACCAACGCGATGGGGAACACCGCCGCGACCGAGAGGGGCCCGCCGCCGACGGCGAGGGCGATGAGCGTCGTCGCCGCGAGCGCGACCCCCGCGTACGGGAGCGTCTTGCCGGCGACGATGTCGGTCCGCGACAGCGGCGCGACGAGCAGCAGCTCGCCACGGCGGTTGATCCGCTCGTTGAGGATGGTCGACCCGTACGCCTGAATGACGAAGTTCATCGGCACGAGGAACGCGAACGCGAGCACGAGCGACGAGAACGGGAACGGCGGCGAGATCTCCGCCGGCGACCCGGTCGGCTGGCCGCCGAACAGCGAGCCCGTCGCGCCGCCGAAGTCGGGCACGCCAAGCCCGCTCCCGGCACCGCCGTCGCCGGTTCCCGGCCCGTCCGTTCCGTCGTCCGTGTCGTCCGCGTCGCCCCCGTCGGCGCCACCGGTTCCGTCGCCGCCGGTCGCGTCGTCGCCGCCGACGCCCGCTGTTCCGTCGTTGGCGCCGACGCGCTGGCTCGCGCGCTCGACGTAGCTGAGGGTGACGCCGACCGGGAACGCGGCCGACTGGTTCTCCTCCGCGAGCAACAGCCGGTTGTTGTGCCGCTCGACAGCCGACCGGAAGGCGCCGAGGGCGGCCTGTCCCTTCCGGGTGTCCGCCACCGAGACGGTGGCCTCGCGGTCCGACGGGTCCCGGTCGTCGACGTACACGTCGGCGGTCGGCGCGCCCGCCGGAACCGCCTCCAGCGGCGTCGAGTCGCTGACCGGCTCGTGGTACGGGCTGTCCGGGCTGACCGCGACCGCGTAGATGTCCTCGTCGAGCGCGACGCCGCCGGCGAGCAGGCCGCCCGCGGCGACGCCCACGGTCAACAGGAGCGCAACGGCGCCGAGGACGGCCGTTTTTCGGTCGACGCTGCCGGTCGCCCGCGACACCTCCCAGCGCGAGACCCGGAGCAGCTTCCGGGGTGAGATGCTCACTCCGCGGCCTCCGGCGGCTCGGGCGGATCCGACGACTCGCGCCCTCGGTCGCTGTCCGTCGCGCCGGGTGTGACCCGCCGGCTCCCCGGCATCGGCTGCCCGGCCACGTCGAGGAAGATCTCCTCGAGCGTCGACTCGCGAGTGCGGATGTCGACGACCTCACCGTCGGCGTCGGCCGCCGCCCCGCGGATCCCCTCGACGGCGTCCATCGAGTCGACGGTCGACACGTGACGGTCGCCGTCGGGCTCGCTGCCCTCGACGGGGACGGTCGTGAACACGCGATACGTCGTCTCGCCGTGTTCGTCACGGATCTCCTCGACGGTGCCGCGCGCGACGATCTCGCCCTCGTTCATGATCACGACGCGGTCACACACCGACTCGACGTGATAGAGGTTGTGCGCCGAGAACAGCACCGTCTTGCCGGCGTCCGCGAGGTCGCGAACGTACTCCAGCACGTAGTTGGTCGTCAGGGGGTCGAGCCCGGAGGCCGGCTCGTCGTAGATCAGCACGTCCGGGTCGTTGACAAGCGAGCGCGCGATCGCGACCTTCCGCTTCATCCCCTTCGAGACGTCCCCCAGCCGGCGGTCGCGGTGCTCCAGCTCCAGGTCGTCGAGCGCGGTCTCGATCCGTCGGTTCGCGGTCTCGCGCGGCACGTCGTACAGGTCCGCGAAAAAGCGGAGGTAGCTCCGCGCGGTCATGTCCTCGTACAGCGGCGATTCCTCCGGGAGAAAACCCAACGCGGTACGTGTCTCGGGGTCACCCGCGGGCTCGCCGGCGACGCGAACGGCGCCGGCCGTCGGCTCGATGAGCCCCGCGAGCGTCTTGAGCGTCGTCGTCTTGCCCGCACCGTTCGGGCCGACGACGCCGAAGATCTCCCCCGGCTCCACGTCGAAGGTACTCCCGTGCACGGCGACGAAGTCGCCGTACACCTTCCGCAGGCCGTCGACGGTTATCACACCGTTCGATTCGCTTCCGTCGATAAGAGGCCGTCGCCGCGCCTATCGGCCGTGAGAACGCCGTCGGCGGCGGGTCGCTTTGATGTACGACTCACTCCTGTGACCGGCACACCTCCGCGGCCGGTCACTCCCGCGGCCGGTACTCGACGCAGCCGAACGTGGTGTACTGCTCAGGGGTATCGGCCGTCTCCCCGCCGTCGACCCCGTACGGACGTTCGACCGAGTTCGGCGTCGACGCTCGTTCGTCTGGCGACCACGCCGCGTCGGCGCCGGCCGCGACCGTCGCTGTCGCGTACGAACCGACTGTGGTCTGCTGAGGCATATGTCACCGTATGTGCCCGTCCGAAATATGTGTTTTGACAGACTACTCTGTTCTGAGTAAATTCATTCAGCCATACTCTGTGGGGCACCGGCCGAACCGAAGCTCCGTGCGCATTCGACGGACCCCGGAAGGCACCTCGTCCGATAGAGCAGCTACTCTCGGGAGAAGAAGACACGAGCGGCCGATCAGTTGCGGTGGGAACTCAGTCGTCGTCGCGGTCGCCGCCGTCGGTTCGGGGTTCGGGTTTCTCGTTGCCTCGTTCCCAGACGCGGTCGGCGGAGCCACCGTGCGGTGCGGTGTGGCTGATGTCAGCCATGGTTCGATCTGTCATCGTGACTCTCACGAGCACCTCCCGGTATTTCAGCGTTGCATGGATCTACCTTAGACACACTGTACCATATTAGGAAAATTATACTCCTCATATTCGGATCCACATCCGATCAGATACCGAGGGACGACCGGCTCGACTCCTCCGGTACTGTCCAGCCCTCCCGGATCGAGCGCCTCGAGCTCGACGGTCGGGGGTCGGCCACGGGCGAGCGCCACGGTCGTCCCATCGAGGCAGACATATGTAGACGGCCGCGGACCCCATCGGTATGAACCGGACGATCGTCGGTCTATTGGCCGACAACGCCGAGCACGCCGACGCGTTTGCCGGTCGCTTCGACGAGGTGCAGGACGGACAACAGCCCGAGGCGGTGACGGTCTGCTGTTCGGACTCGCGGGTGTTACAGGACCACCTCTTCGGCAACGAGACGCCCGGGCGGCTGTTCACCTGCGGCAACATCGGGAACCGTGTGACCCAGCGGACCGACGCCGGCGAGGTCGTCTCCGGCGACGTGTTGTACCCGTTAGCGCACACAGGGACCCGGACGGCGGTCGTCGTCGGCCACACCGGCTGCGGCGCAGTGACGGCGACGTTCGACGTTCTCACGGGGAATATCGATGCGGACAACGAGCCGTCGGGGATCGAACACTGCGTCAGCCTGCTCGGCCCCCACCTCGAACCGGGTGTCGACCTGCTTCCCGACGGCCTCGACGACGACGAGGCCGTGAACCGGCTGGTCGAGTACAACGTCGACCGGCAGGTCGACCACCTCGTCGACAGCGACGACGTGCCCGCCGACACCGACGTGATCGGCGTCGTCTACGACTTCCAGGACGTCTATGGCGGCGAGCGCGGCGAAGTCCACGTGATCAACGTCGACGGCGAGCGCGATCCCGAGGCGCTACGGACGGAACACGAGGCGGTCGCCGACCGGATCCGCCGCCTCTGGACCTACTGACCCGACGCCGGATGTGACCGGATCGCACGGGGGCGATCGATCGAGATCGGCCGGGCCAGATCTCCGTACAGACACGATCTCATCCCGACGAGGACGGGGCACTGATCGGTGGTCGCCTCGACTGGATCGACGCCGACGCGGCCGCACACCTGACCGCTCATCCGTTCGACGGCGTCGACACCGAGTACCCGCACGCGCCGGGCGCGACCGACGGCCCCGACGACGTGACGCCGCCGCGCGAGCGCCACACTGTCTGCTACGGTTGCTTCGGCTGGCACTCGGCGGTCCGCAGCCACTGGCGTCCCGTGCGCGCGCTGCGGCAGTCTCCCGAATATCCCGACAGCGACGGAATCGCCGCCGGCATCGACGAGCGACTGACACCCGAGCGCCCGTACGGCTGGGCGTGGCTGCTCGCGCTCGCCCCGAACTCGACCGGTGGAGCGACCCGTGGGCGGATCGGTGGAGCGACCCGTGGGCGGATCGGTGGAGCGACACCCTTCGTCCGCCGGAAGAGCAGATCCGTGCGCTCGTCGGTGGACGGTTCCTCCCGATGGAACGCCCCCATCGCCTCGGGACGCACGGCGACTCCGCGTTCGCGCTCTCGCTGATCATCGATCACAGACGATTACGGAAGTACGAGGAGAAAGCCCCGTGTTTTAGCGGGGGGATGAATCCGACATCTCTCCCCAAATACCGACCGAACTACCCAAACCGATGTTTAACTAACTCATCACCCTACCAACAGCCAACCGAGGCGGCCTGCCCGCCCGCTTAATCGGACAGTATCGGGATTCCCTGATTCCACGCAGAAGGCACCCCCTTCTGCCCGGAACACGGGGTGCAGTCACCAAAAGTATCTCCGAATCCCACGCCGGGATAGGAGTACCGGCTGGGTGGCACAGCCAGTAGCTGTCCGTCGGGATGGCTACAAACCGTAACCATCCCAACCCAGCGGTGCGGTACCGTGGGAATTCTCGCCCTTTCAGCGCGGGGAGGATGTCAATCCTCCAACTCGCCCATCGCGTCGACGACGCGCTGGAGCATCTTCCGTTGTCCGCGCCGGAGGTTCTTCGAGACGGCCGGCTTGGACACGTCGAACTCCTCGGCGAGCGTGCCGAGCGTGGCCGAGCGCGGGCTCTCGAAGTACCCCTCGGTGGCGGCCGTCTCCAACGTCTCGCGTTCGACGTCCGAGAGGTCCTTACAGCCCTGGATGAGCGTCATCGCGGCGCCCGCGTTCTGGATGAACCCCTGCAGTTCGGGGAGTTCGGGCTCGTCTCGCTCCAGGATCTCGTACTCGTTGTCGCGGTCGAGTCGGGAGAGCGTGCCGTCCGCCTCGCCGCGGTCGTCGAAGCCGACGTGCCACAGCTCCGAGCCGTCGGCGATGTAGAACGGCCCTGTGATGTAGCCGCCGCCGTCGCGGACGGTCGACATCGCGGCCGTCTCGTCGATGACGGTCCGAACGTGGCCGACGCCGCCCGTCTTCGAGAGGAGTTTGTAGTCGCGCAGCCCGTCGTGTTCGCGCAGTTCCGTCAACCCCTGTCCGAGCGACTCGCGGTCGTCGCCCTCGACCACCATCCGCGTCTCCAGCGTGTCGGTCGCCGTGTCGAACTCCCAATGCACCGCCGAGAACGCGAGGTCGTGCTCCTCGGTGGCGTGGATGAACGGGCAGTCGTACTGCTCCATGTCCAGGGTGACGTCGATCATGGTGTTCGCTCCGATCAGCGGACGATTCTCGGAGACCTACATAATAGTTTATGCCGGTGGCGATCACTGCTCGCCGCCGAACCGGTCCCGAACGGCCTCGCGGTCGATCTTCGAGGGGCCCGAGTAGGGGAACTCCTCGACGAACGCGAGGTGCTTCGGGTGTTTGAACCGGGCGAGTCGGTCGTCGAGGAACGCCGTCAGGTCGTCCAGCGTCAGCGACTCCTCCCCCTGCACGACCGCCGTTCCGACGGTCCCCCAGGTGTCGTCGGGGACGCCGATCACGACCGCCTCTCTGATCGTCGGGTGATCGGTGAGCGCGTTCTCCACCTCGGCGGGAAAGACGTTCTCGCCGCCGCTGACGTACATGTTCTTTTTGCGCCCCTCGATGTGGTAGTAGCCGTCGTCGTCGACGCGGGCCAGGTCCCCCGTCGAGACCCATCCGCCGCCGAAGGTGTCCTCGGTCTCTTCGGGCGCGTTCCAGTAGCGGTCGGCGGCAGCGGGACTCGACAGTTCGAGTTCGCCCACGTCGCCCCGCGCGAGCGGTTCCCCGTCGTCGTCGACGACCCGCGCGGAGACGTGTGGGGCCGGCACGCCGACGGCCTCGGCCTTCTCGCGGGGCCAGTCGTCCGGCATCGCGAAGTTGTTCGGACCGCACTCGGTGAGGCCGTACCCCTGCGAGAGGTCGACGCCGCGGTCCCACCACGACTCGAGTACCGACCGCCGGCAGGGGCCACCGCCGGATTTAGCGAACCGCAGCGACGAGAGGTCGGTGTCGTCCCACCGCTCGTGTTCCGCCATCATCCGCAGCACCGCCGGCACCGCGACGAGCACCGTCGCCCCTCGCTCGTCGACGATGTCGAGCACCCCTCCCGGGTCGAACTCCCGCGCGATGACGACCGTGCCGCCGACGTGGAACAGCGGTACGGTGAGGACGTTCCACCCGCCGGTGTGAAACAGCGGGAACGGCATCGGCGTCACGTCGTCGCCGCGGAGGTTCCACGCCGCGATCGTCGTCATCGAGTTCCAGTACACCGCGCGGTGCGGGATCACCGTCTGCTTGGGCGTCCCGGTCGACCCACCCGTGTGGAGGAACAGGTGTGGCTCCGACAGCGACACGTCGGAGCGGTCCAGCCTGTCGTCCGCGGTCGGCCCGGGTTCGGTCTCGGCTGCCGGCCTGGCGGTCTCGAACGGCTCGCCGTCGAGGTCGTCGGCTGCGGTCGCGACGGCGTCGACGTCGTCGCCGACGACGAGCACCGTCGGGTCCTCGCCACTCGTGTCGGCATCCCCGAGCGCCTCGCCCGCGAGGCCGGCGGACTTCGCCTCGACGACGACCGCCGCGGGGTCGGTGTCGCCGAGGAGTTCCGACAGCTCCGGCGGCGCCAGACGGTGCGACAGCGGCGCGAGCACGGCGCCGATCTTGCCGGTCGCGAAGAACAGATCGATCAGCGCCGGCCGGTTCCGCGAGAGCGTCACCACCCGATCGCCTTTCTCGACGCCCATCGACCGAAGGAGTCGAGCCGTCCGGGTCGCGCGGTCGTCCAACTCCGCGTACGTGTACTCGCGACCGGTCGTCCCGTCGACCAGTCCCACCCGGTCGGGGGAGAGCATCGCGCGTCTGCCGGACCAGTCGCCGACCCAATCGGGACCGGTCCGCTGTGTGCGCCCCGCCGCTGTCGCGTTCGGGACGCGCTCGCTCCCCTCAGACATCGGCGAGGAACTCGACGAGCAGGTCGTTCACGCGCTCGGCCTCCTCGATGAAGAACAGGTGCGACCCGCCCTCGACGAACTCGGCGTCGGCGCCGGGGATCGCCTCGGCGAGCAGCTCCCCGTTCTCGACGGGGAGGACCCGGTCGTCGGTCCCGTGAGCGACCAGCGTCGGGATCGAGACCGCGTCGAGTTCCCCGCTGGCGTCGAACGCCTCCACGGCCGCACCCTGCGCCTCCCGCGCGCTCGGCGGCGCGTCCGAGTCGAGCCGCCAGTCGACGATGCGCTCGATCAGCTCCGGGTTGTCCTCGATGAAGCCGTCACTGACGGCGGGTGCCATCTTGTACCGGATCGCCTCGCGCTCGTCGGCGTCGTCGGGAACGGAGAACATCCGCGCGAGCGTCGACTCCGGCGTCGGCACCGCGTCGGGACCGCCGGGCGAGGTACACAACAGCGCGAGCGACCGCGCACGGTCGTGGGCTATCGCGTACCGCTGCGCGACCATCCCGCCCATCGACGCGCCGACGACGTGGGCCGCGTCGACGCCCGCGTCGTCCAGTACCGCTTCGAGGTCGCCGGCGAGTTGGTCGATCGTGTACGGCCCCTCCGGCACGTCGGACTCGCCCGTCCCGCGGTTGTCCCACAGCACCACGTGGTACGACCCCGCGAGCGCGTCCGCCTGCCAGTTCCACATCCAGCGGCCGTAGCCGAGCCCCTCACACAGGACGACCGTCTCCGCCTCGGCCGGGTCGCGCCCGCGCTCCTCGTACGCGATCGCGACGCCGTCGTGTTGCGCGGTTTGCACGGGGGAAGCCTGTCCACGCGCCACCTTCAAGCGGGCGCTTCACATGTTAACCCCCGAGGCTTTCGGTCGGCGCTCCACCACTACTGCCATGCCAGTCGCAACCGTCGACGACGATGCGACCGCGAGCATCGACGTGACGACCGAAACGATCGACGCGTACGCGGCGCTCACCGGCGACGAGAACCCGATCCACCTCGACGACGCGTACGCCAGCGAGACGATGTTCGGCGGGCGGATCGCTCACGGGATGCTCGGCGCCGGCGTCGTCAGCGCGGCGCTCGCGTCGCTCCCCGGGGACATCGTCTACCTCGACCAGGACTGCTCGTTCGAGGCGCCCGTCCGCCCGGGTGACACGGTCGAGGCGCGTGCGACCGTCACCGAGGAACTCGGCGGCGACCGACTCCGCGTCGAGACGGTCGCGTCCGTCGACGACGAGTCCGTCATCGAGGGTGAGGCGACGGTCCTGTCGTTGCCCCACGACTCCTGAGATCCCGACTCAGTGCCGCAGCGGACAACCTCCGTCCACGCCCCGTCCAAGGGAGAACGGGTCTCGGTTGTCGAATCCGCCGGACCAGACACGGCGATCTTCGGGTGGTGATCGATGATCGGGGATCCGCGACCGATTTCGCGTTCGTGACGCTCGACGAACCATTAATTATGTCGGCATTCGAAGAGGTACTATCCCGAACACGGGTATCCAAGCATGTTCGACAACCGCACTGACGCCGGCGAGCGCCTGGCCGATCTCCTCGTGGAGCGGGGGGTGGAGGCCGATGTCGTGCTTGCGGTGCCACGGGGAGGACTCCCGCTCGGTCGCGTCGTCGCAGACCGGCTCGGGGTCCCGCTCGACATCGTCTCCGCACGGAAGATCGGCGCGCCGTGGAATCCGGAGCTCGCGATCGGCGCCGTCGCCAGCGACGGCAGCGCCTGGCTCAACGACGAACTGATCGCGCAGTCGGGGATCGACGACGGGGACGTCGCCGACCGTCGCGAGCGGGAGCGGGAGGCCGCCCGCGAGCGCGTCGACGAGTATCGCGGCGACCGACCGCCGATGGATCTGACCGGGAAGCGGGTCGTCGTCGTCGACGACGGCGTCGCGACGGGCGCGACGATGCACGCGTGTCTCAGACAGGTCGCGGCCGCCGGCGCCGATCGGGTCGTGCTGGCGGTGCCTGTCGCGCCGCCTGACACCCTGCGGGACCTCGAATCGGAGGCCGACGAGGTCGTCTGCGTGGAGACGCCGTCTCAGTTCGGCGCTGTGGGGCGATTCTACCGGACCTTCGATCAAGTCACCGACGAACAAGCCCGATCATACCTTTCCACCGATGCAAACTGACGACTACTCACGGCGAGCCGGTATCCGGTCACACGACGCTCCCGAGACTGACCGCGAAGCTGCCGGTCCCGAGGCGACTGACGACGATCACCCGAGTCTGACGCGACGCGGCTTCCTCTCGGGGACAGCCGCGGGGGTCGGCGCCGTCGCGGCCGGCGCGGCGACGACGCCGGTCCGCGCGCAGGAGGGGTCGACGCGAACCGTCGAGATGACCGACAACCTCGTGTTCGACCCCGAGGAGGTCGCGGTCACGCCCGGGACAACCGTCGTCTGGGAGAACGTCGGTAACATCGGCCACTCGGTGACCGCCTACGAGGAGGACCTCCCGGCCGACGCCGAGTTCTTCGCCTCGGGCGGATTCGAGACGGAAGACGCCGCGCGCTCGGCGTACTCGGCGGGAGACCCGGACAGCGGCGACATCGCGGGGGGCGAGACGTACGAGTACACGTTCGAGACGGAGGGGACCTATCCCTACTTCTGCATCCCACACGAGAGCGCCGGAATGCTCGGGACGATCGAAGTGAGCGAGGACGCCGGGGCGACCGAAGGCGCCTCCGGCCCGGTAGTTCCGCAGGTCCCGGACGCAGCGAAGACGCTCGGTCTCGCGGCCGCGGCCACGCTGGTCGCGACGGCAGGCTTCGCGTACGTCTTCCTGAAGTACGGCGGCGACTACGGTGTTACTCGCTAGCGGACGACTGTCGACGCCCGATCGACGACAGTAGTTCGTCCGGCCGTCGGTCCGCCGGGTACGACCGGTCGTCGCCGTCGGTACAGCGGACGTTCACGACGCCGTCGACGTAGTCGACATCGCGAATTCGATCGTACGGAATCTCTTCGGTATCGGCACCGAGCGTCCAGCTCGTGTTGAGGAGGTTCGCCTCGACGTCCGAGTGGACCGTCAGCGCCGACTCGCCGACGGTCACGACCGTAACGTCGTACCGCTTGGCCGCGTCGATCCCGACGACCGAGCCACCGGCGGCGGTCACCGTGTACACCGGGGTCCGGTCCGGGTCGATGTCGAGGCTCGCGACCGTCGCACGACGGATCTGCGCTTCAGCGTCCGCGAGCGCGTCCGCTGCGCCGCGTTTCACCGCCCGGACGCCGGCGATCACAAGCGCCGGACCGCCGATCAGGATGGCCGCCCCGAGGTAAACCCGATCGGCCGCGAGGACGAAGTTCCCGCCTAAAAGCAGCGCCAACAGCAGCGCCCAGGGCCACTGCCAGCCGGCCGTCCACACCGGCGTGAACGTCCCGACGTCGATCGTGCCCTTGTCAGCCATCGTGGTGCCTCCGGGGCGTCGTCCGGCGCTCGTCGGCTGTCACGCCCCGAAGTTGGCCGGTGGCGTACTTCGGTGTTGCTCTCGACGGCGAGCAGTCGGTACCTCGGGCGATCACCGGAACCAGACCCGACGGATGGACAGCGGTGAGTCGCCCGTCGTACCGCCGACACTCGTCGCACTGGAGGCCGGGCGCCGCCGCTGTCAGGGTCGCATCAGAACGAGAGAGACCCTGTCGGAGGTGAGGTGGTCCGCTGGGGGCGGGCAGTCGGGGGTCGGCGCGTCCTCGAGCGGTCGTCGACAGGACGCCGTCGATCAGTCGCTCGTCATCGCGTCCGTACTCGCGGCGCAGTTGTTGGGGCCGAGTTCGAGGGTGAACGCCTCCTCGTCGTCGGCGTCCTGCTGGCCGAGGTTGGTCGCGATGATGTCCTCGTAGTTCGCGGGACGCGGCGGCATGTCGGCGAGGACGGTCTCGACGAACTCGTCCGTGTCGTAGCTGAGCGCGTCCATCCGCGCTTTCAGATCGCTGATCGGCGCGGTGTAGGTGTCGTCGTCGGCCGGGACCGCGGCGTCGCTGAAGTGGGCGCCGCCGATGAGGGTCTCCTCGGGCAGCGTCAGCACGCGGTTTTGCAGCGTGTCGTACAGCTGTTCGGCAGCCTCGGGGGCGCCCTCGTCACCCTCCTCGAGGTCGGGACGGGCGACGCTCTCGATGAACAGCCCGTCTCCGGTGGTGAGCAGGCTGCCGCCGAGCAGATAGGATGTCATCCCGCTGGTGTGGCCGGGGGTGTAGATCGTCTCGACGGTCGCATCGCCGACGTCGAACTCGTCGCCGTCGGCCGCCGTCGTCATCTCGTCGGCGTACGTGACACCGCGCGGGACGGCGTTCTTCGGGATGACGCCCTCGACGCCCTCCGCGGCGAGTTCGCGCAGACCGCTGATGTGGTCGGCGTGGATGTGCGTGTCGAACGCGTACGTCAGCTCTGCGCCCAACTTCTCGGCGTCGGCGATGTAGCGGTCGATGAACGCGCGCAGCGGGTCGACGATCGCCGCCTCGTCGCCGTCGATCAGCAGGTAGCCCAGACAGCCCGAGGACGGACGCTGGTACTGGTAGACGGATCCGGGTCCGTCGTACTCGGTGACCTCCTCGCGTTCGTAGATGCGCGCCCAGCCGTTCATCCCCTCTTCGAGGTGGTTCACCTCGTAGCCGCGCTGCTTCAGCGCGCCGGCGACGTACTCGCTGGCGCCGCCCTTCGCGCACAGGACGGTGACCTCGCGGTCGTCGGGGATCCGATCGAGGACGTCGTCGTCGATGTCGTCGTCCAGGAACTCGAAGTACGGAATATTGATCGAGTCGACGGTTTCGCCGTCGATCTTCCACTCCTCGTAGTCGGAGGTCATCCGCGAATCCAGCAGCGTGACCTCGTCGTCGGCGTCGATCCGGCTCTTGAGATCCTCGGGTGCGATCGACTCGACCTCGACCTCTGGCTCGGGGAATTCGTCTGCCATCACGATACCCAATGGGAGTCAGTATAATAAATATTGTGCAATATAGACAATACAACTTCTCGGACCAAGACCGGGACAACAGCCATATAGACATCGAGACGTTCAAAACGGCGTATTAGCGCTAATTCGGCCTTAAGAGCTGTTGGTGCAGGGAGGCATTATTGAATAGGTAACAAAATACTGCTGTCGGTAGAGTCTTTCTTGTTCATCTTCCACAATACCTTATGATGGTCGCGACGGCGTTCATCGGCCCGCTGTCGGAGCGTTGGCGGCGACGAACGCCGCGGGCGTTCGGTCGTTCTGGTACGACTCTCGAATATCGGGATCGGACCACAACCGTGTTGCCCGGGGAGTCCAACTCCCGGTCGTGACCCGACAGACACCCGGGCCCGATCGGATCCGTCCATCGAGACGCACCGTCCTCGCCGGGCTCTCCGCGGCTGCGGCAACCGCCACCGCCGGCTGTCTCGGCGGCGGCAACGGCGGGAGCGACGAGGTGCCCGACGACGCCGTCGAATCGCTCCCCACGCCAGTCCACGGCGACGAAGACGCGCCGGTGACGGTCGCGGTGTTCGAGGACTTCGCGTGCCCGCACTGTCGGACGTTCGCGGTCGACGTCCACCCTCGACTCGTCGACGAGTACGTCGACCCCGGTGACGTGCGGTACGAACACCACGACTTCCCCATCCCGGTGGACGACCGCTGGTCGTGGGAGGCTCCCGGCGCCGCGCGGGCGGTACAGGACACGGTCGGCGACGAGGCGTTCTTTACGTTCACCCAACGCCTGTTCGAGGAAGGGTGGACGGACGGTTCCCCGACGTACTCGGAGTCACTCCTCCGTGATCTCGCCGGCGCCGTCGACGCCGACCCGGACACGGTGGTGACCGCCGCGAGCGAGGGCCGCTACCGGCCGGTGTTGGAGGCGGACCGCGAGGCCGGACTCGACCGCGGCGTCCAGGGGACTCCGAGCGTGTTCGTCGACGGAACGCTCATCGATCGGCCGGACTACGCGACCATCTCGTCGGCGATCGACGACAGCCGCTGAGTGGCCTCCCCGGTTGGTCGTCTCCCTCGCGACAACCGATCAGCGATACAACACGGACTCAGATGTACGATTTCAGCTTCGAAATAACGTACGACGCAGGTGCCGACGAGTACGTCGACCGCTTCATCGATCGCGAGTCGCTCCGGTCGGAGGCGATCTACTCGTGTCTGGACCCGACGGAACTGTGGGCGCTCGAATCCGTCACGGGGGATCCGGCAGACCTCACGGCCGTCGACGAACTGCTCTTGGACGAGTCTGTCGACCGCGAGTCGATCAGCGACCGCGCGTGTCGCGCTACCCGGACGACCAGTCTCATGGCGAACGAGCGGCGGCGGCGGGTGGCGTTCACGTACGTCTCCGAGATCGAGTACTGTGAGGCCGTCCCGATCATCGCCGCCAAAAACGTTGACGGCGGACTACTCTTCGAGCAGGTACGTACCGGCGACACGGTTCGGTGGCGCGTGCTGGTACAGGACGACTCGAAGATCGGACTCCTGTACGACACGCTGGCCGCGAAGCTCGGGGAGGGGCTGTCGTTCTCCTTCGAGCATCTGACCGAGGTCACCAACTGGGAACGCGGGCTGGTGTCGGGAGCGGACATCCGCGCTGAGCAGCGGGAGATACTCACGATCGCCGTCGAGCGAGGCTACTTCGAAACCCCGCGGGAGGTGACGCTCGAGGAACTCGCCACGGACCTCGAGCTCCCTCGTTCGACCGTGTCGTACCGCCTTCGGCGTGCAACCGCGGAGCTCGCCAAGCGCTTCGCCGATCGAGAACTATGACCCACGATACCCCTTCCGATGGCCCCTCACACACGACATCCGAGCCGACGACGGAGACGGCGTATCCGCCGGACGTCCTCGTCGCCCCCGAGTGGGTCGACGACAGACTCGACGGGTTCGCCTCCGACGACTCCGACCGCCGGCTCCTCGAGGTCGACGTCAACACGGCGTTCTACGAGACCGGCCACGCGCCGGGCGCCGTCGGCGTCGACTGGCGGCGGGACCTTCGCGCGGCCGACCGCCACGACATCCTCGGCCCCGAGGAGATGGAGGAATTCCTCGGCTCGCACGGGATCACCGCGGACACGACCGTCGTCGTCTACGGCGACAACTCGAACTGGTTCGCGGCGCACCTCTACTGGCAACTTACCTACCTCGGCCATCCGGACGTCCGGATCATGGACGGCGGTCGCGAGTACTGGACCGACAACGGGTACCCGACCACGACCGAGCCGGTCGATCCGCCGACGGTGGCGTACGAGGGCACGCTCGACCCGCCGGCCAGACCGGACGTCAGGGCCTATCGCGAGGACGTTCTCGCGGCGCTCGGCGCCGAAACGCCTCTCGTCGACGTGCGCCTGCCCGATGAGTTCCGCGGCGATATCACGAGGCCGCCGGGCATCGACGAGGGGGCGATGCGCGGCGGGCACGTTCCCGGGGCGACGAACGTGTTCTGGGCCGAGAACGTCCGCCCGGACGGACGGATCAAGGAGCCGGACGAGCTCCGGGCGGTCTACGAGTCTCGGGGGATCGAGCGCGACGACGACGTGATCGTCTACTGTCGGATCGGCGAGCGCTCGTCGGTCACGTGGTTCGTGCTCGAGGAACTGCTCGGCTACGAGCGCGTCCGGAACTACGACGGCTCGTGGACCGAGTGGGGGAACATGATCGGCGTCCCGATCGAGGTCGGCGACGAGTGAGCCCCGTGAACGGGAGTTCGCTCCGTCGACTCTCGGTGGCTCACTCGCTGCGGTCGGTCCGGAGGTTCTCCTCGAGTAGCTCTCCCCGGGTGTGCCACGTTCGCGGACGGCAGCAGACGACGGCCGCCGCGAGGTAGCCGACGGCGACGACAGCCGTGACGAGCAGTCCCGACACCTGTCCGACGGCCGCGCTCGCGGGCCAGCCGAGATCGCTGAACGCCGTGATCCGGAGCACCCACGCACCGGCGATCACCGTGAACAGCGGGAAGTACACGCGGCGAAGCCGGTGGGCGAGCGCCTCCTCCGTCGAGATCTGTAGCTCCGGACTCCGGTAGTCGGCCGCCAGCCGTTCGCGCCACGAGTCGTCGAGGTCGTCCCGGCTCCCCTCCGGGTCGAGCCCGACGGCCCAGACGTGTCGCTGGAGCGTCCGCACCCGAGAGCGCCACACGTCGTACGCGCGGTACCGTCGCGCCTCGACGAACGCGAACAGGAGCACGCCTGCGCCGCCGACGAGAATCACGTAATGGGGGTTCGTCTCGCTGGAGAACGACCACGTCAACACGCCGGCGATGAGCAGGACCGCCCAGTTCGTGGTGCGGTCGAGGCGCTGACGCCACAGCTTCATCCGGTGGATCTCGCCGCGGTACAGGTGCGCCATCGCCGAACTCGGCCCCATGTTCTCGTCGAGCAGCCCCTCGCCGATCGCGGGATCCGCCCGCGGGGACCGTTCCGGCGTCCCACCGTCGGTCGACTCGGCGCGCGACGACGTCGTCTCGTCGTCGCTCATTCGCGTCTCACGACCGGGGTGACGGCTCTCATCATTATTGTAATATCTATACAAGACCACGCCTGATAAGTCCGACGGACCCGTGAGTTTCGCGCTGCACACCGCCGTCCGCGAGGCCGGGAACCGTCCCGACCGTCGAGGGACCGCTATCGCCAGACCGCGAGGACGGCGATACCGAGCGAGACCGCCGTCCACCCGGCCAGTCCGAGAAGACTCACTGTCGGCGAGGCGGCCGGGATCGGCGGCGGCGACGCCAGCGCCGGCGCGACCGCGAGCTCGACCACGAGGCCGCGGAACGCGCTGGCCGGGCTCACCCCGAGCAGGACGTCGAGGCTGCCCCCGACGGCGCCGCCGGAGAGGAGCCCGACGATCGCGAGGTCGATGCCGACGGCGACAGCCACGACCAGCGTGACGCCGACCGCGAGCGCCTCCCTGGTGGACCGCGCGGCCGCGGAGGCGGCGATGATCACCGCGGAGACGGTCAGCGCGTACCCCATCGCGAGGGCGACGAAGCGAACGAACACGATCGGCGAGTCGCCCGCCGAGTGGGTCGCGAGGAACGACGCCGCGCTGGGCGAGGCGAACGACGCGAGCACGCCGGCGACCCCCAGCGACGCCGCGACCACTGCGAGCACTCCGAACGTCCGACCGAGATAGACGCCGCCGACGTACTCCGCCCGAGAGACGGGGTACGTCCGGATCACGTCGAGCTCCGACCGGTCGGCGTCGCCGCGGATCGAGCGGTAGACGACACCGAACGCCAGCACCGGTACCAGCACCTCGACCACCGTCAGCAGGTCCAGCGTGAGCGAGACGTACCCGCCGGGCGCGCCGACCGCGCCGCCGGCGACGGCGATCACCACCACCGCGAACGCGCCTGCGACCGCGAGTAACGACCGCGTTCGGACGAGCGTTCGGAGTTCGCGGTCGATCACCGCCGCCGTCCGCGAGCGGCGACTCATCGCCGTGACACCTCCGTCTCTGTCGCCCGTTCGGCCGCGGAGGCGCTGTCACTGGGCGGTGCTTCCGCCGGCGGAACGACGCGATCGTGATCGGAACTCGTCGCCAACGCGGCGAACACGTCGCGCAGCGTCTCCGCCCCCGTCTCCGCTCGGAGGTCCGCCGGCGACCCGTCCAACTGGATCGCGTCGTCGGCGAGCACGATGACGCGGTCGGCGACGCGCTCGACGCCCGCGAGGTCGTGGCTCGCGACGACGACCGCGCGGTCCTCGTCGACGACGTCGCGGGCCGTCGCGAAGATGTGATCGGCCATCTCGGGGTCGAGTCCGCTCGTGGGTTCGTCCAACACGACCAGCGGCGGATCCCCGACGAGCGCCTGGGCGATCCCGAGCAGGCGCGTCATCCCGCCGGAGAGTGCCCCGACGCGGCGGTCGGTCGCCGACGCGAGGCCGACCCGCCCTAACGCGGTCTCGGGGTCGATCGACGTGCCGGCCAGCGACGCGTAGAACTGGAGCGTCTCCGCCGCAGTGAACCCCGGCCGGAACGACGGGGACTGCGGAAGATAGGCAACGTCGCGGCTGCGCTCGGTGTCATCAGCCAGTCGGCGAGACGGCGGTGCGGGTCGAGAGACGGTCCCGGAATTGGGCTGCCGAATGCCCGCGAGCAGTTCGAGGAAGGTCGTCTTGCCGGAGCCGTTCGGGCCGACGAGCGCGACGAGTTCGCCCGGCTCGATCGACACCGAGCAGTCGTCGACGATGGTCACGTCGCCGAAGCCCATGTGCACGTCCGACAGCGAGACGACGGGGTCGGTCACGTCGACACCCCCGTCGCGGCACCGGACGCGTCGACTCTCGGCTCGGTCTGAGCATCGACTGTCGGCTCGTTCCGATCGTCGACGCTCGTCCCGGTCCGATCGTCGCTCCCGTTCGTTCGTGCCGCCGTGATCGCGGCCGGTCGCACCGGCGCTGTCAGCGGCGCCGTGTCCACGACCCCCGTCGCCCGGAGACCGGGCACGGAACTCCCGAGCCCCCGCGTCAGCGTGACCGCCGGCGACCGGGCGAGCGTCCACGCCCCCGGTGTCGAGTGGAGGCGTCCGTCGATCGGTCCGGTCGGGCGGTACGGTCGGTCTAAAGCGCCGTCGCCGTCGCGGTCCTCACCGGGGAGGGCTCCCCAGTAGTTGCCCTCGTCGGCGACGGTCCACACTCGCAGCGCTCCGAGATCGGAGTCGACCGGATGGTCGTTCCCGATCACGTCGTTGTGCGTCACGTGGTTCGTCGGCAACAGTGACGATCCGCGCAGCCCGTACGTGTTGTCGACGATCGTGTTCCGTGTGTACAGCGATCCGGTTCCGGACACCGTCATTCCCCACTTGTTGTCGGTCAGGACGTTCTCCGCGTAATAGGAGTCCGACCCGACCGTGCTGATCCCGGTACGGGTAGCCGAGACGTGGTTCCCGACGACGAGATTCCCCGTCGGTCGTGTCATGATGATCACGCCGACGGACTCGTTTCGGATCTCGTTGTTCGCCACCAGCGTCCGCGAGGTGTACATCAGGTGGACGCCGAATCGGCCGTCGGCCAGCTCGTTGTGTCGGACGACGGTCCCGTGTGCTCGGTGCGTGTAGACGGCGTCGCGACCGCCGGTGAAGCTGCTGTTCTCGACAACGATCGGCTCGTACATCGCGACGACGCCCATGAACCCCTCGTCGGGCGTGGCCGCGCCGCGGAGCGTGATGTTCCGGACGACGGCGCCGTCGGCGGCTCTGGTGATGACCCCGCTCGCTGGCGTGTCGATCACGACGTTCTCGACGAGCGCGCCGTCGGCGCCGTCGAGCCGGATCGCGGCGTCGCCGCGCCCGTACGCCAGTTCGACGGACGACGACCAGTCGCTCGATGCGTTCACGGACCGCTCGGGACTGCCGACCGAGCCGACGCCGGAGATTCGGAGGTCGGTTACGGCCACACGGCTCGCGTTCACGTGGAGAACCGACCCGTTGCCGTCGCCGCGGATGTGTGTCGCGGCGCCGGCACCGCTGATCGTCACCGACGTGTTCACGGCGACCTCGTCGACCGCGTACTCGCCCGGCGGGAGGCGGATCGTCGTGTTCGGCGGCGCGGCCGCCAGCGCCGCCCGGAGCGTCGGCTCCTCCTCGCCGACGGTCACGGAGACTGGCCGGTCACGGAGCGACCGCGCCGCATCGACCGCCCGATCGGCCCACTGCGTGCGCTCGTCGACGGTCGCCTCGTACCGCTCGCGAGTGATCGGGCTGGAGGCGTCAACCGCCTCGTCGACGCGCTCCCACGGGACCACCTCGCCGCCGTAGCGCTCGGCGAACGAACTCGCGGTCCCGCGATCGGAGAACGGCATGGCAAGCGATCCTGTCGCAGTTCGCGCGTCGCTCCCGACAACGACGTACGTGTCCTCGGCGCGGACGAACGACGGGTCCGCGTCGACGACGGGATAGCCGCGGTCGGTGAGCGAGACGTTCGTCCCCGCGTAGTCGGTGACGAACACCGCCAGCGGTTGTCCGAACTGTCGGTCGTGGCCGGTTCGGCGGTGCTCCGCGAGATACGACTCGATCCCGTAGTAGCCGATCACGTACTCGTACTCCGCGTAGAACGCTTCCACCTTCGGGAGCGTCACCCCGTCCGCGT
Organism: Halobaculum rubrum; assembly: GCF_019880225.1. NCBI lineage: Archaea > Methanobacteriati > Methanobacteriota > Halobacteria > Halobacteriales > Haloferacaceae > Halobaculum > Halobaculum rubrum. The sequence goes on from NZ_CP082284.1 coordinate 2,441,611, forward strand.
CGGCGGCTCTGAGCGTGGTGCTCGTCATCCCCAGGGAGACGGTGTCATCGAACGGCACCGGATCGACCGAATTACCGGCGCCGATGGGGACGGCGAAGGAACTCCCGAGCACCAGCGCCGACAACGCGACGGCGACGACGGCGGTTCGCGCGTACATGCGAGTCTCCTACTTGCCGAGCTGGCTGATCAGCGTCGGCGTCACCGCATCGAGCGTGACCAGTTCGCCGCCGTGTTCGGACCGGAACGACTCCGCGTCCGACTCCTCGGTGAACGCGAGGAGGTCCGCGCCCATCGTTCCGACGACGGACGATCCGGCCACGAACGTGACCGACTCCGCGGGGGCGAACGACGACGCCTCGACGTGTCGCGAGATGAGCCGCTGGCCGCCGTCGGTTCGGATCTCGTAGTCGACCGTCGAGTAGTCGGTCACGTAGAACGACGAGCGCGTCCAGTCCTCGTGTTCGTCGTCGAACTGGAACGCCTCCCACGTGCTGTCGAACCGCGCGGGGTTCGCGTGACCGTTGGGCGTTTGCCCCTCGTAGAACACCTCGCTGCTGGGCCCCGGGTGCTTCGAGATCACCATCCCGCAGACGTCGCAGGTCGCGTCCCCCGGAACCGTCACCGCGGCCGGACCCGCGTCTTCGTCGCCGCCGCCGAGGCCCGCACAGCCGGCCATCGACGCGACTCCGGCCGCAGCCGCGCCCGAGAGGAGGGTCCGGCGAGAAACCGTCCCGTCGGATCGCTGTTCGGAGGAGCGTTCCCCGGCGGTAACGGCTCCGGGGTCTGTCGATGTGTGGGGTATCATTCACGCCGAACTACTCGCCGCTCGGTCAAAGGGCGCCGGTTGTCGTGCGACAACTTCGATGCAGCGCCGGTCGACGCAGCACCCCGCGCCCGAAACACAGGTGTGGCAGCGACGCCGTTGCCACCGTCGGCTCTCAGACCGGCGGCGACTCGAGTTCGTCGCGGTCGACGGCGAGTTCGTACTCGACGTCGTCGTACTCGTAGTACACCCTGTCGATCGTCGCGTCCGACGGAAACTCGGTGATAGCGGTCACGCACCGCGCACGAGCGCCGGGTCGGATCCGGATATTCGCGTACCAGTGTGGCGGCAGCCAGTCGACGGCGTGTGACCCCCCGAATCCGCCTCCGATGGAGTCGTCGGTGGCGTACTGGTACCGGTCCTCGTCGAGCACGTCGTGTTCGTCGTACCACCATTCGACCGGTTCGTCGCCGACGTTCTCCACCTCGAAGAACAGGACCGTCGCAGTGCTCGGGTCCTCGTCGTCGAAGAGGCCGCCGTCGCTCGTCTCGACGTCGTCGGCGACGCCGACGAGGTGAACGTCGAACTCGTCGGTGATCGCGCGGTTGATCGGACTACCCACCGGTGTCCTCCCCCGTCTCCGGTGCTCGGACAGTGAGACTGACTGACATCGGCGGGTGAAGAGTCCGGCATGACATAAGGTTCACCCCGGATCGTCGTTCGATACCCACGACCCCCCTGTGACACGCGGCAACCGTTTATGTCCCTCCGGTAGTCGACGCCTACCCGAAGCGATAGGGACCGATCCCGTCGGGACCTCGGCCCCGAAACGGTTTCCTCTCGGCTCTCAAATCCGAAAAATACGGTCAATTCTTTTATACGTGTGCACGTGTGTGGCTGGTAGTACATGTCTAGAACCGCTCACGGGCAAACGATCGCGTGGGGAGCGGCGGGTATTCCCCTCGTGGTCGCGCTCGTGCAGACGTTGTTGGCGCTGTTCGGCTACACGTCGAGCTCGGCGGGGCTCACGCCCATCGCGGATCCGGTGTTGTCGATCCCGGTGCTGTTCGAGGCGGCGGTGGTGTTCAAGGACAGCTCGGCGACCGTGATGGGACTGTTCCTGCTTATCGCGCTGGCCTGGGCCGCCCAGGGCGGTGCGATGCTGATCATCGAACATCGGGAAGCCGCCTACGGTGCGGCCACGCTGTCGGCGGTGCTGTTCTTCGCGCTGTTCTTCGGCGTGTACGCGCCGCTGGCGTCCGCCGAGATCCCTCTCGTCCAGCTCGGCGCGTTCTACGCCGTTCCGGTGTGTGCGGCCGCCCTACAGCTCTTCGCGGTGGCGACGTACCCGTGGAACGAGGTGGTGCTCGAGGAGACCGGCAGCGACCTCGGGCGGCTGGAGGCCGATCTCGCGAACCGACGATCGGCGTTCGACACCGCCTTCGACGCCCGATTCGAGGGGCTCGAGACGCTCTCGAACGTCGCCCCGGGTGGCGTCCGCGACGTCCGCGACGGCGCCGAGGAGTTCCGTGCCCGGCTTGACGAGATCGACGACGACATCGCCGAGATCCGGACGATGTCCGACGGTGAAGCCGCACAGGCGGCCCGCGCCGGCGTCGAGTCGGAGCTCGACGGCGTCGACCCGGACGCGCGTATCGAGGAACTCACCGACGGGTTCCGGCAGGCGCTGGCCAGCGGGATCCGAACCGAGTACGGCGAGTTCGTCGTCCGCTCCGAGTACGGCGAGCGCTATCGAACGGTCAACCTCCCGACGAAGCACCGGGAGATGTCGATCCCGGGCGGTGGGGACGCCGTTCACCTCGACCACGTCGACGAGGAACTCGAGTCGCTGACGCGGACGACCGACTCGTTCGGCGCCGTCGCCGCGGCCGTCGAGGCGGTCGACGGGCACCGACAGCGTGTCCGCGCGCACGTCCGCGAGCGGGAGGCGCCCGTCGTCGAGGCGATCTCGACCGCGGAGGGCAGACTCGACACCCTCGAGGGACAGCTCGACGCGATGGACGTCCCGTTCGGCGACCGGATCGACGAGGTGTTGATCGCCGGACGCGATCCGGACCTGGTCGGCGCACGCGACGTCCGAGCCGAACTCGACCGCGCGCGCGAATCGCTGCACGAGTGCCAGTTCGACGATGCCCGTACGACAGCCGAGTCGGCCGCCGACGACGCGTCGACGCTCGTGACGGCCGCGGAACTGCTGTCGACGCTGGAGGCGAGCATCGACGCCCGCCACGCGACGGTCTCGATCCCGACGGAGATCCCCGACGGGTATCTCGAGGCGATCATTCCGGCCATGCGGTCCGGATACGACGGCCTCGACGCGACGGTCGTCGCCGGCGGCAACCGGATCTCGTTCAGTTACGAGGACGGCGCAAACGAGACGAGCGAGTCCACCGCCACGACGACCGTGAGCGATCCCGATGGGGGCGACGCGGTCGACTCGTCGGATCGCTCCGACGCCGTCGAGTCCGGGACGGGCCGGGAGTCCGTTCGCGTCGCACCGCCCGAGGAGGTCGTCGACGGGGTGTTGTACGCGTTCCGCGAGTTGGAGCGCGTCGCCGACGGTGACGACCGGATCGTCCAGTTCCGCCTCGAGGACCTTCCCGAGGGCGTCGCGACGCGTGACGTGCTCGTCAACGTCGAGCGGTTCGCGGGGCGTCAGTCCGATCTGTTCGATTCGGTCGACCTGCAGAGCCCGGAGCCGCCCGGCTTCATCGAGTTCACGCCGGCCGAGGGGGCATCGATCGAGCGATCCATGGCGACGGCGCACCGTCGCTTTCGCGAAAAGTACACGTAACCGCACCCACTGAGTACACAAAATGACCGAATCCTGCGAGATCTGTTATACCGAACCGGCTGCCTGGGAGGCGGATAGCATCGAAGAACACGTTCTGAACGCTCACGGCGACGCAGAGCCGTCGGTCCGAGCCATCTACGGCGATCGGTTCACGCACCTGTTCGAGGAGGGCGCGGACGCGGCCGCGGACGACGCCGCCGGCGACGGCCCGTCCGTCGGCGGCGGTGACGGGGGGTCCGACCTCGGAGACTCCGGCGACCTCGACCCCGTCTCGATGGACGACGACGGCGAGATGTACGGGCGGAAGTGGTTTCTCATCGGGGTCGGCGGCGCGGGGAACAACATCGTCGACGCCGTGTTGATGCGTCGCGACACGCTCGCGCGCAACCACGAGGACCGCGCCCGCATCTGGCAGGGCGGCCTCGCGGGGTACGGCCTGCTCAACACCAACATCGCCGAGTTAGAACAGACCTACTACGCGAAGGAGCTCAAGGAGTACTCGCGCAACGACCTGCTGTCGAACTCGATCATCGGGTTCGGCAAGCAAGGCTACAGCGGGATGGGGTACCGCTGGAGCAACGGTGCCAAGGTGGCGGAGGCAGACTTCGCCGACGGGAGCAACCCGTTCCGCGACCGCTGGGACATGACGAGTCAGGACATCCGCGACGCGCAGGCGGTGATGTTCGTCCACAGCGTCACGAAGGGAACCGGCTGTGGCGCCACGCCGGTCATCGCGGAGAAGCTCCGTGAAGAGGTCATGGAGTCCGGGCTCGTCATCGATCAGGCGATCCTCAGCTCCGTCGTGATCCCTTCGGAAGGGGGACAGCAGTCTTCCGTCGGCGGCCGCGCGAAGGCCAACGGCGTGATCGGCCTGTCGCGTATCTCCAGGTCCGCCGACGCGATCATCCCGTTCAACAACGACCACCTTCGACGGGCGAGCACCGACATCCACCCGCGGATCGAGGGGATCGAGCGCTACAATCCCCCGGAGTTCGCGGAGCTCAACAAGCCGCTGGTGGCGTTCCTCGAGGCGTTCACGATGTCGTCGACGCCGCAGCTCACCGACCGCGACGCGACGATGAGCATCCGCGGCAGCGTCTTCGACGTGGCCGACAGCTTCCGACTGGTCGAGGACAAGTACCCGCACGACATGGCCCCAGAGGAGCGACCGGCTGTCGTGCTCGCGCCGGCGCTGGGGCGACTCCGTTCGGACGACATCTCCGAGTCGAGTCTGGAACTGCTCGCGCGCAACACGCTGTTGCAAAACCGGCTCGCCGACTTCGACCCCTCGACGGCGTGGGGTGGAAACTTCATCATCTACGGACCGGAAGAGCAGATGACCGACGTCTCGGAGTTCGTCACCGACGGGACGCTTCAGGAGATCCTCAACGGCGAGGAGTTCCTGGACGCCAGCTCGCGCTCGGGCGTCGAGACGGTTGACGTCCAGGTGAACCAGCTCGTCATCCCGTATCTCGACGACGTGTTCATGTGGGGAACGCTGTGGAACCCGCGGATGCCGTCGCTGGAGTCGATGTACGAGCACGCCAAACGCCTCAAGGACGAGGGGCAAACCGTACAGGCGGAACAGATCCGCGACGTGTGGAACGAGGTGCAGCCGCTGTTCGACTGCCTCGGCCGGTCCAACATGCTGTGATCCATGTCGGGACCACCGATATCAACCGTGTTTATGGGGCTGTTCGGCGGCTCGGACGAGCCGGACATCGAGGGCATCGCCGACCAACTGGGCGCCCGTCCGACCGAGGGGAACGTCAAGCGAACGCTCGGCGAACTGGAGGAGTCCATGGACCGGCTGGCGGCGGCGGCCGACATCGCCGGCCCCGACGGTCGCGTCGAGAACGACGCGCCGCCCGCCGAGAAGGCGCGAGCGCTCGCGACGCTGGTCGAGCGCGGACAGCTCAGCATCGACCGCACCGCCGGCGGCGGCTCGGCCGGCTCCGCGGCGGACGGGTCGAGCGGGGACGGCGTCGTCGCGTCCGTCGCCGACGACGTGTCACGATCGAGGCGGCCGGCGGGACACCGTGCCGCCGCGCTGCTCGATGCGCTCGCGAACGCCGGGTCGACCGGCGAGGGCGAACTGCGCGACACGCTCGAGGCGGCCGTCGATCGGCTCGAAGCGGCCGACGACATCGACCGCGCCATCGAATCGGACGATCCGGAGCGAACGGCCGGTCGACTGACCGGCGTCGACGACGACCTCGCCGCAGCCGTCGCCCGCCTCGCCGAGATCGCGGGTGACAAGGATCGATCCGACGACACCGCGGGGACGGAACTGCAGGACGCACGCGTCGTCGTCGATCGCGCGCTCTCGAGGGCGCCCGGGTGTCGAGCGCCGGATCACGACGCCTCGCTCGTCGAGCGGGTCGAGCTCCTCGCGGAGGCTGTCTCCGGTGGCGGCGAGGACGGCGGCGACGCCCCGGGGACCGCGGCGGCGCGTCGGGTTCGCGCCGCCAACCGCGCGGAGTGCGAGCCGGCTCGGGATCTGCTCGACGGCGTCGCCAGCGGCGACGAGGACGACGTCACCGAGGCGCTGCGTACGGCGGTGGACGCGCTCAACGAGGCAGCGACGGTCCGAAACCTCACCGACGACGTCGACGCCGACGACGTGGCGACCAGGATCCGATCGCTGGAGGAGACGGTAGCCGGTGTCGACGGCCCGGTCGCGGACGCGCTCGCCGACCGCGTCGACCGTCTCGGCGCGATGCTCGACCGCGCCGACGCGAGCAACGCCGTCGTCCCGTACGCGGTCCGAGAGGAGGTGGACTTCTACGAGCGCGACCTGCTCCCGGTGCTGGAATCGAACGTCTCGGGCGGTAGCGGCGCGGAGGCGCGCAACGCAGATATCCCGGAACCCGGGACCGGCGGGGGCGCGGGTGACGGCGGCGGCGCGGACGCGGGAGCCGCGGTCGACGCGCTCGGGGATCGACGGGCGGATATCCGCTCCCGGTACGTCGATTCGCGGACCGATCACAACCACAGTATTCCGATGTTCTTCCTCTCGCTGTCGGAGTCGATGGAGGAACAAGCGCGCGAGGCGCTCGACGCGGGCGACCACGAGCGCGCCCGAGGGATCGCCTCGGCGGCCGACGACCTCCTCGAACGTGTCGAGGGGCTGTACGAGCGAAACGAGTACAGCGTGATGCTCAGGCGACTTCGCGGGTAGTCGATCCGCGTCGCCAATTATTGCGATCCGTACATGTGACGGTAGAGTTATATCTCCCTTACCAAAAATGCGAGACAGGTAGACCATGCCATATCTCTTTGTCGGCGCTGGACAGGCCGGGTGCTCGTTGGTGGACTCCGTGTTCAGTCATCAACGAGTCGCCCAACTGGCCACGCCAGTCGCGTTCAACTCGACGATACGGGACCTCCAGAACCTCTCGAACATCGAACGGGAGGCGTGGTACGGCGTCTCGGAGGAGAGCGGACTCGTCCCCGGTACGACAGCGGGGTTCGAGGAGGAAGTGACCGGGGGTTTCGGCCGCGACCCCGAGAAAGCCGACGCCGCGCTCTCCGGGCAGCAGCCGCAGTTAATCGACGCCTACCAGGAGCGGTTCGGCGAGGGAACGCCGCCGTTCGCGTTCCTGTTTCTCGGATTAGGGGGCGGAACCGGCTGCGGGATCGCCCCGCATCTCGCGGAGGCGATCGCCGAGTACGGCGGCCCGTCGACGGACATCATCGCGGTCGCGGTCCTCCCGAACACCGCGGGACAGGTGACCGGGGACGACGGGCCGAGCGCCACCCGACAGGCGACGAACGCGATGTACGGCCTCGACAGGCTGGAGGAGCACGTCGACGGCGTCATCCTCATCGACAACCAGCGGCTCGCCTACGAGGACGCCGCAGAGGGGCGGTTCAACGAGTACAACGACTACGCCGCGTCGGCGATCGTCGACCTCATCTCCGGCCCCATCCTCGAACGGATCAACCCCGGCGAGTACGACGACCTCGACGCGCCCGTCATCGACCTGCAGGACGTGGTCACCTCGCTCACGCTCGACGACGGAGGGGTCGGCTACGCGACGTTGGGACGGTCGGTCACGATGACCCGGTCGCTCCCCGGCTACATCCTTCCGTTCGTCGGACGTAAGTCCGTGGACGGGGCGACGCTCTCGCGGCTGGCCGTCTCGAAGCGCAGCGTCGAGGACGTCAACCCCGCGGACGCGGCGAAGGCCATCGGACAGGTTCGCGCGCCGGCGCCGTACCTCGTCGACGACGACTACCGGATCCAGGTGTCGGTGATCCGTGGGCTGCTCGACTCCTACTGTCCGGAGGTCAACATCGGGATGACGCTGACGAAACGGAACCTCGCGTCGTTCACGACGCTGTTGACGTTCGCGCGCGAGGACATCTCCCGGATCGCCGAGATCGAGGACCTCGCAGCCGAGCACGCCGCGGGGGTGACGGTGTGAACGGCGGCGATCGCACCCGCGGCGCGGCACTGCTGCTCGCCGTCGGACTCGTTTTGCTCTGCGGTGTGCTCGCGACGACGGTGCTCGCGCAGGACGCGGGCGGAGACGACCGGTCGGTCGGCGAGCTCGCGACCGCCATCGAGTCACAGTACGACGAGACGAAGGCCGCGGCCGACATGGCGTCCGAGCCCGTCCCGCCCGCGCTCTTGGGCGGCGGACTCGGCGTCGGTCTCGGCGCCATCGGGGGTGCGGTGTTCGCCTATCAGAACCGGGGGATGCGCTGAGATGGCGAGGACGTACACCACCGTCGCGCTCGCTGTGGCGATCGTCGCGAGCGCGCTCGCCGTCGGCCCCGGGGTCGCCGCCGGCGCGGCGGCCCCCGACGCCCCGTGTAGCGGCGTCGGCGACAGCCGACTCGTCGCGTACGACGACACCGACGAACGCGTCGGCGACGCGACCGTCTACCCGGGAACGACGCTGACGCTGTACGTCTGCTCCAGCGACGACCCGGAGGAGTACGACACTGCGTGGAGATTCGATGCGGCCGACGTGGCGGGTATCGAGCTGGTGACGACACGCGAGTCGAGCGTCGTCGTCAGCGTCACCGCCGCCGCCGACTCGATCTCGCCCGCGACGGCGGTCGAGCTGAAGGAGAACCTCGCGGGGCCGGAGATCGGGATCCAACGGGGGTACTCGACCACGGCGACCGTCGACGGCGAGTCGGTGAGGCTCCAGTTCGGGACCCAGTCGGACCTCGACGCCTACCGGGACGCGAACGCGACGTTCGAGACCCGGCGCTCGAACATGCTGAACGCCTCCGGGACGCTCGCCGCCGCGGCCGAGGACGGGAACGCCCTCGGGACCGACCCGGCGGACCAGCTGGCGACCATCCGAGAGGCCAACCTGACGACCGCCGGACAGCAACTCGAACGGGCGACGTTCGCCGCGGCCGTGGCGGGCGATGCCGACGACGCACGGACGGTGATCGAGGGCGTCGAGAACGAGCGTTCGGCCAGCAGGGATACGGCGAAATCGGACCTGAAACAGTATCTCGAAGTGCTCAACGATCGCGAGGACAGCGCAGCGATGACCGTCCTGATCGTGCTCGGCGGCACGCTGCTCGGCGGGCTCGTCGTCGGCGGGGGGGTCGGATACCTGCTCGCGCGGCGGACGCTCTCGAAAGTCGAGATCGACCGTGGCGTCTCGACGGCGACACAGTACAGCCTGAAACAGATCGCGGTGCCGCTGGCGATCGGCGCGCTCGCGCTCGTCGTCGCGGCGGTCGGCGCGGTCCTCGGCGGCGGCGACCTTCTGGCGGTGATTCTATGAAGCGACAGTACAAGGCAGCACTCGGCATCGGTGGTATCGTTCTCGCGACCGCGCTTGCGGGCCTGCTCTCGTTCCTCTACTTCGGCTCGCAGATCGGCGTGTACGTCATCGGCGTGGGCGCGCCCCTCGCCGTCGTGATCGCTATCGGACTGTACGTTCGGGGTGTGCTCACCCGGGACAACACCAGTCAGGGAGACTTCGTGCAGGAGGCGGCCCGCGCGGCGGCGGAGTCGTTTCGCGACGAGTTGACGACGTACAACCGACTCACGGGGGAACACGAGCGATGGGACCCGGGCGAACTCGACACCAGGGCACGGCAGATCGCGGACGACTTCGGGGACGCCGGCGTCGCGGTCGACGTCGCCGCGGCGACGATCTCGGTCGACTCGCCGGGGCGCGTGCAGGAGTTCGACAAACTGCAGGACGACGTCCGCGCGTTCGCGAACGATCGCGACCGGTCGTTCGGCGAGTTCGGACGGACGCAGATCGAGCAGGCCCGCCAGGGCGCACGCTCGGTGAACGAGTCGGTGCTCGACGGGAGCGGCGCCCCTCTCTCGGTGACGCCCGACGACGTGCCCGACGGCGCCGCTCCCGGGGAGACGGAGCGCGTCCTCTCGACGGCGCGCGAGGAGGCTGCCGCGGTCTACGAGGACGCCGTCGACCGCATCGAGTCCACGGTCGCCGAGTACGACGGCGACGCCGCGCGGATCGAGGCACATCTCGACACCGCGCGCGAGTCCATCGCCGACGCCGACTGGGACGGCGCCAGCGCGGCGATCGACGACGCGCATGGCGACGCCGAGTCGGAGGTGAGCGCGGCGTTCAGCGCCGACCGCGACAGCATCGACAAGCTCCTCTCGACGGTCGACTCGGTCGGCGTCGACCGGTACGCCGAGGACGCCGACCTCCGGACGTTCGAGGAGGCGCGCGAGCGGCTCGCCGGCATCGACTCGGCGCTCGCGAGCGACGAGCTGGATTCGGTCGGCGAGGACGTCCGACGGGCCGCCACGAGCGTCGTCGCGACGCTGGAGACGGAGCTGGAAACCAACGTCGAGGTGATCCGCGACGCGGACGTGCCGGTCGGATTCTACACGGCGCCGCCGGCGGTCGCCACCGACTTCGAGGCGCGACTGCGGGAGGCGGCGGACCTCGACGAGTTCCGCGACGAGTGGCTCGCCGCGGCGGGCGAACTGACCGAGGCCGTCGACGCGGCCGAGACGAAGGCGTCGGTGGCCGACTCCTACGGGATGGTCAGAGAACGGATCGCCGACGGGGTCCGAACGGACGGCCGCGTGACCGCCGACGACCTGCCGGTCCGCGACGCGGAGCCGTTCCTCGAGCTGTACGCCGACGGAAACGACGCCGTCGAGTTCGACCCGTCCGTTCCGGCCGTCGTCGCCGAGGGCGGCGGCGAGTCGTACACGGTGACCGCCACGGCGCAGCTGGCGACCTCGACCGGGACTGAACACGACCTGACGATCGCACTCTCCGGCGACGGGGTCGACGAACGCGAGACGGCGAGTACGTACGTTGCCACGGAGGCGACCTTCGAGGAGATCCCGTACGGCGAGTACACGGTGTCGGCGAGCACGCCGGCGGAGGAGTTCGCGGACCAGGAGACGACGATCCAGGTCGACGACGACAGGTCCGTCGAGCTCGCCCTCGACGAGGTCGGGCTTCGCGAGCGCGTCTGCGGCGGCGACATCGACGACGTCAGGAGTCAGCTCCCGACAGTCGCCCCCAAGCTGGAAGAGGAGTTCGCGGGCGACGAGTACCTCACGCCCGACTCCGACATCCCGGTCGCGGCGGAGTACGTCCCCTGTCTTCTCGTTCTGTGGGCGGAGGAGGCGGGTCACGAGGCGACGCTCGACGACGGGCGCGTCCTCGTGTACGACCACGACCAGTTCCGTTCGCGGCTCGACACGATCACGACCCACAACCTGACCGACGGCGATACGATGACATACGACCAGATGCGGCGAAAGTTCCTCTCCGTACCGGCATCCGACGACCTCATTCGCACGACGCTGCGCGAGCTTGACGCCGGCGTCGATATCGACGAGACGGGGGTGAGCGCCTGATGTCCCGGGCGGACACGTTCACCAGGTGGGGCGTCATCTCCTCGGGCGAGGGTGGCGGCCGGATCGCCGCCGAGCTGCTCGCTCGCGAGGACAACCCCGGGATCGACGACCGGATCGCGCTGTTGAACACGAACCGCGCGGACATCCTGAACACCATCGAGCGGGCGTCGCTCGAGGACACCTCGGAGTACACGACGGTGTTCGGCTCCAAACGCGGCGTCGGGAACAACTTCATCGCGGGCGAGCAGTGCGCACGCGAAGACATCGACCTCATCGTCGGCGACATCCAAGAACGGATGACCGGCGCCGACGCGTTCATGCACATGACGACGCTCGGCGGCGGGACGGGCAACGGGTCGATCCCGTACCTGATCGAGCAGCTGTCCGGGGGTGCGGACGCGTCGAACCTCCGTCCGTGGATGGACAGCGTCGTCCACGTCGCGCTGGCGGCGTGGCCCTACTACGACGAGCCCGCTCAGCGCCAGTTCAACGCCGTGATGGGGCTGTCGCGACTCCTGATGAAGCGCAACGGCGAACAGAACGCCGACATGGTGCTACTGGCGAGCAACTCACATCTCAACGACGACGGGACGCAGGGCAGCTACGACGCGGTGAACGACCGCATCGTCGCCGCGATCGACCTGTTCATCAGCGCCGGCCGGGAGGCCCGCGGCGTCATCGACGTGGAAGACTACGTCGCCCAGCCGTCGAACATCGGGGCGTATCACTTCACGCCCGCGGTCGCGACCGGGCTCAACGGGCGGATGCTCGAGTACGAGTTGATGTTCGACCGGGCGGCCGAGCAGACGTTCGTTCCGATGGACGTGACGACCTCGCGGGCGGCGTACGCGGTCGTCCGGGCCCCCGAGCAGCTCATCGAGTCGGGCGACATCACCGAGACCGGCGTCCAGTCGGCCTTCGGCGAGTGGAAGCGGGACAACGACATCGGCGGCGCCGTCGGGATGACGACGCTCACGCCCAAGCAGACCCGCGGCAACGACGTCGACGTACTGGTGTTGCTCGGCGGCTTCGACCTGAACCCGTTGCTCGATCACTCGCGGGACGCCTTCGAAACCCACAAACAGAACGTCGAGGCCGCCCGACAGCTCGGCAACGCGCCCGACGACTCCATCTCCGAGGCGCACGTGGCCGACCTCTCGGAGAACCTCGAACGGTACGTCTCGATCAACGCGAGGTGAGACAGATGGGGACCTGCACACACCGACGGCTGCTCGTCACGTTCCTCGTGCTGGCGCTCGTCGTCGGTCCGGCGACGGCGACCGCGACGGGCGGCGCCTCCGGCTCCCCGACGGCCGGGGCGCTGACGCCGTCGGGGTCGGTGATGGCGGCCGGCGATCTGAACCAGACTGATTCGGGGACGCTCCGGTTCGAACTGGCCGTCGGCAACGTCGGCAACAACTCGGAGGTACGGGTTCGATTCGAGTCGGGCGGCGACAGTGACAACGTCACCACGGCGGCCGAGAATCCGAACTCGAACGACGTGTACCGCTACCGAGTCGCTTCGGGCGACCTCCCCGACTTCTCGCTCGCGAACACAAGGATCACGGTCTCGACAGTCGACAATGGCACCGTTCTCCTCAACAAGACGGGGGTCGACCTTCGACACCTCGACCTCGCCGACGCGGAGGGCTCCTTCGACGACAACGGACGGCTCACCCTGAATGCGACCGACGAGACCGCGGGACTCGACGGCGAGTCGTTCGAACTGAACGCGTCCGCGAACGAGGGGCGGTCCGCGACGCTCTCGGCGACGCTCGAGAACGACACCGTCACGATCGACCGCGACGGCGCGTTCAAGAGACTGCTCGCGCCGCCCGCGGAGCTGACGCTGGCGGCGGCCGACGGCGGTCCCTCCGTTACAGGTGATACAGACGTGTCCCCAGAGGCCGCCGCACCGGACGCCACCGTCCTCGTGTCCCCGGGACGCGTGACGGTCCAGTCGCCGCTGTTGGTCGCCGGGACCGAGTACGGCGTCCACCTCAACACGACCGGGCCGAACGGGGAGTACGCCGCGGTGACGACCGCACAGGAGACCGACGGCGTCACGTCGGTGACAGTCGAAAACGAGTACGTCGCCGGCTTCGACAGCGTCACGATCGGCGTAACGACCGCGGGATCGGCGGTACTGTCGAGGACCTACAAGTCTGGCGGCGCACTCCCTGCGACCGTCGACAACGGTCAGCGGAGCGTGACGCTCCGGGAGGCGTCCTTCGCCGATAGCGACGTCTCGTTCGTCCTGCTATCGACCGATGGCGGGGTCCGGACGCTGAGCAACGCGTCCGTCGACGGCGCGACGCTCTCGCTGGCGGGACTCCCCGACGAACGAGGGCTCGATCCGAACGGGTCCTACCGGATGGTCGTCGCGTTCGCTGACGCGCCCGCGGTGACCGTGAGCGTCGGTGACGGCGGGGGGAGCTCGCCACTCGTGGTACCGACCAACGGGACGCAAGGGCCCGGAGCGAACACCACGGCGACCGGGACACCCGGGAACGAGTCGCAGGGCGGGATCGTCGGAAGTGTCCCCGGCGGACAGATCACGCTCGGGGTGCTCCTCGGGCTTGTCGTGCTTCTCGTGTTGGGACTCGGCTACGCCGTCGGTCAGTCGATGGGCGGCGGATCGAGCGGCGGCGGGTCCGGGGCGACACAGCAGACCCGGGACGTCCGCGTTCGGATCACCGACGGGTTCGCGAACGAGCAGCTCTCCGACGAGGTGTACCTGACGGCTCGACCGACGGGGCAGTCGTCGGCGTCGACCAGCGGCGTCAACCGCGACGCCGGCGGCCGCGAGGAGGCCGTCGACGGCGGGGTCGTCACGTGGACGCTCAACGCCGAGCCGTACGAGTTCACCGCCTCCTACAACGGAACGACCGTCACCGAGACGGCGGAGTTGCTCGACGATCGGCTGACGCTCAGCTTCGAGCCGGTGTCGAAGCGCGTCACCGTCATCGACGAGACGGGCGAACCGGTGCAGGACGCGACCGTCACTGCGACGTTCGACGACGAGCGGATCTCCGAGCGAACCGACGCGAACGGGCGGGCGTCGCTGACGGTCCCGATGACCGCTTCCAGCGTGGAAGTCACCGCGGAACACGAGCGATACGAGCCCGACACCCGCCGGGTGTCCGATCCGAACAACCTCCCGTCGGAACTCCGCGTCGTCGGCAAGACCGGGACGCTTCGGGTCGAAACCGCCATCGGCGGCGAGCCGACGGACGCGGTGGAGGTCAGCCTCGACACGGACGACGAGTGGCTCCGAGAGCGACTGGAGGAGTCGAGCCCGACCGACGAGGGGGACGACGCGGTCGGCCTCCCGGCGGGCGAGTACACCCTGGTCGGCTCGGTCGACGGTGCACCGTTCGAGGACGTCCGTTCGCGTGTGACCGTCCCCGAGGACGACACGGCGACGGTGACGCTTGACGTGCCGTTCGAGTTCCAGCTGTCGGCGACACAGCGGGAATCGCTCGAGTCGTTGCGCAGCGAGGCGGACGATCTCCTCCCGGGCGGTCGGCTCGACTCGGCCGTCCACAGCTACTACGCGAGCGTCGCGCGGTCGTTGGCCGACACGGTCGAACGGGTTCCCGAGTCAGGGATCCGGTTCGCCGAGACGGGCGTCGCTCCCGAGCCGGTCGTCGACGCGATGTTGTCGGCGGGTCGCGGCTGCGTCGAGGGCGTCGACAACGCGATGAACACGAAGCACAACGTCGACCTCTTCAGCGCGTGTGCGGACATGCGCGAGGTCTCTGAGGAGTGGCGGGCGGACTACGACCTCGACGACCTCTTCGAACTGGCGGCGGCCGACCGAGTGAGCCAGCGGGCGGAGTTGAAATCGCGACTCTCCGAGGCCGAATCGGCCGTCGAGGAAAACCGGGCCGAGGTGAACGTCATCTCGCCCGTGGGCGACGTTCTCGAGGAGCTACAGGCGTACGAACGCGAAACCAGAGAGTCGGACGAGGTGCGGAACGCGGCGTTCGTCTTCGCCGTCGCCGGCTTCGTCGAGTCGGTCACGGAGCTGTTCGAACACCCGCGGCTGCTCGACCGACTCAACAGGACGATGTACTGACGATGCTATCCAATCGACCTACCACCCCACCGATCGCAACGATCGCCGTGTGCCTCCTGCTCGTCGCCGGCACGGTGCCCGTCGGAGCCGCCCAGGCCCAGACGGACGCCGAGACGGCCGACGAGTTCCTCGCGGAGCTGCGGCAGTACGAGGACTCGCCGGCGCTGTCGACGTACTCCGAGATCGAGGTGATGCGCGGACAGGCGGTCACGGACGTACAGACCGGCGAGTTCACCGAGGCCGACCGAGAACGCATGACCGCGGTCGTGACCGTCCTCGAGGAGTTCACAGCGGCGTACGGAGCCGCACAGAACGACAGCACAGAGCAGAGCCTCGAACGGGCCGACGCCACCGCTCAGGCGATCGATCAGCTCGAGGCGGCCGGCGGCGACAGCTATGCGACGCTGGCTCGGCTCGGCCTCGAGCGGTTCTACCGCCAGCGCGGGGAGGTGCTGTACGAGCGCTCGCGGGAGGCGACGAACACCTCCGCCGAACTCGACGATCTTGAGAGCGCCGCGGCTGCGTTCGAGGCGGCGGGCGCGAGCGGGCGGTACTCGGCGGTGAACGCGGAGGCGAGCCGCGTCCGCGCGATCTACGAGTCCGACCGAAAGCGGATGGACGCCGCGTTGAGCGCCGCCGGGACGTTCGTCGACGACTGCGGTGACGCGTGCGGCTCGCCGACCGCGGCGATAACGACGCTCGGTCCGGGCGTGTTCGGGGCGTACACCGACGCGCGGTCGGCGACCGCCGACGCGGACGTCGCCGCCCAACTGGCTGAGAAGCACGGGCTCGGGACCGAAAGCGAGCGCGCGAACAGGCTCGCGACCGCGACCAACGACGCGCTGTTCTCGCTGTCGGTGGCCGCGACGGTACTGTCGCTCGTGTACGCGCTCCTCGTCGGCCTCGTCGCCGCCGCGTTCGGCTGGCGGATCGCGACGTGGGCCGACGACGTCGACGGCGCGAAGGTGGGACGGATCGTCCCGCGCGAGTCCGTGGAGGTGTCGGGACAATGAGCCGCTCGACGACCGTCGCGCGGCTGCTCGCGGTCGCGTTCGCTGTCGTCGTCGCGCTCGGCGCGGCGACGACAGCCGTCGCCGTCCAGACGACCGTCGAGAAGGACGCTGCGCTCACGGACCAGACGGTGACCGATCAGGTAACGTTCGAGTTCACAGCCGATGCGAACGAGACCGTCCAGGCGACCGACGAGATCACCCGCGCGAACGGCAACGTCGTCTTCGCGTTCGACTCGTGGGACCGCGTCGACGCCGGCGGTGGCGGCGGCGGAAGTTCCAACACGTGGGACGTGGTGTCCGGCGCCAGGTACGAGGTCACCTACGACGTGGCCGTAACCGGCGATGTCGCGGAGAACACGTACTCGGGAACTGCAGAGGTGGTCGGCGAGTCGAGCACCTATACCTCCGAGCAGCTGGAGGTGTACGTCGACCTCCTGTACCCCGAGTTCGGCTACCCCGACGCCGGGAACCCGACGCTGGTGTTCGACAACCCCAACAGCCAGTCGCAGTCGACCACCGTCGACGTGACCGTTCCGAACACGGGCCAGGGGGCGATGGTGATCTCCGAGGCGACGTTCTCGAACGTTCCCTCGGGCTTCTCCGTCGACACCGAGTCGATCCCCGACACGATCGACGCGAACGGCGAGGGCGACGTGGGGATCCAGGTCACCGCCGCCGACGACGTCTCGGCGGGGTCGTACAGCTTCACCATGACCTTGACGGACAATCTCGGGAACACGCGGGACGTGGCCGTCTCCGTCGACGTGGTGAAGCCGCCGATCGCCTCGGTTCCCGGCGACGAGGTCAACGTCGGTGACGTGCTGGTCGGGTCATCCAGTACGGTCGACTTCGCGGTCGAGGAGATCGCCGGCAACGACGGCATCGACGGGCTCAACGTCGAGGTGATCGGCGCGGAGACCGACGGCAGCGTCTCGTTCGACGGGCTCAGGTCCGTCTCCACGAGCCCGGGCGGCAGGGACACGACCTCGGTGACGATGAGCGCGCGAGACACCGCCGACCAGCACGAGGAGCTGGAGTGGGACGTGAAGGTGACGCCGGAGGCCGAGAGCGCACCCAGCTACACGTTCACGGTCACCGGTCGCGTGATCTACCCGGCGAAGCTCGAACGCGTCGAGGCGTCCGATTCGACGATCCCGTTCGACGAGCCCAGGTCCTCGACGTCGACGTTCCAGGAGACCACTGAGGTCGGTATCGTCAACTCCGGGGACCTGGAGATGAACGTCGTGAGCGCGGACGCGTCGATGGTGAGCGGGAGCCAGTACATCACCGCCGACATCGCCGACGTGCCGAACACGGTGGACGGGCTCTCGACCGGGCCGGCCACGCTGGCGCTCACCGCCGACGCCGACACGCCGGAGGGAGAGTACGACGTCGAGATCACCCTCCAGACGGAGGACGCGGGCACGCAGACCATCACGCGGACGGTGACTATCACGCAGGAGCCGCAGCTGTCGGTGTCCGGGTCCGTCGAGTACGGCGACGTGACGATCACCGAGAACCGCACGCAGACGATCGACGTGGCCGAGCGGCTCGGGTACGAGTCGATCGAGAACGTCGAAGTCGAGAAGATCGAGGGGCCCGACCGCTGGCTCACGGTCGTCAGCCGGCCCAGCGGCACCGTCGGCGCGGGCGAGACGCAGCCGATGGTCGTCGCGTTGCAGTTCGACACGGAGGCGGAGCTGTACCAGCAGTACCGCTGGCGGTTCCGCGTGTCGGGCGACGGCGTCGAGACGCAGACGATAACGGTGACCGCGCGAGCGAAGCCGTACAGCTTCGACCGCATCACCGAGCCCCTCGGCGAGTACGACTCCCAGGAACAGTGGAAAAGCGACACCGCGGGGCCGATGAACGAGATGCTCCTGTCGATGGAGGAGCGCCTCCGCGGCGACGCCACCGTTCCGGGGTCCGATCTCTCGCGGGGGCTGGCGGCGGGCCGGGCGACGCTGCTGTTCGTCGACTCGCTCGACGCCGCCCGGACGGCACAGGAGAACGGGAGCTACGGGCAGGCACAGCGCTCGCTGGCCAGGGCGGCCGTCGCGCGCGACCTGATGCGGCAGTACGCCGACTCGCTCGAACAGTCGGCGCTTCGATCGACAGCACAGCGCGGGGTCGCGGCGGCCGACGCGGCCTTCGATGAAACCGCCGCCGCCCAGCGTGACCACTACAGCGACGCCGTGGAGGCGAACGAGTCCGCCATCGAGTCCGCGCAGGCACATCGATCGCTGATGCAACTCGCCGACTACACGGGCGACGAGGAGGCGGAACAGCGACACCGGTCCAGCTACGAGGAGGCGTCGGACCGGTATCAGGCGCTCGTCGAGGACGCCGCGACCGATCGCGCCGCGGCGGACTCCGCGTACACGGCGTATCGCTCGAACGCCACGGTCGTCCTCGCAGGGTACCCGCTCGTGCTCAATCCCGCGCGTGCCGACTCGGCGCTCGATCAGATCAGCCGGATCAACAGTCGCTACGCCGACTCGGTCGACGGCTTCCGGCGGGCCGGCGCGACCGACGAGGCGAACACCGCGGCCGACCGGGCGGCGACGGTCGACGAGCGACTGACGGTCAGTCGATACGGCCTCTTCGGTGCGATCGGGACGTACGCGCTCGTCGTCGTGCTCGTCCTCGCCCGGGTGGCGTTCCGTACGTACGCGTACGTGCAGGACGCCGAGGCTGCCACGACCGGGGAGTTCCTCTCACGGACGTCCACCTGAGAGACCGAGAAGAAGCCGGGCGACGGCCTCCATGGCCATGCCCTCGTACACTCCCGTTGACCATCGCCGTTCCCGGCGCGAGCGGTACGGTACTACTTGAGCCGAGACTGTGTGGTCATTCGTACTGCGTCGAGAGCCGAGACGGCTGATCGGACTCGTCGGTCTCGACGTCGAGGGACCAGTCCCCCGACTCGACGGCTCCGTCCTCGTCGGCGACCGCCGAGACGGTGGCATGTGTGGCGCCCTCCCCGGCCGTGACCTCGGCGTCGACGACGACTTCGTCTCCCGGCTCGACGCCCTCGAGATCGACGACGTACCGCAGCGACGATCCCGGAGCGATCGTTTCCCCGCCGTCGCCGTCCGCGTACCCGCTGTACTCGACGTGGGGCCCGTCAGCGTCGATCGAGACGCCGGTGACCGGCCGCGAGCCGTCGTTCGTGACCGAGAGGAAGACGGATCCGAACCCGGGCTCGACGCGAGAGTCGGACTCGACCTCGACGCTCAGATCGTCCACGCGGTCGTCGTCCCCGTCCGTGACCGATTCGTGGACCACAAGGGTGTTGATCTGCTGTACGTCTCCCTCGGTCGAACGCCCGTCGACCCGGCGTGCACGGACGAACGCCTTCGCCACGTCGTCTCTGAGCGTGTGCGGCGTGGCGACAGTGACGTGTGCCGGCGAGTCCGGGGACACTCGCGCGTCGATCGGCGCCGACCGCTCGCCGCCCACGACGGCCTCCTCGACGTCCCACGTTCCCTCGTCGCTCTCGAGCGACACCGAGAGCTCGCCGCCGTCGCCGGCACCGTCCCGCCGCCAGGTGACCATCGCGACCAGTCCGCCCTCGTCGACGGCCAGTTCCGTCGCCGGCAGCGACGCCGTCCGGCCCTCCTGCTCCAGTCGCACGCTCGGGAGCGACAGCGTCGACTCCAACGGCACGTGGTAGCGGGTCCCGACCGCCTGTCCGTTCCCGCGGACCTTCAGTCGCTGTGCGTAGCCGCCGTCGTCCGTTCGCAGTTCGAACTCGACCGGCTCGCGCGACTCGTTCGACACTACCAACCGCTCCTCGAACACGACGCCGCGCCGGGGTGGTTCCGACGGGAACTGCCGGTCCATGGAGACGGGAAGGGGGTCGCCGGCGCCGCCGGCGGACCCTGAGCCGGCTCCCGACCGACCCTGTGACCCGGTCGATCCGGGGGCGGCACCGCCGGCGTCCGCACGGGCCGCGACACCGCCGGTCGAGGTGTCCTCCAGCAGTGAACTCCGCGTCATCGAGAGGCGCTCGGAGACGCGGCCGCCGCTCGTCTCGACGGTGACGGCGCGCTCGCCGGGCGATGCGACCGGCAACGCGAGCCGGTAGGCGCCGTTCGCCGGGATCGACACCGGCATCGAGAACGAGCCGTCGTCGTCGGGAACACCCTCGACGGTGACCTCGTCGTCGACGGCGACGGGCGTGTCGTTGCGCAGCGTCACCGACAGGAAGCCGTCGGACTCCGATTCGAGATCGATCGCCGTCGGCGTCGTGGGAACGGCGGTCTCGGCCTCCAGCGGGTCGACGCCGTCCGCCCGCACCTCGACCGCGCCGCTGGGCAGGTCCTGCTCGAACGGGACCCGTTCGCTCTCGCCCGGGTCGAGCGTGCCGACGGTCGTTTCGCCGACGGTGACGCCCGTTACGCTCGTCTCGCCCTCGTTCTCGACGTCGATCGTCGCCGACAACACGCCGTCCTCGACGGCGTCAAGCGTCGTTTGGACCTGCACCGCGGTGGTCTCCTCCTGAACCTCGAGCGTTTTCTCGGTCGACTCGTCGCCGACGACTGCACTGACGGTCACCTCGTCGTCGGACGGGTTCTGTAGCGAGACGCGTCGTCGCTGGGTCGCGTCGGCGTCGATGGTGGCGGACACGGTCGAGGAGGCGACGCCGGCACCCTCCGCCTCGACGGTCGCCTCGACCTCGACGGCGCGGTCGCCCTCGTTCGTGAGCGCGAGGACCACAGTCGGGTCGGCGGGACGCACTGACTCCGTCTCGACGCTCAGCCCGACCGACTCGTCGCCCTGTCCGACCGCCGCGTACACCGTCGCCGTGCCGCTGCCGACCGTGCACACCAGGTCCAGCGACGGCGTCGCCGCGATCGGCGTGCCGCTCACCCCGTCGAGCGGGCGACGGTCGCCGTCGGCGTCCACCGCGAAATCGCTGCCGGCGATCCTGGCCGCCAGCGCGGCGATGCCGGCGTCCGCCAGCCAGGAGACGTCGCCGTCGAGACCCCACAGCTGTTCGTCGTCCTCGTACCCCACGAGCTGCCCGTCTTTCAGGGAGACGACCGCCCGCCCGGGAAGCAGCCCGACGTCGGTGACTGCGCCCGACAGCGTCTGTTCGTTGAGCAGTTCACCCGACGAGTCGAGCACCGTCAGGAACGACCACGAGGCGACCGCGAGCCGACCGTCGGCGGCCGCGACCGCCGGCGACTCGGCGACCTCCGCGTGCGGCTGGTCGAACCGCCCGGCCTCGATACCGGTGCGCCCCTCGACGACGACGAACTCGCCGTCGCCGGTCCGGACGTACACCCGGTCGTCGTCCGGGTCGGCGTCGACCGAGCGGCCGTCGCCCACGTCGACGCCCCACACCCGACTTCCCGAGTGGGAGAACGCTTCCAGTTCCGCGTCGGTGAGCGCGTACACCCTGTCGGCGACGGCGATGTCTATCACGCCGTCCCGGCGGGTAACGCGGCGTCGGTCGCCCGACGTGATGAGGTCGACCTGCCCGTCCGCGGTCGCGACCGCGATGACACCGGTTCCGGCGTCCGCGGCCGCGACCGCCGGCATGTCGAAGGCGTCGACCTGAACGTACCGATCGGGAACCGACGGGTCGTCGCCCCCCGTCGGCTCCGCTGCCTCCGCGGAGGTCGTCTCCGACGCCCCGGTTGCGGCTCCCGCATCGGCGGCCGACTGCTCCGTCTCGTCGGGCTCGCTCGACCCCGCTCCGGGATCGCGGGGCTCGTCGCCCGCTCTATCGCCCCATCCGTCCGACTCCGGGTCGACGGCGGAACCGCCCCACTCCTCGGAGTCCGAGCCGGCGTCGCCCACGACTACTCGGCCCCCGTATCGCTTCCCGTCGCCGCCGGCGCGTCGTCGGCATCGCCGCCGTCGGGCGCCGCGGGCGACTCCGTGCTCGCGGCGTTCTCCTCGCGGATCTGCTGAGCCTGCTCCTCGAGGTACCGCTTCATCTCGGGATACCCCTCCAGCTCCGAGGCCTGCTTCATCGTCGAGGAGACGTACTGACGGACCGTCTTCGGCTCGGACTTCTCGAGCTTCTCCATGAGATACCCCTTGTCCGGGGTGATCGCGTCGCCGTCGATGACGCTCTCGATGAGTTCGCGCTGCAGTTCCGAGCCGAGTATCCGGTCGGCGATCTCCGCGGGGGTGTATCCGACCGACGCCTCGCCCAGCTCCTCGATGGCCTCCTCGTCGAGTTCCTCGCCGATGCGTCCCAGCGACGTGCGCCACACCTCCGACATCACCTCGGCGTCGGGTTGGGGAATGAACTGCTGGATCGGGAACCGACGGGTCGCGGCCGGGTCGATGCTGAACGG
Organism: Halobaculum rubrum; assembly: GCF_019880225.1. Taxonomy (NCBI): domain Archaea; kingdom Methanobacteriati; phylum Methanobacteriota; class Halobacteria; order Halobacteriales; family Haloferacaceae; genus Halobaculum; species Halobaculum rubrum. The sequence continues at coordinate 2,464,440 of NZ_CP082284.1, forward strand.
CATGTTCGTCGCGCCGATGACGAGGAGGTTGTCCTCCACGTCGTTCATCTCCTGCAGGAACGCGTTCGTCAGCGCCCGCTCGTGGCGCTGGATGTCGTCCGAGCGGTCCGGGATGAGGGTCTCTACCTCGTCGAAGAACAGCACGGCGAACCCGTCGCCGGCGGCCTCGTGGGCCTGTTCGAACGCCGCGCGGATGTTCTTCTCCGACTCGCCGGAGTACTTCGACACCACGTCGCTGCCGCGGACCTCGAGGAAGACGACCTCGCCGTAGCTGTCCTCGATGTCGGTGTTGTGTTTCGCCTCGTAGGCGATCGCCTCCGAGACGAGCGTCTTCCCGCAGCCGGGCGGGCCGTACAGCATCATGCCGCCGCCGCGGTCGGCGAACTCCTCGCCGTAGCGCTCGACGACCTCGTCGCGGACGTCCGGCTCGAACAGCGACAGCATCATCTCGGCGGTCCGTTTCACCTCCTCGAGGCCGGCGACGTCCTCCTCGAAGCTCGTCGTCGGGTTCTGCGGCGTGATGTCGATGTTGGCCTCCTCCTCGTCGGCCTGCTTGCCCCCCCTCCCCGAGCCGTCGCCTCCCGATGCCCCCTCGCCGTCGGGGCCGCCGCCGGCGGCACCCGCCGGCGGGCCCGTGTTCGTCGGCGGTTCGTCGAGGAACTCGAACTCGGTATCGTCGTCGACACGGAGGGTCGTCGCCTGCGGCTCCAGCTCGTCGACGACGAACTCGACGCGCTCGCCGCCGATGTCGACTACCTCGTGGATCGGATGCAACAGGAACTGTCCCTCCGCGAGCGCCGACGTCAGCGCCTCCTCGTTGATGCCCTCGGCGTAGATGGTCGCACGTTTGCACGCGCGGACCGCGCCGAGCGACACGTCGGTGTCGACGTAGAAGTCGTTCGTCCGGTTGATCCCCCCGAACAGCGTCGCGACGTTGCTGTTGAGGTAGACCTTGTTCTTGATAGTGCTCGCGAAGCCGTCCTCCTCGGTTTCGACCCGGAAGAACGCCTCGCGACCGGCGTGGCGGACCCGGGCGATCTTCGCGCCCGGTCCGACTTTGCTCTTCCCTACGGTGACGTGGGAGGTCGGCTGGTCGTCTTTCGTGATCGGCGTGAGATTGGCACTCGTCATGCGACTGGGTTGTATGCGTTCATCGTTCGGGTCACGTACTCGCGAACCTGCCGTTCCTTCGCGTCGATCAGGGCGTCCGGCGGATTGAGCCACAGCGTCCGCGTGGCGACGTTTCGGACCGTCGCGACGGTGTCCCGGAGGGCACCCGCCACGTCCCGCAACGCGGCCGCGGAGTCGCCGCGGCCGTGGAGTTCCATCCGGCCGGCGCAGCGTTCGACGCGTTCGGCGGCCCCCTCCAGTCGGTCGGCGACGACCGGAACGAGCACGAACCAGTTCGCGACGGGTTCGCCGACGGCGGCGAGCGGCACGCTACGGCCGTCGGCGGGGTCCTCGCCGAGACGACCGGTCCCCCGTGCGGTGTCGACCGCCGCCGCCGGCGGTTCTTCCCCCTCGAACGCCGCGACGAGCACCCGCTCGACGGCCTCCGCGATCCGCGGGTCGTCGGCCGTGGCCGGCACCGGCAGCGGCAGGGCGTCGGCGAAAAGGTCCCCGATCCCGCGGATCGCGGCGTCGAACGCCGCGATCTCCGACCAGACCTGTCTGGGAGCGGGCGGCTCGCTCCACGAGAGCACTCGCTCGCTCGCCGCCTCCACGACGGCGACGCGGTCGATCCACGGACCGGCGTTCGACGGGCGCGACACGGGCTTACCTCCCGCCCCGCGGGCGTGCAGTACGCCGAGAGTCGGGTCGACGGTTCGACGGATCGGGTCCCATCGTATCGACCACGCCCCGCAGTGGAGTCCCGGTCGACATCCTCACTGCTCTTTGATCGTCTCGGCTTCCGTCTCCCCCTGCGTGATCTCCTGGGAGGACTCGTTCATCTGCGTGAGCTCGTCCGCGTTCCCCCGAATGCCGTCGAGGACGCTCTGGGCGTCCTCCTCCTCCATCCGCTCTTGCTTCGGGACGACGTTGCCCATCGCCGACAGCACGTTCGTGAACTGCTCGGAGGCGGCGACCGCCTCCGTCGGCCACAGCTGCTGGGTCCGGATCCGGTCGCGGAGGCGCTCTTGCTCGATCGAGAACTGGTCTTTGGTCGACTCGAGCTGGTTGATGATCTCCCCCAGATCCATCTGGTCCGGGTTCGGGTTCGGGATCGTCTCGCCTTGCTTCTCCTCCTGTTCGACGAGGTTGTCGTAGTGGTAGTACTGCTCGCGGGCGTGGTCGAACTTCCGGCGTTCCTCCTCGTCGAGCTCGTCGATATCGCGATCGCCCGCGATCGAGAGCATCTCCTGTTTGTACTCCTCGCGCGACTCGCGGAGGTTCTGGAGGTGCTCGGTCACGTCGGTCGTGTCCTCCGCGCGCGAGTTCAGCCGCTCTTGGGCCTCCTCGACCCGGCCGACGGCCGTCTCGATCCGCTCGGTGAGCGTGTCGAACGCCGCCGCCCAGTTGCTGTACATCTTCACCGCGCGGTCCATCTCGTCCTCGTCGTACGTGTGGGGGGGCCGCAGCACCGTCACCGTCGTGTTCTCGATCGAGACGATGTCGTTGTGCCCGAGGTAGTCGATGATGGCGCGCGCCGAGTTCTCGCTGCGCGCGTGCTCGCTCTCGGCGAGTGTCTCTGCGGCGTCCTCGACGTCGATGACGGCGTTGCCGTCCTGGTCGATGGAGAGGTCCTCGCCGCCGAGGACCTCCTCCATGAGGTGCGCGAGCAGCTCCTCCCAGTTGCCGCTGTCCTCGTCGGCCCAGTCGGCGAAGCCGTGCTCGAACCTGACCGCCGAGTCGTTCTGGCTGTTCGGGCGGGCGACGACTGTTCCGGACTCCTCGTCTTCCTCGAAAGTGGTGTATCGCATTGGATTTGGTAGGTATCGGGTGGCTTCGGTGGTCGGTGGTCAGAATCGCTCGTCGATCAGTTCCTCGCCGCGCTCGCGGACCTGCGCTCGCGCGTACGTGTTTCCGGCGTCGCTCGTCGTGAGGTGCAGTTCCTCTATCTCCTCGCGTAGTTCGGACTTGAGGGAGTCGGCCGTCGCAGCCGTCAAGTCCTGCAACAACGGCCGAGTGAGGTCCTCGGCTTGCGCCTCGACCATGCGGTCGAACGGCTCGACGGCCACCGCGAGGTTGCGCGCTTCGAGCACCTCGATGTGGGGGTCGCCGCCCTCGTCGTAGCCGTTCCGGACGGCCTCGATGACTCTCCGCTTGTCGACGTCGGCGCCGCTGGATCTGACGTGTGCGAGCACGTTCGACCGAACCTCGATCTCCGACTCGATCAGCGAGTCGAACTCGTCGGTCGGCATCACGTTCCCGGCGTCCTCGAACGCCCGGCTCACGTCGTCGCCGATGTCGTCGGCGAGCTTCTCGGCGAACTCCCCCAGCGCGTCCTCGACCAGGTACTCCCCGTCCATGTCGATGATGAGCCCCTCGCCCTGCAGGTAGCCGATCACGTCCGACGTCGCCGCAACCGAGATCGCCTCCTCCAGTTGGCCGTGCGAGAGCTTGCCGTGGGTCGCGCGCCGCTTGAGCTTCCCCTTGAGATCGTCCTCGCCGGTCTCCTCTTTCAGACGCGAGCCGACCGAGTAGTAGTCCCGGCTCCCGGCCGCGATACGCATCACGAGGTTCTGCCGTCGCAGCTGTGTCGCGAAGAAGTCGGCGTCGTCGTGCGCCAGGTCGAACGCCTTCCGGAGGTCCTCGGTCGTGACGACCATCTGGTCGCGGAACACGCCCTTGAGGCGCTCCGTGATCCCCGTGCGCGTGCCGCTCCCGAACGGGTCCCAGTAGAACACCCCGGATCGGATCCGTTCGAGGCTGTAGTTCTCGTCCTCCGCGAGGTCCCGCAGCGCCTCCTTCATGTCGGAGTTCGATAACTTCGGCGCCTTGAGCCGACGTTTCTCTCGGCTCTGGTACTGGTCTTTCAGGTCGTCGCGGACGCGGTCGACGTACAGGAACCCGTAGTTGGACTGTGTGATATCCTGTGAGATATCTTCCAGAACGTCGCGGTCGACGGGACGGAGCGGCATTACCAGACGATCCAAACTCAGGCGTACTAAGTGTTATCCTGCTAGTATCATGCGCCGAAACGGCGCCGTTCTCTCGGCCGAGATCGACAGCAAGGATCGAGTATGCCGCTCCTACCGAACGGGAATCGAGCGTCGAATCTGCCGGGGGTGAGCGGCGCTTTTCGATCGGCCCGACCAGTGCATGCGGCGGCATCGACGAGCTCCGTCAGTGAATCTGATATATTGATATTATTCTCCGAAGAACACTGTGATTAGCTGCTCGATTCCTCGATCGTGTTCTAGGAGTCTAACTAATATCGGGGGATACGATCTCATCACTCGAAAATACTTTGTAGGGCGGTGTGCGTGTTCGGGATATGAGCGATGGACGATCGAGCGAAGATCTGGCTGAACAGTCATACAGTATCGTACTAAAACCCGCTACGATTTCCAAAGACAACCCTGTACGACCGGCTATCGAGACGAACGTTGGACCGATTTCCACCTGTCACCGCATGCGTGACACGGCGACCCCGCCCGTGGGGGTACCGCTGTGACCGTAGATCCGCCGGACGGGGATCCCTCGACGGACCCGTCGGGTACCAGCAGATACGGCCGGCTCTCGCTGGCGGACGACAGCGTGATCGTCTACGATCGCGACCGGGTGGACGCGTGGATCCAATCGAGCGTCGCGTACGACCTCCCGCCGCGCGAGTCGTCACCGAACGCCGATCGCGTCGACTCCGGGGGCGCCGACACCGGCGTAGGTGGTGACTGACGGTGTCGGCCGGACACTCGGAACCGCGTGCGACAGCCGCCGGCAGCCGCGAGGCCGGCGCCACTGAACAGTTGCGTTCGCAGTCGACGAGGCTGATCCGGGAAACGGCCGACGCGCTCGACGCGGAGCACGCCGTCGTCTGTCTGTCCGGGGGCGTCGACTCGGCGACCACGGCCGCGCTCGCCGTCGAGGCGCTCGGCGCCTCCGCGGTGACGGCGCTGATCATGCCGACCGACACGACCGACGAGCGGCACGTGGGCGACGCCCGATCGTTTGCCGACTCGCTCGGCGTTGACCACGCAACCGTCCCGCTGGATCCCGCGCTGGACGTGTTCAAGCGGTACGTCGCCCCGCGGATCGCCGCGGACGGCGACGCAGTCGCCGCCGGGAATCTAGCTGCACGCCTTCGGATGGCGTGTGCGCATCTCGTTGCCGACGCGTCCGACGGGATGGTCGTCGGCACGAGCAACCGGACCGAGCGGCTGCTCGGCTACTTCACGAAGTACGGCGACGACGCCGCGGACCTGCACCCGCTCGGCGAGTACGACAAGACGGCCGTTCGGGCGCTCGCGACCGCACTCGACGTGCCACCGGAGATCATCGCCCGCCCGCCGACTGCGGGATTCTGGCCGGGACAGACCGACGAGTCCGATCTCGGTGCCTCCTACGCGACGCTCGACAGCGTGCTGGGTGCACTCGTCGGGGCGGGGTCGAACGCTTCGCCGTCGCCGATCGACGAGGCGACGGGTGTCGACCGCGAAACCGTCACCCGCCTCCTCGGTCGGGTCCGACGCACCGCTCACAAGCGAGAACGACCGCCCTCGCCGTCCCCGCACGTCGTCGACGCGTCCGCTGGAACCACTGCCGGTGGCGATCACTCGCTCGTCGGGGGCGACCGGCGGGCGGCGAGGATCGTCGCGAACGCTCGCGATCTCGTTGGCTCCCGTGTCGACGCGGCCGACGCCGAGGGCGTGGTCGTCGACCTCGGAGCCGGACGGGAGTCGGGTGCCGCCGCCGCGATCGCCGTCGAAGCGCTCGGTGCGGCGCGGGTCCGCGGGCTCCACCTTCCATGTCACAAGGCGGCCGGGCTCGACGCGCCGAGCCCACAGTCGATCGCCGACGACCTCGGGATCGCCGCGGACCGGGTGACGATCAGACCCCTCGTCGCGGAACTCGAGGCGGCGCTTCCGACGCGAGTAACCGAGCGAGCGGGGGCGACCGACCTGGGCGAGTTCGTCTCGCGGGTCCGGACGGCGTGTCGGTACTACGTCGCCAACGCCGACGACAGGCTCGTCGTGGGGACGACGAACCGAACGGACACCCTGCTCGGACGCGTGACGCGATACGGCGACGCGGCGGCCGACCTCCGGCCGCTGGGCGACACATATGCGAGCGAACTGTCGGCGATCGGTCGACAGCTCGGGTGTTCCGTCGTCGCTTCAGGTCCGGCCGATCAGTGTGACTACGGCCGTTTGAGCGGTGTCGCACCCGATGACACCCGAGCAACACCGGACGATATCCCCCCCGAGCTGCTCGATGCGATCCTCGTTCGGCTCGTCGACCGTGATCTCGGTATCGAGCGAACCGCCGACGCGGTCGACGCGGACCGCGAGGCGGTCCGGTGGTGTGCCGCCCGACATGCCTCGTCCAAGCGGACCCGCTCGCGCCCGCCGACGACCGCCGGCGGCGACGCTCGAAGGCACTTCCACGAACTCGAACTGAAGTTCGACTCGGCGGCCTCCGGCCCGCAGTCGTAGCGCCGACGGGGTACCGTCTGGTTGCTACCGCTCCAACGGTGCTTCCATCCGCGCTACGTCGAGGTGGAGGACGTTGTGGCCCTCGTCGGTCGCCTCGACTTGCCCGGTGATGACGAGCCCCGAGTTCGGAGTCGGCCCGACGATCACCGGATCGCCCACGCTGAACCGGGTGACCGACTCCCGAAACGTCACGGTGGCGCGACACTTCTCCGGATGATGGACGTTCGTGAAGTCGATCGACTCGACGGCCACGTCGACCCGGTCGTAGCCGTGGGCGAGTCCGATCGTCTCGCCGTCGCCGTTCGCGGCGGGGTCACGCCCCAGCGCCGAGAAGGCGGCCTCGGTCGGCACGTACCCGCCCTCGGAGCCCGGAACGCCCTCGACCAGTCCGAGCGACTTCATCATCTGCATCAGGTTTCGGATCGTTCCCACGTGCCGGTCGCACACGTCGGCGATCTCCGTGGCCGGCATCGGGGACTCGGTCGTCTCGTACCCGTTGACGAGGGTGTTCAGGATCTCCCGCTGACTGCTGGTCAGGTCCATCTGCGTCTACCGTGACCTCGCTGCCGTCGTTCAAATACGTTTGGTTCGTCTCGGTCGTACCGTCGACTCCGAGCGTTCGTCCGTACAGGAACTCGATTCCGGAAAGAACGGTCCCGTGTTCGGGTCGAGACTGTATGAACGTCGATATCCCCGATCGACGCTTCGGGATCGGCGGACCGCCTCCGACGAGAGGTCCGATATGTCCCCGCCGGCGGGCGTGACGCCTATGGGTTCGATCGTCTCCAGCGGAACCCGCCGAAGAGCGACGGTTTATATCGAAACCGAGCGAACCGTGTCGACGAATGTCACGAGAAGTGGTGTCACACACCCACGGGCACGTGTACGAGTTCGCGCCGGCGATGGAGCCGGTCTACACCGCGGCCGACGGCGAACGGCTGACGTTCGAGACGATCGACAGCCTCAACGGCGCCATCCAGACCGACGACGACCTGTTGGAGGCGATCCCCGAGGAAGTCAACGCCGCGACCGGCCCGGTGGCCGTCGAGGGCGCCGAACCGGGCGACGTCCTCCGCGTCGAGATCGAGGATATCCGCGTGAACGAGGACCGGGGGCGCGTCGTCACCGCGCCGGGGTTCGGCCTCCTGCAGGACCGCGATGACATCGAGCACCCCGCGACGCGGGTGACTGAGGTGAGCGACGACGGCGAGTCGCTGTCGTTCGGCGATCGAACGGTCCCGATCGACCCGGTCATCGGAACGATCGGCGTCGCGACGGCCGAGGAATCGGTCTCGACGTTGACCCCGCACGACCACGGCGGAAACCTCGACACGACCGATATGACGACCGGGACGACGGCGTACTTCCCCGTGTTTCAGGAGGGCGGGATGCTGGCGATGGGTGATTCGAAGGCGGCGATGGCCGACGGCGAGATGTGCGGCACCGGCGCCGAGATCGGCACCGACATCGACGTGACCGTCTCGGTCGTCTCCGACCCGCCGGTGTCGCTGGAGCGACCGCTCGTCCACACCGACTCGGCGTGGAAGACGATCGCGAGCGCCGAGACGCTGGAAGAAGCCGTCAGGCTGGCGAACGAGGACCTCATCGAACTCCTGTCTCACGATCACGGCTACTCGGCCACCGAGGCGTATCTGTTCAGCAGCCTCGTTGGCGGGCTGGAGATCAGCCAGGTCGTCGACCCGCTGGTCACCGCTCGCAACGCGATCCCCGAGGAGTACCTCTCGGACCCGTTCTGATCGGGGAGGGTGTCCTCCGGGCTGGCGCCTCAGCTCAGAACCGAGGGGGTGACTCCTCTCCGCCGTTCTCGACCGTGAGCGCTCGGTCGCTGGCGACGCACTCGACGGTCTCGATCTCGCGGACCACGTCCACACGTGTTCGACTGCCTGGCTCGCCACGGGAAACTCCACGAGCACGTCCGCCCCGACCCGGTCGATCGAGACGGTGCGCAGTGCGCACGCGGGCCGGGACGTGATTCCCGATCTGTATCCCGCGATCGCCGTACTGCGGCGTGAAGGCCGCGGCGGGCCGTCACGTCGAGAACGGCGAACCGACGTGAAGAGCGACGGACGCCGGAAGATCTCCGCGAAGCCGGTTCTCCGACTTCGGGACGGCGATATCGGTCTCGAAACGCCATCTGTCGGAAAGAGTCTCCGGCAAATAGACTTATCTGCTTGTCATGTCTCTGGGGTTGTGATGTCCACACAAGAGATCCGACTTCGAAGCACGATCGGTGGCTTCACCGCCGAGGGCAAACTGCACACGCTGAGCGTCTGGTTCATCCTCGCGCTCAGACTGATGATCGGATTGGCGTTCTTCCAAAGCGGCCTCGACAAGGTGTTGTCGGGCAGCTTCAGTGCTGCCGGGTATCTCCAGAACGCGCCGCCCGCGAACGGGAGCCCCGTCGCCGATCTGTTCGTCGCGATGGGGAGCACGGGGTGGTTCGTCGATATCGTTAACGTCGCCGTGCCGTGGGGCGAACTGCTCATCGGCCTCGGCGTGATCGTCGGCGGCCTCACCCGGCTGGCGGCGTTCTTCGGGGCGTTCATGATGTTGCTGTTCTACCTCGGTAACTGGGATATCGCTCACGGCTACATCAACGGCGACTTCGCGTACATGCTCGTGTTCCTCTCGGTCGCGGCGTTCGGCGCCGGCCGGATCCTCGGGGTCGACCAGTACATCGAGGCGTACGACGTGGGCGGCGAGACGCTCATCGAGCGGTATCCGTGGCTCCGCTACGTGCTCGGGTGATCATCCACGACCGCCGTCACGGCCGTGCAGCCGTCGGCGTGCGTTCGCCGACGGATCGACGTCGGACCGCCGTCAGTCCGGGGTGAATCGGGCACCGCGCTCTCGACCGTCGGCCGGACGGGATGACGTTATTACTGTCTCGCCCGTGATCCGGACGATGACCGACGACTCGAACGACCCCGGGGGCGTGCCGTCGCCGCACGTCGTCCCCGAGGGAACGGCGTGTGTCCTCTGGCACCGGCGGCACCTGCGCGTCCCCGACCAGCCCGCGGTGACGTACGCGACCCGGGAGTACGAGACCGTCTGTCCCCTGTTCGTCTTCGACCCACACTTCTACGGCGAGGACGCGCTCGCGTGCGACGCCCGGCGGCGGTTCCTCGACGAATCGCTGACCGACCTCCGCGAGCGATACGCCGACCGCGACACCACCCTGGTGTACGCCCACGGGGACCCGCTCGACGTGCTGGCGCAGTTTCGCGACGCGGGGTGGGACGTCGTCGCGACCGCGGACGCGACGAGTCGGTACGGGCGACGACGGGACGACCGCGCGGCCGAGCGGCTCGACGTTCGGTACGTCGACGGGGACGGGATCCGCCGAGGGGTCGACGACCCGCGCGACGAGTGGGCCGAACACGTCGAGTCGTACTTCCGGAGCGACCGGCTGAGTCCCGACGAGTCGGGGTTCGGGAGCCACGGCGTGGACGCCGCGACGAGCGTCGAGGCGATCGAGTCGGCCTACGACGTGACGCCGACGAAGGAGTCGGTCCCCGTCGGCGGGCGGTCGCCGGCGCTCGCGCGCCTCGATCGGTTCCTGGGTCGGATCCACGAGTACCCGGGGTCGATTTCGGCTCCAGCGGCCGCCGAGACGGGGACCAGCCGGCTGTCCCCGTACCTCCGGTTCGGCTGTCTCTCCGTCAGGGAGGTGTTCCAGCGGCTGGAGCGCGAGGCGCCCGAGGGCAGCGGCAAGGAACTGTTCCGCGACCGGCTCTACTGGAATCGCCACTACACCCAGAAGCTCCAGGACTGGCCCGGCTGGACGGAGCGCGCGGTCAATCCCGTCTTCAGATGGCTGAACCGCGACTCGCGCGACGAGGAGCGCATCGACGCGTGGAAGGAGGGGCGGACGGGCTACCCGATGGTCGACGCGTCGATGCGCTGCCTGCGCGAGACGGGGTGGCTCAACTTCCGGATGCGGGCCATGTGCGCGTCGTTCTTCGGCTCCCTGCTGGAACAGCCGTGGCGCGTCGGCGCCGACCACTTCTACGAGCACCTCGTCGACGCCGACCCCGCCATCAACTACACGCAGTGGCAGTACCAGACCGGGCTGACCGGCGTTGCCGCCGTCCGGATCTACAACCCCCGCAAGCAGGCCCGCGAGAACGACCCCGACGGGACCTTCGTCCACCGCTGGGTCCCGGAGTTGGCCGACGTTCCTCCGGAGCATCTCGACAGGCCGGAGAAACTCCCGCTGTCGATGCAGGCGGATCTCGGCGTCGAGATCGGGGAGGACTACCCCCGACCGATCGTCGAGTTCGAGACCGCCCGGCAGGCGGCCCGCGAGCGGTTCGACGCGCTCGCGGCCCGTGCCCGGGAGGCCGCGGATCACCCGGAAGTACGCCGACGGCTCTCTCTGTCGCGGTCGGGACGAACCGACGAGCCGGCGGATCCGAACGCGACGGGGGGAGCGGGCCGGAACGCCGGCCAGTCGAGCCTCGACGCGTTCGAGTAGCCGCCAGTGTCGGCGAGAGAGGGATCCGTGACGGAGCCGACGGGACCGGATCAGCGATCGGTGCTGGGTCGCTCGACAAGTCCCGACGGACGGAGCGCGGTCCGGGCGGGAGGCAGCACGCGGATCGCCCGGGCGAATGGTGTCGGGCTCTCCCCGCGGTCAGTCGTACAGGTGGTACACGGCGAGCGCAGTGACGAAGGCGGCCGCGAGCTCCGCGACCCCGATGATCGCGAACGCCGCTCGGAACGACAGCCCCATCGATCGAAGCGTCGGTAGCGCGAACAGGCCGACCACGGCGACGACGACCGCGAGCGCGAACCCGGCCACTGCGAGGCGGTTCAACGACGGCGGCATGCCGTTCGTGTCATCGGCAGACACCAACAGTAGGACCGGATCCGACATGGTTGTTTGAAAAATCAGTTGATCGGCGCTATGCAGTCGAGAGTCGGTCAGTCCGCCGCCGTGGCACCCTCGTCGGCGGAGGGCTCCGGCGCGCTCGACTCGCCGAAGATGGCGCGGCTGCGGAGCAGCACCAGGCCGAAGCCGACCTTCGCGCTCACGTCGAGCACCATGAACAGGAGCGTCTCGATGTTGAGCGGGACGATCCCGGCGCCCTCGCTGCCGATCAGCCACACGACGGGATACGCCGACCACAGCACGAGGACGAGGTTCCGGAGGACCCGGAACGTCGACCCGACGTCGTCGCTCATCGCGTTGGCCTTCTTGGTGAAACCGAAGTACAGCACGTACAGAATGTACAGCATCGCCGCCGTGCTGACGGCCCACCAGATGAAGCGGAACTCGTACACCTGCGTCAGGGCCCCGATGAGCCCGGTGCCGATCATGATCCCGTCAGCACCGACCAGCGCCAGGATTGTGCCGCGGTCGGCGTCGACCAACAGCGCGAGGTCGAGCAGGAGTAACGGCGTGGTGAACAGCCAGTCCGCGTACCGCGCCCAGTAGATCGGGTGTTCCTCGCCCGCGAACGGCACCATCGTGAGGCCGTATCCCAGCAGCATCGACAGGTACATCGTGAACGCGATGGCAGGGATCAGCGTCGTGATGGCGTAGAACTTCTTCGCGTCCGGGTCCTCGACGCCCATCCCGCGCATCATGAAGTAGATGGTGCCGAGTCCCATGAATGCCGTCCCGAGTGCGAGCCAGATCCACTCCGGCCGGGACGTGATCTGTCCCATCTGCAGCGGTACGTTCCAAGCGGTTGCTATTGTCCCCAACATCCACCTCATAGTAATACGGAGACGGTACTAACTCTGGAGCCAAATCACTGCGGTACCGATCGTGGCTCAAGTGAAATCAGTATCACAGTTTCGTCTGTCCGATCGGCGTTAGGGGGGTCGTACCGAACTGGTGTGATTCGAACGACCCCGACCAGCGACGCACGAGTGCTCCGACTGCTCACGAACTCGGGGGAGTCACGCGGCGGGGAGACACCGGCGTGGCGGGTACCCGTATGGGGTCACCACTCGAACAGGACGAAGAACTCGTGGTCGTTGCGACACCTGACCTGGCGGGCTTTCGGTTTCGAGCCGGTGGTCTCCGGTCGTTCCGAGGTTGTGATCGACTTCACCGTCCCTCCCTTCGGCAGTCCGATCGCGACCTCGGCGCCGCACTGCGGACACGGGAACTCCTTGACGGGCACCGTTCCAGTCAACACTGACACATCGTGTTAACTGTTCCCCATCGTTCGGGATGCGATACCCATACAGTTTGGAACGCTTTTCATTGGGGTCGTGTGCGTACGATTGAGTTGTCCATGAGCAGCGAGTCAACGGTCGGCAAGCGGTGGTCGGTCCGGGAGACGACGGGGGGGCTCCCGCTGACGGTGTCCCGGGCCGCGCTCATCGTTCTCACTGTCGGCTTCGCCGCCGGTCAGTTGGTCGGTGTACAGATCCCGCTGCGAACGCAAGCAGGGGTCTACCTGTTCGGAATGGTCGCCATGAACCTCCCACACGGCGGCTACGAGCACTTCGAGAACCTCCGTCGACGCGCGGCTTCGTTCCAAGGCTGGTACGTCGGCGTGTATCTGCTCGCGGTGGGGCTGTTTGCCGGCCTGTTCTTCCTGGCACCGATCGCGGGGCTGGCGCTCGCAGTGAGTACCGCCGTGGCGAAGGGCGGGTTCGGTGACCTCCATGTCCTGGAGGCGGTATACGGTACCGAGCACCTTCGGTCCCGCACGCAGCGCGTGATCGCCGCGGCCGTCCGCGGCGGTGCCGTGATGGTCGTCCCGATGGTGTTCTGGCCCGAGACGTTCCTCGCGTTCAGCAGCGTCATGGTGAACATCTTCGAGCCGGGCGCGCTCGCCGGCGTCGCCGGCGACCTCCAGGCGCGTCGCCTGATGCTCGGCGGCGGGTACGGCGCGCTCCTGCTCGCGCACCTCGGGCTCGGGTACGCCCGGGCGACAGGCTCAGGGTCGTTCCTCGCCGACGCCGCCGAAACGCTCCTGCTCGTCGCCTACTTCGCGGCCGTCCCGGTCGTGATCGCGGTCGGGCTCTACTTCCCGCTGTGGTACTCCGCCCGCCAGGTCGCCCGCACGCGGGCCGTCGACGATACCGTCATCGCCCCCGACGAGAACTCCGGGCTGCTCGACGCGCTCGAATCGGACGACCCGAAGGAAGTCACGCTCGCGTCGTGGGGCGTCCTCATCGCCGGGAGTGTCGCGACGTTCGGGCTCGCGGCAGCGCTGTGGACGGTGTCGCCACAACCGCTCGGCGGTGCGGGCGTGTTGATCGGACTCGTCGCGTTCTGGAGTATCTTCATCAGCATCGTGGCGCTCCCCCACGTCGTCGTCGGGCAGTGGCTCGACGGCGACCGCGGCATCTGGTACGTGCCCTGAACGCGTCGAACTCCGTCCTCGCCCGCCCCGAGAACCGACCCCACTCCGACGACGGTCCCGACGATACCCCCGACAACACGAACCCACAATGATCGACGGCACACCCCTCGAAGACGAGACTGTCACCGTGATCGGTGGCGGCGTCGCCGGCCTCGTGTCAGCGTGTTATCTCGCCGACGCGGGCGCGACCGTCACCGTCAGAGAGCGGAACGACACACTCGGCGGCGTCACGAACCGGCTCGAGGTGGACGGATTCACCTTCGACACCGGCCCCTCGTGGTACATGATGCCCGAGACGTTCGACCGATTCTTCGGGCAGTTCGGCCGCTCGGCGGCCGACTACTACGAGCTCGAACGGCTCGACCCGCAGTATCGCGTGTTCTTCAAGGACGGCGACACCGTCGATGTCACGCCCGACCTGGACCGGACCCGTCGGCTGTTCGAGTCCTACGAGGACGGCGCCGGGGACGCCCTCGACGAGTACCTCAAGACGGCGCGCCGGACCTACGAGATCGGAATGGAGCGGTTCGTCTACACCGACCGCTCGCGGTTCCGCGACCTGCTCGACCCGAGCATCGTCCGGGCCGCGCCCGCACTCAAACACCTGCGACCGATGCAACAGTACGTCGAGGGCTACTTCGACGAGCCGAAGCTCCAACAGCTCCTGCAGTACACGCTTGTGTTCCTCGGGAGTTCTCCCCACGAGACGCCGTCGCTGTACAACCTCATGGCGCACGTCGACTTCGAGCGCGGCGTCTACTATCCCGAGGGCGGGATGTACAGCCTCGTCGAGGCGCTCGTCGACCTCGGACGTGAGCTCGGCGTCACCTACCGGACCGGTCAGGAGGTGACCGAACTGGTACCGCTGGTCGACGGCGTGCGGGTCGTCGCCGGCGGTGAGTCGACCGTCGCGGACAGCGTCGTCGCCGACGCGAACCCCGCACACGTCGAACGCGATCTGTTGACCGAGGCGGGAGTGAAGCGCGACCCGTCCTACTGGGACGAGGCGACGTACGGCCCGTCGGCGCTGCTGTTGTATCTCGGCGTCGAAGGCTCGGTCGACCCGCTCGAACACCACTCGCTCGTGTTCCCGACGGACTGGGACCCTCACTTCGAACAGATCTTCGACGACCCGGGCTGGCCCGACGACCCGGCGTACTACCTCTCGGTGGCGTCGAAGACCGACGACGACGTCGCTCCCGACGGGCACCACGCCGTGGTCGTGTTGGTACCGATCGCCCCAGGCCTCGACGACGATCCGGAACGCGTCTCGGCGTTCCGCGATCAGGTGCTCGCGGACCTCGCAGCACAGACCGACGTCGATCTCCGCGACCGGATCGTCGTCGAGCGCTCGGTGTGCGTCTCCGAGTTCGCCGAGCGCTATCGAACACCCGACGGAACCGCCCTCGGCCTCGCACACACCCTCGACCAAACGGGGCCCCTCCGTCCCGCACATCACGCGCCGGGCGTGGACGGGCTCTACTACACCGGAGCATTCACCTCTCCGGGGGTTGGTCTTCCGATGGCAGTGATCAGCGGCGAACACGCCGCGGAAGCGGTCGCGCGTGACGCGGACCCGTCCCCTATCAGCGACCTCGCACCGAACCTATGACACGATCCGACACTCGCAAGACACGATCCGACACCCGCCAGAACGGACACGACGAGCGGACCGACGAGGCGTCCGTCGCCGTGCTGTTCGCCGGAGATGACCTCGCGGACGGCCCCACGGTTGCCGATCTCTCGGGGGAAGAACGGTTCGACGTCACGCGGTCGGGAGACTTCATCGAGGCCGCCGACACGGTGGACGAACACACCGTCGACTGCGTCGTCACGACCGTCAGCGAGGACGGCTTCGACGGTATCGCGTTCCTCGAATCCGTCCGCCAAGAGCACACCGAACTCCCCGTGGTAGTCGTCGCCGAATCGATCGACGGCGAGCTCGCACGGCGCGCCGTCGACGCGGACGCGACTGCGCTCGTCCCGACGAACGAACCGGACGCCGTGGAGGCGGTCGTCGACTCCGTGGACTCGAACGTCACGACGTACGACCGGGAGGCGGGGACGCGCATGCCGATCTCCGATCTCACCGTCAAAGCCGAACGACGTCTGAAAGAGCGGGCGCTCGACGAAGCCCCCATCGGCATTACGATATCGGACGCTACCGACCCGGAAGAGCCGATGATCTACATGAACGACTCCTTCGAGGAGATCACGGGGTATCCGCCGGATGAAGTGATCGGCGCCAACCACCGCTTCCTCCAAGGGCCCGAGACAGACCCCGAGAAGGTCGCGGAGGTGTCCGAGGCGATCAAAGAGAAGCAGGGGATCCAGACGGTCTTGCGGAACTACACACGCGACGGAAGCGAGTTCTGGAACCAGATCAGTATCAGTCCCATCCTCGACGAACACGGGGATATCTCTCACTTCGTCGGGTTCCAGATGGACGTCACCGAGCGAAAACAGGCGCAACAAGAGCTGGTGGCCGAGCGGGAGTCACTCGATCGGGTGCTCGACCGGGTGAACGGACTCGTGAGCGACGTCACCTCCGCGTTGGTGCGTGCGGAGAGCCGCGACGAGGTCGAGCAGCTGATCACCGAGCGTCTCGGTACCGGCGGGGAGTACACGGCGGCGTGGCTCGGTCGATACGACGAGACCGCGGGCCGTGTGGACATCACGGAACAGGCGGGCGCGCGGACGGTCGAGACGGAGATGGTCGACCTCGACGACGACGGCGACGGCGTTCGAACCCTCCGCGAGACCATCGATCGACAGGCGGTCCATCGACTCGACGACGCGAGCGATCTGCTCGGCGTCGCGGGCGGTGGAACCTGTGTGCTCGTCCCGTTGACCTATCGGTCGACGACCTACGGCGTCGTCGGGGTGCTCGACGAGGGGAACCTCCTCGACAGTCGCGAACGGGTGGTACTCGAGTCGCTGGGACGCAGCGTCGGCGTGTCGATAAACGACGTGCTGACGAAGCGGACCATTACGACCGACACAGTCCTCAACATCGGGGTAGAGCTGTCGGACGACGACCTCTTCCTCCCCGATCTCGCCGCCGAGCTCGGTGCCCGGTTCGACCACGAGGCGACGATCGCCGACGAACACGGCTCCGAGGTCGTGACCGTCGTCAGTACGGACTTCGACGACACGGAGGCGCTCGCCGAACAGGCGATGCGTCACGAGGACGTCGTCTCCGTCGAGCCGCTCGTCGAGACCGACGACGAGACCGTCGTTCAGTTCCGGCTGTCGAGTTCGCCGCTCGTGGAGGTCCTCTCGGAGGCGGGAAGCCGCGTGACGAAACTGCACGCCGATTCGCGGACGCTCGAAGTCGAGTTTCGCGTCGGAACCGAACAGGCGGCGCGTCGCGTTCTCGACGCGCTCAGAGCGGAGTACGATCGGGTCGAGCTCGTCGCCTACCACGAGGACGAACCGCAACAGACCGCCAACGGGTTCCGGGAGGAGCTCCGGAGCCAGCTCACCGATCGCCAGTTGACCGCGTTGCGAAAGGCACACGTCAGCGGCTACTTCGAGTGGCCACGGCGTGCCGAGGGCAAGCAACTCGCCGAGTCGATGGATATCGTCCCCTCGACGTATCACCAGCACCTCCAAGCGGCGAAGCGCAAGCTCGTCGACGCGTTCTTCGAGAGGTGACCGGTCGGTCGCCCACGTGCGGATAGGAGGTCGTCGACGGTTGCGCCCCGGCGGCTCGTCCGCCGCGGCAGCGAGACATCCGCTCAGTTCTCGAGGAACGTCTTCAGGTTCTCGAGGGTCGCTTCGGCCTCGCGCCGGTTGTACGCTGACGCGACGGGTGCGAGCACGGTGTCGATGACCGTTCCGGGGATGTCGTACTCCGCCTCGTAGCGAAGCAGCGTTCCGGTTTCCGTTCCGTCCAAGTCGTAGGTGATCGTCCCGTCGATGGCGCCGGATAGCGCTTGAGTCAGGCAACCCGGCGGGGACCGTTCGATGTCCTCGACGCTCCCGACGAGCGTCACGCCCGCGAGTTTGTATCGGTACTCGGCGCGTTTGCCGCCGTTCGGGAGGGCTTCGACGCTGCTCACGTTGATCAGTCCAGGCGTTATCTTCACGTGGTTGCGCGGATCGTCCAGAAACGAAAACACCCCCTCCGGCTGTGAGTCGATCTCGATCTGTGTTTCGACGGTGAACATGGTGATTTGGAGGACGTGTGACAGTACGGTCTTCTGTCGTGTATTCGTGTGACCCAATCAGTTGGGTTGCGATTCCCGATTCGGTGCCCGTCGATCGGACCCCCACCACGTTGGTGCCGTCACTTTGGGGTCACGTTCCGTGTGTCCCGACGCGTTCCGAACGGAGGAGACACGTACATGACGGTTCGACTCAGGCTCACAGACCCCGACCGAGAACTGACGATCGCGGCCGACCGCGTCCGGTTCGCGCCGGCGACTCGGGAGCGCATCGGCGTCGACGTCGGCGACCCGGTGTGCGTCGAGGCGGCCGAATCGACCGTCGCGGCGGTCGGAGAAGACTGTGCAGTGCTCCCGGAGGACGCCGTCCTCGCCGGGGCAGCCGTCGAGCGCAACGCCGGCGCCGACGCCGGAACGCCCGTCACGGTCGAAGCCGCGGCGGCCCCCGCGGCGCGGACAGTGTCCGTCGCCGCGGAGTCGTCGTCGCTCGACGGCGACACGGCCGCCCTCTCTCGCGCCCTGTCCGGGCGCTACGTGACTGCGGGAGACAGCGTCGAGGCACACCTCTTCGGTGGGAGCGTGGTGGTGTCGATGGCCGTCGTCGATCTCGACCCCGCCGGGCCGGTGGAAGTGACACCCGAGACCGAGATATCGACACGAGGCGACGCCCTCGACGCTGCCCCCCGGGCCGCGGAATCCGCCCCATCGCTGTCCCCGATCGGGGGACTTACCGACGAGCGAGCGACGCTACGACGCCTTGTCGTCGGCCCCCTCACCGATCCCGAAGCGTACGCCGGCACCGGCGTGCGAACGCCGGCTGGCGTGCTCGTGCATGGGCCGGCGGGAACGGGAAAGACGTCGCTCGTCCGGGCCGTTGCCGCCGACGCCGATCTGCCGCTCGAGGAGGTACCTCCCGAGGACTGCAAGCGTCGCGAATCGCTCGCGGCTGCGTTACGGGCAGCAGCCGCCGACGCGCCGGCGATCGTCTTCATCGAGGACCTCGCGGCGGCCGCACCAACCCCCGACAGCGATGGAACGCGGGCGTCGCCATCGGCGGTCGGATGGCTTCTCGACCGCGTGTGCGACCGCGAGGACCTCGTGGTCGTGGGGGAGGCCACCCATCCCGAGGACGTCGACCCCGGGCTCAGGCGAGGGGGTCGATTCGACGCCGAACTCCGGGTCGGCGTGCCCGACCGGGCGGACCGCGCCGAGATACTTCGCGTTCACGCCGCCGGCTCGCGACTCGCGAGCGACGTGGACCTCGACGCTGTCGCGGATCGAACCCACGGGTACACCGGCGCCGACCTGGAAGCAGTCCTCGTCGACGCCGCGACTCGGGCGGCTCACGATCACGACCGCGGCCGAGTAACCGTTCGCCAAGGCGATGTCGAGGCGGCTCTCGACGCCGTGAAACCGGCGACGCTCCGGGAGGTGACGGTCGATCGGCCGGAGATCGAGTACGGCGACATCGGCGGCCTCGATGCGGCGAAACGGGCGGTGATCCGGACGGTCGAGTGGCCCCTTCGATACCCCGAACTGTTCGATCACCTCGCCGTCGACGCGCCGACGGGGATCCTGCTCTCGGGCCCGCCGGGAACCGGCAAGACGATGCTCGCGAAGGCCGTGGCGACCTCGACGTCGGCGAACTTCCTCGCGGTCGACGGGCCGGAGCTGATGAACCGCTACGTCGGCGAGAGCGAACGCGGAGTTCGAGAGGTGTTCGAGCGCGCGAGACAGATCGCACCCTCGGTCGTCTTCCTCGATGAGCTGGACGCGCTGGCGCCCGCGCGGGGCCGGACGGACACGGGCGCCGCGGAGCGGGTCGTATCGCAACTGCTCACCGAACTCGACGGGCTGTCATCCCGCGGATCGGTCGTGGTCCTGGCGGCGACGAACCGGCCGGATTCGATCGACCCGGCGCTGTTGCGACCCGGACGGATCGAAACGCGCGTGACGGTCCCGCGTCCGGACCGCGACGAACGCGGGGCGATCCTCTCCGTTCACCTCGAGGACGTCCCGACCCGAGGCGTCGACCCCGACGCTCTCGCCGCCGAGACGGCGGGTTACACGGGAAGCGAGTTGGCCGGGGTCGTCCGCGAGGCCGCCCTGCTTGCCGCGGAGGGTCACCTCCGCGACCGCGGGTTCGAGATCGGTGACGTCGACGACGTCCTCATCGAACAGACTCATCTCCGCGACGCACTCGACAGGGTAGAGCCGTCCGTCGACGTCGATCGGCCGTGATCCCGTCACCGCTGGCTGTCCGTGACCAGCGGACACCGGTTGTCGGTTGCCTCGTCGATGTGGCCACGGACCTCTCTGGTTTGGTACACTCTTGAAGCGCCCGTCGGCAGTATCGGACGTATGGAAAAGGCGACTGTAGTGCTCGGCGCTCACGTGTTCGTCGGTATCGCGCTCGCCGCGTTCGGTGTGTATCGCGCGACGGTCGGACAGGTCGTTCCCGGCGCGCTAAACGTCGTGGTCGCCGCGCTCGTGATCGGCGCCGGCGTGTTCATCAGCCGGTGGTCGTGATCGGCGCCGGCGTGTTCATCAGCCGGTGGACCTGACCGCGTGTACCCGTTTGTCGCGCTGGTCGTCGGGCCCGGTGCTGCGAGTTGCAGACGAGTGCGTCTCGAGACCCGAGCGAGTCGACCGGCGAGTAGCCATGGCCCTCAAGGCGAGTTCGGAACTCCGACGCGGCCGCCGACGGCGCGACCGAACACGTTGCTGGAGTCCCCGATCCACCGAGTGTGGGACCCCGACCAAACTGTTGGGTACCGGGGCGGCAGTGCAGCGGCTCAGTGTAGCCGTGAGTGACGTCGAACGGTTCATATCGGCCGCCGTCGGCCCGCGGCGCCGCGGGGCATGGCAAACTGACTTGGTTCCCGATTGAAGCCGTTCAGCCGAGACATACGGACGTGACTGACGATAGCCAACAGGAGACCGAGGCCGACACGGACGACGAGTCCGAGTCCCAGGCGGAGGCGGAGACGGACGACGCCGACGTCGTCGTCGACCTCGACTCCGCCGAGGCGTACGAACAACGCGTCGATCAACTGCAGGAGACTGTCGAGAACCAGCAAGAGCGGATCGAGGAACTCGAGGACCTGCTGTTGGACCTGTCCACACGGGCGGCTGACGACCGGGGTCTCGGCGTGTGCCCCGAGTGTCACGGCCCCGTCGAGAAGGTGCGGCGCTGGTTCGGCCCGACCACGATCGAGTGCACTCGCTGTGGTCGCGAGTTTCACGAGTACTGAGTTCGGGGGTATCCGTCTTATAGTACCCAAGTTGACTTGGTATGGATTTGACCACCTTGTGGCGGGTACAATCACGTGTTCAGCGAACCGTGCGGAACCAAACCGAGCAGCCTCCCACCACTCACGATGGTCTCACAACAGCAGATCGAACGGAGCAAGGCAGTTCAGCGACGGACGGGACAGACCTTCCACGTCGCGACGAGGTTCCTCCCCGAACGCGCGCGGTATCCGACGTACGTCCTCTACGCGTTCTTCAGGACGGCCGACGATATCGTCGACGACGAGGATCCCGCCCCGCCGGACGAACAGCGACGGCGCCTCGAGCGGATGCGCGCGGCGGCCCTCGGCGAGCGCGAGGCCGACGATCCGGTCGTCGAGGCCTTCGCGGACCTCAGGGCCCGTC
Organism: Halobaculum rubrum; assembly: GCF_019880225.1. Classification (NCBI taxonomy): domain Archaea; kingdom Methanobacteriati; phylum Methanobacteriota; class Halobacteria; order Halobacteriales; family Haloferacaceae; genus Halobaculum; species Halobaculum rubrum. The sequence continues at coordinate 2,486,214 of NZ_CP082284.1, forward strand.
ACGACATCCCACGGGAAGAGGTCGAGACGTTCATCCGGTCGATGTTGATGGACATCGACAAGAGCCGGTACCGGACCCGCGAGGAACTGTCGACGTACCTTCGCGGGTCCTCCGCGGCGGTCGGCCACATGATGCTGGAGCTGATGGATCCTCCCGAAAAGGAGACGGCGCGTCCGCACGCGGGGGCGCTGGGGGAAGCGTTCCAGCTCACGAACTTCATTCGGGACGTCCGCGAGGACGTCCTCGAGTACGACCGGGTGTACCTGCCGGCGGAGACGCTCGAAGCGAACGGGGTCGGTCACGAGGACGTCGCCGCACTGGAGTTCTCGGACGGCGTCGCCGACGCGGTACGCGAGGAACTGGCGCGGGCCGAACGGCTCTACTACTACGGCGTCGACGGGATCCAATATCTTCCCGAGGACTGCCAGTTCCCCGTGCTGGCGGCCGCAGTGATGTACGCGGACCAACACCGACTCGTTCGCGATCTCGGCTACGACGTGGTCTCGACGCGTCCCACGTTGACGATGCGGCGACGGCTCAGCCTGATCGCACGGGCCCGGCTCCGCTGGCAATTCAGCGACGATCCGCGCTCGGTGTTCGACCGGGTGACGGACCTCGAGGCACCCGACGGCGGCGGCGGTACCGACGACCGTCGGTCCCACTCGGAGTATGCGAACGATGTCTCGGTGCGCTCGGGGTGACCCCGACGGACGTCACGGCGGGTCGCCGGCGTGCGCCATCCGGTCGGAAGGGAATCGTGGGTGACCGCTCACCCCGGAGTGTGGCGTCGAGGGCCGCTCAGTCACCACCCGGGCCGAGCAGCGCGTCCACGTCCGCATGTGTCTCCAGTAGGTCGCGCATCACCTCGACCGTCCGCTCGTCTCGCGTCCGGCCGCTGCGGATCACGTCCTCCGCACGGTCGACGGTCGTGAGCGTGTCCGAGGCCACCGACAGCACCGGAAGGCCGGCCTCCTTCGCCTTGCCGAGCACGGAGCCGGACGGCCGGTGACCGCCGGTGAGGACGAGACAGCGCACGCTGTTGGCCTCGACGGCCGCCGTGGCGATGTCCGAGCGGTCGCCGCCGGTGATGACCGCGGCGTCGCGGGCGCGCCGGAAGTGGCGAAGCGCCTCCTCTGCGCCCATCGCGCCCACGGAGAACCGCTGGACGAGCGCGTCGCCGTCGCCCTCGACGAGCACCTCCGCGCCGAGCTCGTCCGCCAGCGCCGACACGGTCACGCCGGCCAGTTCCGGGCTTCGCGGGAGGGCGCCGAGCGTCTCGACACCCCGGCTCGTGAGAAACGGGATCACGTCCTGGTCGACGTCGTCGTACACAGCGTCGTCGATGCGGTTGAACAGGACGCCGGCGAGGCGGTCGCCCACGTCGTCGACGGCCGCGAGCAGGTCGTCCACGTCTCCCGGCGATCCGTACTCGGCCACCAGCAGGACCTCAGCGTCGAGGATCTCGGCCACCTCGGGATCGGTGAGGTCGACGACCCCGCCGGTGCGGACGTTTCCGCCGCCCTCGACGAACATGGTGTCGGCGTCCGCTGCGAGCCCGTCGTACGCCTCCGCGATACGCTCGCGGAGCTCGTCGGGGTTCTCGCGGCCGCGGATGGCCCCTTCGATGAAGGTTGGCGAGTAGACGATGGGTTCCATCTCGTGCATCTCGGCGTCGGTGCCGAGCAGCTCCCGAGCGAGCATCGGGTCCTCGTCGAGCGTCTTGCCGACGACGCTCTGGAGGCGCGTACCCTTCGGTTTCATGTAGCCGACCTCGCGTCCGCGCTCGGCGGCGATGCGCGCGAGCGCGAGCGTGACGGCCGTCTTGCCGGTGCTTTCGGCGGTCGATGTGACGAGTAACGGGTTCATGACTGAGTCTCCAGCTCCTCGGGGTCGACGGTGAGTCGCAGGTCGACGGCCCGGACCCCGTCGGGCGTCGCGACCAGTGGGTTCACGTCCAGTTCCACGATGCTCGGGAAGTCGGCGACCAACTGCGAGACGCGCCTGACGGCGTCGACGACCGCGTCGATGTCGACCGCCTCGCGCCCACGGGCGCCCCGCAACAGGGGCGCGGCGTCGATCTCCTCGGTCATCTCGACGGCCTCGCCGCGCCCGACCGGCGCGAGTCGGAAGGTGGTGTCCTCCATGATCTCGACGAACACGCCGCCCAGCCCGAACATGACCAACGGACCGAACTGCGGGTCCGTGTGACTGCCGACGATCGTCTCGACGCCCTCATCGAGGTCGATCATCTCCTGGACCTGGACGCCGAGGATCGTCGCGTCGGGCTGGTAGTTGCGCGCCCGCGAGACCAGATCCTCGTACGCGTCGGCGACCTCGCCGACCGGGACGCCGACCTTGACGCCGCCGATGTCGGACTTATGGAGGATGTCCGGCGAGACGATCTTCATCACGACCTCCTCGCCGATCCCCTCGGCGACCCGCTCGGCCTCCGCGGGGTCGTCGACCACCGCGCCGTCGGGCGTCGGGATGCCGTAGGCGTCGAAGATCTCCATCGCCTCGACGCCGAGGCGGTTGTCCGACCGATCGCGCACCGACGAGAGGATCTCGCGGACCCGCTCTCGGTCGGCATCGATCGGCTCGGGCTCGGGGTACGACCGCCCGCGTACCTCGCGGTACTCCGTCAGCGACTCCAGGCCGCCGACCGCGCGCGCCGGGTCGAAGTACGACGGGACCCCCCGATCGCGCAGCACGTCGCCGGCGTCGGCGAGTCGCTGCCCGCCCATCAGGCAGGCGGCCATCGGAACGCCGTGCTCGTCGGCGGCGTCGGCGATCATTTCGCCCAACTCTCCGAAGTCCAGCGTCGCGGTCGGCGCGGTGATCACGACGACCGAGCCCACGTCCGGGTCCTGCAGCGCGACGTCGAGCGCCTCCCGGAATCGGTCGACGCTCGCGTCGCCGATCACGTCGACGGGGTTGTACACGTTCGCCTCGTCGGGGAGTGCCTCGCCGAGGCGGTCGACCGTCTCCTCGCCGAAGCTCGCCAGCCGAAGGCGCTCGGCGTCGCCGACCGCGTCCGTCGCCATCACGCCCGGGCCGCCGGCGTTCGTCACGACGGCGACGCCGTCGGACTCGGGCACGTCGCCGCCGGCGAGCGCGCGGGCGGCGTCGAACAGCTCCTGGACGGACTCCGCACGCAACACCCCCGCGGCGTCGAGCCCGGCCTCGTAGGCTCTGTCCGAGCCGGCGATGGCGCCCGTGTGGCTGGAGGCCGCCTGTGCGCCGGCGTCGGTGCGCCCCGACTTGACGACCGCGACGGGCGTGTCGTCGGTCGTCTCGCGGGCGGCGTCGACGAACGCACGACCGTCGTCGATGCTCTCGAGGTAGCCGACGACCACGTCCGTGTCGGGGTCGTCGCCCCACGCGCGGACGAAGTCCGTCTCGTCGAGGACTGCCTTGTTGCCCAGCGAGACGACGTCCTTGAAGCCGATCCCCTCGCCTTTCGCCCAGTCGACGACGGCCGTGACGAACGCCCCCGACTGGCTCATGAACGAGACGCCGCCCGCGGGCGGCGCGTCGGGACCGAACGTGGCGTTGAGCCCGCGCGGGCTCGACATCACGCCGAGGCTGTTCGGTCCGACGAGGTCGATCCCGTACTCGGTGGCGACCGACCGGAGCTGCTGCTCGCGATCGGCGCCCTCGGCGCCAGTCTCGCCGAAGCCGGCCGTGAGGACGACGACGTTCCGGACGCCGGACTCGCCGCACTCGCGGACCACGTCGATGACGGCCCCAGGCGGGACCGCGACGACCGCCATGTCCGCGTCGGCGTCCGCGACCGACCCGACACACGACAGGCCCAACACCTCCTCGCGGCTCGGGTTCACCGGCACGACCTCGCCGTCGAACTCGGCCAGGAGGTTCTCCGTCACCGCCCGCCCGACCGACCCCTCGCGATCGGTAGCGCCGACGACGGCGACGCGCGCGGGTGCGAACAGCCCCGAAAGCGCCGCGCCGCCGTCGAGCGCCGCATCCTCGCCGTCGAAGGACGCGTCAGTCGGCTCGTGGTCACCGCTCATTGCCCACCCCGAATCGTCGCCGACCGGAGCGTCCGCCGGTCCCGCTCGCGAGTCGGCGGCGTCGGTCGACCGAGCGCGTCGGAACTCGTCTTGTGCACATCGTCACCGTCCGGCGGTTCGCGGGCGTCGCACAAGAATCTGCCCGCCGTTGTCAACGACTGGGGGCCGGCGATCGGCTGTCTCGGCGCCGCTACCGGCTATTCTTCCTCATTGATCGCGTGAGATACCGCGTGCTGGGTAGTCGTCTCGTGAGGGTGACAGCGGCGGGAGCGATCGAGTCAACACCACTCGCAGTCGCAGTAGCGGTCACACACCGGGTTGTCGCAGTCCGCGCTCCGAGCCGCACAGTGGGTTCGTCCGTGGTCGATGAGCAGGACGTGCATCGGGTAGGTGAGGCCGTCGGGGATCGTCGCGTCGAGCACGTCGTGCGCGCGGGCGTTCGACGCCGACTCGGGGACGAGGCCGAACCGCTTCGAGACGCGCTCGACGTGCGTGTCGACGGCCATCGTCGGCTTGCCGAAGTGGAAGTTGAGGACGACGCTCGCCGTCTTGGGTCCGACCCCCTTGATGTCGGTGAGCCACGCCTTCGCCTCGTCGGTCGGCATCGCGTCGAGAAACGCCAGCGAGTACGCGCCGCCCGTCTCCTCGCGGGTCGCCGCGAGCGCGCGCTGGATCCGCGCGGCCTTCGTGTCCGCGAGGCCGGCGACGCGGATCGCCTCCGCGAGTTCGTCGGTCGGGGCCGACTCGATGGCGCCGAAGTCGTCGTACGTCGAGAAGAGGGTCTCCGCGGCACGCTCCGTGTTGGCGTCGGCGACGTTCTGCGAGAGGATCGTCGTGAGCAACTGTCGGACCCCGTCGCCCGGGTCGGGGTCGCTGTCGGCGCCGTGGGCGTCGCCGGCGCCGACGGCGCCGTACAGGTCGATGAGGTCCGCGTGGAGGTCACGAACGGCCGCCTCGTCCCAGGTCGCGTCCTGACTGGACATGCCGAACTGTCGGAACTCACGTGGCTTCAACGCCGCGGCCGCGGCCCGGTTCGACGGCGGTGTCGGCGGCGAGTCTCCGCGACGGCGTCGATGGAACGCGACAAGCCCGACCGTTGTCGCCGGGAGGTCGCCTCCGAGTCGAGCGGATCCGCGCGCGGATCGACGTTCGGCCCAGTTGAGACCGCCACTGGACGAGGGCATCGACCGTTGCCCCCGATCCGGTTCTCACGCCGAACGGATCGAGCGGGGCGTCGTCACCTTCGGTCCCGACGAATCGCCACCATCGCTGCGGCCAGCAGGACGCCCAACGCGGCGTGTATCGGGCCGAACCCGGGCGTCTCGACGGCGGTGCGAAGTGTGCGGATCCGGCGCTGCACGTCGTCGTCGCCGTCGCCGCCGTCGCCGGCGGCGGTTGACGTCGACGCGGGGCCGCTCGGTGTGGCGGTCGCAGTGCCCGCGTTCACTCGGATCGTCGTGCTCGCGGACGTCTGTCGGTCCGTCCCGTCGGTCAGGGTCCCCGACACCGTTCCGTCGCCCGCGGCGTCGGACGGCACCCCCACCACCACGGTGAACTTCAGGGTTTCCCCGGAGTCGACTGTCGTCCAGAGCCACTCGTTCGTCGAGTTACGGAACGCGGCGTCGGTCCCGGACCACGACTCGAGCACCCAGCCGTCGGGCAGCGGGTCCAACGCCAACACCGTTCCGGGCGCGACATCGTCGCCGGCGTTCTCGACTGTCACGCCGATCTGCACCGTCTCGCCCGGCTCGACGGTGTCGCGGACGGGATCGAGCGAGAGCCCGAGCCCCCCGTCCGATTGGGCCGCGACCGGTCCGGTCGTCGCCACAGCAACGACCGTCAGCGCGACGATCGCCGCGTACAGCCACCGTGTGCTGCCGCCGTGAGGCGGGTCTCGGTCACGCATCCGTGTCGCCCCCGTTCGCCGAGACCCACTCGGTGACGAGTCGCTGGAGCGTCTCGGTTTCGACGGTTTTCCCGCCCGTTCCGGGGACTTGCGTGTCGTTCGACCAATGGGTGATCGCGGTCCTGATGTCGGTCGCGTCGAGTTCTCCCGAGTCGCCGCCCACGATCGCCTCGCGGACGGAGCTGGCCGTCTCTTGCACCTCGAACGTCTCGTTCACCGACTCCACGACGGAGCCGTCGGCCTCCAGCGCGACCGTCACGGAGTGAGAGCCGGCCCGGCGACCGGTGAACTCGACCGTCACCTCCGTTCGGTCGCCGCCGGCGAGGCGCCCCACCTCGTACGAGGACCGGGTCGGCTCGATGCCGTCGTCGGAGTCGACCGTCACCGAGAGCGCGGCGGACTCGGCGTCGCCGACGTTCCCGACGGTCGCGACCAGCTCGACGGTCGTTCCCTGCGTCAGTTCCCCGGGCGCCGAGCTCCCGAGGATGCTCGGGGACGCCGTCAGGGACGCCTCCGAGGTGACCGACGAGACCGAGTCGGACGCCTCGTCGATGTCGCTTTCGGTGCGACGGACCTGGTTCGTCGTCTCGACCAGCGCCGACCCCTCTCGGGTCCCCTCGAAGAAGTTCACCGCGTCGACCAGAAAGCCCGTCCTGGTCAGGTCGGTCTGGGCGGCGTTTCTGGTGAACGCGAGCAGGTCCTCCCGCTCTGACTCGGTGAGTGTCCCCTCCTCGACGGCGGCCATCGCCCGCTGAGTGCGCGCCTGGAAGTCCTGTCCGCGCCGCTCGTACGTCTCGGCGATCTGTCCGAGGATGGTTCGAGCGAGTACCCGTTCGTCGTTCTCGACGGCGGTCTGGAAGTCGGTCAGCAGCGAGTCGATGCTCGACTCGGTGTCGTCGATCCGGACGGCGTATTCGACGGCAGCGGGGAGGTCGCCGTCCGACAGTGCGCTGCGGTACTCCTCGAACAGTCGTGGAATTTCGGTGGTTGTGTCCCGCATTGGTTACCCCCTGATCGCGTTGAACAGCCCGAGGTGATGTGTCACGTTGATCTTCACGAGCGCGCCGATCCCCCCGCCGGTCGCGAACGCGTCGACGACGCCGCCGGCGACGAACAGGACGACCGAGCCGATCGTCTTCGCGACCTCCCAGATGCTGGGGTCGTTCCAGAGGCGATACACCGACTCGGTGAGCGAGAACGACTCGCCGAACTCCTTGGCATCCCGGATGATCCCCTGCGTGTCCTCGGCCTCGCTCGCGATCGACTGGGACGCGTCGGTCGCGGCGGACATGGCCGCGTTCGTGTCGCCCCGGAGGCCGTCTTGGGCCACGCGTTCGGGCGAGAGGTACGCGTAAAAGAACTCCAGTCCCGCCGCGATCGACGCTGGCGTCGACCCGAGGAACGACCCGGCCAGGGGAGCGACCCCGGCGGCCATCCGTTTCTCGGCGTAGTACTGGATCGACGTCGACACCGAATCGATGACCCGCTGGGCGGCCGCCTCGAGGGCCTCGTTGACGGCAGCGACCGTGTCCAGTCCCCCGTTTATGATCTCGCCGACGATGGTGTTGGCCTCGTAGTCGATCTTCGACATCGCGTCGATCTGTCGACCGAGCATTCCCTTCAGGATCGTCTTCACGGCGTCTTTGGCCTTCGACTTCGCCGTCGAGAGCACCGCTTTCGTCCCGAGTCCGACGCCCTTCGAGACCTTCTTCGCGATCGAGACGACGGTCAACAGCAGTTCCATCGCGGTGTTGATCGTCGGAAGCGCCATCTCCTGTGCCAGGTCGACCCGGTTGCTGCTCAACTCCTCGGCGGGACCGATGTACTCGAGGGTGTCCTGGGTGACGCTCAGCCCCGAGTCCAGCCGGCGGATCGCGTCGATCGCGGTCCCCTGATCGATGTCCCCGCGTTCGACCGCCTCGGTGAACGCGCGATTCGCCTGTTCGGCCTTGGCGGTCGCGCCGAGGTTCGCGACCGAGATCTCGTCGACTCGTTCGGCCGTCTCCAGGTGCGCCGCCTGGAGCGCAGTGAGCGGGTTCTCTGTGACCGTGAGGGTGCCGCTGCTCGTGGCCTTCGCGCCCGCGTCGTCGACGACGGTGAGCTTGACGGTGTACTCGCCCGGCGACTCGTAGGCGTACTCGACCGTCTGTCCCGTCGCGTCGCGGCTTCCGTCGCCGGTCAGGTCCCACCGGTACTGCTGGATCGCTCCGTCCGGATCGGTGCTCGCCGAGGCGTCGAAGCGAACCGTCTCGCCGGCCCGGGGCTCCGCAGTCGAGGTATCGAACACCGCCGACGGCGGCTTGTTTTCCGGTTCGGCCACCGACAGCGTCCGCTCGATACTGCCGACGGCGCCGTCGTCGTCGATGACTCTGAGCGTAACCGTCACGTCGCCGGCCTCCTCGAACGTGTGTTCGACCGACCGACCGCTCGCGTCGACCCCTCCGTCGCCGTCGAGATCCCACTCGTAGCCCGTGATAGAGCCGTCCGGATCGTCGGCGGCCGACGCATCAAACGTGGCCGGCGACCCCGCCACGGGCGGCGACGGACTCACCTCGAACGTCGCCGTGGGTTGTTGATTCTCCGGTTCCGCGACCGTCACCGAACGGCTGACCCTGTCGGTCGCCCCGTCGTCGTCGGTAACCCTGAGCCCGATCTCGTACGTTCCCGAGCGCTCGACGCCGCGCTCGACGACTCGACCGGTGGCGTCGTAGTCGCCGTCGCCGTCGAGGTCCCACTCGTACCGGCTGATCGAGCCGTCGGGGTCGCTCGCGCCCGAAGCGTCGAACGTGAGCGTGTCGCCGACCGTCGGGGACTGCGGCGAGATCTGAAACGACGCCGACGGCGCCCTGTTCCCACTCCCGACGGTGACGGTCTCCGTCGTCACCGCCGATGCCCCGTCGTCGTCCGTCACGCGGAGCGAGACCGGGTACTCGCCGCTACTGCCGTAGGTGTGGGTGACCGTCTCGCCGGTGGCGTCGTAGTCGCCGTCGCCGTCGAGGTCCCACGCGTACCCGACGATCGAGCCGTCGGCGTCGCTCGCGTCGCTCGCGTCGAAGACGACCTCGTCGCTGGTGGTGGGCGACTCGGGGACGTACTGAAACGCCGGGGTCGGCACCTGGTTTCCGCCCCCCGCAGTCTTCGCGACGACCGAGTCCCAGTACGCGGTGAAGTCCCCGCTGTTGAGCGTGAGATACGAGATGTCCGTCTCCCAGCTCGCGGCGTCGACGGTCGTGGTTCCGCCGCTCGATCCGCCGTCGATCTCGTAGTCGAGCGTGATCTCGTTTGCACCGGCGTCGTACTGATAGACGATGTCGTAGCTGATCCACTCCCCGGGAGAGAACGACCCGACGGCGACACCGCCGGGCGCGTACAGCGTTCCGTCTCGGTGCATCGTGAGAATGGAGCGGCTCGACCCGTCCGACCAGCCGCCGCCGGCGTCCGTCCTGAGTTTGAGTCGCGCGTAGTACTTGTCGTGGCAGCCGAAGGATCCGGCGGCGCCGGGGAGGATGGCGCCCGAGAACCGAACCGCGGTCTCGCCGGGGTGGCCGCCGATCGGCGCGTTCGCGATCGCCTCCCAGCAGCCGCCGTGACTTCCTTTGACCCGTAGCGACCGGCTGCCGCTGTGTGCGCGCTCGCTGACGACCGCCTGATCCGTGGACCCGTCCTTCCTCCAGCCGCTCGGGTACCCGCCGACCGAGACGGACTCGAAGTCCTGATCGACCCCCGAGAACTCCGCACGCGCGACCGTCGAGGCGCCGACGGCGACGGACGCGGCAGCGCCGAGACCCAGGAACGTTCGTCTGCCGAACCGTCGATTCATACCGGTTCGAATACCTAATTGAAACTTATATCTATCTCATTATACAACTAACTGGACCCCGAAACGATCGGAGTACCGATCGGTTCTCGGTGCCCGCCGTCGCCGGAGTCGTTAGGTTCCGGTGCTGTCAACACCGACCACTTCGAACCGGGCTCCACCGGCCTCGCCGTCCGCAATGCTGATGTCCCAGCCGTGTGCCTCCGCGATCTCCCGGACGATGTACAGCCCGTATCCCGTGCTCTCGTCGTCGGTGGTGTGACCGACCTCGAAGACGCGTTCACGCTCGTCGTCGGGGATCCCCGGGCCGTCGTCGGCGACGTAGAACCCGCCGGGGATGTCGCCGACGGTGATGCGGACGTCGTCTCCGCCGTGTTTCACGGCGTTCCTGATCAGGTTCTCGAGGAGCTGTTTGAGTCTGCTCGGGTCGGCCGGGACGGTCCGATCCGTTTCGACGGTCAGTTCCGCTTCAGCCGTGTCGGTGTGTGCCCAGCACTCCGAGACGACCGACGCGAGTTCGACGGGTTCGACGTCGCTGTCGTCGTGACCCTGCCGTGCGATCGCGAGCGACTCCTCGAGCAGCGACAGGGCCCGGTCGATCGCGCTCGCCGCCGAGTCGAGGTGGTCGGTATCCGTCTCCTCGCGGGCCAACATGACCCGCCCCTGAGCGACGTTGAGCGGATTCCGGAGGTCGTGTGAGATCAGCCCGGCGAACTCGTCGAGCTGTTCGTTCTGTCTGCGGAGTTCCCGTTCGTGTTCGACCCGATCGAGCGCGGCAGCCACGGCCGTCGCCAGAACCTCGGTGAACGTCTTGTCCGTCTCGTCGAACGCGTTCGGCTCGGTCGACGAGACGATGAACACGCCGTGATCGTTGAGCGGATGAACGATCACGCTCCGGCTCGGCGTTTCCGCGGCGAGCCGTTCGTGGGTTCGGATGTCGTCGATGGATCGTGGCTCTCCGCTGTCGAACGCCTCCCAGACGAAGTCGCTGGCGGGGTCGTCGTCGACTCCTCGGTCGTAGATCGGGAGCTCGTCGAAGGAGGTCTCGACGGAGTCGGCGTGGGCCGTCAGCTCGAGCTGTCGCCCGCCGCTGCGGGCGAAGTGGACCCCGCTCAACTGCGCTCCGAGCGTTTCGTTGGCGGTCTCGACGGCGATCTCGGCGATCGCGTCCCGCGTGGACGCCTGCATCAACTGGCGGGTCCGGTCCTGGAGCTCCTCGAGCACGTGCTCGCGCTCGATGCGGTGTAACACCGCGGTGGCGTGTTCCGCGAGCGTCCGTGCCATCGACACGTCGAGGTCGTCGAACGCGTCGGGTTCCGACGCCCCGACGAGGAGCACGCCGTGGTCCGACAGCGGAAGCACCATCTCGCTGCGCACGGGCGTCTCCGGGTTGTATCGCTCCGACACGTCGGCGATGTCGTCGTACACGCGCGGTTCACCCGACTCGTAGGTCCGGCCGGCGATCCCCTCCCCCGAAGCGAACGTCGGCGGATGGCCGATCACCTCCTCGGTCTCGTCCGTCCACGCGACCGGAACGAGTTCGTCCTCGCGCTCGTCGTGGAGATGAACCCCGTTCAACGGGAGATCGAGCACGTCGCGGAGCGCGTCCGCGGTGATCTGCGCGACCGCCTCGGCCGTCGCCGCCTCGACGAGCGCCCCCGTCGCGCTGTGGAGCCTCTCGATCGCGTTCGCTCTGCGCTTCCGCTCGGAAATATCGATGTGCCAGACGTACCAGCCGTCGGCGATCTCGCCGTCGGTGCCCCACGGGATCCCGCTCAGCAGGAACTCCCGTTCCCCGTCGGCCGTCTCGCGGACGACCTCCTCGAGTATCGACTCGCCCTCGGCGATCCGCGACCGGAGCGCTCGGTGATCGGCGAGCCGTTCGGGGGGAACGACGACGTCGGCGATATCCGCCCCGGCCACCTCGGGTTGCTCGTACCCGAACGTCTCCTCGAACGCCGCGTTGACCGCCCGAATGCGATGAGTGTCGCCGCCGTCGAGTATCTCCCCCTCGATAACCGGGCTCGGGGCATTGGCGAACAGGGCCCGGCGCCGGTCGCGCTCCTCGTGCAACTGCTCTCGGGTTTCGAACGCCCGCAGCGCGTGCGCGAGGTTGTCGGCGAGGCGTTCGAGCAACGTCCGTTCGGGCCGCCCTATCGCACCGTCGCGGTCGGCGGTAACCACGAGGACGCCGTGCACCGCGTTCGTCACCTCGATCGGGACCGCCGCGAGTTCCTCGACGCTACGTGGGTACTCGCCGGCTCCCGAACGTGCGCTCCCGTCGGTCCATACGACGGTGGCGCCGTCCTCCGAGGCGGCGCGTGCGGCGTCTTCGGCGGCCGATTCGAGCGCGCCGCTGCCGTCACCGACAGTCGAACCGTCGCCGGCTCCCGACGACGGATCGCGGTCGGCGAACAGGAGCGACTCGAACGCGATGTCGCCGGCTTCGGCGTCGAACGTCCCGACGCCGGCAGCCGAGAACGGGTCGGCGTCGACGAGGCGCTCACACACGCGGTCGACCGCGTCGGCCGCCGTCGTCGCTCTGACGAGCGCCTCGTTCACGTCGCTCGCGAGCGCGTGGCGTCGAGCCTCCGCAGGCGTCCCCCCGACTGCACGGGTACGTTCGACTGCAGCCAGCACACGCTCCACGACCCGTTCGTGTCGGTCCGATCCCGCCCGTTTCGGGAGGTGATCGGTCGCGCCCGCCGAGAACGCCTCGCGCTCGACCCGCTCGCTCTCTTCGTCGGTGTAGAGCACGAACGGGAGCTGCGGGTGATCCTCGCGTACCTCCTCGAGCAGTTCGATTCCGGTTCGATCCGGGAGCACCTGCTCGGAAACCACGCAGTGTATCGGGATCGACGCGAGCAGGTCGAGTCCCGCCTCGCCGTCGACGGCGGTTTCGACGACGACGGAGTCGTCGCGCTCGAAGTACTCGGTGATCAGAGCCGCGGACTCGGGCTCGGGGTCGACGTGGAGTACGCGGATCTGATCTGTCATTCCAACTGATCGATATCTAGACACCACAATATATAGGTTCGGCATTAGTATCAGTTTCGATACCCTACCGACACACGTGATACGACGGGGTCGACGTGCCGTCCGTCACCACTCGTACGTCCGGCGCTCGGCGGATCCCTCGCCGGTCAGCACCGACAGCGTCGCGACGAACGTCACCGTTCCGTCGGCGATCGACCGCGCGACCGGCGTGTCCGGCACCGCGACGGCGTACGGGTCGACTCCGTGGCCGGCGGCGTCGGTCAGATCCTCGTAGAGCGCGTCGTGCGCGGCCGAGAGAGAGACGAACGCCGTCGGGGCGTCGCCGTCGTCGACCAGCGACGGGGCGGTTTCGTCGGCCCCCGGAACGACCACCGGCCCGGGAAGGCACTGCGCGTCGTATCGCAGCCGGATCTCGATCCGGTCGGTCCGGACGACGAACGCGACGTGACACCCGGACCGAGCGGTCCACTCGTCGGTCTCGAGGCCGTCAGCCCCGGACGCGACCGCACGGTCGATCGTCCGAGCGATGTCGCGTTTGTCGTCGTCCGACAGCGGCGACCGCTCTCGGGCCGCGATCGGTGCACCACTCCGATCCGGGGACTCCATACCCGACGGACTCGACTGCCACACAAAGCCGTTCGCCCCCGAGTATCACCAGCGAAAGCGACCCATCCGGCACGGGGAGGGTTCCCATCGTTCGGGACCCGTGCGGCGTAATAGCCGTCGAGGTGAGTGGGCGGGTAGTTGCTCGTCCCTCCAGCCCGTCGCAGACGAGATCCGCCCCGATCCCCACGCGAACCAGCCGTGTGCGACGGCACGGTCGCGCGCCCTCGTCGCGTTCCGCATGCTGAACCCTTTTCACTCGAAGCGACGAACGCCCGATCGATGACAGAGATCGAGGACATCGACATGGAGTTCGTTCAACTCGGGGGGACCGGCATCCGGACCAGCGAACTGCAGTTCGGCACCTGGCGATTCGGCAAGGAGACCGAGGAAGGCAACGTCGAGATCGGCGAAACGCGCGCCCACAAGCTGCTCGACGCCTACGCGGACGCCGGCGGTCGCTACATCGACACCGCCGACGTGTACGGCGGCGGCGAGAGCGAGCGCTGGATCGGCGACTGGCTCGCCGACCGCGACCGAGAGCGCTACACGATCGCCTCGAAGATCTTCTGGCAGATCCGCGACGGCGACCCGAACAGCCGCGGCACGAACCGGAAGAACATCCGCCATCGGATCGACGCGCTGCTCGATCGCCTCGGGACCGACTACGTGGACGTGCTGTACATCCACCGCTGGGACGACCAGACGGACGCACGCGAGCTGATGAAGACGCTCGACGGACTCGTCCAGGACGGGAAGGTGCACTACCTGGGCGCCTCGACGCTGCGACCCAACGCCTGGAAGGTCGCCCGTGCCAACGAGATCGCCCGCAACGAGGGCTGGGAGCCGTTCTCGGTGCTCCAGCCGCGCTACAACCTCGTCGACCGCGAGATCGAGGGAGACTACCTCGAGATGGCACGCCACCAGGACCTGGCGGTGTGTCCGTGGAGCCCGCTCGGACAGGGCTTTCTCACCGGGAAATACGACCGCGAGGACGGGCTAACGGGCGACTCGCGCGTCGCCGAGTCCAGCCGGTTCGCGGACGCCTATCTCACCGAGGAGAACTTCGACCTCCACGACGAACTCGACGCCGTCGCCGACGAGGTCGACGCCTCGCCCGCACAGACCGCCCTCGCGTGGCTGATGCACCGCGACGGCGTCACGGCGCCGATCGTCGGCGCCCGAACGACCGAGCAGTTGGAGGAGAACCTCGCGGCCGCGACGATCGACCTCTCCGAGGAGCAGGTCGAGCGGCTCACCGAGGCGAAGGGCGGCCCCTACGCCGGCCTGTAGTCCGGCCCGGAGGACTCCGTTCCCCCGCCGACGCAACTCGTTCGAGAGCACTCGCTGCACGAGTTACCTCACACACCTGAGTTGAGATAGTCACCTATTCTTCCGTGCTCGGCCATCTCACGCGGTTCGGCGGGGCTCGGGGCGGTGGCGGCGACGGCGGCGTCTCACAGTTCGATCGCGGCCAGTTCCGCCTCCAACTCCCCGATCTCCTCGTTGTACGCCTCGACGAAGCCGCGGAACTGCGGAGCGTACTGCCGAACGTCGGCCGCGGAGGGTGCCTCGTACTGCGAGAGGAGGTAGACGCCGCCGCTGCCGCCCGCGCGGAGGTACGAGACGCCGTCGCGGTCCCACTTCAGCTCCCAACGGGTACCGTCGACGCGAGCGGCGTAAGTACCGTAGTCGCCGCCCTCGTAGCGGTGAAGCTCGCCCGCCATCCGGTCGCAGGCGTCACGAACGGCGTCGAGCACGCGGTCGCGCTCCGCGACGGCCGTCTCCGTCGTCGTCGCCTCAGGGAACTCGGCGGATACGTCGTCGAGGACGCCCTCCAGCGAGTCGACGTACTCGTTGAACCCGCGGACGAACGCGTCGTAGTCCGCCAGCGCGGTCGCCAACGGTTCGGGCTCCGGGTCTCGCTTCGTCGAGATCACGTACACGTCCGCGCCGCTCCTCGGCGAGAACAGGAGGTACTCCAGATCGCCGCCCTCGTACTTCACCGTCCACGTGCCACGGTCGGTGTCGACGTCTCGACTGCCGTAGTCGCCGCCCTGCAGCAGCGCCAGTTGGTAGGCGATCCGGCCGGCGTGCTCGCGGACCGCCTCGACGATCTCGTCACGTCGGTCGGCGACCGCGTTCGCATCGGCGGGGTCGACCGGGGGCCAGTCAGTCACGGTCGGAGGTGACGCTGGCAGGGCATAACCACCGCGGTGTCGGTCGACCGAGCCGTCACCTCAGCCGGCTACCCGTGCGTGAAGATGTACGCCTGCCCGTCGTCGACGCCGACACACAGGTCCAACTGCTTCGAGAGGTCGAGGCTCGTGGGGTTCTGCTTACAGACGACGAGGTCGTCGAACGGTTCCTCACACGCCGGACAGGCGACCGCGACGGTGTTCTGGTACGACTTGATCGCGGCGTTGTCCTCGCGCTTGGTCAGCGACGTGAGCAACTCCTCCGTGTCGATGTCCATGTCCACCGATACGAACCCCACCTTATCAATCATCAGGAACGGACAGTCCGGGCGTCGGATCGCGTCCCTATCGGAACGGCTCAGACCCGCTCGATCACCGTCTCGGCGAACCGTGTCAGCTCCGCCTCGGGGTCGTCGCCCCCGGCGGGCGAAACGAGGACGTGGTCGACGCCCAGGTCGTCGAGGCCGCGGAAGTACTCAACGAACCACTCGGCGCCGGCGCGGTAGCCGAGGTGGCGGTGTTCGGGCCCCGCAGTGGGGTCGTCGGCGAGTTCCGTCCGAACCGCCATCGCGTACGGCTTGTCGCCGGCGGCCCCGCGCCAGTCGTCGAGATATGACTCCAGCGTCGATTCGGGGAGGTGATAGAAGAACCAGCCGTCCCCGTGGTCCGCGATCCACTCGATCGACTGCCGGGCGAACCCGGTCGGAAGCAGCGGGATCGACTCGCCGACGGGCTTCGGGACCACGTCGAGGTCGCCGTCGAGCTCCCCCCACGAGCCGTCGACATCCGGAAACTCGTCGCGCCACACCGTTCGCAGGAGGTCGATCGACTCGCGAAACCGTTCGCCGCGGTCGTCGATGTCGACGCCGAACGCCGGAAACTCCGGGTCGCGGTCGCCGGTCGCGACGCCCAGCACCAGCCGACCGTCCGAGAGGTGATCGACCGTGGCGGCGCTTTTGGCGACGTGCAGCGGGTGTCGCAGCGGCAGAACGGCGCTCGCGGTGCCGAGCGCGATCTCGTCGGTGTGGGCGGCGACGTGGCCGAGCCACGGCCAGGTGTCGAACGTCTGGCCGGCGTCGCCGAAGCGCGGCCAGTACAGGGGCACGTCGCGCGCCCACAGCCCGTCGAACCCGACCGCCTCGGCGTGGGCTGCCAGCGTCATCTCTTCCTCGACGGAGGGGCGCGACTCGCGTGCGTCCGTCAGCGGGAACCCCGTTCCGAAGGTCAGATCGTCGCCGGCGAACAGACGGCCGTACCCGCGATGGTCGCTCCAGTCGGTCACGCGCCGTCGTCCGCGCGCGGCGCGTATGTCGTTGGTGATCCCGGAGCCCCGTGTGTACGAGCGACGACGCTGCGATGGCCGTCCAGTTCCCTCACCGGTACGGGTTCACGTCCGCTCGAACGGCGGAAGCACCCTCGCAGGAGGGAAGCCGGACCCGATATCGACCGTGAGACAGTACAGCGATCACGACTCGGGTGTAGCGACACCGTGAACATCGAACCGGGCACCGCCGGCAGCACTCTCGGTGACCGTGATATCCCAGTCGTGTGCGTCGGCGACTTGCTCAACGATAGCGAGGCCGAGCCCCGTTCCGAGGTCAGTCGTCGAAAACCCACTCTCGAAGACACGGTCCCGATCGTCGACCGGGATCCCCGACCCGGTATCTTCGACGTAAAATCCACCGGCGAGAGTACCGACAGTCACACGAACGTCTTCGCCGCCGTGTTCGACCGCGTTCCGAAGGAGATTCTCCAGGAGATGACGGAGCCGATCGCCGTCGGCCCGAATTGCCCCCTCCGTCTCAATATTCAGACACGCCCCGGCCGGTGCAACCGTCTGCCAACACTTCTCGGTGACGTCCGCCAGGTCGACCGGCTCACACTCGGTCACTGACGTTCCCTCCCGAACCAGTACCAGAAGTTCTTCGATCAATGCCCTACAGCGGTCAAGAGCATGCCGTATTGCAGTCAGATGCTCGTTTCGGTACTCCTCCTGTAACAGTTCGAGACGTCCTTCAACGACGTTTAGTGGGGACCGTAGATCGTGACCGATCACTTCAATAATGTCCTCCAAACGCTCGTTGTGTCGTTCGAGTTCGTGTTCGTACTCCTTGCGTTCGCTGATATCCCGGCCCAGTGCGAGGAACCGCAGTTCGTCTCCGAGCTCGATCTTCATAACCCACACCTCGACCGGGAACGTGGATCCGTCCTGTCGTCTAAGCCGAGTCTCGGCTTTGAATCGCTTTCCGACATCCATCGATTCCCAAACGTCCTGCAGTTCGTTTCGAGTGAGGCCAGTGTCGAGATCGGCCACGTTCATCGAGAGGAGTTCCGCTCGCGAGTATTCCAGACTCTCGACGCTCCGATTGTTCACCTCGAGGACGTCCCCGTTTTCATCGTGGACGACGATCGCATCCGGCGAACTCTCGAACAGCGCTCGCCACCGCTCTCGACTGCGTGCTAACTCCCGCGTCCGTTCTTTCTGTTCAGTGACATCGGCGTTGACCGCGACGAAGTGTTCGATGTCCCCTGATTCGCCAACGACTGGTGCGATCGTCTGATCGGCGTCATACGTATCGCCGTTCTTCGACATGTTGGTTATCTCGTCTCGCCAGGTACCACCTGCCAAGATCGTCTCCCACATCTCCCGGTAGAACTCCTTGTCGTGCTCCCCGGACTGGAGGAGGCGCGGGTTTTCTCCGATCGCCTCGGTGGCAGTGTACCCGGTCGTTTCTTCGAATGCAGGATTGACGTACTCGATAGTGCCGTTGCTATCCGTGAAATAGATGGAATGCCCGGACGCTTCGACAGCGTTCCGGAAGAGTCGGAGCTGTTGCTCTCGTTCCTTTCGCTCCGTGATCTCGCGAATTATCCCGTCAAAGTATACGTCACCGTCTTCCTCCGTTCGCATCGCGGTGACTTCTATCCAGATCTCGCCCCCGGAGAGCGTCTCCTGGCGAAGTTCTCGTTCCCAGACGACACCCTCCTCTTTGAGTCTTCGGCTCAGCTCAGTTCGGTCTTCGAAGTCCTTGTAGAACGTTGTGGCTTCACGGCCGAGTATCTCATCGACCGACTCGGCGTCGAAGATCTCGGCGAGAGCGGGATTCGCGTCGACCACCCGTCCAGTTTCACCGGGAGTTGTCCGATAGATTCCCACAGGGAGGTTCCTGATGACACGTTCGTAGCGGCGCTGACGCGATCGAATCTCCGCTTGTGAGAGTGCATAGGCGATGTCCTCGGCGAGTTCGCCGAGCAACTCGCGCTCCTGCTCGTCAAACGCGTGGGTTCGGTCGGCGTAGACGTTCAGGACGCCGTACATGGTGTAGTCGTAAACGAGAGGAACCGCAGCACTCGACCGGTAGCCTCGTTCCAGCGCATCTTCGCGCCACGGTTCGTACTCGTCGCTTTCAGGGATCTGCTGCATGACCTCCAAGTCACGGGTACGGACTGCACGACCGGTAGGACCCGCTCCGGTCGAACGTTCGTCGGTCGTCACCTCTATCGAATCGAGATATCCCGATTCGACCCCCGCTGCGGCCCGTGGCTGGACCGTTTGTGAGTTCGGATCGTGCTCACCGATCCAAGCGAACCGGTAGGGATCGGCGTCGCTGATGATCTCACAGACCCGTGTTTCGATCTCGTCGCGTGTCTCCGCCCGCACGAGCGCCTGATCCACGTCTCGAAGGACGCGATTGATCCGTTCGAGATTCTCCGCGCGTCGAGTCGCACGGTGCTGTCGGACGGCGTTCAGAACGCGATTCGCGAGGATCTTGTACTGTTCGGAACCGGACTCTTTCTGGAGATAATCGGTAACGCCGTGCTCGATCGCCTTGCTGGCGACTTCTTCGCTGCCCTTGCCGGTGTACAGGATGAATGGCAGACTGCCGTACTCCTCGCGGATCGCCTCAAGGAACTCGAGCCCGTCCATCCCCGGCATGTCGTAGTCGGAGATGACACAGTCGAAGTCCGCGTCACTGAGGCGGTCCGCTCCCTCATGTGCGCTTGTCGCCGTTTCGACGTGAAGACGGTCCTCCTGTCGTTCGAGGAACTCCGCGGCGATCTCTGCAAGGTCCCGAGTGTCGTCGACGTGAAGGACGCGAATCGGTCCGCTGGGGTCTTTCCCTGCTGGGCTCATTCTGGATCCGGGGAAAACCATCGAGTTTGCTCGTTCCGGAGGGCTCCCATACGGCGTTCACCCTGCTTGCGGTGAAGACCGTCACAGCTAGTAGTCATCGGTCGCGAACGGTCGACGATTTGCCTCCGCCTGTGTTCGGCACTCCCACACCCCCGATAATTGCAGCAGTACGGTTCGTCCATATCGCCCGCTGTGACTGACTGGACCGATAGCCCGAACCGTCCGAAGAGGACTCGCTGGGAGGCTCGTTCTCCGTCATACTTGTTTGTGACTGTGTTTTAGTCCCGCGTAATCAAACCATAGTATATTATAATAACCATTATGCTAACGATGGATTATATGAATAGCAACGATCGCGGCGAGGGGTTACCGGATGACTGTCTCAGAGGTGTCCATCCTCGGGAGGTGGAAACGATAGCCGGCCTCGGTAGTTGGTATGTCGATCTCGAACGAAACGATACCGAATGGTCAGAGATGGCGAGCGAGATACTCGGGTTCCCGAGTGACAAGGACTCATACGGGCACGATGACGTTCCTTCGCTGGTTGTCTCTCCAGGCAAAGAGGTCGTCCGACAGGAGCGAAACAAAGTGTTCAACGGCGAGGCGTTCGACATCGAGTATCGGATCGAAGTCGAGGGCACGACGAAGTGGATCCACGAGCGTGCGGAATGCGAACACGATGACGGCGGAAATCCGGTCGCGGCGAACGGGGTCCTACAGGATATTACGGACCTCAAGGAACGCGAACGGGAACTCGAGTTGTTCCGCAACTTGGTCGATAACGCGTGCGATGGGGTTTTGATCGTTGATCCGGACACGAGCGCCATAATCGACGTGAACGGGACAGCGTGTCGACTGCTCGGATACGATCACGAGGAGCTAGTGTCCCTGTCGGTGCCGGACATTACCCCGGCATTTTCGATGGAAACGTGGAACGACTTCGCCGCAACCGTGAGAGAAAACGGGACCGAAGTGATCGAGAGCGAGCATCAGCGCAAGGACGGGTCCACGTTCCCAGTCGAGTTACGCATCTCTCATGTCTCACTGGAGCAGGAGTATCACGTTGCGACTGTCCGAGACATCACCGAACGGAAGGAACGAGAACAGCAACTGGAGGCGGCCCACAAGCGATATCGGACACTCATCGACGCTGCGCCTGATCCGATCTTCGTCGCGGATGCCGACACGGGTGAACTCATCGAGGCAAACGCCGCAGCAGCAGCCCTTCGAGATCAACCGCGTAGTGAAATCATCGGGCTCCATCAGACTGCGCTCCACCCCGGGGAGGAGGCGGAACGATATCAGGAACTGTTCGATGACCACGTCGAAGATCCGGACGCGATCGGGAGATTCGATGACGGTGAACCAAACTATCTCACAACGACAGACGGTAGTCGGGTCCCGGTCTCCATCAACAGTTCGACCGTATCACTTGACGACCGCACGCTCATACACGGGATTTTTCGCGACATCTCCGAACAACGTCGCTACGAAAACGCACTCACCGGGATCAACACGGCGGCACAGGAGCTCCTGCAGGCCGAAACCGACGCGGAAATCGCACAGATCACCGTCGAGACTACGACTGGGGTGCTCGACGCGTCAGGGTGTGTCGTCTATCTCTACGACAACCACTCCGGAGAACTAGCCCCGGCCGCGTATACCGAAGATCTCGACGAGGTTCTCGGAACCCTACAGCGTATTCCACCGGGCGACAGCGTCGCCTGGCGTGTTTTCACAGACCGGAAACGGGAACGTTTTGACGATATTCGAACCAGCGACGGCGGATGCAACGCCGGGACGCCGATCCGGAGTGAGCTTCTCATTCCTCTCGGAGAACATGGAGTCTTCCTCGTTGGTGATACGTCGGTCGGCGCGTTCGATGAGATGACCGAAAAGATCGCGGGGGCCCTCGCCTCGACTGCCGAAGCGGCGCTTGATCGCGCCGAGCGAACCCAGACACTCCGGGAGCGAGAACGGGAATCACAGGTACAAGCTGAGCGACTTGAGCGCATCGATCAGCTCAACGACGAGATCCGGACGATCATGCAGGCATTAATACAGGCCCAGTGCCGCGACGCGATCATCCGGTACGTGTGTGACTCACTTGTCTCTCTCGATCGATTCACATATGCATGGATCGGTGAACCCGACCCCGCGGCGAGCGAAATAGGAGTTTCCGCACGGGCCGGGGCACCGCAAAACTACCTGGACACAGTCTCGCTCGATCTCGAACCGGGTAATACGATCCCCTCGGTCCGAGCGGCCAGGGAGCGAACGACCGTCACAGTCCCGCGGATCGCAACAGCCCCACACCAGACCGAGTGGCGAGATACAGCACTGCGCCACGGATTCCAGTCCGGAATCAGCGTCCCATTGGTTTACGACGAATTCTCATACGGGATCATGACTATCTACAGCGATCAACCCGACACGTTCGACGACAGAACCGAGTCCGTGTTGACCGAACTCGGTGAGCTCGTAGGCTATGCACTCAATACGAGCGAGCAACGGAATGCGCTCCTCGGTGGGGAAACGATCGATGTGACGTTCGACCTGACAGGTGCGACGGATCTCTTCGTCGAATTTGCGGACCATCTCTCGACAAGCATTCTAGTCGAAAACATCATCCCGCGGTCAGAGGAGACGTACCTCGTCCACTTCCAGTGTGAAGACGCCGGGTCCGTGGACGTCCAAGCTGTCGCCGAAGAGCTCTCATCCGTAGCCGACCTCCGGATGATATCCGAAGCGGACCGGACGGTGTACGAAGCTGTCGTCATCGGTGACTGTCTCGTGACAACCCTCGCAACGGTCGGTGCGAACATTCGGTCAGTTGTGGTCACAGGTTCACACTGCAGGGTCAGGGCGTCGATACGCGAAGAGCGGGAGAAGCAAACCCTTGTCCGACACCTGAAGACCGAGTACCCGGATGTCAACGTAGCGATACACGAGCAGACCACGACGTCTCCGTCTCATTCGTGGATGCGGTTGTTGGACGACTCGCTGACGGGGCGGCAGCGGGATATCTTAGCGACGGCATACTATAGTGGATTTTTCGACCAGCAACGCAAGCGGACCGGTACGGAGATCGCGGACTTACTGGATATCTCACAACCAGCATTTTCGACACAACTTCGGGCGGCACATCGAAATCTTCTCTCCACACTCTTCGGCGAGGAGTCCGAAAAGTAAACATATAGTAACTGATGTGTTGTTGGGCTATTACCGAACTCCGCATGTAAGGTGAACGCAGTCAGTGCGTCATCGAGCGACGGAGAGGGCCGAATCCGGCCCGGAAACCCTTGCAGTTCGTCTCAAGTATCCATGCGGCTCACCCGAGGGCTTCCGGGCACCAGAATCCACTTGGGCTTAGGACGTAAGCACAAGTGAATATCACCAATCAGCTCATCGGTCGTTTCCTGCAGTATCGAGCCTCCTATCTCGAGACGCGTGGTTTAGATGCGGTATATATATACTGTATATTGCTATACAGAATCTGTCGGGATCCACAGACCACTAGTTCGCCGTTTCGGAGGATTCCAACGCGGCCACAGACCGCCTCGACCTGCTCAAGGATATGTGGGGAGACCGTCGCCCCCACAGTCGCGCTCGCCGCGTATGATATCGCGCATCTCGCGAGCCCCGTTTGGGTCGATCCCCATCGTCGGCTCGTCGAGGATCAGCCGTATTACGGAAAGTCAGATCGCTCATAACACAACAACCATCTCTCCGGGGTATCCATCGCGAGTATGGTTGGTCCGTTCTGGAAGCCATCCGATCTACCTCCGGCAAGCATTCTGAAGTACTATCTCTACAAATCGACCAAGGCCGTCGAGTTCTACCGCCCGATCATGTATCTCTTCTTCCTCGCACAGGGACTCGATTTTACGCAGATAGCCGTTCTCGAAGCGATTTACAACGTAACGACGCTGCTTGGTGAGATTCCGACGGGGTACATCGGTGACCGTGTCGGTCGACGAAACAGTCTGTTGATCGGAACCGCGCTCATCTCGCTTACGCTGCTCGGAATCGGCCTGTCGGGTTCCTTCTGGGCGCTCGCGGCTCTGTACGTCTGTTGGTCGATGGGCTACAACTTCCGCTCGGGAAGCGAAGACGCGTGGCTGTACGATACGCTCACGGACGGTCTCTCCGAGGACCAGTTCGCGCACGTCCGTGGCCGCGGCGAGTCCGTCGCACTAGCGATCGGCGCTGGGGCGGCAATCATCGGAGGCTATCTCGGAAGTATCGACCTGTCGTATCCGTGGTTCGTTGCTGCCGGGGTCACAGCACTCGGCGCGTTCGTTCTCCTGACGATAGACGACCCCGAGACCTACGAACGAACCGATACCACGGACTTGAGTCTCCGCCGTACGCTCTCGATCATCCGGCAGACGGTCTCACAGCACAATATGCGGGCGTTCGTGCTGTATTACTACGTCCTCTACGCGGCGGTGACGTACCTCGTGTTCGTGTTTCTCCAGCCGATCTTCGAGACCGTCGTACTCGACTTCGGTGTCTCGGAGTCGCAGGTGAAGTCTCTACTCGGCTGGTTCTACGCGGCGTACAGCCTCTTCGGCGCGGGACTGAGCTACTACACTGGTGCGATCCGTGCGCGCCTCGGACTTCGAACGTGGTTTCTGTGGCTGCCGTTCATCGTTGGCGGCACACTGGTGGGGATGTACTTCGTCCCGGTCCTCGCGCTTCCGACGTTCCTCCTGATTCGCGGGCTCTCGGACGTAACGCGGTCGTTCGCTGGCCAGTACGTCAACGATCGTATCGAGACGATAGGACGTGCGACAGTACTCAGTGCGATGGCGATGGTCAGTGGCCTCGCCGTCGTCCCGTTCCAACTCGGGAGCGGTATCATCTCCGACGTCGTCTCCCCATTGTTTGCGCTCGCTGTGGCTGGTGTCGTCCTCATCGTCGGCTCGACAGGGATCTTGCTCTGGGAGACGCCGATCGAACGATGACGGTCGGTACTACGGGGAGCGTGACGTCGTACTCTACAGTGTCCGAGCAGCCCAGACGGGACCCGACGTGAACGGGTTTCGATGTCCCGGGCGCGTCGTGGGGTAGTTCGACTCGGCCTGGCGAGGGTGTTGACGATCGGTCACGGGTATCCGCGAAGCGATGTGGGAACGATATCGAGTCTCGCTTGAGGCGCAAGGACCTCGCCGAGAGAATCGAGAGAGCATATCGTATCGATTCGATGGCTGTACGAAAATTCGATGGTTGGACGCGAACGCCTTACCAAGCCTGTCTCAACCCTCTATCTGCAATGGCAGAATGTAACCACCGCCACGCCGAAGATAGCGGTTCTAAACCGAGAGGTGGCTAATTATGCGCGTTCCTGTCCCGAAGAACAAACTCGTCGCATTCACTCTCGTCGGTGCGCTCCTCACAGCTGGTGTCGCTGGGGTCCTTGCTCTGCCCGGCGGCGGCCTCGCACAGGCTGGCGAGCAACCTGACTCACCCGATTCAACGGCGTCGGAAGCATCACAACGGGTCGCTTCGGATGCGCCGACGCCGAATCAGGACTTCACGCCGGCAGTCCGGACTCAGTCCGGGTACGAGGATGGAGAACACGGGGAGTACGAAGAACACGGCGAACACGAAGAAGGGGAAGAACACGACGAACACGAAGAAGGGGAAGAACACGACGAACACGAAGAGGGGGAAGAACACGACGAACACGAAGAGGACGAGTGACCGAGATGACGGGATCGCTCGCATCGGTGTACGAACGGTTCGGGGAGACCCACCGCGAGTTCAGCTGTTGTGACACGACGTTTCGGATTCAGGCGACAGGCATTCGGGCCGAGACTTCGGCAACCGCGGCCCGAGAAACGGCAGAATCACTCGAAACACAGCTGAACGCCTTTGATGAGGCGAGTGCCGTCAGCCGACTCAACCGTGAAGGGGAGGTCGCGAACGAACACATCGAGCGCATCGTCCGCCGTGGGCTCGAATACAACGACCGGACCGACGGGGTGTTCGATATTCAGCAGGGTCGTATCGAACACACTCTCAAAACGTTCCTGCGTGGTGATAGTGAAACACTACCAACGGAGTTTGATTCCGGAACTGTCCGAATCAGCGGGTCGCACGTCACAACCGACGTCGAACTCGAC
The DNA here is from genome assembly GCF_019880225.1 of Halobaculum rubrum. Classification (NCBI taxonomy): domain Archaea; kingdom Methanobacteriati; phylum Methanobacteriota; class Halobacteria; order Halobacteriales; family Haloferacaceae; genus Halobaculum; species Halobaculum rubrum. The sequence continues at coordinate 2,512,035 of NZ_CP082284.1, forward strand.
CTGAATGGCCTCGCCAAGGGATACATCGTGGATCGAACCGCCGAGACGCTCACGGGACTCGGCCGATGTGGGTTCGTCAGTGGTGGTGGAGATATGTCTCCACCGACGGGATCGGTCGCCATCGAGAGCCCGTACGGTGACGACACACCGCTGAAGGTCCTCGACACGGACTGGTACGTCGCGACATCCGGCGGATACCGACGGTCGCGAAACGGTACTGACCACGTCTACGATCCGACCACCGAATCGCTCGGCTCTCGTCATGAATCGGTCACCGTCGTGGCGCGCCGAGACTGTATGGAAGCCGACGCCCTGGCAACGACCCTCGCGGCACTCCCACTCGCCGAGGCGCGCGAATTAGCATCGGAATGGGAGGGTCTGGAGGCGCTCATCATCCACGATGGCGTCTTTCATACGACGGATGGCTTTGAGACACATGTCCTGGACAGATAAGCAACGAATCACCGTCGTGGCGATGCTCGTCTTAGTGGTGGCTGTCCCTGCTCTTTGGCAGATCGGAGACGTGCGTGCCGCCCAAGCGACCGAACAAAAACAAAGCGACCTCGTCGACCAGACCGTTTCGACGCGACAGGCCCCAGCCGATTACGATGGTGACGGCATCAACGACTCCGCCGACCGATGTCCGACGCGACAGGAAACGAAGAACGGGTTCCGGGACGCGGACGGCTGTCCCGATGTCGTCGAAACGACGGGGGCATCGTGATGTCACAGTTCGTCTGGCTCCTCGACCGAGGTGCCGCACTCGTGACGTATCCGGCGCTGTATCTGGCAGTTCTCACGGGAGTCCTCTACAACACGGAGTCGTTTGGAATGCTCCACGAGGCCGCGCAACGAATTCATATCGAACTATCCGTGTTCGCGATGATCGTCGCGTTGCTACACGCGGGACTCGGTGTCCTTGATGCGTGGTTCGTCGTTACCGGACAGGTTCCAGCGCCGGCATACTCGATGCCGTACTTTCTCGGCGGCGTCGCCGTCGGCGCAGGGGCGCTACTGATGTTCGTTGTCGCGGTGTTGGGCTTTACTGACGCAAAACGCTTCCAGCACCCCTGGGGCCCACGCGTGGTCCACTCGTTCGCATATGCCGGGTTCGCTTTCGGAACAATTCACGCGGCCGCAATCGGGACTGATCTGACGGGACTCATCCGTCCTCTGCTGGGACCCTCGGTGGCGTTTCTCGTGTACGTGCTCCTGTTGCGTCTGTTGGTGCTTCGAGGGATTCCGTCGAACGCGACCCCGGGTTAGTAGCTGTCCCAAAGGCCTAGGATACGGTCGACGACTTTGTCCGTGAACGAGCGCCGGTGAACCGTGTAGAGGTACTTGACGCGATCGGGATCGCTGACCTCGTAGACGACACTTCGGCCGTCGCGTTCTTTGGTGACGAGGTCAGCCTCGGCGAGTTTCGAAAGATGCCACGAGACGGTCGACTGCGCCTTGTCGAGGCGGTCGCTGAGTTCGGTTGTCGAGAGCGGACCGTCCGCGAGAAGATGTGCGAGGATGCGGCGACTGTATTCACGGCGCAGCGCGTTCATCACTGTTCGATCGGCTTCGTCGAACTCGGCAGCCGGATAGTACCGCGTGTACGTGCCGTCGTCCGAGACGTCGATCAGGTCCTCGTCGCCGAGCCACCTGAGCTGGTACTGGAGCGTCCCCTGCGCGTACTCGAGTTCGTCGAGGAGCGCGCGAAAGTGAACGCCTGGTGTGTCGGCTATCCGCTGGTAGATTTCCCGCCGCGAGGCCAATTCGAGATCCGGGTCCGACATTGCTCAGTCCCGCGTCAAAGCGACGAAAAACGCCAGGAGGCCACCGAGGATCAGGATTGCACTCCCGTGTTCGAGTAATTCCAGCGTCGCGTACGGGAAGTACGGGAGCAGCGGGTACTCGAGAAACACGATGAGTCCGTAGACGGCGAACATCGCGTACCCGAGCGTGACGGTCCGCATCCGACGATCACGTTCCCGTCGCCACGCGAGGTAGCTGAGGACGCTGAGCCCGGCGGCGAGGACGAAGATACCGAGACTGACGTACTGTTCGAGAAGTTGAGCGAGTGCCATACGTTACTGTCTGTGTACACGGCCGGTTCGACGTGCTCGGCGGTCTGTTCATCTCAACCGTGGGTGGTATCGGAGAAAACGATTGGCGTTCAAGCGTCGAATCCAACCGACGAGAACCCGTCAAGGTCTCGGGGGAGCTCCCACGGACCGACTCGACCGCGAAACCCAGCGAGAGATTCCGTCCGATGAGCCGGACGCTCCGGATAGCGGTAGAACGGTCACGTCGATACGTCGCTCCAGATCCGAGCCGATCGACCCGCCGTTTTATTCGCGCCCTGGCCGTAGTTGTCACATGATCTCACGGATCCTCGTTCCGATGGACGACTCGGAGATGGCACGACTAGCCCTCGAATACGCCCTCGAGAACCATCCGGACGCCGATATCACCGTCTTGAGCGTCGTGGGAGGACCGTCGGCGATGGGAGGGGTAGCCACCGCGCTCGCTCTGGAGGAGAACCTCGAAGAGGCCGCTCAGGAGCGCGCCCAGGAGGTGTTCGACGGCGCCCGGGATATCGCCGCCGAGTACGATGTCGATATCTCCACCGAGGTCCAACTGGGGCATCCGGCACGGGCGATTCTGAACAGGGCCGACGATTTCGATGCGGTCATGATCGGGAGCCACGGCGGCTCGGTGGCCGACCGACTGGTCGTCGGAAACGTCGCAAAGAGAGTGTTCCGCAACTCCCCCGTCCCTGTAATCGTCGCCCGGTGAGCGGCTCCGAGTGACTCCATCTCGCGCCCGAAGGCGTGGGAATCCCGACTCCAGTTGGGATCGTGTGGGTGACGAGGTCCCCTGTTCTCGCGGTGTGAAGCGTCCGCTCTCCGAACCGAACGGGGCCGTCGATGGGTGTGGCAACCAACCGTTCTTCTAGCTCAGCGATCGACGGTGCGCGCAGCGAAGACGTCCGCGAGCATGTTCTGCATCCCCCGGCGGAGCCGCTGTGAGGTCGCGGTGTCGGAGATCTCGAGGCGCTCGGCGAGCTCCGCGAGCGTCACCTTCCGCGGCACCGCGAAGTACCCCGACTCGTATGCGGTCGCGAGCGCCTCCCGCTGTGCGCTCGTGAGCGCGGGTGATTCCGACGACCCTCCACCGCCGCTCCCGTCGCGGACCCGCTCGACGGTCGGCCGAACGCCCCGCTCGAGGCACCGGTGATACCAGTCCGCCAACGCCTCGTGACTGTGGAACCGGAGCGTGAGGTGCCAGGTCCCGTGAGCCTCAACCGCCTCGGTACAGGCCACGTCGGCGTCGACGAGCGCCGCGAGCATCGGCGAGTGCCGTTCGCCCCAGCGGACACACAGTACCCACTGGTCGTCGCCCCGGTGGACCGCCTCGACGTCGGCGACGGCCGGCTCCGCGGCGACGAGGTCACACACCCTCGCCGGGTCGGCGGCGGTCACCGTGAGGTACGGCGCAAGCCGACCCTCCAAGGGGATCACCCGTTCGAGCTCGATCCGGGCGTCGCCCGCGACGGTCAGCGTCCGACTGAGGGCGAACTCGCGCGGCGCCACCGCCACCGTCGCGTGAACACTCATTCGGGCGGACGTGCGTTCGCCACAGCGGCTCATATAGCCCCGTATCGGCTGCCACGTTCCGGATGCGAAGTCGCCACGAACGGAAACCCAACTGGCCACAACAGGTCGACGAGTCCGTCCTGCCGGGCCGAGAACCGCCCCGATTTGAACCCGTTGGGAGTCGATAGTCAGCGTTCATACGAGATGACAGCGATGATTGGTTTGTGGGGTCGGTCGACGACCGATCCGGTCGGCCGATCGCCCCGCGACGTGGGATCGAGCGAGAAGGCGACGAACGACAGTACTCATGACACGAAACTTCAGGTCCGAGGACGAGGGGAAGCGCGTCGTAACCGCCGACGGCGACGAGATCGGGACGATCGAGAACACATCGGGGTCGATGGCGCACGTGAAACCGTCGGAGAGTCTCTCACAGAGCGTTCGACGGCGCCTCGGCTGGGCCGAGGAAGGGGAGGACACGTACGAGCTGCGGACCTCGAACGTAGACAGTATCGAGTCCGACGAGATCATGCTGAAAAAGAACCTCTGAGCGACGGGGGCGATCCCCGTTCCCGAGTTTTTCCGACCGCCGAAACCGTTCGAAGCCGCTACTACGTCCGACCGCCGTGGCGTTGCGAGATCAGGGCCGGGTATCCGCCGACCGGGGCGTGTCGTCGGGCGTGTCGTCATCGGTTGTCCCGTCACGCAGCGCCTCCGGCACCGCCTCCGTCGCGAGCACGACGGTCGCATCCCCCTCGCCGACGACCGCGGTCGCGTCAAGCGTGAGCTGCCCCCGCTCGTGCCACGACGGGGCGATCCACGAGTCGCAGCCTCGAAGCAGCCCGGGCTTCGGCCTGACGTGCCACTTGTCGTTGCTCCCACGGCGGGCCCAGCCGACGGGGAGCCCGGTGGTCGTCACCAGCCGCTTCCAGTCGTCCGTGTTCCCGTGTCGGGTTGTCATTGGTCGGGGTCCTCCGCGGCGACGTCGACCGTCCGGTTCGCCGCCCGGCAGCATAGCGGCGGGGCATGGACAGTGCTACCGTTTATTAGCGACACCGTCGCCCCCGGTGAGCCGTCGCACCAACCCGTCGAGGTGGCTCATCCCGACGACGACCGCGACATCGCCCTCCCGCCGGAGTGTCGCGATCCGGGCGGCCATGACCGCCTCGCGGGTCTCGTCGACGAGCGCGGTCTCCGGCGGAGGATCGACGACGTCGACGAACGCGCGGTGCTGTGCGAGGTGCGTCGCCTCGTGTTCGGCCTGCGTTTCGGGGTCGTCGAGCAGGGTGGCCTCGTACGCGATGTGCGCGTACACCCGCGGCGTGTACGGGGTGTACGCGGCGACGACGGCGCCCAGCCGGCACGCCGCGGCCTGTACGAGCCCACGTCCGAGGTCCGCGATGACGGTCCGCGTGAGCGACCGAGCGTCAGAGTCGTCGCGGAGACGCCGGATCAGCGCGCGCACGTACGCCCGATTGGGAGCGTCGACGCCGACGACGCGCGCCTCGCCCGCAGCCCGGATCGCCGCGCTCATTTCACCGCCCAGCCGCGGCGGCGTGTGCGAATCACGGGCGTAGCGGCGGAACAACGGCATCGAAAGCGGCGGAAGCTCGAGCGCGAGCGTGTCCGGCGTGAACGTCTCGAGGAGCTGAGAGACCCGAACCACGCTCGCGGGGTGGTCGTGGACGACTCCGATGAGCAGAATCGCGCCGACCTCGTTCGAACCCGGGAGGCAGCGAACCTGCGCCGAGTCGAGCCTGGGGTCCGCGTCCGCAGCGTCGACGGCGTCGGAGATCGCGTCGCAGTCGTACATGAGCAGTCGGGGCGATCCGTCCGGCCGGGATCGCCGTCGATAGGACTGAACGCGCCACGCCCACGAGTAAGTGTCGACGATTCCCGAGTCAGCCGTTACCACGCCGGTCCGATCGACGGAGCGTATTTCGTGTCGGTCGTCGAACTGATCGTGAGGGAGAACAGATGCTATCACGGAGCGACCCCCTGGAGAACGTGGAACAGCTCATCGAAGGTATGGACCGTCAGATCGAGGCCGCGACGCGGTCGTGGCCAGGGGTCGAGTTCACGGACGACGAGGATCACGCGCCGATCGACCTCGTGGCGTACGACGACGAGTTCGTCGTGATCATCGGCCTCCCGGGGTTCGACCGCGAGGACGTGTCGGTAACCGTCACCGACCACACGCTCCGTGTCAGCGCCGAACACGACGAATCGACCGAGGTCCACGAGGGCGACGAGCGAGTCGTGCGCCGCGAGCGCCGGCACGAATCGGTCCAGCGGTCGATCACCCTCCCCGACGAGGTCGATGTCGATTCCGTGACCGCACGCATGACCAACGGCGTCTTGACGGTCACACTCCCGCGGATCGAGGGTGAGCCGTCACGAGAGATCGATATCGAGTAGCCGACAGCGGCGTCGAACGGAGTACCCGGGGAGAGTTCCGACGCGAACCGCCGGGGCGATCGCCGCGCTCGGCCGTGTTCACCGCTCCCCTTCGGTAATCGACCGCTGGACCCTACCTCGAAGTCGGGGCTTCGTTGGCGCACGACGCCCTGCAGTGTCAGTTACCGCGGCGTCGCCGACTCCGGCGGCACGAGCAGAACGTTGTTGTTCCCCTGCGCGACGATCGATTCGGCAGTACTCCCGAGGAGGAGCCGCCGGAGCCGACTCGTCCCGCGGGCGCCGATAAGCGTCGTCGTCGCGCCGACGCGCTCCTCTTCGGCGACGATCTCCTCGACTGCGGCGCCTGAGCGGACGTTCGTCTCCACCTCGATACCCATCCGATCGCGGAGTTCGTCGGCCATCCCCTCCAACTGCTCACGCGCCGCCGGGTCCGAGTCGCCCCTCTCCCGCTGCTCGCGCCCCCGTACGTGGAGGAGAGTCGCGCGCTCGGTCGCGCCCGTCAACGTCGGGAAGAAGTCGTACGCGCGCTCGGCGTTCTCCGAGAAGTCCGTCGCGTACAGCGTGTTCCGGAAGAGGTGTTCCTTCTTGACCGCGTGGCCGGTCTCCGTCTTCTCGATCCGCTCGACGAGCAGCGGTCTGACCGCCGTTCGAGCGACGTTGCGGACGGTCCCACCGATGAGGCGATTGCGCAGCGGCGACTCCCCCCGCGAGCCGATAACGATCATGTCGGCGTCGAGTCGCTCCGCGAGGCCGTTGATGCGCCGGTGGGGCGTCCCGCGGGCGACGTGCGTTTCTACCTCGAACCCGGCCTCCTCGAACACCCCGCGTTGGGTCTTGAGCGCCTCCCGTGCGTCGGATGCCACGTCCATCCCCGGCAGTCCGCTGGAGACGTTGTCCGGGACGACGGTGAGCAGGTGTACCTCCGTCACCCCGATATTGTCGAGGCACTCGAGGCATGTCCGGGACTCGATCGCCGCCTCGTTCGCGTCGGACAGGTCGGTCGCGAATACGATCCGCATACGAGACGCTACGCGCCCCATATTAATATTGTTTGTCTTGTGCAATACAAAGGACAAAGAGACGAGTGGAGGGGCGAACACCGTCCGTTGGGACTATGTGCGTCGCAGTCGCGTCGGAAGGCGATGAGCGAGACACCACTGACGGTGGGGGTTCTCGGCGGCATGAGCAGTCAGTCGACGATCGAGTACTATCGGCTGCTCGACGAGGGGATCAACGACGCGCTCGGCGGACACCACGCGGCCGAGATCGCGATCCGAAGCGTCGACTTCGGGGAGATCGAGCGGTTCATCCGCGAGGATCGCTGGGACGAGGCCGGCGCGTTCCTCGCGGACGCCGCACGCGACATCGAGGCCGCCGGCGCCGACTTCGTGGTCATGGCGACGAACACGATGCACCGTGTCGCCCCTGCGATCGAGGACGCGCTGTCGGTTCCGTTCGTCCACATCGTCGACGCGACCGCCGACGCGATCGACGATGCCGGAGTCGACACCGTCGGCGTGCTCGGAACGGCGGCGGTGATGGAGGGTGACTTCTACGCCGAGCGGTTCGGCGACCGCGGGATCGACGTGATCGTTCCCGACAACGAGGACCGGACTCTCGTCGACGACGTGATCTTCGAGGAGTTGACGGCCGGCGTGATCCGCGACGAGTCCCGGGAGGCGTACCTCCGAGTTATCGACGACCTCGTCGAGGCCGGCGCCGAGGCCGTCGTCCTCGGCTGCACGGAGATCGACCTGCTCGTCGACCAGTCCGACCGCCCGGACGTTCCCCTGTTCGACACGACTGCGCTCCACGCCGAGCGCGCTGTCGAGTACAGTCTGCAAGGCGTCCGCTGAGGTCAGTTTTCGGAACTCATCGTTTAGATCTGTTCGGAATATCGGTTCGCCTGGGTGATAATTGGTCTAACAATATCTTTGGTAGAACTAATTGGTACAGTATTCTATACACTTCGCCAAACCGCAAGAGAGCGTCTCGATCGGTTGGGTTGCGTGTGTGAACGGCCAGCAGCTACGCATCAATCGGATTATTCGATCACGGGGATCCTAAAGCTGATAATTGCATGTTCAGGATTATACCTCCGTGACGATCAAGTTAACATAATGTCCACAACAGGAGTCACAGCCGATCAGGGAACCCAGGCGGACGGCGGGGTCGTCCAGAAGGTTCGCTCGTTCATCAGGTACACCCCGGACGGGAGCGGGATCCCGGAAGACCAGTGGACCCGGCGCCACCGGAACATCAGGATCGGACTCGCGCTCCATATCCCGTTTCTGATCGCGCTCGGGCTGTGGGAGGGGACGGACACTCTGATCACGGGCGCAACCGTTCCGTCAGTCCCGACCTGGCTGGTCGCGACGATGGCCGGGATCACGATCGCACTGCTTGCGGCATCGAGCGTTCCGCAGCTTCCGAGGCGATGGAAGACGGCCTCGACGTCGCTGGGGCTGATGGTCACCTCGACGATGCTCGTCCGGTTCTCGGGCGGGTTCATCGAGGCGCACTTCCACTTCTTCATCGTCATGGCGATCATCGCTGTGTACGAGGATTGGATGCCGTTCGGGATCGGCCTCGTGTACGTCGCCGCCGGCCACGTCGTCTTCGGGATGATCGACCCGACGACAGTGTTCAACCACGGACCCGCGCTCAGCAACCCCTGGGCGTGGTCGGGGATCCACGCTGTCGGGATCCTGATGCTCGCGGGCGCGCTGATGACTAACTGGGTCTCCATCGAGAAGTCCCGAGAGGTGTCCGCGAGACGCCTCGAGCAGGTCACGGCGGCGAAAGACGAGATGGCAGACGTGGAGGAGGCGATGGCCGAAGCCGACGCCCGCCGCGAGGAGGTCGAGGAGCTAAACGACCATCTCGAGCAAAAGGCGGACCGCTTCAGCAGCGCGATGGACCGCGCGGCCGACGGCGACCTCTCTGCTCGGGTCGACTCGGACAGCAAGAGCGCCGCGATGGCGCAGATCGGCGACTCGATAAACCGAATGATCTCGGAGTTCGAGGACGCGATGGACGAGATCCAGTCGTTCGCCGGGTCGGTCTCGCGGGCGACCCAGGAGACGACGACGAGCGTCGGCGGGGCGCGTCAAGCGAGCGCGAGCGTCAACGGCTCGATGGAGGAGATCGCCGAGAACGCCACCGAACAGCGTGAACTGCTCGAGGAAACCGCCGGCGAGATGGCGACGCTCTCGGCGACGATCGAGGAGGTCGCCTCCTCGGCACAGCAGGTCGCGTCGACCTCCGACCAGACGGCGACGCTCGCGGCCGACGGCGAGGAGACGGCCGAGGAGGCCTACGAGCGGATGGCCGAGGTCGAGCAGACGATCGAGGAGACGGTCGAGACTATCCAGGCGCTGGACGGGCAGATGGACGACATCGGAGAGATCGTCGATCTGATCACGGAGATCGCCGAGCAGACGAACATGCTGGCGCTCAACGCCAATATCGAGGCCGCCCGCGCCGGCCGCGAGGGCGACGGCTTCGCGGTCGTCGCGAACGAGGTGAAGGCGCTCGCCGAGGAGACGGCCGACGCCGCGACCGAGATCGAAGACCGGATCCACGCCACCCAGAACCAGACCCAACAGACCGTCGAGAACGTCCGCCGCGCCGAGGAGAGCATGGAGGCGGGCGTCGACGCCGTCGACGAACTCGGCGACGCCCTCGCGGAGGTGCAGACGAACACGGAGGAGACGAACGAAGGCGTCCAGGAGATCAGTCGAGTCACCGACGATCAGGCCGCCACGACCGAGGAAACGGTATCGATGATCGAACCGGTCACGGATATCTCACAGGAGACCGCATCGGAGGCCGAGGACGTCGTCGACAGGACCGCGGAGCAGGTGGAGACGATGGAATCGGTCGAACTCGACGCACAGGAGCTCGCACGGGAGGCGGAGAGTCTTCACGAACTACTGGAGCAGTTCACGACGGACTCCGTGGACGAGCCGACGCCGGCCCCCGCCACAGAGGGGACGAACAGAGGCGTCGCGCTGAACGACGGCGGAACCGTCGAGTAAGGCTGCGAATCGGTGTGACGGGTCGTGGTACCTCGACTCTCGGAAGGGTTATCCCCCGTCCACCCTTCCGTTTGGTTGCAATGGCAAACGGTAAGGTTGACTTCTTCAACGACACGGGCGGCTACGGTTTCATTTCGACTGACGACGGCGATCTCGACGACGACGAGGACGTGTTCTTCCACATGGAGGACGTCGGCGGCGAAGACCTGACGGAAGGGACCGAGGTCGAGTTCGACATCGAGTCCTCGCCCAAGGGGCCCCGCGCGGCGAACGTCGTCCGACAGTAATACTGAGACACACCTGTCGCCAACGGCGACAGACAACGACTTCGATTTTTCAGCTGACCACAGGTCCGAGCCGACGCTATCTCTACACAGCGTACTGAGCGACCGGGAGCCCTCGCTCACAGGTATCGGGCTCGCGCGGACGGCGAAACAGTGAGTCACGTCCCGGGGAACGCCGGTCGCACGCCGATCGAACGCGACAACGAGTTCGACCTGCCGACGCCGAGAACGAGTCCGCGTTCGGGTCCGCCTAGACGAGCAGTTGCACGTCCGACTCGGCCATATGCTGGAGCGCGGTTGCCGCGCCGACGCCGGTGACGACGTCGTCGTAGAAGTCGTCCTCGTCGTAGTCCATCAGGTCGATAGTCATCTGGCACGCCTGGAGTTCGACGCCCTGGTCGAGCGAGACGTCGATGAGCTCCTCGAGGGTGGCGGTGCCGTTGTCGTCGATCCGCTTTTCCATCATCCTCGTCGCCATCCGGTCCATTCCGGGCAGCGCCGCGAGCGCGTTCGGCATCGGCATGTTCGGGTTGCCGACGGCCGACAGCTGGAGGTTCCTGGACTTCTCCTCGTGGAGGATATCTAGGCCCCAGAAGGTGTGGAACACGACGACGTCCCAGCCGAAGGCGGCCGCGGTCGACGCCAGGATGAGCGGCGGGTACGCCATGTCGAAGGTCCCCTTGGTGGCGACGATAGTCATCTTCTTCTGTCCGTCGTCGGCTTCGAGCCGTGCGACGGAGTCCTCGAGCTCCTCGACGCGGTCGCGAAGCTCCGCCTCGGTCATCGTCTCGTCGCCGTCTGGCGAGTTTGCGGAAGTATCGGTGCTCATCTTACGCGGTCTTCTGGATGTAGTGTTTGAACTCGTCGCCGTCCTCGACCTGGTCGAGCAGATCGACGCCGTCGGTGCCGGCGGCCCAGCCGTCGATGTCGCTCATGCTCCCCGGGTCGGTCGCGACGACCTCGAGGATCGCTCCCTCGCCGAGGCCGTCGACGGCCGACTTCGTCTTCACAACTGGCATGGGGCACGATGCGCCTTTCACGTCGAGCGTCTCGGTGATGTCGAATATGTCGCTCATTGGTTGATCACTCCGATGTTGTATTGGAGCTGTAACGCAATATCAGTGGGTGACATAAAACCATATCGGTTCTCGAACCCCGGCAACTGATATGTCCATACACACGTGGTAGAGCGATTTAACGATTCGAGAAGGAACACTAGTGGTCGATCGAATTCAGCGAGATTCGCCAAATTAGTATTGTATGTTGTGAGAACTTCTATCCGAACCCTTATGTTCGCGCCCCGAATACGAAGCGGTGCACACAATGAATCCCGACGAGTTCCCGACGCCCGACGCGGACGTCGACACGGTCTCTCCCGAGTCGCTCAAGAGCCGGATCGACGCCGGGGCGGAAGTCACGCTGCTCGACACGCGGATGAGTTCGGACTACGGGGAGTGGAAGATCGGCGGCGAGAACGTCGAATCAATCAATATCCCGTACTTCGAGTTCCTCGAAGACGACATCGACGACGACGTGCTCGACCGGATCCCCGACGACCGCGAGGTCACCGTCCTGTGCGCGAAGGGCGGCGCCAGCGAGTACGTCGCGGGCACGCTCGCCGAGCGGGGGTACGACGTGAATCATCTAGAGGACGGGATGAACGGCTGGGCGCGCATCTACGAGCGCAAGGAGGTAACCGACTACGACGGCGCCGGGACGCTGTACCAGTACCAACGCCCGTCCTCGGGCTGTCTCGGCTACCTGCTGGTCGACGGCGACGAGGCGGCGATCGTCGACCCGCTTCGCGCGTTCATCGACCGCTACCTCGCCGACGCCGACGAACTCGGCGTCGATCTCGCGTACGCGCTGGACACCCACATCCACGCCGACCACATCTCGGGCGTTCGCGCGCTCGACGAGGCGGGCGTCGAGGGCGTCATCCCGGAGCCCGCGGTCGACCGTGGAGTCAGCTACGCCGACGAACTGACGCGGGCCGCCGACGGCGACGAGTTCGCGGTCGGCGACGCGACGATCGAGACGGTGTACACGCCCGGCCATACCAGCGGGATGACCTCCTATCTGCTCGGCGACAGCCTGCTCGCGACCGGCGACGGGCTGTTCATCGAGAGCGTCGCCCGCCCCGACCTCGAGGAGGGCGACGACGGCGCGCCCGAGGCGGCGCGGTTGCTCCACGAGTCGCTGCAGGAACGCGTGCTGACGCTGCCCGACGAGACGCTCATCGGCGGCGCCCACTTCAGCGACGCCGCGGTCCCAACCGACGACGGCACCTACACCGCGCCCATCGGCGACCTGACGGAGCGCATGGCCGCGCTCTCGATGGACGAAGACGAGTTCGTCGAGACGGTGCTGGCGGACATGCCGCCGCGTCCCGCGAACTACGAGGACATCATCGCCACCAACCTCGGACAGCGGACCGCCGACGACGAGGAGGCGTTCACCCTCGAACTCGGCCCCAACAACTGCGCCGCCAGCCAGGAATCCCTGGCAGACGACTAACAACCTCGGTCAATGGTACTCGATCCAGTTCCACTGCAGGTGTTCGCCGAATACTTCCCGAACGGGATCAGCCGGTACGCTATCGGCGGCCTGTTCGTGGGACTCGGCGCCAGCATCATCTATCTCGGCACCGGTATCAGCGCCGGCGCGAGCACGTTCCTCGAGTCGACGCTGTCGTACGTGTCGGGACAGTCCCGGTTCCAACAGTACGTCTCCTCGCGTGACTGGCGCTTGGTGTTCACCGTGAGCATCGTCGCCGGGGCGGCGATCTACTCGTTCACCCTCGGCGACAGCTTTCAGTACTCCACGGACGTGCAGGTGTGGCGCCTGTTCGTCGGCGGGATTCTCGTCGGCGTCGGCACCCGGATCGGAAAAGGCTGTACGTCCGGGCACGGGATCTGCGGGGTCGGCTCGGCTTCCCGAACCTCGCTCATCGGCGTCGCGACGTTCCTGCTGGTCGCGATCGGCGTCGCCCAACTCGTCGCCGCGATGGGGGTGAGCCCGTAATGGCCGACTCCGACCGCCATCCGCTGTTCATACCGCTGATCGCCGTCGGCGGGCTGATCTTCGGGTTCGGCCTCGGCTACAGCCACATGGCGCGGCCTGAGGTCGTGCTGGATTTCCTCCAGTTCGAGGACCTCGGATTGCCGTTCGTCATGTTCGGCGGCGCGATCGTCACCGGCGTGGTGTACTTCCTCGCGCCGAAACTGCTCGATCGGCCGCCGCTGACGAACCGGAACTTCGAGCGGCGGCTGAAGCCGTTCGACAACCAGGTCCTCGTCGGCGGCGCCGTCTTCGGCGTCGGCTGGGGCCTGTCCGGGATCTGCCCGGGCGCCGCCTACGCCAGCCTCGGCGTCGGCAACCTGACGATCCTGTGGGCGCTCGCCGGGATGTTCCTCGGCGCGTACGCCCAGGGGCTGTGGCGCAGCCGCAACGAGGCGGGCGATGCGGCCCCCGCGGGCGCGGACTGATCGCCGGTCGGTCGGTCGGTCGGTCGGCGAGATAGCTCCCTGTCGAACGAACGCACTGTGTCATCCCCTCGGCGTGGCTTTGCCGGGCTGAAGAGGATCCTTGACCCGCCCGCGTACGGAGACGCAAGGAGGAAGCCCGCGGCTGTAGCCGTGAGCGAATTCCGACCCGCGGAGGGATTCACCGAGGCCGTCGCGTCGTACCGATGGCTCCGTAGGCAGATCGTGGCCGGGGGTGGTCCGACCGGTTCGAACTCGGGAGAGAGGCGACGGAATACGCCAGGCGGATATATCTGCGACCGACAAGGGAGGGGTATGGACGCGAACCGCGGACGGAGCCCCGACCTCGATGCCGTCGGCCCGACGCTTTACCGCGAATCGGACCGGCTGGATCCGACGAAAGTGTTCTGCACGGAAGTGTTTGAGGGGGCCGAGGAAGACACGTATCGAGTTGTCCAACTCACCACCACCCAGTCGTTCGATACCCTGTACGATGCCTTCGACGAGCGGTTAGCGGAGGTCGATGACCCCTCCGAAGCCGCCGTCATCATCATGTCCCCACATGCTGAAGGCGAGTCCACTGTCTCAGAGGTCGGGGAAGACGTACCACTGTACGGGTTTTGGGTCGACCCGCAGGACCTGACTGGGATCTCGGTCGCGTTTTCCCGACTGATCGAACGGTGGGAAGACACCCCTGGCGAGACGAAGATCTGCCTTCGGAACATCGAATCGCTGCTCCCGTATCACGACACGGACTTGGTGTATCGGTTCTTGAACACGGTGCTCGCGACCTTGCAAGGAGAAGGAGCCGACGTACACGCGCACCTTCGACCGGCAGCCCTCGAGGACAAAACGTTCCAGTTGCTCTCGTCACTATTCGCCCGTGTCGTCGATCCGAGCGACCCGAACACGACGGACGGGTCGGACCCCGACTCCATCGAACCGCTCGCGACGTCGCCGACAACACAGCCTGAGAACGACTCCGACGCGGTTGCGGAACCGCACGGCGACGAGGGGACGGTCGAAATGTCGGACACCGAGATAGACGAGTTTCTGGAGTCGACCGGACATGGCGTCCTAGCACTCGCCGGCGAACAGCCATATGCGATCCCAGTGTCGTACGGATACGACCTTGAGACAGGGACGTGTTATCTTCAACTGTCCCGGTTCAACGAAAGCGAGAAACACAGGCGGCTCGACGCATCCGCGAACGTCTCTCTCGTCGTCGTCGAGTACGCCCGACCGGACCAGTGGAAGAGCGTGATCGTCGATGGTTCGTTGACCAAGGTTTCGTCGGACGCCGTCGACGAGGGGACGATGCTCGACGCGTACGCCGAGAGCAATCTCGCCTCGATCGACGTGTTCTCACGGGATCTGTCGGATATCTCATTCGAGTGGTACGTTCTGGACCCGACCGAGTTCAGCGGTCGACAGAGCCCGACCGGGCAGTGATCTCGTTCGAGCGGAGCCAAACGAATCGATCAGTTCACATCGAGTGGGGTGTCCTCCGCTCGATCTCCCACTGACGAGGCCAGTACTGGGTCGAACAGCCCCAAACTGCAGACCGTGGGCGTCACTTGTCGACCGCTGGGCAGGCGCCCGCGTCAAGGAGGTTCGAACTCGATCCGAGGGTAAGTTACGGTGATCCACCGCCTGTCGAACGCGCAGCTTCACGGTCCAGCAACGACGAATCCGGCTTCCCACAGCGCTCCCGGCCACACACGCCTGCGTCGTCGGCCGCGCGCTCGACGCCGCCCGAGAGCCCGCCGATATACCAGTCGAGACTGTGGGCCGTGTTGCGCTCGTGGTCGTCCAACGCCGTGCGCGCCGCCCGAAGCGAGCCGAACGTCTCCTCGTACGAACAGTCGTCACAGCGAACGAGGACGTCTGTCGCCATATCCATCGTTTGGACCGCCATCGACGTAAAGGACACCATCGCCGGCGCACCGACGGAGGGGCGATCGAGAACCGCTGTCACGTCGCGTCGATGTTCTGGCGCCGTCCATCGGAGTAGGTATTGTGTATTTCTTGCAAAACTATTATACTGATGGGTCGCGTAGCCTGGATCGATGAGCGAACGAGACCAGATCCGAGAGCGGAAAGCCGAGGAACTCAAGAACAAGCTCGGTGGAGAGGGAAACGACGACGAGTCCACGTCGGACCGCAACGAGCCGGTACACGTCGAGAGCACCGAGCACCTGCAGGAGCTCGTCGATGAGGGCGGCGTCGTCCTCACGGACTTCTACGCCGACTGGTGTGGTCCGTGTAAGATGCTCGAGCCGATCGTAGCCGAGATCGCCGCCGAGACCGACGCGACCGTCGCGAAGGTCGACGTCGACGCCCAGCAGCGCCTCGCACAGCAGTACCGCGTTCAGGGCGTCCCGACGATGTACCTGTTCGCCGACGGCGAGCAGGTCGAGCAGCTGGTGGGCGTCCGCCAGAAGGACCAGCTCGTCTCGCTGATCCAGCAGTACGCCTAACTCCCGAGTTCACGCTCACCTCACCGGCGAGCGGTCTCCCGCCCACACAGCCGAGATGCAGGTGGGTCTTCTTCGGTCCCGCGTTCCGACCCCGTTCTGTGACGACACGATGCTCGCTCGCCCGCGAGCGACCTCGCCGCGCGAGCAGTATTGAGTACGATGCGCAACATTAAAGCCCGAACAGTCAGTATTGGATAATGCGCACAATCGAGACTACCCATGAGCACCGAGATCGACATCACCGAGACGTTAGACGTGAAAGGACTGAGCTGCCCGATGCCCATCGTGAAGACGAAGGGCGCGATCGACGACCTCGCCCCCGGCGAGGTGCTCGAAGTCGTCGCGACCGACCCCGGCAGCGTGAGCGACATCGACGGCTGGGCGTCAGGAACCGACGGCGTCAGGCTCCTGGAGCAAGAGGAGGGCGACGACGTGTTCAAACACTACGTCCGCAAGGAGGACTGAGCATGGACGAGATCGGGATCATCGTCTCCAGCGACGATCCCAAGAGCCTCGCGATGGCCACTAACCTCGGTCACGTGGCGCTGACGATGGACACGGACGTGTTCCTGTACTTCACCTTCGACGGCTTGACCCACCTAACCGAGGGCGAGAAGGACCTGTCGTCGATCCAGCCGCTCCTCGACGAGGGGATGCCGAACCCCTACGACATGCTCGGCAAGCTGATCGCCGACGGCGGCGATGCGGTCACGTCGGTCGCCTGTACGACCACACTGGACATGCTCCAGTGGGACCGCGACGCCATCGACGACGACGTGACGACGAAGTTCGCCGGCGCCGTCACCTTCCTCGAGGCCGCCGAGGACGCCGACCAGGTCTTCACCTTCTGATCCCGGCCGGTCAGTTTTCGGTTTTGAGCCGACTCCCCACCGACGGGATCGCCGTCGTATTCGACTCGCGAACGGACGCCCACTCAGCAGTCGCCGATACGCGAACGCTCAATCAGTTCGTGATCTGCACGGCGGCGCTGCCGCTCGACGGGCGTCGTATCCGACGGGAGTGGAACGCTCCCAGCTCAGCGCGTACTGACGCCGAGCGCGGAGTACACCGCGCACGTGTTCGCGAAGGCGGTGCCGAGCATGAGGACCGCCACGATGCCCAACACGAGCGACACGACGCCCTGGAGTTCCACGACCTGTGCGAGTCCCGCCAGCGAGACGATACCCGCGATCGCCCCGACGGCGATCCGAACGAGCTTGTCCGTCGATCCGACGTTCGTTTCCATACCCCACCGTACGGGGTCCAGATACAAGAAGTAGTTGCCCGGTCGTGGGGCAATCACGACAGACACCGTGCCTTCGAACCTGGGTCGGACCACCGGGAGCCGAGCGACAAACGCGACACCGTTCGCCCCGGTGTCCTCGATCCACACGTCGCCGTCGTCGCGGGCGATCGACCTCATCGTGGCGGAACCGACGCGGGCGGCACGAGTAACACGTTGCTGGTACCGCGAGCGATCACGGACTCGGAAACGTTCCCGAGCAGCAGTCGACGGAGGCGACTCGTCCCGCGAGCGCCCAGCAACGTGAGCGTCGGGTCGATTCGGCGCTCCTCGGCGAGGATCCCCTCGACCGCCTCGCCGGATCGGACGGCGATATCGGTCTCGACGTCCATCCGTCGATCCAGATCGGCGGCGCGCTCGGCGAGACGCTCGCGGGCGACCGCGAACGACTCCCCGCGGTCCGTCCGCTCGCGCTCCAGGACGTGCAGCAGCGTGACCCGATCCGCCGCACGTCGAAGCCGGGGGAGGAACTCGAACGCGCGCTCCGCGTTGTCCGAGAAGTCGGTCACGTACAGTATCTCGCGAAACAGGTGCTCCTGTGTGAGCGTGGCGTCGGCGTCGGCCGCAGTGTCGGATCCGTCGTCGATCCGCTCGACGAGCAACGGAACCACCGACGTGCGGGCGACGTTGCGGACGGTATCGCCGATGAGGCGGTTGCGCAGCGGGCTTTGTCCGCGCGATCCGACGACTGTCAGGTCGGCCGGAAGCCGCTCGGCGAGCCCGTTGATCCGGCGGTACGGCGCCCCGCGAGCGACGTGCGTCTCCACGTCGAATCCCGCCGCCTCGAACGTCTCGCGTTGGGGTTCGAGCGCCTCGGAGGCGTCGCTGGCGGCGTCCATCCCCGGCAGGCTGCCCGAGACGTTGTCGGGGACGACGGTGAACAGGTGGACCTCCGAGACCCCGATAGCGTCGAGACAGTGGAGACAGGTTCGCGAGCGGAACGCCGCTCGGCTCGCCTCCGAGAGGTCCGTGGCGAACACAGCGCGCATGCGTTCCGTTCGTCCCTCGGCTACAAATACTGTGAGGCGGCGGCGAATCGGTTCTATCGCGTCTTTTCGCGCCGGCGACCCCGTCAGTCGTCGGCCGTCCGGGCGGAGTTCGTGCCGTGTCGCCGTTCGAACTCGCCGATCAACCCGTCGATTCTCCCGTACCAGTCGTTGAGGTCGTGCTGGAGTGAGTCGACCACCTCGTCGGCGTCGACCGGCTCGAACACGTGATAGTAGCCGCCGTCGTCGTAGTTGATCTGTCGTCGGCGGACCACGCCGGCGTCGACGAGCCGCCGGAGCGAACGATACGCGGTCGACCGTTCGCGATCGACCGCCTCCGCGACCTGTTCGACGGTGAAGGGGTGGCCCTCCGCCGTGAGCAGCTCGTACACCGTGCGGTCGAGCTCGGTCACGCCGAAGAAACACTCGAGCACCCCCTCACACTGCATGGACCGATCGAGTTGTTCGGCAACTGGAACGTTCATAGGTGCGGGTACGCATCTCATATCCAAAAAATATTGTGTGGATTCCGAATAACTGGGGTCGGCCTCCGGACCGTGTCGGCTCTCTCCGCGGGCTACCTGCTCGGCCGTCGCCGGACGGGCTGGTGGGTCGCCGCGATGTCGATGAAGTTGTCGAACACCGTTTTCGCGGCGCGCGACTGCTCCACGGCCTCGTCGGTGATGCCGTCGAGAACGGCACGGATCCGTTCGTCCGGGAGGTCCTTGCTGTCGGTGACCCATTCGGCGGTCCGTCGGTCGTATTCGGGGTGGAACTGGACGCCGTACGCGCTGCCGACACGGAAGGCCTGAACGCCGTTCTCGTTTCGAGCGAGGGTTGCCGCGCCGGGGGGAACCTCCGCGATTCGGTCCGAGTGCGTCTCGAAGCTCACGAACTCCGCGGGAACACCATCGAACAGCGGGTCGTCGCCGATCCGCGTGATCGATTCGTAGCCGAGTTCGTACGCCCCCATGTCGACGACACGGCCGCCGAGAGCCTGCGCGAGGAACTGGTGCCCCCAGCAGATCCCGAGGATCGGTACGTCCGCCTCGTACACTCGACGGACCCACTCGGTCGCCTCGTGGATCCAGTCGTGGTCGTCGTACACCGACGTCTGCGATCCACTGATCACGACGCCGTCGAACTGCCAGTCCGAGGCCGACACCGATGGGGGAAACACCCCCTCGCTGATCTCGTACACGGTCACGTCGGCGTCGAGTTCGCGCCGAAGGTTCGCCTCGGCGGGCGTGTCTCCGACCGACGCGTCGAGGACGGCGAGTGTCGTCTCCATACAGAGGGATACGCGGGGAGGGCACATATAGTCTTGGTATAATTGTACAATATCCATGTGTCTGTACGTCGCCGTTCGTTCGTTCCGCACCGTCCGTGCAGCGACGCTTCACGAGCCGGTTCACGAGCGGTGTGTGTCGGTCCGTCGGCCCGACGGTTCCGTCGAGCGGAGCAGTCGCTCTCGGGCGCGGAGCGTGGCCGAGAAAACTGCCGCCTCGAAGTTCGTGGCCGGTTAGTCTGCGGTCGACGGCTCCGGCGACGACGACGACGCGCGGAGTTCGCGGACGCTGCTCACAACCACCGCCGCGCTCACGAGGAGCGCAGCGCCGAGGATGATGGCGAGGCTGACGAGGTCGAACACCTCGATACCGAGGTAGCTGCCGGCCTCGCGAACGGCGACGGCGACGGCGCCCAGCAGCAGCATCACGCCGAAGTACACCTTGATGTCGTCCTCGTCGACCAGGTTGGTCGCACCGGCGCCGATCCGAGCACCCAGGGCACTGCCCGCCAAAAGCGGGGCGACGATCGAGAGGTCGACCGCGCCGGACTGCGCGTACAGGAACGACCCGATACCGCCCGAGAAGACGATCTCGAACAGGTCGGTCCCGACCGCGACCGGCACGGGCACGCCGACCAGGTAGAACAGCGCGGGCATACGGATGAAGCCGCCGCCGACGCCGAGGAACCCGGACAGCAGGCCCGTGGCGAACGCGACCGCGAGCACCATCCACAGCGAGACGGTGAAGCCGCCGCGGACGGAGATCATCGGGGGTATGTTGTACGACTGGATCTTCTGGGCGATCGGAGGAATATCGTCTGCGCCCTCGTCGCCCTCCTCCACGTCGTGGGAGATCCCGCCGTCACCGTCCTTCAGCGCCGTGTAGGTGACGAACGCACCGATCGAGCCGAGCAGGCCGATGTAGGCGACGCTGACCACGGTCCCCGCGAGTCCGATATGCTGGAGGTACTCCAAGCCGATCTTCCCGACCTCGATACCGCCGGTCGTCCCGGCGATCATCAGGACACCGAGCTTGTAGTCGACCTGTCCCAGATCGCGGTGTTTCAGCGTCGCGATGACGGAGGTACCGAACACGAACGCCAGGCCGGAGGCGACTGCGACGTTCGGCTTATAGCCCATCACCAACAGCGCGGGCGTAACGAGGAACGATCCCCCCATTCCGAAGAACCCGAACAGGATCCCGATGAGGAGACCGAACGAGGCGAACATCGCCAGGAGCTGGATACCGACACCGAGTATCTCCATCTCAGATACCCCGCAGGAAGTCGATGATCCGCTTCCCGAGTGCCGACTCGAGTAGCCCGTAGCCGAAGTACAGTACGATCGCTTCTAACAGCAC
The DNA here is from genome assembly GCF_019880225.1 of Halobaculum rubrum. NCBI lineage: Archaea > Methanobacteriati > Methanobacteriota > Halobacteria > Halobacteriales > Haloferacaceae > Halobaculum > Halobaculum rubrum. Next base: position 2,533,266 of record NZ_CP082284.1, read on the forward strand.
CAGTCCGATGATTGCCGCTGCTAACGTATTTCCGCTCAGGCTGTCCAAGCCGAGTTGCAGTATTGTGCTTACCATGGAATCCTCACACCATCCCGTATCCGGTCAGGGTGTATAATGGTTTTGCAATTGTAGTACAAGACTGTATTCCGGTAACGAACCCATGGTGATGTGTAAGTTATGGGTGGCTACACACGAGAGACGCAGGTCGGGGCGCGATCGTGGTACTCCGGCCCAAAGTGAGTCGCTGCCATCGGTACGATGACAAGTTCCCTCGGGGCGTCTGCTCTACTACTCGTCGGTGCGCGCCAATGCGCGTCGTCTCGCGGCTGTTTTTGAGTACCACACACGGTCTCGATCCGCGAACGAGCGGGACGTGACGAGCAGTGCCCGATCTATTCACGGTCGATCAGCGTGTCCACCGGCTGCGCCGTGTCCCTGTAGGATTGTGTGATTAGTACACAAATATTATGCTCGTGGAGCCGGTAGTGTACGGTAACTCATGCCCGATGCGATGTCCGACCAACTGCGAGAAGATATGGAGTGTGAGGGGCTGCTCGAGTGCTTCCACGGGCTCAAGCAGCTCGACAGAGAGTGTTATCGGACGCTCGTCGCCGCCGACGGCGAGTTGACCGTCGACGAGGTCGCCGAGCGCGTCGACCGCGAGCGTTCGACGGCCTACCGATCGATCCAGCGGTTGCTGGACACGGGGTTCATCGAGAAGACCCAGGTCAACTACGAGCAGGGCGGCTACTACCACGTGTACTCGCCCGCGGGGCCGGGCGACATCGCGGACGACATGCAACGGATGCTCAACGATTGGTACGCCAAAATGGGGCAGCTCATCGGCGAGTTCGAGACCAAGTACGAAGAGCGCGAGTCGGCGTCTGCCGAAGCCGCCGAGCAGTAGCGATCCCTCGACAGTCTCGGTCGGGACCCATTCACGTCGGGCCATCTGTTTGTGTACGCCTGCAGACAGTAGGAGAATCGGGAGCTAACCTGACACCGATCGGTACCATCAGTTATGCGTCGGCCTCCGAGTGTAGGCCATATGATGGGCGATCGGTTCGACTCCGACGGGGTTGGTTCCACGGACCACACGTCGACGAGGGGGGTGTTACCGACCGCACAGACGACGTGTCCGGACTTCGTGTTCGACGCGCTGGCCGCGGAACGGCGCCGTACCATCTGCCGCGTGCTCGACGAGGAGGGGGCACGCGACCTCGACGATCTCGCGATCGACGTCGCGACTGTGGAACACACTGCGGCGGAACCCGGGGTGACGAACGAGGAGTGTGAGACCGTGTACGCGTCGCTGTACCACCAGCACGTCCCGAAGCTGACGTCACTCGATGTCGTCAGGTTCGATCCCGACGACGCCACCGTGGCGCCCGGCGAGCGCTTCGCCGCTGTCGTCGCCGCGCTCGATGCCGTCGAGACGGTACTGGACGAGCCGGTCGCTTCCCGAGGCATCAATGGATGACTCGGACGCGTCGCCGGAGCGAGACCCGCAGGTCCACTGGAGGGGTCGCGACTGGACCAAAACGGCACACAGACAGTTCGATCCCGCGGCCGGCGGTGATCTCACGAGCGCGATCGTGCGGGCGCTCGCCGACGCGAAGCGTGTGTCACCCCACGAGCTGACCGGCCCGACGTTGTACGACTGTGTCGACATGGACGCGGTCACCCAGTTCGTGGCAGCCGGACGGTCTCCGACCGCTCCAAAGCCCGACTTCGTTCGGTTCGAGTACGACGAGTCGCTCGTCGAGGTTCGTACCGACGGCCGTATCAGCGTGTTCGCATCCGTCGCCGACGCCGTGTGACTGAGAGGGCAGTTCGGGGCTCCGGGACCGATCCGCTGTGTCGTCAGTTCGATCGAGAGCGAGAGCGTCGCGCCGACGTGACGACCGATTCCGCGCCCGCGAGCTTTTACCCGGCGCGGCCCTCTCCCCGTGCGATGGACGTCGCTATCGTTACCGTCGGCGACGAAGTGCTCGCCGGGGAGACGACGAACACGAACGCCTCGTGGCTCGCGGGCGAGATCGCCGGCAGGGGCGCGCGGGTCCGGCGCATCCTCACGATGCCGGATGACCGGTTGGCGATCACGGAGCGGGTCCTCGCGTGGAGCGACGCCTACGACGCCGTGATCGTCACCGGTGGACTGGGCGGGACGCACGACGACGTGACGGCAGATGCCATCGCGGCCGCCTTCGACGCCGAGTTGGCCGTCCGCGAGGAGGTTCGGGCGGCCGTCGTCGAGACGGTCGCCGCCTACCGCGACGCGAACCCCGACCTCGTCGAGGCGCACGAACTGGAGATCGACGTCGCCGCGTGGGCGTCGCTCCCGGCGGGCGCGCGGTACGTCCCCAACGACGAGGGGCTGTGTCCGGGCTTCGTGCTGGAGAACGTGTACGCGATGCCGGGCGTTCCGGCGGAGGTCGAGGCCGTCTTCGGACGCGTCGCCGACGAGTTCGCCGGCGACGAGGTGACGCGGACGCTGTACACGCCGCAGCCGGAGGGGTCGATGGTCGAGACGCTCGACGGCGCGCGCGATCGGTTCGACGTTGCCATCGGGAGCTATCCCGCCACCGACGGGCACAACCGGCTGACCGTCCGCGGCGACGACGCGGGCGACGTGGAGGAGACGATCGGGTGGCTCGCGGAACGAGTGCGGATCGCCGAAACGGAGTGAATCGGCCCGGGTGTCACTCTCCCAACTGGGTGTCACTCCCCCGCCCGGTTACACTCGCGTCAGCGCGTGTTCAAGTCGCTCCAGCCCGTGGGTAGGACAATGACATCCGTCACGCCCACGCCGGGCATCCATCACGTCACCTGTGTCGCCGGCGACCCGCAGCGGAACATGGACTTCTGGGTCGAGACGCTCGGGCTCCGACTCGTAAAGCGGTCGGTGAATCAGGACGACCCGGGGACGTACCACTTCTTCTTCGCCGACGCGGAGGGGACTCCCGGAACCAGCATGACGTTCTTCCCCTGGGAGGACCTCTCGCAGGGGAAAGTCGGCTCCGGGCAGGTGTCGCGAACCGCGTTCCGCGTGCCCGAGGGGAGCCTCGACTACTGGGAGGAGCGCTTCGACGAGCACGGCGTCGAGTACGACGAGCGCGTCGAACGCTTCGGTGACGAGGCGCGCAGCGCCTCGGAGAACGCGAGCGGCGACGAGCCGCGAGCAGAGACGGTCCTCCCGTTCCGCGACCCAGACGGCCTTCCCGTCGAGCTTGTCGAAGTGGCGATCCCCGACGACGACCCGACCGTGCCGTGGACCGAGTTCGTCCCCGCCGAGCACGCGATCCGCGGCTTTCACTCGGTGACGCTGTGGCTGGCGAACCCCGACGCGACGATGGACCTCCTGGATACCATGGGGTTGGAGCAGGTCGCGACCGAGAAGTCGCCGGGCGACACGCCGGGCGACGAGCGAACCCGGTTCGCGGCCGCCGGCCCGGTCGGCAAATACGTCGACGTGTTGCCGACGGTGCAGGCGGGCCGGCAGGGCCACGGCACCGTCCACCACGTCGCGTTCCAGACGCCCACCGACGACGACCAGTCCGCGATGCGCTCGGCCGTCCAGCAGGAGGGGCTGCGACCGACTCAGCAGATCGACCGCCACTGGTTCCGCTCGGTGTACTTCCGCGAGCACAACGGCGTGCTGTTCGAGCTCGCGACGAGCGACCCCGGCTACGACAGCGACGAGCCGCTCGACGACCTCGGCGGCCGGCTGGTGCTGCCGGGCGAGTTCGAGGCGCGCCGCGAGGAGATCGAAGCGCAGCTCGCGGACGTGACGGTGCCGCGGGCCGAGGCGGCGGAGACAGCCGAAAGCGAGGCCGACGACTGAGGGGCGGACGCGTACGCTCGCGGACTCAGAATCCGCCGTAGCGGAGATACACCATATCGGCGATAAGCAGCAGCTGAAAGAGTCCCTGCACGAGACCCAACTTCGCGTTCTGTTGGCCGATCGCCGAGATGACCGCCGGGTCGGGCGTGGCCGAGATCATCTGCTTGTACATCCGGATCTCGCCGGGTAACAGGAAGCCGAACCCCTGGACCGACAGCACCGTCACGATCACGAGCGCGACCGCGATCACGGGCGTCGTCATCTGGAACTGACCGATCGTCGTCGCGACCCACGCCAGCGACCCGACGCTCCCGACCACGAAGACCGCCTGCCAGCGCCGGTCACCGAAGACGTTCATCCGGTAGCCGAACAGCAGGAGTATCGGGATCACGTTCGCGGCGGTGAACAGCGGAAGCCACACGTCCGCGTGCGGGAACACGCCGATCCGCTGCGCGAGCGTGATCCCGCCCGCGATCGTCGTGAACGCAAGCGCCGGGAGAAGGAACGCCGTTTTCGGCGTCAGCCGCTCGAACACCGCCGCGCTCTGTTCCTCGTCGAGTCCGCCGACCACGGGGCCGAGCACGGCGCCGATGAAGAGGTCCGTCCCGGTCCACATGAGTCCCGCCATCACGTGTACGTACGTATGTATCTGGACCGAAGCGCCGGTGAGGGAGTACCCCAGTGCGAGCAACGGGACCGCCACGACGGCGACCGCGAACGCGGGATTGCCGCGCTGTGCAAGTCCCCGAACCGTTCCCCGAACCGATGTCGTTGACATATCGTTTCGGGGACGTGCAAGGGGAGACATAAACGTGTCTCCGCTGCGACAGCACCCCGACCACACCGCCCGTCACGGCGGTCCGGGACCCGAACGCAGGTCGCTACTCCTCGACGGTTACGGTCCCGTCGGCGCCGACTGTGACGATGTACCCACAGTACTGAAACGTGACGTACCCGGACGTGTCACGGAGGACCGACGTCAGTGCGTCGGGGTCGACGACGGCCGCGAGCGGCGGGTCGAGTTGCTCGGGTTGAACCCCGTCCCGTTCCGCGATCGTCGAGACGATCTCGTGGACAGTTTCGGAAGTCAACTGGATAGATGAAGGACGTTCCACATAAATAAGAGCCTTGTCGTAGCGGTCGTTTGGCGTTCCCGCGTGGCTCCGGAGCGAACGGTATCCAGGAATCCTGTGCGGGAGAGTTATGACACCGGCAGGACCTTTCCATGCGGAGATGAGCCCGCAGCCAGACCGGACGGACGTTCCGAGGGACGTTCGGACGACGACCGATCTCGACGACGCGTTGGCGGGGTTCGTCGCCCACGTCAGCACGGGAGACTCGGGTCGCCACCGGGGTGAAGTCGAGCGCGTCGTCGGCGACTTCGTGGAGACGACGGGCGACCTCGGCGCCGTGACGGTGGGTGATCTATCAGTCGGACGGCTCGAAGCGTACGCCGCCCACCTTGCGCGCCGGGCCTGGGCCAGGGAGGACGACCCCGACGCGGGGATCACCGGGCGGACAGCTCACCAGTACTTCGCCCTGGTTCGGTCGTTTTGCACGTCCCTCCTCGAGCGCGACGCCCTGGAAACGAACCCGGCGAAATCGGCCGTCCCGACGGACGCGCTGCCGGACCGCTCGGTCGGCGTCCGCGGCGACGACCGCGAGCAGTTCTGGAGCGCCGACACCCGCGAGCGGATCGTCCGCTGGATGGACTGGCGGATCGACGACGCACTCGACGGTGGGTAGCTCGGCCCGGCGCGTGCAACGCGTGACCGGGCGCTCGTCGCCGTGATCGCCTACTCGGGCGCTCGCGGCGCCGAGCTGTTTCGCGACCCGCAAAACGACCGCCGACAGGGGATCCGCTGGCGACACGCCGATCTCGAGGAGGGGACGCTGCGTGTGTACGGCAAGACCCAGGAATGGCAGCGGACGCCGAAGCTAGAGCCGGGGACCGAACGGCTCCGCGCACACTATCGTCGCCAGGATCCGCCCGGCGAGGAGTGGCCGGTCTTCCCGACGAGCCACCTGCCGAGCCTCTATCGGCTCGTTCGGGACGCCGACGGCGTCGCCGCCGAGCCGACGAACGATAGCGTGTGGCGACTGCTGCGCGAGCACGACCTCGTCCCGCCGGCGATCTCGACGGCGGGCGCGCGAACGCTCCTGAAGCGGCTCTCGGCGGAAAGCGGCGTCACCGAGGACGGCGAGGCGCTGCTCCCGCACGGCGCGCGGCGTGGCCTCGGCGACGAACTGTACGACACGAGCGCGGAGCTGGCTCAGGAGGTGCTTCGACACCGGTCCGTCGAGACGACGCACGCGAGCTATCGGGACGACAACGTCGAACGGCTCCGCGAGGCCGCGGAGGACGCGCTCGATTCGTAGCAACTCCCTTCGAGTTCGTCGACTCCGTTGAACTCCCGGTGGTTCGTCACGCCCCGTGGTCGAACAGCAGTTCGATAAGGGTGCTCGGCTCGATGAACGGCAGCGGTACACGAGCATTCGCGAGCGAAGCGAGGTGTTAGCCGCCGGAACGGAGTGAAACCCTGTGACGACGGTGTTTTGGCATCAACGGGTGGTACCGAGAGTCGACTGACCGAGCGCAGCGGGTGAGAGCGGACCCCGGTAACGAAGGTTGCTCCGGTCGGTTCGCGACCGGTTCACCGCTTCCGTTCGCCGCCGGCGACGCGGTCACTGTCGGCTGTGACGGAACTGTCTTATAATATAGCCGGAAACACACGGGCGAATATCGTCGAATGAGCCCCACTCGTACATCGCCCCACGGTCAACTCGAGGAGATCCGGGTGCTCCACGTCGATGACGAGCCGGACTTCGCTGACTTGGTCGCCACCTTTCTCAGCCGTGAAGACGACCAGTTCGCCGTCGAGACAGCCCTCAGTGCCACTGAGGGGATCGAACATCTCGCTACCGAACGGGTGGACTGTGTCGTCTCCGACTACGATATGCCGGGCCGAAACGGGGTCGAGTTCCTCGAGGCCGTCCGCGAGGACCACCCCGAACTGCCGTTCATCCTCTACACCGGGAAGGGAAGCGAGGAGGTCGCCAGCGACGCGATCTCGGCGGGGGTCACCGATTATCTGCAGAAAGAGAGCGGTACCGACCAATACGCCGTTCTGGCGAACCGGGTGCGAAACGCCGTCGAACGGTATCGTGCCGACCAGGAGCGCCACCGCCAGCAGGAAGCCATCGAGAGCGCACAGGAAGGCATCAGCATCCTCAGCACCGATAGCGAGTTCATCTACGTGAACCAGGCGTACGCGGACCTCTACGGCTACGAGCCCGAAGAGATGCTCGGCGAACACTGGGAACTGGTCTATCCCGATGACGAAGTGCCGTTTGCACGTGAGGAGATCGTCCCGACGGTTGCCGACGAGGGGTACTGGCACGGCGAAACCAGAGGACTCAGAGCGGACGGCACGACGTTCCCCGAAGATCACGTCGTCTCACGGACGCGGAACGAGGAACTGGTCTGCACGGTACGCGACCTGAGTGATCGCCGCGAACGCGAGACGGAACTCCGGACGAAGATCCGTGCGATGGACGAAGCGCCCGTCGGTATCACGATCACCGATCCCGATCAGGAGGACAATCCGGTCGTCTACATCAACGATCGATTCGAGGAACTGACAGGCTACGACCGTGATGACGTTATCGGACGGAACTGTCGCTTCCTTCAGGGGGACGACACTGCCGAGGAGCCGGTCGCTACGATGCGGGAGGCGATCGACGCTCAAGAGCCGGTCACGGTCGAACTCCTGAACTACCGGAAGGACGGCACCGACTTCTGGAATCGCGTCTCGATCGCTCCCGTACATACCGAGGACGGGTCGGTCAGTCAGTACGTCGGATTCCAGCAGGACATCACCGAGCAGAGGCGACACGCCGAGCAGTTACAAGCGCTCCACGAACGAAATCGGATGCTGATGACCGTCGGTTCGAGCGACGAGATCGCCGACATCGGCGTTGCGGCGGCGAGCGAGATACTGGGACTGGACGCGTGTTCGATCCACCTGTACGATGCGGAGCAGTCCGGTCTCGTGCCGGTGGCCGCGACTGACACCCTGTCCGATCTCCTCGGCGAGGTACCACTGTTCACAGGCGGGGACAGTATCGCGTGGCGCGCGTACGAGCAGGGTGAGTCGCTTGCGATCGACGACGTACAGGACGACCCGGACAGGAAAAACCAGGAGACGCCGATGCGGAGCGAACTCTATCTCCCGCTTGGCGACCACGGGATTATGTTGGCCGGCTCTCCGGAACCGAATAGCTTCGACGAGCAGGAGTTCGTGCTCGGACAGATCTTGGCCGGGAACCTCACGTTGGCACTGGACCAGGTCAGACAGACCGACCAACTGCGTGCACACGAGGCGGAGTTGATCCGCCAGAACGACCGGCTCGAGGAGTTCACCAGTATCGTCTCCCACGACCTCCGGAATCCACTGAGCGTGGCCGAAGGACACCTAGATCTCGTCCGAGAGGAGTATGAGAGCGAACTCTTGGACCCTATCGAACACGCGTTGGAACGAATAGACACCCTGATCACGGATCTCCGAACGCTGGCCCGTGAGGGCGAGACGATCTCCGAGGTCGAATCGGTCGATATCGCGACGATAGCCGATAGTTGTTGGGCCAGCGTCGAGACGGCGGACGCCACGCTCGTCACGGACATCGATCGGAGAATCACTGCCGACAGGAGCCGCCTGAAGCAGGTGTTCGAGAACCTCGTTCGCAACGCGGTCGAGTACGGCGGTGCCGACGTGACCATCACCGTCGGGGAACTGGAGAACGGGTTCTATATCGAGGACGACGGACCGGGCATCCCCCCCGAGGAGCGTACCGATGTGTTCGAGACGGGGTATTCGACCAACGACGAGGGAACCGGGTTCGGACTGAGCATCGTCGAACAGATCGTTGCGGCCCACGACTGGGACATCCGTGTCGTCGACGGAACCGACGGCGGTGCACGGTTCGAGATCACCGGCGTCGAACTCGTCGGTGAGTAGTACACGTGCGTGCTCTCAGCGGTGGCGAGTCCCCTGTTCTACTGCGGCGATGAGATCCGACGGGGACGGAACCCCGGAACGTCCGGGGAGTAGGTCCGCCTACCGACCGTTTGCTGCGGTTGCTCGCGACGCTCGCTCCCTGGCAAGAGCTCGACCGGCAGCCTGCGAGCCTCCCTTCGGTCGGCTCGTTGCCTGCTCACTCGACCGTTCGCGGTTAGTGGCTCGGTTGTCAGCTTTACCACACGACACAGTGACACGTCGACGAGTTCAATCGAGCCGGCTAGCTTTTTGTCCGATGACGAGCGACTCGTAGTCAGGTCCCCGAGACCGAGATCGACAATGGAACTCGACAACTTCGTTTCACAGCACGCGCCCGGCGAAAGCGACGACCGCTTCGAGCTGGAGAACGGCAAGCTCCTCGACATCGACGTCGACGGCACGGTCCTCACGAAGGCCGGATCGATGATCGCGTATCAGGGCGACCTCTCGTTCACCGGCAGGTCGTCGGCCGAGGGCGGACTGGGCGGCTTCATCAAATCGAAGGTGTCCGGCGAGGGGACGCCCGTCATGGAGGTGGAGGGGACGGGACACCTGTACGTCGCCGATCAAGAGAAGCAGATCCAAGTCCTCTCGCTGGCCGACGGCGAATCCATCTCGGTGAACGGGAACGACGTCCTCGCGTTCGAGGCGGCGGTCGACTACTCGATCTCGACGATCGGCAGCCTCGGAGGCGCCTCCGCGGCGGGGCTGACGAACGTCTTCCTCACCGGCCCCGGACTGATCGCGATCACGACCCACGGCGACCCGCTCGTGCTCGAACCGCCTGTGAAGACCGATCCGGACGCGACCGTCGCGTGGTCTGCCGACCTCTCGCCGGGTATCGAGACGAACCGCAGCCTGAGCGACGCGATCGGGCAGTCCTCCGGCGAGACGTACCAGATGGAGTTCACCGGCCAGAGCGGATTCGTCGTGATCCAGCCGTTCGAGGAGCGCCCGCAGCACCACGAGGGCTGATCCCCGTCGCCGGTTTGTTGCCCCTGTGACCCCGGAACCTTTGTCGGCCGCAGCCGAGTGGGCGGTGTGAACGTGCAGGTGTACGGTCCGCTCCGTTCGGCGACGGGATCGAAGACCGTCCGGGTCGGTCCCGACTCGCTGCCGGAGCACCCGACCGTCCGCGATGTCCTCGACGCGCTGTGTGCAGCCCACCCACGGACGGAGTCACACCTCAGCGACGGGGACGGGTCGTTGCGTCCGAGCGTCCGGGTGACCGTCGACGGCGACCGGGCAGCTATCGACGACGACTGCCCGGCCGACGCGGAGGTGCGGGTGTTCCCCGCGATGCGCGGGGGGTAGTCGACCTACAGTCCGTACTGTGTGCGGACGGGTTCCGCCAGTCCGACCTCCTCCAGCTTCTCCATCGGGACGAGCATGGAGAGCTGGACGACGCCCGGCAGCCGAGCGATCTCGACGCCACCGGTGAACGTACAACGGCCGCGGATCTCCCCTTCGGTCATGTCGAGCAGGTCGCCCGCACGGTCGAAGGCGTTCTCGGTCGCGTCGTTGATCGTCGCGCCCGAGCCGACGACCTGGATCGGCGCGGCGTCGTGCAGTTCGTCCACGTCGTACTCGTCGGCGACGGCCTGCCCGGCCTCCCGCTCGTCGGCAGTGTACGGCTTCGCGATGTGCGGCAGGTCCGCCTCGTTGGGGAGCAGGATCGGCCCGCCCAGTTCGAGGTCCTTGATCACCTCGACCTCCAACTCGGTCCGTCCGCTCACGTCTGTCGTGTGTAAGGAGAGCTCGCCGTCCCCCTGGTTCGCGTGGAGGTCCCCGACGTAGAGGCCGGCCCCCTCGACGCGGACCGGACAGATCAGCGTCGCGCCGGGCCGGACGTCGTTGGAGTCCATGTGGCCGTCGGTGCGCGCCTCCAGCTCGGACTCGTCGGCGAGTCCCCAGTCGTGGCTCGCGCCGATGAGAAACTGGCCGAAGTCGCCGGCGTTGTGCGAGTCGGGGAACTCACGGGCGGGCGTCGTCCCGATGTTCCCGATGAACGGTCGGAGGCGACCGAGCGCGCCGGGCATCTCGTCGGGACCGTACAGCAGGATCGGATGCTGGCGGGAGTGCTCCGGCAACGCCATCGCCTCGTCGGCGTTCTCCGCGAGCCGCCGGGCGCCGTCCCCGTCGACGGTGACGCCGACCGTCTTCTCGTCGTCGAACGCGACGGTGTAGCCGTACTCGAACCCAAACGACGAGGCGTTCGCACCGCATTCGGCACAGCGGATCGCGTCCTCGCCCGTCCCCTCGACGACGCTCTCGGGCCAGAGTGCGCCGCATTCGGGACACTTGTGGTCGACGAACGGGTCGTCGCCGAAGGCGCCCTCGCGTTCGGCCATACTCCCCGTGCTCGTGGCCGTGCTCGTCACCTCGACGTCGTTGATCCGGACGACGAGCGCGTCGCCGGGCTCGGCGTTCTCGACGCGGATCGGTCGCGTCACCTCGTGACCGCCCCTGAACTCGGGGGTGATCATCGGGCCCCAGCACGCCGGCGGGGTGTGCGTGCGAACGGTTCCGCCGTCGGCGACGGTACCAGCCCACTCCTGATCGGGACCGACGAGCCCGAGGGTGAACGCGTCCACCTCGAGTTCCTCCTGGATCTGTTGGGACATACGATCGTGGCTATGTGAGCCAGTCGCATAAGCGTCGCCGACAGGGGACGGCCCGCCGGAGTCGCTCCGCCGAACGTCCGACGAGTTGAACGGGGGAACGCGCGGACCGCGTTCCCTTCGCGAACCCGACGGCGGGTGGAACGGGTCGGCGTCTCACCCACCACTGATCTCGGGGATTCAAACTGGAGTTGCTACGTCGGCTCACCGGCCGAGAGGGTCGTCAGGACGGGGTTGTGTGTCGTACACACAATCCTTATTACGGCGGAGAAAGTATAAGATATGTACAAATGCCCGATTCGATGTCCGAACAACTCCAGCGGGACATGGAGTGCGAGGGGCTGCTGGAGTGTTTCCACGGTCTGAAGCAACTCGACAAGGACTGCTATCAGACGCTGGTCTCCGCGGACTCGCCGCTCACTATCGACGAGGTCGCCGAGCGCGTCGACCGCGAGCGCTCGACCGCCTACCGGGCGGTCCAGCGCCTCCTCGATGCCGGGTTCATCCAGAAAGAGCAGATCAACTACGATCAGGGCGGCTACTACCACGTCTACAGTCCGACCGACCCGTCGGAGATCGCCGACGACATGCAGCGGATGCTCAACGACTGGTACGCGAAGATGGGCCAGCTCATCGGGGAGTTCGAGACCAAGTACGAGCAGCCCGATCGAGTCCCCGTCGAGAACTGACTGGGACGGGACGGCCCCTCCGTCACTGGCCGCAGCTTCTCCCTGTTCGACGAACCGCTATCGGCGGGAATCGTCTTGTACAATACCCGCACTATCAATTCAGCCGAGGCTATCTCCGAACGTAGTTTGGTTCCGATGACTCCCAGAGTCTTGGACACAGTCAACAATATTAATGGGATGCCCGCCGTCTCTACAGGTAGAGCCATGACCGACGCAGCATACGACCTCGACAAGACCGTTGATGCCAGGGGCGCGGCGTGTCCCGGCCCACTGATGGACCTGATCGGCGCGATCAAGAGCGTCGACTCGGGCGCGATCGTCAGACTCCGCAGCGACAACGAACAGTCGACGACCGACGTACCCGAGTGGACCGAGGAGTCGGGCAACGAGCTGTTGGAACTGGTCGAGACCGACGACGGCTACGACTTCTACGTGAAGAAAGCATGACCGAGGAGATCGTCATCGTCGGCGCGGGGACCGGCGGGAGCGTTCTCGCGAACGACCTGGCCGAGCGGCTCGACGCCGAGATCGACGCCGGGGACGTTCGGGTGACGCTCGTCAACGACAGTCCCGACCACGTGTACAAGCCGGTGTGGCTGTACGTCCCGTTCGGCAAGCGCGAGTCCGAGGACGGCCGTCGTCCGCTCTCACAGCTCGTCGACGACCGCGTCGATCTGCGGATCGACCGCGTGATCGACGTCGACACAGACGCCAAGCGGATCGAGTACCGCGACGGCACCGGCCCGAACGAGTACGACCACCTCGTGCTCGCGACCGGGTCGACGCTCGCGCCCGACGAGGTGCCGGGCCTCCGGGAGGGCGGGTACGACTTCTACAGCGAGGACGGCGCCGAGGCGCTCCGAGAGGAGTTACTCTCGTTTACCGAGGGCCACCTCGTCCTCAGCGTCGTCGGGACGCCGCACATGTGCCCGGCCGCGCCGCTGGAGTTCGTCTTCATGGCGGACGCGTGGTTCCGGGAACGGGGACTGCGCGACGACGTCGATATCACCTACACCTACCCGGTGAACCGCGTTCACGGCAACCCGAACATCGCCGAGTGGGCGCGCCCGAAGATGGACGAGCGCGACATCGCCGTCGAGACGTTCTTCAACGCCGAGGAGGTGGACCCCGACGAGCAGGTCATCTCGTCGATGGAGGGGTCGGAGCTGGAGTACGACCTCCTCGTCGACATCCCGCCGCACCGCGGGGTCGACCTGATCGAGGAGGCCGGCCTCGGCGACCGCGGCTGGGTCGAGGTCGACAAACACACTCTCGAAGCCAAACACGCCGAGGACGTGTACGCGCTCGGCGACACCGCCGCGACGGGCGTGCCCAACGCCGGTAGCGTCGCCCACTATCAGGCGGGCGTCGTCGGCCAGCGGCTCGCGAGCCACGTCCGCGGCTACCCGGCGACGGAGACGTACGACGGCAAGACGCTGTGTTTCATCGAGACCGGCATGGACGAGGCGTCGTTCGTCGAGTTCGACTACGAGAACCCGCCCGCGCCCGCGCCGCCCTCGGAGAAGCTTCACTGGTCGAAGCTGGCGTACAACGAGGCGTACTGGCTCACCGCGCGGGGGTTACTGTAACATGAGCGATTCGGAACCAGCCCAGCAGGAGGCCGAGTCGGTCGACAGCGACGCGCTCGAGGAGGCGATCGCGGAGAACCCCGAAGCTGTCGCCGAGTTCGTCCAGCGACTGGACGCGGTCAACGAACTGTTGGACGTGCTCGCGCTCGGGGAGGGCGCGCTCAGCGACGAGATGGTTCGTGAACTGTCGAGCACCGCCGGGACGCTCGCGGAGTCGGCGGACGGACTCGCGACCGAGGAGACGGTCGCGCTCGCGGCCGCCGTCGGCGACAACGGCGAGGAACTGACCGAGGCGCTCGACACGTTGGTGACCCTGCAGCGCTCGGGCACCCTCGACGAGTTGGCGGAGATCGCCGAGGTCGGCTCCCTCGCGACCGCGGCGCTCAGCGACGAGATGGTGCGCTCGCTGGCGAGCACCGGGTCCGGGCTGGGTGAGGTCGCCGACACCGCCGCCGACGAGGACACCCGGGAGGGGATCGAGACGCTCCTCGACGGCGTCGGCGACGCGGAGGCCGAAGCGCCCGAGCGCGTCGGCGCGATCGGGCTCGCCCGCGGGATCAGGGACCCCGAGGTCCAGTACGGGCTCGGGTACCTCCTCGCGCTCGCGGGCGCGATCGGCCGCGAGCGGGCCGAGAACGCGTAGTCACGGATACACCGCCGGATGATCTGAGGCCGGTCGTCTCACTGAGATCGGAGCCCCGAGTCGGAGTTCCGGACGGGGCGACTACCCGGGGAGCACCGGCGGCAGTCCCCAAAGAGCGAACAAATATTCGCCGTTTCGATAGCCAGTTTTGATACAGCGAACAGTTCCTTACTCGAGAAGGCAATATTAACATGCGCGGACGGCAATCATCGAGTGATGATTAGATCCAATCAAGACTGGTGGCCAGACCAACTGAACCTGGATATCCTCGACCAGAACACCCAGAACCACGGGCCGATGGACGAGGAGTTCGACTACGCGGAGGCGTTCCAGTCGCTCGATTTCGACCAAGTGAAGGCGGACATCGAGGACGTGATGACGACGTCCCAGGAGTGGTGGCCGGCCGACTACGGTCACTACGGTCCGCTGTTCATCCGAATGGCGTGGCACAGCGCCGGGACGTACCGAACGTACGACGGCCGTGGCGGCGCCTCCGGCGGGCGACAGCGGCTTCCGCCGCTCGACAGCTGGCCGGACAACGCCAACCTCGACAAGGCTCGCCGACTGCTGTGGCCGGTCAAACAGAAGTACGGCCGCAACCTCTCGTGGGGTGACCTGATCATCCTCGCCGGCAACGTCGCGCTGGAATCCATGGGGTTCGAGACCTTCGGCTTCGCCGGCGGGCGTGAGGACGACTACAAGCCCGACGAGTCCGTCGACTGGGGTCCGGAAGACGAGTTCGAGCTGTCCTCCGAGGAGCGGTTCGAGGAGGACGGGACCCTCAAGTGGCCGCTCGGCAACACGGTCATGGGGCTCATCTACGTGAACCCCGAGGGCCCGAACGGTGAGCCCGACCTCGAAGGCTCCGCACAGAACATCCGCGAGTCGTTCGGTCAGATGGCGATGAACGACGAGGAGACGGTCGCGCTCATCGCCGGCGGACACACGTTCGGGAAGGTCCACGGCGCCGACGACCCCGACGAACACGTCGGCCCCGAGCCCGCGGCCGCGCCCATGGAGAAGCAGGGCCTCGGCTGGGAGAGCGACTTCGGCGAGGGCAAGGGCCCCGACACGATCACGAGCGGGATCGAGGGCCCGTGGAACACCACGCCGACCCAGTGGGACACGAGCTACGTCGACAACCTGCTGAACCACGAGTGGGAGCCGGAGAAGGGTCCCGGCGGCGCGTGGCAGTGGACGACGAAGGACGGCGAGCTCGACGACGCCGCGCCCGGCGTGCAGGATCCCTCGGACCGGGAGGACGTGATGATGCTCACGACGGACGTGGCACTGAAACACGACCCGGACTACCGCGAGGTCCTCGAACGGTTCCAGGAGAACCCGATGGAGTTCGGGATCAGCTTCGCGAAGGCGTGGTACAAGCTCATCCACCGCGACATGGGCCCGCCCGAGCGGTTCCTCGGCCCGGAGGTTCCCGACGAGGAGATGCTGTGGCAGGATCCCGTCCCCGACGCCGACTACGACCTGATCGACGAGGAGGACGCCGCCGAGCTGAAATCGGAGATCCTCGACACCGACCTGTCGACCTCTCAACTCGTCAAGACCGCGTGGGCGTCCGCTTCGACGTACCGCGACAGCGACAAGCGCGGCGGCGCCAACGGCGCCCGCATCCGCCTCGAACCCCAGCGTAGCTGGGAGGTGAACGAGCCGGCCGAGCTGGAGACCGTCCTGGACACGCTCGAGGAGGTCCAAGCGGAGTTCAACGCCGCGCAGTCCGACGACACGAAGGTCTCGCTCGCGGACCTGATCGTGCTCGGCGGCAACGCGGCCGTCGAACAGGCCGCTGCCGACGCCGGCTACGACGTGGAGATCGCCTTCAGCCCCGGTCGGACGGACGCCACGCAGGAGTGGACCGACGAGGAGTCGTTCGAGGCGCTCAAGCCCGACGCGGACGGCTTCCGCAACTACCTCAGCGACGACGCCCCGGGCCGCGCCGAGGACCTGCTGGTCGACAAGTCGGACCTGCTGAACCTGTCTGTCAGCGAGATGACCGCCCTGCTGGGCGGCATGCGCGCGCTCGGCGCGACGTACCAGGACACCGACCGCGGCGTCCTCACGGACGAGCCCGGGACGCTGACCAACGACTTCTTCGTGAACCTGCTGACCATGGACACGGAGTGGGAGCCGGTCTCGGAGTCGCGTGAGATCTTCGAGGGCATCGACCGCGAGACGGGCGAGGTCGAGTGGGAGGCCACCCGCTTCGATCTCGTGTTCGGCTCGAACTCGCGCCTGCGTACCGTCTCGGAGGTGTACGCCGCAGAGGACGGCGAGGAGGAGTTCGTCGAGGAGTTCGTCGACACCTGGGAGAAGGTCATGCGGCTCGACCGGTTCGACCTCGAGTAGCGACACACCCGGCCGGATCCCGGGCACCGTCTTTTCGTTCCGGTGACGAATTCGATAGCCGGCAATGGTGGCATGCGATAGACGCCGGGTACAGGGGATACCGGAGACTCGTCACAGGGAGAAACACAGAACCAAGAGTGATCCTCCTCCATCGGTAGGTTTCTCAGCCGTTTGTAGCGAATCACGGGACCCCCGTGGGTGTGCGAACTGTGCTACACCATCCTCAGCGGGTGCAGCCAGCTGAGACGAATACTCATCGCGCGGTAGTGCGGGGGGAACGTCGATATCACCCTACTTGACCCGTTGTGACCGGGGCCTCCAGTGAGAAATCCGTGACCCCATGAGGAAGGATCGTAAATCGCCGGACGCGAAGAGGATCACACCGGATCCACCGTTTCTGGTTCTGTAGAAATTGACGAAAGTTTGATATGAACGCTGTATGAACACGCTGTATGGATAGACGATCGTTTTTGAGGAGTCTCGGTGTCGCCGGACTGACCGGCATAGCAGGCTGTACCGGGGATACGGACTCCGGCGACGGGAACAGTGGCGGCGGGCAGAGTCGAGGGGGGTCGACGGCGACCGCGACGGACGACCCGTCAGCGACATCGGAATCAACCGAGACAGCGACGGACGAGTCAGCACAACCTGACACGGCCGCCTCGGAGACCGGGTATTCGGTTCGGATCCGCTACAACGGCGAGTGGCAGGGAAGCGTTGGCACGGCGGAGTCGACGCGGTCCGTCGACGGCGAAGGCGACCGGACGATCTCGATAGAGGGCTCGCCGGACATCATCACCGTGAACGCTCAAAAGCAGGACGACTCGACAGACGAGATCACGGTACAGGTCCTGAAGAACGGAGACGTGATCGAAGAAGCGAGTTCGACGGCAGCCTACGGGCTCGCACAAGTCAGCGCAAATCTCTTCGGTGGTGGTGGATCGGACGACGGCGGCGGCGGCAGTGAAGAGAGCCCGTTCTCGGTTCGGATCCAGTACAACGCGGCATGGCAGGGATCGATATCGACAGGTGAGTCGTCGCGTTCGATCAGCGGCACCGGCTCGAGGACGATCGACATCGACGGCTCACCGAACGTCATCACCGTAAACGCACAGAAACAGGACGGGTCCGACGAGAAACTCACCGTCCAGATCCTCGAGAGCGGAGACGTGGTGAAAGAGACGTCCACTACCGCCGGATACGGAGTGGCACAGGTGTCGTACTCGAACTTCTGACTCGCCTGCCAACGTACCTCCTTGCGACACGACGGGGCGGGAGCAACCATGCTGCCGAGAGCTGTGACGACCGCCCGTCGGTACTCAGTCGACCGTCCGTGTCGCCGACGCGACGTACACCCCCGCGATCTCCGTCTCGTCGACGGCGAGGGTCAGCTCCGCCCCCTCGCTCGCGGCTTCGTCGGTCACGACCGTTACCGCCTCGACCGGGTCGCGCGCGACGAACGCCCGGATCCGATCGAGCCACGACTGGCGTCCGCCGCGACGACCGACGAGCACGTGGCGGGAGTCGGCGAGTTCCCGAAGCGAGGGCTGCAGGTCGGCCTCGTCGAGTTCCTCCGGCGCGACGGCGTGTATCACCTCGATCGTGATCGTCTCGGTCACGGGCGTGTCTTCGGCCGCTGTCGCATCTCCTTGTCGGTCGAGTGGCGCCGGCTCGTCGTGCCGTCTCGACCGGCGTGAACGATTCGGCGGTTCAGGTCGCCAACGCGTCGCTACTCCGTTCTCCTGACCGTTATCACCGGAACCGGCGCCGACCGAACGGTCTTTTCGGCGACGCCGCCCAACAGAACCCGATCGGTGCCGCGACGACCGACCGTCCCCATGACGACGGCGTCGATGTCCTCCCCATCGACAGTGTCGAGGATCTCGGCGACCGGGTTCCCCCGTCTGAGATGCCGAACGACCTCGCCGACACCGTACGATTCGGCCTGTGCGGCGACGTCGTCGACGGCGTCGGTCGCGGCCCCCTCTCCGGCTTCCGCCGAGACGGCCGACCGGACATCGAACCCCAGCGACGCGGTGTCCACGACCGACAGCGCGTGAACGGTCGCATCGAGCGCCGACGCGAGCGAGAGCCCGTGTTCGACCGCGGGGGCCGCTCCGGGGCTGCCGTCCGTCGGAACGAGGATGTCGTCGTAGGGAAACGCGAGTTGCTCGTCCGGTTGCATCCGTGCCGTCAACACCGGGACCGACGACAGCCGGACGACCTTTTCAGTCACACTGCCGAGCAGGAACCGGGAGATCCCCGCTCGCCCGTGCGTGGGCATCACGATCAGATCGTGGCCGTGTCGGTCGGCGTAGTCGGTGATCTCCGGCGCCGGATTCCCCTGAACGACGTCCGTGTCGAAGTCGACGTCGAGTGACGCGAGCGTCTGCCCCGCATCCGCAACGACGGACTCCCCGTGGTCAACGAGTGCATCCACGGGCTGTCCCCGAATGACGGTCACCGAATCACGCGTCGTGTCGGCGACGAAAAGTACGTGTATCGTCGCGTCCTCGGTGCCGGCGATCTCGGCGACGTGGTGGAGAACGGCTCTCGCGCCGTCGCTCCCGTCGAACGGGAGAAGGATATCGTCGTACATGCCCGGTAGCGGGCGATACGCGCTGCAGTCAATAATGGTTTGTTGCCGATACGTTCCGCAGTCTCCCGGCACGCACCGGGCCACCTCGCCGACAGATATATCATAGACGTTCGTGATATTTACATGTGGAGCGTGATACACGTGAACACCCCATCGACGAACGAGGCGGACCGAGCGCGTCCCGAGCCTCCAGCCGCTCGACGCCGTACAGGGGTTCGTACGGCGATCGTACACGTTGGCTGCGCTGTGGTCGGACTCGCCGCGACGACCGCGTTCGCCGTCCGCTTCTACCCGGAGCTGGTCGGTGCGGTCGAGCGACTGCAGCCACAGCTGTTGACCTCGACCGCGTTGGTGTTCGTTCTCTTCTGGATGTGGGCCGCCGTCTGGGTCGCAGTCGAGGTGGCGTGGGAGTGGCGGTCTCGACGCGTTCACACTGAACGGTAGTGGCCGGTCGGACCGAGCGCCACGGCGACGGTCGTCGATGCCGCCCAGTTCGAGCGTGTCCGGCCCACGTGTCCCGCAGTACGCCGCGGTACGCCGATGAAATTATGTCGCGACCGCGACCACGTCCGGTATGCCGAGAGACGAGCGGTCGACGGACGCGGCGGTCAGCGACCCCTCGGCCGCGCCAGCAACCGACGCCGAGCGGGTCGCCGTCGCGTGTCTCCGTGCCGGCATCGAGGCGTCGCTTCCGGCGACGGTCGTCGCCGAGGCCGTCTCGATTGAGGAGTCCGTGTTGGCCGTCGGGGACGATACCTACGACCTCGACGCGTACGGCCGGATCGTCGTTGTCGGCGGCGGTAAGGCGGCCGACGGCGCGGCGAGCGCCCTGGAGTCGATTCTGGGCGACCAGATCGCCGCGGGTGTGATCGTCGTCGACAGCGCGGACGACTCCGACGGCGGGGACGATGCGGGGGAGTCGCGGATCGAACGGGTCGTCGGTGGGCACCCCGTTCCGACGAGCGCCGGCGTCCACGGGACGACCCGCGCGGTTGACCTGGCCCGAGCGGCCGACGAGGAGACACTCGTGCTTGCGCTTGTCACCGGCGGCGCGAGCGCGTTGTTCGCGGCGCCGGTCGACTCGGTCGGGTTGCCCGCCTTGCGCGAGACCACGGACGCGCTGTTGAGCGCCGGCGCCGACATCGAGGAGATCAACGCCGTCCGGAAACACCTCTCGCGGGTGAAAGGCGGGCGACTCGCGGCCGCGGCCGCCCCCGCGACGGTGGTGGGGATCGCCCTCAGCGACGTGGTCGGCGACGACCTGAGCGTGATCGGTAGCGGGCCGACCGCGCCCGACGACTCGACGTACGAAACCGGCCTCGACGTACTCGATCGCTACGGGATCGACGCCCCGCCCGCTGTACGCGAGCACCTACAGCGAGGCGCGGAGGGCGCCGAACCGGAGACGCCGACGGCCGACGCGACCGTCTTCGATCGGGTCGACACGCACGTGCTCGCCAACGCGGCAACGGCGCTGGAAGCGGCCGCGGCGGCCGCCGCCGACCAAGGGTACGACCCGATCGTTCTGTCGAGTCGCATCAGGGGAGAAGCCCGGGCGGCGGGCGTGACACACGCCGCGGTCGCCGAGGAGATCGCCGACTCGGGGAACCCGATCGAGCCGCCGGCGGTCGTTCTCTCGGGCGGCGAGACGACGGTATCCGTCCAGGGCGACGGGACGGGCGGGCCGAACCTCGAGTGTGCCCTCGCCGCCGGCATCGAGTTCGCGCTCCCCGAGTCGCCGGTCGCGGATCGACCCGTCGCGTTCCTCGCCGCCGACACGGACGGCCGCGACGGCAGCACCGACGCCGCGGGCGCGCTCGTGACGGCGCAGACGGTCGGGAACGCGGCCGACGCGGCGGCTGCGCGGGCCGCGCTTGACGACAACGACGCGCTCTCCGCGTTGCGCGACCGGGACGCACTGATCCGAACCGGCGCGACCGGGACGAACGTCAACGACCTCCGTGTCGTCGTCGTCGGGCAGTGAGCCGCCGTCGAACAGATCTCGGCGCCCTCGGCCGGTCCGGCGGCGGCGACCGAGCGGAACGCATTTTTCGATCGATGTCGACCGCATATCTATGGCGAGCGACACGCTGTACGACCGCCTCGGCGGCCACGAGGGGATCCGAGCCGTGGTCGACGAGTTCTACGACAGGCTCGCGGCCGACGAGGAGTTGGGCCCGTTCTTCGAGGACGCCGACATGGAGCGGCTCCGGGAGACACAGACTGACTTCCTGTGTGAGGCGGCAGGGGGGCCGGAGACGTACGACGCGGCGCCGGTCCGCGAGGCACACCTCCACGTTCCCTTCACGCCCGATCACATCCAGCGGGCCGTGGACCTGCTGTACGAGAGCCTGGAAGCGTTCGACGTCGACGAGTCGGACGCGGACGCCGTCGTCGATGCGGTCGCCGCCTACGAAGCCGACCTGCTGGCGGAGCAGGAAGCCGACGGCGAGTGACGAGGGACTAGCCGTCCAGGGTGCCGTTCAGCACCTTCGCCGCGACGAGGATCGGGTCCCAGACGGGACTGAACGGCGGCGCGTACGCGAGGTCCAGCCGTTCGACCTCGTCGACGGTGAGCCCGCCCTCCAGCGCGGTCGCCACCGTGTCGATGCGGACTGCCGCCCGGTCCCTCCCGACGATCGACCCTCCGATGAGTCGCCCGCTCTCGCGGTCGGCGACGAGCGTGACCGTCGTATCCTCGTTGCCCGGGTAGTAGCCGGACCGCGACCCCGCGGTGATCGTCCGCGAGACCGGATCGAACCCGGCATCGCGGGCCTCGTCGGCGTCGAGGATGCCCGTTCGGCCACACTCCTCCTCGAACGCTTTCACGACCGCCGTCCCCGCGATACCGCCGGTCTCGGTCGGTGTCCCAGCAAGGGTCTCCCCGATCGCCCGGCCGGCCCGGTTCGCCGTTAGCCCGAGCGGGACCCACGCCTGCTCGCCGGTGACGACGTGGCGGTCCTCGGCGCAGTCGCCGGCGGCGTACACGTTCTCGACGGTGGTCTCGCCGTACTCGTCGACGGCGATGGCGCCCGACTCGCCCAACTCGACGGGTGTATCCTCGACGATCTCGACGTTCGGCGCGACGCCGACGCCGACGACCGCCATGTCCGCGGCCACGGTTGTCCCGTCTCCGCACCGAACGCGGGCGACGCGCCCGTCCTCCCCGAGCAGTTGATCGACCTCGGTGCCGAGGTGGAGGGTGACCCCTTGCTCGCGGAGGTGTTCGACGACCGCCTCCCCGACCGCCTCGCCGAACATCGGGATCGGCAGCTCCGAGCGCTGGAACAGGTGCACGTCCACGTCCCACGCGTCCAGCGCCTCGGCCATCTCGACGCCCACGTACCCCCCGCCGACGATCGCGGCGGTCTCGGGCGGCTCCATCGCGCCGTAGCGGGCGACCATCTCCCGGTCGAGGTTGTCGCCGCCGCCGAGATCCTCGACGGCGAACGTCGCGGGCGGCGTCAACAGCGCGCGCACGGCCGCCGCCGAATCGAGCCCGTGGATCGTGAACGAGCCGGTCAGGTCGCTCCCGGCGATCGGCTCGGTGCGGGCGCGCGCACCGGTCGCGACGACGAGGTCGCCGTACGGCTGCTCGAACGAGCCGTCCGGGCCCTCGACCGCGACCGTCCGGGCGTCGGTGTCGACGCCGACGACCCCGTGTTCGCGCCGGAGGTCGATCCCCCGCTCGTCGATCGCCGCGGGCGACAACGACAGCAGGTCGTCGAGGGTGTCCACCTCGCCTTTGACGAAGTACGGCTCGCCGCAGTGGGCGTACGACACCCAGCTGCCGCGCTCGAACACGATCACCTCGCGGTCGGGGTCCTCACGGGAGAGCTTGCTCGCCGCGCTCAACCCCGCCGCGTCGCCGCCGACGATAACGACCGGATCTGTCACATCCGTCGGTGACCGGGAGGTGACTTACAGCTATCGCCGGCTGGCGCCCGACTTGCACGCGAGAGCGGGTCAGGACAGGCGCTCGGTCGCGATCGCGGCGCCCTCGTCGAGCGCCGCCAGCTTCGCCCACGCGATCTCGGGATCAACCATTCCGAGCCCAGCCTGCGTGCCGAAGCCGCAGTCGGGTGCGGCCGCAAGCGGCGTCGAGGCGTCGACCGCGTCGGCGACGCGCTCCAGCCGGTCGGCGATGGTTTCCGGATGGTCGATGACGTTCGTCTTCACGTCGACGACACCCGGTATCAGGGTCCAGTCGTCGGGAACGGGCTGCTCGGCGAACGCGCGGTACTCGTGCTGGTGGCGGGGGTTCGCCTGTTCGACGCTGAGCCCGCTGATGTCCGCCTCGTAGATCTCCGGGAGCATCTCGACGAGGTCCGTGTCGAGGTGGTGAGGTCCCTCGTAGCTCCCCCAGCAGGTGTGCAGACGGACCTGCTCGGCCGGAACGTTCGACAGCGCCTCGTTGAGCGCCTGCACGTGCAGACTGGTCGCTTCCTTGATCTCCTCCAACGGGGCGTCGGCATAGGCGGCGGTGTGTCCGATCGTGAGCAGTTCGGGGGCGTCGATCTGCAGCGTCAGGCCGGCGTCGGCGACGAGTTCGTACTCCTCCGCCATCGCGTCGGCGACGGCGAAGAGGTACTCGTCGTAGGAGTCGTAGTGCTCGTTGACGTGCGTGGCGGTGACGACGCTCGGCGACGCGGCGGTCATGAACGTGTCGTCGAAGTCGGCGTCGACGGCCTCGATCGCCTCGCGGAACCCCACGATCTCGGCCTCGGCCTCCTCGCGGCCGGTGTACTCGACGGGACCGGCGACGACGGGGTGCATCGAGAGGTCGATGACGTCCGTCCTGAACGTCTCCTCGGCGTAGTCGGGGAACTCCTGGAGGTCGGCCCACAGCTCCTGCTCCCGTTTGCCCTCGATCCCGCTGAGTCGGTCTGCGACGTACCAGTTGAACGAGACGCGGGACTGTTCCCCGTTGTTGGCTACGTCGATACCGACCTCGGCCTGTCGCTCGATTACGTCGCGCGTGGCGTCCGCGACGGTCCCGTCCCACTCGTCGGCGTCGGTCTCTTTCCCGCTCTGTCGGTCCGTGAGCAGATCGAGTAGCTCGGGCGGTCGCGGGAGGCTTCCGATGTGTGTCGTCCGGATCCGTTCGTCGTTTGCTGTCATGAGTACGTAAATCGATAATATATTTGTATCATATTATAACTCAAGGTATTCACAATTCCCCGTGGGGTCCCGTGCTCCGCCTCGAATCGTCAGTCACCGCTCACCGGTCGTTCCGACGTACCCGCGGATCACCGATGCCTCGGCCTTTCGAACGAGTTCGCCAGCGGTGCTCGTCGAACAGTCGAGCACCGCCGCGACGTCGGCGATCGTTCCCTCCCGCGGGACCTCGTAGTACCCCTTCGAAACGGCGGCGTCGAGCGCCGCACGCTGTCGGTCGGTGAGCCGAGCGAGCGGACGCGTTCGTTCGAACCCGTGCACGCGTTCGATCGTCAACTCTCCGAGTTCGGAGAGTCGATCGTGGAACGTGCTGAGAGCCGAGCGCTGTCCCACGGCTTCGAAGCGAACGCGACCGGTGTCGAAAAACACGACCGGCGGGAGAAACACCACCCGCGCGTCGGCGATCGTCTCGAGCAGCGCCGTCGAGAACTCGTACTCGCCCTGGCGGAGAAAGGCGTACGTGCCGTCCTCGCCGTCGACGAAGTGTGACCCGAGGAGCGAGTCGATCTCACTGACAGCCGTCGCTGTCGCGTCCGGTTTACCGTCACACCAGAACAACGTCGTCGCATCGGCGGTCGGACTCCACATGAGCAACTCGGCCCGCGTGATCGCCGTTCCCTCGATGATCCGTCGATGGAGCGGATGGACGAGCCGATCGGGGTAGGTGATCGAGAACTGGATCCGATTCATTCCACACGACCCGTAGTCTACGGCCCGACGTATCAACGATCGCTCCTGAGCGGTCCCCTCGCCGGGCGAGCGTTTGGAGGCTTCGACGCTGTCAACGGTCCGCCGCCACCACATCGGGAACGCTCCGAACGAGCGTCCGGAGGTGATCCGCCCCATCGAGAGCGTGCATCTCGGCCGTCGGAATCGTCCGTTCGAGTCCACGAGCGGCGGCGAACGGGACGTTCGTGTCGGCCGTTCCGTACCACAGGTCCACGTCCGCTTCGATCGCACCGAGGTCCACCCCCCAGTCCGTCGACGTGGAACGGAACTCGGTGACTGCACCGCACCGGTGGTGCGCGAACGCCTCGACGAAGTCCGCCTTCACGGTCTCGGCCACGCGATCCGGGACCGGGTCGTCACCGCCCGATGCGGTGTATTGTCCGACGACGAACGAGGGGTCCAGCCGCTCCGCACACCACGCCTGTCCACGGAAGAGCCCGCCGAGCACGCTCGGTGCTCGTGTCGCCATGGTGGTTAGCAGTCGCTGTACTGCGGGTGTGTCTCCGCCGACCGTCGGCGGAGTCGCCCCGGCGATCACGTCCACGTGGTCGACCCGCTCGGGGCGTGCTACCGCCGTCGAAAGAGCGTACGGGCCACCACCGGAGAACGCGACGAGCCGCGCGGTGTCCACGCCCGCGTCGTCGAGTACCGGCGTGACGAACTCGGCGGCGTCGGCGATCGATCGGTTCGGCCACGGCGACGAACGACCGTAGCCCGGTCGCTCGGGAGCGAGTACCCGGACGTCGTGTCTCCTGGCGCCACGAGCGAGCAGCGCTCCGAAGCGACGGGACCCCGGCGTTCCATGGAAGAAGACGAGAGGGGTTCCGTTCGATCGACCGTACTCCGCGTAGGCGATCTCGCGTTCTCCGTCGATACGAACCACGCTGGTCTCACAGCGGTCCCGGTCTCTCTCGTCGGTCGACGGAGCAGACGTCGTCATCGGTCGGTGGTTGTCATGGCTGTTCCGTGGTAGTGGTGCCGGACTAGTCCGTCGATTTATATACTGAGCTGCCGGTCGTTGCTCACGATCGCCACTCTGCTGAAATCGATTGGATAATATAACCCCTCCCGGGACGACCCGCCACGTGGACACGATGACTGTGTCAGACCTGATGCGGACCGACGTCGTCACCGCCCGAGCGGACACGCACGCCAGCGAGCTTGCCGCGCGGATGCGCGACGAGCAGGTCGGCAGCGTCGTCGTCTCGGAGGACGGACGGCCGACCGGGATCGTCACCGACCGGGATCTCGCGATCGGCGTCGTCGCCGAGAGCGGTGACCCGGAAGCCCGAACCGCGGCCGACGTCATGAGCGAGGAACTGACCACAGTTCCGTCCGACATCGGGGTGTTCGAACTGTGTGACGAGTTCGCAGACGCCCGCGTGCGGCGGCTGCCCGTCGTCGACGACGACGGTACGCTCGCCGGCATCGTCACCCTCGACGACCTCCACGTGATGCTCGCCGACGAACAGCACGACCTCTCGAGAGCCGTTCAGTCGGCGATCCCGCCGTACTGAACCCGGCGACGTGTCGTCGACGGGTGCAATCTGTCGGCGAGCCTCACGGTACGCTCAACCGTGCGGGACTCGTGGGGTCAGGTACATGATGCTCCCCACCCACGCGCTCGCCGGCGCGGCCCTCGCGGTTCCGCTGGCGACCGTCGCGCCCGAGGCGGCCGTCGTCGTGCTCGCCGCGGGGCTGCTGGGCGGCGTCCTCCCCGACATGGACCTGTACGTGGGGCACCGTCGGACCCTCCACTTCCCGGTGTACTACTCCGCGGCGACAGCCGTCGCCGTCCCGTCAGCCTTCGTTCTCGGTACGACCGCGAGCGTCGCGGTCGCCGCCGTTCTTCTCGGCGCCGCCGCCCACAGCGTCGCCGACGTGTTCGGCGGCGGGCTCGAGCTTCGCCCGTGGCAAGCGACCGCCGACCGCGCCGTCTACGACCACTTCAACGGCCGCTGGATCGCCCCGCGCCGCTGGATCCGATACGACGGCGCACCCGAGGACCTCCTGCTGTCGGCGACGCTGGCCGCCGGCCTGTGGGGTGTCGTCGACGGTGAGTTGCGGATCGCCGTCGCTGGCGCGCTCGCGATCGCGGGCGCCTACACGGTCGTCCGGCGCGTCCTCCCGAGCGTCGTCGAGGTGATCGTGCCCGCGCTCCCGACGGCCGTCGTCTCGTCGCTTCCCGCGCGCTATCGGGCGTCGACAACGGCAGGTTCAGCGGCCGGCTCGGATGTCGGCCGCGACGAGCACGGGGGGAGCGGCCCCGGTCGTGACTCGCGAGACGGGCGATAACTATGCACGACGCGGCCCACGTCGCCGCGACAGTTCTGCAGGCTGGAATCGTCCTTCTGGGACTGGTCGCCGTCCGCCGGGCGGACGTGGCCGCCGCGGTCAACGCCGTGTTCGCGCTGGCGGTCGCGCTCCTGCCCGCCGGGCTGTCCATAGCCGCGCCGGCGACGGTCGGGAACGCAGTGTACGCTACTTCGGAACTGTCGCTGTGGCTTGCACTGGCCGGATTCATCCACGTCGTCGGGATGCTCGGCCGGTACGAGACCGTCTGGTGGTGGGACCACCTCACCCACACCGTCTCGGCCGCGCTGCTTGCCTCAGTGGTGTACAGCGGGTTCGTCGTCGCCTCCCGCTCGTCCACTGGACTTGCTCTCCAGCCAACTGGGGTCGCCGGCGCGACGATCGGCTTCGTGTTCGCGATCGGCGTGTTCTGGGAGCTCGGAGAGCTCCTCGCGCGGGACGTCGCCGAGTGGCTCGATGTCGAACCGGTGTTGGTCCATTACGGCTGGCGCGACACGGCTCTCGATCTCGTGTTCGACGTCGTCGGCGCGCTCATCGTCGTCGCCATGGACGTTCGACTGTTCGTCTCGATCGCGTCCGTGTCGCCGTCAGCGACGCGAACCGCGCTGCTGTGGGCCGGGTGGGGTGTCGCCGGCGGGTCGGTGTTGCTGACGGCGGGAGTGCTGCTCGCGCGCGACACCGGCGAGTCGAGGTGAACCGCCTCGGGTCGAGCTCCGAGGCACTCGCCTTGTACTGCCCGTAGAACACGAACAGCCCCGCGGAGGTGAGTACCCCGAGAACTGCGGGACCGGGTCACCGACTCCGCGACGCCGGGCCCTGTGAAGGTCTCGACGATCCGGAACGGACCGGGTCTCGCCGGAGCGATGGCGCCGTTGCGCCGGGTTCGTCCGAGTCGCTCACACCTCCGGGGTCGACTCCTTTCGTCCGGTGAGGCTGTCGGGGTCGAGCCGGTAGAACTCGAACTGCACGTCCGCGGTGGACCGGCCGAAGATGTCGACGAGGGGGATCCCCACCCGATCGAGTCCCGCCAACGACTCCGTCGCGACGTCGCTGTCGGAGGTCGATTCGAGTCGGCCGGACGCGACGACGCTGTGCCACCGGTCGTCGACGGTGTCGTGCGTGACGAACGTGACAGGCCGATCGGTCAGGGGCGGTTTCTCGCTGTCGGCGCCGACGGCCAGTCGGAAGTAGAACGTCTCCTCGCGTCCGTCGTAGCCGTACGAGACGGGAACGCTGTGGGGCGGCTCGTCGGCGCCGTTCTCGGAGGCCAGCGACATGACCCCGACCCCGCCGGTTCCGAGGAACTCGTCGCGCTCGGCGTCGTCCATCGTCACCGCTTCTGGGGCGCTCATACTGGGCAGTACGTCACCGATCGTGAAAAAACGGGCCGGCAGTTCGACCGGCCGGTAGCTCAGCCTCCGAAGCGGTTCCTGCCGACCGTGGCGGCGGCCTCGAGCGTCGCGGACGAGTCCGCGTCCCCCTCGGCCTCGTGAACGACCCAGTCGACGCCGTGTGCACGGGCGGCGTCCGCGAACTCGACCCCGGGGATTTCGGCGTCGCCGACGCGACCGATCACGGTCTCGATCGGGTCATCGACCTCGCGGAGGCTGTACAGCTGGAACGCGAACCGAGGCTCGGTCACGATCCGGCCTCCGAGCCGTCGGCAGCGGGGGCCAGCACCGACTCCGGGAGATACGCCGAGACGGTCCAGTTCGGCGCGTCGACGACCTCGTTGATCTTCAGGTCGACCGCGGCCGAGCACAGCACGTACGCGTCCGGCCGGGAGAACCCCCGGTGTTCGTTGAGGTGTGCGATCATGTCGCTGACCGCCGACTTCGTCGCGTCCATGAGGTCCGGCGCGATGCCGGTCGTCGCGTACATCCGCTCGTCGCGCCCGCCGGGCGTGAACGGGCCGTCCGTCTCGAACTGCGGTCCGGCGACGGGGTAGTCGTCGACGAGATCGAACCGAGCGGTCACGGCCATAGGGGCCTCGATGCCCGTGAGACACACCTCGCCGTCGCCCTGCGCGGCGTGGCAGTCGCCGATCGAAAACAGCGCACCCGCCGCCTCGACCGGGAGGTACAGCCTGGATCCGGCCGTCAAGTGCTTCACGTCCATGTTCCCGCCGACGCGCCGCGGCGGCATGGTCGAGTGAGGGCCGTCGTCTCCGGGGGCGACGCCGAGGTTCCCGGGGAACGGCGCCAGCGGCACCGCCACCTCCGGGGCGTCGTCGGCGGCGAACGTCGCGACCGGCGTCCCGTTCCGCCGGGCGTCCAGATCCCACTCGCGGACGTGCGGGTCGCGGAACTCCTCGGGGAGCAGGCCGCCCTCCCGTTCCCCCGGCGGGATCGCGGTGACGCCCCGGCCGCGGTGCTCGAACGCGAGGAGGTCGACGGCGAGGGTGTCCCCCGGCTCGGCGCCCGCGACGGCGACCGGTCCCGTGAGGGCGTGTCCCTCGGTGTCGACGGCGAGCAGTTTCTCGACGCTCGCGGGCGGGTCGAGCTGGCCGTCGTAGGCGTCGCGACAGTCGAAGCGGACGACGCTCCCCGGCTCGACGGTGAGTGCGGGCTCGATCGAGGCGTCCCAGCGGTAGTGGACGGCGTCGTCGGCGGACAGTTCGTAGTCGGGACCCGGGGCGTCGGGGACGGCGAAGCGGCGCTGTGTCATGTGGGACCGTGACGTTCCCGACAGTATAAGTCATGCAGCCCGGACGGATTCGAGTCGAAACCTTCAGACTCGCCGCCGGCAGACTCCGGGTGTGACACGGTATCGGACGTTCGGACTGTTCGTCTTCCTCGCGGCAGTGTGGGGCTCGGCGTTCATGGCGATCAAGGCCGGCCTGGAGTTCTTTCCCCCGGTGCTGTTCGCGGCGGTCCGCTACGACATCGCGGGCGTCGTGATGCTCGCGTACGCGGTGTACACGACGGACGACCCCGTGCCTCGCGGACGGGCACAGTGGACCGACGTCGCCATCGGCGCGGTGCTGCTCATCGCGGCGTACCACGCGCTGTTGTTCGTCGGGCAGACGGACCCGACCGTGACGAGCGCGGCCGCCGCGGTCGTCGTGAGCTTGAGTCCGGTTCTCACCACCGGGTTCGCCCGAGCGTTCCTCCCGAGCGAGCGGCTGACGGCGCTGGGGGTCGTCGGCATGGTCCTCGGGCTGGTCGGCGTCGCGGTGCTCTCGGAACTCGACCCCTCGAACCTCCTCGCCGGTAGTACGGTCGCGAAGCTGCTCATCTTCGGCGCGGCTGCGGCGTTCGCGCTCGGCAGCGTCCTCTCGCGCCGCGTCGACTCCGATCTCCCGATCGCGACCATGGAGGCGTGGGCCATGCTCGGCGGCGCGGTGATCATGCACTGCGTCTCGCTCGGGATGGGCGAGTCGGTCGGGAGCGTCGTCCTCACCGGGGAGGCGATCGCCGCGCTCGCGTACCTCTCGCTGGCCGCCAGCGCGGTCGGCTTCCTCGTCTACTTCGAACTGCTGGAGCGCCTCGGTCCGATCGAGATCAACCTCGTGAGCTACGTCGCGCCGGTCTTCGCGGCGCTGTCGGGGTGGATGTTCTTAACGGAAGTGCCGACGGCTGCGACGGGCGGCGGGTTCGTCCTCATCTTCGCCGGGTTCGTCCTGCTCAAGCGTCGCGCGATCCGCGCGGAGATCGCCGCGCTGACCGAGACGGACGGGGGGACCGCCGACTGATCGACAGCGAACCGAGGCCCGGAGACTGATCGGTACCGATCCCGTCGCCGCCTCCCGCGGAGTTATTGATGCCGACGGAGACCTCCAGATACAATGGATACACGACTCGCCGAGTACGTCGACGACTTCACCCGGCGCGACTGGCAGACGCTCGACCCCGGCGCGGTCGAGGACCCGGTTCGTCTGGCGCTCGTCGGCGCCGGGTGGTTCACGAAGGAGTGGGCGCTCCCCGGCATCGAGCGCTCGGCGTTCACCGAGGCGACCGTCGTCACCGACGTCGACGCCGACGCCGTCGACGCTGTCGCGTCCGCACACGACCTGACCGGTGTTACGCCGGAGGCGTTCCGCGCCGGTGAGGTCGCGGACCAGTACGACGCGGTGTACGTCGCGACGCCGAACGCGACACACTTGGAGTACGTGAGGGCCGCGGCCGAACAGGGGAAGGCGGTGCTGTGCGAGAAGCCGATGGAGGCGTCCGCCGACCGCGCCGAGCGGCTCGTCGAGGTCTGTGAGGACGCGGGCGTCCCGCTGATGGTCGGCTACCGGATGCAGACGGACCCCGTTGTCCGGCGACTGAGGGATCTCGTCGATGCGGGTTACATCGGCGACCCGGTCCACGTGCACGCGACGATGTCGCAGACGATGCTCGGCGAGCTCACCGGCGACCCCGACCAGTGGCGCCTCGATCCGGATCTCTCGGGCGGGTGCGCGCTGATGGACATCGGGATCTACCCGCTCAACACGACGCGGTTCGTCCTCGACGCCGACCCGGTCGCCGTCTCCGGCCACACCCGCACGGAGCACGAGGCGTTCGCGGGCGTCGACGAGCACGCGGACTTCCGGCTGGAGTTCCCCGACGACGTCACGGCGATGTGCACCGTCAGCCAGAACGCGGCCCACGCCAGTCGACTCGAGATCACCGGCACGGAGGGACGAGTGGTCCTCGATCCCGCGTTCTACGAGCGCGAGGAGCGCGAACTGGCGGTCGAGCGCGGCGACCTCCGGATGGACGTCGAGGTCGACCCGGTTCACCAACTGGAAGCGGAGTTCGCCTACTTCGGCCACCACGTGCTGACGGACACTCGGTTCCACCCGGACGGTCGACACGCGCTGGTGGATTCTCGGACGGTGGAGGCGCTCTACGAGTCAGCAGCGGTCGGCACCCGGATCGAACTCGACGAGTGACCGTCGCGAGCGGTCACCGTCGGTCCCGGTCCGACTCCCACTCGCTCGCGCTCGCGTCGAGTCGGTGTGCCTCCCGCACGAAATCGCTGTAGTGGGCGACGATGTCGCCGTGGGTCACGATCCCCTCGAGTTCGGCGTCCTCGACCACGGGGAGCTTCTTGATCTCGCCGTCGTTCATCCGTTTGACCGCCGACCTGATCGTCGCGTCGGGGGCGATCGTTTCCAACGGGTGGCTCGCGGCTTTGTCGACCGGGATGTCGTCGAGCGCTCGCCCGGTGACCACGCCGACACGGACGATATCCGTCTCCGTGAGGATCGCCAGCGGCGTTCCGTCCTTGGTGATCAGCACGCTCCCGATCTCGGTGTCGAGCATCCGCTCGGCGGCGTCTCGTACGGTCACGCCGGCGTCGCACGTGACGACCTCCCGTGTCATGAGGTCTCGAACGAGCATACTGTGGCGTCGAGACGGAGACATTCAGGTGTGTCGCTCGCGGTATCCGTGTCCGGCCCCCTCCGACCGCGTTCACGCTATGTTCCCCCCGTCGACGACGAATGGATGACCCGTGACGAACCGCGGCCCCCCGAGCACAGCCAGACGGCCGCGCTGGCGACTTCCTCGGAGCGCCACATCCGTCGCAGTGGCTTCGCCTGCACGATCTGGCCGATCCCTTCCTCGCCCATCTCCTCGCTCGCGCGGTCGATCACCTCGGTGTCGATGACACCCGGACAGACCGCGTTCACCCGGACGCCCGCGGGCCCGTACTCCGCGGTGGCGACGCGCGTGAGCCCGACGACGCCGTCGGTGACTCCCAACGCCTGCTGCGTGGCGCCACCGATGGACAGCTGACTACGATCCGCCGACCCTCGGCCGAACGGTCAGCACCGCGACCGAGAGGACGTACGCGACCGTGGCGAGGAGGTACGTGCCGCCGGCGGCGGCCGGTGTCGTCCCGAAACCGAGCCCGACGCCCCCGAGCGTGCTCCCGACGGCTGCGACGAGGGGCAGCGCGCAACTGGCGCACGACCCGAGCGCGATCAGGCCGGCGACGCCGGCGGAGGACCCGTATTCGGCGACGTCACGGACGGCCAACGAGACGAGATACGCCAGCGCCCCGTAGCCGATGACTCGGTAAGGGAACAGGAACAGCGAGACGAGCGGGCCGTCGTAGCGCACCATCGGCCCCCACCACGGCGGGAGCAGCACCACGTCGAGCCCGGTCGCTACGCCGGACGAGAGCCCGACTGCACCGGTGACCCATCCGAGGATGATAGCGTAGGCGGCGCCCACGAGGCCGGCGAGTGCGAGGACACCGCGACCCGATTCCGGACGGCCGGCGTGACGAACGCCGACAGCCGCGGCGGTGATCCAGACGAGCGGGATCGCGAGCGTCCGCGGCGCCGCGAGCCCGGCGTCGGTCGCCGCGAGGTACGCCAGCGCGAGCGCGGACTGCGCCCCGAGCGCGAGCACCGCGGTTCTGCCGTACTCGGTCGGCGAGTCGACCGAAAACCGCGTGACGAGGGGGTTC
Source organism: Halobaculum rubrum (assembly GCF_019880225.1). Lineage (NCBI taxonomy): Archaea > Methanobacteriati > Methanobacteriota > Halobacteria > Halobacteriales > Haloferacaceae > Halobaculum > Halobaculum rubrum. The sequence goes on from NZ_CP082284.1 coordinate 2,567,297, forward strand.
ATGTTGGCTCGTCCTCCTCGTTTTCCTCACCGTTCACGGTAGCGCCGGGAGGTCCGGTCGGCCCGCCGTCCGCGACAGTCGGCCGGCGCCCGTCGCGCGTATCGGCGGAGTTCGGATCCGGCGTCACCGACGACGTCTCCCCGCTACCGTCACCGCCACCGTCGATCGACTCCTCGTCGGTGTCCGGGTCCGGACCGAGCGAGCGCGCGGAGTTGCCGACGACGAGGAGGCTGGAGGCGGCCATGGCCACCGCCGCCAACAGCGGCGTCACGACGCCGAGCACCGCCGCGGGGACGGCGATGGCGTTGTAGAGGAACGCCCACACGAGGTTCTCGCGGACGCGCCGCCGCGTCGCCGCGAGGGTGTCGAACGCGCGGTCGACCGACCGGAGATCGCGGCCCACGAGCACCGCGTCGGCCGCGTCGGCCGCCAACTCCGTCCCCGACGCGACCGCGATGCCGAGGTCCGCGGCCGCCAGCGCGGGCGCGTCGTTGCTCCCGTCGCCGACCATCGCGACCGTCCCCGATTCGCGGAGTCGACGAACCGTCTCCGTCTTGGCTTCCGGCGGGAGCCCGGCGTACACCTCGTCGACGCCGTCGGCGTCGCGGAGGCGGTCGGCGGCCGGCCCCTCGTCGCCGGTGAGCACGACGACACGTCGGTCATCGCTGAGCGCCGCGACGGCCGCACGCCACCCCGGACGCGGGTCGTCGACCGCGACGAGCACGCCGCGGACGGCGTCGTCCCAGCCGACGTAGGCGGCGAGGTGACCGCCGGCCTCCGCGGCGTCGTATCGGTCCCGCAGTTCGCTCGGCACGTGGATGTCGTCCTCGTCGAAGAGGGACTCGCCGCCGACGGTGACACGCGGGCCGCCGTCGACGTGACCGGAGACGCCGCGACCCGGGTGCGTCTCGAAGCCCTCGACGGTCGAATCCGGGCCGAACACGCTCTCGCCGTCCCGTCCACCGGACGCGTCCGACTCGGCCGCCGCATCGACGACCGCGGCGGCGACGGGATGATCGGAGCGCGCCTCGACGGCCGCGGCGCGGCCGAGCAGTTCGGCGCGGTCCGTCCCGTCGGCGGGGATCGCCTCCCGAAGCGCCATCTCGCCGGTCGTCAGGGTCCCCGTCTTGTCGAGCGCGACCACGTCCACCTCGTCGGCGGTCTCGACCGCGCTCCCGTCGGTCAACACGACTCCGTCCGCGAGCAGCGAGCGCGTCCCGGCTGCGATCGCCAGCGGCGTCGCCAGTCCCAGCGCACACGGACACGAGACCACGAGCACCGCGAGGCCGGTGAGCAGCGCCTCCGTCGGCGGCGCGCCGAGCGCCAAGTGGACGAGGAACGCGAGCGTCCCGAGGACGAGGACCACCGGGACGAAGATCGTCGCCAGCGCGTCGGCCAACTGCTGTGGCGCGCCCTCGCCGCGGACGTCCCACAGCAGCGAGACCACGCGATCGAGCGTGCGCTCCGTGCCGTCGTCCGCCTCGACGACGAACCGGCCGTCGGAGACGACGGTCCCGCCACGGACGGTCGCGCCCGGTCCCCGGCGGACGGGAAGCGACTCGCCGGTGACGAGCGACTCGTCGACGGCGGCGGTTCCCTCGCGGATCGTCCCGTCGACGGGGACCCGCTCGCCGGATCGCACGACTATCCGGTCGCCGCCCTCGACCGCCTCGACCGGCACGGTCTCCGTGCCGTCGGCGGTGGCGAGGCGTGCCTCGGCGACGCGGTCGCGCGTGAGGTCGGTCAGTGTCCCGACGGCGCGGCGCTTGACGCGCTCCTCGTAGTACGTGCCGACGGTAACCGCCATGATCACGACGACCGTCACGTCGAAGTACACCTCGACGCGCCCGAGCAGGATCGCGAGCGTGCTGTAGAGGTAGGCGGTCGTCGCGGCGAGCGCGACGAGGAGGTCCATGTTCGGTTGACGGGTACGGACCGCGACGTACGCGCCGCGCAGCAGCGGCGCGCCGGTGTATCCGAGCACGATCGTCGCCGATACCCAGACGTTCGCGAGGAGGAAGCTCCCGGCGCGGCCGCGGAGACCGAACAACAGCGCCTCCGTCGGCAGCCCGAAGTACGTCGGATACAGGAAGAGGACGTACCACAGCATCGCCATCATGCCGAAGAACCCGCCGACGAGTAACCGCCCGATCGTTTCGTCGTCGTCGCCGACGCCGTCCGCGTCGGTGGTGGGTGCCGCCGTGTAGCCCACGCCCGCGACGGCGTCGGCGACGGCGCCCGGGTCGGTGCGCTCGGAGTCGTAGTGGACCCGCATCGCGTCCGCCGGGAAGTTCGCGTCCGCGGCTGCGACGCCGTCCACGCCGCCGGCACGTCCCTCGAGGAACGCCTCGCAACTCGCGCAGTGCATGCCGTCGACCCGGAGATACGCCGTCTCGGCGTCGTCCGGGACAGTCGCGTCGGCGCTCCCGGGCGCACTCTCGTCCGTCCCGCGAACCGCGTCCCGGGCGTCGTCTGCGTCCACGCCGGCGGGGTCCTCGAGCGTCCGCGCGACTTCGAGACAGCCCCGGCAGCAGAAGCTGCCATCCACACCGGCGTCAGTTACGGGCGGGTTCGGGAGTGACAGTCCGCACAGTGTGCAAGCGTCGGGTTCCCCGGAGTCGTCGCTGCCGACGCTGCTAGCGTCGCTGCGAGCGTCGGCGGCGTCGCTCACGGGGACGGCACCTCGGCGTAGTGCGGGAGGTGGACCATCGGAACGGGTACACCGAGCAATCCGAGACCGTGCAGCAGGGGGAGCAACCCGAGCAGTAGGAACGCACCCCCGAGCACGCGGTGGACGCGGCCGCGAACCGACGGCGGGACGGCGCTGAGAACCGTGGCGTACCCCACCATCGCGGGGGCGGTGCCGACGCCGAGGGCGCCGAGCGCGAGCGCGCCCACCGTCGGCGACCCTCGCGCGAACGCATAGAGGTACGCGGGGTACAGCAGCGGGCACGGAAGGAGCGCGTGCAGAGACCCGAGGATCGCGATCTTGGGACCGTCGGCCCACTCCTCGGCACGGCTGCCGGCTACCCGTGCGATCCGTCCGAAGGCAGTCGAGACCCCGGGGATCGGAATCCGGCCGGGGTCCAACGGTCGGCCGCGAACGTAGCCGATCCCGACGACGATGACGACGAGTCCGGCGGCGACGCCGGCGACGCCGCGAACCAGATCGGCACCGGCGAACAGGCTCCCGCCGGCGATCGCGGCGCCGCCGAGCGCGCCGAGAACGGCGCCCACGAGCGCGTACGTCCCGACGCGACCGAGGGTGAGCAGCCCCTGCTGGCGAACGTCGTGCAACGTCACCCGTCCGGACTCGCCGCCGGCGTCTCCGGCGTACGAGGTGACGAGCGGCCCGCACATCCCCAGGCAGTGGGCGCCGCCCAACAGGCCGACGAGAAAGAACGCCCCGAGTTCGACCGCGCCCCCGAGCACAGCGGTCATCTCATCGTCTCACCGAGGGTCGGCGTCCGCGCGTTCGACTGCGCCCTCGTGTGGACCGAAAACTGTGTACAGTGTCCATGCGACGAGGAGAACGCACACGGACGACGCGAGCGCGACGTACAGCCCGCCGTGCACGAGCATCGCGTACGCCCAGACGGGAGCGAGCGCGATCAGCGAGATCGCGACCAGCGTTCGTGGAGTCATATCCGTATACGCCGGTACGCTATCGGAAATATATTCGGGCTAGCCGATTCCCAGCGGCTGGGAAGTAGTTGGCTTTATTAATGACCGGTAGCCTTACCGGCTCGTTATGGTACAGAAGCGAGATGGTTTCGCCGGCCCGACGCGCCGGCGGGTACTGGCCGCCGGCGCCGCGGCAGCCGGCGGGGCGCTGCTCGGCGGCGCAGCGCCCGCGGCGGCTCAGTCGGGCCCCGACTTCGACGGGTGGTTCGACGACGTCCCCAACTACGACGGGGTCGTCGACCGGACGGGCCAGTCGGAGGTCACCGTGGAGGTCGGCGTCGAGAACGGCGACGGACCCTACGGCTTCGGCCCGGCAGCCGTTCGCGTGGACCCGGGAACGACGGTCGTGTGGGAATGGAACGGCCAGGGCGGCTCACACAACGTGATCGCCGAGAACGACCCGTATAGCTACGAGTCCGAGCTGGTCGCCGAAGCCGGTCACACGTTCAGCCACACCTTCGAGGAGGAGGGAATCTCGAAGTACTTCTGTCAGCCGCACCGCGCGCTCGGCATGAAGGGTGCGGTCGTCGTCGGCGGAAGCGGCGGTGGTGGAAGCGGCGGCGGAGGCGGATCGGTGTCCGAGCCCGATTTCGACGGCTGGTTCGACGACGTTTCGAACTACTCGAGCACCGTCGACGAGCGTGGCCAGTCGGAGGTCACCGTGGAGGTCGGCGTCGAGAACGGCGACGGACCCTACGGCTTCGGTCCGGCGTCCGTCCGCGTTGACCCGGGAACGACTGTCACGTGGGAATGGAACGGTCAGGGCGGCTCACACAACGTGATCGCCGAGAACGACCCGTACAGCTACGAGTCCGAGTTGGTCGCCGAGGCCGGCCACACGTTCAGCCACACATTCGAACAGGAGGGCGTCTCGAAGTACTTCTGCCAGCCGCACCGCGCGCTCGGCATGAAGGGTGCGGTCGTCGTCGGCGACGTCAGCGGCGGCGGCGGTAGTGGCGGCGGCGGTGGCGAGAGCGGCGATGGATCGGCCGAGGGTTCCGGCGGATCGCCGTTCGTTCCAACCGATTTCAACGGATGGTTCGCGCTCCTGTTCGGCGGCACCATCGCGATGGCCGTCGCCGGCGTGCTCGGCAACGAGGCGTTGGTCGCCTATCGAGACCACGCGAGCGCGGAGGAGGCCTACGTTCGAGACAGACCGGTCGAAGCGGTCGAGGAAGAGGCGGAGGTCGAACTCGGCGAGGAGTACAACCCGCTCGGGACGGCCGCGCTCGTCGTGGGGTACTTCGTGTTGATCTCGGCGCTGTGGGTCTTCATGTATTTCGTCGAGTACCTCGGCGGTCCGACCATTACTGGGTGAATCTATGCACGTACACCGATTCGAGAAACTCTGGTTCGGCGCATCGCTCGTCCTGATCGTCGCGTTCATCGGGACCATCGTCTACGGCGCGATCGGCCCCGGCGTCGCGATGGTCGGCGACGACGGCGGGACGATAGACGCCGCCACCGTGGCCGACGGGGACTTCGGGCAGACGGACAACTTCCGTTCGCCCGGCGTCTACGAGTCGAGCGACGGCGATGGCGTCGACGTGTACATCGTCGCTCGACAGTACCTGTTCAATCCCGGAACCGCACAACCGATAGAGGTGCCCAGAGGGGAGGAAGTTACCTTCCACGTCACCTCAGCGGACGTAACACACGGGTTCAACCTCGCTGGCACGAACGTCAACACGATGGTCATCCCCGGCCAAGTCGCGCGGTTCGACGTCATGTTCGACGAGACCGGGGAGTACGGGATCGTCTGTCACGAGTACTGCGGGAGCGGACACCACACGATGGCGGGTCAGCTGCACGTCGTGCCGCAGTCGCAGTTCGATACGACCGCGGGAGGTGACAACTGATGGCGACCGGACACCCGGACGACACGAGTACGCTCAGCGAGGACGACTACGTCGAGACCGAGGACGGAACCAGACACCGTAGCGCGTTCGTCGATCGATACCCCGAGGCCGCACGGATCGTGCGTATCTGTCTCGGCATCTCGTTCGCCGCGTTCGGCGTCGGCGCGCTGTTCGGACTGATCCAGGCGCTCCACCGGACGAACGTCCTCCGGGTCATTCCCTCGTCCGACTACTACACGCTCCTGACGGGCCACGGCGTCCTCCTGGCGTTGGTGTTTACAACGTTCGGCATCGCCGGCCTGTTCCAATGGGCCAGTACGCGGAGCCTCGGTATCGAACCGACGAGTTCCAAGCTGACGGCGACGTGGCTCGGGATGATGACGGTCGGCACGCTGCTTGCCGCCGGGACGATCCTCGCGGGCTTGTTCGACTGGATCCCGGCCAGCGCCGACGTGCTGTTCACGTTCTACGCGCCGCTGAAAGCGCACCCGCTGTTCTACGTGGGCGCGGCGCTGCTCATCGTCGGCTCGTGGTTCGCCGGCGCGAGCTACTTCCTGCAGTACCGCGAGTGGCGGTCGGAGAACCCCGACGCGCGCATCCCGCTGCAGTCGTTCATGGTGATGACGACGATGCTGATGTGGTACATCTCGACGCTCGGGGTGGCCGTGGAGGTCGTCGTCTTCCTCATCCCGTGGTCGCTCGGCCTCATTCAGCAGGTCGACCCGCTGCTCACGCGGACGCTGTTCTGGTACTTCGGACACCCGGTCGTGTACTTCTGGCTGCTGCCGGCGTACGTTATCTGGTACACCGTGTTGCCCAAGCTGTCGGGCGGTCGCCTGTTCAGCGACCCGCTCGCTCGTGTGGTGTTCGTGCTGTTCCTCATCCTCTCGACGCCGGTCGGGTTCCACCACCAGTACACCGACCCCGGGATCGCCTCGGGGTACAAGTTCGTCGCGATGACGAACACGTTCTTCCTGCTGTTGCCGTCGCTGTTGACGCTGTTCACGGTCGTCGCCAGTATGGAGCACGGCGCCCGCCAACGCGGCGGCTCGGGCTATCTCGGCTGGTTGAAGGCGCTGCCGTGGGAGAAGCCGGCGTTCGCCGGGATCGCCCTCTCGGGAATCATGTTCGCCGCCGGCGGCTTCTCGGGCATGATCAACGCCGGGATGAACATCAACTACCTCATCCACAACACGCTGTGGGTGCCCGGCCACTTCCATCTCACCGTCGGGACCGCGTTCGCGCTCACGCTGATGGCGGTCTCCTACTGGCTGGTACCACAGGTGACCGGGAAGCGACTCCAGTTGTACGGGGTCGCCTCGCTGCAGCCGTACGTGTGGTTCGTGGGGATGGTGCTGATGTCGAACGCGATGCACCGCGCCGGCCTCGCGGGCATCCCCCGTCGGACGGCCGAGCCGCAGTACGACCAGTTCAGCTTCCAGGCGGTCGCGGGCAGCGTGGGCGAGATGCGCATCCAGATCGCCATCGGCGGCACGCTGCTGTTCATCGGGGCCGCGATGTTCCTCGCGGTCATGCTGGCGACGTGGACGATGGGGAAGTCCAACAGCCAGCTCCGGGTGAACGGGTACCTCCCCGAGCCGATGTCGGGGGCGACGGACTCGCCCCGGGTGCTCGACAATCTGAAGCTGTGGGCCGCCATCGCGATCGTGCTCGTCGCGCTCGCGTACGGCCTCCCGCTGTTCGACATGGTCGCCGACGGCGTGCTCAGTCCGGGGAGCGTCCCGGTGCCGGCGTAGCGCCTCGGCGATCGAACCGCGCGGTTCTCACGCGGGTCTCCCGATTCGATGACTCCCGACGACTCAGACACGGACGACGTGACCGCACCGCCCGACTCGGCCGCGGCCGACTCGTCGCGCTCCGACGAGGATCTCGACCGCCGCCGGCTGATCCGGTGGATAGCCGTGCTCGCGTTCGCAGTCCCCGTGATCGTCGAACTGCTCACCTTCGGGGGACTGATCGAAAACACGCTCTTCCCCGGCGGCGACGGTGATACCGGCGGAACGGCGACTGACGGCACCGAAACGGCGACGGCGACGCCCGGCGAAGACGCCGTCGGCGTCGGCGACGAACTCCTCCCGGACGAACCGACGGTCGAGACTGTCGAGGTCTCGGAGGTCAGAGGCGAGTCGGCCAGCTCACGGACCTACGTGCTCCGCGTGGCCGTCGAGAACACGACCGAGAACTCCGTCGAACTCCGCCTCACGGGTGTCACCCTCCGCGACGGGGCGTCCCTCGAGAGCGTCTCGACGACGGGAGCGATCCCGGCCGGCGGGGCCGGCGAAGTGACCGGTGCCTGGGGACTCCCGACCGACTCGATGCCCGTCGCCGTCGACGTCGTGTTGCTGCGAGACGGCGACGAGTCGACGTCGCGATCGGTCCCGCTGAAGCGGCCACCCATCCGTGGCTGAACGGCCGAGCCCCGCAGCGGTTCGTCCCACGTACGGGACTGAACCATCGATATTTAACTGCGTAGGGGCCGTACCGTGTATAATGTCACGCCTCTATAGAGATTTCAGCCGCTTTCCTATACCGGCGTATCCGGGGGTCGTCTGGTGAGCGGGCCCAACTCCGACGACGTTCGGGCCACCGAGGCCGTCGACGTTCCCGTCGATGGAACGGTTCACTTCGACGCCTCGATCCGGTTCCGTGATCTCGATGCAGGCGCGGCGGCGGTTCTCGGACTCGATCCGGCCCAGGTCGACGACGAGGACATCCTCGCTCGGCTGTCGCGTTCGCCGGCCAGAACGCGGGAAGCCCTCCGGTCCGTTGTGGAGACGGGGCGACCGACGTCGATCGAGTGGGAAGTCAGCGTCACCGGCCCGGGAGGGTGGGCGTGGGCAGTCCCCGCTACGGAGGGCGTTTCGGTACTTCTCGTCGTCGACGATCGGGAACCGAGCGACGAGACAGTCGACCCCGAAACTGAGGAGGACGGCGTCGCGTCGGCGATGGGGTCGTCCTCGGAGGCGGCAAACCGGCTCCTCGCGCACACGGAGGCGTTGGCGCGCACCGGCGGTTGGGAGTACGACATCGAGTCCGAGACGCTCACGTGGACCGCGGGAACCAAACGGATCCACGGCGTCGCCCCCGACTTCGATCCGACCATCGAGCAGGCGCTGTCCTTCTATCACCCGGACGACCGCGAGAGGGTCCGCGAGTCGGTGATGCGGGCCGTCGATGCCGGCGAGTCGTACGAGACGGTGGCTCGAATCTTCACCCCCGACGGGAAACGGTGCTGGGTTCGGACCATCGGTGAACCGGTCGAGCGTGACGGCGAGGTTACCGCGGTTCGCGGCGCGATCCAGGATATCACCGAAACCCGCGAACAGGAGCAGCAGATCGAGTTGCTTCGGCGGGCGATCGATGCCGCACCCCTCGGCGTGACGCTCGCGGACATGCGTCGCGACGAGGAACCGCTCGTGTACGTGAACGACGCGTTCGAGGACCTCACGGGGTACTGCGAGGCCGAGTCGATCGGTCGGAACTGTCGCTTCCTCCAGGGTGACGAGACGGATCCCGAAACGGTCGCGAAGCTCCGGGCGGCCATCGAGGCCGAAGAGTCGGCGACGGTGACGATCCGCAACTACCGCGCCGATGGGACACCCTTCTGGAATCGGCTGACGATCGCCCCCGTCGCCGACTCGGGGGGGACGGTGACCCACTACGTCGGCTTCCAGACGGACGTGACCGAGCGGCGGGACGTGGAGTCCAAACTCCGCGAGTTCGAGCGCGCCGTCGAGCACTCCGGACATGCCATCTACATCACCGACCTCGACGGGACGATCACCTACGTCAATCAAAGCTTCGTGGACCTTACCGGGTACGGGTACGACGAGGCGGTCGGCGAGACGCCGCGGATACTCAACTCCGGTCGGATGGACGACGACTACTTCGAGCACCTGTGGAATACGATCCTCGACGGCGAGACGTTCGAGGAACGTGTCATCGACAAGGACAGCGACGGGCACATCTATCGCGCCCACCAGACGATCGCACCGCTCACTGACGAGCGCGGGACGGTGACGGGCTTCGTCGCCGTTCAGACGGATATCACCGACCGTATCGAGCGTTCCCAGCAGATCGCCGTGTTGGATCGCGTCCTCCGACACAACCTCAGAAACGACATGAACATCGTCCTCGGCCACGCGGAGAAACTCAGCCAACGGCTCGAGGGCGACCTCGCAGGTTCGGCGGAGACGATCGCGTCGACCGGACGCGGTCTCCTCGAGCTGGCCGACAAAGAGCGGATGGTCGTCGAACACCTCTCGATGAACGACGAGACCGATCGCCACGAGGTGCGACCGATGGTGAGATCGCTGGTCGACGAGCTCTCGGAGCGGTATCCGACCGCGGAGTTCACCACCGACTGCCCGACCGATCTCGCGGTGAACGCGACGTCGCAGCTCCCGGAGGCTATCGAGGAGTTCATCGAGAACGCCGTCGAGCACGCCGACGATCCGTCCCCCTCCGTCGAGATCACGGCCGCACCTGTCGTCGATAGCGAGAGTTCGGCCGCCACCGCCGTCGCACCCGGTTCAACCGACGACGCCGACACGGTCCGTATTTCCATCGCCGACCGCGGGCCGGGGATCCCGGCATCGGTACGGGATCTCGTGTCCAGTGATTACGTCCCGGACTCGTTGACACACACCGACGGGATCGGACTGTGGCTTGCGAGTTGGATCGTCACGCAATCGGGCGGGTCGATCGACTTCGAGGACCGCGAGGCGGGCGGAACGGTCGTGCACGTCACGCTCCCGTCGGCGACCGTGCCCGAGTGATCTGGTATGCCCGGGGCGATCGGATCGTGGAACCCGAACCTGAACCCGTCCCGTTCGACTCGGACAGCCGTCACCCACGGAACCCGCCGTTGATGAGGCGGGTCGGATCGCCGTCGTCCGTCGCGTCCCCCCGAACGTGTGAGTGTCCGGCTACCGCAACCGACGGTGTACCCCGTCGAATCGCACCGGCCAGTGCGAGCCATCCCGGCCGGAGCCCGTCGATTCGCCGAGTCTCCGACGGGTGAGGGACATCGAGATCGGTCCCGAACGGCGAAGCGTGTGAAACCGGCGGGACCGTCAGATCGACCGACAGGAGATCGGGTGAAGACCGACAGGAGATCGGGTGAAGACCGACAAGAGACTCTCGCCTGGAACACGGCGCGGCGAAGAGGACTCCGTGACGACCCACGGAGGGACCGCCCGAACCGCCGCCATAGTTATTTGTGAACACACACCAACAGCGGAGTTGTCATGTCCGAGTCGCCGCCGAACATCCGGCCACCCACTCCCGAAGAGATCCGCGACCTCGCCGAACAGCACCACATGTCGCTTTCCGACGACGAGGTCGCCGATTTCGCGGCGATCATCGAGGGTATGCTGGAGGGATACGAGCGAATCGACCAACTGTCGGCCCCGACGCCGGAGGTACAGTACCACACACGTGACCCGGGGTACGAACCCGGCCCGGAGGAGGACCCGCTCAACGCGTTCGTCCGGAAGTGTGCGGTACAGGGCGCCGACGACGGTCCACTGGCCGGCTACGAGGTCGGGCTCAAGGACAGCGTCTCGCTTGCGGGCGTCGAGATGACGCTCGGCTCGAAGCTGTTCGAGGGGTACGTCCCCTCCACGGACGCGACGATCGTCACGCGATTGCTCGATGCGGGGGCGACGATCACGGGGAAGCTCAACATGGAGGACATGGCGTTGTCGGGGAGCGGCGAGCTCTCGGCGACCGGACCAGTCCTCAACCCCCGCGATGACGACTACATCGCCGGCGGCTCCTCGAGCGGAAGTGCGGCTGCTGTCGCGACCGGCGACGTCGACGTGGCCATCGGTGGCGACCAGGGCGGGTCGATCCGGATCCCGGCCGCCTGGAGCGGAATCGTCGGTCACAAGCCCACCCACAGCCTCGTTCCCTACACCGGCGTCGCCGGACTCGGCCGATCGTTCGACCACGTCGGCCCGATGGGATCGACCGTCGAGGAGTGCGCCCTCCTGCTCGACGTACTCGCGGGGGCCGACGGGCTCGATCCGCGACAGGGCGCGGTCCCGACACAACACTACAGCGAGGCACTGGGAGGTGAGCCAGGAGAGATCACCGTCGGTGTGCTCGATGAGGGCTTCGGCCACGAGCAGAGCGAACCCGGCGTCGATGAGACCGTCCGCGACGCGCTCGACGAGTTCGAGGCGGCCGGCGCCGAGGTGACCGAGGTGTCCGTCCCGATGCATCTCGACGGCCTCCCGATCTGGAACGCGATCGGCCTCGAAGAGATCACGGCGACGGTCAACGCCGAATGTGTCGGCCACTACGGGACGGGCTTCTACGACATGCAGTTCGCCGACGCGTTCGGCCGTGCTCGGCGCGCCCAGGCGGACGACTACCTCGCGACGATGAAGCTCACGTTGATCGCCGGACAGTACCTCTCGAACGAGTATCGTGGCCACTACCACGCGAAGGGGCAGAACCTCGCCCGGAAGCTCACCAACGCCTACGACGAGGCGCTCGCGGACGTGGACGTGCTCGCGATGCCGACGACGCCCCAGACCGCACACGAGGTCGACCGTGACATCTCGAGGGTGGAGGCGATCGACCGGGCACTGAACATGCTTCCGAACACGGCGCCGTTCGACAACACCGGTCACCCGGCTATCAGCGTCCCGGCCGGACAGTCCGACGGCCTCCCGGTCGGCGTCATGTTCGTGGGAGACACGTTCGACGACGCGACCGCGCTGGCGAGCGCCCACGCGTTCGAACAGCACGTCGAGGTGACGATCTGATCGGAGCCGGTCGCCGACGACGCCGCAACCGGGCCCGGGGGTCGTGCTCTATCGACCGATGTTACGCGCGCTTCGTCTCGACGTACTCGCGGGCGGCTTCCCGGATGACGTCCTCGGGGCCCTCGACGCACTCGCGTCGGAGGTCGGGATACTGACCGTCGAGCTCGCGGGCGACGTAGCCGTCGATCTCCGCGACTTCGGCGACGGCCATTCCTTCGAGGTGTTCGGAGAGAAGGCTGGCGACGGCGCGACTGACCGCGCAGCTCCGGCTCTCGAAGGCGATCTCCTCGATGCGGTCGTCGGTGATGGTGACGTGGAACTCGCCGTCGTCACCGCAGGTGGTCTCCTCGGATGATTTCACGAACGTCGGGTCGCCGATGTCGCCCCGATTTCGGGGGTTGTGGTAGTGTTCGCTGACGAGGTCGTGGTAGCGCTCGGAGGCGAGATAGTCGCCGAGGTCGTCGCGGGCGGTGTCCACGACCTCGAGGAGACGATCGATGTCCGCGCGGGTGTTGTAGACGTAGACGGAGGCGCGGGCGGAGCCGGGGATGTCGAGTCGGTCGTGGAGGGGCTGGGTGCAGTGGTCGCCGGCGCGGATGGCGATGCCGCGGTCGTTGAGGAGGCTGGAGAGGTCGTGGCCGTGGACGCCGTCGACGTTGAACGAGACGAGTCCCGTGCGTTCCTCGCCGACGCCGGGGCCGTACGTCCGGACGAAGTCCCGCTCGGCGAGTTCACGGAGGAGGTACTGGGCGAGCTCGTTCTCGTGGGCGCGGACGTTCTCCATGCCGAGATCCTCGAGGTACTCGACGGCGGCGCCGAGCGCGATACCCTCCGCGATGGGCGGGGTGCCGGCCTCGAACTTCCACGGGAGTTCGTTCCACGTGGAGTCGGTCAGGGTGACGTTCCGGATCATCTCCCCCCCGAACAGGAACGGGTCGAAGTCCTCGAGGATAGCGCGTTTCCCGTACAGCCCGCCGATTCCCGTGGGACCGGCGAGTTTGTGGCCGCTGAACGCGAAGAAGTCCGCGTCCATCGCCCCGACGTCGACGGGCCGGGTGGGTGCGGACTGGGCGCCGTCGACGACCGCGTACGCGTCGTGGTCGTGGGCGAGGTCGACGAGATCCTCGATGGGATTGATCGTGCCGAGGACGTTCGAGACGTGCGGCGCACACACCACCGCGGTGTCGTCGGTGACGAGGTCGCGGGCGGCGTCCATGTCGAGGTGCCCGTCCGGCGTGACGGGGATGTGGCGGACGGTCGCGCCCGCCCGCTTCGCGATCTGCTGCCAAGTGACCAGCGAGGCGTGGTGGTCCATCTCCGTGGTGACGATCTCGTCGCCGTCGTCGAGGCGCTGGCTGAGTCCGTACGCGACGAGGTTGATGCTCTCGGTGGTGTTCTTCGTGAAGACGATCTCCTCGCGGCCGTCCGCGCCGAGGAAGTCGGCGACGCGATCGTGGGCCTGCTCGTACGCGATCGAGGCCTCGTGACTGAGTTCGTGGATCCCGCGGTGGATGTTCGCGTTGTAGCCCGCGTAGAACTCCTCGAAGACGTCGTACACCTGCCTGGGCGTGTGCGTAGTGGCGGCGTTATCCAGATACGTAAGCGGGTGGCCGTTCACGCGCCGGTCGAGAACGGGGAAGTCCTCGCGTACCGCCGCGGCATCGAAAGTCATGTTACGACCAAGATAGCAGTTCCACATAAACAAAACGGATATGATACTCGTACTCGACAACGCGGTCGACGGCGGCTACATGGCCGACGAGATCGTGCACTTCCTGCCGGACGCCACCGCCTACAACTACCCGAACGAGGACGGCGACCCGAGCCGTGCGGACGTGGACGGCGTCGTTATCGGCGGGAGCGAGGTCGGCGTGTACGACGAACCTGACCAGCCATGGATCACCCAGCAAAAGCGGTTCGCGCGCCGTCTCGTCGAGGACGGCGTCCCGACGCTGGGCATCTGTTTCGGCCACCAGATCCTGAACGCCGCGCTCGGCGGGGAAGTCGTCGACAGCGGGACCACACGCCTTCAGCTCCGTGACGCCGAGTTCGACGCCGACGAGCCACTGTTCGACGGTGTCGAACCGACCGTGCCCGTCCTCCACTCCGACGTGGTGACGGAACTCGGCGCGGGGATGGAGATCGTCGGGCGCGCGGACTACTACGAGCACTTCGCCACCCGACACCGCGACAGCCCAGTGTGGTCCGTCCAGTACCACCCCGAGTTCACGCCCCGGATCGTCGACGAGTACGACGGCTGGGAGGAGACCCACCGCTCGTTCGAGGACTCCACCGCCACCCGTACGCTCGCGAACTTCGCGGACCTCGTGGAGTCGCACGCGAGCGACTGAGTTCGGACTCCGAACTGGGTCACGGTTCTGCGCGCGCGGCGATATCAAAAACGAGGGTCCGGTTCGGTTCGTCGTCCGGGCGTCAGTGATCGGCCGGTCAGACGATCATCAGTCTGATCGCTTGAACGTCTCGCGTCGGGCTTCGAACTCCTCGTCCGTGAGACCGCCACGGGCGTACGCCGAACGGAGCTCTTCCATCGCGGGATCGTGAGCCGCCTGCGTTTCGCGCGTCCGCCGGACGACGAGGTACCCGCCGCCGATGAGTACGAGGAGGAAGCCGAACGGGACGAGCATCCCGACGAACGGCCGCCAGCCACCAGTACCGCCGTACTGCCCCATCAGTCCTCCGTATCCCATCATCCCACCGAATCCCAGTCCCATCGTGACCAACGGCAGGACGATGATCGCCCCGAGGACGAGGAGGACGATAGTCGTGATGTCGGATCGGTTCGATGACGACATCGCTACTCAGTTCTCCGAGGAGGGTTCGAGTTCGTCGGCGACACTGTCGAGGACGCGCTCGAACCGTTCGTGGACCTCGTTCGCGATCGAATCGAGCGCCTCGTTGTCGGCGATACCGACCAGCTGTTGCGGGTCGACCGCACTCACCATGACCTCTCCGTCATCGGTCTCGTAGACGATGACGTTACACGGGAGGAGTGCGCCGAGTTCGATCTCCTCGTTCAGTCCCTCGTATGCCAGCGGGGGATTGCATGCGCCGAGAATTCGGTACCGGCGGAACTCTTCGCCGAGTTTCTCATCGAGCGTCGCCTGAATGTCGATGTCACAGAGGACGCCGAACCCTTCGTCCTCGAGCGCGGCGATCGTCGCGTCGACGACGTCGTCGAACTCGCCGATGACCGAAGTCTGTATTGTGTATTCCATGAAATATCATACTCCGCCCATCGGGTTAACGCTTGGGTGCCGCAACGGCGGGCGTTGGGAGTGATGTATCGGCTGGAACAGTAACTGTTCCAGTCATCCGGTGCGCTCGAGCCGTTCTCGCCGTCGATCGAATTCGTCGTCCGAGAGCTCACCGCGGGCGTAGCGCTCGCGGAGAACCGACAGCGACTGCTCTTCGTTCCCACCGGTTCCTCGGTTGAGGAGCGCATAGACGAGGTAGAGCGGAACGGCGATGAGGAGCCCCATCCAGAGGAGTCCCCAGAGCCCCATCGCTCCGCCGAAGAGGCCCCAGCCGCCGCCCATCATGCCCCCGCCGTAGCTCCCACTACCGTGGGCAGCAGCCGTTCCAGTCGCCGCGACCAGCAGCGGGACGGCGAGGATCGCGAGTCGACGAGCAGTGCGTCCGATGTGAGTGGTGAGTTGCGTCATTGTCTTGCGTTGGTGAATCGCGGTGTTCAGTTGGATCGATCGAAACGGTCAGGGCTGTCAGCAGTGTCCCTGTCCGTACATCCCGCCGTTGTGGCTGTCGTCGGCACCGTCGTGGTATTCCCCGTCAGCCATGCCCCGGGCCATCTCGTCGACGGTCACACCCATGTGCGACTCCATCCACTCGACGCTACCAGGACCCATGTGCTCGATCATCTGTGCCTCCATCCAAGTGGCCCGTTCATCGGCGGGGGCATTGTTCGCGGGCGCGTCGTCCGCGGTCGTGTCGTTGCCGTGTGCGCTGACCACGGGCGCGGCGAACGCGAGTCCGACGATCGCGAGGGCCACGAGCAGCCAGCGGCCGGGTTTGAGGTCGGTCATTGTCTTTCTCCTCGGTTACCCGTATGACCGCTCGGGAGTTATTACGATGGATGTGAACTCGCACAGGAGAACGTTCGAGAACGTGTATAGACCGCTCTAACCGTTTTTCAGGAACAGGATCGTTCATCCGGCTCGAATTCGCCGGATCGGTCTCGATCCCTCTCTCGGGGCGGGGTCACGACCACAGGAACGGGCGTGTGTACGATCCGAAACCGGGGCTTCAATCGGGTCACTGGACGTATTTCACGACACGCGCCGTCCCTGCATCGAGATGGTACAGGTTGTGACGGTGGAACCACGTTTTGCACGGGGTGGACTCGTGGAAACGGTCCACTAGTTCGCCTGTTTCCGCTGTAGGTCGTCGCTCGGATAGATGCGATACGTCCGCCCTTGGCGCTCGCGGTACAGGAGGCCACGCTTCTCGAGAGCGCTCACCGTCTGACTGACCTTGCTCTTCGAGAAGTCCGAGCGATCCCTGAGTTCGATCTGAGTGATGCCGGGCGAGGAGACGACCGGTTCGAGGATCCGGCGCTCGTCGTCCGGCAGGAGGTCCAATACGCGAGAGCGTGGCTGGACCCCCGGATCGAGATCCGCCGCTGATCGGGGAGCCTCGTCCGGCGATTCGGCACTCACAGGGTCGGTTTGATCCGCAACGTCGGTTCGTGAGCGGTCGGGGGCGTCCGTGCCACCGAGTTCGTCACGAATCGCGAGATACCCCCCACCGATGACAGCCGAGGCGAGGAGGGTTACGAGAACGTACCAGAGGGGATTCGTTCCGTGAACCGCGCCCATCGACGTATCCATCATCGATCCCATCCGCTCGAAGGCCCGCTGTTGCTGGTATGCCTGCCAACTGAGCACACCGCCGACGATGAGGACGGCGGCGACCACGCCACCGGCGACTGTATCGGCTCGCCGTCGGTTCATCTCCCCCACCTCGATCCGCCGATACACTTGCTCATGGAGGAGCGTTTGCGAGACATCGGTGTACCAGTTTTGGTTGGCCAACGCAATACATGGGGCTCCCTTGCCGCGAAACACGATATCGGGATGCGGCGGTCAATGATGCTCATGGTCCTGGGACTCTCCCGTCCCTGAGAGCTGTGGGTCCCGATGTGCAAATTCGGAGGGACGGGTCTCGAACGACCGCTTGCATCGATCCGAACAGAAGTAGTACGTCTCGCCCTCGTGCGTGAGACTCGGCCCGCTATCGTCGGTCCGCATCCCACAGACGGGGTCACGGTACTGCCCGGGGGCACCGAGACCACGGCGATACACGTAGAGAAGGAAGCCGGAGAGCGCGAAGGCGATGAGGTTGAGGTAGAACGTATAGTTGAGTTCGAAGTACGTCTGTTCGGTCGCTGTCTCACCACCGGCTAGGTCCGGGACGATGTCGAGCGCGTCGAACAGTAGCTCCATCAGGAAGCCGGTGAACGCCATCGTCACGAAGAAGACGCCGAGGATGTACAGCATGACCTTCCAGCCGTAGTACTTCCGGTAGACGTTCAAGACGGGAACCGTGATGAGGTCGGCGTAGACGAACGCGATGACGCCCGCGAAGCTGATGCCGCCACCCCAGAGCGCGACGGCGAACGGGACGTTTCCCATACTGCCGACGAAACTGAGAACGGCGATAATGACGCCCATAATCGCGTTTTCGGCGGTGACGAGCAGGCCGTCGCCCTGAACGAACAGGGAGTTCCAGACCCACTGCGGGACGAAGACGATGACGAACCCGGAGATGAGAAAGCCCGCGATGACGTCCGTCCAGATCATCGACCACTCCTTGCGATACTGGTTCCCGATCTTGTACCAGCCACCCCATGACAGCAGTTCCTCGCGCCACCCGCCACGACTCGACGTCTCCTGTAGGTACGTCTCCATACACCCCTCCGAGCAGAATGTCAGTGTTTCACCGCCGTCAGTCGTGAGTGTGTACTCGTCGTTGCCCTCCATTCCACAGGTGGGGTCCACAGAGACACCCGATTCGCGGTCGCGCTCGTTGAGCGTCTCCCGGACCTCGTCGAACAGGGTCTCGGGGAGCGTCAGGTGAACGATGACCGCCATGACGGCGATGAGGACGAGACCGCCCAACAGCTCGGCGACGAGGAACTCCCACCCCAGGAGGACGAGGATCATCAGACCGAGTTCGACGATGAGGTTCGTCGAGGCGAACATGAACGCGAGGAAGTTCACCGCGTGCGCACCCTTCTTGAACAGTCCTTTTCCGATGGCGACGGCTCCGAAACTACAGCCACTGCTCGCCGCTCCGAACGCGGTCGCCGTGGCGAGGCCGCTCAGGTCGCCGTCGCCCAGTTCCCGGGCCATTCGCTCCTTGGAGACGTACACCTGGACCAGACTCGTGATCGTGAGTCCCATGACGATCGCCCACGCCGCCGTCCAGAGAAATCCGAGACCGATCCGGAGGGCTTCGAGGACGTCCCCGATCATCGTCGCCTGCATAGTTGTATACTCGGAGGGATCGTCTATTGCAGTTTTCCTTCGAATCCACCCTCTCAAACCGCCGTAGCACTATCGAATTCTACGAACGGACGCCATCGTACTTTTGATATCGAAGCGCCGAACGGGTGAACGGTGAATCCGTGGTGCGTATCGGAGCCAACCGCGGGCCCACCGCGGCGGTCTCATGGTTCCGATATCCTTCGTGCGGTTCGGGATCGTGCGTGAGCGATCCGGTATCACGTTTGAGAGCCGGTAGTGCTATTTTATATAATTCAACTAATATTTGATGGCATGGCTTCGCTGGGCGAGTACGGCCGGGACGACTTCGGACGAGGGAGCTTGAACGACAGACTCGATGTCACCGAACTGCTCGACGACATCGGACTGGACGCCGAGGAGATCGGATGGCGAAAGCAGTTCCTCGGATTCGACACGGAAGACGAGCGACGGCTCAGCCGGTACGAGGACGCGTTCGCGGAGAACGCCGACCGGATCGCGGACGATTTCTACGAGAACCTCACCGATCACGAGCAGACCATCGACGTGATAAGCCGCTCGGATAAGGGGCTCGAGGAGCTCAAACGAACGCAGTCGGCGTACCTCGTGACGCTTGCGGGCGGCGACTACGGCTCGGAGTACTTCACGGACCGCGCGCGGATCGGGAAGATCCACGACATGCTGGAGATGCCGATGAAGCACTACCTCGGCCAGTACGGCGTGTACTACGATCTCATCCTCCCGATCATCGGCGACCGGCTCGCCGACTCGCTCACGGACCGACTGTCGGGGGCGGTGAGTGGGGCGGATCCGAGCGGATCGGACGGCGTCGGCGACGCCGTCGAAGCGGCGATCGAGGAGGAGGTCGACGACGCGATCGAGGACCTCCTCTCCGTTCTCCGGATAATCAACCTCGATATGCAGGTCGTCACGGACACGTACATCCACTCGTACAGCGAGAAGCTCTCCGAGGAGGTCGAGAAGAACCAGCAGCTGATGTCCGAGGTCGAAGGCGAGGTCCGCGGCCCGATCGGCGAACTCCGCGCCTCGGCCGACGACGTCGCCGACAGCGCCGCGACGGTCGGCGACGCATCCGAAGAGCAGTCACAGCGGGTCAACGAGATCTCCTCGGAGGTGGCAAACCTCTCGGCGACGGTCGAGGAGGTGGCATCGACCGCCGACGAGGTGGAACAGACGAGCAGCCGGGCGGAGGCGATGGCCGACGACGGGCGGGCGGCCGCCGACGACGCCGCGGTGGCGATGGACGACATCGGCGAAGCCGTCGACGAGGTGGCCGACGACGTCGAGGCGCTCCAGGACCGTGCTACGGAGATCGAGACGTTCGTCGACGCTATCAACGGGATCGCCGACCAGACGAACCTGCTCGCGTTGAACGCCTCGATCGAGGCGGCGCGGGCGGGCGAAGCCGGGTCGGGCTTCGGCGTCGTCGCCGACGAGATCAAATCGCTCGCGGGCGAGTCACAGCAACACGCGAGCGACATCGAGTCGATGGTCGACGGGATCCAGACTGACACCGAAGACACGGTCGAAAGCCTCTCGGAGACCACCGAGCGGGTTCACGAGGGAAGCGAGCGCGTCGGCGACGCGACCGAGAGTCTCACCGCGATCGCCGAGGCGGTGACGGAGACGGCGGACGGTATCGACCAGGTCGCCAAGGTAACCGACGAACAGGCCGCAGCCGCCGAGGAGATCGCCGCCACGATCGACGACGTTGTCGAGCAGTCCAACCGGGTCACCGACGAGATGCAGGAGTTGGCCGCGGAAAGCGAGCGTCAAGCCGAGATGGTCGAGGAAGTGGACCACGTCGTGCGCCGGCTGGGCGCGGACGACGAGGCCGCAGGTGCGGCCGGCGGGAACGCCGGCGCGGTCACGATGTCGCGGACGGACGGCGGGCGCTCGCTGCCGGCGGGCCTCCCCGAGGGGATGCCCGACTTCGTGATCGATCAGCTCTCCGACGAGCGGCTCCGGGCGATCGCGGCCGGCGAACTGGAGATGGACGACCTACGGTGAGCCGATCGGGCCGACGGTTCGATCTCGACGGCCCGGATGGGGTGGTCCTTGATGTAAGCGTCCGTCGCATTCGGGTTGGATCGTCCGTGCGATCTCTGCGGTCACAGAGGGGATCCAACGGAGCAACCAGAACGGACATCGAGTGAACGAAGTCGGGTACGAACTCGATTTCTGAGCGTGGGCGGCCCTCGTGAGCGATAGTCCTGAGTCAGCGATTTCGACCGGTCAGCGGAGGTGTTTTGTCGTCCACTTCGTATGAGACAGGTATGGGATACCACCTCCACGACCCCGAGGAACTCGACCAGTGGGATGACAGACCGACGGATGTCCGATCGCTCAGTGTCGCGGCAGGGTACGACTATCAGGACTCGAAGCTCGGCCTCCGAGTGTACGAACTTGCACCCGGCGAGCAGTCCGGGCTGAGCTACCACTATCACGACGAACAGGTCGAGGCGTTCTACGTCCTCGAGGGGACACTACACGTCGAAACGCCGGAACGGGAGTACGTTGTCGAACCCGACCAGGTGTTCTTCGTCGATCCCGGGAGCCCCCAGCGGGCGTTCAACCCCGAAACGGCCGATTCATCGACACGGGTTCTGGCTATCGGGGCGCCCTCGGTTGACGACGCACAGTCGTACGAACCGACCGAGGACGACTGAGTCGCCGCCCGAGAGTCGAGGGAGTCGATCCACGCAAGCCGATACGAGGCGGTCTAACACGACCGTATCGGGGTTACAAACCATTATGGTCGTCTCGGTCCGAAACGATAGTATGGAGACACGTCCGCTCGGCAAGACCGGTCACGACAGCACCGTCATGACGTTCGGGGCGATCGCGCTCAACTGGCTCGAACAGGAGGGCGCAAACCAGATGGTCGAGCACGTCCTCGAGTACGGCGTCAACCACTTCGACGTGGCTCCGACGTACGGTGATGCGGAGCTGAAGCTCGGTCCCAAGCTCCGTCAGCACCGCGAGGAGATCTTCCTCGGGTGTAAGACCGGGAAACGCGACTACGAAGGCGCGTGGAAGCGGCTCGAACAGTCGCTCGATCGTCTCGGCGTCGAGAAGATCGACCTCTATCAGGTCCACGGGCTCGAATACGACGAGGAACTCGACGAGATCACTGGTGACGGCGGCGCACTGGAAGCCTTCCGCGAGGCCAAAGCGGAGGGTCTGATCGACCACATTGGCCTGACGAGCCACAGCCGGCCGAATCTCATCCTCGATGCTATCGACCGCATCGACGATCTGGAATCGGTGATGTTCCCGCTCAATCCCGTGGTCGCCGGGAAGGACGACGATACACACGACTACGAGGCCGTCCTCCGGCGGGCCAACGAAGAGAACATCGGCACGCTGGGCATCAAAGCCTTCGCCGCAGGATCGTGGCCCGACACGGACGACGTACCCGAGCGAGACCGTCCCTTCTGTAACTGGTACCGGCCGGTCTGTTCGCCCGACGAGATCCGCGATCGGTTCGACTTCGCGGCCTCGCAGGGGCTAACCAGCGTCGTCAGTGCCGGTGACCCCAAACTGGTAACGATGATCCTCGAAGCTGCCGCCGACTACGACGGCTTAGACGAGGCCGCTCAGCGGTCGCTGATCGAGGCCGCACGGCACGACGACAGTCCAGTCCCCGAACAACTCCACCACTGACACAGGGATGGACGTTCCTCGTACGGTCACCGTTGCGCTCGCCGACCGGCCCGTCGAGGGCTCGCGCTGTCTGGAGGCCGGTGCTGGCGTCGGGTCGACGACCGCGGGTCTGCTTGACGCGGGCGCGAATCGCGTCTACGCGATCACGAACGACCGCGGGCACGCACAGTCGACCCGGGAACGGGTCGGACCCGAACGTGGACAGTCGGCTGCGGCCAACGGGAAGCGATCCGGGGCGGACGACCGACTGGCCGTCCTCGAGGCCGACCTCCGTGCGATCCCGTTACCCGACGAGTCGGTCGACCTGATCACCGCGCACGGGCTCTGTAACGTCCTCGACCCGCCAGCGCTGTCAAGGATCGTCGACGAACTCCACCGCGTGGCAGCCCCCGGATCGCATCTCATCGTCGACGACTACGATCCGCTCCCCGACGACGCCGCGGTCCGTGACCTGTTCGCCGTCGAAAACGCCGCGTCCGAACTGGCGACCGGTCGTTCCGCGCTGACGTTCTATCCGTCGTCGTTCCTCCGGGATCTGTTTGTGGGCGAGGGATGGGCCTTCGATCGCGAGCGAACGCTGCTCGATCCGGTCCCCTGGACCGCGAGTCACCTCTCGGCCCACGCCGACGCCGCCGCCTCGTTCGCCGTCAACTGCCCCGACGACGTCGGGGAGTTGCTTGCCGCGAACGCCGACCGCCTCGCTGCCGAGATCGACACCGAGTCGGCCGGACGGATGTACAGCCTCGCCTTCCGGGTGCCGACCGGACAGTCCCGTCGTAGACAGGGCCGACCGTGAGCTCGAAAACGAGTGCTCCATCCGGCAACCATCGTGTTTAGTTAAGCGAATTCCACCAGACAGCGAAGCTTCCTGACATCCTCCCACGGCTAAAGCCGTGGGGTTCCCCCACTGGGGGTTAAATCCACACGTAGCGGGAGGTTCGCAGGTTCGTCGTCACAGGGGACGATGACCTGCGTTTCGGGCTGTGCCAGTACAGCCCCCGCCTCGGACAGCGGTTTCGAGAACTTGCCCAAGGCTCGTTTGCCGATGTTCAGCGCACCGTTCTTGTCTGCGTTGTCGTCAAGTCCACATTCGGGACATTCGAAGCGTCCCTGCGTCTCACGGACACCTTCGCAGGCACAGCGGTTACACGTCTTCGATGTGTCGTATTCCTCAACTAACTGTACGTCGATGCCCGCGTCGTGGGCCTTGTACTCGATGTAGTTCAGCAGGCGGGCGAACGGCATCTTGTGGGTCTTGTCGTTGACGTACCGCCCTTTGTCGTTGTCCTTGCGAATCCCACCGAGATCGCCCACGACGATAACCGCGTTCCGTTCTTCAGCATCTTCAACGACGGAACGAGCAATCTTATGGAGGCGGTCGTCCACCTTCCGTGCTTCCGCGTCACCGATCCGCTCGACCACCTGCTGTCCCTGTCGAGGTTTCGCCTTCCCGATGGACTTCCGCAGTTGCTTGTAGTGTTCGCGGATGCGACGAACTTCCTCGCCGTAGAACGTGGTTTTGCGGTCGGAAAGGAACGCACAGGTAGCGACCCAGCGTGCGCCCATGTCGATAGCCAGCACGTCGTCGTACTCGTCTTGGACAGTCACAGACCGTTTGACGACGAGGTGGACGTACCAGTCACCGTCACGACGCACCAGCTCGCTGTCCCGAATGTCGCCCTCACGGACAAGTTGTTCGTCTTTTTTCGGGATGTGCGCGGGACACCAGATGGAGTTGCCCTGTCCCCGCTCGGGGTCGTAGACGGGGACTTTCATCCACCACGACGAGAGAACGGTATCCTCGTCGCAGGTCACGTCGAACACGTCGTTGCGGAGGACGACGGGTTGTTCGGTGTCGGGGTTCGGGTCTTTTTGTCGCTGAACTTTCGACGCCTGCCGGTCGGTCGCAGAGTACAGGTCGGCGTTTCCGCCGTGTACCTCGGTCTGGAACGCCTCGTACTCACGGACGAGTAGGTCAGCCTTCCTGTTGGTCAGCGAGTGGAGTTTGACCCGCACCGTGGTTGAGACGCTCCGTTGCATGACTACTCACCTGCTTGGGCGTCGATGTACTCCTCGATGACTTCGCTGGATACGTCGCCCGCACTTGAGACGAAGTACGAGCGTGTCCACAGCGACGGCAGGCCGAAATCAAACTCGTCACGGAGCTGGCGCGAGGAGTAGCCCTTGACTTGTTGCATTATCTTGTTTGGGGCGAGCGTCGGGTCGCCCGTGATGAACAAGTGTACGTGGTCGGGTCGAATCGCCAACTCCAAGATTTCGAGGTCGAGTTCGTCGGCCTTGTCCTCGATGAGTTCTTCGAGGCGATCACGTACCTCTCCCTCAAGCACCGATTTACGGTACTTCGGGCACCAGATGAAGTGGTACTGGAGTTTGTGGACGTTGGTACGTTCCCTGTCGAACCCACGAGGCATCGTCAGTATATAGATACTATTCACCTAAAGATGTTACGCAATCATCTAACCCCACCCGTGCCAACGAGCGTAGACAGGTTCCCAGTTGTCGGCTTCATCCCACCCGTAAACGGGTGGGCTTTCGCCTCGTAACCGCTGTAATCACGTCACCGCGCTCGCGAAGCTCGGCACTTGCGAGGTTACCGTCGGCGAGCGACTGTTCGAGCTCCTCCCACGTCTCCACGTCGTAGGTCGCCTGCCATTCCTCAATCTCCCCGGTGATCGCCGCCAGTTCGTTGCGTAGCTCCTCGCGCGTGTTTGCCTCGATGAGCGTCCGGATCTCCTCGAAGAGTAGTCGCGTGTAGTCCGGCTGATAGCGCGTGGTCTCGCCGGCCTCGACGCGACGTAGCTGGCCCTGATCGACGAGATCCTGGAGTTCCTCGTTGGTCGTACTCCAGACAGCGTCGGCCTGCTCGCTGACCCAGTTGACGGACCGCGGTTCGCGAAGCGTCTCGGCGACCGCCCGAATACGGTCGCGGGCGCTCATCGACTCACTCCACGATTGGACCCCAGCTCGCGAGGGTTCGGACATATTTAGCACCTCTTGGGACAGTGTTCGAGCCCTGCTCGCATATGTTTGTACGCTCTCGTATAATCAAGAGTGCGTTGGGAGCGGATACGTTGTATGCACGCGAACAGAGATACTTCGTCATCACTTCTCGCCGAAACCTCATCATCGCGAACTGTCACGGAGGATCTGGCCCACCGAACCGTTTTGCGGTTGTGGGGGATTGGTGCTACGTATGAGCACCGATACGGCCGGGAATGGTGATCCGCCGGTACCGGAGCGGATTTCGCTCACATCGGCCGAAAACGGCGATGGCTGGGTCGCTCGAGATGAGGATACGGGTATTGTCTCACAAGGGTCGACATGCGCGAGCGCACTCGAAAATCTCGATGAGGCCGTCGCAGGGTATCACGGCACGGGAACTGAACCAACGTCCGAAGACCTCGCTGAGCTTGGAATCGACCCGGATGCGAATACGAGCGATTCGCTCAGCGACTCCGAGCTGTTCGAGTAACCCGTCGAACCTTCTCCGGACACGAAGTCGTGAATGTGATGGTCAATAGCGGGATTTTCGAGTGGGTTCGAACGAACGGCGACCATGCGATCCTTCGGTGGGAACCGCTAGGCGATCACAGTACCGATGCGCGAACCGTCCCCGTGCCGCTGCACGATGAATGTGACACCGGGACACTCCGTGCGATCGCTGAGCAGGCTGGTGCACGAGACTTCACCGAATTCTGCGACTGGATCGATCGAACCTCGTGATCTTGACTGCTGAGCCTTGCTCCGCGTCGAACTACTGACCAGACAATTATCTGAAACAGTACAATTATGTGTCAGAAGTGACGCCCCCGAACCATGAGGCGCCGGGAGTTCTTATCGACGGGAGTAGCAGCTGGGATCGCGGGTCTCTCCGGGTGTGCGACTGTTGGGAACGTCGCAAAGGACGCCTACCGGACGGTGACGAATAGTGCACTGCCGGAGACACTCTCTGAAACGTCGCCAGAAGACAGGGCCCGACGGCTCAGATACTCTGATACGGCTTCGTAACTGGAGAACGATGTCAACAATTACTGGGAGTATGCGTCCGATGAGTTGGGGGCCTTCACCCCGGGCACGGCACGAATCCGTGAGGGAGTTCTGTACACCGGATTCATTGAATACAAAGAAGACGATGAGCCCTCATATCTTCGCTCTGGATCGCTCCATGCGATAGCCGCGTCAAATGGAGCCAAGCAGTGGTCTACGAATGCCGTCGTCCACGATATCGCTGTTCCTGACGGGGATTACCTGTATCTCAGCTCGTCTGTGGCGTCAAGTGAACCACCGGATCGGTGGCAGCGACTCACAAAAGTGCGCAAAGATACCGGTGAGACGATTGAGTTCCTGTATGAAGAACGGAGCTCTGACACGTTCAATGGGCTACTAGTTGTCGGTGGGACACTGGTCGCAAAGCAGCGTGACACCCTACTCGCATTCTCGCTGTCCAACAACGAGCGGCTCTGGAGCCACGGGGACGTCGATGGGTACGCTATCCACAACGGGACTGTCTATCTCGTCTCAGATGGGCTCATAGCCTGTGACCTCGACACTGGCGATCAACTGTGGTCATCGTCGACAGCGACAGACGGCCCACGAGATCCCGACTTCGGCCAGCCTCGGATCCAAGACGAGTTCATTCTCATTCGAGATCGGGATGACAACACCGTGTACGTCTACGATACTGACGGGACTGTTGTGCGGGACTACCGTATCACCGACACCTTGGGCGGGCCCCAATCATCTCCCTGAACACGGTCTATGTGCCGTATCGAAGCGAGGACATGATGGAGGGAAGGATCGCTGGCGTTCTCAAATACAACGTGACAGAAGCTGGGGAGCTACAACAAGACTGGGAGTATGCTGATTCCGTCGATCACCTCCATCGTGGGTTCACGAATGGAGTCGTGATGTGTGACTCTGGCTTGGTAGACAAAGAGGGGGCAACAGCACTCAGTATTCCAGTGCCGGGGTTTGCCGGCGGCGATTCTCGAAATCGGTTTGTGAACCCATCGACAACTCGGGGATACACTGTCGGACTCGTATTCGACAACGCGATCTTCACGTTCGGCGAGACGATCCGAGCGTACGCTCCAGCCTGATAGGTCAACTCCCCAGATATCGCCGATATCCTATTTCGAGACTCCGGGGTCGTAGTGATACCACCCACCGTGGAACCTATCGGTGCGGCCTGTCTGTCCACCGTGCTTGCAGTACAGGTGATCGTTCGGGAACCGCCAGTTCAAGTTCTGTCGGGACGCGCTGATCAGTAACACTATACAATGGTCTCACAGAACTGCGGGGCGAGATGGACCGACGGGAGTATCTGTCTACCATCGTCGGGAGTGCTGGCGTACTACCGCTGGCTGGATGTACAGACGTCGCAAATTCGGTGACGACCACAACTGAACCGCCGCCCGTTCATGAAGAAGCTGAGGACCCGTGGGAGACGTTTGAGCGGACAACAAGTCATGACTCATCACCGGCGTTGGCTATCTCCGGCGAAGGGACTCTTGACGTCGGTGAATACGTCGCTCTGCAAGTCAGTGGGCCCAGTATCGATGTGCAGGTGTCGTATCTGTCCATCCACGTGACTGTGGAGAGCGATACCTGGCTGGATATCTATACGCTCTCGGGGGACGCGTACAGCGTCTACCAGGATCGAACGTTCGCTGACCAGGGTGCCTATGACAACCTCTCAGAAGAGGGAACGACTGAAGCGGAACTCGAGGATCAAATCGCTAGTGGGCCCAATTGGGTGGTCTTTGATAACACAGACGTTTTCGGCGCCAGCGGAGAGGGCTCACTTGAGTTCAGGTTCGAGATGACCGGGGTCAACTAGCAGTCCACACTACTCGGTCGTCGTCGCTCCTGCGTCCTCGTCGGGTGTCCGTTCGGGGGTGAGCTATTGTACTCTCAAATGCTGTTCGGATACTGCGAAGAGAAGGCAAGTCCACAAACGCCCTCCTGCAACCGCCGTTCCCGTTCACTCACGCGGTCTCGATGCCTTCTATGACGTAGCGGTGTGCCTCAATATCTTCAAGCATCGCCCCCCAGCCACCGACGGAAACGGTCCCGTCCGGAGTCTCAAGCGTGAGCACGGCCTCATCAGTGAACGATGCCAGGGCCGGGCCGTCGCCCTTCCCGGGCGTGTAGGTGATGTCGATCACCTCCCCCGTCACTTCTCGGTCAGACCCATCTTGGCGCGATTGGCCATAGATCGTCATGAAGATCTGCTTTCCGGCCTCGAACTCCGAGAGGATCGCTCGGATACACTCTCTGATGTTCGTGTAAGTCCGTGGGGATCGCTCATCGCGGACACTGTAGACGAGCGGCCACGGCTCCCAGAACGCCGTCTGGAAGTACCAGTCGAACATCCGCGACAGTGAGTAATCATTCACAAACAGGCCGTACTCTTGGCTCGGGTGTGGCGTTTCTTCGGGCGTGAAGCACGCGGACATCCGGTCGGCCAAGACGAGAAACGGTGTCGGGAGCCGTCTGTGTCGAGCCTCCGTGACTGCCCCCTCGAGGTCGATGTCCGGTAGCGTCTCGACTCCAGTCAGCGTCACCTTCACGACGACGCCGCGATCAAGAGCAGCGGCGAGGTCATCACGGAACGATTCGAAGCGATCCGGGGTCATCGCGATCTCCAGCTCGTTTCGGGCATCGGTGATGTGGTCGCGAGCCCGGTCGTACACACCTGACACCGGTCGGATCACGCTGACACGATGGTTCTCTACTTTCGGCTCCTCCCACCGGTTTTTGAGTTCTTCCCCGGCAGTGCTCACCGTTTCGGCATAGGTGTCCAAGCGTTCGACGACGTCTTCGGGGTCGCGAGCACGCGCATGCAAACTTCCCTGCTCGTATGTCTCGACGTACCCCTCTCCCTCGAGGTTTCGGAGGACCTCGTAGATCCGGGCCTGCGGCACGTCACTTGCATCGGCGATCTCGGTCGCTGACGCGCTGCCCAACTCCAGCATCGCGACGTATGCCTTCGCCTCATATTGAGTGAGCCCGACGTCCTCGAGCGTCGAGCGAAGGGTCTCCGTATTCATGGAGGACAGTTGTGTAGGTGCAAATTAAAGCGTGGCTCCCTCGGGGAGTCGCTTAGTCTCCATTGCTCGATTGAAGATCGTCTCGCCGCTATCGCTGTCGAACATATGGATTCGGTCGCGGGGGAACCGAAGCCGAATGTCCTGCCCGATCGAGATATCGTACTCGCCGGACACGGAGGCGACCACGTCTCGGTCCTCGACACTGACATGGAGCAAGTTCTCACGCCCCATCGGCTCGACGACATCGACGCTCGCGACGACTGTCGCCGGCCCGGGGTCCGGCGCCAACTCGATGTCCTCGGGACGGATCCCGAGCGTGACGTGCCCGCGATCCCCGAGTTGTGCCGACTGCTCGTCCGTGAGTTCGTACGTGATCTCGCCACGGCGGCCCACGCCAGTCTGGGGATTGTACTCTAATTCGAGGAAGTTCATCGACGGCGACCCGATGAAGCCGGCGACGAACTGATTCGCCGGTTCGTGATAACACTCCAGGGGCGTCCCGAGCTGCTGGAGGGACCCTTCATTCAACACCGCGATGCGATCTCCCATCGTCATCGCCTCGGTCTGGTCGTGGGTCACGTAGACCGTCGCGACGCCGAGTTGCTCGTGCAGTTGCTGGAGTTCGGTCCGCATCTCGGTCCGGAGCTTTGCGTCGAGGTTCGATAACGGCTCGTCCATGAGGAACACTTCAGGCTCCCGAACGATCGCACGGCCGAGTGCAACTCGCTGTTTCTGTCCACCGGAGAGCGCGTCGGGGCGGCGATCGAGCAGCTCCGTGATGCTGAGCATCTCGGCGGTCTCGTTGACGCGGGCGTCGATCTCGTCGTCGGGGAGGCTGCTCGTCATCTCGAGGCCGAACCGCATGTTCTCGGCCACCGTCTTGTGTGGATACAACGCGTAGTTCTGGAACACCATGGCGATGTCCCGGTCCTTCGGCTTCGCTTCGTTGACGACCTGACCACCCACCCGGACTTCGCCGTCGGTGATCGTCTCGAGCCCGGCCAACAGCCGGAGCGTCGTCGATTTCCCGCACCCAGATGGACCAACGAGGACGAGGAACTCACCGTCCCGAACCTGGATGTTGAGATCCTCAACCGCGACGACGTCTCCCTCGTCGGAGTCGAACGTCTTCGTGACCCCGTCGTATTCGACGGCGGGGCGCTGTGAGTGGTCCGCTCGTGCCATTGTTTATCATACGACTACCTTCGCATCGACTTAGTCGTTACTACTGTAGTAGTAGATCATGGGCTATACCCGACGAGCCATGGGATGAACACGGGAGCAACATACCCGAACCACTGGGCTGTCCACGCGATCCCGAGCCAGAGGAGTCCCCATGGCGAGGACACGACGACCGGTCGGATGGGCCATCCCGCACCGGCGTGAGTCATTTCCCGTGGGTGCACGAAATCTGCGACGAGGTGGGCGGCCATTCCGAGCGTCACGAAGTTGATTGCGACCGTAGTCTCCGGTGTCAGGCCGCCGATCCAGTCGAGAAAGACGTACACCGTACTCGGAACCAGGAGCGTGTGGAACATCCAGGAACGGTGAAAGCGTTCGGTCACCGCGTCCACGTCCGGGAGCAATACGCCCACGAGCAACGGAACCGCGATGAGCGGGTGGTATCCGAACGCAACGGCGATGAACGCGAGTGGCACGATACTCGCGATATGGATCTGTCGATCCGTCACGACTCTCCCTCGACGAGTAACTCGCCCTGATACGCCTTGACGACACGAATCGCGCCCCCGCCCGCGGTTTCCTCGTACGCGACCACTTCCAGTACCGCGAGCAGCCCAGGCAGTAACAGCGGCACCGCAATCCCCAGTCCAACACAGATCAGGATCACCAACCCGATGAACAACACATGCAGCGCCGTGAACGCGGGCGTCGCGAGCAAGTGCCGTGCCGCATCCCACAGTGCTTGTCGCGAACTCGGTGCGCCCTCGCGTGTCAACAGCGTCGCCGCACGAAATGTCACCGCGATCATAGCGACACACGCGTAGACGCCGAGAAGTGACCCTATCAGGAGCGGGCCGCTCCGACTCGCGATAGCGGTCCCGGCATACCACACGGTCACGACGGCGACGGCGATCGGCAGCACCGTCAGGAGCGATCCGCGACGAAACTCCGAGCGAAATGTCCGCACAAAGACGTTGATTCGCTCTCGCTCGGTCGTTCGACCCCCTGCCGTCCGCTCGGTCACACCGGTGTGTGTCGCGGCCACGATCGCGATGATCGCGGGACCAAGCGTCACGACCGGGAGCACGGCCACACTGAAGAGCAGACTGAGCGCGATGACGCTCGTCAGGTCCGAGTAGGCTGCCCGACCGAACGCCGCAAGCGCGCCGGCGGGGTCAAGCGTCGGGCGAGAACTCACAGTACGGTCACCGAGCGTCCGGGTACATTAGTGCTTATTCCTACGGTGCTCCGTATCGAGGTCATCGCCGGCGATCGCTTGGAGGCAGGCGAGAGGGGCTGCAGCAGCCCACGCCTGCGGCTCACACGCTTCCCCGTACGTAACGGGGATATCGGTGTTCCCTCGATCGAAGCCGGCGAACAGCTCTGGCAGCCGGTCGTTCCCCCGCGCTCGGGCAGCCGCGATGAGGCCCTCCGCGATCTGACGGGCGCCGTCGGTCCGCCCGTATCGGGCCATCCCAAGAGCGACGAGCGAGTTGTCGTGCGGCCAGACGCTCCCGAGGTGATAGCTCTGTGGATTGTAGGCCTCATGGCTCGAGGCGAACGTCCGAATGCCCCACCCAGTGAACATGTCCGGTGCAAGCAGACGGTCCACGACCGCGTCGGCACGCTCCTCGGGAACGATCCCGCTCCACAAGCAGTGTCCCGGATTTGTCGTGATAGCGGGGATCGCGGTGCCGTCACCGTCGACGCCGACCGCGTAGAACTGTTCGTCAGGGAGCCAGAACTCCAAGTCGAACCGCTCCTTGAGGGTACTCGCAGCCTCCTGTAAATCGTGTGAGCGTGCGTGTTCGTTAGCTTCGCGGGCGATCTCGACACCACGGTCGAGCGCGTCGTATGCGTACCCCTGTACCTCGGCGACCGCAAGCTCCCCGCTCGGGTGGGTGCCATCGGGGTAGACGATGCCGTCATTGCTGTCCTTCCACGAGATATGGCGGAGTTGGCCGTCCTCTTGGTCGTCGTCGACCGGGTATGAGAGGAATCCTCCATCGGCTATTTCACCCGAGATCCACGTGAGAGCGCGGCTCACCGCGGGCCACAACTCCGATAAGAACTCGTCATCGCCCGTTCGTTGCCAGACTTCATGGACGAGCACGACGAACAGCGGTGTCGCATCGATCGTCCCGTAATACGGACGGTGTGGGACCAGCCCACGAGCGGCGAGCTCGCCGTGACGGATCTCATGAAGGATCTTGCCGGGCTCGGCCTCTACTGCTGTGTCGGTCTGTGTCGCTTGGTGAGCAGCCAGATACCGACACGTCCCCTTGGCGATGGTCGTCGACAGCGACAGGGATTGATACGCCGCGATGAGCGAATCGCGACCAAACGCAGTCGCGAACCACGGCACGCCAGCCGAGAGGATCGGACCGTGTTCCGTCTCCTGACGCAGTTCAAGGAGGTTCTCGCGACTCTCTCTCAACACATCGTCCCACGCGTCTTTAGGGTGAGCGAGCGACGTCTCCGTCTGCCACGTCCGATTACGATCGCGAACGTCCTCACGTGCAGCATCGACCGCCGTCGCCGGGGGTTCCGACTGCCCGTCAACGGTCACGGCGATCGGGAGCGAGCGGGTTTCCCGTGCATCGAGTTCGAGATCGATAGCTACCGTTCCGTCTCCACGAGCTGTTCCGTCACCCGTCGACACTGACACCGGGTCGTCTCCTCCTACCTCGATTGAGACGTGCCGGCGAAACTCGATATCTGACGGGGCGTACGTGAACGAGAGTCCACGGTCGCTCGTGGCCGTGTCAACCGTCCGGTCGACGTCGGCGACCATCCCCCGAACCTCGAACAAGTCATCGAAACACGATCCGACCGATATCACGACCTCAGTCTCGATTGCCTCGTCAGTGAGGTTCGATATCGAAATCTGCTCGTAGAGTCCATCCGTCACGAATTGCCTGCGAGACACGTGGAACTTTCGAGACCCCGTCTCGAGCGGTGTGCCGAGGTGGAGCAACCGTTCTCCCGGCCGACGATCAGTGACATCCAGCGTCTCGAGTTCCGGACCGAGCGAGAGCGTGTACCGATCGAGATGGCGAGTATCGCGGTGATAGAACCCATCGTGCTCTCGAGTCGGCTGTCCCTCGCCATCCGTTACGAGGAACGTGGACCCGGAAACGACCGTGCTGTCGCGCTTCATCTGTTTCGCTATTGGAAAGGCCGTTGATAAACGCACCGGCTGTTACTACTGCAGTAGTTCAGTTTGGGAAAGATATTAGTATGAGTACTCATACGTGAGGAACGAGCATGACAGACGATAGCAGGAACAACGGGAGGACGCGGCGACGCGTCATCGCCGGGCTCGGCGCAATCGGTGCGACAGGTGTTCTGGCGGGCTGCACCTCGGATGGCGGCGGCGGCCAGACCGACGACTCGGGGAGCTCGGGCGATGATAGTGGCAGTGGCGAGTCGACGTCCGAGGGGACGCCAACGCCGGTGTCCGCAGACCTCACGCTCTCCGGCTGGGCCGCGAACAACGAGGAGTCGGCGTTGCTGGATGAGTTGGTCAGCAACTTCAACAGCGAACACGACGGGATCAACGTCGAGTACAACGCGATCCAGTCGAAGTACAAACAGAAGCTGCGGACGCAGCTCGGTGCCGGGAACGCCCCCGACGTGTTCTATGTCGATTCGGGGTACTTCTCGTCGTTCGCGGCTGCTGACGTGCTGCTTCCGCTCGATGACATCGCGGCCGCCGACTCGTTCAACACCGAGGACTTCTTCCAGCCAATGTTGGACGCGTTCCGCTACGATGGGACCCTCTACGGGATCCCCAAGGACTTCTCGACGCTGGGCCTGTTCCACAATACCGCGATGTTCGAGGAGGCGGACGTCGGCGTCCCAGAGACGTGGTCTGAGCTGTCCGATGCGCTGTCGGCGCTCAATGACAATGTCTCAGACGAGAGCTTCAAGGCGCCAATGATCGAGTACGCGAACGGTCGGTCGTGGTGGGCCTTCCTCTATCAGAACGGCGGACAGGTGCTTTCCGACGACGGCAGCGAAGCAGTCTTCGCATCCGATTCAGGCGTTGAGGCACTCGAGTTCCTGGTCGGGCTCAAGGAAGACGGCCTGCTGGCAGTCCCGAGCGATCTCGGGTCCGGGTGGCACGGTGCCGCCCTTGCGAGTGGTGAGGTCGCAACTGCAGTGCTTGGTCCGTGGGGGCTCCCCTTCCTCGAGGGCTACGAGAACAACCCCGGCATTAACGAGAACGTTGATGTTGCACATCTCCCGACTCCCAGCGACGGCGAGCGGGCGACGATCGCGTACACTGTCTCCTACAGCGCCTCCGCGAACACGAGTTCGACCGCGGGGTCGAAGGAGCTGATCCGGAATCTGACGAGCGACGACGGGATGGCCCAGTGGGCACGCAAGGGGCTGGCCCTCTCCGCGCGGAAGTCACACAGCGAACTCGACTACTATGACGATCACCCGCGCCGGCGGACGCTGCTCGAGGCCGGCGAGTGGTCGCACCCCTTCTCGTTCGGTCCGAAAACCGAAGCGATCGCCAACCGAATCCGCCCGCAGCTTGAGGCCGCGATGCTCGGCGAGAAATCCCCGTCCGATGCGCTTTCGACGGCCCAAGAGAAGATCAACTCCGAGGTCCTCTAACCGGTATGGCAACGGAGCCCCAACAGTCCACCGCGGAGCGTACCACCGAGCGCCTCCGGAGTGCGCTTCACGACCTGAAGGGGTACGCCGGTATCACCGAAGACCAGAACAACCTGATGGGGTTCGCGTTCATCGCCCCCAATATCGTCGTCTTCTCGCTGTTTCTGTTGGGGCCGGTCCTGTTCGCCTTCTATGTCTCGTTCCAAGAGTGGAGCATCCTCGCCGGCGCGGGTGAGTGGACGGGCCTCGGAAACTACATCGAGGTCCTCGAGCCGCTTCCAATAAGCTACGCCGACGGGAGCCTCCAGTGGCGTCCGGAGGTGTTCACGGAGCCGTCAACCAGCCTCTGGTGGTACTCGCTGAAGAACACGTTCGTCTACGCGATCGGGACCGTGCCGCTGCAGATCTTCGGCGGGCTCGCGGTCGCACTCATGCTCGACAAGCGGGTCCGACTCAAGAAGGCGTACCGCGCCGCCTACTTCATGCCGGTGATGCTGTCGGGTGCCGCCTCCGCGGTCATGTGGCGGTGGTTCCTCGCCGGCGACGGTGTGATCAACGGGATCCTCCCCACGTTCCTTGAACACAACTGGGCAGGAGACCCGGGGACCGCCCTTGGCGGCGTCATGCTGATGGCCATCTGGGGCGGGATCGGCTCGAACATGATCTTCTTTCTCGCAGGACTCCAGAACATCCCCGAAGAGCTGTACGAAGCCGCCCGAATCGACGGCGCGAGCCGCTGGCACCGCTTCCGCCACGTCACGTGGCCCAGCCTCGGCAACACGAACTTCTTCGTGTTCGTGATGGCGATCATCTCGGCGTTTCAGGTGTTCGGCATCGCGCTGGTCTTCTCGCAGGGTGGGCCAGTGTACGCGACAACGACGACAGTGCTGCTCATCTACCAGCGCGCCTTCGAGGAGGGTGCCTTCGGTGAAGGGGCCGCGATGGCGTTCCTGTTGTTCCTCCTGATCTTCGCGTTCAGCTACTATCAGTACCGGTACCGCGAGGAAACGGAGGTGGACTACTGATGGCCCGGTCCGACTACGAATATCCGGGGTACAAACGCAGCGGCGTCAGCTACTGGTCGAAGACGACGATCCTGTATCTGCTCGTCACTGCGGGTGCGCTGTGGATGACACTGCCGTTCTGGTGGACGCTCACGACATCGCTGTCGGCGTCGCCGACGGCCGCCACCGTCTCGTTCATTCCGGCGGAGTTCACCCTGCAGAACTTCATCACCCTCTGGGAGCGGCCGGACATTCTGCTCGTCAGGTGGTTCCTCAACACGATGCTGTTTGCGGGTGCGGTGACCGCGTTCAACCTCACCTTCGACTCGTTGGCGGGGTACGCACTCGCGAAGGTCGACTTCTGGGGTCGTGAGAAGATCTTCCTCGGGTTCATTTCGACGATGATGATCCCAGGGATGGTGACGTTGATCCCGGTGTACCTCCTGCTCGTTGAGTTAGGCTGGGTCAACACCTATCAGGGACTGATCGCCCCGCTCGTCGCCCAGCCATTGGGGATCTTCCTGCTTCGGCAGCACTTCAAGAGCCTGCCGTCGGCCTTGGGGGACGCCGCGAAGATCGACGGCTGTAACGAGTTCCAGACCTTCTATAAGGTGTACCTGCCGCTGGCGAAGCCCGCCTTGGCGACGCTGGGCATCTTCACGTTCATGGGCGCGTGGAACAACTTCCAGTGGCCGCTCATCATCGCGAACGACGCGGAGATGTACACGCTCCCGATCGCGTTGTTCGCGGTCCGGAACCAGTACTTCGCTGAGTGGGGGCTGATGATGGCGGCTGCGTTGATCATCGTCGCACCGGTGATCGTCGCGTTCCTGGCCGCCCAGAACTACTTCATCCAGGGCATGAGCCTTTCCGGAATGAAAGGCTGACAGGGGTCACGAACGGCCCCGCTGCGATCCGTTCTGACCGGTACTCTAGCGGGTCGATAGCGAAACCGGAGTAGTCACTAGAGCCACGACAATCCGGAGTAACGGGCGAGAGATAGAGATCTCCAACGTACGGATCCGAACTGAACGCTGGAGCTGTGTTCGAGCTCTCCGGTGCGATCCGCTCGATATCGGAGAGCTACGGAGTGACCTGCTCGTCGTCGCCCACGAGCACGATCTACTCCGTGGCCCTGCGTTTGACCCTTCGCCGCCGCCGCGCTCCGAATCGAGAGTATCGCGGCCGGGCTCTCGCGGCCGTTGTGTCGGATCGCCACCGCTCTCGATACCGATGAACTCGCTGCTCGAAAGGCAGTCAAGCAACTGCAAGGGACCGGTGAGGTGCCGCTCCTGCTCACAGAAGTCGAAACCGTACTCATTCAGCTTTGCTCCGAAGCAACTCCATCCGGCGTTGTGGCAACGGAGGCGTTCGCCTGTCTCGAAGCACTTGAGGAAGCAGGGAAGACGGTTAACCGCTCACGAGCAGGGATCGCCGCCGCGTGTCTCATCTACGAGTACGATCTGGTTGATCTCGCGTCATCACCAACGCACGAGGAGATCGCCGCGATAGCACGCATGACGCTCATGACGACGTACACATGTCGCGACGAATTGGAGACTGTCTTCGAAACGGAGTGACGTGATGTCCTCGTGACGCGGTTCAATACGAGTGAAGACACGCTGAGTGGCGTCTACGAGGAACTGATCGGTGGCGGATTGAACGAACTGGTTCCATTCACCGACAGGTCGTCAAGCACGACTTCGAGGACTGATGGGTGAAGGTAGTCGTCGAGTTTAGCTGTCGCGAGTGGTTCCATTTGCTCGACGACGTCACGAATCGTCAGCAGTGCTGGATGATCCGTAGCTCCCCGGAGAGTATGGAGTTCTGCTCGGTCAGGAGAATCCCGCATTACAAGACCGACCCCGACCGGCTGGCCCACGACGAGTACCGAACGCAGCTGAGTGTGTACTACCACGTGCTCGCAAGTGTGTACCCCGACCGGCCGATTCAGGCGACTGTCTTCTACACACAGACCGCTACTTCGGTTACTGTCGATCCGGTTTCGATCGACGAGCTCGGTCGGCTATCGAGAGGGCGACACCATTGACAACTCTACAGAAATCAAGGCAGAGTGCCTCGGGGCTTGACCCCGAGGTACTTCACACTACATTGCCCTGAATTCACTCGAACACGCGTCGGGCATACCGGTAGATTGGCGCCGCAAGCCAGTCGCGTTCCGACGCCATGTGCTCGAATGCAGCCTCCGCTTCGGACTGGGTGAGTACCTCACGGTCAGTAAGCGCACGGAGGATCAGCGGTGACACGGCAACGTCGCCGGGTACGAGCGGTCGGAGTTCCGGTAACGCCCGATAAGTATCAGTCGTCCGCGGGGGCGTCGGTACCGTCGGACGGTTCGAGCGAGACCTCGATATCCGCGGCTGCAGCCTTGTACTCGGGTATCTTTGCTCGATCGTCGAGCACATCATTTGTCAGGCGGTTCCCCGCGGCGTCTGCGAAGTGCGGGGTCGTCCACACGGTGCCTTCCTTGATGTCCTCGGTGACACGGGCCTCGAGCTCGATTTCTCCGCGCCGGGACGTGAGCCTCACGTAGTCGCCGTCCTCGATGTCGTAGTGCTCGGCGTCGTTCGGGTGAATGTCGACGAAGTTCTCCGGCTCGACGTGGGTGAGCGTCTCGGAGCGGCGGCTCATCGTCCCCGTGTTGTAGTGTTCGATGATCCGGCCCGTGGTGAGGATAAGCGGGTACTCGTCGTCGGGCGTTTCCTTGGGGGGCTGGTGGCGCACGCCCTCGATCCGTCCGCGGCCGCTTTCGGTGGTGAACCCCTCCTCGTAGAGGAACGGGTCGCCCTCGTCGCCGGGTTCGTAGCAGGGCCAGTGGATGCCCGTCTCGCCGAGGCGGTCGTACGTCATACCGTGGAAGATGGGCGCGACCTGCCGTAGCTCCTCGAACACCTCCTCGGGCCCCTCGAAGTCGAAGCTCCCGTCGCCGAACAGGCGGGTGCCCACGTCACAGAGGATCTCGAGGTCATCTTTCGTGTTCGGGTGGACCTTCTCGACGCCGCGCATCCGCTGGGTTCGGCGGTCCGTGTTGACGACCGTCCCGTCGCGTTCGGCCCACGAGGTGGCCGGCAGAATCACGTCGGCGTACTCGGCGGTCTCGGTCCTGTAGATGTCCTGGACCACCATGAAATCCACCGCAGCCAGCCGCTGTTCGACCATGTTGGTGTCAGGTTCGCTCATCACGGGGTTCTCACCCATGACGTAGAGCCCGTGGATCGTGCTCCCGATCTCGTGGGACTGTTCGACGTTCGTCAGGCCGGGTTCGGACGGGATCTCGAACCCCCAGACCTCCTCGACGTCGGCGCGGACCTCGGGATCGGACACGTCGCGGTAGCCGGGGAGGACGTTCGGCATCGCGCCAACGTCCGAGGCACCCTGCACGTTGTTCTGACCACGCAGCGGATTGACACCGGTGCCCGGGCGGCCGAGATTGCCCGTGATCAGCGCGAGGTTGATCTCGTTTTGGACGTTGTCCACGCCGCAGGTGTGCTGGCTCATCCCCATGCCGGTGAAGATTGCGGCGTTGTTCGCTTTCGCGTACTTCTCGGCGGCAAGTTCGATGTCCTCGAGGGGGACGCCACACTCCTCGGCGGCGGCTTCCTTGTCGAAGTCCGAAAGCGTCTCCGTGAGGTCCTCGAATCCGTCGGTGCGCTCCGCGATGAACTCCTCGTCGACCCAGTCGTTCTCCAGAATCGTCTCGATGACGACGTTGAGGAAGGGGATGTCCGTTCCCGGCTCCACTTGGAGATGCATGTGCCGGTCCGTCTCTCCGATATTGAACGAGCGCGTTGTCTTGTTGGCGTGAGGGTCGACCTGAATGACGGTTGCCCCCTCCAGTACGGCCTGTCGGAAGTACTGGCTGTTGGCAATGGGGTGCTGCTCGCCGGGGTTGGCTCCCTGGATCCAGAACACGTCGGCTGCCTCCTCCAGGTCGGCCATACTGTTGGTCATGGCGCCCTCGCCGAGGCTGTTTTTGAGCGCGTACACCGTGGAGGAGTGGCACATCCGCGTACAGGTGTCGACGCTGTTGGTGCCGTAGTGGCGGGCCAGTTTCTGGACGAGGTAGTTCTCCTCGTTCATGGCCTTCGAACAGCCGTAAAACCCCATCGCCTGCGGGCTGTGTTCGTCGCGGATGCGCTCCATCTCGTCAACGATCAGGTCGTAGGCCTCGCCCCACGACGCCTCACGGAACGTACCGTCGTCGTCGCGGATCAGCGGGTCGGTCAACCGGTCCTCGTGGTTGACTGACTGCGTCGCCGCACCACCCTTGATGCAGACGCTCCCCTCGTTGACCGGTGCGTCGGCCCAGGGTCGGAAGTTGACCTCGCCGTCCTCCTCTCGCGTGATTTGGATACCGCACCCCACACCACAGTACGGACAGATGGTCTTGACCGGCCCCCCGTCCTCGTTAGACATGATGCTCCCCCTTCGGTTTGTGAACCATTATCACTCGAAGCGTATTGGTCCACCCGCATGAATTTACATGATCCGAATCCCGCCGTTCCCCAACTGTAGATCGGCCTCGTGAACTATCTATCAGGACTGTCCTCGTCCCGAAGACACAGCGACTGCAGTCGGGAGACCCGTTCGAGGAAGGCGCAGTCGGGAACCCGATGCGGACTCCGAGCGATAATCCGGCTGCGCATATCACCCACATTCAAGCCCGCCGCTCGTATGGCCGTACAGACAGATGACGCGGCAGGTCCACGCCGACGTATGTCGCTCGGCTGCCGAGCAAACCGCCCTCGAACGCGCTGCAGCGGAAGCCCCGCAGCTCCCCGGTTCGGTTGTCTATCTCGCACCCCCCTCCGGGGACCCTGCGCGTATTCGCCAGACCTGGCGCGAGATCGCCAGCCCGATCCGACTTCGCGTTCGCACCTTCGACGGCCTCGTCACCGACGCGCTCGAGCGCGCCACGTTCCGCACGCGCAACAGCGCGCTCACCGCAGAGGCGCGTCTCCGCCTCGTCGAGAATGCGGTTGACGGGCTCGACGATGCACACCCACTCGTCTCAGCACGGACGACCGCCAGCGCACAGACCTACTCACAGGCGGAGAATCTCCTTTCGCTGTTAGAGTTCGCTGACATCACGGGCGCCGATGCAGTCCGCGACGACGACCGGCTGGCCAGCATCGACGTTCGAACTCGGGATGCATTGGCGGAGCTGTACGCCGCATTCACCGCTGCCCGCGACGACCACGCTGCCGAAACCGGCACGCGACCGTCGATACGCAGCGAGCAGTACCGGACGGTCATCGACCATCCCGAGGCACTCACAGCAGAACTCGATCCGGCGACGACCGTCGTCTTCGGCGGCCACACCGTGTTCTCGGCACTCGAACGCGACCTCGTCGCCGCGATCGCGGACGGAGTCGATCACGCTCGTGCCATCCTGCCGCTTGCGGGCGACCCGAACGCCGACCGACTCGCGGGCGTCGACCGTGCAGTCGAACGCGCGTCGGTCGCGTACGAGGATGCCGGGTTCGAGTTCGGTCGCTCCCCGACGACCAAGCCATCGGAGCTCCTCGTGGAGCGACTCTACCGGTTCGACGACCGAACCCCGTTGCCGACAACGGTCGTCGAAGCGGCGGGTCTCGACTGTCGTCACTATCCCACGGCAGATCATGAACTTCGCGGGGCGTTCCGACAGGTGGCCGACTGGGTCGAGGCCGGCACTTCCTCCTCGGAGATCGCCGTCGTCGTCCCCGACCTCGCCTCCTGCACGGAGCAAGTCGCCGAAGCGGCGGCCCAGTACGGACTCGCCCCGCACATCAGCCGGGAGGTCGGCCTCGCGAACACGGAACTCGGCGAAGTGCTCGTCAACGCCTTCCGCCTC
Source organism: Halobaculum rubrum (assembly GCF_019880225.1). Lineage (NCBI taxonomy): Archaea > Methanobacteriati > Methanobacteriota > Halobacteria > Halobacteriales > Haloferacaceae > Halobaculum > Halobaculum rubrum. The sequence goes on from NZ_CP082284.1 coordinate 2,609,590, forward strand.
GACGACGATGCGACCGTCCGTGACCTGATCCGACTCGTCGACAGTCCGCTTGTGGACCCAGACTGGCCAGACGAGCCGGTCGATGCTGCAACCGTCCTCACTGCCGGTAGCGCACTCGAGGCGACCGACCTCGACACGCTCACAGCGCACCTCGGCACTGCCGAGCCGGGAATGGCGGACGCGATCGCGTGGCTCCGGAGTCGATGTGCTCGTCTCGCCGACTGCACACCCACGACTGCCGCCGACCGACTGGAGGAACTCCTGATCGACCTCGGCGTTCTCGATGCCGACGCGGGCACCGACTGGACGCTGGTGACCGATCACGAGACTGGCTGGATCGCCGCCCGCGAGCGCGCCGCGGTCCGCGGAGTACGCGACATCGTCGACTCCTTCGAAGGCATCCGGTTCCCGGCGGACGTCCCGTTCGGTGAGCGGCTCCAAACGGCAGTCGACGCGGAGACGGTCGACGTCGACGCCGGCACGACCGATGACGTCCGCGTGTGTACACCGAGTGCGGCCGCACACCTCCGCTTGGAGACGGTGTTCGTCCTCGGCCTGACTGACGACCGCACGCCGAGCAACCCGACGCGCCTCGCGTTCGCCCGCAGCGTCAACGACGCACACCCGGACTTCGCCGAGAGTGACGCCGTTCAGCAGACCCGCCACGCGATCGGTAGCCAACTCGCGAACGCTGACACAGTCGTCCTCTCGCGACCGCTGTACACTACAGACGGCGACGAGACCGTTCCAGCGGACATCCTGACTGAACTGGAACGAGTCACCGCTGAGGAGGCTATCCCGACCGAACAGGTCCGCGACAGCGATGTCGCTCCCCGTTCGCGCGAGGATATCCAGCGTCGCCTCGCGAGTGTACTCGATGACCACTCAATCGCTCACGACGGCGTGGTAACGGCCGCAGAGACGGAAGCCGTTGCTGCCGTCGCCGAGGCGGACGCGTTCGCGAACGCAGCGGCCGACCCGACCGAGCGGTTGCGCGCCGGCGTCGCGTGTGCAGCGGGTCGTCGAAGTCCACGGACAACAAGGTACGACGGGCACCTCTCCCCGGAGACGGTCGCACAGTTCGCCGCGGCGTCGACGCCGCTCAGTCCGTCTCGTGTGGACCGATACGTGACGTGCGGATTCAAGTTCTACGCGCGGACCGTCCTGGGATTCGAGGAGCCCGACTCGGAACCGTTGGAACTCGACGCGCTCGACAGCGGGCGGCTCGTCCACAACGTGTTCGCGCGCTTCATCGGGTCGCTGCAGTCCAACCTCGGCGAACCGGTGACGGTGGAGACGAGCCAGAAGTATCACACCGCGATGTACGAGGCGGCGGTGACCGAGATCGAGCGGCCGTACGTCCAAGCGCACGACACGGCGTTCCACGACGGGTGGCTGCAACGACTGTTCGCGGGGCTCGATCCGGCGCGGCCGAACGAATACGACGGCCCCGACGGCTACGAGGGTCTGTTAGTTCGGGCGCTTCGGAGTCTCGCCGAGGAGACGGATCGGTTCACCGCCCGCCCGGCGTACGTCGAGGCCGACGTTGGGGTCGAAGCCGACGGTCCCATCGATGGGCCGACTGCGGCGACAGGCCGCGACGACGACCCGGTGACGCTACTGGCTAGTGAAGCGGTCGACCTCGTTCCCGACGCACCGTTTCGCTTCCGCGGGAAGGTCGACCGCGTGGACATCGTGCCCGACGCGACGCCGACGCAGATCACGGCGATCGACTACAAGACGGGCTCACATCCGTCGGTGTCCGACGTTCGCAACGGCGTCAGCTTCCAGCTGCCGCTGTATCTCCGCCTGTTGGAGACCGCACTCGACGATGTCGAGACCGTGGGCGCGGCGTACTACGACCTCGATATTCCAACGGGTGCGGGTGTGTCGAAGTCGCCGTTTACGAGTCGCCTGTACACGAGCTATGGCGGCGGCACCCCGCTCCAACGGCAACGGACGACCGGCCTGTTCGACTATCACCGCGACCCTGACTCCGAACCGGCCGAGGGCCTCGATATGAGCGGCAGCGAGAGCGAAGCCGACCTCGATCCTGACGACCGATTCGATGACTTCCTCCACGGGACACTCGATGACCGACTCACGACGATCACGACGGCAATGACCGAGGGCGTGTACCATCCGACGCTGTTGGGCGCCGAAGCGGCCAAGTGCGACTACTGTGCGTACGCGGACGTCTGTGACGTGCGCCATCACCAGCGCGTCGACCGCGTCGACGACCACGGCCTCGAAACGGCCTACGTTCCGGATGCCGCCCGCCCGACGGGGGGAGCGCGATGATCGACGACGAACGCCTCGAACCGGAACAGCTCGCCGCGAAGAACGCACTCGACCGGAACGTCTCGTTGCGTGCCGGTGCAGGGACGGGAAAGACGACCACGCTCACCGCGCGATACGTCGCGATCGTCGAGCGCGAACTCGCGACCGTCCGCGAGCGACTCGCCGACGGCACCGACACCCGTGGCGAAGCCCTCGATCACGCCGCATCGATCCCGGAGCATATCCTGACGACGACGTTCACCGACCGCGCCGCCGCGGACCTCACCGGAACGGTCCGCGAGGAGATCGACGCGAAGCTCTCGGCGGCCGAAGACGAGTTGACGTTCGCGCTGTGGCGTGCCGTCGGTGACGCGCTCGATGACGCGTACGTCCAAACGCTCCACAGTCTCTGTCGACGCGTCCTGGAGGAGCGTGCCATCGGCGGGCTCGACACACCGCGAGTCGCGTCCGACCACCCGTTGGCGAAGTACGGCCTGACATACGCTGACCTCGACGTCGGCTTCGATGTCGTCGAAGGGGACGAGGCAGAGGAACTCGCCCGCGAGGCGGCCGCGGCGACGCTTCGTGAAGAAGAGACCGATGCGATCCGCACGCTCGCACGTCGCTACGACCGCGACACCGTCGAGGACGTCTGTTACGACCTACTGACCGCCTCTCCCCGCTCACAACCGTACGGCTGGTTGGAGTGGATGAACCGCATCGGGAGCGCGGAGGAGTACGTCGGAGAGATACTCTCGTTGCAAGCCGACCCCGAACGGCTCCGTGCGGTCTGGGCGGAGATCGCCGAACCGATCGGCGTTGTCGCCTCGCTCGCCGAGGAGGCTGCCGGCCGCCCGACGAACAACGTGGTCGGCCCGCTCCTCGAGGCGCTGGAATCGACGGGGATCGACTCGCGAGCTGCGTTCGACGCCGCACCACTCACCGATCAGCTCGCGACCTGTTACGCTGTGGCCGACGCGGTGCGGACCGGTGACGGCGACCGCTACAACGCCGACTGGCTGTTCCCGAGCGCCTACGAGATCGATGGGGCATCCGAATCGGACGAACACAGACTGTACGACGCTGTATGGGCGATCGCGACGGCAGTGCCCGACGGGTGGGCGACGACTGACCTCGACGTGGACGCCGAGCACGCCTCCTACGAGTACGTCGACGCGTTCGCGACGGTCGCGACGACGGCCTTCGAGCGCTACGCCGAGGCGAAACGTCGCGACAACGTCGTCGACTTCGGCGACCTGATCGCGCTGGCCAACCACTTCCTCGGTCAACTCGACGCCGATGCTCGCCGCGAGTTCGGCTTCTTCCCCGACGGCGCGGCGGACGGCCCGAACGGCTACGTGATGGTCGACGAGTTCCAGGACACCAACGCCGACCAGTGGCGCGTCGTCCGTGCGTTGGCCGCACCCGATCCCCACGAAGTAGACACGACGAACCTGTTCGTCGTCGGCGACGACAAACAGAGCATCTACCGCTTCCGCGGGGCGGACGTGTCCGTGTTCGACGAGGCGGACAAGACGCTCACAGAAGCAAACGACCGCGCGGGTGTCGCGGCCGATCAGGCACCGCTCACGACTAACTTCCGAACGCTGCCCGAGCCGTTGCACGCGATCAACGGGCTGTTCGACCGCGTGTTCCCACGGGGCGACGGCGGCGATGATGCCCCGACCGCCGACTGGGCCACGACGGATGGGGACGGCACCGTCGCCGCGTTCGAGGCGATGAGTGAGCCGCTGGCGAGTGCACGGCGGTCGACGACCGGGTCCGGCGACCGCATCGACCCGATCGTCGAGTACATGCCGGTCCCTGTCGACGGCGACCAGCAGACCGACCTGCTGGCTGACGGCCACCAACTCCGTGCGGAACGGCGCGACGACGGGAACGCCCTAGAGGCCAAGGCGGTCGCGACCCGCGTCGCACAGCTGTTGAGTGACGAGACGACGGTGTTCGAGACAGTCGACAACGATCACCCGGGGTACGATCGGCTCGCGCACGACGACGAGGACGTCCCCGTCGAGCGGATCCGCGACGTCGCCCCCGACGACGTTGCCATCCTGTTGAGTTCCCGCGGCGGACTCGACGAGTACGAGCGCGAGCTCCGCGAGTTGGGCGTGCCCTACACCGTGATCAAGGGTGCCGGCCTGTTCGACTCGCCCGAGGTCACGACGCTGGTGAACCTTTTGCGCGTCCTGGTCGACCCGACGAACGACCGTGCGCTGTACGGGCTGCTTCGGTCGCCGATGTTCGGTCGGACGGACGACGCGATCGCCAGGCTCGCGGCCGCCCGCGGCGACGATGAGTCGCTGTGGGGGGCGCTACGGACTGCTCACCACGAGGAGTGGGAGTCGATCGCCGAGGACCTCCGCCGGTTCCGTGCGTACGCGGGCGCGGCAGAACAGGACGAGTACAACCGCGTCGCGACATGGAGCGAACTCCTCACACGGGTTCTCGACGAGACGGGATTCCTCGCGGCTGTCGGCGCGGACGAGCGCGGTGACAAGGCCGTTGCCAACGTCGACGAGTTCCGCTCCCGACTGCGGGCGTTCAGCGAGGACGGCGTCCACAGCCTCGCGGAGCTGCTCGACCGGATCGAGCGGCGTGCCGACGGCGACGCTCGTGACGCCGAGGCGAACGTCGTCGAGTTCGACCACGGCGACGCCGGTGGGGGTGGAGTCGATCTCCTCACTATCCACGAGTCGAAGGGCATGGAGTACGAGGTCGTCGTCGTCCCGAAGCTCGGGCGGAACTTCCAGAGCGCGAGCGGCGCCCGGCTCGCGGAATCGGTCGAGTTCGAACTCGTCGACGGGGACGGCGACCGCGTTCCGTTGTTCGGGATCAAGGGACCCGACCCGGACGACCCGTACGATGATACTGCCACGGTCGCTCGCGACATCGCACAGCAACGCCGGCGGTTTGAGGAACGGGCCGAGCAGAAACGCCTGCTGTACGTCGCGGCGACGCGGGCGCGTGACCACCTGCTCCTCTCGGGTCAGCACAAGGGGGGAGACGACGACTACCCTGCCGGGTTCGAACCGCCGGACCCCGGGAACGCGAAGACGTGGCGCGACTGGGTGCAGGCGGTGTTGTTCGACGGTGTCGGTTGTCCGGGAGCGGACGACGCCGCGGCGGTCGTCGAGGGGCTCCGACGCGACGGCGTGTACGAGCGAGCGCTTCCATACGACCTGCGGGGCGAGCAGGCCGTCGGGACGGTCACTGTTCGCCTCCCGCCTGCGGACGCGACGTACGAGCCGCCCGCTTCGACTGCGGATCTCGGACTCGACGAGTTCGTCGACGGTGTGACGACTCCCGGGCCGACAGTGCTGGAGCTGTCACCGAGTACCTGTACGGGGCTTAGTCAGGGCGAAAAGACGTTGCAGCGGCACGGTGGCCGGATCGTCGCGGTCGACACGGGCGACGCTGTCCATCGTACGGGAGACGGCGGTGAGTCTGAAGGAACGTCGACACCGGGCGATCTCCCGGCGACCGCGTACGGGGAACTCCTCCACCGGCTGTGTGAGGTACAGCCACCGGATGATCGTGTCCACGAGTTCGCACGGGACGTCCTCGCCGAACACGGCGAGCCGGTACCCGCTGATGAGAAGCGTATCGAGGAAGCGATCGACGCCGCGACTCGCACTGCCGGTCGGGCGCGTGCACGGGTCGACGAGGTGCTCAATGCGGTTGACGGGGACGTCCTCGCCCGCTACGACGAGTACCGCCTCGACGTTGCGATCGACGGCGGCGAACTCGAGGTCGACCGCGTCGATCTCGCTGGAGAGATCGACCACCTCGCCGTGACCGACGACACGTACCACGTGTTCGACTACAAGACTGACCGGGCCGGAGCCGAAGACGGCGACGCCTTCGTCGAAAAGCGGATGCAACACCACGAGCCACAGCTGCGTGCCTACGCTGCGGCACTTTCGGCTGCTGACCCGACTCGGGACGTGGTCGTTCGGCTGGTGTTTACCGATCTCGACTGTCGGATCGCGAGGATGGCCGAAACGGACGACGCAGTCTACCGGCTCCTCGATATGCTCGGTGTCCACCTTCGTGAACGTCTGTTAGAGTGAGTGGCTCACGAATGGACGAAAAGACATCATTCTTATTACTCTCGGTTGCTTAACGGTAGCAACGGTTTAGTATGTCTGATACTTCCCGCGACACGCGGACGGCGGAGATCGAGTTGGTCGCGTCAGGCATCCCCGAGTTAGACGATCTGCTCAACGGCGGATACGTCAGGGGCCGAACATATCTTCTCCAGGGCGTTTCGGGAACGGGGAAATCGCTTCTCGGACAGCACTTCCTCCGAACGGGACTCGATGCCGGCGAGACGGTCGTCTACATCCACGGTGAGGAGTCCAAACAGGACATTCTCGTCAACGCGGCACAGTTGGGTGTCGACATCCGGGACGCCGAGTTCCTCGACATCGGGCCCGGGACGGACTTCTTCGCCGAGGACAAGTCGTACAACCTGGTCGAGGCAACCGAGGTCGAATCCGAGCGGTTCACACAGGATATCAAACAGGTGATCGAGGACGTCGACCCGGCACGGATCCTGATCGATCCGATCACCCAACTGCAGTACGTGGAACAGGACCAGTACCAGTACCGGAAGCGGTTGCAATCGCTCATCCGGTTCCTTCGGGACCGCCGGGTGACGACGGTCGCAACGCGAACACTCAACAGGGAGAGTACCCCCGGGACCACGCACGACGACTTCGAATCGCTCAGCGACGGCGTCATCGACCTGTATCTCGACGAGCACGAACGTCGGATCGCCGTCCCGAAACATCGTGGCCTCGGACAGGTGGACGGCACCCACGGGCTCGAGATCCACGAGGACGGGATGGCAGTCTACCCACAGATCATTCCGAAACACGACAAGCGAACGTTCGATCCGGAACTCATCCCGACCGGCCACGACGCCCTCGACGATCTCCTCGGCGGCGGGATCGAACGCGGAACCGTCTCGTTTATCAGCGGTCCGACCGGCATCGGCAAATCGGTCACCGGCGCACAGATACTCTCGGGCATCGCCGAAGACGGGGGGACCGCGCTCGGATACCTGTTCGAGGAGTCCATCGATCAGTTCGTGCATCGTTCGAAGGCCCTCGGACTCCCGATCGACGAGATGCGGGCGCAGGGGTCGCTGCGGCTGACGGAGACCGAACCCCTCGTGCGCTCGGCCGAGGAGTTCGGACAACACGTCCTCGACCAGGCCGACGAGTACGCCCCGGACGCGGTGTTCATCGACGGGTTATCGGGCTACAAGATCTCGCTCCAGGGCGACGATCAACGGCTCGGTCGTCGTCTTCACGGGCTCACCCGGGTGCTCAAGAACCGCGGCATCGCGGTCATCGTCACCGACGAGGCGGACCGCCTCACCGGCATTCCGAAAGCCACCAGTACGAACACGAGCTACATCGCTGACAACATCGTGTTTCTCTCCTACGTGGAGGTCGACGGCGAACTCGACCGGGCGATCGGGGTCATCAAAAAGCGACTGGGGGATTTCGACAACCGATTCCACCGGTTCTCCATCGTGTCCGGCGAGGGGTTGGTCCTCGAGGGGCCGTTCGACAACGTTCGGGGGATCATGCAGGGGACTTCGACGTCTCGCGTCGGGGACGCGCACACCCGCACGACCGATCAGCCATGACCGACCGAGCAAGCGGTCGGGACGGGAGGCGACACACCATACAACTCCTGGTTCGCGGAGACAGCGATCGGGAAGCCCTGGAAGAATTTCTCGACAGACGGTACGACGTCGTCGAGGATGACACGCTCCACCCCGTCGATTGTTACGTCGTCGGTGAGCGGATGGTGCCGCGGTATCGTGACGCGTTGCGGGAGCACAAGAGATCGGCCCATCCGACCTTCACGCCCGTACTGTTGATCCAACAACAGGGATCGAAGGGAACGGTTCCGCTCCCGGCCGAGCAGAACGGCGACGGACCGCCGCTTATCGACGAGGTGATGTCGGCACCCGTCGACCGGCTGACCCTGTTTCGTCGGGTGGAGAACTTGTTGGCCAGGCGCGAACAGTCGGTCGAGTTGTCGGACCGCTATGCGGACATCCAAACTCGATTTCAACGGCTGTTCAATTCGACGAACGACGCGCTCTTCGTCGTTGCCGCCTCCGGAACCGAGATCGTCGAGTGTAATCCGGCCGCGAGTGACCTCGTGGGATACGCACGCGACGAATTGCTGTCGGCGTCCCTCATCGAGACGATCCCCGCCGACGGCCGCGAACAGTTTCGGTCTTTCCTCCGGGACGTACGGGACGCCGGCGAGGGCTCGACCGACGATCTCACGTGTCAAACGAAGGACGGCGAAGATCGCCAGTTGGAGGTGTCGGCTGCGACACTGGAGGATTCCGAACGGTCACCGATAATCATCTCCGCCCGGGACGTGACCGAACGGAAAGCGTACGAGCGGGAGCTCAAACTGAAATCGAGGGCGATGGACGAGGCACCGGTCGGGATCACCATTTCGGATCCCGATCGAGAGGACAACCCGATGGTCTACGTGAACGAGGGGTTCGAAGCACTGACGGGGTACTCGGAGTCGGAAGCACTGGGTCGCAACTGTCGGTTCCTCCAAGGTGAGGAGACGCGAGAGGAGCCCGTCGCCGAAATGCGGAAGGCGGTTGCCGAGGCACAGCCAGTGTCCGTCGTACTCAGGAACTACCGGAAAGACGGGAGCCAATTCTGGAACCGCGTCAGTATCGCGCCGGTGAGAGACGAGGCCGGAACCGTCACGAGCTACATCGGGTTCCAGGAGGACGTCTCCGATCGCAAAGAGCGCGAGCAGGACTTACAACTGTTCAGGAAAGCCGTCGAGAATGCGGGGCACGCTGTCTTCATCACCGACGCGGAGGGGACGATCAAGTATGTGAACCCGGTGTTCGAGGAGCGGACCGGCTATACACGCGCGGAAGCGGTCGGTCGAACGCCCGGGATCCTCAACTCGGGCAAACAGGACGACGAGTTCTACGGCCGGATGTGGCGAACGATTCTCGCAGGTGATCAGTGGGAGGCCCAGATCATCAATCGCCGCAAGAGTGGGGAGCTGTACCACGTCGACCAGATGATCTCGCCGATAACGAACGACGTCGGCGAGATCACGCATTTCGTCACGATCGAATCCGACGTGACGAACCGGCGGCTGCGCAAACAGCAACTCGAGGTTCTCAATCGCGTGTTGCGCCACAACCTCCGGAACGGAACGAACGTCATCGAGGGCAACGCGACAATGCTCCGGAACGCGGTCGACGACGAGGAGCTTCAGACACGGGTGGAAGCGATCGTTGAACGGGCGGCGGCACTGTCGAGTTTGAGTGATCAAGCCGCGACCGTAAGCTCACTGTTCGACAGCGAATCGCCCACCGACGCCGTCTGCGACGTGACACAGCTCGTGACTGAGGTCGTCGACCAGGTTTCGGACACGTATCCGGACGCCACACTCACGACCGGCGAACTGGATCCCGTCCACGCTCGGGCGGACAGTCGGTTGAAGACGGCACTATCGGAACTGTTAACGAACGCTATCATCCACAACGACCGAGCCACTCCCGAGGTTACGGTTACCGCCGGTCCGTCGAACGGAGAGCGAACCGGAGACTGGGTCGAGATCGTGATCTCGGACACGGGGCCGGGGATCCCGGATAACGAACAGAAGACGATGGATTCGGGCGAGGAAACTCCGCTGCAACACGGGACGGGGCTCGGGCTGTGGATCGTCTACTGGACCGTCTCACTGTTCGGGGGAGAAGTATCGCTCGAGGACAACTCGCCGCGTGGAACGCGCGTCGTATTGAATCTCCCGCGGGCATCCGTCGACCCCTCCGAACAGGTCGCGTCCGACGAGTACCACTGAACCAATGGAAGATACTACCACGTCAGAACAGCGGAACGAGAGTCGACTCGAGCGGTATCGGACGCTCGTCGAGGAGTCGAACGACATCGCCACGATCGTCGACACGGACGGAACGATGACGTACGTGAGCCCCGCCGTCACACGAGTCCTCGGCTACGACCCGGAGGAATTGGTCGGGAACACCGGATACGACTACGTGCATCCTGACGACCGGGAGCGAAACGCCGACGCCGTCGAAGCCGTCGTGGAGACCCCCGATGAACAGCAGATCGTTGAGGTCAGATTCAAACGCGCCGATGGCACCTGGTGCTGGATCGAGGCAACGATGCGGAATCGACTCGAAGACGACGTCATCGGGGGTATTCTACTCAATAGTCGGGTGATCTCCGAGCGGAAAGAACGGGAACGAGAGCTCCGCGAACTCGCCCGAGAGTACGAGGCGCTTCTGAACAACGCGGAGGACGCGATCTTCTTTTTGGATGTCGACACTTCGAGCGAGGGTACGTTCGAGTTCGACCGCCTCAGTCCGGCATACGAGCGGCAGACCGGACTCACGACCGAACGAGTTCGGGGACGGACGCCACGCGAAGTGTTCGGTGAGAAACGGGGAGCGGAACTGGAAGCGAACTATCACCGCTGTGTGAAAGCTGGTGAGCCGATCTCGTATCAGGAAGAGCTCGCGATCGACGAAGAGGCACGCATCTGGCAGACGAGCCTCGCGCCCGTTACCACTGACGGTGAAATATCCCGGCTCGTGGGAATCACCCGGAACGTCACAGACCGTGTCGATCGGGAGCGACAGCTCCGTCGTCAAAACGACCGCCTCGACGAGTTCGCGAGCGTCATCTCTCACGACCTTCGAAATCCGCTCACCGTCGCACAGGGCCGTGCGGCACTCCTCGATGAACAAACGGAGAGCGAACATCTCGATCCACTCCGACGAGCGCTCGACCGAATGGAGGCGATCGTCATGGATACGCTGACGCTCGCTCGGCAAGGCGACACCATAGACGAAACTGAGGCGGTCAGTTTGACCGATCTCGTCGGGAGGTGCTGGGGGATGGTAGACACAAAAGCGGCGACCCTTGAGATAGTCGATGAAGTGACCTTCCAGGGTGACCGCGACCGGTTACAACACGTGTTCGAGAACTTGCTGCGAAACGCTATCGAACATGGGGGCACGGACGTGACCGTTCGTGTCGGATGCGTCGATGAGGAGACCATCTACGTCGAAGACGACGGGGCCGGGATTCCAGCGGACAGGCGCGACGAGGTCTTCGAACCCGGCCATTCCTCGACGAGTGGCGGCACCGGGTTCGGACTACCCATCGTGAAACGGATCGTGGAGGCTCACCGGTGGACGGTGACGCTGACAGACGGACCCGATGGCGGGGCACGGTTCGAGTTCGAGCTGCCACAGTAGTACGCTCTCCCGACTGAAGACGCGGAGATCCAACGGCACCGCACCGCCGGGTCGAGACAGTAGCGGTTGCAGTCGACGTTCTCCGTCCGAGGGTGAAATCCGGTGGTGAGGTCATGAGCGTGGACATCGAGGTGTGCAAGCCGTGGTGTTGGGTGACATCTCGCCGCGGTAAACGACGGGGTTCACCGCCTGTTCCCCGTACCAAGCTGGTTCCATGTGGAAGCATACGAACTAACGAACTCACGGGCTGTTGTATCTACGTTACTAAGATAGTACTGAAATCAGACATACCCATATTCATCTCATAAAGCGTATATTTTGCGTCGATCCGGTTTCTGTGTCGTTCCTGTCTACGATCGAGGACGGCCTTGCGGCAGGCCCGCTGAAGTGGAACTACGGTATCACCACACGAGACCCCGTCATCCGCACCGTAAATTCCGTGAAGCTCCACGAGGAGTTGTTCCATGGTCACCTTCATTTTCGTCGCTTCGCTTCCTCCACGCCGTAAACCGTTCGAGTATTGAGCGACGGCGGTGTACAGCCAGTACAGTTGATCGTCGACCTGAATCGCCGTTTCGTCAACCGGACGGTGATTCGGACTCCGACCTGATTCCTCCTGTAGATCGGCCGGTTGTACTCGGGTATGAACGATGGATCGAATCGAGTATCACCGAATACATCAAGAAACGAAACTAAGATCGAAACGGACAGTTCGGACAGTGTAGCGAGGATCTGACAGTATCAACAGTTGAGACGTCGTTTTTCGATCGCCAAACGCTACATCGAGTTCGTCTGAGCTGATCCCGTTCGGTTCGTTTTTGCCGATATGTGATGACACATAACAGTATGTCGACTACAAAGTTACTGCGCCGGCTGACTCCGTCAGATCTCGGTGATCCGCTCGTATTCATCCGAGAGGGCCGCCGCGTCCTCGGGGAGCAGGGCCACGAGGAGATAGCCCGTGTAGTCGGTGAGATAGTCGACGAGCGTCGCGATGCGCCCCGAATCGATCGCCTCGAGGGAGTCGAGGAGTATGAACGGGACGTCCTCGTATACCTCGTGGGCTAGATAGCCGGCGAGCGCGAACACCAGTCCGGTCACCTCGCGTTCGCTTTCGGAGAGGTGATCGACGGTGTCCTCGTAGGCCGCGCCCGACTCGGACGTCCGGACGACGTGGAGTTCGAAGACTCGCTTCGTCTCCTTCCGACGCCCTTCCCGGACCTCGCGCTCGATGCGTTCGAGCCAGATCCGGTCGAGGTTGTCGTAATCGAGTTTCTCGAGAACCGTGTCCATGTGGTCGTTGAATTGCTCGACGGCGTTACGCTCGATACGCTCGATTTTCGTCCGCAAACGCTCGACTTCGGCGTCCACCGTTTCGATCTGCGCTTCGACGTCGTCTTTGTTACCGATCGTCTCTTCGACGTCCGCGATGTCGCTCTCGACGCGGTCCAGATCTGTCTCGAGTGTACCGAGCTCGTATTCGAGCCGGTTCGCCTCTCTGTGGAGGTCGAGTATCTCGCTGTACTCCTCGCTTTCCAGGGCTTCGACCTCGGCTTCGACCGCTTCGACGTCCTCGGTCAGCTCGTCGCGTCGGGCCTGCAGGTTCTCGATCCGCTCTTCGGTCCGCTCGAGTTCGGTTGTGACCTCGGAGAGCCGGCGTTCGATGCGGTCCCGTTCGCGCTGTGCCCGCTCGAACTCACGTTTGTCCGTCTGCAGGTCGCTGATCTCGGTCTCGAGATCGTTCACCTCGCCGACTTTCGACTGGCTGAGTTCTCGCAGACGGCTGAGCGTCGTTTCGAGCTGTTCCTGTTCGACGGTGCTGCCACAGGTCCAGCAGGTGACTTCGTCGTCTTCGAGGAGCCTGTCCGTGACGCTCTCGGTCTCTTGATCGACGAGGTCGGCGAGGGCACTCGAGCCGGCGTCCTCAAGCATCTCCTCGTTGAACCCGATGACGCTCTGGAGCTCGTTCACCTCGGCTTCCCGTTGCTGTTTCCGTTGGCGGAGCCGCCGAACGTCCGATTCGATCTCATCGATATCACGCGTCGGTGTTTCGGGCAACCCGTCCCGTTCGGTCGATAGCTCTCGGCGCTCCTGTTGGAGCGCCTCGAGACTCTCTCGTTCGGTCTCGAGGTCGTATCGGACGTCGTCGAGCGTGGAGCGCATCGTCCGCAGTTCCTCGAGTCGTTCCTCGAGTTCGGATTTCTCCTCGCGTGTTTTCTCGACGGTGGCGTCTGCCCCGTCCAGTGCTTCCTCTTTCGCCTCGAGTTCGGCCCGTTTCTCCTCGATCTGCTGTTCCAGTTGGGTTCGCCGCTGTTCGAGATCGGGGAGATCACCTTTCGCGTCCTCGATCTCGGCGAGTTTTCGGTCGAGGGATTCCCGCTCTCGGACGAGTTGGTCGATACTGGTCCGGATCTCTTCCGTATCGACCGGTCGCATGATCAGGTCTCGCAAGTCCTGCCCCGTCGCGACGGCACGGCGGGCCTCGTTGGATTCGAGCAGGAACGCGAACAGATCGGCGAGCGTCGGATCGTCCAAGTACGGCTCACCGTCGGTGACGATGCCGCCCGAACTCCGTCGGAGGGAGCGGGTATACGTGTCGTCTCCGAGCGAGAGTGTTCCCTCCGCCGCCTCGGCATCGCCTTTCATCGCGACGTTCTCGCTCCCGAGCGTCGCCATGAGGGCCTGCAGGAACGATGTCCGGTTGGTGGCGTTCCGACCCACGAGAATGGAGACCCCCGGTGAGAACTCGACTGACGCCTCCCGGATGCCGCCGATGTTTTTCACAGTTAGGGAGGCCGGCGCATAGTCCGCGTGTTCTACATTCATAACTGCTTGTCCAGATTCGAATAGTATAATCTTTGTTCACCGGGGCGGGGGTTACGGGTCGCAGTCGCAGCCCCCCCGCTCCAGGAGTTCGCCGATCTCGTACCGGCTTCCACAGTCCTCACACAGGACGCTGATGTCGACGAACACTCGAGGCTCGCCCAGCGTGATGTGGTCCCCCTTCTCGAGCTGATCGAGTTTCCCCTCGGTAACCGTCAGTGTCCGACCACGGATACGTTGCATGTTCTCGGCTTCGACGTCCGTGCGCGGCCGATCGTCGGTGGTGTGCTCGGCCCCCCGATACTCCGTGAGATACGTTCGAATAGCCTGATAGGTGACGAAGTCGCGTTCGATGCGTTCGATCCCGACGTCCTCACGTTCGAGGCGTCGTCGGGTTCGCGTCCGGTCGGCAACGCTGATATCGGCATCCGTGAGGAGCCGATAGGTGTTTTCGACCTCGCCAGGGAGTGGTTGCATGCCCGCATCCGTCATCGCCTGCTCCAGCAACCGCCGGTTGAAGTGGTCGGCGAGATCTCGGAGGCTCATCCGCTCGTCGGTGTCGGTTGTCCATCTCCGTTCCAGTTCGGCCCCGATCGATCCGAGATCGTACTCCTCGATCAATCGAACAACCTTGATCCGTCGGCCGGAGCTCCCAGTATCACCCATGAGACGACGTAACCCGTACGTGATCAATAACCGTATCGGTCGAGTGACGGCCCGCTGCCGTTCGGTTCCGTGTTTCAGGCCCGTTGATCCGTTCGGGAACGCCGCAACGGTACCGTTCAGCGAAGTGAGATCGGGGGAGGTGGGCGGCACCAACGAGATCCCGATCCGGTTCCGTCTCGCTGTGCCTCCATCTCGAAATAACAAACATAATTTTGTTATAGTATTGTGGTCAGCGGCCGCCAGTCCGGCTTGTCGATGGGGAAGAGCGTGAACGGCGACCGACTGGACCCGAGTACGAGAGAAAGCGTGGTATTTGCTTGCGAACAAGTGACTCGTCAGCCGATGCTTACGGCGTCGGATCCGTTGGATTTGAGACGGATGCAGATGACGAATCTGGCAGTTTGCGCTGAACTCGCCGAGTCTGTCGAGGTTGATCGGATGCCAATTCGGATCCGCTTCGATGACACGGAGAAAGAGGATCGGGGGGATACCCGGCTCAGTATTGGGATGGCTTTGTAGTGTGAGTTCCAGAGATCGCAAGAATCGAAGCGAGAGAGTCGATCGGTGACTCGCTGCCCATCCGCGAATCGCGGATATCTGTTTTTGACGACAGCAAAATCCGTGGTGGGCCCTGTACCGAACGTAGTACAGGATCTCCACTCTTCAGAAAGATACCATAGCAAACAGGGCCGAATATGTCGCTGTCCTATTATTAAATCGACTACTATTCAATAAAATAGTTGATATTCGAATTTGAACGGGGCGGTCATTCCGATTTCTCGACTTGGATGTCTAGTTCGATCGTGTTGGCGACGCTGGCGACATCGAGCGGTACCGAATCGGCGAACTCGGAGGTTTCCATCCGGTTTGTCGGCACAGCCGCAGAGATCGCTCCGATAACGTCTCCGTTCTTCGCAGTTACCGCGGACCCCACTGCTCCCAGTCCCGACATGTATTCCTCATCGTTACACGCGTATCCTCGGTCCGAGATATCCTCCAACGCATCGAACAGGTCCGACTCCTCGACGATCGTGTTCGAGGTGTACTCCGGCATTCCATGCTGCGCAACGATTTCGGATACCCGTTCGTCGGGCATCTCCGCCAACATGGCCTTCCCGGCGGCGATGACGTGGAGGTGGGTTTGGTCCCCGACTCGGTCCGGAGGCTGAATACTGCCGTGACTTCCGGTCTGTGCGATACAAACGCCCATCCCGAACTCCTCGACGTAGATCTGGACCCGGGCGTTGATCCTCTGTGCCAACTCCTCTATCTTGTTAGTAGCATGTCTGAAGAAGACGTTTTCCCGACGACGGCGTTCCCCGACTCGCAAAAATTTGAAGCTCGGAGCGTAGACGCCGTCCGTCTTCGTGACCAGTTGATTCTCGAGGAGGGTAGCGAGGTGTGGATGGACCGTTCCGGGCGTCAACCCCACGTGTTCGGAGATCTCGGTCAATGTTGCTCCCTGGAGTTCGTGAGTCGAGTCGAGTATCGCACAGCACTTGTCTACCGCCGCGATCGTGCGTGAATCGTTCGTGTCGGGGGCGTCTGACATACTATCCTCTGCGAGGCACCGTCACTTATTCTTTTGCACATCGCAAAACCGGAGTGGGAGTGTCGAACGCGGTGAACCGCCGCGGAGTCGGGCGACGAGCGGCCCCGTGGGTCAGTTGATCGAATCGACGACATCGGTCGGGTCGGGCGATCCGTCGACAACCGCGTGACGGCGACATCGAGGAGATCCCGACGACTCCGGTGTTCAGTCGACGGCCGACGACACGGGTGTCAGAACGGACGGAGTCACTCGGTCGGGTCCCCGTGGGACTCCCGGAGTTCGACCTTGCGAATCTTGCCCGTGGAGGTCTCCGGGAGGTCGTCGACGAACTCGACGGCAGTCGGACACTTGAAGTGCGCGAGGTTGTCGCGGGCGAACTCGATGACCCCCTCCTCGGAGAGGTCGGCGCCGGCGTCGTGCACGACGATCGCTTTGGGCGTCTCGCCCCACTTCTCGTGGGGGACTCCGATCACGGCGACGCGTTCGATGTCTGGGTGGTCGTAGAGGGCGTCCTCGACCTCGACGCTGGAAATGTTCTCGCCGCCGCTGATGATGACGTCCTTCTTGCGGTCCTTGATCGAGATCATCCCACGTTCGTCGATAGTGGCGAAGTCCCCGGTGTGGAACCACCCCTCGACCCGGCCGCTGAAGGCCTCTCGGGTCCGCTCGGGCTTGTTCCAGTAGCGGTCCATGACTTGGTTCCCGCGGACGATGATCTCTCCCATCGTCCTATCGTCGGGAGGGACGTCCTCGCCGTCCTCGTCGACGAGGCGCAGTTCCGTCCCGAGCATGGCGTTGCCCTGGCGAGACTTGACCGCGAAGCGACCCTCGCTCTCGATCCGACGCGGCGAGTTGCTCGTCGTGATCAGCGGGCCGGTCTCGGTCAGTCCGTAGACGTGCAAAATATTCCAGCCGAGTTCGTCCTCGACGGTCCGGATCGTGGCCTCCGGCGGCGGGCTGGCCGCGGTCGCGATCCTGACCGGTTTGTCGCCGGTCGCCGCGATGTCGTGGCTCTGGTAGTGGTCGATCATCTCCTCGAGGACCGTCGGCGCGCCACAGAGGTACGTCACGTCGTGGTCGTGGATGCGCTCGAATGCGCCCTCGCCGTCGAAGTGACGCTGGCAGACGTGTGTACCGCCGACGCCGGTGATGGTGTACGGATAGCCCCACCCGTTGACGTGGAACATCGGGAGCGTCCAGAGGTAGGCGTCGTCGTCGCTGATCTCGGTGTGGTGGGCGGCGATCAGCGCGTGGTAGTGCTCGGTACGGTGAGTTCGGACCACGCCCTTCGGGTCGCCGGTTGTCCCGCTCGTGTAGTTGATCGTCGCGGGGTCGTCCTCGGAGATGTCGGGGCGCTCGACGTCTCCGGGGTCGGCCGCCTCCAGGAGTGACTCGTAGTCGCGCCAGTCGCCGTCGACGCGATCGGCCGGGTTCGCAACGAACGCCGCGGCGGGGACTCGGTCGCGGATCGACTCGACCTTCCCGGCGTACTCGTGGTCGGCGATGACCGCTCGGGCCCCGCAGTCGGAAAGGATGTACTCGTAGTCCTCGGCGAGGAGCCGATAGTTGAGGGGAGCCGAGATGGCCCCGAGGGCGTTGATCGCGAACAGCGTCTCCAGGAACCAGTGCGTGTTCGGGGAGAGCAGTGCCACACGGTCGCCCTTCCCGATACCGAGCTCAGAGAGCGCCGCCGCCGCGCGGTCGACTCGCTCGCCGAACTCGGCGTAGGTGTACTCGGTACCGTCGTGAGCGATCACGCCGACTGCGTCGCCGTAGACGTCGACGCCTCTATCGAGGAAGTCGAGCGTCGTCATCTCTCGATGCATGCTATGCCAACACGTAACGGCATAATATAAAATTCTTTCTCACCGGTGGGGTGGAATCGATCACGTGTTCACGGCCGGACGCGGGCGGACTCCCCCGATCGATCCGGTTCGCAAGCGGGTCCCCGTCGAGACCAATCCCGGTGTGTCGACCTGACCGGACTCGTCCGAGCACGGCACCCGCCGTCACCGCGGTTCCACTGGCGCTTCAGAGGTGTTCGAACCGGATATATAAACATGCAGACATAATATTTATTACTAACTGTTAGCGAACGCTAGAGGATGTCAGGAGCACACATCATAGCGGTCGGTGCCTCTCCGCTGGGCAAGACAGATCTGCCCGGCCGCGACCTGTTCTCGAGGGCGCTGGCCGAGGCGTTCGAGGGATTGCCCGATCCGGCCGAGGTCGTCGACGGGCTGTACGTCGGCGCCCAGTCCGAACGGTACGAGAATCAGATCATGCAGGGCACACTCATGGCCGAATGGGCAGGTCTGCGGAACGTCCCCGCAGAGCGTGTCGAGGCGTGTGCGGCCGCCGGTGCACTCGCGCTCAAGAACGCAGTCCGAGACGTTCGGGCGGGCGTCCACGACGCGGTGCTGGCCTGTGGCGTGGAGAAGATGACCGCCGGCGGGACCGAAGGTGCCACGAACGCGCTCGGTGCCGCCTTCGAGCGGGCGTTAGAACAGCGCTCCGGGATCACCGCGCCCGCCACGTACGCCCTGCTCGCACGGCGATATCTCCACGAAACGGACGCGACGGAACGAGACCTGGGGAAGATCGCCGTAAAGAACCACGGGAACGCGGCGGACAACCCACGGGCGATGTTCCAGCAAGCAGTCGATATCGAGACGGTCATGGACGCTCCCGCCGTCGCTCCGCCACTCAAACTGTACGACTGTGCGCCGGTTACCGACGGTGCCGCGGCCGTCGTCGTCGCGAACGACGAGGTGGCGGCCGACCTGCGAAGCCGTTCCGACGCGATCCACGTGGCTGGCGTCGGATCCGCGGCCAACAACCTCGCGGTCGCGGAGCGGGACCTGACGTTCGTCGAGGGCGCGAACGTCGCCGCCTCGACCGCATACGAGGACGCCGGTGTGGACGCCGCGGATATCGACGTCGCGGAAGTCCACGACGCCTTCACCGTCTGTGAGGCACTGCTGGCCGAGGCTGCCGAGTTCGCTCCCGAGGGTCGCGGAATCGAGACCGTCGAGGAACCCGAGGACCGGTCGGCGGGCTGGACCGACGTCCGGATCAACACCAGCGGCGGACTGAAGGCCCGTGGGCACCCGATCGGGGCGACCGGACTGTTGCAGGCGGTCGAAGCCTACGAACAACTCACCGGACGAGCCGGAGAGCGCCAGGTGGCCGACGCCGACACCGCGCTGCTCATCAACGAGGGTGGCGTCGCAGATGCACATACCGTGGCCCACGTCCTGACTGCACAATGACCGAAGAGAGCAATTCACCGATGACAGACACCGATTCCACCACGACGGGACCGCTCGTACCGGAAGACATCACCGCCGACTCGCCGTTCACGCTCCCCGGCTTCTTCGACGAGCTAACTGAGGGCCGGTTGATTGCCGCCCGCTGTACGGAGTGTGATACACACCTGCTGCCGCCTCGCCCCGCCTGTTACAACTGTGGTAGCAGGGCAGTCACGCTATCGGAACAGCCCCGGACCGGCGATGTGGTCTCGTACACATCGGTCAACCGTCCCCCGTCCGCGTTCGAACAGTTGGCGCCGATCACCGTCGCAGTGGTCGAACTTGACTCTTCGGCTCGGCTTACGGGCCGCGTCGCCGCTCCGCTCGAGGAGGTCGCCATCGGGGACCGCGTCGAGTTCCGAGTCCTCGATCGCGAGTCAGTCGATATCGATCCCGACCTGGATCTGTCCTACGAGGAGGAGTGGCCGATGCACGTCTTCGAACCGATTTGACATCCTCCTCCGCCTGAAGTCACATAGAACTATTCACGGGTAGTTGCTTTCACCGCAGGCCAGTGAGGATACTCCGCGAAGTGAGATTGCGAACCGACTACTGTGGGTCGGCAGGGGTCCAGCACGAGGGTTATCGAGGAGATTGGATTGTCAGTTGCTCTATCACCAGTTCCCAATCTGGCATATCTCGATTCCGCACCGCGATTCTCGTGTCCGCCACTGGCACACCATTTTCGTATGCTCGGCGCAGGACAGTTGCTAAGGCCCGCTCAAGTTCGGGTTCCGTTGTCGGGTCGAGTTGAGCCATATATCAGGGAACCCGTTCTCTCGGATATTTCCTCGGCGTTACCAACCAACCTATTTATGAGGACTCTCGTTTCGGCGAGCCGCCTTCCGAAGTAAGGACCGAAACGATCCACCGATCGGGCTCGTACTCGGGGCAGCTTGAGAGAACTGTTCGTTCGATCTGCGTCTCAAGGGAGCCTTCTCCGTAGAGTGGTATTTGCTGATCAGGGGTATGCGGGACCCACTCCGACATATCGACTACGGTGTTGTACTTGGTACTACTGTGGAGTGACACTACGCGCGCTCCGAACCGACCGTCATCGGTCAGTACCAGCGGTAGCATAACTCTTTCCAGTTGTTCGGAGTGGTGTTGAAGGCAGACTGAACTACCCTCCGCGGCCGTGAGATCAAAGAGAACATCTCTTATCCAGCGTTGTGATATCTGAGAGTCATTTCTGGGTCCGCATGTCTCGTGTGACTCATTGAGTGTCACGAGCGGCCGGTTTGAAACTCCCGAGCGGTTATCCAACTCTTCGTGCACGAGATCGAACTGTTCGATGATCTCGGCCACAGTATCGGTCAGACGTGGACGAGATCTCGTACTCCTGAATGAACCGTTTGTGAGCGGAACACGGATCCCGGGAAATCCCGAGGGCTCCGACCACGTCCGTCACAGAGAGCCATTCGGCATCCCGGAACCGACGGAGGACGTCGGGACAGACGGGACTGAAGTCGAAGGGATACCACACGAGTACGACCACCCGTTACCGGTGTGGCCTTTCAGTCGGTGTTTTCCGATCTCGGTGCCGTTCGTACCCGACAACGTAGAATCGAGATCGGACTTCGTTTGCTGCATCACGTGGTTCTCTATCGTTCAACAACCGAATACCGATACGGTTTGGTCAACAATTTCGTTTGTGCGATACTATGAAATCAGAACGAAATTAACGCTCAACGCACCGGGATGCCTCGGCGTGAACACGGAGGGTGTGTCAGTACGAGGTGATCTCGTTCCACGTCACATGAGTCTCCCCACTGGACTAGACGCACCGACGCGGGTGCAAGGCTGACTCTCACTCTGAATCTACCCTGTCCGGAGAATTCGCTGGTCGATAGATCGACTGCGGCGGTAGGGTACAGAGTTAGGACACTAGAGGGTACTGCTACGTCGGTGTGTGAACACGATTCTACTTCAGCACCTTGGTTGACAAAGCCGAAATTCGAAGTGAACGCTAGACAAGACATCGACCGTGACTGAATCAGATCCCGACCCGTCTATGGCGACGCGACACGTCCGCCAGGACTGTGGAGAGCGGTTCGACGACCTCCTGAACTCGACCGAATTTCCCCCGTGCCGTGGGTCACCGAGGAGCACGGCTCTCACCCAGAACTGAATGGAGTACTCCGATCTAAGGCAGTTGATCGATCAATCGATCGAGTTTCCGATCGCACACGATAGCCTGATCGACCGATTAGGAGCGGTAGAACTGACGGCTCCCACCGGCGATTCCGTTCTCATCAGCGACATCCTGACAGACACCGGTGAAGCCACGTACTACTCGGTCGAGATGCTTTACACGACGATCATTGGAAACCTCGACGATTCGTTCGTCGGACGTAAATACTATCACGATCGGGGAGGCGTGGAAACGAGTCTGGATCCGAGACGCTCTACAGAACGATCGCTGTAATACTTCTATCCGATGTACTTACCACGCCAACCCAAGTGTACCAGTGGGTCTCCGACTCCCTATATTGAGCGTCAAGATCTCTCGGTGGACGCCCGGCAGCCCGGACACACGGCCGAGCGCGACCCTTGCGGCGAGAGAATCCACTCGAAGTGGCTGTCGCAAATACCTCCGAGGAGCCAGACGGGTGATGGTACGTTGATGTCTCCGGTGGGTAGAGATGCCAGGGGCACTGCTATCAACGGGAGAGGCTATCACGGGGTCTCACACGGTTGCTACCATGCCTGAATGTCAAAACTGTGAGGCTCACGTTACTGAGCGATACGTCCGGGTGTTCGCACCGAATGACCTTGACAACCCACGGGTATGCCCGAGCTGTGAGGACAAGACCCGGGGGAATCATGGGAAGATTCGGGCAAAGCGGAACTAACGACCCAGTCTCAGTCGTTTTCCGGATCGACCAATAGGGTATTCGACACCAACGTAGAGATCCCCCGGCGGAGCCGTTCGGTGGCTGCTTGGTCCGAAATATCGAAATGTTCCCCGAGGTCCTGCGTCGATACTTCTCGCGGCAACGAATAGTATCCTGACTCCACTGCGTATGTGAGCGTTTCGCGCTGTAGTGGCGTCAACCCGAACCAAGGGCCGGCGTCAGGCCTCGTGGGATTGTATATATGCTTGATCGATACCTGGATGTTCTGTTCGATGTAGTGAGCTTGGAACTCCGAGAGCGCCTCGTGTGTCGGGAATCTGAATTCGAAACTCCACGTCTCGGCGGTGCCGGTCGCGTTCAACAAGACTCCCCTCAGATCGAGAACTGTCTGCAACAGTGAGTCCTTCGACAGCTCCCAGTCTAGTGCGTACAGCAGTTCTCCCTCGTGTGAGTTGATCAGTTGAATCTTGTTAACCGACGGGTGCTCTCGAACCGCGCCTTCGAACTCGTCTCGAGTGCCGTTGTGAATTCGAACAAACGGTATCGGTCTCCCCCCTAACGGGACCATCGTTTCAACCGTGATTTCGGTTGATCCTTCCACCTGAAGGATCTGCCCCAACTCGAATACATCGGCTGGAATAGTCAACTCAACGATAACTGCCACGGATAACAGACAGTTCGGCCGCAACCCGGATAAAGGCACCGTAGAGACGGTGTACCGTAGAATGCTTCGCATGGTGTATCATGCTCATCGGAGCTACTAACCGGCCAGCGGACATATCGATAGCTGTAGAAAGAAACGACTGTGCACCCCTCCGAACGCGTAGTGACTGATCACACGCTACGTCACCAATGGACCACAGTCAGAGTGTGATTCCCCATATGACATCCGACTTCACATCAGATGACGAAGTGCCGGGAACAGAGGAGTTCGAGGCAGCACTCGGTCGAGTAGTTCTTACCGCCCTCGAGAACGATATCGATCTGCGAGGGACGTGGGAATACCGCACCGACGAGGAGACACCCGACGTAGAGGTCATGATCGTCGAGCTCGCGCAGTGACGCTCGGATGCCCGCCCGAACCGGGCGTAAAAGTAAACCCCCTGGTAAGCCAGCCTGAAAGAATTTCCAACCGGAAACTGCCGTCTCCACGAGAAATCCCTCCGAGAGCGGAAGGGTTTCGTCACACTATCATGAGCGATGATACTCGGTCGACCGGAGATCGTCCGCATCGACCACACCCGGAAGCGCGGATACATACTCGATCGTTCATACCCGGATAAAAGCAGTTAGCAAGACACTCATAGCCGTGATCTGCCACGTCGACGAACGAAACAAGATCGAGCTTCCACCATTCAATAATACGATACATGCTGACGGGCTTGATCTCGTTTTTTCCTCCCGCCACAACGGGGAGAATCGGGATACTGGTCTCACGATACCATTTTGTTACGCCAGATGCGAAGTGATAGTTAGTTCCGAGGGGACGCTGACTCTCATAGAACTGACGGACGAGAAGTAAGCGTACTCTCAGTGTTGAGCGTTCGAACGTGATGGAGTATTGCCGGGATGGATGATCAACCGCGGGAACTCGATGAACTAGCAAACCTTCTCGAGTAGATACTGGCCAGCGAGGTCGTCCCGATCGGATGTCAGCCCCACGCGGCCATCGGAGTGTATGCTCAGTCAGTCGAGGTAGCCGTTTACTACCAGGTGCGTACTGGCACGTCTTTCAGATCCATATTTCGATCTATCACCTTCTGCACCCCGATACCGAGAAATCGGAAACTGGCCTCTCATCATCCCTCCCCGTCGGTATACCGTGGACCGGTGAATACTCATTTGGGCTGGTCAGCAAAGGGGTTTATACCACGTATTTTCGAAATCGAATATATCTCTCAATATCAGTAAGGCGAAGCTGTTCCGGGACATCCCTATCGCGCGTCACCGGCTTCCCGAGACACGAGTCAACCGAGCAGGTCGATCCCGGTGATCTCGAATCGCACACCACCGGTTCGTGCGTCGGTGGCGATGATGTCCCAGCCGTGGGCGTTGATGATCGTCCGAACGACTGAGAGACCGTATCCGTGACCGTCATCGCTCGTGGTGAAGCCATGATCGAAGACTTGGTCCTTGTGGTCGTCGGCTATTCCGGGGCCGTCATCCTCGACGAAAAAGCCCGTGTCGAGCGGACCGACGTGAACCGTCACGTCGCTGCCGCCGTGGTCGACGGCGTTCCGAAAGAGGTTTGCGAACACTTCACGGAGCCTGTCGGGGTCGCTGCTCACCGAGCGGACGGACTCGTACTGGAGGGTCGCGTCAGAATCGGCGTTCATACTTTGCCACGCCGTCTCGATAACGTCGCCGATGTCGACAGGTTCGGGGTCCGTAACAACGTTTCCTTGTCGTGCGACTCTCAGGAGATCGTCGACGAGTCGAACCATTCTGTCGATCGTCTCGTCGATCGTTTCAAGGCGGTCCTCGTCGCCGGTTTCTCGATACATGGTCAAGTTACCGTCGATAACGTTCAGCGGGTTCCGCAGATCGTGCGCGAGGATATCGGTGAACTCTTTCAGGCGGTCGTTTTGGCGTTCCAGCATTCGCTCGTACTCCTTCGTGGTCGTCGTATCCTGACTGATCGCCGCGTACCCGTGAACAGTGTCGTTTCCCAGCGGCGACAGTGTCAGCGTTCCCCAGAACACGGAGCCGTCCGCTCGCCGATGCCAGTGTTCGAGTTCGATCGATTGGGTCTTCGGTTCCGCAAAGAACCGCTCGGACAGTGAATCGGATTGTGCGTCGTTCTCGTCGTCCGCGATCAGCACGCTCACGTGTTGGCCAAGGACCGCTTCATCGTCGTGTCCGTAGAGTGCTTCCGCCGGGGCGGGCCAGGTGGTGATGACCCCGTCGACATCCAGCACGAAAATCGCATGAGTAGAGATGCCTTCGAGAATACGACGAGCGGTTGTCTCTCCCGATTCAGGCCGATCGACTGATGAATCGGTTTCGCCGAAGGCATTTGCCATACAAAATACTGAGACACTATTTGCTAACCAGTTCGGGATGGCCTATCATGGCATTCAAACCTACCCGATAACTGTGATCATCTGATCCGCCAATATCCCAGTTACAAAACGATACTCACAGGTATGAGAGGGTCGAACATAGTGTGATAGCCGGCCATCCGATACCATCCAAGTCGGTCGATCAGCGCTCTCGGATCACAACGGAGCCGGAGTGCCACGTGCCTCCGATCTCTTCTCGGGTCACACTCCCGCTGTGAGTTGGTCGGCTACGGACTCGAGTTCGTCCGCGTTGTCCGTTCCGGTTCGTACCGACGTTCCCTCCCGAAGTATCGACTATCCGGCGATGAGTGATGGCGTCGAAGAGGTCAAATCCACACACCTAACTCGAACACTGCGAGGTAGACCTGCCCACAACCGGCTAGTATCATCACTCCGGCCGCAATCTGTTGTATCCGTTGCGAGTAGTTGCCCAGCGAGCGCCAAGAGTCGACGCCGACTCCGGCGAGGAGCGTCACTCCGACCAGCGGAAGCGTCACCCCGAGGGCGTACACTGTCAAGACAAGGACACGCAATCGGGGCGAGACAGTGAGCGCTTGCGTTACCACGCCCAAAAACAGTGGCACCACGCACCCCGCTGCGGCGACTGCGTACACAGCGCCGAAGACACCGAATCCAGTTACCGATGTGGGTCGCTTCGGGAAGGCGACGCGAAGCTCCGGTCCCCGATCGAAAAGCGTCACGACACCGAACGCGATCAACCCGAGCCCGACGACCGGTTCGAGTGCCGGGAGCGCAGCCGTTACCGGTCGGCCACCCGCGATAACGAGCGCGGCGATGAGTGTAAGCGTCCCGAGAGACCCGCCGGCAGCAGCGAGCGCCGGCGGAAGCATCCCCGTCTCCGGGTCGTTCTCGCGCAGGTAATACCCGACGTAACCTGGAAGAAGCGGAAACGCACAGGGTGCGAAGAACGTCGCGACGCCGGCGCTCGCGGCGAAGCCGAGTGCTCCGAGCGCGGGGGTTCCGATCACGTTACACCAACGGATCGAGCTGATCCCGAAGCGTCTCTGTTCCGGCGAGCCCGCTGTGGCCGAACTCGATCGCTCCGTGCTCGTCGACGATGGCGATGTAGGGGAGCCCTCCGGCTCCGAACGCCGCTAACAGCTCGCTTCCGGGGTCCAGCCCGACAGTCCAAGCACCCCCATTGCGATTCCACCACGCGGCGATGTCAGCCCTGGTGAACGTCTCGCTCGGGCGTTCGTTCGTCACAGAGATGAACGAGACGTCGTCGTACTCGGAGCGGATCGCGCGCAACACTTCGAGCTGGTCGTCGCAGGGGGCACACCACGTCGCGAAGAGATCGACGACCGTGACGGTTCCAGGCGTCGGCACGAGTGTCTCACCTGCCGTCGATCCGCGTGCATCGAGAGTCTCTACACGGAGGGGAAGCTCAGTGTCGCTTCGAGACGTCATACCGGGAAGCCCGGTTTGTGCGACCCAGAGACTCCCCCCAGTCAACCCGAGTCCAGCAATCGCAGCGACGGTCTGTCTGCGGTTCATGCAGTTCTCACCGTCTGTAGATCGGCGAGTATCGTCCCTTCGTTCGGCGATTTCGAACGATACGCCCGCTCGACGAACCCGTCCGCGTTGACGAGTAGCGTGAGCGCCGCATGCGTGAACATGTACATATCCATGTCCTCCGGGTCGGTGCGCTGGAAGGCAACGCCGAACTGGTCTTGTACGACGGCTTTCGCTCGCTGTTTCGATGCAGGTCGGAGGAAGTGCCAGTTCTCTGAATCCGCGTCGACGTTCATCTCTTCGGCGTACGTTCGAAGGCGCTGGGCTGTGTCACGAGCAGGATCGAACGTCATCGGGAAGAATGAGACGGCATCACCGTATCCATTGTTTTTCGCGTGGGCCTGGATGTTCCGCTGCGTTGAGATGAGAACGGGACACACTGTTTGACAGTGGCTATAGAAAAACGTGAGAAGTGATGGAGTCTCGATATCACGGAGGCGAACGTCGCGAGAATCGAGCGGCGCAGGGACGGTTGTATCCGGAACGGGTTCCCCCCACGCGGGGTACGGGACGTCGCTGCTTTCGAATCGTCGTTCGGGCTCCTCGAGAACGACGTCGGGATTCGAATCGCCGATTCCGACGCTCCCGAGACACCCAGCGAGTCCGGTGACCGCTCCGCACGCTCCGGCCGACCTGAGAAACGACCGCCGTTGCATACACGACGATCACGGACTGACGTATTTGGGCTGTCTGGTGCACTTCTCGAAAGTGCGGACGGGTCACCTGGAGGAGTCGTATCAGGTGTCGGTAGCGTCCGGGCTGATCCCCCGAGCTTCGAGCACCTTGTCGGCGACCTCGTCGGCGTGGTCGGCGAGCACTCGCAGCGCCGCGTCGTGGAGTTCTCGCTTCGACGCGTCCCTGACCTCGTGTCGACGCAACGTTGGCTCGACGTCGATCGCGAGCGCGTCCTCGAACGCGTCCCACGCACGCTGTCGTGCGTACAACGGTCGCTGTTTCGCTTCCTCGAACCCGAAGGCTGGCACGGACGTTTCCGGTGTGTCTCCCGCAGTAGTGTCGGAAGCTGCTGCAGGAGAGCCCTCGACATCCTCCGAGGGGGCGCCTCCGGAGCGCGGACGCGGATCCGTGTCGGAATCGCCACTTCCGGATACCGCACTGTCATCCGACGCATCGGGCACAGTGTGCCCGCCAGTTCCCTCCGATTCCCCCGAGGTGTCGTGCTCGGCTTGTTCCGCCTGGTCGAGGTCGTCGAACGCCATCAGGCCATCACCTCGCGTTCGCGGACGACACCGCCGGTTTCCACGATCGCTGCCAGCTCGCCGTAACAGGAGAGCTGGTCGCAGCTGTCGTCGTAATCGCGCAGCGGAAGTCCCGCGTCGTTGGCGTCGTCGATCGCCGAGCGGTAGCGGATCCCGGGCAGCGGTCCGTCGTAGGTCCCGTCGTCGATGGCCGCCCAGTCGTCGTCGGAGATCCGACAGAAGTTCGGAACGACGGAGTCCGCGATCCCCATCGAGTTGATCTCCTCTAAGAGTGCGCGGTCGCGTCGGTCCTGGTCCAGTCGCTGTGACAGTCCGGAGGGGACGACCGCGAGAATGTCCAGCTCGAAGTACTGGCGGGCCTCCTTCACCAGTCGGTTGACGGTGTTGTGGATCCCGGAATCGTAGCCGGTCTCCGGGCGCACGGGAATGATCAGGTTGTTCGTCGCGTACAGGGCGTTCTCGTTGAGCTTGCCTTGGTTCGCCGGGCAGTCGACGACGATATAGTCGTACTCGTCGCCGAGCAGTGGCTCGACAACGCGAGCGTTCAGTCGCGTCGAGCCGCCCATCGCGTTTTTCAGCTGCGTCTGGACGTCCTCGAGGTCCCTGTGTGCGGGCAACAGATCCATCCCATCCACCACGGAGACGATTCC
Organism: Halobaculum rubrum; assembly: GCF_019880225.1. Lineage (NCBI taxonomy): Archaea > Methanobacteriati > Methanobacteriota > Halobacteria > Halobacteriales > Haloferacaceae > Halobaculum > Halobaculum rubrum. The sequence continues at coordinate 2,638,867 of NZ_CP082284.1, forward strand.
CTCGCTTGGGTCCCCATCCTCGAGGAGCACCTCGTGGACGTGGTTCGTTTCGGCCTCGTACTGCGCGGTGAAGCCGAGGTTCTGCGTCATGTGTCCGTTGTCGTCGAGGTCGATAACGAGCGCGGACTCGTTTCTGTGTGCCAGCTCGCGCGCGAGGTTGATCGCCGTCGTCGTCTTCGCGAAGCCGCCCTTGAGAACGCCGACCGCGACGGCGCGCGGTTGTGTGGTGTGTTCAGACATGGTATCGCCTTCGTCGGTCCCCGGGGGACGACGTCGTGGTGAGACAGGTAACTGAGCAAGTAATTGCACCTTGTTTACGGTAGGTACCTATTGTACGGTAGGAGCTCATATTCACTGTCGTACGACGGGTCCAGAGATCGACGGAACGTGTCGATCGTGCCGGTTACCGTTATTGTACCCGTGTATATCGACCCATCGTATAAGAAGGTACGCAAGACACCTGAACCAGACAACAAAGCCGAGGTACCTTAGTCACCTGCCTTAGCTAAGGTAGGTGTGGTAGGTGAGATATTGACGAGTGGTCGGGTAGGAACGGTAACGAAGCGAAGTTTGGAGGGCGATACAAGTTTGGATAGATGGAATAGATAGGATATGTAAGGTAGCTACCCAGCATACATCGACGATTGCAACTATCGTAGTTATTGTACGTATTGTCCAGCCCCAGGGGCAACGACTATCATGTGGAGCTCGCCGTTTCGGAGACTCGACGGTAGCCGAGACGGACCCTCGGCGGCGTTCGAACGTCCACCGAGGAGCAACCGCCCAGCCGGATCACTGGTGGCATCCGGATGCGACCGTCCACGTCCTATAGAAAGATCGACGGAGCCCGTTCGAGGGTCCGACGGTATGGTCCGTTAGTGTACCACCAACACTGCGATCCCGGTCAACGAGAACATGATGCCACGCACGAACTCACACCGCTGATCCGACTGCGTGATAGCTTCGACCGAAGAAACCAGTCGACCAGTCGCGGCAGGTATTGGCCGGGACGGTACGCATCCCCGAACGCAGGATCGTGATCGTGAATTCTGTGTGAGAAAAGTATACTGTATATCGATATATCATCGCAGCGATGACGGAGGCTCCACTATCGATGGCCACGACCATCCGGGCGCCTCAGAACTTGTCACGGATATTTGACGTCGATGGAGACTGGATCCGGTCACTCAGGAGGGTCAGAAACTCGGTCCAACGCGATGCATTTTGCCGTATCGCGTTCTGTCGGGGGTTCGTTGAGTACCTCGATTTTGACACTTATTTGATGCTCTCCCAGCAGTCGGCATCGCCTTCGGCCGGAACCAAGCTGACTGGCCCCCAAGGTTCGATTGAAAGCGGTTCGCCGTCGAGTTCGAACGCTAGCAGTGCCTCGCGTGCGCGCTCGATCGGAACCGAACCCGCGTAGTCGCCGTCCATCGCATGGACGGGCACGTACTCGACGTCGGCTGCCGGTGACGGCTGCGACAACCCGACCTCGACATGGATCCCGTGCCATGAGAGATCTCGGGCACGCCACTCCTCGACACAGGTGAGATCGTCGGAGAAGCTCCCGTCAGGGAGGGAGCCGCAAGTCGTTCCGTGTGAGCAACAGCGGTTATGAGACGGCACCTGTGACGTGGAGTTGGCATCCGCGTCGGTCGATGTCATCCGGGATCGGATACGAGTTCGTCTAGGGAGAGAAGGGTGACCAGTGGTCAGTTGTCCGGTTCGGTACTAGACGGTGACTCGGCAGAACCGTGATCGTGTCCGCGAACAAGTTCGAGTAGATGACGCGCTTCGATACGGGTACTGTCGCGTCGGCGCTGCCTTACTCGTAGTACTGTTCGAGGTGGTTGATGATATCGTCGCTGTCGTACACCGTACCGCCGTAGTCGCTGTCGACGAGGTACGGGATCTGGTCGTTTCCCCCGGCCACCAGCTCGTCGTGTGTGAGTTCATTGGTTACGTCGCCGCCCTGGTCTCCGGGGAGCCGCGGGTTGTGAATAACATACGAGACGCCGAGTTCGGAGAGTTTCTCGCGGACCTTGCCGGAATGCGGACAGCCTTCGGACTGATAGAGTTCGAGCACCGAGTGGAGATATTACTGCGAGCATGCTAACCGTTGGCTCTCGATGGGACTAGTACAGTCCGTATCGATGGCGGAACGTCGATCTACCTGTGGGCGCGGAATCGAGATACCTCCCATGGGATGGAGTAGTGCGTCCATTTCACACCTCTCGACCGAGAGTAGAACGCACTCATCGAATGTCCGGGGGTGTGAGGGAGTGCTTTCGCGGTCGCCAGTCGGTCACGATACTCGTCTCGTGTTGTCGGTGGTGACATCGATGTAACTGGGTGACATGGACGCCCGGAAACGGATTAAGTCACTTCGCGCCGTACCGTCGCTCGAGACCACAGATACATTCGCTATTCGGTATGGATGGCGGACTCCCGAAACTATGACTGGAACCCACGAGACGCAATCGACGACCGAATCGACCGAGAACCGAACGACGACGCCGGAGGCGAGTACTGACAGTTCTCCTCCAGAGTCCGAACGCTTCGCGGATCTCCCGCCGAGTGCGAAGCTCGTTCACTTCGTTCTCAACCGCGACGATGAACGGACCCAAACGCAGCTCGTCGAGGAAACCGCACTGTCGGCACGGACCGTTCGAACGGCACTCGGTCGCCTCGAAAACGCGGGGTTGGTGAGCGAGTCGATCTGTCTGCGCGATGCGCGAAAGCGCGTGTACGCTCTGACCGACGACGGGGTGAGAGCCGGCGACGCGACGGAAGTCGAAATGGAGGTGTGACATCCTCCCACGCCTAAACGCGCGGGCCTCCCACCCGGTGTTGGCCGGGCAGGTCAATCCTGAAGCTTGGGAGTCTATGGTTTGCTGGACAGTCAGCCAGTGGCTCTGCCACGAAGCCGGTACTCGTCCCCCGTAGAGGGCTTCGAGTTACCTGATTGGTTAACGACTGTCGGCGTGGTCGGCTTACTTTTTGATTTCGGCGATGAACCGTGGCGAACACCGAGTCAACCGCCAGTTCTCCACGCACACGTCTCGATACGATTGGTTGTGAGTTGAATTGTCGGATTCATCTGGTGGCTAAACCCACCAGTATCCTCCTCGAATCTATATAAGCTCCAAGGACAGCCGGCTTCGTGTAGCTCGTCTCGCCGCTCCCTGACAGCGCGCGGAGCGATCGACTCGTGGTATCCCAGTACCTCTCAGCTTTCCCAGTCACGGAGGGGAAGCCAACCAAGCAACCGTGCAGTCGACGAATAGGGTCGAAGTCCGTACAGATGAAAACCGGAACACTGGGGGACGGTCCTGGTCGGGTGACTACTCCTCGTCGGCCATACCGCCGAAGACGGCGTCCGCGTCGCTCGGGACGTCAAAGTCGTGGTAGTGTTCACCCTTCTCCTCGGAGAGGATGTTGAGTGCCGCGGCGGCACCGTCGCCGGCCGAGATGACCGCCTGCCACTCTTCGGCACGGACCATCGCACCCGTCGCGTAGGCTCCGCCGACGCTCGTTTCCATGGTTACGTCGACGTCGACGATGTCGCCATCGAACGCGCAGCCGAGCGACTCGGCGAGGTCACGGTTGGCACCCGTCGCGAGCACGAGGTAACGTCCCTCAACGCCGTCTCCGTCGGTGTCGACGCGGAAGCCGTCGTCGGTTTGCTGGACGTCAGTCGCTTCAGTGCCCTGAAGCCGATCGGCCCCGAACGAGTCGACCTGCCGTCGAATCGTCTCCATGTAAGCAGAACCGTCGATCGAGCCGATCCCGGGGTAGTTGAACAGGTGAGCCTTGTGCATCCACGTCCCGTCCGTGTCGAGGACAGTGGCCTCGAGTCCGTTCTTTTGTGCGAACAGTGCCGCAGTCAGGCCGGCGGGGCCGCCGCCGACGATAACAACGTCAGTCACACGTTCACGATCGGTTCGTATAGTAATAACAGTGGTTCAACCGGAGGACGGAGCGCTTTAGCCGACAATCGGGCGTTAGTCGTCCGAGTCCTCGGGTATCGTCGACCGACCGACGCCGTCCTCATCGGGGGTGGGAAGCGACTCGTGATGGAGGTGGAACCACTCCGCCAGCGTGCCGCGCGTCCCTTTCGTTTCGACGGTAACTGACCCATCGAACCCCCACTCGGCGCGGTCCGCGTCCTCCCCGAAGGCGAGCGGCACCTCCACGCGAAGGTCTTCCGCCGAGAGCTTGATGCCGCCTTCTCGTTCGATTCCCTCGTCGATCATCTGTTCGAGGAGCGTGAGCCACTGCTCCGGAACCCGGCGCGATCGGGGCGTGTCGTCGTTCATATCACCCCTTTGGAGCTCCTGGTACCTGTTGGTTTCCGTGGACGGACGATACGACCCCGCTCCGAACACGGAGACGAACTTACACCACAGTGTCCGCAGTAAGATCACATCTGTGCGTACGGTCACTGTACGCGTACATTCCGGCCGGCGGCGGACGGCGACACCACGATGTCCGCTACTCGAACTCACACCACGATGTCCGCCGTTCTATCCGGATCTGGTTGACCGTCTCGCAGATCCATCCGTCTCACAGACCGATCTGTCTCACAGACCGATCCAGTGTCCATCCGAATCGTGAGTGTCCGGCGGGATGATCGAAACGGAGGGCTGATCGGGTTCATCGCGGAGCCTGGTCGGAACCGCGAACATGGTGGTGTTCCCGTGGCGTAGGCTCGCCCCCGATCGCTCGGGTCGGCGTGCAGCATGGATCAGCCGTTACAGCGGACATGGTGGTGTGGGTGCGGCACCCCGATAGTGGGATCCGTTCCCCGTGTTTTTCACGTCGTTGCGGCGATGAGTTTCCGCTTCTGGAACACGTAGGGTTAACATAACTGCAGTGAGAATCCCAACCGAATGGAGATATCAGAGGATCTACGCTGTGTATTCAGTGCCGAGGTGGAACGACGGGACGGGACATACGTGATCGAAGTGCCGGAACGGGAAGTCGAACTGGACACGCTTCACTCCGACCGCGTGTATCGCGTCGCACTTCTCGGACGACACGAGGCGGACGAGGAGACAGCTACTGCCGAAACTGCACAACTGTCGACCGATGCCGGACGGAACGGGAGCGATAGCTCGGCGGCGACGGAAACTGGCCGATCGGATCCCGTAGATACCGCGTCGTCACCTCGAAGCAACGCCGAACAGTCGGGAGACTCCTCCGACAACACGGCCGGTACAGCCGGAACAACCGAGCCGGAACCACCGGTCGATCGGGGTGACGAGGTAACCGTCGACATCGAGGGAATCGGTGACCAGGGCGACGGGATCGCCCGTGTCGACCGCGGGTACGTGATCATCGTCCCCGACACGGAGAAGGGCGAGCGGGTCAAGATCAGAGTCACGAGCGTAAAACAGAACGTGGCGTTCGCGGAGGTCGTCGAACGCGTTGAACGGCACCATTACGAGTAGGGAGGGAATACGGCGCTACGATTCAGATCAAGGGTTCGACCCGCTCGTTGAGTCAGGTAACGGCGATCAATCGCCGGGGTCATCCTCTCGGCGATCAACTTCCCGACCGAGTTTTCCGAGATTCGGGACGGTCGCCTCTTCAGGCTCGAGCCGGGACGCCCGGTCACGGAGGTGCACGCGTACCTCGAGCGGACTCCCGGCGGGGGCGACGGTGCTGGGATCCCGCCCGTGGAGGCTGCATCGTCGCTCATCAGTCGGACCGGCTGGGACGCGATACTCGCTGGCATCGTCACCATGCCGATCCACAGCGACGTCCAGTCTGAGATGCTCGAACTGACACACCGTGCCGCCGGCCTCATCGTGTCAGTCGTACTGACCGCCCGGAACCGTCGGACGGCCTCGGCGACGCGTGAGCAGGTTGCGCCGGCCGGCGCCTCGTCGACGGGACCAACCGAGGCCATAAGTCCGGCCCCTTCTCCGTTCCGGTCGCTCGGACCCGCTGTCGACAGACGTTTGTCCATCGGCGACCCGATCCGGATCGACAGCCGTGATGCTCCCGCGCGAGGACCTCGCGGACCTGATACGGTTCGACCACGACCGCTTCCGCACCCGCGTTCCCGCGGTCCTGGACGACGACGAGTACGACACCGAGCGCCTCGACCGACTGCACGAGCCCGTTCCCGGCGGCGACACGGTCGTGGAGGGAGACTCCGGCTCGCTCGCGGCCCACGAGGGGGCCTACGTGGAACGGATCCGCGTCCTCGACGACGCGCCGGTGGGTATCACGCTCGCCGGGCCGGCGTACGCGGACAACCCGGTGGTGTACGCCAACCGGACGCTCCGTGATCTGACGGGCTACTCCCTCGACGACCTCCGGGGGGAGAACCTCCGACTGCTACAGGGTCCGGAGACGGAGCCCGACCCGGTGTCGGAGCTCCGCGAAGCGCTGTCGACCTGGAACCGGGTGACCACGACGCTGACGAACTACCGGGCGGACGGGTCGACGTTCCGGAACCGCGTGACGCTCGTCCCCGTCACCGACCGGGGCGGAACCGTCGTGAACTGGCTCGGGTTCCAGGCGGCCGTCGAGGAGTGAGCGAAAGGGGGACTCGGGGGTGCTCCCCGACCCTAGCCCTCCATCCCGGAGAAGGAGAGTCCGCCCTCGATGTACCGTTGAGCGAAGAGGTACACGAGCATGACGGGCGACGCGAACGTGAGCGCGAACGCCGAGAAGCGCGCCCACGGGATCGAGTACTCGTCGATCAGGGCGAACAGCCCGACAGGCAGCGTGAACTTGTCCGCCGACAGCATCGTCTGCGCGACGACGAACTCCATCCATCCGGTGAGGAAGGTGAAGATCGTGACCGTCGCCAGTCCGGCCGCCGACAGCGGCAGGATGACCTCCGTGACGACGCGCCACGGCGGCGCGCCGTCGACGAGGGCAGCCTCCTCGTAGCTGACGGGGATCCCGTCCATGTACGTCTTCAGCAGCCACGTGTTGAACGGCACCGCCGTCGCCGCGTAGTAGGCGGCGAGCGCGAGCCGGTTGTTGTTCAGCCCCACCTGCACGAACATCGCGTACAGGGCGATGAGCGAGGCGATCCCGAGGCCGCCGCCCACCTGGGTGAACAGCACGTATCCGAACAGCACCTTCCGGCGCATGATGAACTCCCGGCGCGACAGCGCGTACGCGGCCGGGACGATGACGCACATCGCGAGGATGAGCGTCGGCACCGACACGATGACGCTGTTCAGGAAGTACTGCTTGAAGTCCGAGGGGTTGTCGACGCCGTGGTCGCTGGCGTCGAGAAACACGATCTCGGGCGTGTTGAACACGATCGCCAGTTCCGAGAACGGGACGTTCAGCGAGATAGCCAACGGCGGCACGATCAGGTCCCCCAGAACCCACACGAACGGCTGTACCGAGGGGTTCTCGGGGAAGAAACTGAACCCGCCGGCGGCGTAGACGCTGCCGCCGGTGCCGGAGATGGCCGACATCGCGATCCAGTAGATGGGGAACAACAGGAGCGCGACGAGGAGTACCGCGAACGCCGTCGCTCCCGCGGTCCGCCCGAGTTGGAGCGCCGAGAGTTCTCCCCGGCGATACGCCTTGACGGCGTAGCGGGCTTCGACGGCGAGTTCGCGCGGCGTGTTCGCGACGTTGCGAACGTCGTCGGCGATCTTCTCGGCGACGAGCGAGACGAGACTCACGCGTCGTCCACCCCGTCGGCGAGTCGGCCCTTCTTCACGTTCAGCCACATGAACGCGCCGATGAACGCGACGGCGACGAGCATGATCGCGGCGCCTTGCCCGTACTGGCTGAACTGGAACGCCTCGCGGTAGCCGTAAACGATGATCAGTTCGTTCAGTCGCGCGGGGCCGCCCTCGTTGAACGCGTACGGAATGAGGAACTGCTGGAACGACGCCGCAGCGGTCAGGATCGACGCGAACAGTACCGGCCGCTTCACGCTCGGCAGCGTCACGTGGAAGAAACGCGCGAAGTAGCCCGCGCCGTCGACCATCGCCGCCTCGTGGAGCTCCTTCGGCACGTCCTGCAGCGCGCTCACGGTGATGATCACCATGAACGGATACGCAAGCCACATCTCGGTGACGTTGTACGCGAAGAAGGCCGCCCATCGTTCGTTGAGCCACGCGACGGTGCCGGCGCCGAGCCAGCTCAGCAGCTGATTCGCGAGCCCGAACTGCGCCGAGCTAAATATCCCGCGCCAGATGGTGATCGTGAAGATCGCCGGGAGCCCCATCGGAACGATGAGCAGCGACCGGAGGAACCGCGCCCCACGAACCCGCTGGTTCGTGACAACGAGCGCCACGCCGAGCCCGAGCCCGATCTTCAACACGAGGCTCGTGGCGACGAACAGCCACGTCGTCCCGAGGGAGTTCCAGAACTTCCCGTCCGAGAGCACGGCCGCGTAGTTCTGTAGCCCGACGAACGTCGCCTCGCCGAACGTGAGAAGCCCACCGCCGGCGAAGAGATTCGAGGGCCGGGCGTTCGTGAACGATATCCCGAGCAGGTACAGCATCGGGAAGAACATGAACGCCGCGAAGATGAACAGCCCCGGAAGGACGAGGAGCAGCGCTACGTCCTCGCGTTCGATGGCCGGGATCGCGGCCGCCCGGTCGGCGATTCGGCTTGTGGTGCTCATGGCCTACTCCCAGTTGCTCCGGATCGTCCCTTCGGCCTCGACCATGGCGTCCTTCACCAACGAGTTCGTCGGCGGCTTCGTCGGCTCGCCGTCGATGAACGTGCTCGACGCCGTCGTCGACACCACCGAGTCCGGCGTCACGCTCCGTGGAGCTTCCACCGACTTCGCCTACGACCTCTCCCCGGTGTTTTCGGACGTCCTCGAGGGCGTCGAAGAGGTTCGCATGGGTATCCGTCCGGAGGACGTCCGCGTCGCGGACGCCGGCGACCCAAGCATCGCCACGACCGTCGACGTGGTCGAGCCGATCGGCTCCGACAACTACCTCTACCTCGATCTGGGACCGGAGTTCATCGCCCGCGTGAACAGCGGGATCACGCCCGACGCGGGCGCGGGGATCGAGATCACGTTCGACGAGAGGGACGTCCACCTCTTCGACCCGCGGACGGGGGAGTCGCTCACACACGGTGTCGCCGTCGCGGGCTCGGATGCCAGCACTCCCGCCGAGGCCGAGCCGACGGCGGACTGACGGTCCCGGCTGTTCAGACGCTGCTGCCGGTGTCTCGTGGACAGCGACGCGACTCTCCTCTATCGACCGGTCGGACGATCGGGGGAGTGACACCGGAGTAACCGCCTGACATCGGTGTCCGCGAGCGCTTATCCGGGTCTCGACGCTACACGTATCCACCCGAACATCGACCATGTCTCAACAAAAATCCGACTACGCAGACGACACCGACATCGAGGCGACGCTCGACGACCTCCCGGACGAGGAGACGATCGAGGAAACGGCCGACAGCCTCCGAGAAAACGGGTTCGAGGTCGTCGTCGTCGATTCGGCCGACGAGGCCCTCGAGGCGATCCAGTCACAGATCCCGGCCGGCGCCTCGGTGATGAACGGTCACTCGACGACGCTCGAGGAGGTCGGCTTCGCCGAGTACCTCTCGGAGGGCGACCACGAGTGGGAGAGCCTCCCGGACGAGATCTGGGGGATCGACGACGACGAGGAGCGGCAGGCCGCGCGACGGGAGTCCCAGACGGCCGACTACTTCCTGGGCGGAATCAACGCCATCGCCCGGACCGGCGAACTCGTCGCGGCCGACCGCTCCGGCAGCCGGATCGGCGCGTACCCGTTCGCCGCGGGGAACGTCCTCATCGTCAGCGGCGTCAACAAGATCGTGGCGTCGCTCGATGACGCGCTCGACCGATTGGAGTCCGTCGCGTACCCGCTGGAGAACGAACGCGCCAAGGAGGCGTACGGCGTCGAGTCCGCGATCGCCAAGCAGCTCATCTTCCGGCAGGAACTCGAGGAGGGTCGGACGACCGTGGTGCTCGTCCGCGAGCAGCTCGGGTACTGAACCGGACGTCCACCCGACTCGAATCCTGGCTCCGTTCTGAGAGGCGCGGTCCGATCTCCACCGACGGCCGTCTCAGTCGTCGGCAGGAACCGGGTCCTCGTCGCCGTCCGCGAACGCGCCGAGATCGTCCAGCAGCGCCGTCGACGCCAGCCTGATGGCGTGAGGCCACCCCAGCGGGGTCGCGCTGTCGGGGGTCCCGTCGTCGAAGAACTGCTCGGGGAGGAACCCGCCGGAGACGGTAAGCGGGCCGTCCGGCCCGACGAAGTCCAGCAGTTCGCACGAGCGCCGGGTGAACTCCGCTGCGCGCGCGTCGCCGGCCTCGGCGAGAAGCGCGGCGACCTCCGCGGCGGCGTTCGCCCCCCACGCCGTCGAGACGGTCCAGATCTTCTCGTGGTCCTGGCCGCGCTGTCGCCAGCCGTCGCCCTCGTAGCGGACCAACCCGACGACGTCGCTCGCGTCGGGATCGTGGAGCAGCCCGTTGATCGTCGCCTCGACGTGGGAGACGAGCCGGTCGAGACGAACACCGTCCACCTCGCCGATCGCGGCGTACGCGCGGTGGGCGTCGGCGAGGGCGAACGTCGCCGAGTCGAGCCGCCGGTCGAGCGTGCCGTCGTCGTGCTCGCGAACCGCGAACGCCCCTCGATCGGGAACCCACAGGTCGTCGAGCGCGTCGTACAGCAGGGCCGCGCGGTCGGTCGCCTCGACTGCCCGCTCGAACCGCGTCGGATCGAGCGCGGCGACCGCCGAGAACGCGTCGAGGAATCTCGCGGCGGTGTGGGTGAACCGGCCGCCGGCGTCCTCCCAGGCGTTCTGGCACGCGATCGGGCGACTGTCGTCGCCAAGCGACGCGATCAGTCCGTCGAGGCCGCCGTCGATCGCGGCGGTGACCTCCTCGGCGAGCGGATCGTCCTCCGGCAGCCGGTCGAGCAGCCGCGCGAGGAACGCGACGACGCTCGCGGTCTGATCGGCCTGATACTCGACGTCGTCCCCGGCCTCCATCCTGGCGTTCGCCCACCCCGGCGCGAGCGCGCCGTTGCGGGGCCACACGCGGTGGGGCCAGGTCCCGTCCGGGAGCTGGGTGTCGAGATACGAGCGCGCGCTGCGGCGGTGCCAGTCCTCGAGACCCAGGTCGAATCTCGTGTCGGCGCCAAGCAGGAACCCCGATATCTCCGCGTCGTCGCGGAACCAGGTGTAGCCGTACCCGCCCGAGTGGACGTAGTGCGGGTCGAAGTCCGGCCCGGCCATCCGCATCCCGGTCGGCGCGGACAACAGCGACAGCACGCGGAGGTCGTCGACGGCGGCGTCGGGCCGCGGTACCCCTGATTGGGACGACACGGCGGCGCTACCGGCGGCGGCGAGATCGCGCAGCGCCTGCGCGTCGGCGGCGTCGGCGAGCAGGTCGTCGACGGCGTCGAGCGCGGCCCCGCGATCGGTCTCCTCGCGGTCGGTGAGCAGGGTTACGACCGCAGCGACGCCGTCGTCGAACCCCGTCGAGGCGACGACGTGGCCGCCGAGGTGGTCCTCCTCGCGTCGGTCGCCGAGCGCGTCGGCGCCGCGTTCGTGAGGTTCGGGGTCGAGCACGGCGTCGGGGCCGGCCGGGAGTCCGCCGCCGATAACGTGGAGGTCGGCGGCCGCGAGGAAGTCGCGCTCGCGGTCGTGGAACACCTCTATCGCGCGAGCGTGGTGGAGCTGGCCGACCCGCGCGTCGCGGCCCTCGGGCGCGAACGTACAGCCGACGAGCAGCGACGCGTCGAGGGGGGCCGCGCGGTCGGCGTCGTCGAACGCGACGCGCGTCACGTGGGCCTCGCCCGCGTCGGTCTCGACCGCGAGATCGAGCCGACGGACGCGACCGACCGGCGTTTCGTAGTCGGTTTCGACCAGTGCGGTCGCCTCGTGATACGACTGGTCGCCGTCGCGAAGTTCGATCACGGCGGTCCCGTCGTCGGTACGGCGGACCGCGTCGTCCGGGTCGAGTTCAGCGGGCGGGTCGTCGATCCGCAGCGCGAACCGGGAGTCGGCCAGGCCGGAGCGACCGGAGAGCGGGTAGCCGAAGTCGCGCAGCGTGCCGTCGGGGGCGACGTGGAGCAGGCGACCGCCAGCTCCCGAGAACAGCCCGGCGGTGGTGCGGCGCTCGCCGGGGAACCGGGTCGGGTGATCCCGGTTCCGTTTGTGGTCGTCGAGTGCGTCACGGAGTCGCATGTCTCGATCGGAACGGCCACGAGACATAATTCTTGTTGTAATCGTATTTCACTCGTTCACGAATCCGGAACGCTCAAGCACCGCGGGAAAGCGCACTCCCCCATGACCGAACCCGCGGACGCCGGCGCACGCGACGGGGGTCGTCCGCTCACCGATCCCGACGATCCGACGCATCACCCCGGACCGCCGCGCACGACCAGCGTGGGCGAGTCGATCGAACTCGCGCCGCGGAACCTCGACGCCGTCGTCGACGTGGGTCCGGACGGCGCGGCGACCGAGCACGACGGGCACGGCCGGTTCTCGTGGGCTATCGCCGACGTGCCGACCGACAGCGACGCGTCGCTCGAACCCGGTGACACGCCCGGTACCGACGCCGGCGATGACAGCGCTATCGTCCACTTCGCGCCGGACGTTCCCGGCACGTACCGGCTCGAGTTGACCGCCCCCGACGGCGTCCACACACAGACGGTCCGCGCGTACCCGGACGAGCGCGCGGACGCGACGCTGCGCGTCCCGAAGGCGGACTTCGACGTGCCGACGGCGCGGGTGAGTCCCGACCGAGTCTCCGTGGCCGGGCCGTTCAACGACTGGAGCGTCGCGCAGCTGCGGCCGTCCGACGACGGCGAGGTCCTGACGCTCGACGTACGCCTCCCGCCCGGAGAACACAGCTACTCGTTCGCGCTCGACGACCGCCTCGCGGAGGGCGTGATGGGCGAACACGTCGTCCCCGGTCCCGGCCGCCCCAGACTCCACCTCGATGCCGCGGTCGAGGGCGAGGAGGTCGTCGTCACGGCGGACGCGGAGGCGGCGCCCGCGGGTCCGGACCCCGACTCGACCCCGGCGGGCGAGCCGCCGGACGTCGAGTGGCTGTTCGACGGCCGTGACGACCTCTCGGCGGATCGCGAGGCGGTCACGCTCGACGGCGACACGCTGCGCGTGGACCGGAGTGCGGTCCCCGCCGACGGCGTCGCGCGGGTCCACGCGGTTCCCGTGGCCGACCGCCACGGCGTGATGGACACCGTCGAACTCTCCGCTGCGGACGCCGGATCGGACGTGGACGACGCGGCGACGGCGGTCCGCCCGAACGACCCGCCCGCGTGGGCGGCGTCGCCGACGGTCTACGAGGTGTTCGTCCGGTCGTTCGCGGGCGAGACGCCCGACACGACGTTCCGGGAGATCGAGCGACGCGTCCCCTACATCGATTCCCTTCACGTCGACGTGCTGTGGCTCACCCCGGTGTTGCAGAGCCCGACGACACACGGCTATCACATCACCGATTTCTCGCGGACGGCCGACGACCTGGGTACGCGCGAGGCGTTCGAGTCGCTGGTCGAGACGTGCCACGACCACGACATTCGCGTCGTGTTCGACCTCGTGATAAACCACACCTCGCGGGATCACCCCGCGTTCCAACTGCACTCGGCCGGCGTGGACGCGTTCGCCGAGCAGTACCCTCGCCGCCCGGCCGCCGAGAACCCCTCCGACGTGGAGTGGGCCGGGGAGGGAACGCCCTCGTTCCGCTTCAACTGGGAGCGCATCCCCGACGTGAACTACGACTCGCCGACCGTCCGCGCGTGGATGCTGTCTGTCGTCGACGAGTGGGCCGACGTGGTCGACGGCTTCCGCTGTGACGTGGCGTGGGGCGTCCCGCACGGCTTCTGGAAGGAAGTTGCCGAGCGGCTCCGCCGGCGCACCCCCGAGTTCCTCCTGCTCGACGAGACGATCCCGCGGGACCCGTTCATGCACGAGGCGGAGTTCGACATGCACTACGACACGACGCTGTACGACACCCTCCGCAGCGTCGGCTCGGGCGACGCCGACGCGGACGCCGTCCTCGATGCGGTCGACGCCTCCGCGGTGCAGGGGTTCCCCCGCGCGGCCGTTCAGATGCGATACGTCGAGAACCACGACGAGGACCGCTATCGCGCGGAGTGTGGGACCGAGGCGCTCCGGGCGGCAGCGGCGGCGACGTTCACGCTCCCGGGTGCTCCGATGGTGTACTACGGGCAAGAGCGGGGCATGACCGACTACCGCGGCGAGATGCGCTGGCACGACGGGGACTCCGAGCTCACCGACTACCACCGCAGGCTGGCGGCCGCTCGCCGTGAGCACGACGCGCTTCGTACCGGTTCGGTCACCCGGATCGGCTATGCGGTTCACGGCGGAGCCGACGGTGCCGGGATCGGGAGCGGCGGCGGCCTCGGGATCGTCGGCGGAAGCGACGGCGGGGGAGGCGGAACCGCCGGCGCCGGCGCGGTCACCGCGTACGTTCGCGAGTCGGGCGACGAGCGACTGGCAGTCGTGATCAACTTCGGCGCCGGGGAGGCGACCGTCGAACTCGCGGAGCCGGTTGATTCGACCGACCTCCTGACGGGACACGAGGTAGGCGCCGAGAGCGATACCGGCGACTCGACGCGTTCGGTCCGCGTCGGCGACGCGGTCGTGTGTCGGCTCCGCTGAGTCTCGGTCCCGGCGACATCGGGTACACGCTCTCGGGAGTACCGGGCGGATCGCGGTGCCCCGATCGAACCTGCTTTTCCCCGTCGGTTCCGAGTCGACTGTATGAACGACGCCGCGGACGACGACGCAGGATCCGACGCCGGCGATGCCGCGGGCGACCGAGCCGACGCGACGGGTCCCGCGGTCGAGGAACTCGCCGAGTACTGCCGTCTCCAGGCGGGGCTGCTCGCGGGCCGCGTCGAGACGATGGCCGAGGAGGCGACCGATCGGATCGACGAGATCGACGAAGGGATCGCGGCCCTCCGTTCCGATCTCGACGCGGCCGACGGAGCTGATCCGGACGCAGCCGGCGGGGCTGATCCGGACGCGGCCGACGGGGAGGACCTCGGGCACGGGAGCGAGGCCGGCTCCGACGCCGGCGACGAGGCGGCGGCGCTGGCGGACGCGGAGTCGGACCTCCAGCGCAAACAGGCGATGGTCGAGGCGACCCAGTCGCGGATGCGGCTGTTTCAGGAGCTGTCGGCCGGCTACCTCGAGCTGGCCGACGACCTGATCGCGACGCTGGAGTCGGGAGACGCCGACCCGAACGACGCGGTCTCGCGGGTCGTCGACTTCGAGGCCGAGCACGACGCTCCCGCGTACTTCGAGGAACGCGAGACGCTCGTCGAGGTCGCTGCCGGATCGAACGCCGAGGAGTGAGTCGCTTCGGGGACCCGTGAGGGTCCGCGGTCGCGTCCGCCACCGCCGGCGACGGTCGCGAGACCGGAGTTCGTGACGCCGACCGGTGTCGCGACGGGACCACACCGGGAGCTATACGGTCCCCCGTCGGCCTGTGTGTGCCATGACCACGGGCCCCGACGACCCCCCGGGCGCCGCCGCGACCGGCGACGTCGACGTGGAGGGGCTGTTGCAGCGATTCGGCCTCTCGGACAAGGAGATCGACACGTATCTGACGCTCCTCGAGCACGGCGAGGCCAAAGCCAGCACCGTCGCGGAGGCCGCCGGCGTCTCCAAGCGGTACGTGTACAGCGCAAGCGAGGAACTGGAGGCGCGCGGGTTCGTCACCGTCAACGATCACGTCACGCCCACGACGATCCGCGCCAACCCGCCGGGGGAGGTCGTCGACCGCCTCGCGAACGACGCCCAGTCGATGCGGCCGGCGCTGGAGGCCAGGTTCTCGCGTGCGGAGACGGCGACCGAGCCGTTCGAGGTGGTGAAATCACGCGTTACGGTCGTCAAGCGGATCCGTCGGGCCGTCGGGGAGGCGACCGAGGAGGTGACGCTGTCGTTCCCGCTGGACCGCCTCGACGACGTCGCCGCCGACCTCCGAGCGGCCGTCGACCGCGGCGTCCTCGTCCTCCTGTTGCTCACGGGCGTCGACGAGTTCACGGCCGACTTCGAGGAGCAGTATCCCGGTGTCGCCACCGCCGTGCGAACGTGGGGCCAGCCGATGCCGTCGATGCTCACCGTCGACGGACGGACGGGTGCCGTCGCCCCGGCGGAGATGGTCGCGCGCACCAACAGCGGCGCACAGGCGATCGTGTTCTCCCAGCAGCAACTCGGCCCCGTCATCGTCGGGTCGTTCCTCGGGAACTACTGGCCGGCAGCGGCCGAGGCGATGCTGTCGGATCCGGCGCCGTTGCCGGCGACGTACACGAACTTCAGACACGCGGTGCTGCAGGCCGAGTTGCACCGCCGCTCGGCGGACACCGTCGCCGCGCACGTCACCGGCCGCCGGACCGACACCGGCGAGCCGGTCGAGCTGACCGGAGAGGTCGTCGAAATCAGGCAGGGTCTCGTCGAACCGGCCAACAACGAGTTCCCCGTCCAGCACACGCTGACGCTGGACGTCGACGGAGAGGGCGTCACCGTCGGCGGCAAGGGAGCGTTCGTCGAGGACATCGAGGCCGACGAGGTCGAGTTGACGACGACGATAGCGTAAGTTGACGACGACGATAGCTAATCAGTTTCCGCGCGCGGCCGGACCCGTTCCTCGACTGACCGCTATCAACTCCCGAAGAACCGTCACCGTCTCCGTCGCTCCGGACGGAGGGGCGTGACCTATCGGGTGTACACGGCGGGCATACCCGACGGGGAGGGAGACGAGTGCCTCCGGGAGTGTGAGACGGGCGTGTTGTCGCTCACGCGCGACGGCGACGCGTACGCCGTTCCGGTGGCGTACCGCTACGATGGAACGACGCTTCGGTTTCGACTCGCGGACGACGGCACCAGCACCAAGTCGGCGTTCGCGGACGCGACCGAGACGGCGAGTTTCATCGCGTACGGGTACGAGTCGGCGGACGACTCCTGGAGTATCATCGCGACCGGCCCGATACGACGGCTTCCCGAGGAGGCGTGGGAGGACGACCGCGGCCGAACCCGACGAGTGGTTCGTTCCGACCAGAGTGTTCGACGAGGCGATCGAGGAAACGGAGCTGATCGGCTACGAGCTTGCTGTCGTCGCGATCGCCGGGCAGCTGACGGTTCGGTAACTCACTCCCGGTACAGGGAATACGTGATGAAGCCGAACCCGAGCATCGTGAGGGTACTCTGGACGAACACGCCGTAGAGAATGACCGGCTCGGGCCCACCGATCGGGAGCAGATCTCCCACGAGGTCGATCCCGCCACCCAGTATGCTTCCGAGGGTAACGATGGCGAACCCGAGCGCGAGCGAGCGGAGCTCCGCGGCGTCCGTCCGGCGATAGGCGGTCCACGAGAGATACGTGATCGTCGCGCCGAAGACGAACGTCAGCGTCTTGGTCGCCGCGATCGCGATAGTGATGTGACTCATTGGTCCGTCCCTCTGCGGACCTCTCCCCACATGGTCGCGAGGCGGTCGGCGGCGTCCGCCGTCGGCCGTTCGATCTCGACGTCGAGGGTTCTGTCCTCGGCGATAGCGACGATCACCTCGTCGAAGTCGGTTCGGTAGCGGGTCGCGTGGTGGCCGTCCTGCCTGACCTCCACGCCCTCAGCTAACAACTGTGCCTCAGAGAGCAGGTCCAGCTTTCGGTATGTCGTCGACATAGGGATCTCACACTCCTCGGACACCTCCCCCGCCGTCAAGGGCTCCTCCAGGTGCTTGATGATGGTCCGACAGTCCTCGTCGTCGAGCGCGTCGAGGACCGGCTGGAGGCTCGGCCCGGGATCGGCCCCCGGCCGGGAGTCACGCACCATACGGAATCGTACCGCGCTCCGAGGTATATGTTCCGCGGTTCGGCCCGGAGGTCTCGGCGACTGGGAATCAGTGTGGTCCCTAACCTAGTCCCCGCCTATCGTCGAAGTGCATGACGAATATCGGCGCTCCCGGATCCGAGATGAGTCGACGCGAGTTCCTAGCGGCCACCGGCGCGACAGGCGCGACGGCGGCGTTTGCGGGGTGTAACGCCCCGGCAGGCGCGGGCGGACGGACTGCGGTCGGGACCGACGGGGCGCCCCCGCAGACTGACTCCTCGCTACCGACCACCTCGCCCCCCGAGATCGTCAACGTCGACGAGCAGGGCGGCTCGGTGACGATGAAGACCCTCCCGGCCCGGCACGATGTCCACCCCGGCGAGGCGATGGGCGGCCCCATCGAGCTCCCCCAGGTATGGGCGTTCCAGGCGGACGACCGCGACCCCTCGGTTCCCGGACCGATCCTCCGCACGACCGAGGGTGAGGACATGACGGTCGTCCTCGACAACACCGACGGCAAGCGTCCGCACACGATCCACTTCCATGGTGCCCAGAAGACGTGGGAGAACGACGGCGTCCCGACCACGACCGGGATCACGGTCAACCCCGGCGAGAAACACGAGTACGAGATCCCCGCCAACACGCCGGGCACCCACGTCTACCACTGCCACTACCAGACCCAGCGGCACATCGACATGGGGATGTACGGCATCTTCCGCGTCGACCCCGAGGGGTACGAGCCCGCCGACAAGGAGTACTTCATGACGGTGAAGGAATGGGACTCGGACCTCCACAAGATGATGGCCGGACAGGACGCCAGCTACTCGCCGCGCTCGCGCACGCCGGACGTGTTCACCGTCAACGGGAAGGCGGCGCCGCGGACGCTTCACCCCGAACAGGGGTCGCCGATGATCGTCTCCCAGGGCGACACGGTCCGCGTCCACTACCTGAACGGCGGCTACATGAACCACCCGTTGCACATCCACAACCACCGCTTCGAACTGGTGGAGAAGGACGGCGGCACCATCCCCGAGGCGGCTCGCCACGAGATGGACATCACCGACATCGCGCCCGCCGAGCGCCACACGATCGAGTTCACCGCCGACGCCGACCCGGGTATCTACCTGATGCACTGCCACAAGGTGAAACACGTGATGAACGGTACCAGCTACCCCGGCGGGATGCTCTCCGGGATCGTCTACGAGGAGGCGATGGACACCGACATCTTCGCGTCGCTGATGGAGTACGCCGGCTACGAGGGCTAACGCCTCGTCGCTGTCCCACCGTAGGCGTATCCTCGGTCGGCGGTTCACGCTCGGTTTCACCCTCCGTTCGGGTCCCGGATCCCCGTCCCGGCTCCGCTCTCCGATACTGCGCCGTGGCGTCGGTCGAGTAATTAAGTACCCCGACGGAGGTATACCTGTATGTCAGTTCGTCGGCCCGTCCTCGCGGGCACGCATAGGTTCCGACGCCACCGGGGTGGCGAATGGTAGATTTCGTCTTCGCCGCCGGTCGCCTCCTGATCGCGCTGGTGCTCGTGGTGTTGAACGGCTTCTTCGTCGCCGCGGAGTTCGCCCTCGTCCGCGTCCGATCCACCTCCGTCGACCAGCTCGTCGAGGAGGGGCGTCCCGGCTCGGACACGCTTCAGGAGGCGATGGGGTCGCTCGACGACTACCTCGCGGTGACCCAGCTCGGGATCACCCTCGCCTCGCTCGGACTGGGGTGGGCGGGCGAGCCCGCGGTGGCGTCGCTCGTCGAGCCGGTGCTCGGGCCGTTGCTTCCGCCCGATATCCTCCACATCGTGACGTTCGGGCTCGCGTTCGGCTTCATCACCTTCCTGCACGTGGTCTTCGGCGAGCTCGCGCCGAAGACGATCGCGATCGCCCGCGCAGAGCGGATCGCCCTCCTCGTCGCGCCGCCGCTCAAGCTGTTCTACTACGTGTTCTACCCGGGCCTCGTCGTGTTCAACGGGACGGCGAACGCCTTCACCAGCCTGATCGGCGTCCCGCCGGCGTCCGAGACGGACGAGACGCTGGAGGAACGGGAGATCCTCATGGTGCTGTCTCAGGCGGGCGACGAGGGTAACGTCGACGCCCGCGAGGTCGAGATGATAGAGCGGGTGTTCGACCTCGACGACACCGTCGTCAGGGAGGTGATGGTGCCGCGTCCCGACGTGGTCGCCGTCCCCACCGACGCGACGCTGTCGGCGATCAGATCGACGGCGCTGTCGGCCGAGCACACCCGCTATCCCGTCGTCGACGCCGACGACGCCGACCAGATCGTCGGCTTCCTCGACCTCAAGGACGTGCTTCGCGCGGGCGAGTCCGCGACGGCGGCCGACACCACCGCCGCCGATATCGCGCGCGACGTGCTCGTCGTCCCGGAGACGATGCCGATCGACGACCTCCTGATACAGTTCCGCGACGAGCGCCAGCAGATGGCGGCGGTCGTCGACGAGTGGGGGAGTCTCGAGGGGATCGCGACCCTCGAGGACGTCGTCGAGGCGGTCGTCGGCGACATCCGCGACCAGTTCGACGCCGACGAGCGCGAGGCCTCGATCCGGCGCCGCGCCGACGGCGGGTACGAGGCCGACGGCGGCGCCCCCCTGCGAACGGTCAACGACGTCCTCGGTACGTCGTTCCACAGCGACGAGTTCGAGACGCTCGCGGGGTTGGTGCTGGGTCGACTCGACAGGGTCCCGGAAGTGGGCGACTCGCTCGAGGTGGAGGACCACACCGTCGAGGTCACTGCGATGGACGACAGCCGGATCGACACGCTCTCGATCCGTCCGCCCTCCCCGCCCGCCGAAGAGGAGACTTGACATCCTCCCCGCGCTGAAAGGGCGAGGATTCCCACGGTACCGCACCGCTGGGTTGGGATGGTTACGGTTTGTAGCCATCCCGACGGACAGCTACTGGCTGTGCCACCCAGCCGGTACTCCTATCCCGGCGTGGGATTCGGAGATACGTTTGCTGACTGCACCCCGTGTTCCGGGCAGAAGGAGGTGCCTTCTGCGTGGAATCAGGGAATCCCGATACTGTCCGATTAAGCGGGCGGGCAGGCCGCCTCGGTTGGCTGTTGGTAGGGTGATGAGTTAGTTAAACCATCGGTTTGGGTAGTTCGGTCGGTATTTCGGGAGAGATGTCGGATTCATCCCCGCGTTAAAACACGGGGCTTTCTCCTCGTACTTCCGTAACCGCGATCGTCGGCACGGAACCGGAACCGCGATCGTCGGCACGGAACCGTGAGAACGGTGCCCTGAACGGGAGCTGTTCGGCGGCGAGGCCCGCCACACGATCGTGATTGTGCGACGGCCCTCCACGTCTCGGATGCTGACCGTCCGGTGAAACCAAGCTTCTTTGTGTAGGTGGGGGTGGTACGGACAATGGCTGCTCCGCACGACGACTCGCCCCCCGACGGCGGCGGCGATCGCGAACACACGGACAACGGCGTCCCGGAGTCGGGATCGGTCATTCCGGACCGCTTCTCATCGGACGAGGTGTTTCAGCGGATCGTCGCCGACGCGGACCACGAGATCACCTCCGGCGCGCGCGAGTTGTTCTTCGCGGCGCTGGCGGGCGGGTTCGCGATCACGATCACGCTGTTGGTGTACGCCTCGATGTACCCGCAGACGGACAGCAGCGTCGTCGCGGCGCTGCTGTACCCGATCGGCTTCATCTACATCATCATCGGCGGCTATCAGCTGTACACCGAGAACACCCTCCCGCCGGTCGCGTTGACGCTGGAACGGCTGGCGTCGGTGCCGGCGCTGTTGCGTCACTGGACGATCGTGGCGCTCGGAAACTTCACGGGCGGCGCGATCGGCGCGGTCGTGCTCGCGTACGGCGGCGTGTTCTCTCCCGAGGCGGCGGCCGTGGCCGCGGATCTGGCGGCGACGGGCGTGTACGAGACCACTCCCTGGGAGCTGTTCTTCAAGGGGGCCTTCGCCGGGCTGATCGTCGCGGGCGTCGTCTGGATGAACTTCGCCGCACAGGACACCATCTCCCGGCTCGTCGTCGTCTATCTCGCCTTTCTCACTATCCCGCTGGGGAACCTCTATCACAGCGTCGTCTCGTTCACCGAGGCGGTGTACCTCATGCTCGTCGGCGACCTGGGGTTCCTGCTGGCGATGACCGACTTCGTGATCCCGGTGTTGGTCGGCAACACCGTCGGCGGGGTGGTGCTGGTCACGATCGTCAACTACTATCAGACCACCGAACAGCGCCTCGAGACGGCCCGCTTCGAGGACGTTCGCAGACTGTCGATCCGCGAAACGCTGCTCGGGAGTCTCGCCGGGCGCTCGTACGTGCCGCTGTTCGACACGGTCGAGGAGTTCGTCCGCGACCCTGACTCCTATCGGATCCTCGTCCCGATCACGAACCCTCGAACCGAATCCCGGCTCGTCGAGATGGCGTGCGCGCTCGCGTCGACCCGGGAGAAGGGTGTCGTTCACGTGGTTCACGTCGTGCAGATCCCGTCCGGATCGAACCCCGGCGGACGCGGCCCCGACCACGACCGAATCGTCGACGAGTCGAACAAGCTGCTGACGGACGTTCGCACCATCGGCGAGCGATACGAGACGAAGATGGAGACCTCGACGCTGGTCACCCATCGCTCGTTCGAGGACGTGTTCGACCGCGCGAACCGTACCCGTCCCGACCTGGTGATGATGGGTTGGGCCGACGACGGGGTGTGGGCGTCGGCCCGCGCCGAGCGCCCCATCGACGAGCTGACCAACCGCCTGCCGTGTGACTTCCTCGTCGTCAAGGACCGCGGACTCGACTGCTCGCGCGTGCTCCTCCCCACGGCGGGCGGTCCCAACTCCGTGTTGAGCGCGGAGGTCGCCCGCGGGCTCCGCGAGGCCCTCGGCGCGGAGATCTCGCTGCTCCACGTCGCCGACGGTTCCGGGGACCGCGACCGCGGCGAGGCGTTCCTCGCGGAGTGGGCGGCCGAGAACGACCTCGAGGACGCCGACCGCATCGTCGACGAGTCCGGCGACGTGGAGGACTCGATCGAACGGGCGGCGGCGGACAACACGCTCGTCCTCATCGGTGCCACCGAGCAGGGGCTGCTCTCGCGGCTCGTCAGCGACTCGCTCCACATGAACATCGCCGACGACGTGGAGGCGTCGCTGCTGTTGGCCGAACGTCCCTCGGACCGGCCACTGTTGAAGCGCCTCATCGGGGCCGGTCGACGCAACAAGTAGTCCGGGGACAGTCCGCCGGGGGGCGCCGGCTCAGGCGTCGCCCACGCGGTCCGGAACCGGACCGTCGTACCCCTCGGGAACGTACGGGCACAGCGGGTCCGAGGCGAGCGGGTCGCCCGTGGCGGCGTACGCCCGCGAGCGCGACCCGCCGCAGACGTCGCGGAACTCGCAGGCGCCGCATCTCCCCGTGAGCGCGTCGCGGTCGCGCAGCCGCTCGAACAGGTTCGCGTTCCGATACAGGTCCACCAGGTCGTCCTCGCGGACGTTGCCCGCCGGCTCCGGAAGAAAGCCGGATGGCGTCACGTCGCCGACGTGGTTGACGAACGCGAAGCCGTCGCCGGCGCGGACGTTCGGACGCGTCGCGGGTGCGCCCGATCCGGGGGCCAGCTCGGCCGGACCGACGCCGCGCCGTTCGAGGCCGATGCGGGTGTGGTGGGGGGCCTCGGTCGTCTTGACCGCGAAGGAGGCGTCCTCGTCGACGCTGTGGAGCCAGTCCATGACCGCGTCCGCCCGTTCCGGCGAGACGGGGTCGAGCATCGCCCCCCGTCCGACCGGAACGAGGAAGAACACGCTCCAGCGCACCGCGTCGAGGTTGCCGACCAGTTCGCGGACGGCGGGGAGCTCGTCGACGGTGCGCGCACAGACGGTCGTGTTGATCTGCAGCCCGAGGTCGGACTCACGGATCCATCGCGCCGCCCGCAGCGTTTCCTCGAAGACGCCCGGCTCGCCGCGGTAGCCGTCGTGGACCGCGGGATCGCCGGCGTCGATGCTGAGCGCGACTCGCCGGAGGCCGGCGTCCGCGAGCCGCTCGATGCGCTCGCGCGTCAGCGACGCGGTCCCGCTCGGCGTGAGCGCCATCCGGAGGCCTCTCTCGTCGCCGTGGGCGATCAGCTCCGCGAGGTCGTCGCGCTTGAGCGGGTCGCCGCCCGAGAGGACGACCACCTGCCCGTCGCCGAACTCGCGGGCCGACTCCAGGAGACGCTTGCCCTCCGCGGTCGTCAGCTCGTCCGGGTGTCGCCCGGGTGTCGCCTCCGCTCGGCAGTGATCACAGGCGAGTTCGCACGCGCGCGAGGCCTCCCACACGAGGACGATCGGGCGCTGGCTCGTGTCGAACATTGTGGGTGTCGTGGGCGTCGTGGCTGTCGTGTGTGCTCGGTCCCTGGATCACTCGACGACGACGACACCTTTCATGCCCAGCGTTTCGTGGGGGACACAGACGTACTTCGACGTTCCGGCGGACTCGAACGTGTGGGTGAACGTGTGCCCTTCCTCCGCGACGAGTTCGGACTCGAAGGAGCCGTCCTCCGCGACGACGTTGTGGCTCGCCCCCTGTCCGGTCCACTCCCAGGTGACGGTCGTCCCGGCGGACACGCGCACCGCGGCGGGTCCGAAGCCGTAGTAACCGCCGTTCGCCTCCGTGCCGACCTCGACGGTCACCGCGTCCGAGCCCGTCTCGTCGACGACGCCGTCGTAGTTGTCCACGTTGTCGAACCAGCCGTCGAAGGAAGCGCTCCCGGACCCGCCGGAGTCGCCGCCGCTCTCGGTCGGCGTCGGTGTCGGCTCCTCGGTCTCCATGCCGTCTCCGGATCCGCCGCCGGAGCCCCCCCCGGAACAGCCGGCTAGCCCGGTGAGGCCGCCGACAGCCGCCAGTCCGGTCGCGCGCAGTACCGTTCGCCGGTCGAGTGATCGATCGGTCATCACTCCCCCGTAGCGTCGGTGTGAATAAGCGGAGCCTCTCGATTCCCACTCGCTGGGAGTCGTCGTGAACGCCGTAGGGCTTCCCGCCGGTGTCGGGAGTGATGGCAGACTCCGACCAGCGCACGCCGGTACGCCAGCCACGGGCGGACGACGTCCCGGAGTGGGAGGTGTTCCTCCGCGAGTCGTCGGGCGACCCGCTCCGACACGCGGGCAGCGTCACCGCCCCCTCGGCGGACGTGGCACACGAACAGGCGAGCACGCTGTTCCCAGACGCGTCGACGCAGTGGTTGGCACGCAGCGACCGGGTCGCCCGGTTCAGCGACCGTGACCTCGGCGCCGAGTACGAACCGCCCGCGACAGTCGACGTCGATGGCGACACGGACAGTGAGGGGGGTGTCGAGCCGTGATCTCCGTCAGCAAACTGCTGTACAACCTCGACGCCGAGGGCGACGGGCTCCGGTACGGCGACGCGGACTCCACGGCCGAACAGATCCGCGAGCGGAAACAGGAGCGCCCGGTCGTCGTCTGGAACGGGACCAAGCGGTGCAACCTCTCGTGTGCCCACTGTTATGCCGGCGCCGACGTGGGGGCGGCTCCCGGGGAGCTCTCGACGGCCGAGGCGAAGGGAATGCTCGACGAACTCGCCGACTACGGCGTCCCGGTCGTGTTGTTCTCGGGCGGCGAACCCCTCGTGCGCGAGGACATCCCCGAACTCGTCTCGCACGCCCGCGACGCCGGGATCCGCCCGGTACTGTCGACCAACGGAACGTTGATCACCCGCGACCGCGCGCGCGAACTCCGCGACGCCGGCCTCGCGTACGCGGGCATCTCGGTCGACGGCCGTCGGGAGGTGAACGACGCCTTCCGCGGCCAGGAGGGCGCGTTCGACGCCGCCGTCGACGGCATCGAGGCGTGCCTCGACGTGGGACTGAAGACCGGGCTGCGTTACACCGTCACCGAG
Source organism: Halobaculum rubrum (assembly GCF_019880225.1). NCBI lineage: Archaea > Methanobacteriati > Methanobacteriota > Halobacteria > Halobacteriales > Haloferacaceae > Halobaculum > Halobaculum rubrum. Next base: position 2,664,536 of record NZ_CP082284.1, read on the forward strand.
GACACCGTGCCGGACATGGAGAAGGTGGTCGACCTGCTCACCGACGTGGGCGTCGATCGGTTCTGCTTCTATCACCTCGCGTACGGCGGACGGGGCGTTCCAGACGCCGATATCACGCCCGACACGCGCCGCGACGCGGTCCGGCGTCTCGTCGACCTCACGCGCGAGTACTACGAGGACGGCGAGGAGATCGAGACGCTGCTGGTCGGCAACTACTGTGACGCCGCCTATCTCGTCGAGTACGCGCGCCGCGAGTTCGGCCCCGAGCGCGCCGAGCGCGTCCGCCGGTACCTCGAGGTCAACGGCGGCGACCCCGCCGGCGAACGCGTCGCCGACATCGACTACCAGGGGAACGTCCACGCGACGCAGTTCTGGCAGTCGTACTCGCTGGGGAACGTCCGGGATCGCCCGTTCGGCGACATCTGGGAGGACGAATCGAACTCCCTCCTCGCCCGGCTACGCGATCGCCCGGACAGCCTCGGCGAGGAGTGTCGCTCCTGTTCGTATCGGGACATCTGTCGAGGGGCGTCGCGACTGCGCGCACTCACCGTCGAGGGGGAGTTCGGCGCGCGCGACCCGCAGTGTTACCTCACGTCCGCGGAGCGCGCGGGCGAGAGCGCGGTCGGGGAAGGGGCGCCGCCGTCTCACGCCGACTGAGGTATCCCTCGGGAATCACCCGGACCGTTACGAACATGTTCGGGGCGTCGTTGAGGGACGCAGGCCCCTGATATAGCTCCATGAGTACCGTCGATACCGAGGGAGTCGAGCGTGAGGACGAGCGAACCGCCACTACCGTCGAAGTGAAGGGGACCGGACGGCTGTACGACGCCCTGCCGGAACACCGGTTCGAATACACCTTCGAGGGGACGACGCTCCGTGCGTTCCTGGAAGCGTTCCTCGAGGAGCACGACGTGGCCGAGTTCCTCATCGCCGAAACGCCGGAGGAGGAGGTCGCTCACGGCTGGGCGCCCGAACCGGATGAGCTCCCCGACGATTTCACGGCGAATCACGAGGGTGATCGCACGCGGGCGTACGCGCGGATCGCCATCAACGGTCGGTTCAACGAGCACCTCGGCGGGTTCGATACCGAGTTGGCGGACGGGGACCGCGTCGCGCTGATGTATCCGTTCATGTACTGCTGTTGAAACCACCGCGTATACTCTCGTTCACCGTTCACCGAACGGACACTCCTCACGGCGGCCGAGGCGGCCATCCTGTCAGGGACGGACATTGAATATATTCGCCGCCGTCCCCGGGCGATCGGAACGGAGGGTGGAGTAAACCACACGACTCGAGTACTGCCGACCGCATGCGAGTAACGAGACGCACGCTGGCGAAGGCGCTCGTCGTGGCGTTCGTCGTGAACCTCGTCGTGATGGGCGCCGGCGCCGCGTTGGCGTACGAGAAGGCGCCGCCCGTCCCCGACCGCGTGGTCGGTCCCGACGGCGAGACGATCGCGACCGGCGACGACGTCCAGGCAGGGAAGGTCGCCTTCCAGCAGGACGGGTTGATGAATCACGGGTCGATCCTCGGCAACGGGGCGTACTTCGGCCCCGACTACACCGCCGACGCGCTCGATCTCAAGACCGAGGCGATGCGCGACTACTACGCCGAGGAGCGCTACGGCGACGCCTACGGCGACCTCCCCGCCGAGGAGCAAGCCGCCGTCGACTCGCTCGTGAAGTCGGACCTCGACGACGGAACGCCCGGCGACGGGGTCATCGAGTACTCCGCCGCCGAGGCGTACGCCCACGAGCAGGTCAGAGAGGAGTACGTCGAGCGGTACCACGAGGGCTCGGACGCCCGCGGCGTCCCCGTCGACATGATCGACTCCGAGGAGGACGCGCGGCGCTTCGCCGACTTCGCGCTGTGGACCGCGTGGTTCTCACACACCGACCGCCCGGGCGCCGACCACAGCTACACGAACGACTGGCCGCCCGCGCCCGCCGCCGGCAACACCCCCGGCGCGTCCGCGATGACCTGGAGCGTCATCGCGATGGTGCTGCTCGTCGCCGGCGCCGGCGTGGGGATCTGGCTGTACTCGTCGGTCGACCTCCCTGAGCCCTCTGCGGAGGGGGTCGACGTGCCGCATCCGGACGACATCGACCTCCTCCCGAGCCAGTCGGCCGCGCTGTGGTTCGTTCCCGTCGCGGCGTTGCTGTTCCTCGTACAGACACTGCTCGGGGGGCTGCTCGCACACTACTACATCGAACGACACGCGTTCTTCGGCCTGGAGACGATCCCCGGCTTGGGAATCGATGTCCTCCAGCTGCTGCCGTTCGCAATGGCGAAGACGTGGCACATCGACCTGGGGATCCTCTGGATCGCCACGCTGTGGCTGGGCGCGGGACTGTTCCTCCCGCCGCTGTTGACTGGGTACGAGCCCGACAACCAGGCGCGGTACGTGAAGGGCCTCCTCGTCGCGTTGGTCGTCGTCGTGGCGGGCGGGCTCACCGGCATCTGGCTCGGTGCCCACGGGTACTTCGACGGCGACCTGTGGTGGATCCTCGGCAACGAGGGCCTGGAGTACTTGGAGGTCGGAAAGCTTTGGCAGGCCGGCCTGCTCGTGGGCTTCCTCGCGTGGGCCGCCCTCGCCGCACGCGGGCTGAAACCGCTGTTGAAGCGCGAGCCGCCGTACGGGCTCGCGCACATGATCCTCTACGCCGGCGGCTCCATCGCGCTGCTGTTCACCGCGGGGTTCCTGTTCACCCCGAAGACGAACATCGCGGTGACCGAGTTCTGGCGCTGGTGGGTCGTCCACATGTGGGTCGAGGGCGCCTTCGAGTTCTTCATCGTCGCCGTCGTCGCGATGACCTTGGTGTCGATGAACCTCCTGCGGCGCCGCTCGGCCGAGAAGGCCGTCCTGCTGGAGGCGCTGCTCGTGATGGGCACCGGCGTCATCGGCGTCAGCCACCACTACTGGTGGATCGGGATGCCGGACGTCTGGGTCCCGCTCGGGAGCGTGTTCTCCACGCTGGAGCTGATCCCGCTGGTGTTCATCCTCTTCGAGGCGATCAACGAGTACCGCGCGCTCGCGAACAGCGGCGAGGCGTTCCCGTACACGCTGCCGTTCATGTTCATCATCGCCTCGGGAGTGTGGAACTTCGTCGGGGCCGGCGTGCTCGGCTTCTTCATCAATCTCCCGCTGATCAACTACTACGAGCACGGCACCTACCTCACGGTCGGCCACGCCCACGCCGCCATGTTCGGCGCGTTCGGCTTCCTCGCTATCGGCATGGCGATCTACGTGCTCCGGTTCACCGTCTCGAACTGGAGCGGGCGGCGCCTCCGGTGGGCGTTCTGGCTGTGGAACGTCGGCCTCGCGCTGATGGTGTTCGTCAGCGTCCTCCCGGTCGGGTTCATCCAGCTTGAGGTGTCGTTCACGCAGGGGTACGACGCCGCGCGCTCGCTGGCGTTCTACAACCGGCCGCTGATCCAGTCGCTGTTCTGGGCGCGGCTCCCCGGCGACACGCTGATCATCCTCGGGACGGCGCTGTTCACCTACGACGTGGCCGCGAAGCTGACCGCCCGCCGCGTCGCCGACGACCCCGACCGCGTCCCCGCCGGCGGTGCGGTTCGGCCGTTCCTCGAGGACGACGACTGACCGGGAGCGGATCCCCCCGGGACGCCCGCCGTCGTCGTTCTTCCTGCTTTCTGGCCATCGGATCTCGATCGATCGGTCCCCCGACGGCCACCGACTTCCGTTCACCCGGCACGCGAACTTGTTCGGCCGGGTCCCGCGCAGTCGGGAACCACGAACTCGGTTGATAGGGTGTCAGCCCATACGTGCAACTGCGAGGTACCCACTGATGCCCACAACACGACGTACGACGCTGAAAGCGCTCGGAACCGGTGCGGGCGGGGCCGCCCTCGCCGGGTGTTCCGCGAACGCGCCGACCGACACCCAGACCGAGACCGCACGAAAGACCACCGAGAAGAAAAGCGGCAAGCCGACGAGGAAGCGCGTCGCCGCGGACCCGACTGACGTCCCGGACCCGATCGACCGTGACACGTCGGAGACCGTCGAAGTCGACATGGTCGCTCGCGAGGTGCGCGCGGAGATCGAGGACGGCGTGGTCTACGACTACATGACGTTCGACGGGCAGATCCCGGGCCCGATGGTCCGCGTCCGCCGCGGCGACACCGTCCGGGTGACCCTGACGAACGCCGAGGAGAACGCGATGCCGCACAACGTCGACTTCCACGCCTGCTACGGGCCCGGCGGCGGCGCCGAGGACACGACAGTCGCGCCCGGCGAGTCGGCAACGATCCAGTTCCGTGCGGAGTACCCCGGCGCCTTCATCTACCACTGTGCCGTCCCGAACCTGGACTACCACATCGCCTCGGGGATGTTCGGGATGATCCTCGTCGAGCCGGAGGACGGACTCCCTGAGGTCGACCGCGAGTTCTACGTCGGCCAACACGAGATCTACACGGACAAGCCCGCCGGCGAGAAGGGGCGTCACAGCTTCGACCTGGAGTCGATGAAGGCGGAGGACCCGACGTACGTCGTGCTCAACGGGCAGAAGTACGGGCTCACGCCCGACCGCTTCGGCGCGTTGAGCGCCGAGACCGGCGAGACCGCCCGCATGTTCATGGTCGACGGTGGTCCGAACCTGAACAGCAACTTCCACCCCATCGGCAACGTCTGGACCGAGGCCTACCGCGACGGGGCGCTCGCGAGCAACCCCGAACGGTTCGTCCAGACGATGAACGTCCCGCCGGGAAGCTGCATGGTCGGAACCATGGACTTCCCCGTGCCGGAGGACATCAAACTCGTCGACCACGCGCTCTCGCGTGTCGCGCGCAAGGGGATGCTCGGAATCCTCTCGGTCGACGGCGAGGAGAACCCGGACGTGTTCGATCCCTCGCCGTAGCGTCGGACGATCCGAGCGCTACGAACTCTTCGAGCCCGCAGCGACCGGCAGTCTCACCGTCGCCTCGCTGTCCCCGCGTTCGTTCGTCCCGATCGTCAACGACCCGCCGTAGAACTCGATCACCCACTTCGAGAGCCACAGCCCCATGCCGCTGCTGTGGCGCAGTTGCGTCTCGGCCTCGTCGTCGTTGATCAGCGCGCGCTCGTCGGCCGGGAACCCGTCGCCGTCGTCGACGACGCGGATCTCGACCTCGTCGCCGACCCGCCGTTCTCGGACCCGGACGTCCACGGGGTCGCCGCCGTGCTCCAGCGCGTTCTCGACCAGCTCGACGACCGCGGTCACGACGTGGTCGCCGCCGCGGACCGCGGGGGTGCCGTCCGAGTCGATCCGAAGCGAGGCGTCGGGATGCCCGTCGGTCAGCGAACTGCGGCGCTCCTCGATCGAGTCGCTCACCACTACGGACGCGCGGGTGTCCGGATCGCCCTCGAGCAGTTCGTCGATGACTTTGACGCGCGATTGCGTCTCGTTCAACTGCCGGGCGATCGACACGATCTTCGCCGCGACGTCGGTGTTCGCGCCGTCGCCCCCGTCGGTAGCTTCCTCGGCGTCGTCGCCGCCCGACCCGTTCGGGATCCGGTCGCTGTAGCCGATCAGCATCTGTGCCGCGTGACGGAGATCGTGACGGACGAACCGATTCACCACGGCCGCCTTTCGCCGCTGGTCGGCGACCGTCCGAGCCCGGATCCGTCTGACGTCGTTGACACCGATCAGCACGTGTGCGAAGGCGCTGACGCCGACGATCACCGCTCCCGAGAGCAGGGGAGCGGCGACGCGCCCCCCATCGGCCGCCTGGAACGTTCCGACGAGCGCGAGGACCGCGACCGTCACGACGACGCCGAGCGTGTTCCACCCGGCGACCCGAAGGAGGTGGTCGGACGTGACGGTACTCCGGTACAGCATCGGCCCCGCGATCGCGAACGCCCCGCCGAGCACGAGTACGGCGCCGACGATGATCCCACCCGGGAGGCCGGGAACGCCGCTCGACAGGGACGACACAGCGACACCGGCCAGTCCTAGGCCGGTGACGCTGACGATCGCTGTCGCCATCAACCGTCGTAGATCCATTGGCGAGGCCACTCATCGAGAACAAAAAACGGCGTTGGTTCGGGTACCCTGGGCGTGGACGGACGAACTCGACCGACGGAGATCGACCCGATCGACGTGGGGGTCACCGATCGGGAGCACCGACACGGAACCGAAGTGATCGCCGGGATGGATCGGTCCACCCCACACGGCCGACGCGCCAGTCGGGAGAGTGCGTCAGTCGTTCGTCGGCGCGAGCGGCGACCGGTCCGACTCGACGTCGAGCGCGTCGTCCGCGAACCGCTTGATCACCTTTCCCTCGGCGCGGTGGAGCCGTTCGCTCGCAGTCGACTTGGCGATCCCATGCTGGTCCGCGAGTTGGGTCAGCGTGGTCTCGCGCGGGGTGTCGTAGTAGCCGGTCCGTATCGCCGATGCGAGCAACTCCCGCTGCCCGTCGGTGAGGAGGTCCTCGGCGTCGATCGCGTCGTGAACGTAGTCGACGACGTAGTCCATCCCCATCGTCTCCAGCGCGGTCGCGAACGCCGAGAGCCGATCGCGCGAGCCGGCGACCGTGAGCTTGGCCGTCCCCCTCGCCACCTCGACCGGATACTCGACGGGAAGTCGCGAGTCGAGCAGCGGCAACAGCAGCCTGGCGTCCGTCGTCTCGACCCGAATGATCGCCTCGCGAACGTCCTCGGCCGCTCGCTGGAGTTCGACCTCGTCAACGCCGTCGGCGGCATCGATGTCGCGGACCACCGACGGCGCGTCGTCGCCACGCAGCGCGACGAGCGCAACCCCGCCGCGTTCGGTCGGCAGCACCGACAGCACCGACAGCGTCGCGTCCGGATGTGACCGGGTTACCTCCCCGACCCACACGTCCTCCGGGAGCGTCACCTCGAGTCGCGCGCGAGCCACGGCCGGTCACCTCGCCCCGTCGTCTGCGGCACCCGCCGACCGGCTCCCGCCGTCGGTTCTGTATCCGGGATCGGCGCCTCCCTGTCCATCGTCGTCGTCACCGAACAGGAGCATGAACAGCCCGAACACGAGCGGCGACAGTACCGCGCCGATGCCGCCGCCGAGCAACAGCAGCGCCGGGGCATCCCCGGCGCCACCGCCGTCGCCACCGGACCCGCCGTCCGCGCCGCCGCCGGCTGACTCGTTCGTCCCACCGGCGGGTTCGGTCGTAGACGACGTTTCAGTGCCGCTGCTGCTGGTTCCGTCGGATCCACCGCCGTCGCCCGACCCGCCGACCGCGGCGTCGCCGACGACGACGGCGCCTTTCATCCCGAGGGCCTTGTGCGGCGTGCAGGCGTACCGGTAGACGCCCGCCGCCTCGAACGTGTGCTCGAACGTGTGGCCGGCGTCGCCGACGAGCTCCGACTCGAAGGAGGCGTCACCCTCGGCGGCGACGTTGTGCGAGCCGCCGTTCCCCGTCCACTCCCACGTGACGGTCGCTCCGGGGTCGACGCGGACCGCCGCGGGCCCGAAGCCGTACCCACCGCCGTTCGCCTGCGTGCCGACCTCGACGGTCACCGAGTCCGCGCCGGTCTCGTCGACGACGCCGTCGTAGTTGCTCACGTCGGAGAACCACTCCTCGAGCCCGCCGGACGACTGTGCGGCCGCCGGCGCTGCGGCGGCCCCGCCGCCGGCCGCCGCGACGCCGCCCGCCAGCGCCGTTCGAAGCACGTCCCGCCGCGACACCGATGATGTTCTCGGATCTCTCATACATGTTCGGCTTATGGACCGGTACTAAAGTGGGACCGCGGTGGATCCCAACGATTGGGAACGACCGGGACCGCGCGTTACCTCACCGGTCGAGCCCCTCCCGGCATCCCGTCGTCGGGCGAACGTGCGGAGCCAGCGGTCGACACGCGAGTTTAAGCCCTTCGAGCCACCAAAATCGGTATGCACGTATCTCGCTCCGAGCGACGGGGCCGAACGGCGGGGCGCACGGACGGTAGTAACGGATCCGGGGTTTCGGGGTGCCACCGGTGAATCCGCAACGCGTCGACTCCATCGTCGACCTGACGTACGGCCTCCTGATCGCGTTGGCGGTCGGGCTGATACTCGTGCTCGGCACGTCGGTCGGGGTCGCGTTCGGGCTGGGTGTCATCGTCTCGTTCGTCATCCACATCGGCTGGAAGATGGCCCGGTTCGACCCCCAGTGGATGACCACAGAGGTCCAGCAGACGGTCGAGGAAACGGTCGAGGAAACGGTCGAGGAAACGGTCGCGGACACCGTCGACGAGTCCGTCGGTGAGACGGTGGAGAAGACGGTCGCGGACACGGTGGACAAGACCGTGGAGGAGACGGTGGGGGCGACGGTGGAGAAGACGGTCGACGAGACGGTGGGCGAGACGGTAGAGGAGAAGATGGAGAAGACGGTGGGCGAGACGGTAGAAGCGAAGGTAGGCGAGACGGTCGACGAGACGGTGGAGAAGACGGTCGACGAGACGGTGGGCGAGACGGTAGAAGCGAAGGTGGGCGAGACGGTCGACGAGACGGTGGAGAAGACGGTCGACGAGACGGTCGACAGGACGATGGAGGAGAAGGTGGGCGACACTGTGGAGAAGGCGGTGGAGGAGACGGTAGAGCAGACGGTCGGCGACACTGTGGAGAAGGCGGTGGAGGAGACGGTGGAGGAAAAGGTGGGCGCGGCGGTGAAACAGTCTATCGACGAAAAGCTCGGCGACGGTGACGACCCGGACAGCGACGCGAACGGGGACGCCGACGCCGGCGCCGACAGCGATCCGTCGGGCGAGGCTGACGACTCTTCCGACGCTGATCGATCGACTGACACGTGATCCTGAGAAAGCAAGACCTTAGCGGATACGCCCAGAAATACCGGTAATATGGTTGAGCTACTCCTTCTCGTCGGCGTGCTCGTTTCGATGTTCGTCGGCTACAACATCGGCGGATCGACGACCGGTCCCGCGTTCGGGCCCGCGGTGGGGGCCGGTGCAGTGTCGAAGTCGACCGCGGCGGCGTTGATGACGACGTTCTTCTTCGTCGGTGCGTGGACGATCGGCAGACGCGTCGTCGACACGCTCGGCTCGGAACTGGTTACGGCATCCGGCGTGTTCACCTTGGAGACGAGTATCGGGGTGTTGTTTTTCATCGGATTGGCGCTGTTCGTCGGCAACGTCTTCGGCGTGCCCGCCTCGACGTCGATGACCGCCGTCGGCGCCATCGCCGGGCTGGGCGTCGCGAACGACGCGCTCGACTGGGAGATCATGGGCGGGATCGTGATCTGGTGGGTTGTCGCCCCGGTCATCGGCTTTTGGGTGTCGCTCATCATCGGCCGCTACTTCTACGATCGACTCGACGGCCTGCTCGCGATGCAAGAGACCGACGGCGTGGTGTTCGACATCGATCGGTCCGACGGGATCGTGCCGAGCGTCTCGATCCACGACGACGCGAGCGGGCGCGAGGCGATCGGCGTCGCCGCCGTGATCGCGATCGGCTGTCTGATGGCGTTCAGCTCCGGCACGTCCAACATCGCGAACGCCATCGCGCCGCTGGTCGGCGCCGGTGCACTAGAAATGAATCCGGGTATCCTCATCGGCGGGCTCGCCGTCGGGATCGGCTCGTTCACCATCGCCCGTCGAACGCTGGAGACGATGGGGAGCGACATCACCGAACTCCCGCTGACGGCCGCGATCGTCGTCGCGTCGATCTCCGCGGCGCTCGTGGTGTTCCTCTCGTTCATCGGGATCCCCGCCAGCTTCGTCGTCATCGCCACGATGTCGATCGTCGGCCTCGGATGGGGGCGTGCTACCCGCCCGATCGCCGTCTCGGAGGCCGTCCGCGGCGAGACGGAGGAAACGCCGTCCGGTGACGCGGCGGAGGCCGCCGACATCCCGACGCCGGGCGAACTGTTCGACCCCGCGACGACCGCCCGCGTCGTCGTGATGCAGAACGTCGTCCCCCTCATCTCGACGGTCGGTGCCTTCCTCACCTTCCGGTACGCGCCGTTCTTCTGACCGGTATCGCCTACTTTCGGCAAGCCTAAAAACCTCCGACGAGAGCGACTGGTATGGACCAACGGTCGTACGACCTCGACGACGTAAGCGTCGTCATGGGGGCGTACAACGAGGCGGAGGCGATCGGACCGGTGCTCGACGACATCGAAGCGGCGACGGACGGCCGCGCCGAGGTCGTCGTGGTCGACAGCTCCGACGACGGCACGGCTGACATCGCTCGCGAGCGCGGTGCCCGGGTCGTGGACCAGCCGCCCAGCGGCTACGGCGCGGCGGTCCGCCGCGCGCTGTACGAGGCGAGCAACCCGGTCCGGATCACCACCGACTGTGACGGCACTTATCCGATGGACCGAATTCCTGACTTCCTCTCGCTAGTCAACGACGGGTACGACGTGGTCAGCGGGGACCGGCTGTACCACGGCGCCGACACGATGCCGGCGATGAACCGGCTCGGGAACCGGGCGTTCGCGGCCGTCGCGAGCGTCCTCTGCGGCCACACCATTCACGACGTGACGACCGGGATGCGCGCGTACCACGTGGACGCGATCGAGTCGATCCGGTGGACCGAGAACACCGGCCTGTCCGCGGAACTGCTCGTTCGACCGGCGATGCGCGGCTATCGGATCCGCCAGGAGCCGATCGAGTACGACGAACGACTCGGCGAGACGAAGCTCGACCCGTTCTCCGGCGGCGCGGAGATCGGCAAGTCGATCCTGAAGTGCTGCCTCGAGGAGCGAGTCCGGCAGCTTCGGTAGCGCGGACGGACGGGAGCGGCTCGCGCCGTCGTGACATCGCCGTCGGCGCCGGACGGTCGACTCACGTCGACGCCGACAGCGTCACCTCGGCCCCGCGGTCGACCGGTCGCTCGCCGACGCCGACCGGGACGCAGCGGGTCGGGACCGGGCACCGCTCGACGGTCGCCGTCAGCGCTCGGGCCGTCCCGTCGATCCGCTCGTACGGGAACGACAGCCGGTAGCTGTACCCGCTCGCCGGTCCGGTGGAGACGAACACCTCCACGTCGATCTCGTCGCCGTCGTCGAGCGGGAGGACCGCACTCTCGCCGCCGCCCTCCCCGCCACCACTCACGACGAGGTCCTCCCCGGCTATCCGGAGTTCGCCGTCCTCGACGACCATCGACAACGACAGCGGGCCGCCGGCGTCGGTCGCCACGAGGTACGTCGACCCGCGGTCGCCGGTGACGCGGACGGTCGTTCCCTCCGCCGACTCGGGACGCTCGAGCGTCGCGTTCAGATAGATCCGGTCGCCGGCGACGCGCTCGACCTCCCGGATCCCGCCGCGGACCGTGGAGTCGTCGGTCGGCACCCACGAACCGGCGTACACGTAGCGGTAGAGGTCGCGGTCGGGGTACGCGCGGGCGACCGCCAGTTCCCGCGTGTCCGTCAGCGCGTACACTCGGGGACCGTCGTGGCCGGGATCGTTGCGCAGCGCCTGGAACGGGTGGTTGAGCCACGGGCCGTACGGCGCGGGGAGGAACACGACCGAGCCCTCGGGGATCGCCGCACCGGGATCGCCGCCGTCACTGAGCGGTCCGTATCCGGCGCGTAGCTCCTCGGTCACCCCCTCGTTGCGCTCGACCGTCTCGTCGACGGCGCCGACGGCGACGCCGCCCGCGGCTCCGCCGGCGACGAGGAGGACGACTGTCGCGACCACGCGGGCGTGACGCGGGTCGACATCGTCAGTGCGCTCCGCGAGGGACGGTGCGGCCGCGCGCAGGAAGTCCGCGGCGGCGACGCACGCGACCGCCGCGAACACCGCCGTCGGGACGATCAGGTCGTAGTGGTAGTACGGACCGAGGTAGTAGATCAGGCCGTCCGTGCGCACCTCCAGCGCGCCGAGGACGTTGTAGTTGCCCCAAAAGGCGACGTTGCCGGCGGCGACGGTGGCGAACGTGGCCGCGAGCAACCCACGACGGACACGCCCACCGGTCGCGCCACCGTCGCCACTGTCGCTGTCACCGCCGCCGTTACCGTCGCCCGGGATCCCTCGACCGGCGAGCGCGAGCACGACGCCGGCCGCGGCGACGGCCGCGCCGAGCGACCCCGCGACGACCCAGTCGGCGAACAGCGCCTCCAGCACCAGCCGGTTCGCTTCGACCCCGAGTTCCGGCGTGTAATCCACCACGTGCCCGAGGATGGCACGCTCGCCGAACCCGATGCCGTCCTCGGGAGCGAACGCGAGGTACGGGAACACGAACGCGTCGCCGGTGACGACCACGTTGTAGCCGAGCGCGGCGACCACGCCCGCGCTGCCTAGCGTCGCGGTGACGGCACGGCGGACGAACAGGCCACGCTTGCGGTCCTCGTTGCTGCGGTCGTCGAACCCGTCGAGGTCGTCCCCGTCGCCGACTTCCTCACTGACGACTCCCGCGGCTGCGAGCGGGATCCGCCACGCCCCCGATCGGACGAGCGTCACGACCGCGTGGGCGACGAACGGGAGCGCGAACAGCACTGCCGTGTACGGCCGCGCGAAGAAGGCGAGGCCGACAGCGACGCCCGCCAGCGCCGCGTCGCGGCGGCTCGCCCGGCGCTCACCGCGGAGATACGAGACCGCGAACGCGACGTTCAGCGCCGTCGTCAGCGCGTACGGAAGGAACAGTCCGCCGTGGACGACGAACAGCGGCGTCGCGATCAGGAGCACGCCGGCGAGGGCGCCGACGCGCGCGTCGAACAGTTCCCGACCGAGCGCGACGGTGCCGGCGACGAGCCCGGCGGCGATCCCCGCGAGCGCGACAGTATAGCCGCCCAGCAGCTTCCCGAGCGCGAACACCGTCGCCGGAACCGGCGCGTACTTGGAGTACAGCCCGCGTTCGCTCTCGACGAAGAACCACGGACGAAACGCGTCTTCGACCGGGGGCCGGAGGAACAGCTGTCCGGACAGCAGCATGTCGGCTTGTTGGAGGTACACGCCCTCGTCGTGGTTGAGCGAGCGGTACGGGAACACGTCGAGGGCGACCGCGACGGCGACGACAGCGCCGACCGCGGCGAGCACGAGAGCGGCGACGCGACCGGCGTCGAGTCCGTCGCTGACGCCGGACGTGTCCGTCATCTACTGGGCGGGGTACCACGCGAGTTCGTGGTCCGCGACGAGCGTCACCGCGACCGGCTCGCCCACGTCGAACTCTTCGGTGTGGTTGTGGAGACATCGCAGGACGGTGCCATCGTCGAGTTGCACGTGGTACACGAACGATGGGCCGGTGTACTGCCGACGGATCACCTCGCCGTCGGCGTCGCCCGCGGCGACCGGCGTGGCGCGGAGGTCGTCCGGGCGTACCAGCACGTCGACGTGGCTCCCGACGTAGCCGTCGCCCAGCCCCTTCAACAGCTTGCTGTCGTACGATCCGACGCTCGTTTCGATCTCGCGCTCGCCGACCCTCGCGGGAAGGAAGCTCGCCTGCCCGAGGAAGGAGGCGACGAACCGGGAGGTCGGGTGCTCGAACACGTCCCCGGGGTCGCCGACCTGCTCGACCGTGCCGTCGTTGACGACGGCCACGCGGTCGGAGATGGACAGCGCCTCCTCCTGGTCGTGGGTGACCGAGACGGCCGTGACGCCCGCCTCGTCGAGGATGCGCTTCACCTCCTCGCGCATCCGCACGCGGAGGCTCACGTCGAGGTTCGAGAACGGCTCGTCGAGCAGGAGGACGTCGGGCTCGGGGGCCAGCGACCGCGCGAGCGCGACGCGTTGGCGCTGCCCGCCCGACAGGTCCGTCACCGAGCGGTCGCCGTAGTCGCCGAGGCCGACTAACTCCAACAGCTCGGACACACGGGCGGCCGCCGCCGCGGAGTCCGGGTCGTCGAGTCCGAAGGCGACGTTCTCGGCGACCGTGAGATGCGGAAACAGCGCGAACTCCTGGAACACCAGCCCGACATCGCGCTCCTCGGGCGGCGTCACCGCACCCTCGCCCGCGACCACGTCGCCGCCGACGGAGATGCTGCCGTCGGAGGGCGTCTCGAGCCCCGCGATCAGCCGCAGCGTCGTCGTCTTCCCGCAGCCGGAGGGGCCGAGCAGGGTGACGAGTTCGCCCTCGTGAACGGTGAGGTCCAGCCCCGAGACGGCCGTCTCCGAGCCGTATCGCTTGACGACGTCCTCCAGTTGTAACACGGGATCGCCCGTCGGCCCGTCCGCGTCATCGATATCGACGACGACCGGCTCCGCCGAGTCCGCGTCGACGGACTCCGCCTCGGCCCGCTCCGCCGCCGGGTCGCCCGACGCGTTGACGGCGGTTCCACCGTCGGTTGCCGTCCCCGCGGCGGCCGACCCCTGGCCGTCGTCGGCGTCGGCTCGCTCGGGTCGGCTGGCGTCGGGGTGGGGTGTATCGTCACGCATCGTCGGATCCTTTGAGCAGCGGCACCATCGAGAGGCCGGAGACGGCCACTAACACGAGCGCCGGCAGGGCGGCGCGACCGTAGTACCCGGCCTCCTGAACACGCCAGATGTAGGTCACTATCGTTGTAAACCCTGTCGGATGCAGAATGAGCGTCGTGTCCAACTCCTTCATCGTCGTGAGGAACACGAGCGCCGCCCCCGCGAGCAGCCCCGGCGAGATGAGCGGCAGCGTCACGCGACGGAACGCCCCGGACGGCCTCTCCCCGAGCAGGCGGGCGGCGCCCACGAGGTCCCGGTCGACGCCGAGCACCGACGACCGGGTCGACCCGACCGCCTGCGGGAGGAACCGCACGACGTACGCGAACACGAGCAGCGGGAGCGACTGATAGACGAGCTGGGCCGCCCCGGCGCCGAAGGATTCGAGGAGCCATTGGCTGGAGAAGTACACCAGCGCCAGCCCGAGCACGACCCCGGGCATCGCGTACCCCAGGTACGTCGCGCGGTCGACCGCCTTCGCGAGCAGCGAGTCCGACCGGCCCGCGTAGTAGGCGACCGGGAGCGCGAACAGCACGGTCGCGGCCGCGGTCACCACGGCGACGTACGCCGAGTTCGTCGCGAACTCCGGGCGGAAGGCGAGTCCGCCGCCGCTGTACCCCGGCCCCGAGCGCACCAGCCACATCGTGAGAATGCCGACCGGGAGCGCCAGCGTGAACACGCTGACGAACGCGGGGACCACGGCCGCCACCCACCGGAACGGTCCCAGCGACACCACCGTCTTCACCGACGAGGGGGTCCCGTACCCGGCGGCGGTGTCGCCGCTGACGCGCGATTCGAGCGCGAGGATCACCGCGGTGACGGCGAGCAACTGGATCGACAGCAGCGTCGCGTTCGCCCGCCCGACGCCGAAGCTGTTCAACTCGACGTAGATGACCCGCGTGAACACGTCGAAGCGCATGATCGCGGGCGTCCCGAAGTCCGAGAGGGTGTACAGCGCGACCAGCAGCGCGCCCGCGGTGACGCCCGGCGCGATCTGCGGGAGGATCACCCGCCGGAACGCCTGCGGGTAGCTGTGATTCAGCGTCCGCGCCGCCTCCAACTGGGTCGTGTCGAACGACAGCAACGAGGCGCGGGTGGTGAGGAACACGTACGGGTAGGTGAACAGCGTCAACACGAGCGCGGTTCCGCCGAGCCCGTACACCGTCGGTATGTACGCGTTCACGAACTCGAGCCCGTAGTCGGCCAACAGATCCGGCAGCGCGCCGCTGGGCCCGAAGGCGGAAACGTACGCGAACGCGCCGATGTAGCTGGGGACAACGAGCGGGAGCGCGGCGAGCACGGTCCACAGCCGCCGGAACGGGAGGTCCGTCTGGACGGTCAACACCGCGAGCGGGACCCCGAGGGCGATCGACGCACCCGTGACGAGCGCGACGAGCAGGAGGCTGTTGACGAGCACCTCCGTCGTCGTTCCCGACGCCAACAGCCCGGCGGCATCGGCGACGGACAGCTCCGAGGCGCTGACGAGCAGCCACAGTAGCGGCGAGAGCACGGCGGCCGCGACGCCAGCAGCCAGCAGGACGATCGCCACGCTCGGCTGGTCGTCGTCGCTCGCGAGCAGTCCGCGGATCCGACCGAAGCCCTCTCGGGGCGCCATCTCAGACCGCCTCCCCCATCACAGCACCCCGACGTCGCGCATCAACTGGAGCGTCGGCTGGATGTTGGACAGCTCGCGCAGGTCGATGCTCGGGGGATCCAGCTCCGACACCGGCGGCAGCCCGCCGACGGGCGGGATGTCGCCGACCATCGGGTAGCCGTACGTCCGAGTGGCGAAGAACTCCTGTGCCTCCGCCGACAGCAGGTGCCGGACGAAGTCGAACGCGAGCTCCTGGTTCTGACTCGCCGACAGCACCGACGCGCCGGCGACGTTGATGAGTCCGCCGGCGTCGCCGCTGGTGAACGCGAGGTCGATCGGCGCGTCCGGCCGGGCCGCCTGCACGCGCAGCGCGTAGTAGTGGTTCGCGAACCCGCCGTTGAGCGCGCCGTCGGCGACGGCGTTGGACACGAGGAACTCGTTGTTGTACTCGGTGACGCCCGCGTCGATCATCCCCTGGAGCCACTCCCGGGTGGCGTCCTCGCCCTCGAGCAGCCGCATCGCGGTGACGAACGACTGGAAGGCGCCGTAGGTGGGCGCCCAGCCGATCGCGTCCCGGAAGCCCTCGACCTCGGGGAACTCCATCACGCTGTCCGGGATGTCGTCGTCGGACAGTTCCTCGGTGTTGTACGGGACCGCGCGGGCACGCCCGGCGGTGCCGACCCACGTGTCGTCGGGATGGAACTCTTCTGGAACGGGGTCGACGACTTCCGAGGGAAGCTCTGCGGAGAGCCCCTCGGCGGAGACCGCCGCAAGCGACCCGGCGTCGACCGACCAGAACACGTCAGCCGGGGTCGCCGCGCCCTCGTTGATGATCGTGTTCGCGGCGTCGGACGTCCCCGACTCGCGCGGCGTCGCGCTGAAGTCGGGGTAGATCCGCTCGAACTTCGCGAGCAGATCGCGATACAGGCCGCCCTCGCCGCCGCCGAGGTAGATGGTCAACTCGCCGCTGAGGTTCGGGAGCTCGGCGATGCGCGTACCGCCGATGTCGGACCGCCCCTGTGCCAGCGGGCCGGAGCCGCGGAAGTCGTCGAACGCGGCGCCGATCGCGTCGTCGCCCGATCCGCCGCCGCCGCCACCGACGCCGCCTCCGCCACCGCTACTTTCGCCGTCGTCGCCGCCGAGACCGCCACAGCCGGCCAGGCCCGCGGCGCCGGCCGCGCCCAGTCCTGCCAGCACCTTCCGCCGCCGATACGTCCGCCGTCCGTTCGTGGTGTCGTCGGTCATGTCGTCGTGAGTCGTGTCGTCAGTCATCGGCAGGCACCCTCGCAGCGTCCGCAGCCGCCGCACGCGTTCCCGCGCCCTCGACGCGGTCGAGGCAGTCGAGCCAGTCGCGCATGTACTCTCCACAGTGGGTGAGGAACGCCCCGTTGTTCCATTCGTCGAAGTCACCCGCCGCGAGCGCGTCCGCCATCTCGGCGAACGCCGCCTCGAAGGAGTCGGCGTCGTCGGCGACGCCGTCGAGCACCTCCCAGACGTGTTCGTTCAGTTCGAGGCCGGCGACCTCGTTCGCGAGGTCGTCGAACGTCGAGCGCGGGGCCTTGTTGTGTTCACACAGCGGACCGCCGTTGTACACCTGCTTGCCGAGTTCGTCCGCGGCGCGCTTGAGGAACAGCCCCGACCAGATGTCGTCGAACCGGCCGACATCCCACTCGTTGTCGTCCATCGGGAGCTGATAGAACGCCGGGACGACCTCGCGGCGGAACGCGAGGTTCATCGAGCAGACGGTGAGGTACTGCCCCTCGGCGGCGACGAAGTCGCGCTCGAAGTCGCTCGCCTCGGTGAGCGTCTGTGCCTGTCCGTTCAGGTCGCCGTCCATGAGGATGCGGACGGCGTCGAGGTCGGGGACGTTCGTCCACAGTCCCTGCGAGGCGACGACCTCGTCGACGCGTTCGGTGTCGGTCTCGACTGATTCGTCCATCGCCGCGTAGGGGTACCCGCGCGGGTAGAGGTCGGTGTCCGACTGGTAGAGGACGTTCACCCACGACTCGTCGGAGCTGACGGACTCGATCTCGCCCTCGTACGCGAGGTTGCGCATGTGGGTGCCGAAGAAGTCCTCCTCGGGGTGGGGGAGCGTGTCGTCGTCGATGAAGACGCCGTACTCGAACCGCTCGTGGGCCCACAGGTACAACAGTCCGAAGGAGGTCTGTGCGTGACTCGCCGCGGGGATCAGGTGCGAGAACTCGCCGGCGTCGTGGTCGGCGAACCACGCCTCGCGGGCGGTGCCGTCGAAGACGGCGCCCTCGACGCCCTCCTCGTCGAGCATGGTCTCCATCGCGTCGGTGTCACAGAAGTCCTCGGTGACGAGGACGAAGAACAGCCGGTCGGTGTCGAAGCCGTGCTTCCGTGCGTTCGCGACGTACTCGCGAACGCACTCGTACTCCCGAATCGTCGGGATGACGACACAGATGTCCTGCGGTGTACTCATTCGTTCTCGACTACTGATTAGGTTGGCCTAAAGAGTGTCGATTTTTTGGACGGCCGAAAATACCTGTTCGTGTCGCACCCACCGCACCGTCCTGAGAGTACTCAGGTCGTGTAGATCCTCACTGCGGCGGCTGAAGTGCGGCGTCGACGAGTCCCTCCAGTTCCGCGTGGCGACGCTGTAGGACCGCCTCACCCTCGGTCGTTGTGACGTATCTGTCACTGCGCCCGGCGCTGACCTTGTTGACCAGGCCGGCGTCCCGGAGCGTGTCGAGGTCGGGGTACAACTGGCCGTGGTTGAGTTCCGTGCCGATCTGTTCCTCGTACCGATCGGTCAGCGCCAGTCCGTGTGCCTCGTCGAGGGTGTCAACGAAGTACAGCAGCAGCAGTTGACGCTCGGTGAGGTCCACAGCGGTGGGATCCGATCGGCCGTCGTCTAACGGATCTGTCGATTTCGACGGTGCGGCGGGCTGGGGCTCCGACGATTCGTCGGTGCTCGCTGACCCGCCGAATCCGATGCTTGCAAGTCCCAGCGTGACTCCGGCGAAGACGAGTACGGGACCGCCCAGCGCGACGCTGTACGGCACATACTGCAGGAGAAGCGTCGGATCGACGACGAGTGTGACGACCAGCAGTCCGAGGTAGCCGGCGGTTGCGCCGACGCCGCCGGTGTGGGCGACCGCAGCGACCCGATCGAGGAACGTCGGCGCCGGCGACGGATCGGGGTCCGGAAGCCGGTCGGTGAACGCGTGGCCGTCCAACTCCGACGGCCTCGCGTCGAGCGTGTCGGCGATGAACGTCCGACGCTGTGACGACGCGTGTGACAGCCGAACGGACTCGTACGCGAGCCGACCGGCGACGCGGTCCGCCCAGAACGCGACCGCCGCCGCAACGACGACCACGCGCAGGAGGGGTGATCCGACCGCCGAGACGACCGCTACCGCTGCTAGGACCACGCCGACCGCCGGGGCGAGCAGCCCCGCACCGTTCGCAGCCGTCGCGATCCGCCGCGATGGACGCCTCCTTGAGGCGTACAGGACGCCGCCGACGACCGGCAGCGCGATGCCGATTGTGTCGGTGATCGACGATCCGAGTGGGAGCGCAGCGAGGAGGAAGCTTCCGACGACGGTGATCACTGCAGCGATGCCCGCGACGACGCCGACGGTCACGACGCTGCCCACGAACTGCCGAGGGCCAGCCTTGATCGTCTCGGCGAGCGTCCGGTCGTCGTCGTACTCGAAGAACCCGTCCTCGACGGCCGACTCGACCTGTTCACGCAGCGCCGCCGTGGGTTTGGGGGCGTCGTCGTACCGGACGTCGCCGTCGATCTGGAACACGACGAACTCGTTTCCGCCGTGTCGGTACCGGACGCGTGTGACGGGTATCTCGTCCACGGTCGTCTCCTCGCGGTACAGTCCGCCATCGGTTTCGGGGTCACGTCGCTCTCGCTCCGCTTCCCACCCGTCGTGCCCGGTGACGTGATCCGTGGGGACTGCCGTCGCATTTAGGTTGACCACGGTGTCCGTCTTGAACGACAGCGTCCCTTCGTGCGCCTCGACCAGTTCGCCGTGGCCCTCGCACGTGTCACACGTGACGCGGCCGTCCTCGCACACGTCACACTCGACGTTCCCGGACTCGTCGCAGACGGTGCACCTGATCTCTCCCGTCTCGTCGCAGGTAGTACAGCGAACCTCTTCCGAGCCGTGGCACCTCGAACAGCGTATCTGCCCCTCGCCGCCACACGTGTCGCAGTCCCGTTCGGCGGTCCCGCCGCACGCCTCACAGTCGTTGGACCCGTCCCCGCTGCACTCCGGGCAGTCGCGTTCGACGTCTTCGACCCCCTCGCCGTCACACCGTGGGCAGTCGACGACCACCTCGCCGTCGCAGCCGTCACACTCGTCGTCGTCGCCGTCGCAGTCGGGGCACTTGATCGCGCTCCGCCCGTCACAACGGGGGCACTGGTGTTCCGACGTGAGCGTCCCGGTCGAGTCGCAGTTCTGGCACTCCTCGGTCCCGGTCCCGTCACAGACGTCGCACCCGAGGGTGCCACTCGTGCACTCGGGACACTCCTCGATGGCGTCGCCGTCGCACTCGGGACACGTCTTCCTCGTCTCCCCGTCGCACTCCGGGCAGGTTCGCTCCTTGTCCCCGCCGCAGGTGCGACACGTGTGTTTCTCCGTTCCGTTGCACCGGTTGCAGGTCTCCCGCCCGCTCCCGGTACATCGTCCACACTCGCGTGCCGGCCGTCCGTGCTCGACGTACGGAACCTCGGCGTCCGTGAATCCGGTGGGTGCGTCGTCGTACCTGGATTCGAACCCACGCCGAGAGGCGACGAGTCCCTCGTACTTCGGCGCCGGGAACGACGACCGATTCGCGGCGTCCGGGTCGTTCGCCGTCAGCGTCCGCCTCACGCGCCGTTCGACGAGTTCGCTCTCGCTTTCGATCACCGTCGCCGCGGAGACGCCGGAGTCGACGTCGGGGTCGCTCGCCAGTTCCGTAAGCACCGACTGGGGCTCCGGGAAGCCGTCCCAGTCGCGCTCGTCGTCGAACAGGTCCTCACTCACGGCCCTGCGCACCCCCGTCGAACGTCCCCGATCCTTTCATCTTGTATACCACCGATCGGTCAACCGACTTAAACTAACCCTCTGCGTTCAGGTCCGGAGCATCACTGTACGGGACGGCCCCTCGACGCCGCACGCGGTTACAACCGCTCGGCGACGTGGTCGGCCGCCTTCAGCGACAGCGCCGCGATGGTGAGCGTCGGGTTCATCGCGCCGCCCGTCACGAACACCGAACTCCCGGCGAGCGTGAGGTTCGCGAGGTCGTGCGTCCGCAACTGCGGATTCACGACGCTCTCGGCGGGGTCGGTGCCCATCCGTGTCGTCCCCATGTGATGGTAGGCGGGTCCTGTGTTCTCGGGACCGACCGTCCACCCGATGTCGACGCCCAACTGCACCAGCACCGCACGCTGGATCTCGTTGGCGCGCTCGATGGTCCGCCTGGTCGTCCCGTCGACTCCCCACACCACGTCCGGAACCGGGTTCCCGTGATCGTCCGTCCGCGAGCGGTCCAGCCGGATCCGGTTCTCCCGCCGGGGAAGCTGCTCGACGAGCGCGCCCATCGCGACGTGGGTTCCGTACCCCTCGCGGATCTCCGCGAGCAACTCGTCGCCGAAGCTGTCCGCGGTGAGGGCGATGTCCGCCGGGGCCGGCCCCGCGTAGTTGAGGAACTCCAGCTTGATCGCGGTGCGGGAGTCGTCCGGCCGGTCGTAGAACTGGTGGCTCTCGGTGGTGTTGAAGCCGACGTGCTTCTGGCGCGTGGGCTCCTCGAGGGTGCCGCCCATCCCCGCGAACAGGTGGTCCATGAAGTACCGGCCGACCAGCCCCGAGGAGTTCGCGAGGCCGTTCGGGTACGCCTCGCTCTCGGAGAGCAAGAGCAGTCGCGGCGTCTCCACGCCGCCGGCGGCGACGACGAACTCGCGGGCCTCCTGTCGGTGTTCCTCGCCGTCGGGCGTCGCGTACACCGCTGCGGTGACGTGGTCGCCGTCGTGGTCGAGTCGCTGGACGGGGACCCGGTCGAGGACGCGCGCCCCGTTCGCCTCCGCGATGTCGATGTGGCGGGTCGCGTCGTACTTCGCGCCGGAGGGGCAGACCGGCTTACAGGTGCCGTAGCCGACGCACGCACTCGCCTCGCCGGTCGGCTCGGAGTTGCGCGCGTTCGGCACCGAGTGGGTGGCGAGGCCGACGGCCTCGCACGCCTCCGCGAACAGCGAGTCCGAGTACGACGGCGGGAACGCCGGCAACGGGTGTGGTTCCTCCCTGGGCGGCGCGAACGGATCGTCCGAGGCGCCCGAGACTGACAGTTCGTCCTCGGCGGCGGCGTAGTACGGCCTGAGGTCGTCGTAGTCGATGGGCCAGTCGTCGCCCAGTCCGACCGACGAGCGGAGCTCGAAGTCCTGCTCGTGCATTCGCATCACCATCCCCTGCCAGTGGAGCGTGGTCCCGCCGATCCCTTTCACGCGGGCGGCGTTGAGGGGATACTCCCGGTCGCCGGTGCTGCTGTAGGCGTCGCGCTCGGGGTCGGTGTCCCACACCGGCGCGTCGGTGCCCGGCCGAAGGTGTCGCTCCATGCGATCGATCCGGTCGTCGGGGTCGAACCGCGGCCCCGCGTCCAACACGACGACCTCGTGGCCCGCCGCGGACAGTTCGGCGGCGACGAGCGCGCCCGCCGGCCCCGCGCCGACGACGCAGACGTCCGCCCGCGGCGACGGCGTCCGATCGACACCCTCGTCGTCGCTGTCGGCTTCGTCGGCACTCATCGCTCGGGTCCCTCCCGGTAGGATCGGGTTCCGCCGGGATGGCCCGGCGGGTTCTCCAGCCCCGCCAGCGACGCGCCGGTCGGCGAAGCGTACAGCGCGAACAGCAGTTCGTTCACGAGGTAGTGGCGAACTCGCTGCGGCTCGGTTCCGTCGGGATCGGGGTCGACGTCGTCGACGCTCATCACGTCTAGCGCCTCCGCGCGGTCCTCGCTCGACAGGTCGACGTACTGCGTCCCGTATAACCCCACAGCGTAGTCGTCGAGCGTCGCCACCGCCTCGGAGACCTCGCGGGCGTATGCGGTATCGCCGTCGATCCGGCCGCCGGTGTAGGTGCGGACGAATTCGTCGACGCCGCCGACGGCCGACGGATACACCGCGCGTGCGACCGCGACCAGCGTCGCACGCTCGTGATCTCCCACCGCACCGTTACCTCGAGTCTCACGCTCGGGGTCGTCGGTAGCCCCGCTGTCGGTAGCGTCGCCGCCCGCGACCGGCGCACCACAGCCGGCGAGGGAGCCGACGCCCGCTGTCGACAGCGCGACCAACGCGTCGCGACGGGATAGCTCCATTCGGCCGCTGATTAGGCCAACCTAAACAAGAGGGTTGCGCTCTCCCGACGGGGCGCCAGTCGGAACCCACTCGGCGGACGTTCGAGTCTCACTCGTCGACGAGTGCGTCGACGAGCGATCCCTCCGAATACGACGACAGCGCGCGCGCGTCGTCGTACAGCGTTTCGATCACGTACGTGGAGTTCGTCCGCTCGACGGCCGGGATCCGCTCGAACTCCCGAAGCAGTCGGCCGACCGCCTCGTCGTCGGGCAGGTGTGCGATCGCGACGAAGTCAGTCTCGCCCATCGTCGACAACAGCGTCGTCACGCCCTCGATCTCGGTGATCGTCGACGCGACGTCCGCGTGTTCGCCGGCGTAGTCGGCGAGCACCTCGACGAGCACCGTCACGCCCAGTCCGAGCGCGTCGAGGTCGATATCGTACAGGTCGTTCGTGATCACGCCGGCATCCCGGAGGTTGTTCAGCCGGTAGTGCACCGTCGAGACGGGGACCCCGGTCCGCTCGCTGATCCGCTCCGGGCTGCCGGTCTCCAGGTCGGCGATCGCCTTCAGGATGCGAACGTCGCGCTCGTCCATACCGTCTCCCCCGCCGGCAAGCCTGATAGTTCCATCCGCTCCCCACGGCCGGGGCCGAGTCGATTCTCGTTCGACGACGACGATCATTTCTGAGAGATAACTCCGACAAGTGTCGGAACGAGTAGTAGCGCTTATCAACACAAACTCATCTAATTGGATTAGAAACAATGAATTTGCGATCAGCTTGGAGCCAAGTGCCGATGACTGGAATGATATTCGTTCTCCTTGCGACACTGTGGGGCGGATCGTTCGTCGCTATCGAGGCTGGGGTGAAAGAGTGGCCGCCGTTGCTGTTCGCGGCGATCAGGTACGACCTCGCCGGAGCGGTCGTGCTGGCGGTCGCCGTCGTCCGCCGCGGTCGTGTGCTCCCACGGACACGTGGGGACCTCGCGGCGGTCGCGAGCGTCGCGGTGTTCGTCATCTTCGCCCACCACGCGCTGTTGTACGTCGGACAGGGGACGGTTCCCGGTCCCGTCGCATCGGCGGTCGTCGCGCTGTCACCGGTGGTGACGGCGCTGCTCGCGCCGGCTCTGCTCGACGCCGGTCGACTCGCCCCGATCCAGTACGTGGGTGTCGCCGTCGGGTTCCTCGGTGTCGTCGCGGTGACCGATCCCGGGTCCGCGGGCGGCATCCCGGCGACCGGGACACTGCTGGTGTTCGGCGCGACCGTCGCGTTCGCCCTCGGAACGATCCTGCTGCGCCGTGTCCGGCCGACGATCTCCGCGGCCGGCCTGCAGGGATGGGGGATGGTGACGGGCGCGGTCCTGCTCCACGGCGGGAGCCTCGCGCTCGGCGAGTCACAGACGGTCGCCGTCTCGCCGATCGGGCTGGCGACGCTCGGGTTTCTGGTCGTCGGCCCCGGCGTGATCGCGTTCGTCCTGTACTTCCGACTGCTCGACTCGGTCGGGGCGACCCGGACGATGCTCGTCGGCTACCTCGAACCGATCGCGGCCGCCGGCCTCTCGTTTGCGCTGTTCGGCTACGTACCGACGGACGGCGCCGTGGTCGGCTTCCTTCTCGTGCTCGGCGGCTTCGCGCTCGTCGAGGGGCACGCCCTCCGCGCTGCCGCCGGCGGTGCAGTCGGGCAACTCCGTGCGGCACTCCCGTGAGTGGCCGAGACCAGACTGAGTTCGGACCTTCTTGATCGGGATCGACAGGGCCTCGTGGTCCGTGCTCGACCCGTTGCGTGCGGATGGAGTACTGCCGACGCTCGGCTCACTGTTCGACCGCTTTGCAGTCGGCGATCTGGAGTCACAGCTTCCCCCGTGGTCACCCAGCGCGTGGCCGTCGCTGTACACCGGTGTTAACCCCGGCAATCACGGGGTATTCGACCTCATCAGCTTCGACGGCTACGACTGGGACCTCGTCGACCGCGGCGACGTGCACGAGCACGCGATATGGGAACTGCTGGACCAGCGCGGGCTTCGAAGCGTCGAGGTGAACGTCCAGGTGACCGATCCTCCACGGCCGATCGACGGCGCGCTCGTCCCCGGCTGGACTGTCACGTTCTCCCTCACGACGGTCTCGTTGAACAGCGGCACCCCGACCGTCGTCGACCCTGCCGCACGCCTGTCATTATGCACCACCGCGGTGAACGTGATCACCTCGCGGGCGTCGACCACGGTTGCGCTCGCATCCAACCCGGTGACCGAGACGTTCGGCCGCGGCGGCGTCACGTTCACCAGGAACCGCTCGGTGCGGTCGACCTCGACCGAGTGCACGCCGGAGTCGTCGAACGTCCAGGTGAATCTGACCGTTCGGCTCTGATTCGGTTCGAGGGTGAACTGGCGGGAATCCACCCGTTCGCCGTCGATCTCGAACTCGATCGTCTTCGTCCCGGAGCCGTTTCCGACGTTTCGGACCGACGCCGTCGTGACGAGGGTGTCGCCGGTCACGAGGTCCGTGTCGCTGACGGTCACCGTCACGTTCGTGTACTCCGGCTCGGGGTCCGTCGGGGGCACATCCTCCGCGTCGTCATCGGAGGTATCGCCGGTGGTCTCACCCGACGCACCGCCCGGGCTCCCGCCGGTGGCACCACCGGCAGTCCCTCCCGAGGGCCCACCGGACGAGCCGCCGGTGTTCCCACCCGAGGAGACGACCCGCGTCAGCGAGGGCGGCCACCACGCCAGCGAGTACTCGCGACCGGTCGAAACGCTGGTCGTCAGCTTCGGGACGGAGCCGACGATGCACGGCGTCGACGCGCCGGTGCTCGAGTTGACGCTCTGACGCGGCCGTCCGCGCCGCTCCGTCAGTCGTCGGCCCGCGCCCGTTCGAACCGGTCGGCCGGGAGACGAAGGTCGTCGAGCCCCGGGAGGTGCTTGACGTTGAAGATCACCCGGAGCGTCTCGGAGATCGGACGACCGATACACGAGAGGCGAAAGCCCCGCTCCACCAGGTCATCGGTGAGCACGTTGTCGACGGTGCTGTCGAGTTCCCCCTCGACGACCGCGACGGCGCAGTTCGCACAGGCGCCGCCGCGGCAGGCGAACGGCCACGCGAACCCGCGTTGTTCGGCCGCTTCCAGCAGCGTCTCCCCCGGTTCCGCGAGGAACAGTCCGTAGTCGTCCGGATCGAGGTCGGCACTCGACGCCGCCTCGAAGAGATCGGGATCGTCGATGTCCCACCCGTGGTCGGCGACGACATCGTAGTTCAGATACTCGACGCGGGTGGTCGTCAGCGGTCGGTCACCCGTTTCCCCGCCACGCTCCCCGTCGGTCTGCCCGGTCGGGTCCGACTGTGCGTCGGCACCCGGGCTTGCCGGCGGTGATTCTCCCTGTGGGTCGGCTGCCCCATCGGCTCCCACGTCATCCGGCGCGATAGCGGCCCCCGAGATCACCGCCTCGTACGCTTCCCGAACGCGCTGAAACTCCTCGGCGGATCCGCCTCGGTCCGGGTGGGCCTCCTTCACGCTCCGCCGGTAGGCCCGTTCGATCTCCGTATCGTCGGCGTCGGCGTCGAGCCCCAGTACGTCGTACGGAGAATCCACGAACAGCCGTACGGTCGTGCGGGTTATGGCCCTTTCGTCGGCGACAACTCGGACCCGGCCGCCGACACGGAACCCGAGGTCGACCGCATACCCGTCGACAGCGGGACACTGTGGCTCGGCGACACCGACGACGACGTCGGGTTACTGCTCGACTGGTTCGTCGCCGAGGGGAGCCAGGCGTCGGAGGGCGATCGGATCGCCGAGTTCCAAGTCGAGAGGGTCGACGTGGACGTGCCTGCGCCCGCGACGGGGACGCTCGCGGGCGCGACCGAGGAGCCGGACGACTTGTTCGGGGGTGACCGGTCGGCACGAACCGATCACTCCTCGTACAGCGTTCCGACGCGGTCGACGCCATCGATTTCGTCCAGCACGGCGACGACGGCGGACGGCACCGACGACCGCCACTCGGCCCCTTCGCGGTCGGCGGACCGACCGGCCTCGCCCCCGGGTCCCGGCGGCTCGCGATCCACCGCCCCGGCCTCCGCGGCCATCGCCTCGCGGATCCCGGTCCCGCTCACCGTCCGCTCGGCCTCGATCGTGGTCACCGCCCGACCGTGTTCGCGGAGCCGGTCGGCCTTCACCTCGTGCCAGGGCTCGAGTACCCGCAGGAGGTGCAGCGCGTCCGCCGGCGCGTAGTGTTCCCACAGCTCCGGACGGTTGATCGGGAACGGGAGCACACGGACGGGAACACCCGGATCCGCGGCCGACAGCGCCGCCGTGATCATTCGGTGGCGCTCGTGATAGCGGAAGGGGTTGTTCCGCGGGTCGTCGCGATCGGGGTCGGCGGTCTCGGCGGCGACGTGCCCGGGGTCGGCGTTCGTGATCCCGACGATCAGCTCGTCGCACTCGCCGGCGGCCCACTCGCAGTACGCGAGGTGACCGTCGTGAAACGGCTGAAACCGGCCGTGAACGTGGCCGACTACGGTGTCACGGTCGGTCACCTCGAACCACCGGCCGGCGGCCACCGCGCCGCGGCCTCCACGAGCCGTGCGGACTCGCCGTCGGTCGCGTCGACGATCGGTGCGTCGCCACGGTCCAGTCGCCCGACTCGAACCGGATCGGCGCCCGAAACGTCGCGGAGCAGATCGGCCACCCGCCCGAGCGCGCTCGGGGTCGCGACAGCCGCGAACGGTCCGTTCGTCTCGACGGTCGCGTCGGGGATCGTCCACCCGTCGGCGGCCGCCTCCGCGACGGCGTCGTACACCGGGAGTCGTTCGAGTCGGAGCGATCGACCCTCGCGAGCGGCGAGCCGGCCGATCCCCGCGATCCCCTCCCCCGACACGTCTGTAACGCGGGCGACGTGACGGGCCGGGTCGAACGACTCGCCCGGCTTCGGACGACACGCCGCCAGCGCCTCGGCAACGGGGCGAGTGTCGCGAACGAGTCGGTCGCGCCCCAACTCGCGGAGTCCACGGTCACCGTCGAGCGTGCCGAGAGCGAACGCCGCCAGTCCGCCGAGCGGCCGCGTCACGAGCACCGCACAGTCGTCCGGGAGCGGCGGTTCCTGGGGTTCGACGCATCCGGCGGCGGTGACGCTCGCGCCGAGGAGCCATCCGTCCCCGCCGTGCGTCAGCACCGATGCCCGCAACACCGTCGCATCGGCGGGAAGCCCCGCGCGATACCAGTCGGTCACCTGTGGCGCCGGTGGGTCGACACCCGCGGGCGTAGCGATGACGGGCCGAACGACGCGGTCTGCAGTCGCGCCCGCCGCGGTCACGTCGTTGCAGGCGTTCAGCGCGGCGACCCGTGCCTGTTCGGGCGGTTCGAGGCCTGGAAACGCGTGGACGGCGTCGACGTTGGCTGCGAGGACGCCGTCGGTCGACTGACCCGCCGTCCGTTCGGTCGAGTCGCCGGCGTCGGTCGGTCGGAGGTGTTCCAGCCAGAGGAGCCCGCCCCGCAGTCCGGGGATCTGCACTGCGTGGCCCTTTCCGATGGTCACCGCCGGCCCGTCGAGGCCGGCGTACGCTGTCGCGAGGGCGTCGCCGAACCGCTCGGGGTCCGCGAAGTCGTCGCCGACGAACGCGCACGCGAGCGTCACCACTGGCCCGCTGTCTCCGTCGCCGTCGAACGGGACCGCCGGCCGGTCCTCGCCGAGCGCGACAACGTCGACCGTCCGCTCGACCGCGTCGGAGCCGGTCGCATCCTCGAGGATCGCCGCGTCGGTGGCGGGACCCAGTCGGACGCTCGTCCCGTCGAGTGCGTCGCGGACGCGATCGCGAGCGGGGAACACCACCCTGTCGAGCGGCGTCTTCCCGGCGCAGCCGCACCGCCGCGCGTCGGCTCCGGCGCCGGGTGCGACGGCGGGCCCCCCTGTCGACCGATCGCTGTCGCAGCCGCCGTCGGCGACGACGCGCTCGTGACTCACTCCTCGCGCGGCCACAGGGGCCTCACCTCGCTCGTCGGGTAGTCGCGGACCGCGGGGGTCCGACGCAGTCCGTCGAGCATGACCCGGTCGGCCACCGCGCGAGCAGTCTTCAGCAGCTCCCGGCCCCGAACGTCGCCGAACCCGCCGCGTGCGGCCGGCCGTTCGCCGACCGCGTCGACGTCGTCGGTGCGGACGGGCTCGGCGACCATCGTGACCGGCACCGGCTCGCCCGAGTGCACCACGTCCTCCGTGCTCGGGGTCGTGTGGTCCGCGGTAACTAGTGTAACTAGCTCGGGGTCCTCCAACGCGCGCTCGACCACCGGCGCGAGCGACGCGTCGATCGCCGCCAGCTCGTCGCGCTTCTCCGCGGGACCGGCCGCGTGTGACACCTCGTCGGGCTCCGGGTAGTGGACGTGCACGAACTCGTGATCCGCGAGCGTCTCGAGCGCCCGATCCGCCCGGGCGTCGTACCCGTCCGGCGGCTCGACGTGCGTCATCCCGAGGGTACGCGCGAGTCCGGTCAACACTGGCTTGGGCGTCACACTCGCCGCGTCCAGCCCGTGTCGGTTGCCGAACGACTGGACCCGCGTCGGGGTCGCGGCCCACTTCGAGAGCACCACGTCGGCCGGCCCCGGATCGTCCGCCAGCGCCGACCGGGTCGACCGCGTGTACCTCCGGAGCGCGTCCGCAGTTCGACGGGCTGCCGCCCGATCGGTCGCGTCGTGGGTCGGCTCGCTCGCGACGACCGGCAGCCCGGACTCGAACGGATCCACGTCCGTGACCGCCGCCGACACCACCGTGTCCGCAGTAATCGTCACCCTCCCCCGGTTCTTCCACGTGTATTCGAACTCGACGGAACAGCCGTCGACGACCGGGACGTCGACCTCGGCGACGCCGGGGCGCTCGGCGAGCGCGGGGAACTCGACGGCGTCGCTCGCGAGGTGCCGGTTCGCGACGCGGGTCCCGGTCTCGGGATCGAGCGACGCGAACGACGCCGAGCAGACCACGCTTCCCGCCGGCGGCTCGTGGCCGAACCCCCGCGCCTCGAGCACGCCCCGCCCCGGAACCTCATCGGGGTCGTAGCCGAACAGGCGGGTGTGCGCGAGATCGCTCGACAGCGGGACGCCCGGGTCGGCGACGTGCATCGTGCCGTTGATCCCCGCGGTCGCGAGTCGATCCAGGTTCGGGGTCTCGGCCGCCTCCAGCGGCGTCCGACCGTCCAACTCCGGCGCCGGTCGGTCGGCCGCGCCGTCGAGCAGCAACAGGAGGATCGAGCGGTCCGTCCCGCGCATCAGTCCAGTCCGAGCGTCTTCGCGATGGTGCGTTTCTGCACCTCGGTCGTCCCCGCGGGGATGCGGAGGTTCCGGGCGACCCGGAACACGCGCTCGACGCCGCCGGCGCGCATCAGCCCGTAGCCGCCCAGCACCTGTATCGCGCGGTCGGCCCAGTCGAACAGCCGGTCCTCGGGGTAGTACTTCAGCATCGAGAGCTTCCGGCGCGCGGTCGCCGGCTGGCTGAGGTCGTGGAGGTTCGCCTCCGCGTCGTACGCGCCAAGCAGGGAGGTTCCCATCTCGCGGACGGCGTGGATCTCGGTCGCGGTCTCGACGATCGGCCACTGTACCGCCTGGTTGCTGCCGATGGGTTCGCCGAACGACTCCCGGTCCTTCGCGTAGGTGAGCATCCGATCGAGGAGGTACCGCCCCATCCCGGCACACATTCCGGCCCGGCCGGCCCGCCGCCAGTTCACCCACGACAGCGCCAGCGGGAGGCCGTCGCCGACCTCGCCGACCAACTGGTCGCCGTCGATCCGGCAGTCGCGGAGGTGCACGTCGGAGGTTATGCCGTCCATCATGATGTTCAGGTTCGGCTCGCCGACTTCGAACCCCGGGTTGTCGGTGTCGACGAGGAACATCCCCATCGTCTCGTGGGCCGGCCCCTCGGCGCCGTCGACCTTCGCGAGGATCTGTGCCGTGTCCGCGAACGGGCCGTTCGTGATGTAGCGCTTGTCGCCGTCGAGGACCCAGCCGTCGCCGTCGCGCTCGGCGGTCGTCGAGATGGCCGTCACGTCCGAGCCGGCGCCCGGCTCGGTGATGCCGATGCAGGCCGTCTTTCGCCCCTCGACGAGCGGTCGGAGCCACTCCTCGCGCTGGTCCTCGTCGAGGTGCACCAGGGCGGGCGAGGGGCCCTCGGTCCACGCCATCATCGCGCGGGCGACGCTCGACCCGTGACCCGTTCCGTAGCGGAACACCGCCTCCTGCACGTAGAAGTGCTCGCGGTTCGAGAGGCCGCCACCGCCGACCTCCTCCGGTAGATGGAGCGCGTACAGCCCCTCGTCGGCGCTTCGCTTCCGGATCTCCTCTTGCATCGCCCGCGTCTCGGGCTTCATGAGGCCGTCCTCGTCGAGGTAGTCCAGCGGCCCGCCGACGTGCTCGGCGTGTTCCTCCTCGTACGGGAGGACCTCCTCCTCGATGAACTCGATCACTCGGTCGACGACCGGCTGCACGTCGTCGGGAACGGTGAACTCGCCGGCGAGCGCGTCGTCCTCGGGAAACGTCGTCATACGCTACCGATTCACGGACCGACGAATAAGTGTTGGCTCGACTGGAACCGTTCGCCGGTTCATCGTCCGACAGGCGGCTTTCTCCGCGTCCGATACATCGCGAGCTGCTCCGATGATATCTGCAGAGGAATCGAAGATCGAGGAGTCGGCCTGTCAAATACGGGGGGAACGTACGAACCGCGCCGGATCACTCCAGCGCGAGGATCCGCTGATCGTCGTCACCGACGGCCGCGAAGACGGCACCGTCCGCGACACTCACGCCCGAGACGGATCCGCCATCGTGCGTGTACTGCCACCGCCGCGGGTCGATCCGCGCTCCGCCGACGCCGGTCCCGCCATCGAGTTTGTACGCGAGGATACTGTCCTCCCCGCCGATGTACAGCGTGTCACCGGCGGCCGCGGGAACGCTGCTCGCGGCGTCGCCGAACGTCCAGCGTTCGCGTCCGTCATCGGTACTCAGCGTCGTGAGGCCACCGCCGTCGGCACCATGGACCCCACCCGCGGCACGAACGAGTAGCCCCTGTGCGACCGGTCCCTCCTCCGCGTGCCAGCTCACACGGCCGGCGTGAGCGGCGGTTCGTAGTTTCAGGACTCCCCCGCCGAAGGTCGCGACGTACAGCGAGTTGCCCCGTTCGGCCGTCATCGCGGTGACGCCGCCGGGGACTTTCGTGCGCCAGAGTCCCCGGCCGTCGTACACCATAAACACCTCCCCACCACTCGTCCCTGCGGTTACACCGGCAACGTTCGGAGCGACGAGCCGGGAGATCTCCCCGTACACGGATTTCGTCCACTGGACCGTCCCCGGCGGATCGGAACCCCCTCCCTCGAGTGCCACGTCGAGGAGTGTTCCTTCGATGGTCCCGACGTAGAGTTGGTTCCAGTCGTACCCCGCTACCGGCGGTGCCGAGACCCGACTGTCCGTTTCCACGCGCCATCGAACCTCGCCCGATCCCGCATCGAGCGCGACGAGACCCGATTCCGTTCCCACGTATGCAACCCCGTCGTGAACGGCCGGCGGCTGGTACTGGACGGCCGTGTCTTCCGGCTCCTCGTCCCGGAACCGCCACAGCGACTCGCCGCTGGCCGCATCGAACGCCTCGATACCGTACCACGTCGACTGGAGGACGGTTCCGCCGGCAACGATGGGTTGGCCGATGGGCGTTCCCTTGAGCGAGGCAGTAAAGCGCTCACCGGGCGCTGACCGTGGGACGGCGGCCGAGGGAACGTATCCCGACCGCATGCGATCCGCGCCGAACATCGGCCAGTCCGTGTTCGAGTCCGTCCCCGGCTTCACCGAGGATCCGGCGGTGCTCACGCACCCTGTGAGGGCGCCGACGGTTCCGCCGGCAACTCCGGCGAGTACCGCGCGTCTGGAGGGCATCGTTCCCACGTCCGTACGTGGAACAAGATCTCTTCTGCACCGTACTCCGGTCGGCGTCCACGGCAGACAGTAGAACGCGTTGCCCCCCGATCGTCACTCCGGAAGGTTCGACGGGGCCGACGAATCAGCGACCGGTCCACTCCAGCACGGTCGCCGCCCAGGTGTAGCCGGTGCCGGCCGCGAGACAGAGGACCACGTCGCCGTCGGCGACGCGGCCGCGGTCGAGCCCCTCCGCGAGCGCGAGCGCCTGATCCGCGCTCTGGACGTGACCGTAGTCGTCGAGGTAGTACTGCTCGGCGTCGTCGACCCCGAGTTCGCCGCACAGGTACTCGTGGAACGACCGCTTCATGTGGGTGAGCGCGAGGAAGTCCACGTCGTCGCGCTCGTATCCCGAGTCGGCGAGCGCCTCGTCGGCGACCGAGAGGAACGCCGGCGCGGACACGTCCGCGAGTCGTTCCTTCATGTCCTCCGGGTCCGGGACCGTCAGCGTGTGCTCGCCCGCCTCGATCGTCTCGCGGCTCGGCGGGATCGCCGATCCGCCCGCGGGCATCACTACGTCCCGCGAGAAACTGCCGTCGGTCGTCGCCGCCGACTCGCGGACGACCGCGCGGGTTCGATCGTCTGCCGGGTCGGCCTCCAGCACCGTCGCGGCCGCGCCCGAGCCGAAGTTGAACATGAAGCTCGCGTCCTCGTTGCCGTAGTCGACGAGGTCCTCCTCGCGGCTCGCGGTGACCAACAGCGCGCGGTCGACGTCGCCGACGCGGAGTTGGGCGGCCGTGTGGCGGATCGCGATCGGCGCGCCCGCACACAGGGCGTACGACTCGTGGGCGTAGGCGTCGTCGGCGCCGATGCGCTCGGCCACGTCGGCGGCGGCCGACCAGACGACGTGGTCCTTGTACTCGCTGCCGTGGTACAGGAGGAGGTCGAGGTCGGCGGCGTCGACGCCGGCATCAGCCAGCGCCTCGCGTCCGGCCGCGACGCACATGTCCGAGACGTGGTCGTCGTCGGGCGGGCAGACGCGCTTCTCGCGCATGCCCATCTTCTCGACGACGACCTCCTCGGGGATCTCACTGATCTCGGCGATCTCCTCGCCGGTGAGCACCTCGTCGGGGACGTACGTTCCGAGACCGGTGAGGGCGACGGTCCTACTCACCGAGCCACCTCCGAACCCGCCGCGGGACGGCCGTCGCCAGCGTTCCGCCCATCCGGTCGCGGACGGTACCGAGGAGCCCGTTCGGAACGTACAGCACGAACAGCACGAACAGCAGGCCGACGTACAGCGCGGCGTGCCCGTTCAGGAACGTCTCGATTGCCTCCGCGACCGTGAGCCCGTTGTACAGTTCGGTCGTGAGCGTCGCGTCGCCGACGTTCGCGCGGAGGTACGGCAGCAGTCCGCCGCCGCCGCCCTCCTTCGAGAGGAACTCCCGGACGCCCGCGTTGAACAGCTCGCCGTACAGCGGCCCGGCGAGCGTGCCGAAGCCGCCGATGATCGACACCAGGAGCGCGTCGCCGGCGACGAGGAAGTAGAAGCCGTTCTCGGGCGTCACGGAGCGTCGGAAGCCGACGAACAGCGCGCCAGCTATCCCGGCGAAGAAGCCGGAGGCGACGAACGCCCCGAGCTTGTACGCGTAGGTGTTGTAGCCGATCGCTCGGGCCCGCTCCTCGTTCTCGCGGATCGCGATCAGCGTCCGTCCGAACGGCGAGTGGACGAGCCGCTGCATCGCGAGATAACAGACGAGCACGACCGCGCCGACCGCGTAGAAGGACACCTCGGTCGGCGAGAGGTTGATGAAGCCGAACAGCCCCTCGATCGAGTCGCCGGTCAGTTGCCCGATGGCGACGTTCCACCCGTCGACGCCCGGGACACCGATCCGGAACCCCTCCAGCGTCCCCGTCACCGCAACGCCGTCGCGGGGCGCCGAGGAGACGAAGTCCCAGTTGCGGACGAACACGTACAGCACCTGCGAGAAGCCGAGCGTGATCATCGCGAAGTAGACGCCCGACAGCCGGAACGACACGCTTCCGATGGCCAGCGCCAGCACCGCGGCGGCGACCCCCGCGAACACGAGCAGCAGCATGAACGGCGTCTCCGGGCCGAGGAGGGGCAGTTTCCCGTTTGCCGCGAGCGCGACGACGTACGCGCCGGTCCCGTAGAACGCCGCGTGGCCAAAGGAGAGGTAGCCCGTGTAGCCGCTGATGAAGTCGAACGACATCGCGAACAGTCCGAAGAACAGTACGACGACGAGCGTCTCGATCCGCGGCAACAGCGCCACGGCCTCCGTCGACAGGCCGGAGTTCACGAGCAGCGCGTACACGCCGGGGTACAGCGCGAACGCGAGCACCACGACCAAGTGAACGAGGTGGTCCTCGGCGTACTGCCGGTACCAGACGGTCCCGGTGTCGCCGCCGTACCGCTCGAACGCGGTCGCGGCGTCGCCGCCGACGCTTTCTCCGCCTTCACTGTCGCCGGCGTTCGTCTCGGCCGCGGCTCCGTCGACCGAGCCGTCGTCGGGAGGGCTAATGACCCCCCACCTCCGAGACGCCGTACAGCCCCTGTGGCTTCACGATCAGCGTGATCACGAGCACGAGGAACACGACCATCTCCGGCAGGCCGGTGAAGTCGACGAAGTTCTGGAACCACCACGTCATCGACGAGTCGACGAGGCCGACGATCAGCGCCGCCACGACGGTGCCGCGGAACGTCCCGAGCCCGCCGACGATCACGACGACGAACGCCGGCAGCAGCGTCTCGGCCGCCAGCGGCACCGACGCGCCCCACGCGGGGTCCCACGCCAGCAGCACGCCGGCGGCGCCGGCGATACCGGTACCGAGCGCGAACACGACGGTGAACACGCGGTTCACGTCGACACCCAGCGCCGACAGCATCTCGCTGTCCTCGCTGCCGGCACGCACGAACAGCCCGTAGCGCGTCCGGGTGAGAAACAGGTGGACGCCGACCACGGTCGCGACGCCGAACAGGATCTGGAACAGCTCCAACCCGCTCGCCGAGACGCCGGTGACGCCGATCGAGTCGGCGAGGAACGTCGGCTTCGTTCCGAGCACGTCCTGCCACACGGTCGTCGGCTGCAACCCGTAGAACAGCACGACGATGCGCGCCAGTTCGTCGAGCACCAACGTCACGCCGAAGGTGAGCAGGATCTGATACAGCGGCGGTCGGTCGTAGATCGGCCTGACGAGGCCGACCTCTATCCCACCACCCAGCGCGGCAAGCGCGCCGAAGGCGACGACGACGGCGACGCCGAACGCGAGCAGCCGCCCGACGCCGCCGGTCGACTGCGCGACCGCGGCTACAAGCACCAGCCCGCCGAGATACGCGCCCAGCATGGTCAGCGAGC
This sequence comes from Halobaculum rubrum, assembly GCF_019880225.1. Taxonomy (NCBI): domain Archaea; kingdom Methanobacteriati; phylum Methanobacteriota; class Halobacteria; order Halobacteriales; family Haloferacaceae; genus Halobaculum; species Halobaculum rubrum. Next base: position 2,701,001 of record NZ_CP082284.1, read on the forward strand.
CGTGGGCGAAGTTGAGCACGCCCATCAGGCCGAACACGAGCGTCAGCCCGGCGGCGATCATGACGTACAGGCTCGCCTTGGCGATCCCGCGGACGATCACGTCCGCGAGCGTCGACGGCGAGAGGAACTCGATCAACGCGTCCGCGAACTGCAGCGGGAGCGCCGGTCCCGCGGGAGCGAGCGACGCCATCGACGCCGGTACCGCGAGGGCGAGACTCGCGCTCATGCCGACAGATACCTCCGGAGTCGCTCGCCGTCGGCGCTGACGGCGTCGGTGTCGCCCTCGTCGACGACGGTGCCGTGATCGAGCACGTAGAACCGGTCGGCGACGTCGAGCGCGAGCGGGAGGTTCTGTTCGACCAGTAGCATCGTCGTGTCGCTTGCCGCCTCGGTCAGCGCCTCCGCGACCGCCTCGACGATGAGCGGCGCCAGCCCCTCGCTGGGCTCGTCGACGAGCAGCAGGTCGTTGTCGCCGACGAGCCCGCGGGCGATCGAGAGCATCTGCTGTTGGCCGCCCGAGAGGTCGCCCGCCTTCGCGTCGCGTCGCTCCCGGAGGTCCGGGAACGTCTCGAAGGCGAGATCCAGCGCCGCGTCGCCGTCGTCGGCGTCGGGGACGGCCACGCGGACGTTCTCCTCGACGGTGAGCTGCCCGAACATCCGCCTGTCCTCCGGGATCCAGCCGAGGCCGCGGTCGGCGACCTCGTGCGTCTCGCGACCGACCAACTCCTCGCCGCGGTATCGGATCGACCCCTCGCGGGGCGGCGTGAGCTGCAACACGGAGCGCAGCGTCGTCGTCTTGCCGACGCCGTTTCGCCCCATTAGCGCGACGACTTCCCCCTCGTACACGTCGAGGTCGACGCCCTCGAGGACGTGGCTGTCGCCGTAGTACGTCTCGACGCCCGACAGCGACAGGAGCGGGTCGCCGCGCTCATCGCTCGACGGCCCGTCGTCGACGCGGTCGTCGGTCCCGGCGTTCGGGTTCGGATCGGCGTCCGGTTCGGCGCTCGCGTCGGCATTCGAGTTCGGACTCGCATCCGCGCTCACGCCGGTTCACCTCCGTCGTTCGATCCCGTGGAGCCATCGGAAGACGCGTTCTCGTCCGTGCTCCCGGGCTCGTAGCCGCCGAGGTACGCCCGCTGGACCGCGGGGTCGTCCCTGACGGCCGCGGGCTCGTCGTCCGCGATGACCGCGCCCTGATTGAGCACGACGACCCGGTCGGACACCTCCATCACGATGTCCATGTTGTGCTCGACCAGTAGCACCGCGTGGTCGGTGGCGACGTCCTCGATCAGGTCGACGACGCGGTCGACGCTCTCCGAGGAGACGCCGGCGTTGGGTTCATCCAGCAGGAGGACGTCCGGGTCGCCCGCGAGCGCCACGCCGACTTCCAGCTGACGCTTCGCCCCGTGCGACAGCGCGCTGGCGGGCTCGTCTGCGCGATCGGCGAGCTCGACGCGGTCGAGGATGGCGTACGCCTCCTCGAGATACCCCTCGAGCTGACCGGCGTTGCGCCAGAAGTTCGCGCCGTCGCCGCCGGCGGCCTGCGCGGCGACGCGCACGTTCTCCAGCACCGTCGAGTTCGGGAACACGTTCGTCACCTGGTACGACCGGTGGACGCCCAGCGAGGCGATCTCGTGTGGCGCCGCGCCGGTGATGTCGCGCCAGCCGTCGGTGTCGTCCGCGGTGTCCGTGTCTTCTCTCGATCTGTCGGCGTCGCCGTCTCCCGTCCGGAGCTCGACGGCTCCCTCGGTGGGGTCGAGCACGCCCGTCAGGAGGTTGAAGAACGTCGTCTTCCCGGCGCCGTTGGGACCGATCAGCGAGCACAGCTCGTCGTCGTCGAGCGCGAAGTCCACGTCGTCGACGGCGGTGAGCCCGCCGAACCGCTTCGTGAGGCCGGTCGTACGGAGCATCTACAGCGAGCAGCCCATGTCGTCGCTGTCGGCCGGGATCGTCGTCTCCTCGGCCGAGATGCGCGCGACCGGCTCGCTCGGCTGAACGGCCGCGCCCCAGGCGTCGCTCCACTCGTCGGCCGTCGGGACGACGTCCGCGACGGTCATCTCCGACCGGGCCTGGTTGTTGTACTCCTGGAAGGTGTACGCGTCCGTCCCCTTCGGGGAGTCCGCGACGGTCATTCCGCGCAGGGCCTCGGCGATGTCGGCGCCCTCGGTGGAGCCGCTCTCCTCGACGCCCTGCACGATCGCCGAAGCGGCCGTGAACGTCCCGGAGGTGAACAGGTCCGGAACGCGGCCGTACGCGTTCACGTAGCCGTCGACGAACGCCGAGTTGATCTCGTTGTCGTACTGGTTCCAGTGGTAGCGGGTGGTGAACGGGCCGATGCCGGCACCGTCGAGTTTCTCCTGGGTGAGCGGCTTGCCCAGTTGGTTCTGGAGGAGGCCGCCGACGACGTTGTTCGTGATCGCGGTCGCGAAGCCGCCGAACACCGTGAAGTCGTAATCCCCCTGGAGGTACGTCGTAAACAGTGACGGAAGCGTCGCGACGGTAAACCCACCGACGATGCCCTCGGCGCCCGCCTCGACGGCGTTGTCGAGCAGCCCCTCCCATTCGCTGTACCCCTGGGGAACGAAGCGCTTGCCGACGATCTCGACGCCCTCCGCTTCCAACACCGTTTCGTAGTTGTTGACGACCGCTCGGCCGAACGAGTAGTCGGCGCCGAAGAGGAACACCCGCGAGACGTCCGACTCCTGGGCGACGTACTTCCCGCCCGAGCGCGCGTCCATCGCCGTGTTCTCGGAGGCACGGAACACCATGTCACTGCACGACTCCGAGTCCGCGGTGAGCGACGCCGACGCCGCGGGCCCGGCCATGTACGGGACGCCGGCCTGCTGGGCGACGGTCGTGCTCACGCGGGTAGCGGCCCCCGATGAGGCACACCCGAACAGCATATCGACTTCTTGGTCGGTCACGAGGTTCGTCGCGAGCGTCTGGGCGGTGTCCGCGGAGAACTGGCTGTCGCGGATATACAGCTCGTAGTCCACATCGCCCACGGTGACCGTCTGACTCCCCGTCTCCGCCGTCACCGACGGTTCTCCCCCGGCTTTGTACCCGAGTCCCGAGGAAAAGCCCCACAGCGCCTGCTGTCCGTAGTACTGGAGGTCCCCGGAGATGGGCTGGAGCACGCCGATCTTCACCGTTCCGGACGCCCCGCCCGTGCCGCCGGTCGTTGTTCCGTCCATGTCGCTGCTCGTCTCCGTATCTGCCGCCATGGTATCCTCGTCGGTTTCGGTTCCGTCGCCGCCGTTCCCGCCCGAACAGCCGGCCAGCCCGGTGATGCCTGCCGCACCCAGCGCGGCCAGCGTTCGACGTCGTGTGATACGCTCACTCATACAAAGCGATACTGTGCGGTATCCGGCAAGAACTGCGTGGTTAACATGTGAACGAGGCGGCGGTTGTCGGGAGCGGCCCCCGTCGATCTCAGTAGATCTCCGCCCTCAACACCGCGGTTACGGAAGTACGAGGAGAAAGCCCCGTGCTTTAGCGGGGGGATGAATCCGACATCTCTCCCCAAATACCGACCGAACTACCCAAACCGATGGTTTAACTAGCTCATCACCCTACAAACAGCCAACCGAGGCGGCCTGCCCGCCCGCTTAATCGGACAGTATCGGGATTCCCTGATTCCACGCAGAAGGCACCTCCTTCTGCCCGGAACACGGGGTGCAGTCAGCAAACGTATCTCCGAATCCCACGCCGGGATAGGAGTACCGGCTGGGTGGCACAGCCAGTAGCTGTCCGTCGGGGTGGCTACAAACCGTAACCATCCCAACCCAGCGGTGCGGTACCGTGGGAATCCTCGCCCTTTCAGCGCGGGGAGGATGTCAAGCGGGGTCACACTGGCTGTCTTCGTTCGTCTGCTACCGCCTCACGCGCAACGAGGGTGAGATCGGAGTCCCGCAGTGAGCGGGCCCGAGCGCACGCGACGAGGGTCCGGTGAGCTACAGAGGCGCTACAGTGCCGATTTGAGGTCCCAGATCAGCGACCGGATCGTGTACCCGATCGATCCCTTCCGGTAGCCGTTCCAGCCGCTGATGCCGCCCGCGAGCGTTACGGCATCGTACCCCGCGGCGTCGAGTACGCCCGTCGCGCGTTTGGCGACGACGCCCATCTTGCAGACGACCACCACGTCCTCGCCGCGCGGGATCTCGTCGAGGTGTGCACGGAGCGCGGCGTCGTCCCCGCTCCGGAGATCGTCGTAGACGGGCACGTTGTGGCTGCCGTCGATCGCGGTCCGCTGGAAGGCCGCTTGCGGGCGGATATCCAGCACGAACGGGGCGTTGCCGCCGTCGAGTCGGTCGTCCAACTCCTCGGGACGGATGCTACTCATTGGTACGGTCTTGTCTTCCAAATTCAAATCCGTGGCGCTTTCGTGGGCGTGTCGGGTGGTCCGCGTCGGCTATCGACGCCCTCTTTGTTCGACCTCGTTCAGTTCGATACGATCCACCATATATTCAGAGAATATAAGATTCGGTGACAAACACATCCCGTTGAAAAACGGTGAACGGCGTCTTTCACTAGACAACTCATATGAGCAGAACTGCCGTCGGTAAGACGCTTCTTGAGCCTCACCGACCCTCTCTTTGCTCCACTTTGTTCAGCTCGCTAAAATCCACTATACATACTATTGAACCGATTTCGTGAGAACCATCAATTGCGTTCTGATGGTAAGAATCTTTGTCTATGGTAACTTAGTCTTCTCTATGTCAGCAGAGACGGATGCACAGGGACGGCTGTACATCCCGAAAGAGGTGCGCGAGAAGTACGGCCAGAAGTATCACATCGTCATGTACGAGGACAGAATCGAACTGATCCCGGTTGCGGACGACCCACTCGCCGCTGTCCGCGAAGCGGCGGGCGGGCTTCACGAAGCGTCCGTCGAGGAAATCAGGGAGGACATCGAGGCGGAGGCGAAAGACGAAGCTGCGGAAGCCGGTAGCGACAGATGACGGTGTACGTCGAGACAGATTTCCTGCTCGCACTCGCCAAAGATACCGATTGGTTACAAAACTCGGCAGAGGACGCCCTCGATGAGTACGACGTCGAAACGTCGCCGTTCTCGTACCTCGAACTCCTCCTCGCCCGGGAACGGTACGAGTTCGACTACGTTCCGCTGGTAGCAAACCTGCTCGAACTCGTCCCCGTGGGAAACGAGGAAGAGAAACAGGTGGTTCTGAAAGCGGTTAACTACTACGACGAGGGGATGACGTCGTTCGACGCGTTCCACGCAGCGACTGCGGAAACGCGTGGGATGAACGTGCTCTCGTCTGAGAAAGACTACGAAGAGATCGAGGTCGAACGACTCCCACTTGAACCAACTGACGAGAAATAACTTCGGACTGAAGAGAGGTACCAACTGAACGAAGCGACGTATTCGTAGCGGGTTTCGTGACCGCAAGCGCGACAGATCTGATCGAATCTTCCGGCTGCTCATCGAGTCCAAAAATCCGGGCGGTGGCACGAGATTCGACATCTCCTTCCACTAATGTGTGGACAGAAGCCCCGTAACAGCCGTTCTCCCGGCTACCGACTCTCTCTTTGTTCTACCTTGTTCAACTCGATCAGCAGTCGGAAGATCGCCTTCACGAGGTTCGCGTCCACGTCGAAGCGCTCGGCGTTCTCGCCGGCCCGGTCCATCACGGCCTGCTCTTGCGTCTCGTCGGTCGTCGGCAGGTCGCGACGCTCCTTCACGCCGGCGATGGTGTCGGCGACGTACGTACGCCGGGCGATCAGTTCGACCAACTCGCGGTCGATGTCCGCGATCTCCTCTCGCAGTTCGTCCAGGCTCATTGCCTCCAGTTCCTCGGGGGATTGAGTCGTATCGTCGTAGCTCATTGTCTGATCTCGTGTGTTCGTCGTCCGGTCACAGCGCCCGCACACCGGTCTCGCGCGTCCGAATCAGTCGCGTCTCGCCGTCGCGGGCCGCCCATCGCTCGCGCACCGTCGCCAGCGCCTCGCGGTCGCCGACGGCGACGACGCTCGGGCCGGTGCCCGACAGCGAGACGCCGTCGCAGTCGGCCATCGCCTCAACGGCGGGGTCGGTCGGGAACCCCAACGCCGCCGAGAAGGCGAGCCCGTTCACCGTCATCGCCCGCACGTAGTCGCCCTCGAGCGCCATTTCCGTCGCCAACTCCGCCATCGGCGCGACGCGCTCGCACGCTGAGACGTCCGTGTCCGCGGAGTACGCCCGCTCGGGCGGCGTCCACACGAGCGCGTGCTCGGCGAACGGGTCGTCGCTGACGAGGAGTTCGTCCGCCGTGTTGTCGGTGACGGTGACGCCGCCGAGCATCGACGCCGAGGCGTCGTCGAACGCGCCGGTGACGGTGACGCCGGCGTCGCGAGCGGCGCGGACGCCGACGCGACACGCTTCGGTCTTCGTCACGTCGGCGTCGGGGTCGTTCGCCACCTCCAGCCCGAGCGCCGACAGCGTCGCCACCACGGTCGCGTTCGCGGCCGCGCTCGAACTCTTCAGCCCCGCCGCGGTCGGCACCTCGCTTTCGGTCTCGACGGCCCCGCCCTCGCCGGTGCCGTAGCGGTCGACGACCCGCTCGACGCACCGCTCGATCAGCGTCGTGTCCCCGTCGGGCGCGCCGGCGATGGTGCCGGTGACGCCCTCGGCGTTCGGGTCGAGCGCGACCGTCGCGCTCGTCTCCAGATCCAGCGCGAACGCGGCGCCGCGGCCCGTCGCGAGCGCGTTGACGACGGTCCCGGCGCCCGGCGCGGCGGCGCGTCCTTCCATGCGTCGACGCGCGCGTTCGCCGGGGTAAAGCGTGGCGGTCGTGTCAACATCGCGGTCGCGAGTGGGGGACGGAGACGAGCGGATCCGTCCCGCCGGGTGATGACCGGAGTCAGTGATATCCGGTCCACTCCGTGCACACGGCAATATGCTGGTCGCGCTTCGCCTACGAACGACGAACAGGCGCCGGTTGGGCGGACCGTTCTCGGGTCCGACACAGGACAACCCGAGCGGATGGATGGACGGCTCGTCTACTCTGTACACTCTCGGCGTCGCGAGAGACCCAGGAACCCGTGCACGTACGCACAGAACGCACATATCAACATAAATAACAAACTGACGATCGTAACAGGAACGATGTGTGAGACCGAACTCGTGTTCAGTAGAGCAGTGAATCCGACCTGAACAGAGTTTAATAGCGGTCCGAGTGTACGGTGTTGGGAGACGAATGGAAGAACTCGACCAGGTTTTGAAAAAGTACGCCTCCAGCCAGGATCTGATGGACCGGATCCGATACGTTGCCGAGACGTTGAGTGTGGAGTTCGATAAGTGGGACGACCAGTACGTGAGTGGTCCCAGCTTGTACTTTCTGGTCGTTGCCGAAACCGATTTCGAGGAGTACACCGACCCACTCGGCGAGAACATCTGGCCGACCGATCGGTGTAAGATCGTCCTCGACTCGCTCGAGGGGTTTCGGCGGGTCGCCGAGGACGTCGCGTTCAGCCGGGACGGCGCGATCATCGTAACTGGAGACGGAACGATTCAACGACAGATGGTGCGAGTTCGGAGCCCCAATCACGCGGAAGTGTCCGCAGTCGCGGACCTCGAGTACCCCGACTGGATGGGGACCAAACACATGAGTGCCCTCGAAACATCGCTCCGAAAGAACGTCCTGTGGGCGATCACGCTCAGTGAAGAGAACGGTCGTGTCACCACGTATCTCGACGGCACATATCAGGACTATCCCCGCGAGGAGATCGGCGGCCGGTGGCGACCGGACCAGTAGTGCCGTCCTCACGGTTCCGTTGAACCGGGAGACTGCTGGGCGGCGAATACGCTATGGCGTTTCCCGGTTGGTTCGCTGGCTCGCTGTGCTCTGCTCACGGCTCACTCCGTTCGCCGTTCGCGTATTCGAGGCCTCCCTTCGTGAGACTCGCTCTCTTTGTGGGCGGCTCGCCCGCAAGGTCGCCGCCGATTCCCGCGGGGTTCGCTTCGCTCACGCCGCGCTCTGCTCACGAGGACTCCGGTCGGCCTCGCTCCGCTCACGAGGACTCCGGTCGGCCTCGCTCTCGCCGCGCTTATTCGCGTCCACCACCCATTCGGAGGCATGAGCGCCCCGCACCGCAACGACATCGCGCCCGCGAGCGTCTCGGTCGCCCTCCGCGAGGAGGGCGTCGAGGTGGAGTACCTCGACGGCCGGGTCACCTTCTACCACGGCGTCCCGCAGGTCGTCGAGGAGACTCTCACCACCTCGCCGGGCAAGGAGACGCACGTGCTCGTCACCGACCCCACCGAGACGGAGGGTGTCCTGCTGTACGTGAACGACCTGCGGACGCACGACGATATCCTCGAACAGACCGGCGTCGGTCGCGTCATCCTCGGCGAGGATGAGGATGAGGAGCTGTTTCCCGGCGTCACCGCCCGCCGGCCGGGGGGTCAACGCACCGAGATCGAGGCGGATCCCGAGGTCGCCGGCGGGCGCGTGTTCGCCTTCGTCGAAGACGACTGGGGCGAGGAGAGCTACGAGTTCGTCGCGGGCGACGACGCCGGCGACGTGGACGCCGACGCGGCCGCGGAGGGGAACGGGGGCGAGTGAGATGAGCCTCCGGAAGCCGTGGCGAGACCTGGACCGATCGGCGGCCGCCGCCGCGCCCGTCCGGCACGGCGTCTACGAGTTGGCCGACGCCGACGGGGAGCCGGTCGGACACGGAGTCGGCGTCCTCCGCGACGAGGTGAAGGAGGCGCTCGCCTACGGCGACGCTGCGAAGGTCCGGTGGCTCGTCGCGGAGTCGCGCGAGCACGCGGAACGCCTCGCGGACGACCGCTTCTGATCGGCGGTCGGACCGTCCGCGGCCCGAATTCCGGGGAACGGTCCTACTGGAGGTAGGAGGGGTCTTCCGCGTCGCAGTGCTCCTCGTGCTGTTCGGCGTCGTCGGGGTCGTCGAACAGCAGGCCGCAGGCGTCACACTGGTACCAGGTCATCTCGTCACGCTCCGTTGCCGTGACCATAGGTAGCATTCGGCGGGCCGAGGGTAAATCGCTACCGGCGCCGCGCGGCCGTCCCCGTCGCCGGCGGCGCGGTCGCCGAGTCAGAAGTCCGGGAGATCGTCAGGCGCCTCGAACTCGCTTTCCCAGTCGACGTACTCCGCCTTCAGCACCTCGCAGACGACCTGCCCGAACTCGGTCAACGCGGCGTTGATCGCCGACACCTGCTCCCAGCTCCGGAGGTCCGGGTGGAGGTCCCGCTCCTTCCAGTCTTCGGGGATCCCGGGGGCGTGGTAGCCGACGCGGTCGGCGAAGTCGTCCCAGAAGAAGTCGAACCGTCCGAACAGCTCCAGTTCGCCGGCGATGCGCCACGTGTCGGCGTCGATATCGGCGTCCGCGGCCCACCGGTCGAACGCTCCCTCCCACGCGCCCTCCCGGAGGAACGCTTCCAGCTCCTCGCGATGGTACTCGTCGCCGGCGACCTCCGTGTCGTCGTACTGGCTCGGGTCGACCGTCGAGAGGGTCGGCGTCGGGGGGATGTCGGCGTCGAGGCTCATGTCCGTTCGTACCCACGGACGCGGCAAATGCCTGCCGGACCGGGCGGTCCAGCGCGGCTCCCCCGAACCGCCCGACCACGTGGGACACCGAGAGCGCCGGAGTTATTCGGACCAGGACCCTACCGTGGTTCATGCCAACACGACGCGACGTTCTGGCGGGGCTCGCGAGCGCGGGCGCCGTCGGCGCCGCCGGCTGCGTGCAGGTGGGCTCTTCCGACGCCGCCCCGCAGGCGGCCGACTCGAACGAAAGCGCGGGCACCGACGCCGGAGGACACGAGGCCGCGTCGTCGGCGACCGAGACCGACGTGTACCGGTCGACGATCCAGTCGGTCGTCGGCGTCCTCAACTACGGCCGGAACGGTCCCCAGGGAAGCGGGTCCGGCTTCGTCGCGGGCGACGGCTACGTCGTCACGAACCAGCACGTCGTCGCCGGCGCGACCGAGGTGAAGCTCCGGTTTCAGGGCAACACGTGGCGCGACGCCGAGATCGTCGGCACCGACGCCTACTCGGATCTCGCGGTGTTGCGCGCCGAGAACCGCCCCGAGTTCGCGACGCCGCTGTCGTGGGTCGACACCGACCCCGAGCCGCCGGTCGGGACCCCGGTGATGGCGATCGGCTCGCCGTACGGCTTCAGCGGCTCGGCCTCCACCGGCGTCATCTCCGGTGTCGACCGAGTGCTGTCGGCGCCGAACAACTTCACCGTCGCCGACTCGGTGCAGACCGACGCCGCGCTCAACCCCGGGAACTCGGGCGGCCCCGTCGTCACCTTCGGCGGGGACGTCGCGGCGGTCGCCGCCCGCGGCGGCGGCGACAACCTCGGCTTCGGCGTCTCGGCCGAGCTGTCGAAGCAGGTCGTCCCCGCGCTCGCGACTGACGGCGAGTACGACCACTCCTTCATGGGCGTTCGCCTCCTCGAGGTGACTCCCCTCATCGCGGAGGCGTACGACCTTGACGACGTGGGCGGCGTGCTCATCGTCGAGGTGCTCGATGACGGACCCGCCGCCGGCACCCTCCGGGGAACCGACGACGAGCGGATCGTCGACGGCGTCAGCGTCCCCACCGGCGGCGACGTGGTCGTCGGGATCGGCGGCACCGACGTGGAGGTGCAGGCCGACCTCTCGAACTACCTCGCTTTGGAGACCGATCCCGGCGACGCCGTGGAGTTTATAGTGCTCCGTGACGGGTCCGAGACGACTGTCTCGTTCGAACTCGGGGAGCGACCCGACCCCGGAATCTGAGTCTCGGTCGATCCTCGGCGTCGCAGTCCGTTTTCCTCCCCTCCCGATCCGTCTCGGTCCGTTCCGTTCAGTTCCCGCGGCTCTCGGTCCCGTTCGCGTCGCGGTCCGTCACGCCTGGCTCTCCGCCGTCGGCGACCGCCCCGTCGTCGCCGAACTCGAAGTCGCCGCGGTCGTCGACTCCGCGGTCGCTCGGACGGGCCTCGACGCCGCCCTCGGCTGCCGCATCCTCCCCCGTCTCGAAGCTCCCCGCCAGCTCCCGCAGGTCGGCCGCCCGCCCCGCGAGTCGCTCGACCTCGCCGCTCACCTGGTTCAGCGACGCGGACTGTTCGGCGGCCGCCGCCGACACGCTGTCGGCCTCCGCGGCGGCCTCCTCGCTCACGCTCGCGACCTCGTCGGCCATGGCGACGACCTCCTCGGCGCTCGCGGCCTGATCGTCGGCCGCGGTGGAGATGGACTGGACGCCGTCGTTGGCCTCCTCGACGGCCTCGACCACGTCGCCGAGCGCGTCCAGTCCCGTCTCGATCGTCTCGGCGCCATCCTCGACGCGCTCGCTGGTCTCCTCGATGTCCTCGACGGCGTCGGCGGTCGACGACTGCACCGCCTCGATCCGGTCGGCGATCCGGCCGGTCGCCTCGCGGGTCTCCGTCGCCAGAGTCTTGACCTCCTCGGCGACGACGGCGAAGCCGTCGCCCTCGGCGCCCGCATGGGCGGCCTCGATGGAGGCGTTGAGCGCCAGCGTGTTCGTCTGCTCGGCGATGTCGTCGATCAGGTCGACGATGTCGCCGATCGCCGTCACCTCGGACTCGAGGCCGCGAACGACCTCGGCGGTCGACTGCGTGTGTTCCTCGATGGCGGCCATCTCCTCGACGGCCTCGTCCGCCAGATCGGCGCCGCGGTCGCCGCGCTCGGCGGCCTCCTCGCTCATGTTCGCGACCTGATCGGCGGTCGCAGCGACCTCCTCGACGGCCGCCGACAGGTCGGACATCTCGGCGGTCACCTCCTGGAGGTGGCTCACCTGCTTGTCGACGCCCGCGGCGATCTCGTCGGTCGAGTCGGCCACCTCGCCGGCGGCGCGCTCGGCCTCGGCGACGCCGGCGTCCGCCTCCTCGCTGGCGGCCGCGACCGCGGCGGCGGCGCGGTCGACCTCCCCGACGGTCGCCGCCAGCTCGTCCATCATCTCGTTGAACTCCGCGGCGATCCGCGCCATCGACTCGTCGTCCACGTCGGCGTCCATCCGGGCGGTGAGGTCGCCCTCGGCCGCCCGCTCCATGGTCTCGCCGTACGACTCGGCGGCGGTCGCGAGCGCCTCGTTGGTCGCGCGCATCTCCTCGATCAGCGACTCGAGTTCGTCGCGCATCTCCGTGAGGGCCTCGCCGAGTTCGCCGGGGACGGTCCGATCGAGCACCGGCGCGTCGAACTCGCCGTCGGCGACGGCCGTCGCTTGCGCGGTCGCGGTCGCGAGGTAGCGTCGGACCTCCCCGAACGACTCCTGGACTGCGCCGACCTCGTCGATCCGATCGTCGGGCTCGGCGGCGGCCGAGTCGGTGTCACCGGCCGCGAGCGCCTCGGCGCGGGTCGCGAGGTCCCGCAGCGTCCGCGAGGTCGACCGACCCAGAGTCACACCGATGACGAGAAAGCCCAGCGCGGCGATACCGATGACGGCACCCAGGGCGAGCCGAACCTGCGTCACCAGCGCGTACGCGGCCGACTGCGGCATCGACCGGATGACGACCCAGTCGGTTCCGTCGACCGGCGCGTACGCCATCACGGTGTTCGTCCCCGCCATGTCGTGGGCGCCAGCCGTCTCTTGGCCGTGGGTGAGCGCGTGGGAGTCGAGGCCGCCGGCGAACTGTTGGCCCAGCACCTCGGCGTCCGAGCTGAACAGGACCGTGGCGCTCCCGGCGTCGACGACCCGGGTATCGCCCTCAGATCCTGTCGTCGCGTCACCCGCAACGGCGGCGGCGTCGACGGTCATCACGAGCGCGCGATCGGTTCCGGGAACGCCGCTCGCGAACGCCATCCAGTGGGCGCCGTTGCGCTCGTACGTCGACGAGACGACCGCTTCGGTCGGCTTGACCGCCGAGAGGTCCGTCGCCCCGGACTCCCAGTCGATCCCGGTCAGCGTCGTGCCGACGGCGTTGTCGGTCGTGCTGCGCTCGACCGCCATCGAGTTCACGTCGACGTAGTGGAGGGCGATGACACGGCCCGACAGCCGCTCGAACTCGTGTTCGATCGTCGTCTGCACCGCCCCGCCGTCGCCTGCGTCTCTCTCCAGCTGTTGAGAGACGAGCCTGACCGACTGTTCGTTGTTGTCGACCCAGCTCGACACCTCGCTGGCGGTCGTCTCCGCGTTCGAGCTGAGATCGTCGTGCGTCTGGTCGGTCAGCGTCGCGGCGACCTGCCCTTGCAGCGCGAACCCGGCGGCCGTGACGACCAGCAGCGTCGCCAGCGTGAGCGCCGTGAACTTCCTGAGGTACGTTCTCCTCAGGGCGTCTGGAATGCGACTCATGCTCCCCATTTCGGCGAGAGATACTTACGACCAATCCTCCAGATATCAGCCCGGAGAACTACCTCGTTCGGCGCGCGCTACCGCAACCGCCGAAATCGACGGGGTGCGTCGGCGCGGAACCGGCACCGAACGCCGGCCGCGGACCTCATCCCAGCCGTTCGCTCACGTCGGTCAACTGCGCCCGCCGTTCCTCGGTCGCCTCCTCGCGCAACGCCGCTTCCTCCGGGGTCGGACACTCGAGGTCCGGCACGGGCGTCGGCGTACCGTCCTCGTCGAGCGCGACGAACGTGAGAAACGAGGTGGTCGTCCGCCGCTCCTCGCCGGTTCTGGGGTTCTCGGCGCGAACGTCGACCTTCACGTCGACGCTTGTGCGGCCGGTGTTGAACACGTACGCTTCGATCACGGCCACCTCGCCCAAGTCGATGGGTGCGATGAAGTCGACGTGGTCCATCGACGCCGTGACGCACTGGCGCCGCGAGAAGCGCATCGCCGCGATGGCGCCGCAGATGTCCATCCAGTGGAGGACCGCGCCACCCAACGCCCGCCCGAGGTTGTTCGTGTCGTTGGGAAGCAACAATTCCGTCATCTCCGTGTACGAGGCGGCGAGCGTTCCCTCCTCGTCGTCGCGGGCGTCTCCGTCGGCTGCTCCGTCGACGGCGTCGTTGTCGTCGGTCATAGCGGGTCCTTCCGGTGGCGTGGGTCTCAACTCCTGCGGTGTCGCTCCCGACAGTTTCGAGGAACGAGACGCGCGGTCGCCGTCCGAACCGTTATGCGGGGATCGACCGAACGGTGGCACGTGATAACGAACCGTGATATCACGTCGCGGGAACTCCTCGACGAGGCCCTCGACGAGTTGGTCGACTCCGCCCGCGCGAACGGTGTCTCCGACGACGAGACCGCGGAGGCGCTACGTGTTCGGGCGGCCGGAATCGCGGGCGGAGCGGACGGAGAGACCGAAACGGGGTCCGAAGCCTGACCGCGACGCCGCTCAGCGGGAGCGGAACTCGTCGTCCGGGTCCGACTCCGAGCGGCTGCTCTCTCGATCTCGGGGACCGGAACCCCGGGGTCCTGGGTCGTCGCTGTCGGCGTCCACGTCGAACGACTTCGGCGGCTGCCCGGCGGTGTCGATCACCTCGTCGCTCACGCGGATCGGACACTCGAGCCGGGCGGCGATGGCGATAGCGTCGCTGGGGCGGGCGTCGAAGACGAACCGGTCCGGCTCGCCGTCGACGTAGCGCTCGGCGGTGAGTTTGCCGTAGAAGGTGCCGTCGACGATGTCGTCGATCCGGACGGAGTCGACCGCGCCGCCGAACTCCGTCACCATCTCGACGAGCAGGTCGTGGGTGAGCGGTCGATCGAACGGCTCGCCCGCGAGCGCGTCGCGGATCGAGCGCGCCTGATCCGGGGTCACGAAGATCGGGAGATACTCCCCGCGGGTGCGGAGCACGACCGCGGGAACCTCCTCGCCGTCCGGCCCCGCCCCCACGCCGATGCCGGCGACCTCGGCCTCGTGGTCCATACGCACACCATGCGGGCCGGGCATGAATACCTACCGTGCCGTCCCGAGCCGAGCACCCGTCGGTCCGGAACCCGTCCGCGACGCGAGACGTGAGACTCCGACAGGCGTATACGGACCGGACGGAAAAACCCGGCCAATGAGTACCGGAACCGGATCGCGCGCGGGGTCGCGACCGTGAGCCGCGATCCCGACGCCGCGGATACGCCCACCTCTGACGTGGTCGGCGACCGCACTGCCGACACAGGTGAGGCCCCTGCGTCCGCCTCGTCGGCCGCCGACGGCCCAGCCTCCGCCACCGGACCGCAACCCTCCAACGAGCGTGGCGAGGGGAGCGTCCGCGTCGTCGGCACGGCCCACGTCTCGGAGGCGTCCGTCCGCGAGGTCGAGGAGACGGTCGCCGAGGAGCGTCCCGACGTCGTCGCCGTCGAACTCGACGAGGGGCGCTACCGGCAGATGAAGGGAGAGACGCCCGACGACCTCGACCCCGGCGACCTGCTTCGGGGCAACACCGTCTTCCAGTTCCTCGCGTACTGGATGCTCTCGTACGTCCAGACGCGGATGGGCGACCGGTTCGACATCGACCCCGGGGCGGAGCTGCTGGCGGCGGTCGAGACCGCCGAGGACCTCGAGATCTCGGTGGCGCTCGTCGACCGCGACATCCAGACGACGATCCAGCGCTTCTGGGCGCGGCTCTCGCTGATCGAGAAGCTGCGCATGGTCGGCGCGCTCGCGTTCGGCGTCACCGATCCCCGCGTCGCGGGGGTCACGTTCGGCCTGCTCGTGGGCGTCCTGCTCGGCCCGGCGATCGGGCTGTTCGGCGGCGCAGTCGGGATCACCGACGCCGTGCTTACGCGCGTCGGCGTCGGCGCGCTCGTCGGCGCCGTCGCGGGGTATCTCGGCTACCGCGCCGCGTCGCCGACGCTGGGCGGCGACGACGCGGATGGGTCCGGAGGCGTGACCGCGCTCGGCGTCGGTGCGATCGTCGCGGTCGCGGTCGCCGCCGCGGTGACGGTCACCGGCGCCGGTGTCGACGCGGTCGCCGGGCTGCTCTCGGGCACCCTCGTGCGCGCGGCCGGGAGCCTGGCGCTTGGACTCGTCGCGGGGGTGTTCGTCGGCGCGCTCGCGGCCGTGGCCATCGACGCGCTCGACCTCGCGCCCGCCGCCGACGGCGACGACCTCGAGGGGTTCGACCCGGACGATCTGACCGACACCGACGTGGTGACGGCGATGATGGAGGAGTTCCGGGAGTTCTCCCCCGGCGGCGCCGAGGCGCTCATCGACGAGCGCGACGCGTACATCGCCCACCAGCTCGTGGGACTCCGGAACGAGGGGTACGACGTGGTCGCGGTCGTCGGCGCGGGTCACCGCGCCGGCATCGAGTCGTACCTCGCGAACCCCGAGTCGTTGCCACCGATGGACTCGCTCGTCGGCTCCGCATCGAAGGGGGGGATCCCGTGGGGGAAGATCGCCGCGTTCGGCATCTCGGCGGCGTTCATCGGCTTCTTCGTCCTGCTGGCGATGGCCGGCGTGCGCAACGAGCAGCTACTTACGCTGTTCGCCGCGTGGTTCGTGATCAACGGCGTGTTCGCGGCCGGGCTGGCGAAGCTCGCGGGCGCCCGCTGGCGCTCGGCGGGCGTCGGCGGCGCCGTCGCGTGGATGACCTCCGTCAATCCGCTGCTTGCGCCGGGGTGGTTCACGGGGTACATGGAGCTGCGCCACCTCACCGTGAACGTCTCCGACATCGGCACGCTGAACGAGCTGCTGTCGGACGAGTCGCGGCCGATCCGCGCCATCGCCTCGGACATGCTCGACGTGCCGCTGTTCCGGCTGATCGTCGTTGTCGCGGCGACGAACATCGGGAGTCTCGTCGCCTCGCTGCTGTTCGCGGCGTACGTCGTCCCGGTGTTCGCCGGGTCGCTCGACGCGAGCATCACCGACCTGATGGTTCAGGGCGCTCGCGAATCCGCACGGGTCATCTGGGGGGCCGTCGCGTGACCCGCGCCGGCGACGGGGGGAGGAGGAGCGGGGCGTCGAGTTCGTCCGGCGGTGTCGCCGCGTCGATCGCGGGGCTCTCGTTTTCGAGTCGGGAACTCCGGGATCTCTCGCTGGCGTGGGTCGCGCTGTCGGTCGCGTTCGCGGTGTTCTTCGCCGGCGGCGGCACCGCCGTGATCAACACGCTCGCGGCGGGCGCCGTCGGATCGCTTGGCGGACTGCTCATCGTGAGTCTCGTCACCGCCGGCATCGCGTTCCTGTTGCACGAACTGGGACACAAGGTCGTCGCGGTGCGGTACGGCCAGCGGGCGGCCTTTCGCGCGGACTACGGCATGCTGTTTCTCGCGGTTGTCGCCGCCACCGCGGGCTTTCTGTTCGCCGCTCCCGGCGCGGTCCACCACGTCGGTCGGATCACCAAGCGCCAGAACGGCCTCATCGCGCTCGCGGGACCCGTCGTGAACCTCGTGCTCGCGGCCCTGTTCGCGCCGCTGCTGCTGGTCGGGGTTGCGGGGGTCTCGTCGCTGGCGCTGACAGTCGGGACCTACGGCGTCGCGGTGAACCTCCTGCTCGCGGCGTTCAACCTGATCCCGTTCGGGCCGCTCGACGGCGCGACGGTGCGCGCGTGGTCGACGCCGGTGTGGCTCGCGGCGTTCCTCCCGAGCGCGGCGCTGGCGGTCGGGTTCGCCCTGTTCGTCCTGTTCTGACGCGCCACAGTCGGAGCAGTCTCGCGGTCCCGCCTCGATCGCGGGCGAGACGTTCGCCGCGTTCCGCGGCCTCGCTCCGCTCGGCCGCGCTGTGTTCGGGGACGGCTCGGCACGATGACCTCGCCGCCGCGTGCCGCGGCCTCGCTCCGCTCGGCCGCGCTGTATTCGGGGACGGCTCGGCACGATGACCTCGCCGCCGCGTGCCGCGGCCTCGCTCCGCTCGGCCGCGCTGTGTTCGGGGACGGCTCGGCACGATGACCTCGCCGCCGCGTGCCGCGGCCTCGCTCCGCTCGGCCGCGCTGTCGGTGCGCTTTTGCTCCCACCCGAACCCCTCACGAGCATGACCGACGACACGGACGCCGCCGACACCGACGAGGAACTCACCTATGCCGACGCGGGGGTCGACATCGACGCCAGCGAGGCCGCGACCGCCGCGCTCGTGTCCGCAGTCGGCGACGCCGGCGCCGAAGGGAGCGACTACGCCGGCCTGCTCGACATCGGCGATCGGTACCTCGCGCTGGCCACCGACGGCGTCGGGACGAAGCTCATCGTCGCCGAGGCGCTGGGGGACTACTCGACGGTCGGCATCGACTGCATCGCGATGAACGCCAACGACCTCGTCGCCGCCGGCGTCGACCCGGTCGCGTTCGTCGACTACCTCGCGGTCGACGAGCCCGACGAGACGTTCTCCGAGCAGGTGGGCGCGGGCCTCCGCGAGGGCGCCGAGCGCGCCGGCGTCGCGCTCGTCGGCGGCGAGACCGCGGTGATGCCCGAGGTGATCAAGGGACTGGATCTGGCGGGAACCTGCGCCGGCCTCGTCGCCAAGGACGCCGTCTTCGACGGCCACGCCGAACCGGGCGACGCGCTCGTCGGCTGGGAATCGTCGGGCATCCACTCGAACGGCCTCACGCTCGCCCGTGAGGCCGCTACTCGAGAACACGAGTACGCCGACCCGTGCCCGTTCGAGGGGTACGACACCGTCGGCGAGGCGCTGCTGGAGCCGACGCGTATCTACGCGGGCCTCCTGGAGCCGATGCGCGAGCACGGTGTCCGCGGTGCCGCGCACGTCACCGGCGGCGGCTGGACCAACCTGGAGCGACTGGGTGAGAACCGCTACGAGATCACCGACCCGTGGCCCGCCCCGCCCGTCTTCGAGTTCGTGCAGGAGGCCGGCAACGTCGCCGACGAGGAGATGCACCGCACGTTCAACATGGGCACCGGCTTCGTCGCCGCGGTCGACTCCGAACGGGCCGAGTCGCTGGCGGCCGAGACCGACGGCCGCGTGATCGGCACGGTCGAGGCGGGCGAGGGAGTCGCCATCCGCGGCTTGGTGCTGTAACCTACAGCCAGGCGTCCAACTTCTCCATCACGAACTGGTCTCGGTCCCTGTAGGACTCGATGATGTCGAGAACGGCGTTCGAAACGTCGTAAGCCGAGGTGCGCTGCATGTCGAGCAGCATCACTCCACAGTGTTCTGACGGGCGCAGCGGCGCGAAGTCCTTCACGTCCGCCGTGATAACGATCCGATCGTTGGCGACAGCGTACGGAAGAACATCGGGTTCGTCCTTCACACCTTTTCCGAGCACGTTCTGCACGTGTTCAGCGTCGTATCCCTCCGTTTCGAGTATCGCCGCGATCTTCGGCTCCTGGTTCTCATCGACAAGAAACGCCCACTCACGCCCCGACACGCTCACTCGGGGTTGACACTTTCGGGACGGTCGATCCGCGTCTCGACCTCCTCCATCGCCTCCGAGCGCTCGCGACGGACCTCCTCCATCTGGCGGGGATGCTCGTGGTAGTACGCGAGCGCCCGATACACGTCGGCCACGTCCAGATTAAGCCGGTCCGCAACGGTCTGCGGTTCGAGACCACGTCCCTCGACTCGCTCGTAGATCGTCAGCACACCGACCCTCGTTCCGTCTATTCGAGGCTCTCCCCCCAGTACGTCTCTAGTCTCCACGATTCGAGCGGAGGTTCCCCCGTTCGACGACGTGGTCTCACTCATACGACGTGATACGTGCAGTATCATAGAAAGAGCTTCGCCCCGTGTGCTCTCGACCCGGCTACACCCCGAGTCGGTACGATCAGCCGATCGTTCCGGCCGCGATCGCACGGCGCTCGCCGGACCCCTCTTGGTCGCCCCGCTCTAACGCCCTCGCATGACCGAGGAGTTCACGCTCGTCGGCGACCTCGTCGCCCGCGACCGACGCAGCGAGCGGCCCGCACTCCACGCCGCGGAACTCGACCGCACGTACAGCTACTTCGATCTGTGCAACACCGCCTACAAGGCCGGCAACGTCCTCAGCCACATCGGCGTCCGCGAGGGCGACCGCGTCGTCATCGACGCCGACCCACACCCGCAGGCGGTGTTCACGTTCCTCGGCGCCGCCCTTCTCGGCGCGGTGACGGAGTTCGCGTCGGATATCGACCCCGAGTCCGACGCCCGCGCGGTGGTCGTCCCGGCCCAGCGCGAACACGAGTTCGACCTCCCGGGCGGCTCGAAGCTCGTCGCCTTCGGCGGCGACCCCGAGCGGCCGGACACGACCCATTGGGAGGAGGAGGTGTGGAGCGAGAACCCCGCGTTCCCGCCGACGTTCCACGACACCGAAGATCTCGTGCTTCGGGACGCCGACACCGACCGCACGTACTCACACGCCGACCTCCTCGATGCGGCGCGAGAGACCGCGGACGAACTCGCGCTCGATGCGGAGTCACGGGTCGCGGTGCGCGCGCCGCTGTCGGACCCGCGGACGGTCGCCGCCGGCGTCGTCGCGCCGCTCGCCGCGGGCGGGGCGGTCGCGCTCCCGGATGGCGACGCCTCTCTCGACGCGACGACCGCCGTCGTCGCGGACGGTCGCGCGGCGCCGGAGGACCTGACGCTCGGGCTCGACGCGGTGTCGCTCTCGTCGCCCACCCCGCGTTAGCTCGCCTCCCGAAGCGCCTCCAGCGCCTCGGGGTTCTCCATCGAGGAGAGGTCGCCGGGGTCCTCGTCCTGATGGACGGCCGAGATCGCCCGCCGGATGATCTTCCCCGACTGCGTCTTCGGGAACTCCCCGACGAACAGGATCTCGCGGGGGCGGAACGGCTTCCCGTGCTCCTCGCCGACGAGCGCCCGAAGCTCCTCCCGGAGGTCGTCGCTCGACTCAGCACCCGGTTCGAGGACCACGTACGCGGCGACCGCGGTGCCGGTGGTCTCGTCGTCGACGCCGACGGCCGCCGCCTGGTTGACGGCCTCGTGGTCGATCAGAACCCCCTCGATCTCGGCGGGGCCGACCTTCCGGCCGGCGACGTTGAGCGCGTCGTCGGCGCGGCCGTGGAGGTACCAGAAGCCGTCTTCGTCCTTCTGGGCCCAGTCGCCGTGGTTCCACATGGGGGGGTCCGTGAACCGTGACCAGTACTCCGCGAGGTAGCGCTCGTCGCCCGACCAGAGGCTCTTGGTCATCGACGGACAGGAGTCGCGCGCGACCAGGTACCCCCGCTCGTTGGAGTCTGCGACGCTCTCGCCGTCCTCGTCGACGATGTCGATGTCCATTCCCAGTCCGGGACCGCCGAGCGTGCACGGCTTGAGGGGCTGATCCGGCATCGGCATGAGGAAGCAGCCGCAGATCTCCGTGCCGCCGGAGATGTTGATTATCGGCACCTCGCCGCCGCCGACGTGTTCGTGAAACCACAGCCACGACTCGGGGTCCCACGGTTCGCCGGTCGACCCG
Source organism: Halobaculum rubrum (assembly GCF_019880225.1). Classification (NCBI taxonomy): domain Archaea; kingdom Methanobacteriati; phylum Methanobacteriota; class Halobacteria; order Halobacteriales; family Haloferacaceae; genus Halobaculum; species Halobaculum rubrum. Next base: position 2,722,183 of record NZ_CP082284.1, read on the forward strand.
AGGATCCGCAGGCTGGAGAGGTCGTGGCCCTCGATGTGCTCGTCGCCGTGCTTGCGCAGCGCGCGGATCGCCGTCGGCGAGATCCCGAACTGGGTCACGTCGTGTCGGTCGATGGTCTCCCAGAAACGGTCCGGACCGGGGTGGTCCGGCGCGCCCTCGTACATCAGGATCGTCCCGCCGAAGGTGTGATTCCCGATCAGCATCCACGGCCCCATCATCCAGCCGATGTCCGATACCCACCAGAACACGTCGTCGGGCTTCTGATCGAAGCCGAAGTGGATCTCCTTGGCGCACTGCATCTGCACACCGGCGTGGGTGTGAACGATCCCCTTCGGTGTCCCCGTCGTCCCGGAGGAGTACAGCAGCATCGACTCCTGACCGCTGGGCAGCGACTTCGTCTCGTACTCCGGGGACGCCTCGGCGACCGAGTCGCTCCACCACTCGTCGCGGTCGTCGTTCCAGGGGATCTCGGTGTCGCTCCCGTCGTCGCTCCGCTCGCGGGTCGCTTCGCTCCCCCCTCGCGTGTTCGAGGCGCTTCGCGCCTCGCTACCCAGCCGGTCGTACACCACTACCTCCTCGACGTGACCGGCCTCCTCGATCGCCTCGTCGGCGGTGTCCTTCAGCAGCACCTCGCTGCCGCGGCGGTAGAAGCCGTCGCCGGTGAACAGCACCGAACACTCGGAGTCGTCGATCCGGGTCGCGGTCGCGTCGACGCCGAAGCCGGAGAAGATCGGCACCGCGATCGCGCCGATCTTGAAACAGCCGTAGAGGATGCTCATCACCTCGGGAACCATCGCCATGTAGAGGCCGACGGTGTCGCCCGTCTCGACGCCCCGCGATTCGAGGTAGTTGGCGACGCGGTTCGACTGATCGTGGAGGTCGCCGAACGTCACCTCGCGCACGTCGCCGGGTTCGCCCTCCCACACGCAGGCCACGTCGTCGCGGGCGTCGCCTTCGGCGTGGCGGTCGAGGACGTTGTGCGCGAGGTTGATCTCGCCGCCGGGATACCAGTCGGTGAACTGCGGCCCGTCCGTGTCGTCACGGACCTCGTCGTACGCCTCGGAGAAGTCGATCCCGAGGTAGTCGACGAGTTCGTCCCAGAACCAGTCGACGCCGGAGTCCGGTTCCCCCGGCAGGTCGGTCGTGGTGCGCTCGATGAGGTCCTCGTACCCGTCGATGCCGTACTCGCGCATGAACGCGCGGACGTTCGTCGCCTCGGCGAACGCCTCCTCGGGTTCGTGGACGATCTCGTCTGTGTCGACGGCGGCGTCCGGGTCGTTGCTCATGAGCGGCCGTTTTTGCGGAGACGGCAAGTAATTTTACACGATGGACAGCCCCGCCCGGGGCACACGAGCCAAGAGCGAAGTGCCATCGGGGAGTGGTCGGGCTCATGACCGACGACTCCGCGGGCGAGTTCGATCCGACGACCGCCCTCGACCTCTCCGACCGCGTCGCCGTCGTCACCGGCGGCACTCGGGGGATCGGTCGCGCGATCGCGCTCGGCCTGGCGAACGCGGGCGCCGACGTGGTGCCGACGAGCCGCACCGCCGCGGACGTCAAGGAGGCGGTCGCCGCGGTCGAGTCCCGCGGCATCGACTCGCTAGCGTGTCCGACCGACGTGACCGATACGGACGACGTGACCGCGTTGATGGCGACCGTTCGCGAGGAGCTCGGCGGCCCGGACATCGTCGTCAACAACGCCGGCGTCAACCCCGACGGCGCGCTCGGACCGCCGGAGGCGACGACCGAGGACGCCGAGGAGTTCGTGCTCGACGTGAACCTCCGCGGCGCGCTCCGCTGTGCCCGCGCGGCCGCGGAGGCGCTGCACGCGAGCGACGGCGGGAGTCTGATCAACGTCGCCTCGGTGGGCGGGCTGGTCGGACTCCCCCGACAGCACCCGTACGTCGCCTCGAAGCACGGACTCGTCGGCGTAACGAAGTCGATGGCGCTCGACTGGGCGCCCGAGGTGCGCGTGAACGCGGTCGCGCCCGGCTACGTCCTCACCGACCTCACGGCCGACATCGAGGGGAACGAGCGCCTGATGGACTCGATCCGCGACCGCACGCCGCTGGATCGATTCGCCGACCCCGCGGAGGTCGCCGGCCCCGTCGTGTTCCTCGCGAGTGACGCCGCAGGCTACGTGACGGGCGCGTGCCTCTCGGTCGACGGCGGGTGGACCGCGCGGTGAGGCGGCCGTCCTCCCCCGGACCGCGTCGCCGGCGGCGGATCCTCCACAACTGGTAACACACCGGCCCGCGTACTGTCGCTCATGTACGTCCGCGACGCCAAGAACCGGGACGAGGCGTGGCTGCTCGAGCACATCGAGGAGATGGGGCTCGATGAGCGAGCGTTCCGGTCGCGCGACTACGTAGTCGCGGTCGAGGAGGGGTCGAACGCCCGCGCCGGGTTCGGCCGCCTGCGGGTCCACAAAACCGACGACGGCGAGTTCGTCGAACTGACCGGGATCGGGGTGCTGGAGTCGTGGCGCGGGCAGGGGATCGGCGCGCACGTCGTCGAGCGGTTGGTCGAGAAGGCCGGCGACCAGGAGTTCGACGAGGTGTACTGCTTCACGCCGACGGCGACGTACCTCGAACAGTTCGGCTTCGAGATGCTCGACGACGACGGAGTTCCCGACCCGCTCGCCGACCGGCTCGAACAGGTCCGCGCCGACGAGGGCGAGAACGCGACGCCGCTGCGGCTCGACCGCGAGGAGTTCATGTTACCCGAGCGGTTCCGCGAGCGGTTCAAGGCCGCCCCCGCCGACGGGGACGACGCCGAACCGGAGGTTCAGGAGACCGCCGAGGACTTCGGTATCGACCCCGACGAGGCGACCTACAAGTACGACACCGGGAGGTGATGGCGGCCCGCCGAGCGGACTGCTGCCGGCGATCAGGTCCGACCTTCGAGGAAGTCCGTGGAGAACACGAGGTACGCGAGCATCGAACAGAACAGGATCGGCGGGAGGATCGCGAAGCCCCACAGCGGATCGATTCCCCAGATCAACAGCAACACCACGTCTCCGAGCCCGATCGCGAGGAACGGCAACACCGCGAGTGCGGCCCAGAGCCGTCCGCGACCCGCCTTCTCATCCGGCGCGTCGTCGGGATCCGAACCGGGCACGTCGGCCGATTCTGTCGCGCTCGTCGCCATACCTCTGCTGGTCGCCGCTGGCACAAAAGCACCCCGCTCGCCGCACGGTCAGAGCCGGCTCCGGAGCATCCGATAGGTCGGGTCAGTTGATCGCGTCCTCGTCGAACCGCGAGGCGACCGTGACGAGTCCGAACAGGACACCGAGCACGAGCGCCGACAGCACCGCCCCGTACGCCGCCATCGTCGCCGGAGACCCCGAGAGCGTGACGAGGCCGAACACAGTCACGGCGTCCACGACGTTGTTCGCGGCGACGACGTAGCCCGCGGCGGCCGCGAACAGCGTCACGACTACGGCCGCCCCGAGCAGGTACGGTCGACCGGACACCTCGACGGCGCTCGCCTCCCCTTCGATCGCGTTCTCCCGGTCCCCGACTCGGTCGTCACCAGGTCTGTCGTCCTCGTCGTCGACGCCGTCGGCGCCCGCTCGGTCGCTCACGGCCCCGCTTGGGTCGCCGGCGGCAAGGCGCTGTCGGGTCCGGTACGCCGGATTCCCGGAAGCCGCCCACGCGACGACACATCGTTAAGTGCGAGCGGCCGGTCGGCTGGGACATGACAGCAGACCCCGCCGACGACCCGCTGGTCGCGGCCGCCCGCGACGCCTTCGCCGACGCGTACGTTCCCTACTCGGAGTACCCGGTCGGCGCGGCGCTCCGAACCGCGGACGGCACCGTCTACGTCGGCTGTAACATCGAGAACGCCAACTACTCCAACTCCCTGCACGCCGAGGAGGTCGCGATCGCGGAGGCGGTGAAGCACGGCCACGCCGAGTTCGACCGCCTCGCGGTCGCCTCCGACGCCGCCGACGGCGTCACTCCCTGCGGGATGTGCCGCCAGACGCTCGCGGAGTTCTGTGATTCCGACCTGGAGGTCGTCTGCGACGAGGGCGACGGCGTCACGACCTACACGCTCGGGGAACTGCTGCCGGACACCATCAGCCTCGAGACACTCACCGACGCCGCGGAACGCCGCCGGCAACGATAGCTGCTCGGCGCTCCGCCGGCAGGTCGGATCGCCGCGATCGATCGGGGCCAGGTTCGCAAAGATCGAGGAGTTCGTCGTCCGTACCGCCCCCGGCGACGACGGCCGTGCCCACGGTCGCGTCGTCTGTTCGCCGGGTACGAGTCGGTCCGGTCGGCGGCGCTGCTGCCGCTCGAAGGCGGACCTACTCGAAGAGCTGGACGGCCTGCTGGTAGCGGGTGGCGGGCTCGTCCCAGTCGACGACCTCGAAGAACGCGGAGACGAAGTCGCCGCGGGCGGGGCCGTAGTCGTAGTAGTAGGAGTGTTCCCACACGTCCAGCGCGAGGATCGGGTGGCCGCCCCAGATCGCGCCCTGGTCGTGTTTGTCGACCACGACGTTGCGGAGCTGGTTCGAGAACGTGTCGTACACGAGCAGGGCCCAGCCCGAGGCGTTGCCCGCCGCGGCCTCGAACTCGCCCTTCCAGGCCTCATACGAGCCGAAGTCCTCGGCGATGCGGTCGGCGAGCGCGCCCTCAGGCTCGTCGCCGCCCTCGGGACTCATGTTCTGCCAGAACAGGTCGTGCAGAATGTGGCCCGACGAGTTGTGCGTCACGTCGCGAATGGCACCGGCCGAGGACGAGAAGTCGCCCTCCTCGCGATTCGCTTCGAGCGTCTCCTCCGCAGAGTTCCAGCCGTTGACATACCCCTGGTGATGGGTGTCGTGATGCCACGTCAGCACCTGCTCGGAAATGTGCGGTTCCAGTGCGTCGTAGTCGTACGGCAGCGGATCGAGTTCGTAGCTCATAATTGAATCCTCCGGCTACTACAACGGCGTAATAGCTGTTAAAGATTGAGAAGGTGACTGGTACCACGTGGCAGGGATCGCGCCCCGGAGTCGCGGTCCACCTCGCCGGTACCGACGGAGGAAGGCCCCCGGGACGACGACGAAACGGCGTGCGCGAGTGGCGCGGCGTCGGGCTGGTCGGCGGCTGGCAGGTGTCGGCGAGCGTCTGCTTTTATGCGGTGTTCGCGACGACGGCGTTCCTCCGCGCGGACTTCGACCTCACACGCTTCCGGACGGGACTCGCCGTGACGGCGGTGATCGCGGGCTACACGCTGTCGCTGTTCGCGGCGGGGGCGGTCGTCGACGCCTACGGCGAACGGCTCCCGATGGTCGGCGGCCTCCTCGCGATGGGTGTCGCCTGCGTTGCCGTCGCGGTTGCGCCCTCCTACCCGCTCGTGCTCGCGTCGCTCGTGCTGCTCGGGGTTGCGTACGCGACGGCGATGCCGGCGACCAACCGTGCGGTGCTGGTCGTCGCCCCGGAGGGTCGTCGCAACCTCGCGATGAACGTGAAACAGGTCGGCGTGACCGTCGGCTCCGGACTCTCGGCGGGGCTGATCACCGTCGCCGGCGCCGGCGGCGACTGGGAGATGGGCTTCCTCGTCGCCGCCGCGGTCGCGGTCGCCGTCGCGCTGGCGTTCGCCCGCGACTACGAGGGCCGCGCGGGGTCTGGCACCCTCTCGACGCCCGACGTGCGGGGCCTGCTCTCGGGTCGGGGGTACCGCGGCCTGCTCGTCGCGGGGTTCTTCCTCGGCGCGGCGGTGTTCACCACCACCGGCTACGTCGTGCTCCACATGACCGACGCCGTGCTCGCCTCCGCCGCCGTCGCCGGGGGGACGCTCGCCGCCGTGCAGGTGACGGGGAGCCTCGGACGCCTCGGCGGGGGCGCCGTCGCCGACCGCCTCCCGCTGTCCGCCTCGGTCGCGAACGCACGCGTGCTGGTCGTGCAGGCGGTCGTCAGCGTCGGGGGGTTCGTCGGCGTCACGCTCGTCGGCGGACCGCTCGTCGCCGCCGCGGCGTTCGCGCTGTTGGGCTTCTTCGTGCTCGGGTTCCCCGGGATGTACTACGGCTGTCTCACCGCGCTCGTCGACGACGACGAGGTGGGCGCGGCCACCGCGGGGGGCCAGACGGCGATCAACCTCGGCGGGCTCGTCGCGCCTCCCGCCTTCGGCTATCTCGCCGACACCGCGGGCTACGCGCTCGGCTGGTACGCGTTGGCGGGCTGTGCGGCGCTGGCGGCGGTCGCGCTCGTGCCGCTCGTCCGAGAGTAGGGCGCGGGACTGCGAATCGTAACCGGCCCTACTCCACGCCGGCGATCGCGCCCGGCTCGTAGGCGTCGTGCTGTCTGGTGTACTCCATCGTGGTCGCGACCGACTCGGCGATCTCCGCGCCGGCCTCCCGCTCGACGATGTGCAACGCGAGGTCGATCCCCGAGGTGACGCCACCCGCCGAAAGCACGTCGCCGTCGTCGACGACGCGCTCGTCGCGGACCTCCGCGGCTGTGTCCCGGAGGTCGTCCAGCGCGCCGGCGTGAGTAACGGCGGGTCGGCCGTCGAAGAGGCCGGCCTTCGAGAGGAGCATCCCTCCGGTGCAGACGGACGCGACCGTCGTTCCGGCGTCGTGGTGGGCCGCGACCGCGTCGGGGATCGCGCCGCGGTCGTACTCGGCGTGCGCGCCCGCCTCGCTGCGATCGTTCCAGCCGCCGCCCGGAACCACGAGCAGGTCCACCCCGCCCGGTTCGGGCAGTTCCGCCTCGGCCTCGACACGCATTCCGTGGCTCGCGGTGACGAGCCCGGGCCCGTCGAGCGCCACGAGTTCGGTGTCGAAGTCGGCGCCGGCGCCCTCGGCGTTCTCGAACACCTCGAACGGACCGACCGCGTCCAGTTCGTCGAACCCCTCGTACAGCAGCACGGCGATGTCCATACCCGACACTGGAGCGCCGGGGGCAAAGTCGTATCGCGGGCGGCAAGGTCGTCGGCCACGGCGGCGACGGCGCCGTCTCAGTCCGCGCTCGCCTCCTCCTCGTCATCGCCGCGGGCGCGCTTGTACATCGAGAGGGCCCGCTCGCGCATCTCGGAGTGGTCGATCACCGGATCGGGATACGTCGGCGCGAGCTGTCGCCGTCGGCCGACGGACAGCTCGTGCCACGAGTGGACGTTGTCGGCCGAGACGCTCGCGAGTTCGGGTACGTACTCCGAGATGTACTCCGCGTCGGGGTCGTATCGCTCTCCCTGCGTCATGGGGTTGAAGATCCGGAAGTACGGCTGGGCGTCCGTCCCGGTCGAGGCGGCCCACTGCCACCCGCCGGTGTCGTTGGCGGTGTCGTGGTCCGCGAGGTGCTCCCGGAAGTGCTCGTAGCCGTGGCGCCAGTCGATCAGGAGGTCCTTCGTGAGGAACGACGCGACGATCATCCGCACGCGGTTGTGCATGTACGCCTCCTCCCGGAGCTGGCGCATGCCAGCGTCGACGATCGGATACCCGGTCTCGCCGTCCTTCCACGCCCGGAGGTCGGCCATCGCTTCCTCGTCCTCGCGCCACTCGATGTCGCGCTCGTACTCCTTGTAGTTGCGCGTCACCACCTCGGGGTTCGCCCACAGCACCTGCGTGTAGAACTCCCGCCACGCGAGTTGGGACCGGAACTCCTCGACGGACGCGACGGCGTCGTGTTCCTCCGCGGCGACGCCGTCGTCGTCGGCCATCGCCTCCGCCTCGGCCATCGCTTCCTCGGTGGCGGCGTACACTTCCCGTACGCCGATCGTCCCCCACTTGAGATCCGTCGAGAGCCGGGAGGTCGCCTCCTTCGCCGGATAGTCGCGGTCGTCGTCGTAGCGGAGGACGGCGTCCTCACAGAACGCCGTGAGCCGGTCGCGGGCGGCGGCGGTGCCGGCGGACTGCACGTCGGCCGTCGGCTCCTCGAAGCCGAGGTCCGCGACGGTCGGGAGATCGTTCGCGTCGACGGCGTCGGCGTCGACGAGGGCGTCATCGGCGGGTGCCTCGTAGGGATCTGCCTTCTCTCGGTCCTGCCACTTCCGCCCGAAGTAGGTGAACACCGAGTACGGGTCCCCGGCGTTGGTCGTGATCGTCCCGGGCTCGTGGTGGACGGCGTCGTGGTAGCTCTTGCGGGCGACGCCGGCGTCGTCGAGCGCCATCCGGACGCGGGCATCGCGCTCGCGAGCGAGCCCGGAGTAGTCCTCGTTCCAGACGACCGCCTCGGCGTCGTGGTCCGCCGCGAGGGTCGGGAGCACCTCCGCGGGGTCGCCGCGGGCGACGACGAGGTCCGAGCCGCGCTCGCGGTAGTCGTCGCGCAGTTCCGCGAGCGCGTCGAGCATGAACCGCACACGCGGGCTCGCGGCGTGATCCAACACGTCGTCGTCGAGGACGAACACCGGAACGACCGCGTCGCCGTCGGCGGTCGCATCGGCCGCGGCCGCGAGCCCGCGGTTGTCGGCGACTCGCAGGTCCCGCCGGTGCCAGAACAGGCGCATGAAACCGGACACGGGCGCGACGGTAGTAACGTTAGTGGCGAAACGCGGCTGCTCCCGGCTGCGGCAACGCGAACGACCACACCGTCAGAGTGGTTCGATCCCGTCACGCCTCCCGTCGAGGACGGCGAACCGTTCCCCGCGGCGCCGCTCCAGCAGGTGCAGCAGGCGTTCGCCCCAGTCGAGCTTTCGAGCCTTCATGCCGTCCACGTCGGGATCGTCGAAGTCCCAGCCCGGGAAGACGAGCCGCTCGGCGCCGCAGCGGTCCGCGAGGAACGCCGCCCGGTCGCCGTCGGTGAAGCCGCCGTAGTTGGCGACCGCGTCGACCGGGGCGGCCTGCGTCGTGACGAGCGTGTGCGCGGCGTCGTAGCGGGGGAGCCACTCGTCGACCAGATCGCCGTTGTCGCCGTGGGCGTGCGCGACGACGACCGCGCCGCGTTCGGTTCGTGCGAGGCCCGTCCCGGGGTTCTTGTCCAGGTCCGTCACCATCGCGTCGACGCCGACGCCATCGGTGGCGAGGCGGTCGGCGGCGGTCGACGCCGCGAACACGAGGTCCGCGTCGCGTGCGAGATCCGCGTCGGCCTCCAGCGACGGCCCCGCGCCCGCGACGGCGACGGTCGCGCCCGCGCAGTCCAGTCGGCCGAGGTCGAACGGCTCGGCGTGGGCCGCGGCACGGTCCCTGACCGCCTCGTCGGCGGCGCGGTCGAACCCGAAGTCGGCGAGGATCGCCCCGTAGATCGGCTCCCAGTCGGTGAATTTCATGGCGGCGACTACCGGTGTGGCGGTTGGCAGTAATACGGGATCGGGCCGAAAGCGCACCAGAGTACCCCTACCCGCGGTGCCCTTCCGGCGTCCACCGTCCGCTATCGACCGATCGGGTATAAGTTTTCTTACTCTGTCGGGCGTGTGACGACGGACAGCGCGGCGTCCAACGCCTCCGTAGCCCCGCTCGCGGTCGCTGCGGCCGCCGCAGTTTCGGCGACCGTCCCCACCAACAGCGCGGACGACTCCGTCCCGTCGGGGACCAGTACCGCGGACGTATCAGCGGTCGCCGCGCGCAGCGCCCCCAATTCCTCGGCGTCGAGTCCGTCGAACTCGTACACGCGCGCGACGGCGTCGGCGGCGACGGCGGGGTCGCCGCCGACACGGTCGACGTGTCGACGGGCGTCCCCGGTCGTCGCCACGTCGAGCTCCTCGACGGCGACCTCGCCGCCTCGACGCGTCCGGTCGCGGGCGAACTCCGCCCCGATGAGCGCAGCGTCGCGCGTCTCGGCCACGTCGTGCGTACGGACGATGTGGGCGCCGCGTTCGACGGCCATCGAGGTGGCCGCCAGCGAGACGGGCAGCGCCCCCTCGGTGTCGCGACCGGCGACGCTCCGGAGGAAGTTCTTCCGGTTGATCGACACGAGGATCGGCCGGCCGTAGCCGCGGAACTCCCGGAGCCGGTGGAACGTCTCGCGGTCGTCCTCCAGGGTCTTCTCCTCGGACCAGCCCCCGAACGCGGGGTCGACGATGGTCTTGTCGGTGAAGCCGTTGCGCGAGAGCGACTCGTAGATGTCGTCGACCTCCTCGACTGCGCCCGGGCGCTCCAGATCCGGCGGCGACGCCATCTTCGCGACGGCGACGTCGTGTGCTGCACAGACCCGGGGCATCTCCGGGTCGGCGAAGCCGCAGATGTCGTTCACCATGTCGAAGCCCCGGTTCAGCGCCGCCTCGGCGACCTCGTGGTACCGCGTCTCGATGGAGAAGACGGCGTCGCCGGAGACGCTCTCGATCGTCTCGATCGCGGTGTCGAGCCGTTCCAGTTCCTCCTCGGCCGAGAGCACCTCGAAGCGCTTGTTCGCCGACTCCAGCCCCACGTCGACGATGTCGGCGCCCTCACCGATGAGTTCCTCGTCGACGTACGCCGCCGCGTCCCCGGGGTCGTCGTACACGCTGGGGTCGTACGGCGACTCCTTCGAGACGTTCAACACGCCCATGATCCGCGGCGGGTGATCGTCGCCGATCTGGAGGCCCGCGGCGTCGACAGTTCGCATGAACCACTGCAGGGGCGGGCCGCGCTTCGGTGTTGTGATCGCGGAGGCGACGCCGCGGATCGAGGACGGACGGACACTCCGATCGACGACAGACACTCCGATCGGCGACGGACGGTCGGGTCGCCGGCCGCCAGAGCGCGCCGCTTATCCCCGCCGCGCGGCAAGACGGGGCAAATGGGTAAGGTGAGCATCGGCCTGCGCGGCTGGCGCTTCGACGAGGACGAGATCTTCACCGACGCCGGCGGCTGGAGGCCGCTGGAGGAGATCCCGAAGGAGCCCCGCCACCGGCTCGTGCGGCTCCAGGTCGTGATGAACAAGCCCTGCGACGCCTGCTACCTGATCCACGGCGAGGAGAACAAACGACAGTGTCGGGTTTCGAGCATCGTCTACGGCGAACCGCTCGACGAGGTGCTGCTGTGTGACGAACACGAGGCGGACTTCCTGTTCTGGTTCCGCGAACGCGGCGGCGCCTCGATCGCCGGCGAGGAGACGTTCCGCGACGCGTTCCACGAGTGGTTCGACGACGGCGGCCGCGCGCCCGACGGCTACGGCGGGATGGAGCACGTCGAGGAGGCGCCCGAGGACCTCCCCGACCTTCGTGACCCCGAGGACCTGTACGAGGGCGAAGACCTCCTCGCGGACGAGCGGCCGGACTTCGAGGCGGAGTCGGACGACACCGGCGCGGTCGCCGACGCGGACGACGGATCCGCGGAGGACGCCGACGGCGACGACGTCGACGCGGACACAGCCACGGACGCGGACGACGACCTCTCGGTCGACGACCTCGATCTCGATCGGGAGTACCCGACATGAGCGAGGAGGCGGCCGCGGACGCCGGCCACGAGGACCGCGAGTTCGTCGTCGTCGTCGTGGAGCCGGAGACGCCCGGCAACGTCGGCACCATCGCGCGGGCGATGAAGAACTTCGGACTCACGGACCTGAAGCTGGTCGACCCGCCCGAGATCGACCCCGACGGCGAGGCGTACGGGTTCGCCGGCCACGCCCGCGAGGACGTGCTCCCGAACGCCGAGACGGTGGCATTGGAGGAGATAGTCGAGAACTACCACACCGTCGGCACCACCGCGATCACCGGCGAGGACGCCCGGCGCCACGTTCGGTACCCGTTCAAGACGCCGGCCGAGCTGCGCGAGTCGCTGGCGACCGTCGACACCGACACCGCGCTGGTGTTCGGCCGCGAGGGAACCGGCCTGAACAACGAGGAGCTCGAACGGCTGGACGAGCTCGTCTCGATCCCCGCCAATCCCGACTATCCGGTGATGAATCTCGGGCAGGCGGCGACCGTGACGCTGTACGAGCTTCGCTCGCTGTTCCTCGACGAGTACCAGCTTCCGGACGTGGACCACGAGCGCGCCGACGAGCCGGAGATCGAACGGTTCTACGAGCAGTTCCGCGCGTTCCTCGCGCAGGCGGAGTCGCGCGACCACAAACGCGAGCGCAGCGAGCGCCTGATCCGCCGACTGGTCGGGCGCGCGCATCCGACGAGCAAGGAAGCGACGACGCTGACGGGCGTGGTCCGGCGGGCGACGGATCTCATGGAACACGCCGACCACAGCGAGCGCGAGCGCGACGGCGACCGCAACGACGACCGCGACACCGAACGACGGGCCCGCTGACGGCGGCCGGCACGCTCGCTGACGTGGGCTCCGTACCCGTCGCCTACTCGTCGTTTCGCCGGAGGTACATCACGTTCCCGATCATCGAAAACACCCGCTCGTCGTCCTGATTGAACGTCCGCGTCCGTGCTCGGACCAGCCCACGCTCGGGCCGTTCCGGGACCGTCTCCAGCACTTCGTTCTCGATGCGGAGGGTGTCCCCCGGTCGCACCGGCACCGGCCACCGGAGTTCGTCGACTCCTTTCGCGCCGACGGTCGCAGCGTCGGCAAGCGTTCCCTCGACGAGCAGGCGCATCGTCATCGCGGCGGTGTGCCAGCCGGAGGCGATCACGCCGCCGTAGGGCGACTCCTCGGCCGCGCGGTCGGGGTCGGTGTGGAACCACTGCGGATCGTACCGCTCGGCGAACGACAGCACTTCCTCGCGGGTCACCTCGTAGTCGCCGTGCGTCTCGACCGCGCCGACCTCGACGTCCTCGTAGTAGACTGGCATGGCTGGCGATCCAGGTGCGAGCACATGAAACCCGGTGTGGAACCGGTGGTACGTGTCGACTACCGGTCGCTCGTCGGACGGCGCCGGCGTGAAACGACGTGAACGGTCGACGCGCCTATACCGGTGAGCGACGTGTGCTCGAACGCCCCTACCCGGGTGTGCCACTCGCACACCGCTGGTCGCGCCGACGGAGCATGGACCCGCTGTCGCGTTGCTCCGACGGTGCGGCCGGGTTTCACCGCCCCGAAGCCGCCGCCACGGCAGTCGTCGCGTGGTCCGCCCGCGAGCGCGATCCGGACCGGTTTTGGGCGCGCGGAGCGAATCCCGACGCATGAACGACGACCTCACGGAGCGCGTGCGCGCCGAGGCGGAGACGCACGCCCTCTACAACGCCCTGAAGCACGGTTCCGACCCCGAGGTGGGCGCGATCATGGGCCCGCTGATGGGCGAGAACCCCGACTTCCGACCGCACGGCGACGAGGTGCCCGGCGTCGTCGCGCCGGTGATCGCGGAGATATCCGGGCTGGACGACGACGAGCGCCGCGAGCGCCTGCTCGATCTGGCGCCGGACCTGGTCGAGGAGTTGGAGGCCGAAGACGAGGAGGACGACCAGGTGCTTCCCGATCTCCCGAACGCGGACGCGTACGACGAGATCCGGATGCGACTCGCGCCGAACCCGAACGGTCCGTGGCACCTCGGCTCCGCCCGCATGCCAGCGGTCATCGGGACGTACAAGGAGATCTACGACGGCTGGATGATCTGCCGGTTCGACGACACCGATCCCGAGACCAAGCGTCCGGACCTGGACGCGTACGGCGAGATCCTCGACGCCATCGGCTACCTCGGCTTCGAGCCCGACGAGGTGCTGAAGGCGAGCGACCGCGTCGAGACGTACTACGACCACGCGCGCGACCTCATCGAGAAGGGCGGCGCCTACACCTGCTCGTGCCCGGCCGAGCACTTCCGGGGGCTGAAGGCCGACGCCGAGCCCTGCGACCACCGCGACAAGGACGTCGGGACGGTTCGCGAGGAGTTCGAGGCGATGGTCGACGGCGAGTACGCCGCCGGCGAGATGGTCCTCCGTGTGAAAACCGATATCGAGCACAAGAACCCCGCGATGCGCGACTTCGTCGCCTTCCGGATGGTCGACACGCCCCATCCGCGCGAGGAGGCGGCCGACTACCGCGCGTGGCCGATGCTCGACTTCCAGTCGGGCATCGACGACCACCTCACGGGCGTCACGCACATTATCCGTGGTATCGACCTCCAGGACTCCGCCAAGCGCCAGCGCTTCGTTTACGACTACTTCGGCTGGGAGTACCCCGAGGTGGTCCACTGGGGGCACGTCCAGATCGACGCCTACGACGTGCCGATGTCCACCTCGACGATCAAAGAGCGGGTCGACAGCGGCGAGCTGACCGGCTGGGACGACCCACGCGCGCCGACGCTCGCGTCGGTGGAGCGCCGCGGCATCCGCGGGCAGGCCATCGTCGACGCGATGGTCGAGTTGGGCGTCTCCACGAGCAACGTGGATCTGGCGATGTCGAGCATCTACGCGACCAACCGCGACCTGATCGACGACGACACCGACCGCCGGTTCCTCGTCCGCGACGGCGTCGCCTCCGACGCGGCCGACCGCGACCGCCTCCCCGCGTGCGCCGCCGAGGCGTTCGACCTCGCCGGCGACGTGCCCGACGCGGGCCACCCGCCGCTGCATCCCAACCACGAGGACCGCGGCGACCGCACTGTGCCCGCGAGCGACGCCGTCCTGCTGGAGTCGGAGGACGTGCCCGCCGACGCCGAGCGCGTCTGGCTCAAGGGGCTCGGCTGTCTCCGCCGCGACGGCGACGAACTCGCGTGGGTCGGCACCGACATCGACCTCGTGCGCGAGGAGGACGTTCCGGTGATCCACTGGGTCGGCGCCGGCGACGACGAACACGTCCGCGTCCGCATGCGGACGATGGACGGCGACGTGATCGGCTACGCCGAACCCGGCTACGCCGACTACGACGTCGACGATCTGGTGCAGTTCGAGCGCGTCGGCTTCGCTCGGTTCGACGCCGCGGCCGACGACGACGCCGAGGAAGCGGAGCCCGGCGAGCACCTCGCCTTCTACGCGCACCCGTAGGCGACCGGGACGACGCTGACCCCGTCCGCTCTCTCCTCGATGTAGGAACAGAGACTACCGGCAACGGTACCTCTTTCCCAGGACGTGCGTGATCGATCGTCATGGTAGATCCGATCGAGGACGGCGAAGTCGCGCACAACTACGTGGCCGGCGAGTGGCGCGAGGCCTCGGGCGACGAGTCGCTGGACGTGGAGAACCCCGCGACCGGCGACCGGCTCGGGTCGATCGCCTTCTCGTCGGCCGACGACGAGGACGAGGCGGTCGCGCTGGCCAACGAGGCGTTCGAGGAGTGGTCCACGACGGCCGTCGAGGAACGCATCCAACCGCTGTTCCGCTTCAAGCAGCTGCTGGAGGACCACCAGGAGTCGCTGGCGGAGGTGCTCGTTACCGAACACGGGAAGACGAAGGCGGAGGCGATGGGCGAGATCCGACGCGGGATCGAGAACGTGGAGGTCGCCTGCGGCATCCCGACGATGATGCAGGCGGGCCACCTCCCGCACGCTGCGCCGAACATCGACGAGACGGCCGTTCGCCAGCCGCTCGGGACGGTCGTCGCGGTGACGCCGTTCAACTTCCCCGCGATGATCCCGCTGTGGTTCCTCCCGTACGCGGTCGCGACGGGCAACACGTTCGTCCTGAAGCCGAGCGAGCGCGACCCGTTCACCGCGAACCGGATCGCCAGTCTCGTCGACGAGGCGGGCTTCCCCGACGGCGTCGTCAACGTCGTCCACGGCGGCCCCGACACCGTGAACCGGCTCATCACCCACGACGGTATCGAGGCGGTCTCGTTCGTCGGGTCGACGCCGATCGCACAGCACGTGTACGAGACCGCCGCCGGTGCCGGCAAGCGCGTGCAGGCGCAGGGCGGCGCGAAGAACCACGTCATCGTCTCGGCGAACGCGGACCTGCAGTTCGCCGCCGAACAGACCTGCTCGTCGGCGTTCGCCAACGCCGGCCAGCGCTGTCTCGCGAACCCCGTCGCCGTCGTCGAGGACGAGGTGTACGACGAGTTCGCCGAGCTGCTCGTCGAGGAAGCGAAGGCGATGGAGGTCGGTCCCGGACTGGAGGAGGGCACCGACATGGGGCCGCTCGTGTCCGGCCCGCACCGCGACTCGGTGCTGGAGTACGTCGAGACTGGCGTCGAGGAGGGGGCCGAACTCCTCCTCGACGGCCGCGAGCAGGCGGTGCCGGAGGCGGGGTATCACCTCGGCGCGTCCGTCTTCGGCGACGTGGACCCCGACGCGACGATCGCCCGCGAGGAGATCTTCGGGCCGGTGCTGGCGCTGATCCGCGCGGAGGACTTCGACGACGCCGTGTCGCTGGTGAACCGCTCGCAGTTCGGCAACGCGGCGTCGCTGTTCACGAGCGACGGCGGCGAGGCGCGGCAGTTCCGCCTGGAGGTCGACGCCGGCAACGTCGGCGTCAACGTCGGCACCGCCGCCGCGATGGCGTTCTTCCACTTCGGCGGCGACAAGGACTCGTTCTTCGGCGACCTGCACGCCCAGGGGGACGACGCCGTCCGGTTCTACACCGACGAGACGGTGTACATCGAGCGCTGGCCCGACAACTGATCGGTCCGACAACCGACGGCCACCTCGCGGCATCGGCGCCGGCAGACCGCGGTCGACGAGTCCGTCGCCGAACTTTTATCATCGCTCGCCCCGGCTCTGAGACAATGACAGACAACGAGGAGCCGTCACCGCCCCGATCCGGTTCGGCCGGGACGGACGAAGGGTCGTTCCTCGACCCGGCGCTCCTCGACCGGATGACGGACGCCTTCTTCGCGCTGGACGACGAGTGGCGGTTCACGTTCCTCAACGGCCGGGGCGAGGCGATCGTCCGGGACGCGGCCGAGGAACCGGTCGACGGCGAACTGGTCGGCCGGAACATCTGGGAACTGATCCCGAACGCCGTCGATACGACGTTTCACGACAACTACGTCGAGGCGATGGAGACCCAGTCGGTCGTCGAGTTCGAGGCGTATTACGACCCGCTGGAGGCGTGGCTCGACGTCCGGACGTACCCGTCGGAGTCGGGCCTGTCGGTGTTCTTCCGGGACGTGAGCGACGAGCACGAGCGCCGCGAGCAGCTCCGATCGCACGAGGAGGCGCTGGCCGCGATCACCGAGACGCTCGCGGAGCCCGATCAGACGTTCGAGGAGCGCGTCTCCGAGCTGCTTCGGGTCGGGGTCGACATGCTCGACACCGAGTACGGCACGCTCTCGCGGGTCCGCGACGACCGGTACGTGTTCGAGATCGTGCACGCCCCCGACGACAGCGTCGCCGCCGGCGACACCGTCGATCTGTCGACGACCAACTGCGAGCGGGTCGTCCTCACCGAGCAGTCGCTCGCGCTCAGCGACGTGAGCGACCACCCGGAACTGGCCGACCGCGCCGGCAACGCCGACTGGGGGATCTCCTGTTACCTCGGGGCGCCGGTCCGGGTGAACGGATCGGTGTACGGGACGTTCTGCTTCTACGATCGCGACCCGCGCGGCGAGGGGTTCGACGAGTGGCAGGTGACGCTCGTCGAGCTGATGGCCGAATGGGTGTCCGCCGAACTGGAGCGGCAGGTGATCCAGGAGGACCTCCGGCGGCAAAACGACCGACTCGAGGAGTTCGCGACGATCGTGAGCCACGACCTCCGCAACCCGCTCGCCGTGGCGAAGGGCCAGACCGAACTGGCCGCCGAGGAGTGCGACAGCGAGGCGCTGGAGAAGGCGATGCGGGCGCAAGATCGGATGGAGCGGATCATCTCCGACGTGCTGACGATGGCGCAGTCGGGGACCGCCGTCGAATCCCCCGAGCAGGTCGATCTCTCGACGGTCGCCCGCGACGCGTGGGGGACCGTCGACACCGCCGACGCGACGCTGTCGGCCGAGGACGCGCCGACGCTGACGGCCGACAGGAGTCGGCTGATCCAGCTGCTCGAGAACCTCTTCCGCAACGCCGTCGAGCACGGCGGCGACGACGTGCACGTCGCCGTCGAGGCGATCTCGGGCGGGTTCGCCGTCGCCGATGACGGTCCCGGGATCCCCGAGGCCGACCGCGAGGCGGTGTTCGACCACGGGTACTCCTCGCGTGCGGACGGAACCGGCTTCGGGCTGAGCATCGTCCGCGAGATCGCCGAGGCCCACGGCTGGTCGGTGACGGCGATCGAGTCGGAGCAGGGCGGCGCGCGGTTCGAGTTCGTCGACGCCGGGAGCGTCTGAGCCGCCGAACGCGACGACGCGATCGGCCGTCCGGGCGTGTCCGCCGGCGGGGCGACGGCACGCCGTGTCCGTCGTTCACACGGTCGTGACGGGGTCGCACGGTCGTTCTCCCTTTCGTGACGCTTAAGTACGGCCTCCGAGTTACATCGAACGCAGACACTGTAGGGGCATCGGGTCCCGAGTCCGGAGCCGCGGTGGCTCGCGAGGCGACGATACAGCACACAGGGTGTTGCGGTAGCCAAGCCTGGCCCAAGGCGCTGGGTTGCTAACTCAGTGGCGCAAGCCTCCGGGGTTCGAATCCCCGCCGCAACGCTGACCACACACCAAGACATGAGTGCAGAAGAACCAGAGAACGCGCCCGACGCGGAGGAGGACGACGAGGACCTCCAGTACTTCGTCCGTATCGGCCAGACGGACCTGGACGGGACGAAGGCCGTCGAGCGCAGTCTCAGCGACATGAAAGGTATCGGCCAGCGCACGGCGCGCCTGGTGGCCGAGACGGCCGACGTGGACCGAACGGCCACGATCGGCCGCCTCGATCAGGACGACATCGACAGCATCGTCGACGTCGTCCAGAACTTCTCCGACCACGTCCCCGAGTGGATGGTCAACCGGCAGAAGGACTTCTTCACCGGCGAGACCGACCACATCGTGGGCGGGGACCTCAACGAGAAGCGCCGCCACGACATCAACCGGATGAAGATGATCGACTCCTACAAGGGCGTCCGCCACAAGCGCGGGCAGAAGGTCCGCGGACAGCGGACCAAGTCCACGGGCCGGACCGAGGGCACCATCGGGGTCAACGTCGAGGAGATCCGCGAGGAACAGGCCGAGGAGGAAGCGGCCGCCGCGGAGGATGACGACGAATGAGTACCGGAACCTCCACCAAGCGCTACGAGACGCCGAACCACCCGTACCAGGGCGAGCGTATCGACGAGGAGTCGGACCTGCTCTCCCGCTACGGCCTGAAGAACAAAGAGGAGCTGTGGCGCGCGCAGTCGGAGCTGCGTCGCTACCGCCGCGAGGCGCGACGCCTCATCGGCGAGTCGCAGGGCGACGTCGAGGCCGCCAACGAGGCCGGCGCCGACTTCGTCTCGCGACTCCAGCGCCTCGGCATCCTCGACGACGCGGACGCCATCACGGACGTGCTGTCGCTCGACGTGACCGACGTGCTCGAACGCCGGCTCCAGACGGTCGCGTACCGCAACGGCGTCGGTAACTCGACCAAACAGGCGCGGCAGTTCATCCTCCACGGCCACGTGGTCGTCGGGGACGCCCGCGTCACGCGCCCGTCGTACAAGGTCGAGACGGTCGAGGAGAGTCTCGTCGACTTCGACGAGATCTCCCCGCTCGCGGACGAACTCCACCCCGAACGCGCGGAGGGCCAATAAATGAGTGAATCCGAGAACGAAACCGAGAGCCGCTGGGCGATCGCGAACGTGTTCGCGTCGTTCAACAACACGCTCATCACGGTCACCGACATCACCGGGGCGGAGACGCTGATCAAGTCCTCGGGCGGCGCCGTGGTGAAGCAGAACCGGGACGAGGCGTCGCCGTACGCGGCCATGCAGATGGCCGAGGGCGTCGCCGAGCAGCTCCAGGCGCAGGGTATCGAGGGCGTCCACGTCCGCATCCGCGGACCCGGCGGCAACGCCCAGAAGTCCCCCGGGCCGGGCGCGCAGCCGACGATCCGCGCGCTCGCCCGCGCCGGGATCGAGATCGGTCGCATCGAGGACGTGACCCCGATCCCGCACGACGGCACTCGAGCGGCAAAGAAGAACCGCCTGTAACCCATGGCGGATGACTTCGACGTCGAGGTAGTCACCCGAGACGACCGATCCGCGCGGCTGCTCGTCCGCGGGCTCACCCCCGCGGTCGCGAACGGCCTGCGCCGGACGATCCTCTCGGAGGTGCCGACGTTCTCGATCGACACCGTCCGATTCGTCGAGAACTCGTCGGTGATGTTCGACGAGATGGTCGGGCTCCGCCTGGGGCTCGTCCCGCTGACGACGCCGCTGGACGACTACGAGGTCGGCGAAACCGCCACCCTCGCGCTCGACGTCGAGGGGCCGGCGACGGCGTACTCGGGCGACATCGAGACGTCCGACGACCTCGTCCAGCCCGCCGACGAGAACGTCCCCATCATCGAACTGAAGGAGGGGCAGCGGCTGGAGCTCGAGGCCGACGCGGTGCTCGACTCCGGGAAGGAACACGCGAAACACCAGGGCGGCGTGGCCGTCGGCTACCGCCACCTGCAGCGCGTGACCGTCGTCGGCGACGCCGCCGAGTTCGACGAGGAGGAGCCGAACATCCTCCGCGGCGTCATCGAGACCGAGGACGGCGAACTCGTCCACACGGAGGAGTTCGATTCCGACCTCACGAACCGTTACCCCGGCAAGGAACTGGACATCGAGGACGTGCCCGGCGCGTTCGTCTTCCACATCGAGACGGACGGGTCGATGAGCGTCGAGGAACTCACCCTCCGCGCGGTCGAGTCGTTGCGTGACCGCGCGGACGAACTGGCAGACAAGGTCGCAGTCTAATCCACAGATGACGCTGTCCCACCACACCCCTCGAACGTTCGCCCCCGCGGCGGGTCCGACCGGCCAGCGGACCCGCCGTCACCGCCACGCGCGGACGGGGTGGACCGAAGGGGTTATCCGGTGGGACAGCAAACGACGGGACGCGAGCAGGGGTAGCCCAGTCTGGCCAACGGCGCAGCGTTCAGGGCGCTGTCCTGTAGAGGTTCGCAGGTTCAAATCCTGCCCCCTGCACTCCCGTTTTCACACATCGACTCGGTCGCGACCGAGTACCGGCGTCGACCACACGACGACGTGTGGTCCGCGCCGTCGGCTCGCGACCGACCCGACAACTCCCACTCAGGAGGTAACCGTATGAGTAGTAGCAAGACTAATCCGAGACTTCAAAACCTCATCGCCGAACTGAAGTCGGTCGCGCGGTCGTCCGATGCCACCGTCTGGCAGGACATCGCCGACCGGCTCGAAAAGCCGCGGCGCACGCACGCGGAGGTCAACCTCGGCCGCATCGAGCGGTACGCAAACGAGGACGAGACCGTCGTCGTGCCGGGCAAGGTGCTCGGCTCGGGCGTGCTCCGTAAGGACGTCACCGTCGCCGCCGTCGACTTCTCCGGCACCGCCGAGACGAAGATCGACCAGGCCGGCGAGGCCGTCCGGCTGGAGGAAGCGCTGTCGAACAACCCCGAAGGGACCGACGTCCGGGTGATCCGATGAGCCTCGCAGAGTTCGAGGCCGACGTGGTCGTCGACGGACGCGACGCCATCATGGGTCGCGTCGCGTCGAAGGTCGCACAGCGGGCGCTCGACGGCGAGCGCGTCGCTATCGTCAACGCCGAGCGCACGGTCATCACCGGAAACTCCGAGGCGACGCTCGAGAAGTACCGCACCCGCGCGAACCTCGGCTCCGACTCGGGTCCGTACTACCCGAAGCGGCCGGACCGCATCTTCAAGCGGTCGGTCCGCGGGATGCTGCCGTACAAGACCACGAAGGGTCGCGAGGCGTTCGAGAACGTCCGCGTGTACATCGGCAACCCGTTCGAGTCCGAGACGACCTCGCCCGACGAGGACGCGCCGGAGCCGGAGGTGCTCGATGGCACCTCCCTCGATCGCCTGTCGAACATCAAGTTCACCACCCTCGGCGAGGTCGCCGAGGACCTGGGGGCCAACGTCACATGGTAACGAACACGTCCGGAAAGAAGAAGACCGCCGTCGCCCGCGCCACCGTCACGGACGGCGAGGGGCGAGTGCGTATCGACTCCCAGCCCGTCGAGCTGGTCGAACCGGAGATGGCGCGCCTGAAGATGCTGGAGCCGTTCCGCGTCGCCGGCGACGACCTCCGCGCGGAGGTCGACATCGACGTGACCGTCAACGGCGGCGGCTTCGCCGGGCAGGCGGACGCGGTCCGCACCGCCATCGCCCGCGGGATGGTGCAGCACCGAAACGACGCCGAGCTCCGCGACGCGTTCATGGAGTTCGACCGCTCCCTGCTGGTCAACGACTCCCGGCAGAGCGAACCGAAGAAGTGGGGCGGGCCCGGCGCGCGCGCCCGCTACCAGAAGTCGTACCGCTGAGGTGATCCATCCATGATGATCCCTGTCCGGTGTTTCACGTGCGGCAACGTCATCGGTGAACACTGGGAGGAGTTCAAAGCCCGCGCCAAGGAGGGCGACGAGGACCCCGCGGCGGTCCTCGACGAGCTCGGCGTGGACCGCCACTGCTGTCGGCGGATGATGGTGAGTCACACCGATCTGGTCGACGTCGTCTCCCCCTACCAATGAGCGGGAACCTGGAGTACAACCGGTACGAGAAGGCCCGCATCCTGGGTGCGCGAGCGCTGCAGTTGGCGTTCGGCGCGCCGGCGCTGATCGACAGCGAGCAGTCCGAGCCGATCCTCATCGCGGCCGAGGAGTACGACGCCGGAGTGCTTCCGTTCACGGTGCGCCGGGAGGGGAAGTAGATGACCCTGATCGAGTCGGTATCGCTGCGTCGCGTGCTCGATTCCCGGGGCAACCCGACGGTCGAGGCGGACGTACTCACCCAGTCGGGCGGCTTCGGCCGCGCGGCGGCGCCCTCCGGGGCGTCGACGGGCGAGTACGAGGCGATCGAGCTGCCGCCGATGGAGGCCATCGCGGCCGCCCGCGAACACGCCGTGCCGCGGCTCGAGGGCTCGGTCCACGCCGGCAACCAGCGCGACGTCGACGCCGCGCTGCACGCGGCCGACGGGACCGAGGACTTCTCGGAGATCGGCGCCAACAGCGCGGTCGCGATCAGCATGGCGGCGTCGAAGGCCGGCGCCGACGTGCTGGGCGCGCCGCTGTTCCAGCACCTCGGGGGCACGTTCCGCGACGCGGACCGGTCGTTCCCGATCCCGCTGGGGAACGTCGTCGGCGGCGGCGAACACGCCGCCGACGCGACCCACATCCAGGAGTTCCTCTCGGCGCCCGTGGGGGCGCCGTCGGTCGCGGAGGCGGTCTTCGCGAACGCCGACGTGCACGCCACGGTCGCCGAGATCCTCGCCGACCGCGGCGTCGCCGCCGCGAAGGGTGACGAGGGCGCGTGGGCGCCCGCCGTCTCCGACGCGGAGGCGTTCGAGATCGTCGACGAGGCGACCTCGCGCGTCGAGGAGACGCTGGGCTTCGAGATCAAGTTCGGCCTCGACGTGGCCGCCTCGGAGCTGTACGACGCCGACGCCGGCGTCTACCGCTACGGGGACATCGAGCGGACCTCGGCCGAGCAGGTCGAGTACATGGCCGAACTGGTCGAGGAGTACGACCTCGCGTACGTCGAGGACCCCCTCGACGAGGACGACTACGACGGGTTCGCCGACCTGACCGACAGAGTGGGCGGCGGGGCTTCAGCCCCGGGTGCGAGCGGGCAAGGCCCGCGAGCCGACCGCACGCTGATCTGCGGCGACGACCTGTTCGTCACGAACGTCGAGCGCCTCTCGCGAGGCATCGACGAGGGCGCGGCCAACAGCATCCTGATCAAGCCGAACCAGATCGGGACGCTGTCGGACGCGTTCGACGCCGTGGAGCTGGCCCAGCGCAACGGGCTCGACGCGGTCGTCTCCCACCGCTCGGGCGAGACCGAGGACACGACCATCGCACACCTCGCCGTCGCGACCGGCGCCTCGTTCATCAAGACGGGGACGGTCGGCGGCGAGCGCACCGCAAAGCTGAACGAACTCATCCGCATCGCGGAGGAGGCAGTATGAGCGAAAGCGAGAACGACGCAGACACCGAAGAGGCGGCCGACGCCGAGGAGGAGGTCGAGGAGACCCAGCCCGCGGCCGACGAGTCGCCCGACGAGACTGAGGCACAGCCCGAGGAGACCGAGGCGGCCGAAGAGGCCGCCGACGAGGAGGCGGACGCGGGTCCGCGCTTCGACGAGGACGTCATGCCGGACGACGAGGCGGACCTCCTCATCCCCGTCGAGGACTACCTCTCGGCCGGGGTCCACATCGGGACCCAGCAGAAGACCGAGGACATGGAGCGGTTCATCCACCGCGTCCGCGACGACGGCCTGTACGTGCTCGACGTGAGCGAGACTGACGGCCGCATCCGGACGGCGGCCTCGTTCCTGGCGAACTACGACCCCGAGCAGGTGCTCGTCACATCCTCGCGCCAGTACGGTCGCTTCCCGGCCGAGAAGTTCGCCGACGCGATCGGCGCGCGCGCCCGCACCGGGCGTTTCATCCCCGGGACGCTGACGAACCCCGAGTACGCCGGCTACATCGAGCCGGACGTCGTGGTCGTCACCGACCCGATCGGCGACGCACAGGCGGTCAAGGAAGCCATCACGGTCGGTATCCCCGTCATCGCGATGTGCGACTCGAACAACCAGGTGAGCAACGTCGACCTGGTCATCCCCACCAACAACAAGGGTCGCCGCGCCCTGTCTGTCGTCTACTGGCTGCTGGCCAACGAGACGCTCGACCGCCGCGGCGCCGAGCCCGGCTACGCCCTCGAGGACTTCGAGGCCGAACTGTAAGCCGGTCGCTGGATTCCGCGATCACTCCTTTGTCTTCACGTCGCCAGCGGCGGCGCCGCGGCTCGATGATCGGTACGGAGCTCCCGAGACGTACGCGCCAAGCGGCAGCTACGTCGGTTACCGCTGAAACAGTATTCGTTCCGCCTCCTCGACGGAGCCGGCGCGGCGGTCGGCGCCGCCGAGCTGGGCGTCCCCCTCCCCGACGCGAACGACCGCGGTCGCGCCGGCCATGCGGAGAAACGTCTCCCACTCGCCGAGCGCGGCGAGGGCGTTCCCGCGAGGGGTGAACTCCCGCACGTCGACGAGGACGCCGAACTCGGCGTCGCACTCCTCGGCGACATGGCGCGCTCGCGCCATCGCCGTGACCACGTCCGACACCTCGAACTCCCCGGAGAGTTCGACCCGCAAGCGCGTGCCGTCCCGACTCTGATCCACGTTCGGGGCGGCGTCCGGTGTCGTCGAACTCATGAGTGCAGAGGAACCGTCGAACGGTATAATCCCTCGGACGTGATTATCGAATAGGATACTCACATGGCTCGGGACAACGCCGGGCGAACGCGGCGCTCCGTTGCAAAGCGGCACCGCGGAGCCGACCCGATCCGACCGGAGACCGGTCGCGACAGCGTGCGTCCCTCTTTCCCCGGGTCGTCGATCCGCGGCCGCGAGCGTGGCGCCGTTGCCCCCGTGGTTCCGCGGCGGCAGCGCGCCACACGGTGACACGGAACGGCGTCTCACATAATCGTACCGCAGCACGTATCGAAGTCGCGACGGGGACTCGCTTCCGGGAGTCGAAACGGCTGTTAGGCGCGGGGTGTTGGTCGCGGGTATGACCACCTGCAGCGCGCCGGGGAAGGTGTACCTGTTCGGCGAGCACGCGGTCGTGTACGGGGAACCCGCGGTTCCGTGCGCGGTCGAGCGTCGCGCCCGCGTCACCGTCGAGCCGCGCGAGGACGGGCGCGTCCGCGTCGACGCCGCGGACCTCTCGTTGGACGGGTTCATCGTCACCTGGGGCGGCAGTATCGACGACCGGCCGGACATCGACGTGCCCGCGTCGCTGGTCGAGGCGGCGATGGAGTACATCGAGGCGGCCGTGCGGCAGGCCCGCGACGCCGCCGACGCGCCCGACGCCGGCTTCGACATCTCCGTCGAGTCGGCCATCCCGCTGGGAGCGGGGCTCGGCTCGTCCGCGGCGGTCGTCGTCGCGGGCATCGACGCGGCGACGCGCGCGCTGGGGACGGAACTCGACCCAGAGGAGGTCGCCCGACGGGCCTACGAGGCCGAGTACGAGGTCCAGGAGGGGCAGGCGTCGCGAGCGGACACCTACTGCTCGGCGATGGGCGGGGCCGTCCGCGTCGAAGGCGACGACACGCGAACCATCGACGCGCCGCCGCTGCCGTTCGTCGTCGGCTACGACGGCGGCGCCGGCGACACCGGGCAGCTCGTCGCGGGGGTGCGCGCGCTCCGCGAGGAGCACGCGTTCGCCGCCGACACCGTCGAGACGGTCGGCGAACTCACCCGCGAGGGCGAGCGGCTCCTCGCAGACGCCGACCCAGCGAGCGAACCGAGCGACGACCTGCTCGCGGATCTGGGCGAGCTGATGGATTTTAACCACGGACTGCTAGAGGCGCTCGGCGTCTCCGCCCGGTCGCTCGACGCGATGGTGTGGTCCGCCCGGGAGGCGGGGGCACACGGCGCGAAGCTCACGGGCGCGGGCGGCGGCGGCTGCGTCGTCGCGTTGGATCCGACTCCAGAGACCGAGCACGCGCTCGACTACACCGCCGAGTGCGAGCAGTCGTTCCGCGCCGAGTTGGCGACCGAGGGCGTCCGCGTGGAGGCGGCGTAGATGGTCACCGTGTTGAAGCTCGGCGGCTCGGTCATCACCGAGAAGGACCGCCCGGAGACGCTCGACGGCGACGCGCTGACGGCGCTTTCGGCCGCGATCGCCGCCGCGGACGTGGCCGACCTGGTGATCGTCCACGGGGGCGGCTCGTTCGGCCACCACCACGCCGCCGAGCAGGGGGTGAGCGCGAGCGAGGGTATCCGGGACGTCGACGGCGTCATGGCGGTCCACGGCGCGATGACGACGCTGAACCGGTTCGTGCTTTCCCGGCTGCACGCCCAGGACGTGCCCGCCCTGCCGGTCCATCCCCTCTCGGCGGCCGCCCGCGACGCCGACGGCGGCCTCTCGCTGATGACCGATCAGGTTTCGACGATGCTCGACGAGGGGTTCGTCCCGGTGCTCCACGGCGACGGGGTCGTCCACGCCGGGGAGGGCGTCACCGTCCTCTCGGGCGACGAGATCGTGACCGCGCTGGCGGGCGCGCTCGACGCCGACCGCGTCGGCCTCTGCTCGACGGTGCCGGGCGTCCTCGACGGCGACGACGAGGTGATTCCCCGCATCGACCGCTTCGAGGAGGTCGCCGACGTGCTCGGCGTCAGCGACGCGACGGACGTAACCGGGGGGATGGCCGCGAAGGTCCGCGAACTCCTCGCGCTCGGCTCGCCGGCGTACGTGTTCGGACCGGACGACGTCGAGTCGTTCCTCGCCGGCAAGGACGCCGGGACGCGGATCGGCTGATCGGCCTCAGGTGAGGCGCCGCCGGAGGGCCGCTCGAATCGGCTCGCGCTGGACCAGAACGAACGCGGCGAAGATACAGACGAACCCCCACGCGGTGTTGGCCGCGAGGGTCTCGCTCAACACGACGAACCCGAACAGCGCGGCGAACGGCGGGATCGCGTACTCCAACAGCCCCGCCCGGATCGGGCCGAGTCGGTCCAGCAGCCGGAAGTACAGCAGGAAGCCGCCGGCGCCGGGAACGACCGCGAGGTACGCGAGCCACGCCAGCCCGGTCGTCGACGGGTCGAGCGCGACGGCCGATTGCCCGAGGACCGCGGCGGCGACGTGGAGCAGGAGCGCGCCGACGGCGGCCATCCACGCCTGCAGCGCGAGCGGTCCGAGCGTCGCGTCGTCCTCCCGGGTCGTCACCGCGCCGGCGACCCAGGCGACAGCGGAACCGAACACGAACAGCGCGCCGGCGTTCGCGGCCAGTGCCCCGCTGCCCACGCCGCCCGCGCCGCCCGTGCCGCCCGTGCCGCCGCCGACGAGCGGGAGGCGGCCGACGTCCGGGTCGGCGATCAGGATCAATCCGGCGAAGCCGACGAGCAGGCCGACGGCACCCACGGCGTCGATCCGCTCGTCCGGACGCAACACGCGTGCGGCGACGGGCGTGAGCACCGGAATCAGCCCGAGCAGCGTCGCGGCGACCGCGCTGGGGACGTACTGCTGGCCGGTGAACAACAGTGCGTGGTGGAGGCCGATGCTGAAGGCGCCGCCCGCGAGGATCGGAGCGAGGTCTCCCCATCCGGCAGGCCGGAGCCGCCGGCCGGACGCGACCGCGACGGCGATGAGGACCGCTGCCGCGATGTCGAAGCGCAGCGCCCCCAGC
The DNA here is from genome assembly GCF_019880225.1 of Halobaculum rubrum. Taxonomy (NCBI): domain Archaea; kingdom Methanobacteriati; phylum Methanobacteriota; class Halobacteria; order Halobacteriales; family Haloferacaceae; genus Halobaculum; species Halobaculum rubrum. Next base: position 2,750,084 of record NZ_CP082284.1, read on the forward strand.
AACACCGGCGGGAACTCCGCGAGCGCGGCCTTCGTCGCGACGAACGCGGTCCCCCACAGCGCCGCGAGCGTCAGAAACCCGAGGGCGTCGCGGTTCATCGCGCGCCACCGCTGTCGCCCACACGCGACAGCAGCCGTGCTCGTCGCCGACACAGGGGGGAATCCCTCCGGTCACGCTCCCTCACAGCTCGAATCGGAGCCCGTCGCGGGCGAACCGCACGTCGCCGTCGAAGTGACGACCGACGGCCTCGAGCATCTCGTCGTGGCGACCCTCGGTGTGCGGGTACAGGTGCGTGAGATACACCCGGTCGATGTCGCGGCCGGCCAGCGCCTCGCCCAACTGCGTCGGCGTCGGGTGGTTGTCAACGTCGACCTCGTCGGGGAACGAGCAGTCGTGCGCGAGCACGCTCGCCCCCTCGGCGAAGTTCGCGAGCCCTGCGAACGCTTCGGTGTCGCCCGAGAAGACGAAGTCGCCGCCGGCCGTATCGTCGGTGTCCTCGTCGGTGTCGCCATCGTCGGCTGCCGTATCGTCCCCGGCTTCCGCCTCGTCGGCCCCGCCGCCGACCCCGTCTCCCGCGTCGTCCCCTCGGTTCGCGAACCGGTAGGCGAGACACTGCTTCGAGTGGCGCGTCTCGAACGCCTCGATCTCCACTCCGGCCAGCGAGAACTCGGCGCCGGGATGGACCTCCCGGACGCTCAGGTCCGCGCGGCCGTCGAGGTACTCGAACGCCCCGACCGACAGCAGGTCGTCGAGCAGGCCCTTCGTCCCGGGCGGACCGACGACGTGGAGGCGCTCCTCGCCCGCGAGCCAGCGAGCCTTGAGCAGCGAGAGCAGGTCGGAGACGTGATCGAGGTGGTGGTGCGTCAGGAGGACCGTCGAGACGGCCTCGTAGCCGGGGTCGGTCTGGGAGAGCCGGTGGAGAACGCCGGCGCCGCAGTCGACCAGCAGCGGGGCTCGGTCGCCCGGAGCGGCCTCGACGAGCAGCCCTGTCTGGACGCGGTCGCCGACGGGCATCGCCGACCCCGTCCCGAGGAAGGTGACGCGCATAGTGGTGTGTCCGCGTCTGGCGGGGAAGTGATTGCGGTTCGAGCGCCGCTCCGGGACTGGGGGTCGGCACCCGCCTGCGACCCCCACAACCGACTTACCGTCCCGACCCCTTGCGATCGCAATGACCGACGGTCGGGACCTCCTCGCCGCGACCGACGCCGACTACGAGTTCGACCCCGCGACCGTCGACATCGCCGACGGCGACGTGCTCGACCGACTGGATCCCTCGGTACGGGGGTGGTGGGTCGACCAGTTCGGCGAGTACGTCGGGACGAACGGCGGCTTCTTCACGCCGCCACAGCGCGAGGCGATCCCGCTCATCGACGAGGGGGAGAACTGTCTGGTCGCGTCGCCGACCGGGTCGGGCAAAACCCTCGCGAGCTTCACCGCGATCCTCAACGATCTCTTTCGACGCGAGCGCGAACAGGCGGCGGACGGCGGGCTCGACGACGGCGTCCGCTGCCTGTACGTCTCGCCGCTGAAGTCGCTCGCGAACGACATCACCCGCAACCTCGCGGAGCCGATCGACGGGATCGCCGAGAGGCTGGCCGACCGCGGCCACGACACCGAGATCCGGCAGGCGATCCGCCACGGCGACACGCCCGACAGCGAGCGCCGGGCGATGCTCGAGTCGCCGCCGCACGTCCTGAACACGACGCCGGAGACGCTCGCCATCCTGCTCAACTCGCCGAAGTTCAAGGAGACGCTCCGCAGCGTCGAGTACGTCGTCGTCGACGAGATCCACTCGCTGGCGGACAACAAGCGCGGGACGCACCTCTCGGTCTCGCTGGAGCGGCTCGAACGCCTCTGTGACGGGTCGCCGACGCGGATCGGCTGTTCGGCGACGGTCGAGCCGCTGTCGACGATGGCGCGGTTCCTGGTGGGGGGCGAGGCCGAAGGCCGTGAGGCCTCGATCCGAGCGGGGAGTGAATCGACCCGCGAGGGAGGCCAGCCGCGAAGCGGCTCGGAATCGGTGAGCGGGGAGCGAAGCGACCCGCGAGACGGCGAGGGCGACCCGGAGTCGGGGTCGTGGACCCCCCGCGACTGCGAGATCGTCGACACCCGGTTCGTCCGCGACTTCGACCTCCGGCTGGAGTGCCCGACCGACGACCTGATCGACACACCCCGCGACGTGGTGAACGATCGCTTCCACGACCGCCTCCACGAGCTGATCGACGGCCACGAGAACACGCTCGTGTTCACGAACACCCGATCGGGCGCCGAGCGCGTCCTGACGACGCTGCGCGAACGCCACGGCTACGACGAGACCGACTCGGGCTGTCACCACGGCTCGATGTCGAAGGAACACCGTGAGGCCGTCGAGGAGAAACTGAAGTCCGGAGACGTGGACGTGGTCACGACCTCCACCTCGCTGGAACTCGGGATCGACATGCCCCACGTCGACCTCGTCGTGCAGGTCGGCTCGCCGAAGTCCGTCGCCTCGCTGCTCCAGCGCGTCGGCCGAGCGGGCCACCGCCTCGGACGGACCGTCGAGGGTCGGGTGATCGCGCTCGACCGCGACGAGCTGGTCGAGTGTGCGGTGATGCTCCAGCGCGCGGAGGAGGGGTTCGTCGACCGCGTGTTCGTCCCCGAGAACGCCCAGGACGTGGCCGCACAGCAGGTGTACGGGATGGCGATCAACGGCGTGAAGCGGGAGGCCGACGTTCGCGACACGCTCGCCTCGGCGTACCCGTACCGGAACTACTCCGATTCCGAGTGGGAACAGCTCATGCGGTATCTGACGGCCGACCACGAGGGGATGGAGGAGAAGAACGCGTACGCGAAGGTGTGGCGCGACACCAACGACGCGCCGGACGGAGAGCACCACTACGAAGAGTTCGACGTGGGCGAGCCACTGATCGGCAAGCGGGGTCGGCTGGCGCGCGTGATCTACATGACGAACATCGGCACCATCCCGGACTCGTTCACGATCGACGTGTACGTCCGCGGCGGCGACGAGTGGGTCGGCCAGCTCGACGAGGCGTACCTCGACACGCTGGAGCCCGGCGACGTGTTCCAGCTCGGCGGCTCGACGTACCAGTACAGCTACCGCCGCGGCTCGAAGGTGTACGTCGACCAGTCGAGCCAGCGGCCGACGGTGCCCTCGTGGTTCTCCGAACGGCTCCCGCTCAGCTACGATCTCGGGCGGGAGATCCTCGCGTTCCAGGGCGAGCTGCTGGACCGGCTCGCGGCCGGCGGACCCGCGAACGCCCGCCGGTGGCTCAGGCGACGCCCGCTCGACGAGAACGCCGTGCGCGCGATCACCCGGATGTTCGACGAACAGCGTCGGTACCTCGGTCCCGACGGTGTCTCCACGCCCGACCGGCTCGTCGTCGAGCAGGTGCTCGACCGCGCGGAATACCGCCGCCACTACCACGTCCACAGCGCCTACGGCCGCGAGTTCAACGACGGCCTCTCGCGGCTGGTCGCCTATCGCTGTACCCAACGGGCGAACGCGAACGTCCAGGTCGCCGTCGCCGACAACGGCTTCACCGTCACGATGCCGCTGAACCGGAAGGTCGACATCGCCGACGTGATCGCGTCTCTCGACCCCGACGCCGTGTATTCGGAGTTCCGGGCGGCGCTGGAGGGGACTGACCTGTTGCAGCGCTACTTCCGGATCAACGCGACTCGGTCGCTGATGATCCTGAAGCGGTACAAGGGGTACGAGAAGTCCGCCGCCCAACAGCAGGTGTCCGCCGAGATGCTCGTCTCCTTTGCCGCGGACCTCGACTCCTTTGCGGTGCTTGAGGAGACGTACCGAGAGATCGTCGAGGACAAACTGAACGTCGCGGGGATCGGTGAGGTGCTCGAAGCGGTTCGGGCCGGCGACATCGAGGTGGTCCGTCACGAGGTCGACGCGCCGTCGCCGCGGGCGTTCGGGCTGGCAACGTTGTCGGCCAGTGACACGGTGCTCGCCGGGGACGAGGACGCCGCCCTCGAGGAGTTTCACGCACGCGTGATGGAGGAGTTGGACGACGGCGGGGCCGGAACAGACGACGGACACGGCGGAACCGAGGGACTCGGCGGCGTGCGCGCCGACTCCGGGGGCCCGGTCGACTCGGACCCGGACTGACTGAGCCCTCACCGCGATCGCCGGCGTCGGGCTCCGATCGACCGTCCCGGGATCCCACAGCGTTTACCGGAGGCGGCCGAACGCGGGGTATGGAATCGCTCAACTCGCGGGTCCGCCTGGCGTGGGTCGTCGGGGCGCTCGTCCCTGGCGCCGTGATCCTCGCCGTCGGCGTCGTCGCCGGTCGGATCGGCGCGCCGGTGCCGCCGGCGGCGGCCGCGGGCGTTGCGCTGGTAATCGTCGCGCTCGGCGTCGGCGCCGCGTTCGTGCGCTATCGGGTGTGGCGCTTCGAGGTGCGTGACGACTCCCTGTATCTGGTTCGCGGCGTCCTCACCCGCGTCGACACCTCGGTGCCGTACGTGCGCGTCCAACACGTCGACACCCGGCGCGGGCCGATCGAACGCACGCTCGGGCTGGCCTCGGTCGTCGTCTACACGGCCGGCTCCCGCGGCGCCGACATCACGATCCCCGGGCTGACGCCGGCGCGGGCGAGCGACCTGCGCGAGCGCCTGCGCGAGCTCGCGACCGAGTCGGAGTTCGACGCCGTCTGATGGTTCGACTCCACCCCGCCTCCGCCGCCGTCAGCGCGCTCCGCTCCGGCGGCCAACTGGCGCTGTTCGCGCTGTTCGCGAGCACCGCGTTCGTCGGCATGGGCGGCGGCGACGGCGCCGGGCCGCTCGCGCCGCTGGCGATCCCGGCGGCGTTCCTCGTCGGCGCCGGCGCCGCGCTGGCGCGGTGGTACCGCTTCGAGTACGAGACGCTTCCCGACCGGCTGGTCGTCCGATCCGGCGTGATCTCCCGCCAGGACCGGGAGATCCCGCTTCACCGCGTCCAGAACGTTGACGTCCGCCGGAGCGTCATCCAGCGCACGCTCGGGCTCTCGACGGTCACCGTCGAGACGGCCGGCGGGGGGGCGACGGAGGCGACACTCGACGCCGTCGCGCGCGAGGAGGCCGACCGACTTCGCGAGGAGCTCGGTCGCCACGGTCGCCGGAGCGACCAGCGCGAGGGGCGCGACCGACAGGACGAACGCGACGGCGCCACGGACGCCGCCGGAGCCAGCGCAACCGGTTCCGGTGCAGCGGATGCGGCCGGTGCCGGAGCGGCCGGCGATACCCGCGTCGCCGCCGACCGCGACGCGGAGGAGACGGGGGAGCGGCGTCGCTCCGAGCCGGAGTCGGAGACGCTGTACGAGCTCGCCGGCCGGCGGTTCGCGATCCTGTGTGCGGTGTCGTTCCGGCCGAGCGCGGTGATCGCGCCGTTCGTCGGCGCGAGCCTCTTCGACGATCTGCTGTTCGACGGCGGACGGCTGCTCGTACGCTACGGGATCATCGACGTCGAGGTGGGCCCCGGCGACGTTCCCTCGCTCGGGACGGGCGACCTGCTGTCGTTGGGCCTGCTCGGCGTCGTCGGCTTCCTGCTGGTCGTCTGGGTCGTCAGCGCGGCGCTGACGTTCGTCCGCTACTACGGCTTCCGGCTGGAGCGGGTCGGCGACGAACTCCGCTACGAGCGCGGCCTGCTCGGGCGCTACAGCGGGACGGTCCCGCTCTCGAAGGTGCAGACGCTCACCGTCTCGGAGAACGCCGCCATGCGTCGCCTCGGCTACGCCAGCCTGACGGTCGACACCGCCGGCTACGCGCCCGGTTCGGGCGGCGGCGGCGACGGCGGCGTCGAGACGGCCGTCCCGCTGGACACCCGCGAGCGCGTCGTCGCGCTCGCTGACGAGGTCCGGGGAGAGTTGGGTGACGACACGGGAGGCGCGGAGACTCCCTCGGACGACGCGTTCGGGGTCGACACCGTCGAACGGCCGCCAACCCGCGCGCGGCGACGCTACGTCGCCCGCTACGCGCTCGCGGCGCTTGCGGTAACCGCCGTCGCGGTCGGCGTCGACCGGCTCGTGTTCGACCTGCCGCAGTTCGTCGCTCTCGCGCCGCTGGTCGGCGTTGCGCTGGCGCCGCTCGCGGGACATCTGACGTGGACACACCGCGGGCACGCGACCGCCTCCGACGGGCTCGTCACCCGGACGGGGGTGATCCGTCGCCACACCCGGCTGGTGCCGTACTTCCGGCTACAGACCGTGTTCGTCTCGCGGACGGTCTTTCAGCGGCGGCGACGACTCGCGTCCGTCGTGGGCGACTCGGCGTCCTCCTCCGGCCTGCTCGGCGGCGACGCGGTCGCCCACGACCTCGATGCGGACGCCGCCGACCGGCTTCGCGAGGAACTGCTCGACAGGCTGCGCGGGGATATCGCGGGCCGACGACGCGCGCGCCGCGAGCGCCGTCGGCGAGCGGCCTCGGAGGTCACCCCGAACACCGACGAGACCGTGGGGGAGACGGACGCGTTCGATACCGCCGCCGCCAACGGACATGGGTCCGACAGCGACGATGGCAGCGACTCGTGATCGACCGGTCCGTGAGACGGCGATGAGACGCGCCGACCCGGACGACTACCGTCGTGCCCAGTCGAGCATCCGCTCGTAGAACGGCTCGGTGACGAGCGCGTCGGCGTCGCCGACGAGACACAGCGCCTTCTTCGCGCGCGTCAGCGCGACGTTGACGCGGCGGGTGTCCTCGAAGATGGGCGAGGAGAGGTCGCCGGTGGCGACGAACGAGACGACGATCACCTCCTTGCTCGATCCCTGGAACCGGTCGACGGTGTCGACCGTCACGTCGGTCCGACGACCGATCTCGGCGACCTGCGCGCGGAACGGCGCGATCACGCCGATGTCGTCTGGGTCGACGCCGGCGGCGACGTACGCGTCGACGACCTCCGCGACGCGGTCGGCTTCAGTCGGGTTCGCGTTGCCCTCACGGGTGCCGTCGGGGTCGACGAAGCTCACCGCGTCGCGAAGTTCCGGCGGGAGATCGTCGACGGCGACGCCCAGGTCCCCGAGCGTCTGCCCGGCCACCGCCGGCGTCGCCGGACGGAGCTTCCCGTCGTAGAACTCCCGCGAGGAGAACGCCTGGATACGCTGACTCATGCGGTACTGTCGGTCGAGCATCACGCCCGCCTCGGGGTGCTCCTCGATGAGCCGCTGGAACAGCGACTCTCGGAGCCGGTTCTCGGCGCGCACGACCGGCGGGAGCTGCTCGTGGTCGCCCACGAGCACGAAGCGGTCGGCGCGGTTGGTCGCCGCGAGCGTCCCGGGTTCGGTGAGCTGGGAGGCCTCGTCGACGATCGCCACATCGAACGCCTGCTCGCGCATCGTCCGCGAGCCACAGGAGGACGTGGTGGCTGCGACGACCGGCGCCGAGTTCAGTGTCGCCGCGCGGTCGTTCGGCTCGCCGCGGGTGACGAGGCGGAGGTCCTGCATGTCGCCGCGGACGCCCGTCTCGGTGCCGACGCGCAGGACGTCCCCGAAGCCTTGCTCCTGCAGCGCCTCAACGGCGTTGTCGACCGCGCGGTTCGTGAACGCCGAGAGGAGCACCCGGTCGCCCCGCTCGACGAGCGCCTGGACGATGCGGGCGATGGTGTACGTCTTGCCCGTGCCGGGGGGTCCGTGGACGAGCGCGAAATCCTCGGCGTCGACCGCGCGCTCGACGGCGGCGTTCTGCGCGTCGTTGTTGTCGATGAACGGCTTACCGGTCGAACTGCGGTCGGCGAACGCCGGCTCCCGCCGCCCGAACAGCACGTCCTTTCGGTCGGCGTCGCCCTTGAGGACGAAGTCGTGGACCGCGGTGTGCATTCGCGACACCGACAGCTCCGAGGGGTACACGTCGAGCCGGTGCAGCTCCACGGGCTCGTCCGTCTCCACGACGACCTCGTCGCTCAGTTTCGTGATGCGGCCCAACTCGGAGTGCCCCGACGCCGGGTCGCCGTCGGACGCCAGCGCCACGTCGCCCTCGCGGAGCTTCGAGACGGCGTCGCTGTCCTTGCGGGCGGTGAGCCGCCATCGGCCGTCGCCGATCGGCTCCTCGGAGACGGGCTCGAGATCGATCAGCGCGCGGTCGTCGGCTGCGCGTTCCCCGGCGGTCTGTTCCCAGAGCTTCCGGTACTCCGCGTGGGTCTCGCGGCGCTCCTCCTCCAGTGCGCGGTAGGTTTGTTCGAAGTACTCGCGCTCCGCCTCGGGAAGCGCCGTGCCGATCTGGCCGGCCTTCGACTCCTGATCGAGACGGCCCGAGACGACCATGCACGTGTCCTGCTCGAAGCAGTACTCGCATTTCGCGTCGGCCTCGTACCCCGTCGGGACGGACATGTCGAACTCCGTCGCGGCGATCTCGTTGCGCTGGCGGACGACGAACTCGAGCAGGCCCTTGCCGACCGAGAACTCCTTGGCCGGCGAGAGGTCGCCGGACTCCTCGCCGCGGTCGAGCGCGGTGTTTTTGGTGTACAGCAGCGTGCCCGTGTCCGCGTCGACGCCGCGCTCGCGCAGGAGGAGCGCGTAGCAGGCCGCCTGGATCTTGTCCTGGAAGCGCGGCTCGCGGTTCGTGTTCTTCCCCGTCTTGAGCTCGACGGGTTGTCCGCGGCGCAGCGCGTCCGCGCGGCCCTTGATGCCGAAGGTGGGCGATATCAGCGTGTACTCCGAGCGCCACTCCGACTCGTCGGGGCCGCCGTCCCACTCAGAGAGCGAGGCGTTCGCGGCGTCGTCGCCGTCCGCGGACGCGTGTTCGCCGCCCGCGGACCCGGTTGCGTCTCCCACGGACGCGACGCCGTCCGTGGCGAGGGTCCCCTGGTTGAGCCATCCCTCGATCGCGGCGGCGTTGCGCCGAACCTCGTCGACGACCTCCTCGCGCTCCATTCCGAGCAGGCCGAGCTCGAGGCCCGCCTCCGCGACGCGGTCGTCGATCGACTCCTCCAGGTCCACGCCCCGGAGGAGGTCGCCGAACACCTCGTGGACGACCGTCCCCTTCACGACGGGGTAGTTCAGCGGGATGCCCGAGAGCTTGTTCAGATAGTACATCCGCGGGCACTGCACCCACGACCGAATATCGGTCACGTCGACGAGGAAGTCCGGCTCGAGGACGACGTACGACTCCGAGGAGGTGGTGTACCCCTCTCGGTCGCCGTAGTCGTCGCGCTCGGCGTCGGTGACGAGCAGTTCCATCCCCTCCTCGGCGTGCTCGGCGGTGTGGGTCCACTTCCCCCACAAGGTGACGGTGACTGAGTCACCGGCGCCGCGGTCAGCTTTCACCGTCAACTCGGCGAGGTCGCGCTCGCCGTAGCGCGTGCTCACCTGCCGGACCTCGCCGACTTCCAGGAGGGGACCGCGAACGTTCACTACCGGAGGGGGCGGGCGCTCGGGAAAAACGGTGTCGGTGCGATCGCCACTACCCTGCATCTTCGTCCGACAGCGACCGCCCGGCCACGGGATCGGGTCGTTCGCGGGGCGACGTCACTCTCCCGGTGCGCGCTCGACGCCGCGGATCTCGATCGCCGCCCCCCCGTCTGCGGCGTCGTCGACGGAGACGCTCCAGCCGTGGGCGTCGGCGATCTCGGCGACGATCGCGAGCCCGAAGCCGGTGCCGTCCGCGGCCGTCGAGTAGTCGCTCTCGAACGCACGATCGCGGACGTTCGCGGGGATCCCCGGGCCGTCGTCCGCGACGCGGAACCCGTCCTCGAGGTCATCAACGGTGACGGCGACGTCGTCGCCGGCGTGGTCGACCGCGTTTCGAAGGAGGTTCTCGAGCAGCTGCGTGAGGCGATCGGGGTCGGCGACGACGCGACTCGTCGTCTCGATCGAGACGCTCGCGTTCGACCCGTCCGTCGCGGTTTCCCACGCCGACTCGGCGATCGACGCGAGGTCGACCGGTTCGGTCTCGTCGATCACCGCCCCCTCGCGCGCGAGCATCAGCAGGTCGTCGACGAGCGTCGTCATGTCCTCGACCGCCCGCTCGGCGCGCTCGAGGTGGTCCCCGTCGCCGGTTTCGCGCGCCAGCTCCAACGATCCGGAGAGGACGTTCAGCGGGTTTCGCAGGTCGTGGGAAACGACGCTCGCGAACGACTCGAGCTGCTCGTTCTTCCGGCGCAGCGCGTCCTCGCGCTCCTTGCGCTCGGAGACGTCCCGGATGACGCCGACCCGTCCGAGCTCGATATCGCCGCTCGTCACCCGCTTGAACCGGAGCTCCGCGGGGAACCGGTCGCCGTCGGCCGTGAGGAAGTCGTACTCGACGACTCCGACGTCGCGCTCGCCCGCGGCGATCTCCTCCAGCGCCGCCCGCGCCCGCTCGGCCGCCTCGTCGGTGACCCAGTCGTAGATGTGGGTCCCGACCAGCGTTCCGGCGTCGACGCCCTTCATCTCCGCGTAGCGCTGGTTGACGTAGACGATATCGCCGTCGGGGTCGAGGGCGTACACCGCGTCGTCGAGATCGTCGAGGACGGTTTCGTACAGCAGCAGCTCGCGGTCGCGGCGGTCCTCGTCGCCGGGCGGCCCCTGGGTATCAGTCATCGAGAAGGTCTCGTCCGTGTGTCGGCCCATCGCGGCAAAACAGTACCGTCTCCGGCGGTCGAAGCGACGCGATCTACTCGTCGTCGGGCGCCTCGAACGTCACCGTCGTCAGGGTCCGCCCGAGGTGACACACCTCGTGTGGCGGGTCGCCGTGAACCTCCGCGATACGGTACTCCTCGTCGAAGTCGGCCCCCAGCGGCTCACACAGCTCGTGGCTCGGGCAGTCGACGTGCGGACACGGTCCCTCGAGCGATCCCCTCGAACCGGCGTACGCGCCCCGGGAGGCGACGTTCGCGGTGACGGACGCCGGCTCGACATCGACGGCGCGGACGCTCGCGTCCGCGTGGACAGCGCAGTCGAGCGCCTGCGTCCCGTCGCGGACGCCGGTCACGCGGTATCGCCGCCCCTCGGTGAGGTTGAGACACTGGCCGCGGTACGGACAGCCCTCGCAGGCACTGGACTCCCCCTGGTAGACGAACTCGGTTCCCTCGGCGGCGAGTTGTGTACCGATGAGCGTGACAGTGGACATGGTGGAGATATCCCGCGCGCCGCTGATAACGGCGTCGCCGGGCGGCTCGTAAGTCGGCGGGTGACCCGACGGTCGGCGGGCGACCGGCCTGCGACCGAGCGACCCGAGGGTTGCCGCCGGCGTCGCCTTACTCGCCGCGGATCAGGTTGTCGAGCTCGTCGAGGTACGCCTCCCGCGGGACCTGATAGGCGCCGCGGTAGTCGAGCGCGCCGCCGACGAACCGCTCGGTCACGTCGCGAACGCCCTCCAGGGCGGCCGCACGGTCGTCGAACGTCGTCGACTCGGCCTCGACCTCCGGTTCGAGAAACAGCGTCACGTGCCACTCGTCGGTCCGGCGTTGTCCCGACCCCGGCCGCGCGCGCCGGGAGCCGTCCGTGAGGTACACCGTGGGAAGACACGGCGCTGGGAAGCGATCGGCGTCGAACACGTCCGGCCGGAACACGACGATCGCCCGGCCGCTCGGCTCCTCGTTCCACAGCCGCCAGCCCTCGGCGAGCATGTCGGCGTCGACCCCGGCGTCGACAGCCGTATCGACCGTTCTCCCGGATCCGGTGTCGCCCGTCTCCTCGATCCCGCCGCCGACATCGGGGTCGCCGGCCGCGGGCCCCCCGTCGCCGTCCTCGCCCCCGGTCCGTCCGTCGCTGTCGTCGGTCATGGCGGTCGTTACTCGCCCGGCGGCTTAGGCGCCACGTTCGGCGTTCGGCTCGATGACACGGAGAGCAGTGAATCCGACGCACGAGACTCAGTTCGGTGCCATTCCGGCGATCCTGCGACCCGACGATCGATCGAGCGCGCGACGGTATCGGTAGCAATTGCCGTCAAGCTTATGTGTGTTAACACCCACCACAATATATAGCCTCGGTCCGACCACGGGACGGAGGCAACGACCCCCACTGGCCGCCCTCACGACGAGTTCTGTTGGAGACGCAGCCCACGCCGGTTCCCCACGCGGTCGTGTGGCACGAGCGGACACGACGGTCCGGCGGCGCTCGGATCGGTGTCAGCCGGCGGAGCGGGCGTCGGCGCCGACACCGGGTGCCTGCGAGCGGGACCGTCGCGGTCGTCCCCGCACACGTGGCCCCACACATGAGTGAACAGACCGACAACGCGAACGACCGAACGGCGGGGGAGGTATCGAGAACACACACGCTCGAGGAGCTCAGCCGGCAGTACAAGCGGTCGGTTCCCGCGGACCTCCGGGAGGCGAACCCCTTCGAGTGGTATCTCCGGGAGGTCACGGCGGACCCCCTGATCGCGCGCAACGCCCACCAGCGCGTCGCCGACATGTTCGACCACTACGGTACGCGCTACGACGAGGACGCGGGCGTCGTGGAGTACCTGCTCGCCTCGGAAGACCCGATCCACGACGGCGAGAACACCTTCTACGGGCGGGAGGTCCACGAATCGATCCACGAGTTCGTCAACAAGGTGAAATCGGGAGCGCGCGGGCTCGGGCCCGAAAAGCGGATCAAGCTGCTGTTGGGTCCGGTCGGGTCGGGGAAGAGCCACTTCGACTGGCTCGTCCGGCGCTACTTCGAGGACTACACCCGCAGCGACGAGGGGCGGATGTACACGTTCCGCTGGACCGACCTCTGTTCGGTGATCGAGGACCAGGACCCCGCCGACGACACCGTCCGCTCGGCGATGAATCAGGACCCGATCGTGTTGCTTCCTCAAGAACAGCGCGATGGAGTGATCGACGAGCTGAACGGGGCGCTCGACGCGCCGTACACGATCCGCAACGAGCAGAGCCTCGACCCAGCGTCGGGCTTCTACATGGACGAGTTGCTCGCGCACTACGAGGACGACCTGCAGGCGGTGTTGGAGAACCACATCGAGGTGGTCCGGCTCGTCGCCGACGAGAACCAGCGCCGGGCCATCGAGACGTTCGAGCCGAAGGACAAGAAGAACCAAGACGAGACGGAGCTCACCGGCGACGTGAACTACTCGAAGCTCGCGGTGTACGGCGAGAACGACCCGCGAGCGTTCGACTACGCGGGGGCGTTCTGTAACGCCAACCGGGGCATCTTCTCGGGAGAGGAGCTGTTGAAGCTCCAGCGGGAGTTCCTCTACGACTTCCTGCACGCCAGCCAAGAGCAGACGATCAAGCCGCGCAACAACCCGCGGATCGACATCGACCAGGTGATCGTCGGCCGGACGAACATGCCCGAGTACCGGGACAAGAAGGGCGACGAGAAGATGGAGGCGTTCAACGATCGCACCAAGCGGATCGACTACCCGTACGTCCTGGAGTACGAACAGGAGTCGGAGATCTACCGGAAGATGCTCCGCAACGCCGACGTGCCCGACATCCACATCGAGCCGCACGCCATGGAGATGGCCGGCCTCTTCGGCGTGCTCACCCGTCTCGAGGAGCCGACCGACGAGTCCGTCTCGCTCGTGCAGAAGGCGAAGGCGTACAACGGCGAGATCGACGAGACCGACGAGATCGACGAGCGCAAGCTCAGGGAGAACGGCGACCGCGCGGCCGACATCGCCGAGGGAATGGAGGGGGTCTCTGCACGGTTCATCGGCGACGAGATCGCCGAGGCGATCATGGACTCCCGGCACAGGGATCGGGGGTACCTGTCGCCGCTGGCGGTGTTCAAACACTTCGAGCACAACCTCGAGAACCACGGCTCGATCCCCGAGGAAAAGCTCGACACGTACCACCGCTATCTCGAACTCGTCCGCGAGGAGTACAAAGAGCGGGCCATCGAGGACGTGCGCCACGCGCTCGCGTACGACGTCGACGAGATCCGCCGCCAGGGCGAGAAGTACATGGACCACGTGATGGCGTACATCGACGACACGACCGTCGAGGACGACCTCACCGGCCGCGAGCAGGAGCCCGACGAGACGTTCCTCCGGTCGGTCGAGGAGAAGCTGGAGATCCCCGGCGACCGCAAGGACGACTTCCGCCAGGAGGTCGCGAACTGGGTGAGTCGCCGCGCCCGCGAGGGGTCGAGCTTCGACCCGCAGGAGAACGACCGGCTCCGGCGTGCTCTCGAGCGGAAGCTGTGGGAGGACAAGAAACACAACATCAACTTCTCCGCGCTGGTGTCGGCCGGGGAGCTCGACGACGACGAGCGCGCCGCGTGGGTCGACGCCCTGACAGAGCAGGGGTACTCCGACGAGGGCGCCCGCGAGGTGCTGGAGTTCGCCGGCGCGGAGGTCGCCAAAAGCGAGCTCGAGGACTGAGATGTCCGAGATGACCGAGTCGACGGAGTACCTCGCGCGGGCCGACGAGGCGCTCGACGGCGCCTACGAGCCGCCGCGCTCGCTCGCGGAGTTCGTCGATCTGGCGTTCGAGCGACCCGGGGTCGCCAGCCACGCGGCCAGATACGTCCTCTCGGCGATCGAGTCGATGGGCACCCGAACCGTCGTCGAGGAGGGCCTCGAGCGCGAGCGCTATCGCTTCTTCGACGACCCCGCCAACGACGGCGAGCACGCCGTCCTCGGCAACACGAGCGTGCTCAACGCGTTCGTCGACGACCTCCGCACCGTCGCCTCGGGGCGGGGGAAAGAGGAGAAGATCCACTGGTTCGACGGCCCGACGGCGACCGGCAAGTCCGAGCTGAAGCGCTGTCTCATCAACGGCCTGCGCGCGTACTCGAAAACGGAGGCGGGGCGCCGCTACACCGTCGAGTGGAACATCGCCGCACGCGACGAGGACCGGAGCCTCAGCTACGCCGCCGGCGACGACGCCGACGACGACTGGTACGAGTCGCCGGTGCAGGCGAACCCGCTGTCGGTGTTCCCCGCGGCAGTTCGGGCGGACCTCGTGGACGCGCTCAACGCCGTCCACGACGACCACATCCCGATCCGTGTCGACTCCGATCTCGACCCGTTCAGCCGCGAGGCGTTCGAGATCCTCGAGGAGCGCTACCGTAGAGCCGGCCGTCGCGACCTGTTCTCGGCGGTGACCGATCGCCGACACCTTCGCGTGAAGAACTACGTCGTCGACGTCGGCAGGGGGATCGGCGTCCTCCACGCCGAGGACGACGGCTCGCCGAAGGAGCGCCTCGTCGGCTCGTGGATGCCCGGGATGCTCCGGGAACTGAACGCCCGCGGGCGCAAGGACCCCCGCGCGTTCAGCTACGACGGCGTCCTCTCGCAGGGCAACGGCCTGCTCACGGTCGTCGAGGACGCCAGCCAGCACGCCGACCTGCTCCGGAAGCTGCTGAACGTGCCCGACGAGAAGCGGGTGAAGCTCGACAAAAGCATCGGGATGGACCTGGACACCCAACTGGTCGTCATCTCCAACCCCGACCTGGACGCCGAGTTGGAGCAGTTCGCCGACCGCAACGACCGCGACCCGCTGAAGGCGCTCAAACGCCGACTCGACCGCCACGAGTTCCGCTATCTCACGAGCGTCTCGCTGGAGACGGAGCTGATCCACCGCGAGCTGACCGACGAGACGGCGGTCTGGGCCGACGAGATCGACGCCGCCGACCCCGAGGCGGCCCACGACCGGCTGCGCGAGCGGATGGCCGCGCCGCTGTCGGTTCGGATGCGCGACGACCGCGGTCGCCTCCGCACGCGCGAACTCGCGCCCCACGCGCTGGAGGCGGCCGCGATGTACGCGGTCGTCACCCGGCTGGACGCCGAGAACCTGCCCACCTCGATCGGCCTGATCGACAAGGCGCTGCTGTTCGACCGCGGCGTCGTCCGCGACGGCGACGAGCGCGTCGACGCCGACGAGTACGAGTTCGACGGCGACGACGGCGCCCACGGCATCCCCGTCACCTACACGCGGGACACGATCGCGGACCTGCTCCACGGCGAGACGGACCGCGCACACCCCGACCTCCCGGTCGAGGACGTGATCACTCCCGAGGACGTCCTCCACGCGATGGCCGAGGGGCTCGCGACGGCGCCGGTGTTCTCGCGCGCGGAGATCGCCGAGTACGAGGGCCGGCTGGCGACGGTGAAAGAGTACGCGTTCGAACTGCAGGAGGCGGACGTGCTCGACGCCGTGCTCTCGGACAAGGGCGTCGACGAGGCGACCGTCGAAGAGTACGTCGAGCACGTGTTCGCGTGGGACGCCGACGAGCAGGTGGAGACCGACCGGGGCGCCGTCGACCCGGACCCGCTGTTGCTGAAGGTGTTCGAGACCGAGCAC
Source organism: Halobaculum rubrum (assembly GCF_019880225.1). NCBI lineage: Archaea > Methanobacteriati > Methanobacteriota > Halobacteria > Halobacteriales > Haloferacaceae > Halobaculum > Halobaculum rubrum. Next base: position 2,766,243 of record NZ_CP082284.1, read on the forward strand.
CTCGGCCGCTTCGACGCGGACGACTACGCGGGCAACGAGCCGAGCGAGGCCGTCGAGGTGTTCCGCAGGGAGACGGTGATCACGGCGTTGAACCGCTACGCCTGGGAGCACCGCGACGAGGACTTCTCGGTCGCGGACGTCGACCTCTCGACGGTCCCGGTGATCCGCGCGGTGCTGGAGGCGCACTCGTGGGAGGACGTCCGCCGCATCTACGACGACCTCGACCCCGCGCAGTGGGACGACCCGCCCGCGAACACCGAGACCGCCCGGGTGAAGGCGGCGACGATCGACCACATGACGAGCGAACAGGGGTACAGCGAGGCGTCGGCCGAGCTGGCCACCAGACACGTGATGCGCGAGGTGAAGGGCCGATGGGACTGAGGGAGGACCTCGAACGGTTCCGAGAGATCGGCGACGAGCGCCGCCCGGACCTCGCGGAGTTCATCCGCGAGGGCGACCTCTCGGGCTCCTCTCGGAACGCCGTTCGGATCCCGGTGAAGCTGGTCGACCTCCCGTCGTTCGAGTACGACCAGCGGGACATGGGCGGCGTCGGACAGGGCCAGGGTGGCACGCCCCAGCCCGGACAGCCGGTCGACGTGCCCGGCGACCCCGGGGACGGCGACGAGGAGGGCGAGGACGGCGAGCCGGGCGAGGACGGCGGCGAGCACGGCTACTACGAGATGGACCCCGAGGAGTTCGCCCGGGAGCTCGACGAGGAGCTCGGGCTCGACTTGGAGCCGAAGGGCAAGCGAGTGGTCGAGGAGGTGGAGGGCGACTTCACCGAGCTGACGCGGGCGGGGCCCAACTCCACGCTCGACTTCGAACAGCTGTTCAAGCGCGGCCTCAAACGGAAGCTGGCCACCGACTTCGACGAGGCGTACGTCCGGGAGGCGTGCCGGGTCGCCGACGCCGACGCCCGCGACACCTTCGAGTTCTGCCGGGAAGAGAACGTGCTGGTCTCGCTGGCGTGGATCCGCGAGGCGATCGCCGAACTGGAGGCCGAGGGCGTCGACCTCGACGAGTACGCGGACTTCGACGACTTCGCCGCGCGCGTCGAGCGCGACCCGATCGCCGCACGTATCCGCCGGGACGGCCTGCAGCAGGTCCCGTTCCGGCGCGACGACGAGCGCTACCGCCAGCCCGAGGTGATCGAGAAGAAGCAGAAGAACGTCGTCGTCGTGAACATCCGCGACGTGAGCGGGTCGATGCGCGAGACGAAACGCGAGCTCGTCGAGCGCACGTTCACGCCGCTGGACTGGTATCTCACCGGCAAGTACGACGAGGCGGAGTTCCGCTACGTCGCCCACGACGCCGACGCGTGGGAGGTCGAGCGCGGGGAGTTCTTCGGGATCCGGTCGGGCGGCGGGACGCGCATCTCCAGCGCCTACGAGCTGGCCGCGGAGATCCTCGAGGAGTACCCCTTCAGCGAGTGGAACCGCTACGTGTTCGCCGCCGGCGACTCGGAGAACTCCAGCAACGACACCGTCGAGAACGTCGTGCCGCTGATGCGCGACATCCCGGCGAACCTCCACGCGTACGTGGAGACCCAGCCGGGCGGCAACACGATCAACGCCACCCACGCCGAGGAGGTCGAGCGGGAACTGGCCGACCGCGACAACGTCGTCGTCGCGCGCGTCGCCGACTCCGATGACGTGACCGACGCGATCCGCACGATCCTCTCGACGGAGAGCGGGGAGGACACCTGACATGATACACGACGAACGAGTCGCGACCCGTCGCGTCGCCGCGGAGCTGGCGGAGCCCGCCGAGCGCGCCAGGGAACTGGCCGAGACGCTCGGGCTCCGCCCGTACCCGGTGAACTACTGGGTCGTGACCCACGACGAGATGAACGAGCTCATCGCCTACGACGGGTTCCAGACGCGGTACCCGCACTGGCGGTGGGGAATGAAGTACGACCGCCAGCGCAAGCAGGACACCTTCGGCATGGGGAAAGCGTTCGAGATCGTCAACAACGACAACCCCTGTCACGCGTTCCTTCAGGAGTCGAACACCCTCGCCGACCAGAAGGCGGTCATCACGCACGTGGAGGCGCACGCGGACTTCTTCCGCAACAACGAGTGGTTCGGTCGGTTCGCGGGCGAACGCGAGGACCCCGACGCCGCCGCGATGCTGGAGCGCCACGCCGAGACCGTCGCCGACCACATGTCGAACCCGGAGATCGACCGCGAGGACGTCGAGCGCCTCATCGACGCCGTGTTGTGCGTCGAGGACACGATCGACCAGCATCGCGCGCTCGCGGCCGAGCGCGGCGGCGACGAGGAACTGGACGAGGAGCTGTCCGACATCGAGGAGCGCCTCGACCGCCTGGGCCTCTCCGCGGAGGTTCGCGAACAGGTGTTCGACGCCGACTGGGTCGACGCCCAGCGCGACCGCGAGCGGCTGCCCGAGCCGCGTCCGGACGTGCTCGCGTACCTCCGCGAGCACGGCAAGCAGTTCGACGAGGAGGAGGGGAAGGCCGTCGAGCGCGAGCCGTGGATGGACGAGGTGATCGAGCTCCTCAGACGGGAGGCGTACTACTTCGCCCCGCAGAGAATGACGAAGGTGCTCAACGAGGGATGGGCCGCGTACTGGGAGTCGCTGATGATGGGCGACGAGCGCTTCGCCGGCGACGACGAGTTCCTCACCTACGCCGACCACATGGCGCGGGTGCTGGGGTCGCCGGGGCTCAATCCCTACAAGCTCGGCTTCGAGATCTGGCGGTACGTCGAGAACAGCGCCAACCGCCGCGAGGTGGTCGACAAACTGCTCCGTGTCGAGGGGGTGACGTGGCGCACCTTCCACGACGTGATCGACTTCGACGAGGTGGCCGACCTGCTGGAGCCCGACCCGGCGATCGCGGGCGTCACCGCCGACACGCTGGACGACCTCGATCCCGACGACCCCCGCGTCGACGCCGACGCGCTCGCGCGGGCGAAGGCCGGCGATCTCGACGCCGACGCGTATCCGTGGGCCGTACTGACTCACGAGGGCCTGTGCGAGCGCCACTTCTCGCTGACGAAGCCGGCGAACAGGGGGTTCCTCAGCCGGATCGGTCGCTCGGAACTGGAGCGGGTCGCGCGATACATGTTCGACGACGAGGTGTACCCGGACGTGGCGTCGGCGCTCTCGGACGTGGACTACGGCGCCGGCTGGACGCGGATGCGCGAGGTCCGCGAGAGCCACAACGACGTGACGTTCATCGACGAGTACCTCACCGAGGAGTTCGTCGTCGAGGGCAACTACTTCACCTACGAGTACTCGGAGGCGGCCGAGGGGTACCGCGTCGCCAGCGTCGATCCCGACGACGTGAAACGGAAGCTCCTCCTCCGGTTCACGAACTTCGGGAAGCCGACGATCGCGGTGTACGACGGCAACTACGACAACCGGGGCGAACTCCTGTTGGGGCACCGCTACAACGGCGTCGCGCTCGACATCGAGCAGGCGAACCGGGCGCTGGAGCGAGTGTTCGATCTCTGGGGTCGGCCGGTCAACCTCGCGACGATCGTCACCGAGTACGACGACCACGAGCTGGAGGTCGCCCGCCGTCGCGGACGCGAACCCGACGGCGAGGAGATCCCGATCCGCCTCCGCTACGACGGCGAGACGGTCGAGCGGCACGCGCTGGAGCCCGAGTTGGCCGAGCAGATCGGGGCCGACGAGGTCGACTACGACACCACGCCCGAGGAGTGGCTGGCCTGAGGTGTCGCTCGGGCGGTCCTCCCGTTCGTCGACCGTTGCCCGCCGCCTGCCGGTCGCGTCCCCCGTTCGGAGCCAGTCCCGGCCGTCGCGGCGGACGGGTTCAAGTTCGTCGCGCCCGTGATCGGTTCGATGGCAGTTGACACGGCCGTCGTCTGGTTCCGTCGCGATCTGCGCATCCACGACAACGAGGCGCTGCTGGAGGCCGCAGACGCGGAGGAGGTACTCCCGGTGTACGCGTTCGACCCGCGCGAGTACGGCGAACGCGAGTTCGGGGGCGAGCACTCCTTTCGCTACGAGAAAACCGGCGGAATCCGGACCCGCTTCCGCCGCGAGTCGGTCGCGGACCTGCGCGAGCGCCTCCGCGAGCGCGACTCGGATCTCGTCGTCCGTCACGAGACGCCCGAACGCGTCGTTCCCGCGGTCGCGGCGGCCGTCGACGCCGACGCGGTCCACTTCGGGACGCTCCCGACGCCCGAGGAGGTGAGTGTCGAGAACGCCGTCCGAACGCGACTCCGCGGGATCGATGTGACGCCGTCGCGTCACTGGACGCACACGCTGTACCACCTGAACGACCTCCCGACGCCGTACACCGACATCTCCGACACGTACACGGGTTTCCGGAAGTCGGTCGAGAACCGCGCGACCGTGCGCGATCCGCTCCCGGAGCCGGATCTGCCGACGGCTCCGGTCGGGGAGGTCGGCGCCGGGTCGGTTCCCACGCCGACGGATCTGGGTGTCGACGAGGTCGAGTACGACGACCGCGCCGCGCTCCGGTTCGAGGGCGGCGAGACGGCCGGAACCGAGCGGCTTGACCGCTATCTGTTCGAGGAGGACCGCCTGCGCGAGTACAAGGAGACGCGCAACGGCCTGCTCGGACAGGGGTTCTCATCGAAGCTTTCGCCGTGGCTCAACGAGGGGTGCCTGTCGCCGCGGTACGTGAACGCCGAGGTCGACCGCTACGAGCGCGAGCGCGTCTCGAACGAGTCGACGTACTGGCTCGTGTTCGAACTGATCTGGCGGGACTTCTTCCAGTTCCAGTTCGCCAAACACGGCGGCGACTTCTTCGGGCGGGGCGGTATCCGCCGCCGCGACGACATCGACTGGCGAGAGGACGACGCGCAGTTCGGGCGGTGGACGGCCGGCGAGACGGGGATCCCCTTCGTCGACGCCGCGATGCGGGAGCTGAACGAGACCGGGTACCAGAGCAACCGCGCCCGCCAGAACGCGGCGTCGTTCCTCGCGAACGACCTCCGGATCGACTGGCGGATGGGCGCGGCGTACTTCGAGACGCAGTTGGTCGATCACGACCCCGCCTCGAACTACGGCAACTGGGCGTACATCGCGGGCGTCGGCAACGACAGCAGGGACCGCGCGTTTAACGTCGTCAAGCAAGCCGAGAAGTACGACGCCGACGGCGAGTACGTGACACACTGGATCCCGGCGCTGTCCGACCTGCCGCCGACGAAGGTCCACGCGCCGTGGACGTTAAGCGAGCAGGAGCAGGCTGAGTACGACGTCCAGGTCGGGATCGACTACCCCGAGCCGATGGTCGATCTTGAGTAGAGCTGCCGCACGCTCCGATAGTCCACCCGGCGGAGCGTCGCTCGTTGGCGCGGAACGTCCGTGGTCCCTCACCGGGCTGGAATCTACGAGGCGCTTTTCCGACACGCCGTCGAGCCGATCGCATGGCGAACTCTGAGCCTCGAAACGGCGTTCGCGCCCGGATCGAGGACGGCGGCGTCGCGCTGGGCGTGCTCGACACGACGTACGACCCCTCGGTGGTCGAGCTGTACGGGGAGCTCGGGCTGGACTTCGTCTGGCTCGACATGGAGCACGGCGGCCCCGACCCCTGGGACGGCCAGACCGTCGAACACCTCCTGCGGGCGGCCGAGCGAACCGGGATCGAGCCGCTCGTGCGCCTCCCCGACAGCGAACCGACGCTCGTGCGGAAGGCGCTGGATCTCGGTGCCCGGTCGGTGTTCCTCCCGCGGGTGGAGACGGCCGCGGAGGTGGAGACGGCCGTCAGGTCCGCCCGGTTCCGCTACGACGGCGAGCCCGGGGACCGCGGCCTCGCCGCGCCGCGGGCGCGCCGCTGGGGGCTCAAGGAGGAGTACGTCGAGGCGGAGGACCGCGAGACGCTCGTCGGCACGACCGTCGAGACGGTCGAGGCGGTCGAGAACATCGACTCGATCCTCGCCGTCCCCGATCTGGGGTTCGTGTTCATCGGGCCCCTCGACCTCTCGGTGCAGCTTGGCCACCCCGGCGAGCTCGACCACCCGGAGGTCGAGGAGGCCGTCGACCGCGTCCGCACCGCGGCGCTGGAGGCGGACGTTCCGGTCGGTGGGCTCGGCTTCGGCATGGACGACGTGAACGAGAAGGTCGATGACGGTTATCAGATCCTCCATCTGGGGAGCACCGCCGGGGCGATCCAGTCGGTGGTGGGCGACTGGCTCGACGACTACGAGGGCGAGCGTCCCTGAATTGACGGAGAGTGACAGTCGGAGATACGCTCACTCCGAGAGGGATGTCGCTCGGCACGCAGCGAGCGCGAGAAACACTCGGCGAGGAAGACGCTATCGTCGTCATCGACGAGTTCCCGTTCCTCATCGAGGAGGACGAATCGCTTCCCTCACGGATCCAACGGGTGTGGGACATAGAGCTCCAGGAGACGGGGATGACGCTCGTGCTCGTCGGTTCGTCGATCAGCGTCATGGAGGACAAGGTCCTCTCCGGAAGCGCACCGCTGTACGGCCGTCGGACAGCGACGATCGATCTCAAACCTCTCTCTGTCGCTGACGCACGCCAGTTCTTCCCGGTGTACGACCCCGAAACCGCCATCACTGCGTGGTCGATCTATGGTGGCACTCCGTACTACCTCCAGACCATCGATCCCGACCAGTCGCTCGGAACGAACGTCCAGCAGGGGATTCTCTCGGAGCGGGGGCTACTGTACTCTGAACCCGAGTTCCTACTCCGCACTGAACTTCGACAGCCGAACACGTACTTCAGCATTCTCCGTGCGCTCGCGCACGGGCGTCGCACTCCAAACGAAATCGCTGGCATGGCCGGCGTAGAGTCGGGATCTCTCAGCACATACCTTCAGAAACTCCGTCGACTCCGTCTCGTCGAGCGCCACATCCCCGTGACGGAATCATCGACGGCCTCGAAGCGCGGTCGGTATCGCATCGCTGCGCCGTTGTTCCGGTTCTGGTTTCGGTTCGTCTACGGGAACCAAGACCAGCTTCGGATGCTCGACGACGACGCGTACGACGAACTTGTCGTACCAGAACTGGCGGATTACGTGAGCCCGCTGTTCGAACGTCTCTGCCAGCAAGCGCTCCCAGCCCTCCTCAACCGACAATTCCGCGATGTCGGGCAGTGGTGGTTCAAGGAACACGAACTAGATATCCTCGGCCTCACTGGCGACGGCCTCGTCGCCGGCGAGTGTAAGTTCACATCCCAACCCGTGAGCGAAGGCGTTCTCGCCGATCTTGAACGAACAGCGTCGGAAGTCCGATGGTCAGAAGAACCGGCAGACGGCGAGACCCTGTACGTCTTGTTCAGCCGCTCCGGGTACACCACTGATCTTGAAAACGTCGCTGAGACGCGTGATGACGTCCGGCTCTTCGAGTTGCCTGACCCGCTGAATACTGATGGGAACGCGTAGCAGGGAGTGGCGACAGCTTATAGAACTGCGTCGACGGTGACGTCCCTCCAGTCGGGGAGTACGTTGTTCAACTCCTCCCGGCGGAAGATTCCGTCTCTCGTTCCGAACACCGCCCGAATATCATCCAAGTTCAAGTACGGTTCTCGGAGGGGGAGTACGATGAGCTCTTCGAGTAACTCGGCGCTAAGGAACACGATACTCTCTCCGGCAGTCGTCTCGCGGAGCTCGCGGTTGAATCGAGTAGGTGGGACAAAGCGATTAATCGCAAGACGGCGTCGAGCGGTCTGAATCCTGATTTCTGACTTGGCCTGAAACATTGGCTATCATTGCTCTATTCACGGCTCAAAAACGCAAGACGGCGGTAGAATGGGATGCTCGGTCAGGGATTTGAACCCTGGTCGTCGGCTCGAAAGGCCAACATGATTGGCCGGACTACACCAACCGAGCGCAATAACGGCTACCCCGCGCGGTATGTTAATCCCATCGGATCCGACCGAATGCGCCGGGCCGTGGTGTGACTCGTTCGCTCACCCGACCGACAGCGACGACGCGTCAGGTCCAGTCGTCGAGTCCCGTCTGCGTGAGCGCGGCCTCGATGCGCTCGAAGCCGCGTTCGACCTCGTCGGGATCGACCTCCCACTCGTCGACGACGTACGCGCGGGCGGCGTCGACGTCCGGCGATATCGTCGTGTCGAACGCGTAGTCGTCGGTCACCGGCGGGGAGTGGAAGAACTCGCGGACCCGCTCGGCGTTGGGGACCTCGGCGTCGCGGGCGTCGAGGACCGCGAACAGGTCGCCGTGCTCCTTCACGGCCGTCAGTGCCGTCTTCGGCCCGATCCCACGAACGCCCTCGTTGAAGTCAGTGCCGCACAGCATCGCAACGTCCACGAGCTGTTCCTGAGTGATGTCGTGATCCGCGAGGGTCCGCTCCAGGTCCATCAGCTCCGGGTCGCCCTTCGACGTGAGCTGTCGGAGCGTTCGCGGCCCGCCGAACAGCATCGTGTCGTAGTCCTCGCTGCCCGAGAAGTCGGCGTCGCCGACGCGGTTCATGTACGCACACTGCGCCTCGCCCTCCGCGGGCGCCTCGACGACGGGCACGTCGAGCAGGCGTAGCACCTCCCGGGAGGTCCCGTGGATGGTGTCGGTGAGCCGTTGCGTGCGCGCCTCCAGGCGCGCCGCCTCGACCGAATCGCCGCGCTCCTCGGCATCCTTCCTGCGCTCCTCGGCCTCCTCGCGTGCCGCCCGACGCTTCGCGACCTCGTCGTCCTTCAGGTCGGTGACGCCCCCGTCGAAGACGAACACCGGCGTGAGGTCGTTGTCGAAGAACTTCGGCAGCCCCTGGACGATCCCGATGAGGTTCGCGACCTCCTCGCCCTCGTCGGTGGTGTAGCGGTGGTCGCTGGTGAACTTCACCGTCGTCGTGAGATACCGGTACAGCCAGTTGTGCGCGTCCACCGCGACCACACCGGACAGATCCTCGAAGGCGACGTCCTCGATGTGCGCGATGTCACGCAGATCCGCGTTTCCCATTGTCGCCATCACGGACCGGCGGCGTTTGAACCTCCCGAGTCACCCGCCCGAGTGACGACCCGGATCGACTGTCGCCGACTGCCGCGAACGTGTTCGGACGAACGCTCTTTGTGATAGGCGCGAAAGCGAGGATCGGATGCATTTAGGCATACCTAAACCGAAGCCGAGCCGAGGTGTCGGCCGCAACGGTCCGTCCGCAGTCGTGGCTTTCGCCGAATCGAACGCCTCATCGGCGGGGAGATCGGCGTGACGGCGATCGAGTTCGACGAGGAGCGCGAGTACGACGACGACCGGTTCTCGGCCGTCGAGGCGTTCCGCAGCGACCGGATGAAGGTGGTCTGCGGCTACTTCGAGCCGGGCCAGTTCATCCCGGTCCACGCCCCGTCGAGCGACGTGACGATCTCCGTCCGCTCGGGAACCGGAATCGTCAGGGACGGGCAGATCGACCGCCGCGTCGAACCGGGTGACGTTGTCGTGGTCGAGGCGGGCATCGACCGCGGGGTCGAAGCCGACGAGGACGGCAGGCTCGAGGCGCTGCTCGTCACGGCGCCACCTCCGACCGACGCCGAACACGAGCCCGTTCGCGCCGGACTACAGCGGGGCGAGTTCGACCCGCGAGGCGATTCTGAATGACGACCGTCCGCCCGCTGGCCGAACTGGAGGGTGAACCGCACGCGAACGTCTTCCCGGGTGACGAGCCGAAGACGATCAGACTCACGCTCGCGGACAGCGAGACGGTTCCCCCCCACACCCACCCGGGGCGAGATATCGTCCTCTACCTCCTCGAAGGCGCGATCGAACTCCACCTCGACGAGGAAATCCACGAGGTGACCGCCGGCGACATCGCCCGGTTCGAGGGCGAACGGGAGATCTCGCCGCGCGCGCTCGAGGACAGCGTCGCCCTGCTCGTGCTCGCGCCTCGATCGGACGAGTAGCGGGCGTCCCGACACGCCGTCGACTGGCGGTTCCGCCCGGTCGATCCATCCGGTTGATCTACTCGGTCCCGGCGACCGTTTCGAGGTAGTCGAACTGCGCGTTCAGCTCTGCTCGCCGTTGCCGCGAGATGACGGTGGCGTCGAGCACCTCGCCGACGAGCGGCACGTCGAGCGCGAACTCGGTCGTCGCGCGGACCTCCGTTCCGGCGTCGGTCGGCTGTAGCGTGTACGCCGTCCGCATCTCCTCGAATATCCCCTCGCGCTGTTCGTAGGCGAGGACTGCGTCGGGGTCGTTCACGATGTCCAGTTCCAGCGTGATCTCAGTGACCCCGACATCGTTCGTGATCTCGATCTGGTGGCCGTCCACGCGGACCTCGTCGAACCCCGCGGCGCGGGTGAACGGCTCGATATCGAGGATCGATTTCCGAACCGTGTCGGGGGACGCCGGGATCTCTCGTGACACCGTGACCGATCGCATACCACCGATTCGTCACCGAGCACGGTATCGATTGCTGGGAACATGTTCGCCACCGCGGCTTTAGGTGGGGAGGCCGAACGTCCACGTACCGATGAGCACGTCTCACGATCACGACCACGCCGAGGCCGATCCCGTCACCGACCGGATGCACGACACTTCCTGGTCGGCGAACCTCGAACACCCGAAGCACGCGTCCGACCGGGACCTCCTCGTTTCCCAGGCGGTCGACGCGATCGAACACACCGAGCCGGGGAACCACGTCAACCTCGTCACGCACGGCGACCACGGTCACCCTTCCGAGTACCTCTACGAGGCGCTCGAGGAGCGGGTCGACGGCGACCTCGAGTGGGAGTACATCGAGCAGTGCGGCTGTGGCGGCCACGTGACCCGAGTGTACGTCGAGTAGACGCGCTTCTCGGCGATCATGTTCGGGGGTACTCACAGGCCGACGGAGGACGTACCGGCACCTATGACAGGATTCCCGTCACCGTTCGGCGACTCCGACGACGACCTCTTCGACGAGTACGGCGAGTTCGTCCCGGAGCATCTGCCGGCGCCCGGTGAGTTCCTCGACGGCCATCGGGTTCTCGCCGACGAGGAGCACGTTCGGTTTCACGAACTGACCCGCGACCTGTTCGAGGAGCGGACGGTGTACGACATGACGTTCAACTACAACCTGGCCCGGTTGAACCTCGACAGCCGCCACACGACCGCCGGATACCGGTACGCCGAGGAGTCGGACGACCCCTCGGTTCTCCGGGCGGAGTTCACGCCGACGACCCAGTTTTGCCCGCAGACACACACGCTGACGATCGGGTCCTTTCGCGCGTGGAACGGGCTCTCGGAGCGACACGACTACGATCTGGTCCGGGTTCGGGCCGCGCCGATGCACCAGAACAGCGAGTCGGTCAACGACCGACTCGAGGAGTTGGAAGCGGAGTACCGCTCGACCGGCGAGATAAGCAACGTCCCCGACGAGGGCGGCGGTTCTCCCCCCATGGGGCGTGGGACCGAGAAGGAACCGCCGAGCAGCGGCGGTCCGAGCGCGCCCTTCTGAGCGACGATCCGATCACGCTCGGCCGAGAGTATCGACAGCGGGCCGTCCCGTTACCTGGATTCGACCGGATCGACGGCGTCCTCGTGTGCTGGGTCCGAGTCCGTTCGGAGCGTGTCGAGGAGCACTCCCGGGATCGAATGGGGGCTGTGGGCTCTGATCACCTGGAGGATGTTGGCGACGAAGCAGAGCCCACCGACGAATACGAGTCCACCGCCGACGGCGGTCGCGGCCCGCGGAAGCGCGAGCAGGTCCGCGGCGACGAGCACCGCCGTTCCGCCGCCCAACAGGAGGAAGTCGAGGGCCGCGATCCGGTCGTCGTAGAGGTCGTCGATCATCGGGACCGCCTCGTACCCGAGCAGGTCGCTGTAGCGGTCGACCCAGACGATGAACGGCACGACGTGATACAGCGTCCCGAGGACGACGAACCCGATCACGCCCAGAACGAGGAGGTGAACGGTGCCGGGCGCGCCGAACAGCGCGGACGCGGCGAGCGGATCCCCGAGCCAGGCCGGAAGCGTGAGTAGTCCCCACAGCGTGAGGGCGGGGACGACGACCGCGTACCGAGAGAGCATCGGCGTCCACTCGACTCGCGTCTCGTGGAGCCTCCGCACGAGGATCACGGCGAAGCCCAGGAGCGAACCGACGACGAGCAGTCCGCCGACTCGCGCGACCGTCGCCGCATCGAGCAACCGACCGAGCGCGAGGAGGAGGACGCCGGACGGGTAGGCGACCTCCTCCACGCGACGAAGGTGGAGGTCGATCCCGTGGAGGTCCGTCTGCGTGAACATCGTCGCGAGTTGGTAGAGCGCCCCCAGCACCGTCGTGAGGACGGCCCCGAAGACGGCGAGCGTAGCGTGGGCACCGAGCACGTCCGCCCGGCCGATCGGCGAGCCGGCGAAGACGGGACGGACAAACCCCGCGGCGAGGAGGACGCCCAGGGTGCTCACGAGCAGGAAGAAGCCGAGCGCGATGCCGAAGTGGCGCTCGGTCACGTCGTACGAGGAGACGGACGCGAGAGTTCGTCCCATGTTGTACACGAACGCCCAGAACCCGAGCAGCATCACGCCGCCGAACGCTGGGATCCACGCCACGTAGCCGCCGAGGAGACTCCCCGCGAACCCGACCAGCCCGACCGTGACCAGCCACAACTCCACGGACGCCAGCCGTCGCGAGTGGAGTTCGGTGCCGGACCAGACGGGGACGAACTGCGTCATCGCCCCCATGATCGTGAGACAGACCCAGCCGGCCAACAGCAGGTGGACGTGAGAGAGCACGGCGTACCCGCCGGTCGCGTCGAGTGCGACGCCGACCGCGACGAGGAGCCCGACGAGCAACAGGCCGAGCCCGACAACGAAGTGTCGCAGCGGAATCGTCATCGGCGGCTGGTGATCCGTGTCGACAGCGGCGGGAACTGCGCCCATGGGAGACTGTCCGTTCCCGAGGCCCCTGCCGGTGTTCCCGAACATCTTCGTCGGCCGGCCCCGGCCGCCGACATCGGTAACATGTTCGGGGTAACTGGCTGGTTCCTGTGGCACCGCGGATCGGACGTGACCGACGCGACCACCGAGACATCGCTGATCGAGGGGACGGGCGCACCGACCGACCGACCGCGGGAGACGCTGGATGCCCGCGATCTCCCGCCGCCGGAGCCGCTTCAGAACACGCTCGAGCGCCTGGCCGAGATCGACGCCGAGACGGTCCTCGTCCAGCGGAACGACCGAGCGCCCCAGCACCTGTATCCGAAGTTGAGCGACCGGGGGTACGAGTACGAGACGATCGAGCGCGACGGCGTCGTTACGACGGTGATCTGGACACCGAATCCGGCCGAGTAGCGGCTCGACGATCGGATCGCCTCAGGCGAACGCGTCCCCGTCGACGGCGGGCGGCCCCCGCTCGCGCTTTCGCCGGGCGAACGCCCGTTCGTCCTCGCCCACGTCCCCGCGGGCGGCGATCGTCGCCAGTCCCTCGCGGTAGGTGTCCGAGTCGAGTGCGGCCGGCTGGTCGGCCGGCCGCTCCAGCACCAGTTCCGCGATCCCGGTCTCGCGACCGGTCCACGCGAACCCGACCTTGTGCAGCGCCTCGTAACTGTAGGCGTTATTGACGGCGATACGGACGCGCTCGTAGCCCCGCTCGGCGGCGCGGGCGACGACGAACCCGCACAGCCGCGGGCCGATCCCCTCGCCGCGCCGGTCGCGGCGAACCGTCACGTAGCGGAGCCACAGCGCGCCGGGGTCGGTTCGGTCCTCGTTGAACGCCACCGCGCCCGCGGGCGCGACGTGCTCACGTTTCGGATCGTCGGGAAGCCGGAACTCGCCCGGTCCGTCGTCGCCGTCGTCGCCGTCGTCGCCGTCGACGGCGACGGCCTTCCCCGTGCTCGACATGACGAACTTCCCCGCGTAGGCGTACTCCCGGTGATCGAGCCGGAGCACGATCCCGTCGACGGGCCAGCCGAGCAGTCGAACCTCCACGGCCGCCGTTGGTGCCGACGGGGCTTCAGTTCGGCGCCACGGCTTTGTCGGGCGGGCGCGTCCGGTTCGACATGTTCGGTCACGGCGACGTGGGGTTCTTCGACCGCATCGCCCCCCTGTACGACGCGTTCATGCCGCCGGCGCGCGCCGCGGACCTGCGCGCGGGGCTGGCCTTCGCACACCGTCCGGTCGAGCGCGTCGTCGATCTGGGCGGCGGGACGGGACGCGCCAGTCGGCGCCTCCGGGAGATCGGTCTCGACTCCGTCGTGTTCGACTACTCGGCGGGAATGCTCCGGCGCGCCGGCGAGGAGGGGTTCCCGGGCGTTCGTGCCGACGCCGCGACGCTGCCGGTTCGCGACGGGAGCGTCGACGCCGTCGTCGTCACGGACGCGCTGCACCACTTCCCCGACCCGGACGCCGCGATCGGGGAGGTCGCCCGCGCGCTGGCTCCCGGCGGCGTGCTCGTGATCCGCGAGTTCGACCCCACCACCCGCCGCGGGCGGGCGTTGGCGGCGCTGGAGTCGGTCGCGGGGATGGACTCGCAGTTCTTCGGCGCGGAACGGCTCGTCGGCCTGCTCGACGACGCGGGGCTGCGCGGGCACGTCGTCGACCCGGGCTTCGGCTACACCGTTGCCGGGGTGAAGCCGACCCAATCGGAGAGGGGCACGGCGAACGGCGACGCGTCCGGGACGGCGTCGACCGAAGAACGCGGGCGTTAAGCCGGATCGGACGAAGGTGCGGGCATGGCAACGGATTCGGGTACGGAATCGTTCCTCGAACGCCGGGTCGACCGGGCCGCGCTCCCGCTCGCGGTCGGCGACCTGCTCGTCATCGTCGCGTTCATCTACGTCGGCACGATCCAGCACGGGAGCGTCCCGTTCCCCCCGACGGGCGCGGGCGACGCGCTCGCGCTCCTGACCGTGGCGGCGCCGTTCCTCGTCGGCTGGGTCGTCGCGGCGCCGCTGATCGGCGCGTACTCCGCGGGCGCCGCCGAGTCGGCGAAGGCGTCGGTGCCGCTGGCGATCCGGTCGTGGATTCCCGCCGCGGTCCTCGGGCTGATCATCCGCGCGACGCCGGTCGTCGAGGGCGGCGTCGCGATCACGTTCGCGATCGTGATGTTCGTCGTCGGCTCGGTGTCGCTGGGCGTGTGGCGGTACGTCGCCGGACAGTTCGTCTGAGGGCGATCGAGTCGCTCACGCGTCGCTGGTCTCTCGAGAAGCTCGGTGGGGCTGGGATTCGAACCCAGGAGGCTTGCGCCATCTGCTTTCAAGGCAGACGCAATAGGCCACTCTGCCACCCCACCTCGTTGAGTACGGCACCCCGCCGCAGTCCGGCGATTCAGGCCTTCATCACCTGAAGTAAACGATGAACCACGGACCATTCCAAGCCCGATTGAACAAGCCCGGAATCGCCAATATCCATCGTCTCGAGGTGTGTACGGATGGATAAGCCCGAGAAAGTTGAAGGTATCGTTATGATGAGCGACGAATCTCGGCAGCAAATCAACCAGCGGCAGGTCGTCGCCTACGAGAGCCACCGCAAGCAGTTCATCCGCTGGCTCTGCAAGATGGGCAACAACCCCGATAGCCTCGAGGGATACGCCCATCACACCGCCCAAGTCTACGCCAAGATCACCGATAAGTTCCACCGGTGGGCTTGGGAGCATCGAGGCGAGTTTACCCTCGATCTCACCCACGACGAGGCTGACACCTACATTCGAAACATGGTGCTGTCCGAAAACGACTACTCGGACAGTTACCTCCACAACATCAAACTCGCGCTCAAGGCGTACTTCCGCTTCCGAGACGACGCAGACGAGTGGGAGTGTTCGATCACCATCTCATCAAGTTCGAGCGCCAACAACCCCCGCGAACTTCTCTACCGGGACGAGCGGAAAACAATTCGAGAAGCCTCACTTGAGTACGCGACCGTTCCCTCGTACTTCGGACTCGATCCTGAAGGCCGTCGCAAGTGGAAAGCCTATCTCGGCCGTCGGTATGAGAAGCCCGTCGATGAAGTCGGACCCGAGGACTTCGATCGGGCGAACGGGTTCAAATATCCGAGTATCGTCCACACCAGTCTCGATGCAGGGCTTCGACCCATCGAGGTGGGGCGTGCCAAGACGTATTGGGTCGATACTGACAACGCCGCACTCCAGATTCCTGCTAAGGAGTCCTCGAAGAACGAGAACAACTGGACGGTGACACTCCGCCGCGAGACGGCAGAGTACCTCTCCAAGTGGCTCGAACAGCGGAGCATGTACGAAAAGTACGACAACACCGACCAACTGTGGTTGACACGGCACAGCAATCCCTACAGTTCGTCCTCTCTCAAGCACCTGCTGAACGAACTCTGTGAGATCGCGGGTATCGACCGTGATCTCTCTTGGTATGCGCTCCGCCACTCAACGGGGACGTACATGTCGCGAGAGGAGGGACTTGCCGCCGCACAGTCTCAACTTCGTCACCAATCCACTGAGACGACGATGAAATACGATAACGTCTCACTGGAGGACCGTCGTGAGGCACTTGACCGAATGGGGTAGATCAATGACGGACACTCAATACATCATGGACGGATTAGAACGACTTGCGCTCGAATACGGTATGGCTGCTTCAACCGAAGGTGAAGAC
Source organism: Halobaculum rubrum (assembly GCF_019880225.1). Classification (NCBI taxonomy): domain Archaea; kingdom Methanobacteriati; phylum Methanobacteriota; class Halobacteria; order Halobacteriales; family Haloferacaceae; genus Halobaculum; species Halobaculum rubrum. The sequence goes on from NZ_CP082284.1 coordinate 2,782,710, forward strand.
CACATCGAGGGAGGGATAGCCGCCGAGATACTCGAAACAATCTATCCCGACCGGATTCCTGAAGAGATGGACTTCCCTCCGGGGACAGCCCTCCTCGTCGCTCTCACCAAGTTGCACCGGGAGACTGACGATGCCGATCTGATCGAACACATCGAACGGGAGATCAAGTCGGTACGAGATGGGCACAACCGCCTTGCGTCATTCAAACTGAAGCCCTTCCCCTATGCAGGGGACACCCATTTGCTGAAACATGCCGACCACTTCGAAAACCGGGACGATCCAGTATCTCGGTACTTCCGACTTCGAGCGTTCGAGAGCGTGGGAGCGTTCGACGATCGAGGGCTGCGCCGCGTTCGCCAGTCCGAAGGACCTCCGATGGAGGGCTTGACGGACGAGGAGCGGGCGTTTGTCGAAGGGTTGTAACGTCCGTCAAGCGCCTCTTCATTCAGATTAGCGCACCTGTTTTTCAGTAGCCTCACTTCTCGAAGTTCGTTCGATATGGGTTTTGACTCAGCGAAACGGTCCATGGAATAGAAATGATAGAACTATCCTGAACACAGTTGCTTTCGCTGTAGAAATAGGCGAATGCTCTGCTAAGAGGATATTCGAACCTATCGGAATTGGTGTACATCATCTTCACAATATTTCCAAAACTCTAACCACAATTCTTTATCCCAATGTCTATGAGTATTACTTAATAGAAAGAAATCGAGTCCCTTGTAATCCCAATCTAATTCCAATCCACTCAAATTTCGCCTGTCTGTCTTGTGACCAGAAGCCTGTGAATGCGTCAGTTCCTTGTCGTTGATGTATCGGTAAAACCATGTAGCGGCGTTCTTCCCGACGAACGCAATTCGATTGGGGTCTTGAGCATCTATTCGATCATCAAGGGTCTCAACACCCTCCTGAACCTGATGAGGCTTGATATTGCTATCTTTTGGTACTCTATATTCGGCCGGATCAACAATCTCAGTTAGATATATACCGTATTCCTGTCCAAGTCGTCGGTACTCTTCGGGTGGAAGTTGTTCTTCAGTTATCCCCGCTTCGTGAAGTGTTCCCCAAAATCGGTTATTGTGATAGATATAGTACGCATCTTGTTGTTTGCTCTTTGAACTTCCACAAAGAAATGTGTGATGTGCCATAAACAACACTATCCGCGAATATTGATAATTGTTGCGTGTGATTGATAGTTGTCTCAGATGTTCATAGTGCAACCATAAATTCTGGAATATACCGTTTAAACTGTTAGATTGATGTAGACTTGGACTTCCGAACCGTTATCAAAGAATGAGCGTTTCACTCCGCTATCTCGCAGAATAGTCTCTTACCTGAAGACGGGACACTGACAATGTCGGAAGTTCGCGACCGCCTCGATGCATCGATCCACTCTGCATTTACTCACGATGGGATCTCGCTTGTCGAAGCCCTTCCTGCGATGGGCAAGAGTTTCGGAGTGATCAAGTGGGCCGATGAAACCAGGAATCCGCTTACCATCCTCACGTCTCGGCAGGAACTCTATGGGCAGTACGAAGAATGGTGTGAAGACGCCGGACTTTCATATCTCATCTTACCAGCGTTTCACCGGGAATGCGGAACGATGGGAGCGGATCACCCCATCGAGGCGAGTGTAAAGGAGGTCTATGAATCGGGAATCTCTGGCGCGGGGCTTCACCGAAATGCAGAGCGGTACTTCGATCAATCCCTTCCCTGCCAGCAAGACGGTCCCTGCCCGTACATGGAGAAGCGGGAGTTCGACCCTCACGAATACGACGTTCTGATCGGTCACTACCTACAAGCCCACAACGGAGAGTACATCGAAGATCGATACGTCGCATACGACGAGTTCCCCGGAGATGCCTACTTCTTCGAGCCGACGCACAACGAAGCGACCAGAGCGATCAGGAACTACCTCCAAGCCGAAGAGTCCCTTCCATTCAATACGTGGAGAGAACTCCGCCTCAATGCAAACAACCCGGAGTTCGAAGCGGCGGTGAGTGAGTGGACGGAAGAACTCGGCTTCTATTCGCACCGAGACACGCGGGCGACATTACAGAATAAGCCGGGATTCCATGCTCACGCACCCCTGCTGACTCACGCTGGTCTTGAGTTCGAACTATTGGATAACGATTGGGAGTATGCAAGTCTCGGATCAGGGCGAAAGGCTGTGCGAAGTCCTGAAGACGAGTGGACCGTTCTCATCCCGCCTTCGCTCTATGCGGCTGAAAGTGTCGTCGCACTCGATGGAACGCCCACTATCACGAAATGGCGGCTCGTCCTCGGGGACAACTACATCGAGCGGGAGACAGTCCTCTACTCTGACCGAGAGAAGCGGAAGTATGTTTCTGATGTACTGGGCCTTGAGATCATCCAGACAGATGCCGGGGCGAAGCCGTACCAAAGTGGGAAGCACGTCAATGCGAAATCTGACGGGGCGCTACTGGAGAACATCCAGAAGAGAGAAGGAAGCCGCCCGGCGGTGATCTCCTCGAAGAAAGCAAAGGACCACTACGATTCGACCGGCGTTGACAAACACATCGAGCGGTCGGAACACTATGGCAACCTCAAGGGGAGTAACGACTTCGCGGAAGTCCGACTTGGAGCCGTTATTGGTAGTCCTCATCCACCGGAAGGCGAAGCGGTGGAGCGATGGGCCGCTCTTGACGGGAAAGCCGTCTCTCGCCAACAGGGTGACGACGGGCGATTGACCAAGGGTGCTGGATTAAAATTCAACCCACCCGGAAACGCGCTGTTCAGAGACGTTGTTGAGAAGGAAGTGATGCAGGCCCTGATGAGATTTGGACGGACACCAAGCGACGGTGAGCGTGGTGCAACGGTCTACGTCCACACGTCTCGGCTGCCTCGATGGGTCGAACCAGACGAGCGCGTGGAGGTCACAACGTGGTCGTCAGGGATGCACGAGGTAGTGAACGCGATACGTGACTCAGACGAGTGGCCTGACGGCGAATGGACGAACAACGAAATCGCAGAGTCGATCTCTATCGGGACTCGGCAGGTGGGTGAGTTGATGAAGGAATTAGAGGGGGAGGGATACGTTTCGTACCGGCGCGGTGGGCGTGGCAACGCATATCATTGGTCGAACGAGCGGCTCGAGGAATTCCAGCGATTTGGACGGGTCGAGTAGGTTTCCGAACTCCGGCGTATGTACTCTGTACGTGCGACTTCGGAAAGAAGCGCACATACCTGCGCGCGAGCAACCAACCAACTACTCCAGCGAAGATGGTGCGTCTATATTGAGTCAACAATGAACAGAACTGTACAATAGATATGCCCTCACTCATGCTTCGTTTATAAAGGCCCGAATGGGTATATAAACCCTTTACCATTAATAGTAGTGTAGAGGGGTTGAGAGGGCGGAATGGTGGTCGGTGAAATTCCGACAAGTGATTTGCTCGTCACGGTAAAGGCGGTTGTCCTACCCGGAGTGGTGGGGTTTCCGTCACGCTCGTAGTAGCAACTGGATGGTGAGGGGGCTGTTGGAAGAAGGCAAAGAGGCGAACACAAGACCTTGCGCCTAACGATTCTGACAGTGACGCCTCTTAGGTTTGGCAGTTCCACTCTGTGCGCCACACCGTGGTAGGCGGCGTAACAGTGGTAAAATAGGCCAAGAAAGTCCCAATGTGAACGAGCGGCCAGAGCAACAGCCTCGGATGGGGGTATCTCGGGGGGGTTTGCAACTTTACGAATTAGGTTTGAATGATTGAAATGAACTGCTGAGGGTTTTAATGCATCGAGCGTGTTGTAAATCTGGTTCAGATTGAAGTACCAGATTAGACTGTTCAGACTAAACTCAACTTATACACGATCAAGTTCAGAGATTCTCCGCCGGCTCGATGCGTTAAACAATGTTAGTTTAACCCGTTGGTGTTCCCGATACGGACACCAGCGGGGATTTTTGTCTTTATTAAGAAACTACTGTTCAACGCGCTCGATGCAGTATTGTCCACAGAGACTATCCAAAGATCGCCTCAACAACGCCGACCCAAAATGCAGTCCCGAAGCCAGATACGATGAACATGCCAAGTTCCATTTGTCCTCCTATGACGAGTTTGATCACCTGAATCAGCAGGTAGAACGGCCCGAGGAAGAAGACAGTCGCTACTTCATTCATCAGAGATCACCCCAACTTCCGCAATCTCTTGAATCAGTGTACATCTGCTTGATGAACTTGCTACGCTACGCCGCCGGATTTCGCCTTTGAATTTGCCAAACATCCGCGTCTCTGACCAGTACCTACAGACCCATAACAATCTGAGACAGTTAATTTTATTTATAATTCGCAGACCGGTCTGCAAATCTCCTGATAGGGGACAAAACCCTTGCAGAGGCATCTGCACATCTTATACAGACCTATCAAGACATGGCAAAACAACTTAAATCACTTAACCAACAGTTCAACAGGGCCGATCAGGAGACAAAGAGAGAGATCGGTGAGTATGTCCACCAGAACCCGGGGAGATGGATTCCAAAAGAGGAATTGGTTGAAGTCGCCGGAATCGATGAGAGCGGAGTAAGTCGGCACATTGAATCACTCCATGAAGAAGAATACGTACTCTCGAAAATGGACGATGGGCAACGGCATGTTCAATGGAATGGCCGTGGTGCTGGTGGTCTTGAATATTGGATACGTCAGATCATCCCTCCGCAAGTTCGGGCAGCCAGTAGTGAATTGCGACCGCTACTGACCTTGGAAACTCTTGGAGGTGCGTATCTCCCGACTATCCTATTTGGAGTGTTCGTAATCCTCGGACTGCTTTGCGGCGTTTTTGCTGTTATTATCTCCTTCACCCCGAGCGGCTCATTGTTTGGATTCAATGCAAAGCAAATCGTGTTTCTCGCTGGATCCTCGACTATCTTCGCTGCTGCCTTTTTTGTAGCAATTCCAATAGCCAAACTCATCGACGCAGGGGTTGGGCGGATCTGGAACATAATGACTGGTGAACCAGAATCAGATGGCCAAGAGGAGTAGGAACTGTACGTAATCTCATCACCAGAGAGAATATAATCACAGGGTGGCAGGAACTCGGTATGCCAATCTCTGTGGATGAACTCGAATCTCATCTGTTCAAATGCGCGGACATAATCCGTGACGCCGTTGACCCGACAGACTACAAGGAGTACATCCTCCCGCTCGTCTATTACAAGTCGATCTCTGACGAGTTCAAGAAGCAATACGAACAGAACGTGGAAGAGTACGGTGAAGACTTTGCCCGGCGTCAGAATCTCTACGATATTCCTGTTGTCCCTGAGGGCGATCTGTGGAAGGACATTCGCGCTGTCAGCGACAACGTTGACCAAGCACTCAACGAGGCGTTCGACGCACTCGCCGATGAGAACCCCGAACTGAAGGGCGTCTTCCGGGCTGACTACATCGACGCCGATGCGCTCGATGATGATCGTCTCGGGCGGCTGGTGGAACACTTGGACACCTACGACCTTGACCGCGACAGCGTGCCGCCGGACATGCTCGGTGAGGCGTACATGGACTTGGTGCGCCACTTCGCGGAGGAGGAAGGCAAGTCCGGTGGACAGTTCTTCACACCGCCGCACATCGTCAACCTCTGCGTCCGCCTCGTCGATAATTTCGAGGACGGGATGACGTTCCACGACCCGACTGTCGGCTCAGGGGGTATGCTCATTGAGGCGGCGCGGTACTACCGTGAGGAGCAGGGTGGTGATCCGACGAAACTCACCTTCTCCGGGCAGGAGATCAACCCAGACATTGCGGCGATCGCGAAGATGAACCTCTCCATCCACGGCCTCGATGGTGAGATACAGCGCGAAGATTCACTCTCCAAGCCTGCGTTCACGAACGACGAGGAGAACGAACTCACACGCTTCGACCGAGTGCTGGCGAACTTCCCGTTCTCCGCTGATTGGGACAAGGATGGGCTTCAGGACGACCCGTATGACCGCTTCGACTGGCACGAGAAACTACCCCGTGCCGACCGTGGCGACTACGCCTTCATTATGCATATGGCGAAGCAGTTGAAGCGTCCCGACCTCGATGAGGCGGGCGGCAAGGCCGCTATCGTCATTCCCCACGGCGTATTGTTCCGTAAGCACGAGCAAAGGTATCGGAAGCCGATGCTGGAAAACGATATGGTGGAGGCCATCGTCGGGCTTCCCGAGAACCTGTTTCAGAACAACTCGATTCCCTCCGCCGTCCTCGTGTTGAATACGGACAAGCCCGCCGAACGCAAGGGTGAGGTACAATTCATCCACGCCGCAGATGAGGCGTTCTACGAGGAACTGTCGAACCAGAACGAACTCACCGAGGACGGCCTTGATCACATCGTTGGGAACTTCCGCAAATGGGCAACCGAAGAGCGAGTGAGCCGAACCGTGTCGCTGGACGAGATTCGAGAGAACGACTACAATCTCAACATTGCGCTGTACGTCGATACCACGGAGCCGGAGGAAGATATTGACGTGGAGGAGGAACTGGCGAAGTTACGCGAGTTGCAAGCCGAACGTGACGAGATTGAGGCGACGATGAACGAGCATATGGAGGCTTTGAATTATGAGTGAGGAGGCAACTCTTGACGAATTCGCCGAACCTGCGCATTCAGGTGACTCTCAAGAGCGCCAAGAGACTCCGATTGGTGAACTGCCGACGAATTGGGGGGTGGAATGGTTGAAAGATGTGGTCAAAATCAACCCTGATGGCTTCTCTGAGGATGATTGGCCGTCAGAGATGTTCGAGTATATCTCGCTCTCAGAGGCATCTGATGGAGAAATAGAAGAAAGTCAAACGACTCCTGTTGAAGACGCCCCGAGTCGGGCACAACGGACAGTTCAGGAGGGTGATATTCTTGTGGGGACTGTTCGCCCAAAACAGAGAAGCCACGGCTTCGTTAGCGAAGAACACGCTGAGAAGATATGTTCGTCTGGCTTTGGTGTTCTACGGCCTGGAACACGGCTTAATTCCCGCTATCTCCTTCAAGAAGTCCTCTCGAATCGGTTTTTCTCTCAGATGGAGGCGTATGTTGCAGGGTCAGGCTACCCTGCTGTCAAAATCAGCGACCTGAAGAAACATCGAGTTGCTATCCCACCACTCCCCGAGCAACGCAAAATCACCACCGTACTCTACACGATTGATCGGGCGATTGAGAAGACTGAGGAATTGGTGAACCAGACTGAACGAGTGAAAACGGGTTTGACTCAAGATCTTCTCAAGCGTGGAATCAATAATCAGCAGATGGTCGAAACCGATTCTCGATTCGGATCATTGCCTGAGACTTGGGAATTACGGCCGCTGAAGGAGGTTAGTGAGATTGCGGGAAGGACTGCACCTGAAAAGGATGATACTGAGTGTTGGGGTGGTGATATTCCGTGGGCCACCCCGAGTGAGATCACGTCGTTGGTGGGCCAGACAATTGATGACACCGAGGAACAACTAACGGAATTGGCCTTGGATAAGGTTTCTTCCAACCTCTTGCCACCAATGTCTGTGCTGATGACAACACGAGCGACAATCGGTGAGTGTGCTGTCAACACAGTCGAAATGACGACAAATCAAGGATTCAAGAATATCATCCCCGGAAAAAGGCTTGATACTTGGTACACCTACTATCGCTTGGATTACGAGAAAGACTACTTAGCAAGTCTCTCAAAAGGTAGTACATTCCCTGAAGTTGGGAAGGACACCGTAGAGAACTTCGTAATTCCAATTCCCCCATTAGAGGAACAACGTAAGATTGGAGAAAAACTTCGGTCTGTGGACGAGCAAATTCTGTCATATAAAGAGAACAAGTCACAGTACGAACGCCTCAAACGCGGTCTAATGCAAGACCTCCTCTCGGGAACAGTCCGCACAACCGACACTAACATAGAGGTTCCCGAGGAGATCGCGCAGTATGGTTAGTGACCAAGGCCTGAGTTACGCTATTGGTAATCTCCTCGCTGGTCCGAGCCAATGGAAAAGAATGTATTCCACAGGTGCCACGGTCGCTTTCATTACCAATGTTCTACTTGCGTATTTGAATGTACTACCACCACTATATTCTGATTCAAGTTCACGACTGGCTAATGCACTCGGAGTTCTTTTCTTGGAACTTGCTAACGCGATGATGCCTCTAATCGCTCTTGCACTTGATAGGCCAGGAAAAGCCGTACTAACAGCAGTACTGTACGTGATTGTTGGGCTGGCAGTTTGGACGATGAAATACGAGTCCGCAACCAGAGGGTACTAATGGTCAGTATTCCATCCGAGGGCGGCGTCGAACGCTCGCTTCTCTCGTGGCTCGACGGCGTCGGATGGGAAACTCACGGGCAGGACGGCGACCGTGGCGCGAACGTTCTCGATGAAGCCTACGAACGCGATAGCCACGAAGTCATCTACTGGAACCTCCTTGCCGAGCAGGTCGTCGCGCTCAACGATGCCGTCACCGAGGACAACGTCGAGAAGTTCATCTCCTCATTGAAGCGCGACCTCGATGCGGAGAACCTTATGGACGGCAACCGTGAGTTCCACCGTCTCCTCACTAAGGGCAAGACATTCTCCGTCCAACACGACGACGGGACGACCGAGACGATCTACGTTGACCTGATCGACTACGAGAACCCCGAGAACAATCGCTTCCACGCGGTGAATCAGTTCTCCGTTTCCCGCGAGACGACCATCCGGCCCGACGTGAATCTGTTCGTCAACGGGATTCCGCTCGTGACGATGGAACTCAAGAGCCGGGCACAAGATAACGACTGGCACGACGCCGTCCGCGACCTCAAAGACTACGAGGAAGACGTTCCCCGGCTGTTCGTACCCGGTCTGTTCAACATCGCCGCCGACACGATGGAACTCCGCTACGGCGCGGTCGGCGCACCGAAGGAGTTCTACGAGCCGTGGAAGGACGCTCCCGAGGTGTACAAGGACGACAATACGATGCGGCAGGCGGTAAAGGCGATCTGCAACCCCGAGACGCTCCTCGATCTGCTGAAGCACTTCGTCTTCTACGAGCGACGGGCCGGTGGTGACGCGAAGATCGTCCCCCGGTACATGCAGTACTACGCGGTCAACGAGATTCTCAACCGCGTCGATGAGGCGGAACACAAGCGCGGACTCATCTGGCACACACAAGGGTCGGGCAAGTCCTTCACGATGCTGTACGCCGCCGAGAATCTTCTCTCACGTCCAACAGTTGCCCGTAACCCGCAGGTGTTCGTCATCGTGGACACGGACAAACTCAACAGCCAGATGCGGGACCAACTGGCGAACCTCTCGCTTGATCGGTGGACGGAAGCCGAGAGTATCGATCACCTGCAACGACTCATCGAGCAGGGGCAGAGCGAACTGGTTCTCACGACCATCCAGAAGTTCGAGAGCGTTGACCCGGACGTGCAGGGCAACGACGAGGTGATCGTCATGTCCGACGAGGCGCACCGCTTCATGGAGGCCGACCTCGGAAGCCGACTCGATGCGGCGTTGCCTGACTGTTACCACTTCGGCTTCACCGGAACTCCCGTCCGAGAGGGAGAACGCGAGAAGGACAAGAACACGTTCCGCGAGTTCTCCCCCGAGGGTGAGGACTACCTCCACCGCTACTCCGTGAAGCAAGGCATCGAGGACGGCCTGATTCTTCCCGTGTACTTCACGCTCCGTCACGAGATGGAGTGGGAGATCGATGAGGCGGGACTCGATGAGGAGTTCGAGCAGGAGTTCCGCGGCATGACGAGCGACGAGAAGCGGGAGTTCATCCGCGACAACGTGAACGCGACGACGCTCGCGGAGATCGAACCGCGTGTTGATCGCGCCGTCGATGAGATCGACCAACACTACGACGAACACGTTGACCCCAACGGATGGAAGGGAATGGTCGTCACTCCGAGTCGGCGGTCGGCGGCGCTCTATGGGGAACGACTCATCGAGCGGCGGGGTGAGGAGGAAGTAGAAGTTCTGTACACTTCGACCAAGGACGACCCGGATCTGATACAGCAGTTCCACACCGACTCAGAGGAGCGCGACAGCATCGTGAAGGCGTTCAATCAGGAGGAGAACCCGAATCTCCTCGTTGTCCACAACATGCTCCTGACCGGCTTCGATGCGCCGGTGCTGAAAACGATGTACCTCGACCGCAACCTGAAGAACCACAATCTCATGCAGGCCATCGCCCGGACGAACCGGCCTGCCGCCGGGAAGGAGAACGGCGAGATCGTTGACTTCCAAGGCGTGTTCGAGAACATCGATGAAGCGTTGGACTACGATGCCGAGACGAAGGCATACGCTGCCCGCGACAAGGACGAACTGTTCGACGAACTCGTAGACCAGTTGGAGTCGGTGATGAGCATCTTCGACGGAATTCCGAAGGACAACACGCAGGAAGCGACCTACGATGCGGTCAACCGCGTGAGTACCCATCCCGAACGGCGCGAGTTCAAGCAGCGGTTCCGTCGGCTCCAGAATCTCTACGAGGCAGTTGCACCGGATGGGCGGCTCGTGAAGGAAGGCATCGAGCGTGACTACAAGTGGCTGAGCCGAATCCATGTCGCGTTCAAGCGGACGACCTCCGGTGACGACGACCCTGAGGAGGATATGCGTGAGAAGACGCGCGACATTATCAGCAACAACGTCGAAATCACGGAGATCAAGCGCGACTTCCCGACGTACAAACTCGGGGAAGAGTTCCTCGAGGACGTTGAGGGGCTGGACAATCCCGGCGTGAAGGCATCACAGATCGCTCACGCTACACGGGAACATCTTCACCCACGGGAGAATCAGAATCCCCGCTATAAGCGGTTGAGTGAGCGCGTAACCGATATTGTTGGACGGTGGCAGGGGGACGAAATGAGCGACCCCGAGGCGGTTGAGGCACTCAAATCCGTTGAGGAGGAACTACTGTCGGTCGAAGAAGACGCTGAGGAGCAAGGAATGGATGATGCGGAGTTCGCCATCTACACGCACCTCACAGAGGAAACGCCGGAGGCGGTGGATTCAGACGATCACGCCGAAGAAGTTGCTGAGGAGATCGTCTCTCAGTTCCGCGACCGAGTTGACCGCGATTACTACGGATGGAAGACCAACCAACAGACTATCGCGGAGATCGAACGCATCCTGCTGGATGTTCTGGTCGTGAACCACGACCTCGGACACCTCATCCAAGGTGACGATGAGTTCGTGGATGACGTTCGGAACTACCTCATCGAGAACGATGGCTAACTCCCCTGTCCACGAGATCGACCTGCTCGGGGAGTCCGTGGAGTACGAGGTTCGGTACAGCCCGGACGCGACGGAACCCCGCCTCGATGTGGACATTCACGGTGTGACAGTAACCCTTCCTGAGTCCACGGAATCAACTCCCACAGAACTGCTTCAGGAGAACGCTGTATGGGTGACGGAGAAGAAGCGACGGTACGACTCGTTCCGTGAGCAGATCCCAGAGCGTCGCTTCATCGAGGGCGAGGACTTCCCATACCTCGGAGAGGATCGAGAGGTCATTGTCGAACGCCGGCCTTCCTCGGAGGTTGACGAGGAGACGTTCAGACTGGCGGAGCATCACGTCGAGGACACATCGCTGAAGCGGGCACTCGAATCGCTCTACCGAAGGAAAGCCCGTGAGAGATTTGAGAGTCGGGCAGAGTCGTTCGCTGTGGAGATGGGCGTCTCCTATGAGCAAATCGAGGTACGCAATCAGCGGACGAAGTGGGGTTCTTGTTCGACCTCTGGTACGCTCGGCCTGAACTGGCGACTGATGATGGCTCCTCCCGAGATCATCGACTACATCGTTGTTCACGAACTGGCACACCTTCGAGAATCAAGCCACGGCGACAAGTTTTGGTCACTTGTGGGCGAGTATGATCCAGAATACAAGGATCACGCTCAATGGCTGGAACAAAACAGCACGAAGTTGATGTTCTCTGAAGACGACCTATGAGGCCCATGTTCCTCTCAGAACGGAACAACGCATCGAGCGGGCGTGGATCGGCGTAGCACCGATAATCAAACATTTGTAAAATTCTCTTTTTCCGGCCCCGGCCACACGCGGGCACACGCATCGTCACACGCGCGCGGCCGCCCGCCCTGCTGTGCTGTTGCTGTTGCTGTGCTGTTGCTGTTGCTGTGCTGTTGCTGTAGGTGGTAAGTGTATAGTTCGGTAAGAAAACACGCTCGATGTACTGTTACCGTTAAGAGATCAGTATATAGTTGATCTCAAGATATAGTAGATAATTCGTAGTGTTTCAAACACGCTCGATGCATTGTAACCTTCAGCAGATCAGTTGAAGGTCAGTACCTTGGGGTATCTCCAGAGGAGTAGTCCGTTTGAGTATGGGAAGTGAGATACCATAGATAACGGAGGGACACACAAACAACTGTAGTCCAACCCAAGGCGCTTCACGGTGGTGCAGAGACGTTTCTTATCAGATTAAGTAGTGTGTATCTCGAAAGATCAAAAACGGATTGTGAGCCATCTCTGAGGGCCTGAGTGAGAGCGGCCGAATGGCGCAGAAGAATTTTACAATTGTCCAATTAAGGAGTTGGAACATTACCCGGAATTCTGACCGCGCATATATGTAAGCCGGTGCGCGAAAATGCCGGTCTGAGACTGGGGTTTGCGGGTTGCGGGCGAAGTTTTTGGGCGTCTTGGAGGTCGAGGAATGTGCGTAAATGGAGGCTCGATGCGGTTAGACAGTAGGGCGACAAATGACCGTCAAGACAATATCGTAGATGGCGCTTTGCCGAACAGATCTATCTGGCAGCATCAGTTCTTTTCACAGAGTCGATTAAACTCAGGATCGATTTACGTTGTTCCACGTAACCGTTGGTTTTATGTGGGAATCTGAAGATAGTTGTAGGTAGAAGGCCTGTTTCGGGGACTCACCGAGGCGAACCATTCAGAGTGCGCCATCTGCTTTCAAGGCAGACGCAATAGGCCACTCTGCCACCCCACCACGGAGTCACCTTTCGCGGTCGGCGTCTAAGAGCTACCGGTCCACTGCGGAGCGACGATCCCGGACCAGCGTCGGCTTCGGCTCCGCTCACTCGTCGAGGACGACCGCGCCGTCGCGCACGCGCAGGCCGTGCTCGTGGACGAACGTCGCCGTGTGTTCGGGGACGACGCGCTCGGTCTCGATTCGACCCCACAGCACCGGCAGGAGGTCACGCAGGTCCGCGGCCGTGTCGACGCCGACGTGCATCGGGAGGAACTCGACGCGGTGGCCGGCGTCGTTCGCGCGGTCGACAAGCGTCTCCAGCTCCGCCGTCTCGAAGGCGGCCTCGTAGTCGACGGGGGCGGTGAAGCCCGCGTAGTACGTCCGACCGCGGGTCGAGGGCCCGAGGACGGTCTGGTTGCCGCGGAGCTTCATCGCCGCCGAGTCGATCACGGTGCGGGTGAGCAACGGCGCGGTCCCCCGCGTGACGGCGACGGAGTCGACGCCTTCCTCGCGCAGCAGGTGCGTGGCCGTGTTGCCCGCGCGCGCCGAGAGCGTCGAGCCGACCTGCGGCTCGAATCGCGCCTCGGTCACATCTTCCAGTGCGTCGCCCGCGAGCGCGCGCAGTTGGGCCTCGCTGGCGGTGTCGCTGACGTACTCGTCGGGGAGGAGGTCGTCGGGACGGAAGTTGACGAGCAGGTCGCCGCCGGAGCGCTCGACGGCGCGGAACGTGTCCTTGAGAACCGCGGCGTACAGGTCGGCCGCGTCCGCGGCCGACAGCGGCGTCGTCTCGACGAGTTCGGGCAAGGCGAGTCCGGGGCGTGGCGGGTCCGCGAGGACGGCAACGACGGTCATACTCCGCAATCGGGCGGCACGGGCAAAGGGGTTATCACACGTCCCGACGCAGGCGAGGCATGGAGTTCACCGCGTCGTTGGTCCGCATGGGGTCGCTGCTGTCGGTGCTCACCGCCGCCGCCGCCGTCGCGTTCCTGCTCGCGACCGGGGGCGCCGTGCGCGACGTTCCGACGGTCGGCCTGGTCGCGACGGCGGGGCTGCTCGTCGTCGCCACCCTCGCGGCCGTCGCGTGGGGGCGTCGGTCCGCCCGTGTTCCGTGGGAGACGCCGTACTGGTAATACGGAGAGGCGACCGGAGGTCGTCAGCGACTCCGGCGACCCTTGGTCTGCCGGTAGTCGCGCGAGAAGACGTTCTCGCGGACGTGCTCGAGGAACGCGTCCGCGTCGGCGTCGGTGAGGTCGTCGAGGTCCTTCATCGGGAGTAACTCGAACCCGCGACCGCGGACGGTGGTCGCGTGTTCGGCATCGGCGTCGAAAGAGTCGGGCGCGCGGGTGGTGTACTCGAGGGCCAACGCCTCCAGCGCGCGCTGGCCGACCGGGACGATCAGCTCGGGGTTGATCATCCGCACCTCGGCGTTGAGGAACGGCTCGCAGTTGCGCTCCTCCCCGTCGGTCGGGCGTCGGTCGGGGTGCCGACAGCGCGTGAGGTAGGTCGTATAGACGTTCTGGAGGTCGGGCTCGTCGGAGTCGGGCGGCGAGCGCGAGAGGCCCAACTCGCCGAGCACGCGCTGGATCCGTCGCCCCGCCCCGTCGCCGGTGAAGGGGACGCCCGTGCGCTCGGCGCTCTCGGTCGGCGCCTCCCCGAGGAACAGGATCTCCGCCTCGGCGTCGCCGTAGCCGTGGACGACGCGCTCGCGACAGTCGACGAGCGCGGGACAGTGCTGGCAGTCGGTGTCCATCCCGTAGGGGTTCGACAACTCCTCTTGATGCGGCACTATGTCCCCATCCGATCCGGGCGAGAATAACAGTGCGGGTCGACACCGGTGGCAGTCACCCGCCCCGGCTCAGGCCCGCTTCTGGATCTCCTCGCGCAACACGTCGCTGACGACCTCGCCGTCGGCCTTCCCGCGCAGCGCTCCCATCGCCTCGCCCATCAGGCCCGAGAAGGCACCCATGCCCTCGGCCTCGACCTGCTCGGCGTTACGATCCACAACCTCCGCAACCGCCTCGCGCACCTCGTCCTCGTCGACGCCCGAGAGGCCGGCCTCCTCGACGGCCTCCTCGGCGGCGAGGTCGGGCTGCTCCGCGAGCACGGTCAACACGTCGCTGACGCCCTCCTTCGCGAGGTCGCCCCCATCGATGAGCGTGAACACTCCGCGCAGGTGGTCGTCGGTCAGCTTCTCCACGGGCACGTCGTGGCGACTGAGTTCGGTGAGCGTGGACTCCAGCGTCGTCGCCGCGAACGTGGGATCGACGCCGTCGGCGACGACCTCCTCGAACAGCGGCATCCGGTGGCCGTAGGCGACCTGTTCTGCCAAGCCGGCGCCCAGGCCGTGTTCCTCCTGATAGCGCTCGACTTTCTCCGTGAGCAGTTCGGGCGTCTCGACCTCGCTGGGGTCCGGCTCGACCGGCGGCACGTCCGTCTCGGGGTACAGCCGCGCGGCGCCGGGGAGCGGCCGGAGGTAGCGCGTGGTGCCGTCGTCGTTGGCGCCGCGCGTCTCCTCGGGGACGCCCTCGATGGCCGTCTCCGCGCGCTCGGCGGCCGCGTCGATCGCGAGGTCGGCGGTCTCGGTGTCGTCGGCGACGAGCGCGACCGCGTCGCCCTCGTTCGCGTCGACCGCCTCGCGGAGCGCCTCGACCTCCGCCTCGGTGACGCCGTAGGCCGGGAGTTCGTCCGTGTGGAAGATGCCGCCGGCACCGTGGCGTTTCGCGTGGTCGGACAGTTCGGTGCCGAGGCGCCGGTCGGGGGCGATCTCCGTCCCGACGAGACCGTCGAAGCCCGCCAACCGGACCGCGCGGACGACACCGCCCGAGTCCAGCGCGCCGGCGATGACGCCCGAGTCGGTGTCCGCGAAGGTGTCGGTCACGTCGACGGGGTCGCCGACGGCGGCGTCTCGCTCGTCGAGTTCGGCGGCGATGTCGACCAGCTCCTTCTGTCTCCTGACCTCCGTCTCGACGATCTCGTCGATCTGGTCGAGCGCCTGCACGCCCTTGATCTCGACGCGCGCTCCCGCCGCGATGGAGACGTTCACGTCCTGCCGAATGGTGCCGAGGCCGCGTTTCACCGTCCCCGTGGACCGAAGCAGCATCCCGATGCGCTGGGCTGCCTCGCGAGCCTGTTCGGGCGTCGAGATGTCCGGCTTCGTGCCGATCTCGACGAGCGGGATGCCGAGTCGGTCCAGCGAGTAGCGAACCCCCTCCTCGGTCTCGTCGACGCGCTTCGCCGACTCCTCCTCAAGCATGAGGTCCTCGATCCCGACAGGGCCGTCGTCGGTCTCGATCTCGCCCTCCTGGGCGAGCAGCGTGGAGCGCTGGAAGCCCGAGGTGTTCGACCCGTCGATGACGATCTTGCGCATCACGTGCGCCTGATCGACCACGTCCATGTCGAGCAGGTCCGCGATCTGCATCGCCACCTCGAGCGCCTCCTCGTCCAACTCGTGGGGCGGTTCGTCGTCCTCCTCGACGAGACAGGTGCTGTCGTACCCGAGGTACTCGAAGGTCCGATCCACCTGCGACTCCTCCAGGGCCGCGTCGTCGATCTCTCCCAGCTCCGACTTCGTGGGGTGGAGATAGCGCGTGATCGTGCGCGCCGCGTCCTCGGGCTCGCGGAGCGTCGTCGGCGAATCGCAGAAGAGCTTCGTCGCCGTGTCGAGCTGCTGGTGGATCTCCAGCCCCGCGACGAGGCCGAGTTCCTCGGGGTCGAACGAGCGATCGGTCATTGCGCGGACCTGCGGCGGCCGGGGAGAAAAAAGGGTGTGAGTCGGTGCGGCCATCCGGCCGTCCTCACAGCCGTGGTCGCGGCGGCGGCGCGCGGGTTCCGCTACTCGACGCGCTTGAGGCCATCCCCGAGCCCGCTCGCGTTACAGCCCTCCTCGGGACACGCGTAGTGCCAGCCGTCCTCGGTCGCACGTCCCTCCGGGAACTCCGCCCCGCATCGTCGACACCGCAGGAGATCCCGACCGGTCGCTCGCGCTGTGAGCTGAGGCATACCCGATATCTTCGAGCGGGAGGAATTGAACGTACCGGTCCGTTCCGGCGGTAGCCGGCCGGAAGCGGCCGTCTGGGAGATCGATAGCCGGCGCCGTGATCGCCGGCGACCCATCGTGGTCTCCCGTCGGAGACGCGCCGAGTCACGACACGGGGTTCGGTCGAGGGCGTCGTTTTTCACCGCTCCGCACGTCGGGTCGGCCGATGCGCGATCTCGACGAGACCGACATGGAGATCCTTCGTATGCTCGCTGCCGACGGACGGCGGTCCTACAGCGACATCGGCGAGGCGATCGACCTCTCGGGACCGGCGGTGTCCGACCGCGTCTCGCGGCTCCGGGAGTCCGGCGTCATCAGACAGTTCACGATCGACGTGGACCGGTCCCTGCTGCGGGCGGGTACGCCGGTGTTGCTCCGCTTCGAACTCCCGCCGGGCGGCGCCGGCGACGTTCGCGAGTCCCTGCGGGCGAGCGAGGCGGTCGAACACGTGTTCACGACCGCCGAGAGCGACGTGGTCGCGTACGCGCGGGTCGCGGACGAGGCCGTCGACGAGTGGGTCGCCGCGGTGGTCGGCGCCGACGCCGTCGACGACTACGCGGTCGAACTCGTCTCCGAGGTCGACTGGAGTCCCAGCGTCAGCGCCACGGAGTTCGCGCTGGAGTGCGCCGAGTGCGGCAACAGCGTCACCAGCGAGGGCGACGCGAGCCGCGTCGGCGGGACGCTGTACCACTTCTGTTGTCCCACCTGCGAGTCGACGTTCGCGGAGCGGTACGAGCGGATGGAGGAGGGCGCGGGCGAGTCCGACTGAGGCCGACCGAGCCGTGCTCGGTCGCGGTTCCGTTACTCCTCGCCGAGGATGCCGCGGTGGGTCATCGCTTCCGGATCGAGCACTTCGTCGGCCTCTTCTTCTGTGAGGTACCCCTTCGCCAAGACGACCTCGCGGACCGTCTTGTCCTCCTTCAGCGCGGTCTTGGCGACTTCGCTGGCCTTGTCGTAGCCGATCGCGGGGTTGAGCGCCGTCGCCAGCGCCATCGACTGCTCGACGCGCGCTTCGGCGTACTCCTCGTTGGCCTCCAGCTTCGCGACGAAGCGCTCGCCGAACACCTCGCTGGCGTTCGCGAGCAGCTCGGCCGACTGGAGGAAGTTGTGCGCCAGCACCGGCTTGTAGAGGTTGAGGTCGATCTGGCCCTCGGCGGCGCCCGCGGAGACGGCGGCGTCGTTGCCGACCACCTGCTTGTGGACCTGGTTCACCGCCTCGGCGACGACGGGGTTGATCTTCCCCGGCATGATCGACGAGCCGGGCTGGTTCTCGGGCTGTTCGATCTCGCCGAGGCCGTTGCGCGGGCCCGACGCCAGCAGCCGGAGGTCGTTCGCGATCTTGTTGAGGCTCCCGGCGACGGTGCGGAGGGCGCCGTGTGCCTCCGACATGGCGTCGTGGGCGGCCTGCGCCTCGAAGTGGTTGTCGGCCTCGCGGAACTGCGTGTTCGTCTCCTCGGAGATGTACTCGGCGGCGAGTTCGGGGAACTCCGGGTCCGTGTTGAGCCCGGTTCCGACGGCGGTACCCCCGAGCGCCAGCTCGCGGAGGTGATACCGGGTGTCGCCGACGCGCTTGATCCCCTTCTGCACCTGGGCGCGGTAGCCGCCGAACTCCTGGCCCAGGCGGACGGGCGTCGCGTCCTGCAAGTGCGTCCGGCCGGTCTTGACGACGCCGTCGAACTCGACCTCCTTCTCCTCTACGGCGGCGTGAAGCTCCTCAAGCGCGGGGAGGAGGTCTTTCTCGACGGCCTCCAGCGCGGCGACGTGCATCGCCGTCGGGATCACGTCGTTGCTCGACTGCCCGAAGTTGACGTGGTCGTTCGGGTGGATGACGCGGTCGCCGATCTCTGCGCCCGAGATCTCGGCCGCGCGGTTGGCGATGACCTCGTTGGCGTTCATGTTCGAGGACGTGCCCGACCCCGTCTGGAACACGTCGACCGGGAACTGGTCGTCGTGCTCGCCGGCGATGACCTCGTCTGCCGCCTCGACGATCGCCGCGGCGATGTCCTCTTCCAGATGGCCTAGGTCGCGGTTGGCCTGCGCGGCCGACTTCTTCACGACGCCCAGCGCGCGGACGAACCGCCGTCCGAACGTCACGCCGCTGATGGGGAAGTTCTCGACCGCCCGTTGGGTCTGTGCGCCCCAGTAGGCGTCCGCGGGAACATGCATCTCGCCGAGGCTGTCGGACTCGACACGGAACTCCTCGTCCTCGTTGGTGTCCTCGCTCATACGCGACGCCTCGGGGGGAACGGTCGTAAAAGCCACCGATACCCCGCCGTCGCCGATGCGTGTTTCACCCTGCGGCCCCTGGATCGACTATGTCAACCTATCGACGACGCGTCCGCGTGGCGGCACCGTTCGACGAGGTGTGGACGTTCCACGCCGAGATCGCCGGTCTCGAGGCACTGACTCCCGAGTTCATGAATCTCCGCGTCGAGGGCGTCGTCGGTCCCGACGGCGAATCGGATCCCGAAACGCTCGCCGCGGGCACCGAGATCGAGATGAGCGCGCGGCCGTTCGGCGTCGGCCCCCGCCAGTCGTGGATCTCCCGCATCGACGAACGGGAGGAGGACCTCGACGCCGGCCGCGCACGGTTCGTCGACACCATGGAGGGCGGCCCGTTCCCGATGTGGCGTCACACCCACCGGTTCTACGAGCGCGGCGACTCGACGGTCGTCGACGACGAGGTCCAGTACGAACTTCCGGGCGGCGCCCTCGGACGGACGGCGTCGCCGCTCGGCTGGATCGGCTTCGAGCCGATGTTTCGGTATCGACACCGAGAGACGCGCGAGCTGTTGGAGTAGCGGTCGCTCCGGGCGGGTCAACGCGATTGCGAACCGGACCGCCGTTATGCGCCCCGAGCGCGAGCCGTCGTGATCACGCCGGCGAGCACGACGCTCCCGCCGACGAGCGTCACGAGCGAAGGGAACTCCGCGAGCAGCACCATCGCGAGGATCGTGCTACCGACGGGCTCGCCGAGCAACGAGACCGAGACGACGCTGGACTCGACGTGTGCGAGCGCCCAGTTGATCACCGTGTGGCCGAACACGCCGGGTCCGGCGGCCATCGCGAGGAAGAGTATCCACTCGTCGGTGCCGTAGCCGAACAGCGGGTGGCCGCGAGCGAGCGTCGCCGCCAGCAACGCGAGCGCGCACGTCGCGTACACGACGACGACGTACGGGAGCAGCGGCAGCCGCTGTCGGAGGGACCGACCGAGAAGCACGTACGCGGCGGCCGTCGCCGCGCCCAGCACCGCCAGCGCGTTCCCGTAGAGCGGGTCCGGACCGGTGACCGCCGGTGCGGCCCCCAACAGCGCGTCGCCGACGCTCATCACGGCCATCCCGACGAGCGCGACGGCGATACCGGCGATCGTCCTCGGGCCGACCCGCTCGTCGAGGAGCGCCCACGCGCCGGCGACGACGAACAGCGGTTGGGCCTGCACGAGCGTCACGCTCGCGGCGACGCTCGTCCACCGGAGGCTCTCGAACCACGACGCGAAGTGGACCGCGAGCGCGACCCCCGAAAGCACCGCCAGCAGGAGATCTCGGGTCCCGATCTTCCCGAATGCGGCCCGGTCGCGCGGGCGGGCGAGCGTGATCGGGAGCAACAGCGCGATCGTGAACACGACCCGGTACAGCGCCTTCACGAGGCTCGGGGCACCGCTCCACTCGACGAGGATGGCACTCGTCGAGACGGCGACGACGGCGACGGCGAGGCCAACGATCGGGGGAACGCGCTCCTCCAGCGCGTCGATAGCGGCGAGCGTCGACACACCCGGTGCTACGTGGGTGCGTGGGTAGCGCTTGCGGTTCCGGCCCGGGCGGCCGGAACCGGTCCGCCGCTCGCGGTCGAGTCGGGGGCCCGTCGATGTGGCGAACTGGCGACGCGGAAGTGCGTCCGTCGGCGGCCGGAGGTCCGACGGCAGGGTCCGCGGGCGTCGCGTCGCGCGACCGCTGTACGCCCGCGGGCGGGAAGTCAGGTCACGAGGGTGGTGGTCCCGCCATCACCCAAGAAGGTTCGCGGGGTCGCCCGTTCGTTCATTCGGCAGTGGTAGCGCTACGACTCCCCGGGTGTGTCCGCCTCGTCGATGTAGTCCGGACGGGTCTCGTACTCGATCGGGTCCTCGACCCCGAGTCGCTGAAACGCCTGCAGGCGGAACGCACAGGCGTCGCAGGTGCCGCATGCGGGCGCCTCCTCGCGGTAGCAGCTCCACGTCAGCTCGTAGGGAACGCCGAGTTCGGCGCCGCGAGCGGCGATATCCGTCTTCGAGTCCTCGACGAACGGGACGACAATCCCGATGTCGGTCTCCGGCTTCGTACCCACGTCCACCACCCGCTCGAACGCCTCGAAGAACTCGGGGCGGCAGTCGGGGTAGCCCGAGTAGTCCTCCGAGTGGGCGCCGACGAACACGGCCTCGCAGTCGTTCGCCTCGGCGTACGAGACGGCCATCGAGAGGAGGTTCGCGTTGCGGAACGGCACGTACGAGGAAGGGACCTCGTCGGCGTCGAGGTCGGCGTCCTCGACCTCCATCGACACATCGGTGAGCGAGGACGCGCCGATGCGCGCGAGATGGTCCGTCTCGATGTGGAGGAACTGATCGGCCGGTACGGCCAACGCCTCGCACAGCGCTTCGGCGCACTCCCGCTCCTTCGTCTCGGTGGTTTGGCCGTATGAGGTGTGCAGGAAGTGGAGGTCGTAGCCGCGCTCGCGGGCCTCGTAGGCGGTCGTCGCGGAGTCCATCCCGCCCGAAACGAGGACGACCGCGTCGGGACGATCGGACAGATCCTCGTTCGATGCTGCGGTGTCGGTGGGGTCGTTGGTCGGCATGGGTTCAGACACCGGGGGCGTCGGGGTCGATTCGTCGGTTGTCCTCCGCGGGTTCCCGTTCGGTCACGTCCGAAGGATACCGAGTACAGAAGAAATAGCTGTTCGAGTTGGACGCGACACGGTGTCGGGGAGCGGTCGGAGGCGACGCGGCGACGGTTTTTGTTCGTCCCGGTCGAAGAACGCCTGTGAGGCTTGACGGCGAGGCTGCCGATTCCCCGAGCCGCGTTCCGGTTCGGGTCCGCCACGACGACGGCGAGGTGACGCTTCACGTCGAGCGCGGCGCGAGGCTCCGGGACGCGCTGCTCGCCGCCGACAGCGACACCGACGCGGATCTGGATCTCTCGCCGTACGCGAACGCGACGGAGCGCCTCAACTGCGGCGGGCGCGGGCTCTGTGCCACCTGCGGCGTCCGCGTCATCGACGGCCCCGAGGCGTCCCACTGGCACGACTCCCTCGCCGAACGGTTCGGCTACCCGCGGCTCTCGTGTCAGATCGTCGTCTCGGAGCCGATGACGGTCGAACTCCTCACGGAGAAACGGGTGTGGGGCGGCCGCGAGTAGCGCTCGCTTCGCGGGCTGTGACTCGTCTCTTCAGATCGTGTTACGCAGGAGTTCACACGGCTCGCTCACTTCGTTCGCTCGCGACGTGCCGCGAGAAATCCGGGTTCCCCGATTTGAACGGGGGGCAAGCCGATCTACAGTCGGCTGCTCTACCAGGCTGAGCTAAACCCGGATACATCAACAGATACCCGCCGATTCGGACTTAAGGGTTCTCATTCGCCCCCGCCCGGTCACGTCGATTCGCGGTTCCGTCGCGGGGTTTATCGCCCGCGGCGAACACCGCGCGGACATGGCCGACGACGAGAGCAGACAGGCGACGTTCGGCGCCGGCGGCGAACTCTCCGAGCGCGACCCGGACGCCGACGGTGCGAACGACTTCGGCGAGCCGAAGGGAGCCGACGAGACCGACGGCGGGTACAACCGGTATGCGGTGTCGAGTCTGCTTCAGAAGGCGGTTCGCCGCTCGGACGAGGAGGTCGCCGCGTGGGCCGCCTGGGAACTCGCGCGCTCGGGGTTCGCGTGGAACCTCTGGGATCGGCTCCACCTGTACGTCGTCGAGGACCTCCGGGCCGGCCAGGCAGTCGCGCTGCTCGTCGAGCGCTACGAGCAACTCGCGACCGAGCGCTGGGAGCCCGGCGAGTGGCGCGGCCGGATCTGTGCGGTCCACGCCGCCCTCGCGTGCGCCCGGGCGACCTCCTCGCGGGAGTCGCCGAACGCCGACGAGTTCTTCCGCAACGCCGCGGAGGCGAGAGCGGAGGCCCGCGACCGCGGTGAGGAGCCGCAGATCGACTTCCCGGTCGGCGAGTTCGAGCCCGGCAGCGAGTACGACGTCGCCTTCGACAAACACACCGGCGAGGGCAGCCGCTTGGGCCGCGGCGGCGAGTTCTTCAAAACCCACGGCGCCCGGGTCGGTCCGGAGGGCGAGGACGAACTGAGCGCCCGCTGGCAGCGGCTGAACATGGCGCTCCACGAGGCTGAGTTCTCCGAGGAGCAGATCGAGCACGCCCTTGACCCGGTGGACCCAGACGGGAAATGGGAGGAACCGTCGTTCGACACGGAGAACTGACCGCGCCGGGTTCCCGTCGGTGACGGGTCGGCTACTCGACGGTGCGCTCGTGGACGCGGACGCCCTTCTCCGCGAGGTGGTTCATCTGCCGCTGGGCGAAGTCCTCCTCGCTGGTCCCGCGCGTGGCGAGCACGTACACCAACGCGGAGCCGGTGGGGCGCATCGTCCGGCCGGCGCGTTGGGCGCCCTGGCGGCGGCTTCCGCCGAGCCCGGACGCGACGATCGCGAGCCCGACGTTCGGCAGGTCGATCCCCTCGTCGGCGATCCGCGAGACGACGAGGGTGTCGCGCTCGCCCTGCCGGAACTCCTCGAACAGGCGCTGCCGGACGTGATGGCGCGTTTCCCCGGAGACGAACGGGACGCCAAGCGCCGCCGCGAGCGCCTCGCCTTGGTCGAGGTAGTCGACGAACACGAGTGCCCTCGCGTCGCCGTGGCGCTCGCGGAGGCGACGCACCTCCTCGATCTTCGCTGGGTTGCGGGCGGCGGCCATGTGTCGCTCGCGGCCGTCCGCGCTGGCCCACTCGTTTTGCGCCTCGTCGTCGCGCCAGGGAACGTACCGGATCTCCACCTCGGGCTCCTGCACGAACCCGGCGTCGAACAGCGCGCCCCAGTCGGTGCCGATCGGCGGGCCGATCAGCGTGAATATCTCCTCCTCGTTGTCGTCCTCCCGTATCGGGGTCGCCGACAGTCCGAGACGGTGTTTGCTCTGGAGATCGGCGGCCCGACGGAATATCGGCGCGGGAATGTGGTGTGCTTCGTCCGTGATCACGAGCCCCCACTCGCGGGAGTCGAACAGCGACCGGTGGCGGTCCATCCCCGCGGTCTGGTACGTCGCGATCGTCACCGGGGCGATCTCCTTCTCGCCGCCGTGGTACTCGCCGATCTGTGATTCGTCGAGGTCGGTGTGTTCCAGCAGTTCGGCGCGCCACTGGCCCGCGAGTTCCCGCGAGGGGACGAGGATCAGCGTCTCGCCGCCGACCGCCTCCAAGACGCCGAGCGCGGCGACGGTCTTGCCCGACCCGGGCGGCGAGACGAACACCCCCGCCCGCTGCTCGATGAACCGGTCGACCCAGTCCGTCTGGTACGCCCGAAGCTCCGTCTCCAGCGTCACGTCGAGCGGCTCCCCGGACTCCAGGTCGCGCTCGTCGATCACGGGGTAGCCCGCCTCGTACAGCACGCGCTTCACGTGGCCGATCTCCTCGTCGTTCACCCACGACTCGGTGTCCGAGAGGTCCGCCTGCAACGCCGCCCCGTCGAGCTTCTGTCGGGCGACGTTGCCCATCAGCTCCTCTCGGTCGGCCTCCAGCACCACGTAGCCGTCCTCGTGGGTCCGCAGGCGGAACTGGCGGGCGCGCTTCCACTGGTTCTCGGCCCACTCCTCCAGGTGCGGCGAGCGGCGCGGCAGCACCGACCGCATCCGCGCGAGCAACCCCGAGAACTCCTCGAACGGCGCGGCCCAGATGTCCTCCTGGCGGATCTCGTAGAGGTAGCCGCGGGTTCCCGGCTCCGTCCCCGTGGAGTCGACGAGGTGCGCGAAGTCGGCGAGCATCGCACGAGTGTACTGCGTCGGCTGATCGACCACGATCTGGCGCCGCGTGGGGAACATGACCACCCGTTCGCGCTCGGCGAGGTCGCCCCACGAGGTCGGGTAGTACACCACCGGGTCCGACTCCACGTCGACGCGCTCGACGGTACCCTCCTCCGCGAGCGCGTCGAGATGATCGCGCGCCTCCGCCTGCGTTCGGTCGGTTTCGCGGGCGACCTGTGTGGCTGTGAGCACCGGTCGCTGGGCCGCCTCGACGGCGTCGTAGAAGCGATCGATAGTGAGGTCGGCGGCGGTCTCGTCGGAAGCACTCTCGTCGAAAGCATGCTCTCCGGGAGCGGCCTCGTTGTCGTCGCTAGTGGCGACGCGGTCGTCGACGATGTCGCCGTCCGTACCGGTGCTACCGCCGTCACCGCTTACGGGCGACTCGTCGCCGTCGTCAGTCATCACTCGCGGTACGTCGCCGGCCCCTAAAGGGACCGCGCTCGGCGACCGGCTCGGGAGGGGAGCCGAAAAGTGGGTGCTCCCCGCGGTCAGCGCGCGTCGCAGGGAAGCTCACACAGCTCGCGCTTCGAGCGGAAGCGCGCGCCGCACTCGACACACTCGACGTACCCGTCGCCGGCGGCGGTGCGGACGCGGTGGCCCCCGACCGCGAACGGGCGGGTGACGACACGCGGGCGGATCCGACCGGGGATCTGTCGCTCCTTGTGTTCGGAGAGGTCCGCGCGCAGCTGGATCGTGTTGACGTCGGCCTCGTCCCAGCGGTCGGACGCCGTCGCGGCCTCCCAGTCGGCGATCGTCGTCCAGCCGGTGACCAGCACGGGAGAGGGCGTGTCCGTGTCGCCGATGACGATCACGAACCTGACGCCGTCGCGGACGAGCGCGAACCGCCAGCCGTCCGTGGAGTTCCAGCGGAGCTGGCCGTTCTGGATGGCGTCGCCGGCGACGGGAAGGGTTATGTAGCGACCCTGCTGGCGCAGCCGATGTCGAAAGTGGTCCGTCTGCGCATACTGTCCGGGGTCGCGTTCGGGCGGAGCCGAGACGTCACGCGCCCGGTCAGGGGTGTCGGGCGTGCGGGTTCGTGCCCGGGTGTTCGTGGACGAGCCGCCGCGACCGGTGTGCGCCGACGCCGCGCGGGCGTCGGCGGCGCCCTGTCGGGAAGCCACTGTGTCGGGGACTGTGCGCTCCGGGTATATACCTATTTCCCCGATAACGCGGCGTTCGGACGCCGGTCTCGGCACGGACGGATCGGTCTGTGGTCGCGACTCGTGAGAACGGGAACCGGTGGGGTGGCGGCGTTAGCCGAGGAGGCCGAGCGCCTCGATGCGGTCGACGATCTCCTCGACCGCCTCCTCGGCGTCGTCGGTGCGCTTGCCGCCGGTGATGACGATCTTCCCCGAGCCGAACAGGAGGATCACCACGTCCGGCTCGTCCATCCGGTAGACGAGGCCGGGGAACTGCTCGGGCTCGTACTCGACGTCCTCGAGCCCGAGGCCGATCGCGAGGGCGTTGAGGTTGAGCTGGTGGCCCAGGTCGGCCGACGAGACGATGTTCTGGACGGTGATGTCCGGGTCCTCCTCGACCGGGATCTTCAGCCCGCGGAGCTTCTCGAAGATGATCCCGAGGGCCTCGTGCACGTCGTCGATGCTCTTGGCGCCCGTACAGACGATCTTCCCGGACCGGAAGATCAGCGCGGCCGCCTTCGGCTCCTGCGTTCGGTACACCAGCCCGGGGAAGTTGTCCGGGTTGAAATCCGCGCCCGGAAGGTCCTCGGCTAGGGCTTCGAGGTCGAGCTCCTGCCCGATCCCCGTCGATGCTACAACGTTTTGAATCTCGATGGATTCTGCCGGGTCCGTCATGCGTCGTCGTTCCTCTGGATTCCTTTATAAACCGTGGGGTTATAAAGCCGGGTGTCTCTGCGGTCGCCGCCTTCCGGTCAGTAGTCGCTCGGAGGGTCGTTCGCCGAGTTGCCCGCGCCGCCACGTTCGACGAGCGCCTGTCGGACCGCCGATACCCCACAGCCCGCGAGCGATGCGGCGAACGCCGGGGACAGATCGAATCGCTCGCAGGCGACGGCGGCGTTCTGTACGGCCGCGACCGGTCGGTCCGGATCGCGCTCGCGGCTCATCGCTCGCGTCCGGCGGGAGGTTCGACGACGTGTGACATCAGTTCCGATGTCGTTCCCGTAAATTTATGTCTGGTGCGTGTGCCGTAGACGGTAGTATGTCCGGCGAGGTGACCGAGCGGTCCGTCGGCGCTATCCACGCCGACGAGGCGTCGGTCGCGAGCGCGGTCGCCGCCGTCGGCGGCGTTCACGTCGCGCTCCTCGCCGACCGCTCGGTCGACGGGTGGCACCGCGCAGTCGAGGCGGCGGGGCCGTCCTCGCCCGGACGATCGTCGCTTATCAGCGTCGACGAGACGGTCCGCGGCGGTGCAGTCTCCGCCTCGCCGGCGTCCGGCGGGCAACCCGTCGGCGACGGAGTCACCGTCGCCACCGTCGAGGCACCCCTCTTTGAGCCGAGCCAGTATCTCGAGACGGTGCTGGCCGACCTCGGCGACGACCTCGGCGACGACGGAACGGTCGTCGTCGACGACGTCGGCGCGCTCGTCCCCGCCGACGCCGACGTCGACTCGATCGTCCCGGGTCTCGTCGAGGCGGCCGCGGCGTCCGGGTTGGAGTTTCACACGTCGGTCACGACCAACGACGACGCCGTGCTCTCGGCACTGTCCCGCCGGGTTCCGGCCGACGACGACGCCGAGCGGCCGCTCACGGAGCGGCTGATCGCGCACCTTCGGCGCAGCGACCCGACCAACTTCGGATACCTCCGGCACCACTGGCGCGAGGCGCGCCGGGGACTGACCGCCGTGGAGATGAGCTACCCGCAGTCGAAACAGATCCACGCGAGCATCCCCGACCCGGAGACGACGCCCCGAACGCTCGGGGCGGCGCTGCAGGCGCTCGTCACGCTCGGCGCGCTCGACGTGTGGGGCGACACCGTCGCGGCCAATCGGTACGACCTCACCCGGTACGACCCGGCCCGCGTCGACACGATCGGATCGATTCTCACGAGGTCCGCCGAATCGCCAGCCGGCTGACCCGGCTCGCGACCGCACACCGGCGAGTTCCGTCGAGTCACTCCCCAGGCGGGGCGAGCGAGTGATCGATGACGTCGCCGCCGGGACGCATCGTCACCGTGCCCAGCGTCACCGTCTCTCCCTCCGCGGTCGTCCGTGCGACCGCGCGAAGCGTCTCCGGTCGGTCGAGTCGGTCCCAGGTAGCCACCTCGATCAGCCGCTGGAACTCGTCGGGGTCGCGCCACCCGGAGTCGATGTCGGAGGGGACGTGGACGACGAACCGGAACTCGTCGCTGGTCACGTGGATGCCGACGCCGAAGGTGTCGCCCTCGTCGTCGGCGGACTCCGCGGTTTCGGGGGCGGTCGGGTCGGCGTCGCCGGCGCCGTCGTCGCTCATCCATCCGTAGTTCTCGGCGGGGCCGCAAGAGTCCGTCGGGTGGGCTGGGACGCGTCCGAACGGCGAGGCGTCTGCAGCGACGGCGGCGACGCGTCCGAAGCTACATACCCGCTCGCGACCGACGCCGGAGTATGGCGATCGAAGTCGAGTGTCGGCTGTTCGGCCCCTTCCGCGAGGACGCCGGCGTCGAGGCGGTCGTCCGTGAGACGGACGCTGCCACCGTCGGCGACCTCCTCCGGGAGGTCGAGCGGAGCTACCCGGAACTCGGAGGACGGCTGGTCGACGAGAGTGGGGAGACGATCGCCGGATCGACGGTGGTGACGAAGGCGAAGAAGGACGTCCGCCACCTCGACGGCGTCGACACCGCGCTCGACGACGGCGACGTGATCCGGCTGGTTCCGTCGGTGTACGGCGGCTGACGCGGACGGTGTCGCCGCGGCGACTCGATCTCGCCGGCGCCGCAGCCGTCCGCGCCGCCTCAGTCGTCGGCGACGGCCTGGACCCCGACGGCGGTGTCCGCGGGCGAGTCGAGCGCGTTCTCCGGAACGGTGCCGTCCGCGTTCCACCCGCGGGCCTCGTAGTACTCCGCGATCGCGGCGTCGAGGTCGGGCACCTCGTCGGCGTACGGAAGGCCGTCGTCCGCGGCGTCCGTCCCGCGCCGGTTGTTGAAGTGGCGCTCGCGGGCGACGACGCGGGCACCGATCTCCAGCAGGCGCTCGTAGTCGGTTTCCAGCAGCGCGGCGAGACGCTCGTCGGTGACGTAGTCGCCGGCGAACGCGCAGACGATACCCGAGTCGCGGACGACGTTTCGGTTCTCCTCGTGGACCAGTCGTTCGGCCTTCCCGAGGGTGCCCTCGGGGTCGAGTTCGCCCGAGTATTCCAACCCGAGCATCCCCCCGTACATGTGGTCGGCGCCGCGGTTCGCGACGGCGTACGAGAGTCCCTGTCCGTGGAGGACGCGGCCGTCGTGGGCGGCGAACTCCATCCCCTTCACCGTGTAGTCGGCCACGCCCAACTCCTCGTGGGCTCGGTGGACGCCCTCCGCCAGGAGGTCGCCGCGGTCGGTCTCGCGGGTCGCGATCTCCCGCAGCACCTCCCGCGCCAACTCGGCGTCCCCGAACGCCTCCTCGCTCTTGAGGTAGGCGGCGACCGTGACGCCCGCGGAGATGGTGTCCATCCCGAGTTCGTCACACAGCTCGTTGGCCTCCATCACGTCGACGATGTCGCCGACGCCCTGACACGAGCCGAACGCGTAGACGGTCTCGAACTCCGGCCCCTCGGTCTCGACGCCGCGCTCCTCGTCGCGGGTCGGAAGCTTACACGCGTACGCACACTGCGAGCAGGCGCCCTTCCTGTACTTCTTCTCCTCGACGGCGTTCCCGCCGATGCCCGCCGCGGACTCGAACTCGTACTCGTCGAAGTAGCGCGTCGGGAGCGCGAAGTTGTCGTTGATGAACTCCGTCCCCCCGGTCGTCCCCTGGCGCTTCATCCGGTCGTCCGAGGTCGCGGCCTCCCGGTGAACGTCCATCGCGGGCGGATCCGACACCTCGATGTCGGGGCGGGCGTTGCCGTCGCCGGCGAACGTCACGCACTTGACGTTCTTGCTCCCGAGGACGGCGCCGAGGCCGCCGCGACCGAACGCCCGGGAGTCGAACGTCATCACCGAGGCGAACCGCACGAGGTTCTCGCCGGCCGGCCCGATCGTGATGCAGTGCTCGGGGCCGAGGTCGTGCTCGTCGGCCATGTACTCGGACACTGCCGAGACCGCAGCGCCCGCCAACTCGGGCACGCTCTCGAAGGAGACGCCGTCGTCGCGGACGTGGACCGCGAGCGGCTCGTCGCTCGCGCCGACGAACTCGACGACCGAGTAGCCCGTGTCCGCGACGTTGCGCGAGAGGTAGCCGCCGGCGTTCGTCGACGCGAGCCCGTCCGTCAGCGGCGACAGCCCCGTCATGTTCATGCGGCCGGTGAAGCTCATCCGGCTCAGTTGGAGCGGTCCCGTCGAGAGGTACGCGCGGTTCTCGGGGCCGAACGGGTCGGCGTCGGCGGGGATACGCTCGTGTGCCAGCGCCGTCGCGGCCGCGCGGCCGCCGATGAACTCCGAGAGCGTCCCCGAGATGTCCGTCTCCTCGACAGCGCGCTCGGTTACGTCGACCGTCAAAAGCGGTCCCTTCGCGGTGAGCATACGACCCGGTTTCGGCGCTCGGAACAAAACGGTACCTCCGCCGGCGGAACGAGCGGCGCCTCAGACGGTGTCGTCGGGGTCGTGGGTGTCCGCCATTCGATCGGCCTCCGCGGCGTAGCGCTCGCGGTCCGCCTCGTCGGTCCGACCGAGATCGTCCGCGGAGACGGTCTGCGACACCGGCGTCTCGCGCTCGTCGGTGAAACTCGTCAGCGCGCGCTCCTTGCGGAAGTAGCGCTCGCCCGTCTCGTCGGCGTACACGAGGATGACGATGTTCAGTTCGTCGTCGCCGTACGTCCGCTCGACGAGCCACACGCGAACGGAGTCGCTGTCGCCGGTCTCGCTCGAGTCTACGGTGCTCATACCGGTAGCTAGCATGAGCGTGAGTAAAGCGCCCACGGTGATTCCCGGTCGGCGCGCGCACCCGCGTCCGGTATGGTTGACCGGTACTGCGTCGCGTCGTCGCCCGACACCGAGTCACCGCCGTGGCCCGCGCAGCCCGAAGTTCCCCCACCGGAGCGCCGTACCCGGGGCAGGAAGCCGTCAGTCGTCGGTCGGTGCGACGGTCGCGTCCGAGCGATCCTCGTCCTCGTCGTCGTCGCCGACGGGCACCTCGCCGCGGGGGTCGGCGTCGCGCCAGGTGCCGCGCCGGTACCAGAGGTACGCGATGATCGCGCCGGCGGTGTTCGAGACCGCGAACGCCATCCAGATCCCGGTCGACCCGAACGCGGGCAGCGGGAGGCCGAGGATGTCGGGTCTCGCCAGCCCCAGCGCCACCGGCAGCCGGATGAACCCGAGCATCAGGATGGAGATGGCGGCGGCGGTCATGGTCTTGCCAGCACCCCGGAAGCTGCCGGTGTAGGCGCGCATCACGCCGATGAAGCCGAACGTCGGCGCGACCCAGCGGAGGAAGTCGGCGGTCACGGCGATGACGGCGGGGTCGTCCGTGAACACCGCCGCGATCGGCCGGGCCGTGAGGATCACCACGATCCCGAGACCACCGAGGATCGCCAACATCGTCTTGGCGGCGATCCCGGCGGCCGTCGCCGCACGGTCGGGCTTCTCGGCGCCGATGTTCTGTCCCGTCATCGTCTCGACCCCGCGAGCGACGGCGATCGCCGGGAGGAAGATGACCGAGAACACGCGGACGCCGATCCCGTAGCCGGCGACGACCGTCGTCGGGAACAGCCCGACGATGACGAGCATCAGGTTCACCGACAGCGACCGGCCGGTTCCCTCGATCGAGGCGGGAACGCCGATGCGGACGATCTTCTTCGCGTACGTGAGATTCGGCACCATGTCCGCGGGGGTGATCTGCACGCCGCGCGTGCCCCGGAGCATGATCGCCATGCCGACGACGAACGCTAAGGCCCGAGAGAAGATGGTCGCGTAGGCGGCGCCGGCGACGCCGAGTTCGGGGAAGATCCACCACCCGAAGATGAGGAACGGGTCGATGACGATGTTCACGACGACCGTGAGAAGCATCACCAGCATCGGCGTGATCGTGTCCCCGTAGCCGCGCATCAGCGCGGTGAACACGAAGAACCCGAACATGAACACCAGCCCGGAGGAGATGACCCGCATGTAGTCCGTCGCGAGCGGGAGCACCTCCGGCGACGCGCCGAGCAGGCCGAGCAGATCCCCGACGACGAGGTAGCCGACGCCGCCGAGGACGAGCGAGACGATGATCGCAAAGGAGACCGTCTGAGAGGCGGCGTACTTCGCCTCCTCCTCCTCGTCCGCGCCGATGTGTTGTGCCACCAGCACCGATCCAGCGACGGTGACTCCCATCCCGAGCGAGAACAGGAGAAACACCATCGGGAACGCGAACGAGATGGCCGCCAGCGCCTCGGTGCTGTAGCGACCCAGCCACAGCGTGTCGGCGAGGTTGTACGCCGTCTGCAGGAGGTTGGTGACGACGATCGGCAACGAGAGGTAAAACAGCGGCTTGCCGATGCTCCCGTCGGTGAGGTCGAACTCGTCTCGCCCCTTGAACACAGACGAGAGGCGGTCCGGAACCGTCATCCGGATCCCACCACGTCGTCCGATCCGTCACCCGTGATCGCGTCGCCGTCGCCCGTCGCGGTCGCCTGCTCGTCGGTCGCCTCGACGCTTATAGGAACGGTCGCGTCGTCGACGAGCAGGTCGAGCAGGTCCTCGACGAGGTGCTCGCGCATCGTCACCACGTCGGCGCCGATGGCGGCTGCGCGCGTCCACGTCCCGTGGATATACGTGAGGACGTGTTCGGCGACGGCTTC
The DNA here is from genome assembly GCF_019880225.1 of Halobaculum rubrum. Classification (NCBI taxonomy): domain Archaea; kingdom Methanobacteriati; phylum Methanobacteriota; class Halobacteria; order Halobacteriales; family Haloferacaceae; genus Halobaculum; species Halobaculum rubrum. Next base: position 2,815,539 of record NZ_CP082284.1, read on the forward strand.
GGGGTCCGTCCCGTCGTCGTACTGTCCGTCCTCGATCGCCTTCCGCACCAGGTCGGCGACCTCGGTTCGGAGATCGGCGTCGAATCGGCGCAGTATCTCGCGGTAGCCGTCGCGGTACGGCGCCTGCGCTTTGATCTCCATGAACGCCGTATTGAACTGATGTTGGGACCCCTCGTCAACGGGGTCGAGCACCCGGCGAACGAGCGCGACCAACCGCTCGACCGGGGTTCCGTCGGGGTGATCGGCGATCTTCTCGGCGAAGCCGTCGTGGAGGTACGCGAGGAACTCCCGAAAGAGGTCGTCCTTCCCGTCGAAGTGGTAGTGGAGGGCCGCCTTGCTCTTGTCCGTCTCGTCGGCGATGTCCTGCATGGTGAGGTCGGCGTACCCGTGCGTACACAGCGCGCGGTACGTCGCCTCCATGAACGCCGTCTGGGTGTCATGCTCCTGACTCATCGTGTGATCCGGGTGCGGCATGTTGGTCCCGACGGACCGGTCGCCGCGTCTATCTTAACTAACTGGCCAGTCAGTCAAAAATGGTTCGGGTTCGGAGCGGTTCGAGGTACGGTGGCACGCGTCGTCTTCTCGCCCTCTTCCCGTGGATTGGAACCGTCGACATCGCATGTGAGGCGTGGCGCCGGCTATAACTCCGTTCGTGTCGCTGTAGCGGTATGGACGAGCACAGGTTCCTGTTCGTATCCGCCGACGCGGCGTTGATCACCGACCTCGCGTGGCAGGTACACCGCGAAGGCCACGCGGTGAAGTACTACATCGAGGCCGAGAGCGACGCGGAGATCGGCGATGGGTTCGTCCCGAAGACCGACGATTGGCGCGCGGAGGTCGAATGGGCCGATGTCATCATTTTCGACGACATCTGGGTTGGATCGGAGATCGGGACGGGCAAACTCGCTCAGGAACTCCGTGAGCAAGGAAACGCCGTCGTCGGCGGCACGCCGAACACCGATCTCCTCGAAGAAGATCGCGGCTACGCGATGGAGATCCTCGAAGAGCACGGTGTCAACACCGTCGAACACCACATCTTCCACGATTTCGACGCGGGCATCCAGCACGTCCAAGCGAACCCAGCGCCGTACGTGATCAAGCCGCTCGGGGAGGTGCAGAACGTCAAACGACTGCTCTACGTCGGCAACGAGGACGACGGCAGCGACGTGGTCGACGTGCTCCGAGCGTACAAGAAGGCGTGGGGCCACCGAATGAAGGGGTTCCAGCTGCAGCGGAAAGTCGAGGGCGTCGAGATCGCTATCTGCGGGTTCTTCGACGGCAACGGATTCTGTGACCACGTCAACTTCAACTTCGAGCACAAGAAGCTGTTCCCGGGGAACATCGGGCCGTCGACGGGTGAGATGGGCACGTCGATGTTCTGGGCCGGACAGAACAGGTTGTTCGAAGCGACGCTCGGCAAGGTCGAAGAGTGGCTCGCCGATGAGGGTTACGTCGGGAGCATCGACATCAACTGCATCGTCAACGAGACCGGGATCTATCCCCTGGAGTTCACGCCGCGGTTCGGATACCCGACGATCGCCTTGCAGGAGGAGTCCATCGAGTCGTCCACCGGCGAGTTCTTCTACGACCTCGCCCACGGCAACGACCCCGATCCGGCGGTTCACAACGGCTACCAGATCGCCGTTCGGGTCGTCCTCCCGCCGTTCCCGTTCGACGACGAGAAGACGTACGACGAGAACTCCCGGAACGCGGCCGTGGTGTTCGAGACGGACAGCCGCGAGGGGATCCACCTCGAGGACGCGAAGCAGGTCGACGGCCAGTGGCGCGCGGCTGGCGACAACGGCATGCCCATCGTCGTGACCGGCACGGGCGACACGATGCAGGCCGCTCGTAAACAAGCATACGACCGGATCGACGACATCGTGATGCCCAACATGTACTACCGCGACGACATCGGCGAGCGCTGGATCGACGGCGACGGCGACCGGCTGCAGGCGTGGGGATACCTCGGGCCGGCGTAGGCCGTTCCGCGAGTACCGCTCCCGCCGCTGCGGAGGGTCGGTGCCGTCGCGGGGGGTTGGCGCCGCCGCGACTATACCGACGGGCGACGTCACGGCGACGTATGAGCGAGACACCCGACGCGGCGGCCGCGGGGACGTTCGATCTGGACGGCGAGACGACGGTGAACCGGCTCGGATTCGGCGCGATGCGTCTGTGCGGTGACGACATCATCGGCGCCCCCGACGACGAGGAGAACGCCCGCGAGGTCGCCCGCAACGCCGTCGAACTCGGCGTCGACTTCGTCGACACCGCCGATTCCTACGGACCGGGCACCTCCGAGCGCCTGCTTCGGGAGGCCGGGATCGTCGACGAGGCGGTCGTCGCCACGAAAGCGGGGTTGCTCCGGGAGGCCGGCGGTGACTGGCTCCCCCATGGCGACCCCGACTACATCCGCAACCAGGTGCTCGTCAGCAAGGACCGCCTCGGCGTCGAGACGATCGACCTGTACCAGTTCCACCGCCCGGACCCGGACACGCCGTTCGCCGACAGCGTGGCCGCGTTCGCCGAGCTGAAAGACGAGGGCCACGTCAAGCACGTCGGTCTCTCGAACGTCACGGTCGAGCAGTTGGACGAGGCGCGCGAGCACGTCGAGATCGCGACCGTCCAGAACCAGTACAACGTGGCCAACCGGGAGGACGAGGCGGTCCTGGAGGCGTGCGAGGACGCGGAGATCGGCTTCGTCCCGTGGTTCCCGCTCGCCGCCGGCGACCTGGGCGCCGTCGGCGACGCGCTCGATTCGGTCGCCGCGGCACACGACGCGACCCGGAGGCAGGTCGCGCTCGCGTGGCTGCTCGCCCACTCGGACGTGACGATCCCGATCCCGGGCACCTCAAGCGTCGACCACCTGCGGGAGAACGTGGCCGCGGCGTCGCTGTCGCTGTCGGACGAGGAGGTCGCCCGGCTCACCGACGCCGGAGAGTAACTGTCGCGATCGGTCCGATCGGCGGGGTCGATCGGTTCGGCGGGGTCGATGCGTCCCGTGTTACGCGGTCCGCCACGACCGAAGGTCGAGGACGATGACCGCCGTGACCGCCGCGAGCGCGACGACCGCGCCGGCGGTCAGGGCCATGCTCGGCGCGAACACGAGCCCGTAGATGAGCATCAGGAGGGCCGTCGCGGCGACGACCATCACGACCAGATACCGGATCAGCCAGTCCTCAGCCTCGCGTTCACTCATCGTTGTGGGAGGTTGCTTCGCGATCCGGTAAAAGCGCGTCGGCATGAGCCGGGTCGATCGGCGCGGTCGGGACCTCGTCGCGAGCACGACGCCGCTACCACGACGCCGCAGTCACGGTCGGCCACAGCGCCCACCCCACAAGCGACGCTGCCAGCGCCAGCGCCAGGACGTCGTCCCGCCCGAACGTCGCCTCCGGCGGCGTGGGGTCCCACGAGAGGCACCGCGCGCGCAACGCGACGGCCAGCCGGTCCGTGCGGGAGAGCACGCGATTCAGTCCCGCGGTCGCGACGAGCCGCACGCGGTCGCGCAGCGGACGCTGGTCGCCGAGTCGTGCCGCCATCGCCTCCCGAGTACGGGCTAGATCCGCCTGCAGCACCGGAAGAAACCGGAACACGAGCCCGACGCCGAGGCCGAGGAGTCGGCCGGGCTTGCCGGGGACGAGGCGCGCGACGGCGGCCTCCGACTCGCGAACCGGCGTCGTTCGGACGTACGCCGCGACGAGCGCGAGCAGGAGGAGCGTGCGGTACGCCGCCAGCGCCGGATCGACGGCTGCGGCGGGGTCGATCCAGGGGGCTCCCAACCGCAGGGATTCGATCGCCGGGGCCGCCGCCAGAAACGGGAGGATCCCGCGGTACTCCGCGAGAACGACTCCCGGCGTCGTCGACGCGAGCGCGATCAGGACCGCCGTGACCCCGGTGAGTACGGCTAGACCGATCGGATCGGTGTGTCCGAACGCCGCCGCCGCGAACGCCGCCTGCAACAGCAGCTTGCTCCGCGCGTCGAGGCGATGTCCCAGGGAGTCTCCCGGCTCGTACGTCAGCATCGCTCGGGGCGACGAACCGGGAGGTCCTCGAGGGCGTCGAGTCCGGCGGAGGGGGGCGCGTCGACCGCGACCTCGCCGTCCGCGAGGACGACGAGCCGATCTGCGTGTTCGAGCACGTCCCGCAGGTCGTGCGTCACGAGCACGATCCCGGTGCCGTCGCGGTTGAGTTCGAGGAGGTGAGCGAGCACCGACTCGCGTGCCGACTCGTCGAGGCCGGTGAACGGCTCGTCGAGGACGAGATGCGACGGCTCCATCGCGAGCGCGCCGGCGACGGCGACCCGCTCCTGTTCGCCCCCCGAGAGCCTGTCGATGCGCTCGTCGCCGCGGTCGGTCATGTTCACGGCCACGAGCGCGCGGTCGACACGGCGATCGATCTCCTCGCGGGGCAACCCGAGGTTCTCCGGCCCGAACGCCACGTCGCGGGCGACCGTCGCGGCGACGAAGCAGTCGCGCGGCTCCTGGAACACCATCCCGACCCGTGTGCGAGCGGCGACGAGGTCGTCGCTCACGGGGGTTCCGTCGACGAGCACCTCGCCCTCGTCGGGCGTGAGCAGGCCGTTGAACTGTCGAACGAGCGTCGACTTCCCGGAGCCGTTGGCGCCCGCGAGCACGAGGAACTCCCCGTCGGGGATCCGAAGCGACACGTCGCGGAGCGCGATCGATCCGCCGGCGTCACCGTCCGAAACGGAGCCGTCGGCGCCGCCGGAGTCGGCTCCGGCCTCCCCGCCGCCGTAGCGGTGTGTGAGATCGCGAACCTCGATCACGGCTCGACGTTACCGCGCGACGACGGCGTCGCTGCGGACGATCGCCACCGTCGCTGCTGCCTTGATCGCCTCCGCGGGGACGAACGGAACCGCCGCGGCCAGCACCGCGGTCGCGAGACTCACCTCGCCGACGAGCGCGTAGCCGACGGTTCCGAACGCGTAGATCACGAGGGTCCCGGCGGTCATCGCGGCGATCAGGCGACCGAGACCCACCGAACCCGGGTCGACCAGATCGCCCGCGCCGTGGACGCCCGCGCCGACGACGGCGGCGGCGAACGGGTACGACCACAGGTACCCGCCCCACTGCCCGAACAGCGACCCGAGGCCGGCGGAGCCGTAGGCGAACACCGGCGCGCCCACGGCCCCGGCGACGACGTAGATGACCATCGACGCGGCGCCCCACACGGGCCCGAGGAACACCCCCGCGAGGAACACGCCCAACACCTGCAGGGTGAACGGGACCGAGGTCACCGGAAGCTGGAACGACACGTACGCGAACACGCCGGTCAGCGCCGCGAACAGCGCGGCGCGCGCCACGTTGGCGACGATCTCCTCGCCGACGAGGTCGACGTCCTCCGTTGCGGTACTCATGTGTCCCTCGTAAACCGAGACGGCTGTTAGACTTTACGAGATGGCCCGGGGAGGTCTCGGTGCCGCCGAGCGTCGAAGACGGCCCTCGTTCCCGACGCTCGTCGGTTGAGAGGAAGGACGGACCACCGCTCCCACGTGTACGCGGATCACGCCGCGAGCGTGTCGAACCCGATCAGTAGCGCGCCGCGAGCGTGTCGAACCGATCGAGGTCGTGGCCGTACAGCACGTCGGCGTCGGTCCGCCGCTCCAGTTCGCGGAGCGTCTCGAGGCTCTCGTGCCAGTCCCGCTCGCTCCACAGCAGTCCCGGTCCCAGCGGCGCGCCCTCCGCGTAGTTCGCGTCGACGTAACACTCGTCGCCGGCGACGAGGAGGGTTCCGTGGGGCGTTTCGATCCGTGCGCCGAGAAGGCCCGGGGTGTGCCCCGGCAGGTGGAGCAACTCGAACCCGTCCGCGAGCGTGTGGCGATGGCGGTGGACCACGCGCCAGTTCAGGTCGCCATCGAAGTCCGACGCGAGGTACGCGATCGACCCCTCGTCGGTGTGCGCCGAGTAGAAAGCGAACGGCAACTCGTCGCGATGGACGTACACCGGGGTGTCGGTGCCGGCGAACGCGTCGAGTTCCCCCGCGTGATCGAGGTGGAGGTGGCTCATCACCACCGCGTCGACGTCGTCGAACTCGTACCCCGCGTCCGCGAGATCGCCCTCTAGGGAGTGCTCGCTCGCGTCGTGCGCCTCGAACGCGCCGTACAGCGGATCGGGCCAGTACTCCGCGGCGTCGGTGGGCACGCCGGTGTCCCACAGATACGTCCGCCCGCCGGCCTCGATCACGGCGTTCCAGACGACGAACTCGATGCGGGTGTGCTCGGGATCCGGTTCCGCCGCGCTGGCCATCGACGCGCCGTCGACGACGTACGCCTGGTCCGCGCGGACGCGACCGCGATCGACGAGAGTGACCTCGGGCATGCCCGTGCACACGACCGCCGGGGGCTTCAACGTACGCCCGGCGTCGGGCGTCCGCTCCACGCCGAGGCCGTGTTCTCGGGGTCTCATCTCGCGCCGATCTCACATCATCGCGTCCGGCGTCACCTCGGGATGGTCGCGAACGTACGCCACGAGGGTCTCGACGTACGACTCGAACGCCGGCGGCTCGATCCCGGTTCCGACGAGCGCGGCTCGCGTCGCACCGTCGGCGTACTCGGTCGGGTGCGTGAGGTACGGCACGGTCTCCGATTCCAACCCAAGGATGTCGCCGATGATCGGCGCCTCGCAGGCCGCCTTCGCCACGCGCGCCGTGGTCGGGACCGGCACGATCCGGCGCCCGGTCGCGCGCCCGAACGCCCGATACAGCCCCGCGATCGTCGGGGGGTTCGGATCGCACAGCTGGTAGGTGCCGCCGACGGTGTCGGGCATCCCGCTGAGCGCGTCGATCGCGTCGACGGCGTAGTCACGGGGAACGAGGTTCAGCGTCGTCGCCCGCGGGTCGCCGATCCGCGGGACGAACGCGACCCGTCGCTGCCGGCGTACCAGATCGAGCAGGTAGTAGGGGCCGTCGTACTTCTGCGTCTCCCCGGTCGTCGAGTCGCCGACGGCGATGGCCGGCCGGTACACCGTCGCCGGGAGGTCGCGTTCGGTCAGTGCCTCGCGGACCAGCACCTCCGCGCGGTGTTTCGTCGCCTCGTAGTGGTTGTTGAACGGGCCCGCCTCCGCGAGCATCTCCCCCGTGAAGGTCCCCTCGTATCGGCCGCTGACGTAGCAGGTGCTCACGTAGTGGAGTCGATCAAAGCCTCCGGCTTCGCGCGCGTCAGCGCAGAAGTCGAGCACGTGGCGGGTGCCGTACACGTTGACTGCCTCCGCGAGTTCGCGCTCGACGCCCAGGTCGTACACGGCCGCGAGATGGTACACGAGGTCCGTCCGGGCGGCGAGCGCGTCGCGTCGGTTGTCGCCCGAGTCGCCGAGCGCGAGGTCACGCTCGGTGATATCCCCCTCGACGAGGTCCACGCTCGGAAGATCGGGGTTCGAGTCGGGAGCGCGCTCGCGTCCGTCGGCCGCGGCAGCCGACAGCAGCGCGTCGCGGCGGCGCTCGGCCGCCTCGCGGTAGCGCGGCTGCACGAGGAGCACGAGCGCGTCGCCGTCGCCGTGGCGGTCGAGCAGTCGCTCGACGAGCGCGGAGCCGAGGAACCCCGGGAACCCGGTGAGCAGGACGGTCGTCATCGGGACCCTCCGCGGCCCACGAACGGCAGGCGCCGGACGGCCCGCGAGAGGCGACTCGCGCCGCGAAGGAGCGCGCTTCCGACCCGGACGGCGGGCCCGCGCCACGGCGACCCGGGGAGCGAGAGTTGGCCGGCCCGGGAGACCGCGACCGTCTGCGCGTCCGTGTACTTCAACAGGCCCTCGCGGCCGTGACGGCGGCCGACTCCGGACTCGCCCATGCCGCCCATCGGCGCGTCGACCGCGCCGTACGCCGAGACGTACGCGTCGTTCACCGAGACCGTCCCCGTCCGGATCCGTTCGGCGACGCGCTCGCCGCGCGCGGCGTCGCGAGTCCAGACGGACGCGTGGAGCCCGTACGCGGAGTCGTTCGCCCGATCGATCGCCTCGTCGGCGTCGGCCACGCGGTGGAGCGTCGCGACCGGGCCGAACGTCTCCTCGCGGGCGATCGCCGCGTCGTCGTCGACGCCCTCCAGCAGCGTCGGCTCGTACACGTACGGCCCCACGTCGGGACGGTGGCGTCCGCCGGTGAGCACCCGCGCGCCGTCCGCGACCGCGTCGTCGACGGCGTCGCGGACCCGGTCGAGTTGATCCGGGCCGATCAGCGAACCCACGTCCGCGTCGTACGAGAAGCCGACGCCGAGATCGAGCGCCCGGGTCGCCGCGACGAGCCGATCACGAAACTGCTCGTAGACGGCGTCCGCGACGTAGATCCGCTCCAGAGAGACGCACAACTGGCCCGCGTTTGGGAAACAGCCGGCGACCGCGCCGTCGACGGCGTCGTCCAGGTCGGCGTCCGCGAGCACGACCATCGGGTTCTTGCCGCCGAGTTCCAGCGAGGCGCCGACGAGACGGCGTCCGGCCGAGGCGGCGACCTCCCGGCCGACCGCGGTGCTTCCGGTGAAGCCGACGAAGTCCGCACGCTCGACCAGCGCGGCGCCGGCGGTCTCGCCGGTTCCCGGAACGACGTGGACGCACTCGGGCGGTACGCCGGCGTCGATCAGGAGTTCCCGTCCCGCGAGGGCGGTGTAGGGCGTCGCCTCCGCGGGCTTGATCACGACGCTGTTGCCGGCGGCGAGCGCCGGGAGGGCGTCGGAGACGGCGAGCGTGAGCGGGTAGTTCCACGGCGTCACGAGGCCGACGACGCCGAGCGGGTGACGATGCTCGGTCGTTCGGGTCGCTCCCGGGATCGCCGCGGCGCGGCGGGTCGACGCCAGCAGTTCCGGCGCACGTTTGGCGTAGTACTCGGCGTTGGCTGCGATGTCCCACACCTCGTTCACGGCGCCCTCCCGCTCCTTGCCGGTCTCCGATTGGACGACGTCCGCCAGCGCCGCTCGCCGGTCGAGAACCAGATCGGCCGCTCGTTCGAGGACGGTCGCTCGTGCGGACGGCGAGCGTTCGCCCCACGAGCCCTGTGCCGCCCGTGCCCGGTCGACCGCCGCGGCGACGTCGTCGACGCTCGCGGCGGGCAGCGGCCGGAGCGGCGTTCCAGTGTGGGGCGACGGCTCGCGCAGCCGTTCGCGATCCCGGCCGTCTCCGGGGGTGTCCTCGTCGACGCCACGGCTGTCGCCTGCGTCGGTGGTATCGTCGCCCCGTTCGTCGGGAGCAGCACGTGTCGCGAGGGCGCCGAGTTCGGACAAGCGCGACCGTGAGAGGCGGGATCGAAGCCGTCGAGATCGCCGGTCGGCGGCGGAGCGCGTCATCGTCTGTGACACACGGCGAACCGTTGTAACTGCACGGGTGGTGAGGTGAGTCGGTCGATCCGCTCGGTCCGACGGCGGCGAAAGCGGAGGCGACGGCGGCGAAAGAGGCTTCGACAGCGGTGTCGGCGGCGACAGCGATGCCGGCGGCGACAGCCACATACCTCCTGCGGACGCGGTCACCTCCATGTCGAGAGACCCGGCTGCAACTGTGCAGCTCGTCCGCCATGCAACACTCCTAGTCACGGTCGGCGACACGACACTGCTCGTGGACCCCATGCTCGCAGCTCAGGGTGCCGATCCGCCTGTCGAGAACACACCCAACCAACGCCGCAACCCCCTCGTCGACCTTCCGCCGGTGGACCTGGATCACGATGCGGTGCTTGTCACCCACCGCCATAACGACCATTTCGACGACGCCGCACGCGACCGACTCGACCCCGACGTGCCGTTGATCGTCCACCCTGAGCAGGTCCAGGAGTTCGAGTCGGAGGGGTTCGCCGACGTTCGTCCCCTCGACGGGGAGCTCTCGGTCGGAGACGTGCGGCTCTCGCCTACCCCCGCTCGTCATGGCCATGGAGATCTCGCGGCGGCGATGGCGCCCGTGACAGGGGCCGTCGTGTGCGGTTCGGACGCGACCCCCTCGATCTACCTCACCGGCGATACCGTCTGGTACGACGGGGTGGCCGAGACGCTGTCGGAAACCCGACCCAGCGCCGTGATCGTGAACGCGGGCGGCGCGCGGTTCCGCGACGGCGAGCCGATAACGATGGACGGCGACGACGTGAGGCGTGTTCGTGAGGCAACCCCGGACGACGTGACGGTCGCCGCCGTGCACATGGATGCGATCAACCACTGTCTCGTGACGCGCAGCGACCTCCGTGACGCCGTCGACGATGTCGTGACTCCCGACGACGGCGACGTGCTCCGGATCGAGTAATCCGGTCGGATTCTGCAGGCGTCCGCTGACAACCGGAACCCGACAGCGACCTCTCGGCAGTGGCGTCGCTCGAAAGCACTCGAAACACGGTGTGGGCGGTCGCAAACGCGGCGATGCTGTGAACAGCCGCTACCGCCGACGCCGGCCCGATCGGTACCCCTCTGTGAAGCACTCGCAAAGTGGTGTGGAACGGAGACTCCCTGACACCAGTTTTCGTGTGCTTTTCCCACGACAGGGAGGGGTGGAGGCGAGGCGAGACGCTCTCGCGTTTATTATATCGTTATCGATCCTAGCTAGAAGAAGAAGAAGAGTACCTGTGTACTCGTTGGATTCGGCAGTCTCGTGGAACACGAAATGATAAGCTAGTTACAACACGACACCATTTATATGTCCCATTCCACCGATTCGTGGTCGGGGGAGACCGAACCCACCTACGACCGACCCAAGCACTCGAAATACGGTGTGAGGGAGGTGGCCGAACCAGTCCGCCAGGCATGTCGTATTTGTTACTATCCTCGAGACGGTTGTCATCCGGAACTCCGTCTCCCAGGCCGAACACGCCAGATCTGAGGGATACCCCCGACTCATGCGAGTTTCGAGCGAGGAGAGCACACGAAATCCGGTGTCGCACTCCTCGGTCGCCGGGTGACTCGACACCTCGTTCGTGCGCCGACCTGAAAGCACTCGAAAACCGGTGTGTCCCCGGACGTGACTGGGATGTTCGCGGGTCCGGTGCGTTCTCGGATGTGGCCGTCCACCGCACCATCCGATCATCCCACCGAAGCACTCGAAAATCGGTGCTGCCATCCGTGTCGTCAGCCGGAACACTCGCAGTCACCCGCAGTCACTCGCAGAGCACTCGCAACCCCCCGGTGTAGCACTCGAAAGCACGCGAAAGCACTCGAACTTCCACAGCCTTATCACTCGGGTGGCCGCAGTGGCTGGTGCGACATGGGGTCGAGTTCGATATTCGAAGACGACGTGGAGATCATCCGGAACGCGGACCTCTTCACGGAGGAGCATACCCCGGCGGAGATCCTCTGCCGCGACGACGTGATGCAGGACTACGTGAACGCCCTGAAACCCGTCTACAAGGGAAGACCACCGAGAAACGCCTTCCTCTACGGCGACACCGGCGTCGGAAAGACGGCGGCGACGAAGTACCTACTTCAGGAACTCGACGCCGACATCGACTCGCGCAACGCCGACGCGCCCGGCGACGAGCGGGGGTTCACCTACGTCCGCGTCAACTGCCAGAACCTCGCGCCGGCCGACGGGACCGCCTCCTCGTATCAGGTCGCCATCGCGCTGGTGAACGAGCTGCGCGACGGCGAGACCGTCTCGTCGACGGGGTACGCCGCCCGGGAGGTGTACGAGATGCTGTACGACGAGCTCGACGCCATCGGCGGCACCGTGCTCATCGTGCTCGACGAGGTCGACCGCGTCGGCGAGTCCGATACGTTGCTGTACGACCTTCCGCGTGCGCGCGATATCGGCTACGTGGAGAACACGCGCATCGGGCTCATCGGGATCTCGAACGACTACACGTTCCGGTCGAACCTCTCCCCGAAGGTCCGCGACACGCTGTGCGAGACGGAGATCAAGTTCCCCGCGTACACCGCCGAGGAACTGGAGGAGATCATCGAGGCGCGAGCCGAACGGGCGCTTCACCCCGACACGTACGGGAAAGAGGTGCTCTCGCTGTGTGCCGCACTCGCCGTTCGCAACTCCTCCGGGAGCGCGCGTCGCGCGATGGACCTCCTCAAACAGGCGGCCGAACACGCCGAGAACGAGGGCCACGTCCCGATCGAACCCGACGACGTGTACGCGGCGAAGGAGGAACTCGACTACGGGGACATGGTCGAGTCCGTCGCCGATCAGGACCAGCACAAACAGCTCATCCTCTCGGCGGTCGCGCGCCTCGACGCCGACGGCCGAACGCCGGTGCGGACGAAGGCCATCCACGCGGCGTACCGCCGGCTCGCACAGGCCGCCGGCGACGACCCGCTCAGTCAGCGCGGGATGTACAACCACCTCACTCGACTGGACATGCTCGGATTCCTCCACTCGTACCAGAACAACGAGGGCCTCCGCGGCGGCCAGTACAACACCTACGAGCTGTCCGAGGCGCTCACCGTCGAGCAGGTCCGGGACGCCATTGCAGAGTCGGAACTTCCACTCGACGGCGTCTCCCTCGACATCGAACGGATCCTCCGCGACGCCGGCCTCGTCGACACCTGAGACCTCCTCGTCCGGCGGTTCGATCCTGCCTGGCTCTCGTCATCCTGTTCGGTTGCTCCCCACTCCAACACCGGTTTTCGAGTGCTCTCGGCGTGATATGACGGAGACGCTCAGATCGAACATACTCTCTCGTCTGGCGTCCGCCCGTCCGCTAGCACCGATACCCACCCGGTCAGCACCGATACCCACCCGGTCAGCACCGATACCCACCCGGCCAGTATCCGACATCCCTCGATCAGTCTTCGACAGTTACCCGATTAGCAGGTATGCGTTCGCACCCGAACCTCCTCTACCGGCTCAGTTGTGTTCAACCGAGTCGGCTGAGACAGTACGTGTATGGTGTGTGTTTCGACGTGCGTTCGATGGGTCGCGTTCCACCGCGTACACAGCGCGGACGCGAACCGTTCGCGTAGTGCATCGTCGCCGGTCCAGCGGACGACCTCCAGGTACTTGCGCCAGCGTGCGCTGGGGTAGGTACTCCACCGACGATCCGACCGCTGTAGACTCGGGTCACCGCCGTGGATCACGTCCACTTTCTCCCCGGATTCGAGCCTCCCGACGGCGACGTACCACACGTCCTCGGTCGGCGGCGACGGGGCGAACATGTCCCATCTGGTCTCCTGCGGACTCACCCCGATCGCGTCCGTCTCGGGGACGTCGACATACCCCAACGCGGCAGCGTTCCACAGCACGACGACGACCAACAGCGCCGTCGCGACGCTTCGGCCCGTGCGTTCGACGGCCGCGGCGATCCACGTGCGATCGACGGGGCCGAGGAGCGATCTCGCTTTTCGACGTGTATCACCGGACTCGACCCGACCCGGAACAACTCCGCCTAACGCCGATAGAGCCGGGTCGAGTGCCGCGAGGTCCGCTCGCACGCCGGCACTGAGTCGGCGTCTGAGCCGCCGGCCCGATCGGATCATCCGGCCCGTCGGAGTCCTTCCGATAGTCGATTCCGGTTCGACCGCCCGAGTCGTCCCGACGGCCCAACCCGCCCAGCCGTCAAACCGCTCTCCGCCGTCCGAACGACCCGATTCCACCGCCTTTCGATCGACTCCCACACGGCCGGGGGAAGATACGGGAGCAACGCGGCGAGACTGACGAGCGGGAACAACCCGACCCCGAGTGTGAACGCCATCCCCGTGTGCGCGGCCGCGAACACGGCGACGACGGCTGTTCGTCTCTGGCCCGTGGTGAGCACGAACAGCGGCGAACAGCACAATAGGACCACCCATGCGGTACCGAGTCCGGCAAGCAGACCCGGATACGCCGCGAGTCGCTCTCCGAGGAGGACAGTCAGCGAGTCGATACTGAACACCAGTCCGTATCGCCCGTCCGCTCGGCCAGGCGTCTCCCCGCAGCTTGATCACTGCGTTGACCAGGTAGAGAATCAACAGGGCGACGGCGGCCGGATGCCGGCACCGTGTCCGATCGTCGAGAACCAGCCCCGAGCCGAGCGGAACGAAGAGACTCCACAGTAGGGTTCGTCGCAGCAGCGAGTCGCCGCCGTTCAACACGAGCGGATTGCGTGCGTGAAGCGAGACGAGGAGGACCAGCGAACAGACCGCCGCTGCCTTGGTACGATAGCCGAACACGAGCGCGAGGGCGGCGACACCGGCGGCCACAAGCAGGAGCGTAACCCACCAGGGATCTCCGAACCAGGTGTGCACCGAGAGCGTCGCCGTGATCGGGTAGCGGATGAACAGTATCGACCGCGGAAGCGCGCCCGCATCCGCGTAGAAGAACGTCAACGACCGTGCGCGCAACAGGAGATCCGCGAGCAACAACGCCCCCAGCGAGACCCTGAGGGCGACGAGCGCCCGCCGGTCGACGAACAGCCGGCGCGCGAGCACGGACCGGACGCCCCGATAGACGGCTGTGAGCTGCGTTCGGAGGGCCACGTGGCCGAGATTCAGTCAGCAAGTTGAATAGTTTGTGACGGACTGGCCGCCGGTACCGTCTCGGTTGGGCGAAGGCTGTGAGATACGTACCCACGTGGTGCAGTACCTCGCCGACCCCGAGACGACGGGCTTATACGTACCACTGCCGTTCGATGTGATGTGAAGCGCGCCGCGGTCGGCGCGGCGACACGCTATGAGGATTCCGCCCCTGCGGTCCGCCGCAAGACGGTATCTGATGTGAGCCCCGATAGTTCGGTGACATCTGGTCGGTTCCACGATGTCGCCACGATATGACCCGCCACCCCCTCCCTTCGCGGGGAGGAACATTCCGGTTGATCCTGCCGGAGGTCATTGCTATCGGAGTCCGATTTAGCCATGCTAGTCGCACGGGTTCAGCCCCGTGGCGAATAGCTCCGTAACACGTGGCCAATCTACCCTACAGACAGGCATAACCTCGGGAAACTGAGGCTAATTCCTGATACCACTCCCACGCTGGAACGCCGAGAGTGAGAAACGTTCCGACGCTGTAGGATGAGGCTGCGGCCGATTAGGTAGACGGTGGGGTAACGGCCCACCGTGCCAATAATCGGTACGGGTTGTGAGAGCAAGAACCCGGAGACGGAATCTGAGACAAGATTCCGGGCCCTACGGGGCGCAGCAGGCGCGAAACCTTTACACTGCACGACAGTGCGATAGGGGGACTCCGAGTGCGGAGGCATAGTGCCTTCGCTTTTGTACACCCTAAGGCGGTGTACGAATAAGAGCTGGGCAAGACCGGTGCCAGCCGCCGCGGTAATACCGGCAGCTCGAGTGATGACCGATCTTATTGGGCCTAAAGCGTTCGTAGCCGGCCGAGCAAGTTCGTCGGGAAATCTACCAGCTCAACTGGTAGGCGTCCGGCGAAAACTGCCCGGCTTGGGACAGGGAGACTCAAGGGGTACGTCCGGGGTAGGAGTGAAATCCTGTAATCCTGGACGGACCACCGATGGCGAAAGCACCTTGAGAGAACTGATCCGACGGTCAGGAACGAAAGCTGGGGTCTCGAACCGGATTAGATACCCGGGTAGTCCCAGCTGTAAACGATGTTCGCTAGGTGCGACGCAGACTACGAGTCTGTGTTGTGCCGTAGGGAAGCCGAGAAGCGAACCGCCTGGGAAGTACGTCCGCAAGGATGAAACTTAAAGGAATTGGCGGGGGAGCACTACAACCGGAGGAGCCTGCGGTTTAATTGGACTCAACGCCGGACATCTCACCAGCCCCGACTGTTCGAATGACGCTCAGTGTGATGAGCTTAGCAGACGATCAGAGAGGAGGTGCATGGCCGCCGTCAGCTCGTACCGTGAGGCGTCCTGTTAAGTCAGGCAACGAGCGAGACCCGCATCCCTAATTGCCAGCAAGACCCACGAGGTCGTTGGGTACATTACGGAGACTGCCGCCGCCAAGGCGGAGGAAGGAACGGGCAACGGTAGGTCAGTATGCCCCGAATGGGCTGGGCTACACGCGGGCTACAATGGTCAGGACAATGGGTTCCTACTCCGAAAGGAGACGGTAATCTCAGAAACCTGGTCGTAGTTCGGATTGTGGGCTGAAACTCGCCCACATGAAGCTGGATTCGGTAGTAATCGCGTGTCACAAGCGCGCGGTGAATACGTCCCTGCTCCTTGCACACACCGCCCGTCAAAGCACCCGAGTGAGGTCCGGATGAGGCCTGGGTTGCCAGGTCGAATCTGGGCTTCGCAAGGGGGCTTAAGTCGTAACAAGGTAGCCGTAGGGGAATCTGCGGCTGGATCACCTCCACAGAACGGGACCAGGCCGACGCGCCTGGCCCACCTAGAGGTCTTCGTGGCGTCCGTGGTTGCGACCAGACACCTTCGAACTATCGGGGCTCACACTCAGACCTCGTTGGTACCTCGACAGGGTTCGATTCCCTGTGGGTCACTCTCGTACCGCGATTCGAATCGTGCCCCTTAACTGTGGCACGAGGAGATGAACTGGTACACACGACCGATGCACCATCCCGCGAGAGCGGGGATGGGAAGGGTTGAGCACGCTCGCGTGACACCCACGTGACGTGCGATGACGACCGTATGTACGTGCAATCCAGACACCCACTGAACCCGATTCATCGGGTCCATTGGGTTCCACTCAGTATTGGCTACTGTGCCAGCTGGTGGATGGCTCGGCTCGAGAGCCGACGACGGACGTGCCAAGCTGCGTTAAGCCGTAGGGAGCCGCATGGAGGCGAAGAACTACGGATCTCCGAATGGGAATCCCTCTACAATTGCCTAGCGCAATGGGGAACGCTCCGAATTGAAACATCTCAGTAGGAGCAGGAAGAGAAATCAAACCGAGATGTCGTTACTAACGGCGAGTGAACGCGACACAGCTCAAACCGAAGCCTCGAGGTTCAAACCTCGCAGGCAATGTGGTGTTCGGGCTGATATCAAACAGACTCGATCGACGAGAAGTCTCCTGGAACGGAGCACGATACAGGGCGACAGTCCCGTATCGTCGACCGATTCTGTGGATCAGTTCCCAGAGTAGCGGGGGTTGGATATCCCTCGTGAATATCTCAGGCATCGACTGAGAAAGCTAAACACTCCTCGAGACCGATAGCGAACAAGTAGCGTGAGCGAACGCTGAAAAGCACCCCGAGAAGGGCGGTGCAATAGGGCCTGAAATCAGCTGGCGATTGAGCGACGGGGCTTACAAGGCCCCGCACAGAATGACCGAGACGCGAGTCTCCAGTAAGACGTGCGGGGAGCCGAAGTCGCGTCGTGCGTTTTGAAAAACGAACCAGGGAGTGTACTTCTCCGGCGAGTCTAACTCGATCATCGAGGAAGGCGCAGGGAAACCGATATGGCCGCAGTCTTACGACGAGGGCCACCGTGTTCAAGCGCGGGGAGTCGACGAAGTACGACCCGAAACCGAGTGATCTACTCCGAGGCAGGATGAAGCGTGCCGAAAGGCACGTGGAGGTCCGTTAGCGTTGGTGTCCTACAATACCCTCGCGTGATCTTGGAGTAGGGGTGAAAGGCCCATCGAACTCGGCAACAGCTGGTTCCGACCGAAACATGTCGAAGCATGACCTCTCCTAAGGTAGTCCGCGCGGTAGAGCCACCGATTGAGAGACCCGCCTCCGAGAGGAGTCGGCCTCTCTGTCGAACTCCGAACGTGCGGACGCTGTCGACGGAGGGAGTCCGGTGTCCCGGGGTAAGCTTGGGCACCGTGAGGGGAACAACCCAGAGTTAGGTTAATGACCCAAAATGTGGATTAAGTGTAATCCTCTGAAGGTAGTCTTGAGCCCTAAACAGCCGGGAGGTGAGCTTAGAAGCAGCTACCCGCTAAGAAAAGCGTAACAGCTTACCGGCCGAGGTTCAAGGCGCCCAAAATGAACGGGACTCAAATCCACTTCTGATACCTAACCGCCCCCATCACAGGGGGACCGTGTAGGTCGGCGTACTGTGCGGATGGAAGCACGGGCTAGAGCTCGTGTGGACCGCTCAGTAACGACAATCCTGGTCACAGTAGCAGCGATATTCGGGTGAGAACCTCGAAGGCCTAAAGAGTAAGAGTTCCTCGGCACTGCCAATCAGCCGAGGGTTAGCCGATCCTAAGTCCGGCCGCAATTCGAACCGGACAAACGGGGAACTGGTTAATATTCCAGTGCTACCACGCACTGAAAGTCGACACCTCCGGAACCGTCTGGCCGGGCATTCGCCCGGTCGAACTCGTGAATTCCGTGGAAGCCGTAACGGCACGAAGCGAAAGAAGACGAGAACAGCGAAAGCAGGCGTTACCAGGGGTCCGTGAAAAGACGAGCGTGGTATTCGTATCGAGATCCGACACAGGTACTCTGGCAGAGCAAGCCAAGGCCGACGGGAGCAACCGACGTTAGGGAATTCGGCAAGTTAGTCCCGTACGTTCGCAATAAGGGATGCCTGCCCTCGACGGGGCAGGTCGCAGTGACTCGGTGGCTCCGACTGTCTAGTAACAACACAGGTGACCGCAAATCCGCAAGGACTCGTACGGTCACTGAATCCTGCCCAGTGCAGGTATCTGAACACCTCGTACAAGAGGACGAAGGACCTGTCAACGGCGGGGGTAACTATGACCCTCTTAAGGTAGCGTAGTACCTTGTCGCTTCAGTAGCGACTCGCATGAATGGATCAACGAGAGCCACACTGTCCCAACGTTGGGCCCGGTGAACTGTACGTTCCAGTGCGGAGTCTGGAGACCCCCAAGGGGAAGCGAAGACCCTATAGAGCTTTACTGCAGGCTGTCGCTGAGACGTGGCCGCTGACGTGCAGGATAGGTAGGAGTCATCACACAGGTACCCGCGCCAGCGGGCCACCGAGACATCACTGAAATACTACCCGTCAGTGGCTGCGACTCTCACTCCGGGAGGAGAACACCGGTAGCCGGGCAGTTTGACTGGGGCGGTACGCGCTCGAAAAGATATCGAGCGCGCCCCAAGATTTCCTCACGCGGGACAGGAACCCGCGGAAGAGCGCAAGAGCACAAGGAAGTCTGACAGTGTCATTCCAAGCGAGTGACGCTGACGCGAAAGCGTGGTCTAGCGAACGGATCACGGGCCTCAATGGCCCGGATTTACGACAGAAAAGCTACCTTAGGGATAACAGAGTCGTCACGCGCAAGAGCACATATCGACCGCGTGGCTTGCTACCTCGATGTCGGTTCCCTCCATCCTGCCCGTGCAGAAGCGGGCAAGGGTGAGGTTGTTCGCCTATTAAAGGAGGTCGTGAGCTGGGTTTAGACCGTCGTGAGACAGGTCGGCTGCTATCTATTGGGGGTGTTACGGTACTTGACGAGAACGTTCGTATAGTACGAGAGGAACTACGAATGGTCACCACTGGTGTATCGGTTGTCCGAGAGGGCAGCTGCCGAGAAGCTACGTGACACGGGGTAAGAGCTGAACGCATCTAAGCTCGAAACCCACTTGAAAAAGAAGTACCACCGAGGTCACTCGTAGAAGACGAGTTCGATAGACTCGGGGTGTACGCGTCGAGGCAACGAGACGTTCAGCCCGCGAGCACTAACAGACCAAGCCACACTCATATACTGGAGCCCGATGTTCCGTTGAATCGGGTTCAGGTGTTACCTGGATTGCACGTACATATTGGTCGGAGACCGACGCAGGCACACATCGGATCGTTCCCGATGGTCGGCCTTCGGGCGGCCACAGCGGCGGGGCACCACCCGTACCCATCCCGAACACGGAAGTTAAGCCCGCCAGCGTTCCGGTAAGTCCTGGAGTGCGAGAGCCTCTGGAAACACCGGTTCGCCGCCCACCACTCATACAGTTTCACGCCCACCAGCACCGCGCTGGTGGGCTTTTTCCATTTTCACACGCCGTCGAAGCCGAACAGTCACAACGCCCGCCGACGAAGCCTCCCCGCGACCAGCGGGTTCCCGAACTAATCGCGATCCGAACCACCACAGAGACGATCGCGAGGACGACGGAGACGGCCACGAGCTACTTCGCGATCGTCATGCTCATCCCAGCGATCCCTCTCGCAGTGATTACAGCCGCGACGAGCGCCAGCGCGAAGAACACGATCGCAGACCGAAGGAACCCGGCGCTAAAGAACTGAAGTGACGGGCCGACCGACAGCGGATCGAGTCCGACTTCTCCACCCGTTAGCGACAGGTGTATCGACCCACACACTGCAAACGCATCGGTACGACGGACGTACGGGGTGACTCGTCGCTGAGTAGGAACGGTACCTGTCATCCGACCGGACAGACGCTGCTCGGAGTGAACACGCGAGAAACTGAACGAACCGGGTCGGTACCGAGCGAAGGAAAATGGGAGTGCTCCGGCAGGGATTTGAACCCTGGTCATTGCCGTGAGAGGGCAATATGATTGGCCGGACTACACCACCGGAGCGCGGTGATGCACTACGTCTGTGCAACTCTGCGTATGCCTGTGGACTGTAAAACGGTGTCGGTTCGCCACCGCCGTGTGTGGGTTTGGCGTGCTGGCTGTCGGGTTAGACGGCGTCTCCGACGACGCCGGCGATCTCGTCCGCCAACGCGACCAGCCGTTCGTCCGCACCGAATCCCGTGGCGACTTGCACGCCGACGGGGAGCCCGTCCACGTCGCCGGCGGGGAGACCGATCGTCGGGAGCCCGGCGTGCGTCCACGGGAGGTTCATCACCGGGTCCCCGGTGTCGTCGATCCCCTCGGGCGCGGGCCCGAGCGCGGCCGGCGCGATCCACGCGTCGATACCGTGGTCCTCTACCGTCGACGCGAGCGAGTCGCGCAGCGCGTCCCGCCCGCGTCGACCGCGGACGAGCGCCGACACCGGCGCGGACCGCCCGTCCTCGATCAGCTCGCGGGTCGCGTCGGCGTAGCGGTCGGCGTATCGGTCGTACCACTCCCCGTGTGCGAGCGCGGCTTCGGCGGCGACGAGCGTGTTGTGTCGATCGTTCACGTCGTCGATATCGGAAATCGCCTCGACACCGACGAGTTCATAGCCCGCGTCGGCAAGCGCGTCCAGCGCTTGTTCGAACGCCTCACGCCCTATATCGGACACTTGGTCGAGATACCGACCGCTCGGAACGCCGAGCGTCGGCTTGCCGGTTGGCCCCTGCCCGTCCCAGTCGTCCCAGCCGTCGAGAAGGACGGACGCCGCGAGGGCCGCGCCGGCGACGTCACGCGTGAAGGTGCCGACGTGATCGACCGACGCCGCTAACGGGATCACTCCGTCGGTCGGAACCCGACCGCGGGTGGGTTTGAACCCGACGACGCCGCAGAACGCCGCGGGTCGGATGACCGACCCGACGGTTTGTGTGCCGAGCGCGAGCGGAGTCGTTCCGCTCGCGACCGCGGCCGCGGATCCGCTCGACGACCCTCCGGGCGTGTGGTCGAGGTCGTGTGGATTTCGCGTCGGCGCGGGGGCGAAATACGCGAACTCCGTCGTGTGTGTCTTCCCAGCGACGGTCGCTCCCGCCGCGCGGAGCCGTCGGACGGCGGTCGACTCCTGTCCGGCGAGCGCGTCCGGGGGAAGCTCGGAGCGCGCGCGCGTCGCCAGCCCGTCGACGTGGAAGATGTCTTTCACGCCGACTGGAACGCCGAACAACGGCGGCCGGTTCGTCCCGTCGCTCGCGTCGCTCTCCGACTCGGTTCGGGAATGTCGCGCGCGAAGGGCGTCCGTTTCGTCGGTCAGCCACGCGCGGGATTTCGCTCCGTCGACCCACGCCCGTATCTCCGGGTCGCGGGTTTCGATCCGATCGCAAAGCGTGTTCGCGTACGCCGTCGGGTCCCGATCGCCGGTCCGGAACGCGGCGGCGAGCGGTGCGAGCGCCTCGCCGGTTCGATCGTTGTCCATGTGAACGGATTCTGTGGGGCTCGGTAGTAGTTCTTCGGAGCCGGTTCCTCGATCGCCGCTCGCGTCTGGACCGCGAGCGGCGGCTTGACGATCGATCCGGATCAGGTCCGCTTCGACCGGGCCTCGCGTACGTCAGCCCCGTCTCGAAGCTTGTCCTCGCAGTTCGGACACACGCGCACGGTCTCCCGTTCGCCGGGCGCGAACACCCGAACGTACCTCTCGGTTACGAATCCGCCACAGTTTGCACACTCCGGCATCGAGCGGACCAATTCGTTTGATCGCTAAAAAGGCACCCCCGAATACGTCGTTCACCCGTCGGATACCGGATGCGACGGGGATACTCGACGACGATCGCAGAACCCCCGGCCGACATGGGGCGCCGCGGACGCCGGTTACGCGACGCGGTCGCCGCCGGCGAACACCGCGGCGGGGTCCTGCCACGCGTCGGCGTCCGCGGCGGGGTTGTCGTCGAGGACGACCAGATCCGCCCGGTAGCTTTCGGCGACGCGACCGACGTCGTCGAGTCCACACAGCTCCGCGGCGGTGACGGTCGCGGCCTCCAGCGCAGCCTCGGGGCTCATGCCGAACTCGACCATGTACGCCAGCTCGTCGGCGATGTCGTCGAAGTGGTTGAACGGCGTACCGGCGTCGGTGCCCATCGCGATGTCGACGCCGGCGGCCTCGGCGTGCTCGAAGGAGGAGGCGAACGCCTCGCTGGCCTCGACAGCCTTGTCCATCGCCGATTCGGGGATCCCGGCGTCGGGGTTCTCGACGATGTTCTTCAGGGCGGCCGCGGTCGGGACCCAGTAGGTCCCCTCGGCGGCCATCGCCTCCGCCGCCTCCCGGTCCATGAACGTGCCGTGCTCGATGCTCGTGATGCCGGCGTCGACGGCGTTGAGCAGTCCCTCCTTCCCGTGGGCGTGTGCGGCCGTCGGGACGCCCTTGGCGCTCGCGGCGTCGACGAGCGCCGCCAGTTCCTCGGCGGTGAGCTCCGGCGCGCCGGTCTGGGCGCCCTCCGTGAGCACGCCGCCGGTCGCCATGCACTTGATCACGTCCGCGCCGCGTTTGAGCTGTTCGCGGGCGGCCCTGCGGACCTCGTCGGGGCCGTCGGCCTCGCGGCCGAACCAGTGGCCGTGGCCGCCGGTCATCACGACGTTCTCCCCGCACGCGAGCACTCGCGGGCCGACGAGTCGCCCCTCGGCGACCGCGCGGCCGGCGTCGAGCGCCAGCGCCCCAGTGGCGCCCAGGTCGCGGACGGTGGTGACACCCGCCTCTACGGCCTTTCGGAGGTTCGCAGCGGCGATGTACGCGTGGTCGAAGTCGCTCTCGTTCTGGGCGGTCGCGACGTCCGGACGCCCGTCCATCATCAGGTGAACGTGCGAGTCGATCAGACCCGGCGAGACGAACTGGCCGCTCACGTCCGTCTCGGAGTCGCCGCGGCCGATGTCGCCGACGGCGACGATCTCGCCGTCCGCGATCGCCACGTCCGCCTCGCGGGCGCCGTCCGCGTCGACGACGGTCCCACCGTTGAGTACGTGCATACGGTTCCGTATCACGGAGAGCGCCTAAAGGCGGTGGTCCCGGCGGCCGAGGGGGAGTTCTCCGGCGGCGTTCGAGAGCGGAACCGTTCGGGACGCGCGCGGCCAGTCGAAAAACGGGGGATCGGCTCGCTCCTCGGGGCTCCGGCGGTCGGTTACGCCTTGAAGTCGATCGTGTCGAGCTGCTCGATGTTCCCCTCCACGTCGGTGTTGAACGTGAAGTACTCGTAGCTGACGGCGGTCATGTCGCCGTTCTCGTCGAAGTCGACCGACGAGGACGCGCCGGAGTAGTACACCTGTTCGCCGTTGAGTGCGGCCCGCATCCCCTCCGCGAGGTTCTCCGGGGTGACCTCCATCCCGTCGTTCGGGTTGGCGACCGCGGTCATGTTCTCTTTGATCGCCTGGCCGTCGTTCTCGCCGGTGACGGCGTTGGCGAGCAGACAGACCGCGGAGGCGTCGTACGCCTGCGCGTTGAACGCGCCCGGAGCGCGGTCGTACTCCTCCTCGTACAGCGAGGTGAACGCCTCCTGGCCCGGACCGGTCGCCAGCGGCGCGGTGCCGTAGACGTTGGACATGTCGTAGCCGACCTCGTCCGGGAGCGTTGAGTCGCGCAGCCCGTCGGTCACCATGATGTCGGTGTCGTTGCCGTACTCCGCGTAGAAGTCGCGGAAGATCTGGATCCCCGAGGCAGGGTAGCCGATCACGACCAGCAGGCTCGGCGAGTCGTTCATCGCCGAGGACAGCGGCGAGGAGTAGCTGGACTGCTCCTTCTCGAAGGCGATGGACTCCTGGACGCTCCCGGAGTGCTCCTCGGTGAAGGAGCTCGCGAACACCTCCGCCAGCTTCTGCCCGTAGTCGTTGTTGACGTACATGATCGACGCCGACGAGTCGCCGAGGTTGTTCGCGGCGACGTCGGCCATCACCTGCCCCTGCAGCGCGTCCGAGGGGGCCGTCCGGAAGATCAGTCCGTCGTCGTCGAGGTCGGTGACCGCCGGCGACGTCGACGAGGGGGAGACGCCGACCATCCCGTTGGGGATGAACACCTGTTGGGAGACCTGCAGGTTCACGCCCGAGGAGGCCGGTCCGCACACGGTCGGGTAGCCGGCGTTCGCGAGGCCGTTCGCCGCCTGAATCCCCGCCTGCGGGTCGGTCTGTGTGTCCTCGACCGTCTGGTCGAACTCCGCGGGGACGTCGCCCGCGGCCTCCAACTGCTTGACCGGAAGCGTGCCGCCGTCGCGGATCGGCCCGCCGAGCGACGCCAGATCGCCGGTGAGCGGCATCAGCACGGAGTGCTGGATCGTCCGCGCCGACCCGGAGTCGTCGGACGCCTCGGTGGTCTCCCCGCCGGCGTCGGTCTCCCCGCCGTCACCGCCGCCGTTGCCACCGTCGCCGCCCGAATCGTTCTGGGTGATACATCCCGCGAGTCCGACGACGCCTGCCGTTCCGGCGCCCTTCAGGACGTCACGGCGATCGATATTGCGTGCCATGTGAGAGCCAATGCCGTAGCAGTTTATAAATTTGACCGAACGCGAGCGACACGCGGCGGTTCGTGTGAGACCGGCGGACCGACACGCCCAAGCCGTCCCGCGGGGGACGACTATCAAATGACGTACCCCTCGTTCGTCGTCGGCATCGCCGGGGGGACCGGCGCTGGAAAGACGACGGTCACCCGGCTGATCACCGAACGCGTCGCCGACTCGGTGACGCGGATCCCGGTCGACAACTACTACCGGGACCTCTCGCATCTCGATCTCGAGGAACGCGCGGAGGTGAACTACGACCACCCGGACGCCTTCGAGTGGTCGCTCCTTCGCGACCATCTCGAGACGCTGCTGTCGGGCAACAGCGTCGAGATGCCGCAGTACGACTTCGAGATCCACAACCGAAAGGGGGAGACGGAGACCGTCGAGCCGACCGACGTGATCGTCGTCGAGGGGATCCTCGCGCTGTACGACGAGGATATCAACGACATGTTGGATCTCCGCCTGTACGTCGAGACCGACGCGGACGTGCGCATCCTCCGGCGCATCGAGCGCGACGTGGTCGAACGCGGCCGCGACCTGGAGGGCGTGATCGAGCAGTACCTCTCGACGGTGAAGCCGATGCACGAGCAGTTCATCGAACCCACGAAGAAGCACGCCGACCTGATCATCCCCGAGGGGGCCAACCGGATGGCGATCAATCTGCTCGAGGAGAAGCTCCAAAACGAGGTCGAGGGCGAGGGGACGCGCACGTGGGAGCGCGAGGACTTCGAGCGCGAGATCGGCGGACGAACGCGCTGAACGCGCGGGCGGCGAGATCCGACCCCGGCGAGCCGCCCTGTCGGCTCGATCGGCGTCCGCGCGACGGCCGGCCGGGATCGATCGGACGCCCCCGATCGGCCGGGATCGATCGGCGGGCTACGCGATGGCTCGGTCGGACGCTCGACGAGAAACCGCTGCGATCGGTCGACTCGACGCGGGCTACCCGCGGGTACGGGTGAACGCGTCGGCGCCCTCGTACGTCCAGAGGTCGTTGGCGCGCATCGTCTCGCCGACGGCCTTGTGGAAGGCGACGATGTCCTCGAACTCCGTGTCGTCGTCGATATCTTGGAAGACGTCGTCGACGGAGACGACGGTGTCCGCGTCGAGCCGCACCGGATGGTCGGCGAACTCCTCGCGGTAGTCGCCCGCGCGCAGCGGGAAGTCGTCCTCCTCGTCGACCTTCTTCACTAGCACCGCGTGCCCGTACTTTCGGCGCCCCTCGCTTCCCTGTTCGCCGTCGGGGTCGTGGGGCCAATCGTGCGCACTCATTACACGGCGGTAGTCGCGGGGGGCGATTAGTCGTTTCGTTCCCCGCACCGCTCCTCGGTGGGCGCCGGTCCCGAAGCAGTCCGTGGCGATCCCACGGCGGTCCGTGCCGACACCGACGCGTACATGGCGTCGGAGCAGTCTCGTTCGCGTGTGAACCGGAACGACAGATCGATCGTCGGGCTCACGATGCTGGCCCACGGGATGGTCCACACCTACGAGCTGTCCATCCCGATCTTCATCCCCATCTGGCTGGCGGAGTTCGACGTCGTGGCGCTGGGCCCGGTCGAGGTCGCGGTCACCTCCGCGACGCTCGGCCTGCTGGTGACGGTCGGATACGGCCTGTTCGGCCTGGGCGCGCTCCCGGGCGGCGTGCTCGTCGACCGCGTGGGATCGAGCCGTCTCATCACCGCCTGTCTCGTCGGGATGGCGGCCGCGTTCGTTTTGCTCGGGGCCGCGCCCGGACTCGTGGCGATAACCCTCGCGATGGTCGTGTGGGGCGTCTCCGCGTCGGTGTATCACCCCGCGGGGCTGGCGCTGCTCTCGAAGGGCGTCGAGGAGCGCGGCACCGGCTTCGCGTACCACGGCATCGCAGGCAACCTCGGGATCGGTCTCGGGCCGCTGCTCACGACGCTCCTGCTGTTGGTCCTCGACTGGCAGACGGTCGCCGTGATCCTCGCGGCGCCGGCGCTGTTGGCGGCGCTGTACGCGGTCCGCGCGAGCTTCGACGAGACCGCGGCCGTCGAGACCGCCGCCGACGGCGGCGAGGACGCGGGCGACTCGAAGGCCGACGCCGGCGTCGAGTCGCTCACGGAGTTCGTCGCCGAGTCGCGCGTGTTGTTCTCGGGGGGATTCGCGCTCGTGTTCCTCGTCGTGATGATGTCCGGGCTGTACTACCGCGGCGTGCTCACGTTCATGCCGGAACTGCTCGACGGCCTCCCCGGATTCGAGCCGGTGGTCGTCGGGTCGCTGTTGCCCGGCGGGATCGCCGACTCCCTCGGCGGGCTCGTGGCTCGGGAGGTGTCGCCCGCGAACTACGTCTACTCCGGGCTGCTCATGATCGGCGTCGTCGGCCAGTACGTCGGCGGGAAGCTCACCGACCGCATCCCCGTCGAGCGCGGCATCGCGCTCAGCTTCGGGCTGCTCGGCGTGCTGGCGCTGTTGTTCCTCCCGGTCGCGAACCTCGGGTTCGGTCCGTTCCTCGTGTTCGGGGCCGTGCTCGGGATGGCGCTGTTCGTGGTGCAGCCGTTCTATCAGGCGACCGTCGCCGAGTACACCCCCGCGGGCACCCGCGGGCTGTCGTACGGCTACACCTACCTCGGCGTCTTCGGCGTCGGCGCGCTCGGCGGCGCCGTCGCCGGCACCGTGTTGACCTACGCGAACCCGCCGACGCTGTTCGGCGTGCTCGCTGGCTTCGGGTTCGTCGCGTCCGCGACGGGCGTGGTGCTGGCCCGGAGGTAGGCGCGGGAGGGCCGCGGCGACGCGACCACTTCCGACGGGCGGACCGGGGCGATGCGCGTCCCGCAACGCCCAAACATCCGCCCGGAGTATACGTAGCCAATCAGATGGACCCGAAAACCGAGATGACGAGCGTCGACCTCGCGGCCCTCGCCGGGGAGCTCTCCCGGTACGAGGGAGCGAAGGTGGACAAGGTCTACCTCTACGGCGACGATCTCGTCCGCTTCAAGCTCCGCGACTACGACCGCGGGCGGGTCGAGCTCCTCGTCGAGACGGGCGACGTGAAGCGGTGTCACGTCGCCGATCCCGCGAACGTCCCGGACGCGCCCGGCCGCCCGCCGGAGTTCGCCAAGACCCTCCGCTCGCGGCTGGCGGGCGGCGAGATCGTGGACGTGGCGCAGTACGAGTTCGACCGCATCCTCACGTTCGACTTCGAGCGGCCCGACGCGAACACGCGCGTCGTCGCCGAACTGTTCGGCGAGGGGAACGTCGCCGTCCTCGACGAGACCGGCGAGGTCCAGCGCAGTCTGGAGACGGTCCGGCTCAAGTCGCGGACCGTCGCGCCCGGCAGCCAGTACGAGTACCCGCAGTCGCGGATCAACCCCTTCGACGTGCGCTACGAGGTGCTCGAGGCCCGGATGGAGGAGTCCGACACCGACGTCGTCCGTACGCTCGCCACGCAGCTCAACATGGGCGGCCTCTACGCCGAGGAGTTCTGTACCCGCGCGGGCGTCGAGAAGACGCTCGATATCGCCGACGCCGGCGAGGAGCAGTACCGCGCGATCTACGACGTGATCCAGCGCATGGGCGAGCGCCTCCGCTCCGGGGGTCTCGACCCTCGCCTGTATCTGGAGGACGACGCCGTCGTCGACGTGACCCCGTTCCCGCTGGAGGAGCGGGAGGGCATGGAGGCGGAGGCGTACGACGACTTCAACGCGGCGCTGGACGAGTACTTCTACCGGCTCGATCTCACCGAGGACGAGGAGGTCGACGACGCCCCCGACTTCGAGGCGGAGATCGCCAAGAAGCAGCGCATCATCGACCAACAGGAGGGCGCGATCGACGACTTCGACGAGCGCGCGGCCGCCGAGCGCGAGAAGGCGGAGGCCGTGTACGCCAACTACGACCTCGTCGCGGACGTGCTCTCGACGATCCAGTCCGCCCGCGAGGAGGGGCGAGGCTGGGCGGAGATCGACGAGACGTTCCTCGAGGGCGCCGACCGCGGCATCCCCGAGGCGGAGGCCGTCCGCGGCGTCGACGGCTCGGAGGGGACCGTCGACGTCGACCTCGACGGCACGGTCGTCACCCTCGACGCCGGCACCGGGCCGGAGAAGAACGCCGACCGGCTGTACACGGAGGCCAAGCGGATCGAGGAGAAGAAGGAGGGCGCGCTCGCGGCGATCGAGAACACCCGCGAGGAGCTGGAGGCCGTGAAACAGCGCAAGGAACAGTGGGAGCGCGACGACGGCGACGACGGCGACGCCGCCGACGATGGCGACGGCGACGAAGACGTCGACGAGCACGCGGATGTCGACTGGCTCACCCGCCAGTCGATCCCCGTCAGACAGCAGGACTACTGGTACGACCGCTTCCGGTGGTTCGAGACCAGCGACGGGTTCCTCGTCATCGGCGGGCGCAACGCCGACCAGAACGAGGAACTCGTGAAGAACTACATGGAGGGCCGGGACCTGTTCTGTCACGCGCAGGCCCACGGCGGCCCGGTCACGCTGATCAAGGCGACCGACCCCTCGGAGGCCGCCCGCGACGTGACGATCCCCGAGCAGTCACGGAAGGAGGCCGCCCAGTTCGCCGTCTCGTACTCCTCGGTGTGGAAGGACGGCCGCGGCGCCGGCGACGCGTACGTCGTCACCCCGGACCAGGTGTCGAAGACGCCCGAGTCGGGCGAGTACATCGAGAAGGGAGGGTTCGTGATCCGCGGGGAGCGCGACTACTACCGCGACATGCCCGCGGAGGTCGCGGTGGGCGTACAGGTCGAACCCGAGACGCGGGTGATCGGCGGCCCGCCGAGCGCGGTCGAGCCGCGCGCGGAGACGACGATCCGGGTCACGCCCGGACGATACGCCCAGAACGACGCCGCGATGAAGTGCTACCGACGACTCAAGGAGCGGTTCGCGGACGAGGGCTTCGTCCGCAAGGTCGCCTCCGCCGACCTGATCCAGGAGTTCCTCCCCCCGGGCGAGAGCGACCTGCTCGGGGAGTAAGCGTGCTCCGGGAGGCGCTCCGGTACCCGCTCGGGGCCGCGGACGACCGCGGCGCGACCGCGGAGGCGCTCGCGACCGGCGGCGGACTCCACCTGCTCGCCGCGCTCGTCGCTCCGCTGTGGCCGCTATCGCTGCTCACACCGGTCGCGACGGTGCTCGTCGTCGGCTACCTGGTCCGGGTGTTCGGCGCGGCCGGCGAGGCGGAGGACCCCGCAACGCTTCCCTCGTTTCGCCGACCGGTCGGCCTGCTTCGCGACGGACTCGTCGCGAGCGCGCTCTCTGTCGTCGTCCTGCTGGTCCCGGTCGTCGTCCTGCTCGTCACCGTCGCCGGTGCGACGTCGGGCGGGGCCGCCGGCGGCCCGATCGACCCGACGACGCCGCTTGGATACGGGGTGACGCTCGTCGGCGGGACGGTGAGCCTGCTGCTGGCGGTCGGGGTCGCGTACCCGCTGCCGGCGATCCTCGCCGGATACGCGCGCGCGGACCCCGATTCCGCCGTTCGCGCGCGGGTCGCCGAGGGGGTCTCGGTCGGGTCCCTGCGCCGGACGGCCACGTCCGGGCGGTACTTCTACGCGTGGACCGTCGGCGCGATTCTGCTCGCGTTCGGGGCGGCGCTTGCCGGTGCCGGCTCCCGCCCCGTCAAACTCGTCGGCTTCTTCGGGCTGTTCTACCTGGAGGTCGCCGGGGTCGCGGCGTGGAGCCGGGGGATCGGTGAAAACCGTTAACCACGCCGCTGGTAACGGTTCGGTATGTTGGAAGACGCGCTCGGGTACCCCCTGCGAACCGACGACCGCGTCGCCACGCTGATCGTCGGCGGCGCGCTGATCGTCGCGAGCGTGTTCGTGCTCCCGGCGTTCGTGCTGCAGGGCTATCTCGTTCGAGTGCTGCGTTCGGCGGCGACGGGCGAGCGGGCCGCCCCGTCGTTCATCGACTGGGGGGAGCTGTTCGTCGACGGGCTGAAGCTCGTCGTCGTGCAGGCGGCATACAGTCTCGTTATCTCGGTTCCGACCGTCGGGGCGGTCGTCCTCTTCGTCGTCGGCGGCGCGACCGGAAGCGAGGCGGGCGTCGCGGCGTTCGGGACGGTCAGCCTCCTCCTGCTCCTGGTCGCGACCCTGCTGTCGATCCTTGTCGCGTACGTGCTGCCGGCGGCGATGACCAACTTCGCGCTCGCGGGCGAGCTGAGCGCGGCGTTCGATGTCGAGGCGGTTCGCGAGGCTGCGCTTTCGGGACGGTACCTCGTCGGCGTCCTCTTCGGCGTCGTGCTCGGGGGCGTCATCAGTGCCGTCGTGAGTCCGGTCGCGTTGATCCTGATCGGGATCCCGGCGCTGTTCTACGGCCAGGTCGTCGCTTACTACTGCTTCGGCCGCGGATTCGCCGAGGCGACCGACGCGACGGCCGGCGAGGACACGAGCGAACCGACCGACGTGCCCGACAGGTCCGGACTGGAGCAGCCCCGAGTGGGCCGATGAGTCGATCCGAACCGGGCGCACACACCCCGGCGAGAGCCGGCGTCTCGGAGGGCCTTTGTACGCGCCCGACGCACTCGTCGATATGCGAATCGACTCGCGCGGCCGCGGCGAGGAGGGGCGCGAGCGCCTGACGGTCACGCCCGAGACCACCGACGACCTGTGGCACCTCTCGCACGTCCTCGAGCCGGGCGATCACGTCGAGGCGGACACGACCCGCAGAGTCACCCGCAACGACGATCAGCTCCGGGACAAGGGCGGCGAACGGGAGCACATGCGCGTCACCATCGAGGTCGAGGACGTGGAGTTCGCCCGCTTCGCCAACCGCCTGCGCGTCGGGGGCGTCATCGTCGGCTGCTCGCGCGAGGACGAGATCGGTCACCACCACACGCTCAACGTCGAGGAGCGCTCGGAACTCACCGTCGAGAAGCGCTTCAAGCCCGACCAGATCGAGCGCATCGAGGAGGCCGAGGCGGCCACCGGCGCGCCCGACGTGGCCATCGCCACCGTCGAGGAGGGAGCGGCGTTCATCCACACGGTCCAGCAGTACGGCACCGAGGAGTACGCGAGCTTCACCAAGCCGACCGGGAAAGGCGAGTTCTCCCGCCCGCGCGACGAGCTGTTCGACGAGCTCGGCTCGGCGCTGTCACACCTCGACCCCGAGGCGGTCATCCTCGCGGGACCGGGGTTCACCAAGAACGACGCCAACGACTACGTCGACGAACACTACCGCGACCTGAGCGACCGCGTCACGGTCGTGAACACCTCCGCCGCGGGCGACCGCGGCGTCCACGAGGTGCTCAAGCGCGGCGCCGTCGACGAGGTGCAACGCGAGACGCGTATCGCCCGCGAGGCGGAACTCATCGACGAGCTCACCGAGCGGATGGCCGAGGGCGCGAAGGCCACCTACGGCGTGAACGAGACGATGGAGGCGGCGGAGTTCGGCGCCATCGAGACGCTGCTCATCGTCGACGAGCGCCTGCGCGCCGAGCGGCAGGGCGAGGGCGACTGGGACATCGACGTGAACGACCTCGTCGAGACCGCCGAACAGAAGGGCGGCGACGTGGTCGTCTTCTCGGAGGAGTTCGCGCCCGGCCAGCAGCTGAAGAACCTCGGCGGCGTCGCCGCGCTCCTGCGGTACCGACTCCAGTGACGATGGGTGACGACCGACCGGGCCCCGACGGCGCCGACCTCGCTCCGGCCGACGCCGACTGGACCGCGACGGTCGCCGCCACCGCCCCCGACTGGGACGCGGTCGTCGATCTCCGGATGCGCGTGTTCGTCGAGGAGCAGGGCGTTCCTGCGGAGCTCGAACTCGACGAGCACGACGAGGACCCGCTGGACTCGGAGGTGGACCACCTGCTCGTGCGTGAGGGCGACGCCGCTCCCGACGCCGACGCCGAGACGACCGACACCCGAACGGGCGAGGCCGTCGCAACCGCCCGACTCCGCGTGGTCGCTGCCGACGACTACGGCGCGATCGATGAGGCCACGGAGCGGATCGCGAAGGTCGAACGGGTCGTCGTCGCCCGCGACCGTCGCGGCCAGGGATGGGGTGCGCGCGTGATGGCGGCCGTCGAGGACCGCGCCCGAACTCGGGGACTGAGCGAAGTGGTACTTCACGCACAGGTCCAGGCGGCCGGCTTCTACGAGCGCCTGGGGTACGCCGTCGACGACGCGGTCGGCACCTTCGACGAGGACGGGATCGAACACGTACGGATGCGGCGCAGGATCTGAGTCGCCGCGACCGATCCAGTCTCGCCGTCGATCGGATCGCCGTGGCCCGAAGCTACAAGCCTCGGTATCTAACACAGGGCACACAATGGCGATCCCCCGCCGGTATCGACGCCACCTCATGTGGGCGACGCTCGCGTTCGGCTTCCTGTTCGTCAACTTCTTCCGCAACTCGACCGCGGTGCTGTCGGGCGATCTCGCCGCAGTGTTCGACGCGACCGGTTCGGAGTTGGGACTGCTCCATTCGTCGTTCTTCTACATCTACGCGGCCGCGCAGCTCCCGTCCGGACTGCTCGTGGACCGGTACGGGCCCCGTCGGGTCGTCTCGATCGGACTCGTCGGCATGGCCGCCGGTGTCGCCGGATTCGCCGCGGCCGATTCGCTCGCGATCGGGTTCGCCGCGCGGTTTCTCGCCGGGCTGAGCGGGGCGTCTATCTACGTCGCTGTCCTTCGATTCTGCGCCAACTGGTACGCGCCCGAGGAGTTCGCGACGATGACAGGGTTCACCATCGCCGCCGCGGGGATCGGCGGCGTGCTGGCGACGACGCCGCTGGCGCTGGCGGCGGAGGCCGCCGGCTGGCGCGCGGTGCTGTACGCCGCCGCCGTGGGTGTCCTCCTCGCCGGCCTCGCCGTCGGCGCCTTCGTCCGGGACCGACCGACCGATCCGGCGGACCGTCCCGAGGGCGCCGACTCCGGAACGGAGACCGACTCGATGCGGGAGGTGTTGGCGGGCGCGCGGCGCGTGCTCGGCGATCTCGACACGTGGCTGATGGGGACGGCGCTGTTCCTCATCTTCGGGCTCAACTTCACCGTCGTCGGCCTGTGGGGGGTGCCGTACATCGTCCACCTGTACGACGTGCCCGTCTCGAGGGCCGCCCTGGCGGTGCTCGCGGCGAACATCGGCTTCGCGCTCGGCTCGCCCGCTTTCGGGGCGATCTCGGACCGGACCGGACGCCGAACCGAGGTTATCGTCGCGTCGTGTCTCGCGTTCGTGGTCGCCTACGGCGTCGTGTTCGTCACCGTGACGCCGCCGCTGTTCGTCGTCGCGCTCGCGCTGTTCGTCGGGATGGGGATCACCGGCGGGGCGTCCGTGGCCTACACCGTCGCGAAGGAGCGTCACGCCGAGGACAGCGGCGCGGCCACGGGCACGGTCAACGGGATGGCGTACCTCGGGGCGGCCGTCTTCCCCGCGGTGCTCGGCGCCGCGCTGGACGCCTACTGGACCGGGCGCGTGGTCGACGGTGCGCGCGCGTACTCCGTGGCCGGCTACCGCGTCGCGTTCGGGATCGTCGTCCTCGGCGGGGTGATCGCGACGCTGTGTGCGATCGCCCTCCACGTGCGCGTTACCAGGCGTGAACGACGGAGGAGCGCCGCCGCAGCTGCCCCCGGCGGAGCCCAGACCGAGGGCGTCGACGACTGATCTACTCGCCGGTCAGCGCCTCGCTCGCGGGCGCGAAGTCGATGGATCGTCCGAGTCCGGCGTCGACGGCCTTCTCGTACAGTAGGTACGCCGAGGCGGCCGTCTCGATCCCGGTCCCGCCCGAGTCGAAGACGGTGATCTCGTCGTCGCTCGTGCGCCCCGGCTCGACGCCGGCGACGACCTCCCCCAACTCGGCGTGTATGTGGTCCTCGTCGACGACGCCGGCCTCCAGCGCGGAGAGGAACGATCCCGCGTCGCCGTCGGGCGCAGCGCGGGCTCGCAGATCGGGGACGTACGTCGCGCGCTCGATCGTCGCGTGGTCCAGTTCGCGTTTGTGCTCGTTGTACTGGCCCATCGCGGTGACGTGCGTCCCCGGCTCCAGCACCTCGCCGTCGAACACCGGATCGGCGGCGTTCGTCGCGGTGATCACCACGTCGGCGTCCTCGATCGCGGCGGCCGCGCTCGCCACGGCGGCGACCGCGGCGTCGATCTCCCCGTTCATGTCGCCCGCGAACGCCTCGCGGTGCTCCTTCGTCGGCGAGTACACCCACACGGTCTCCAGATCGCGAACCGTCGCGGTCGCCTTCAGTTGTCCGCGCGCCTGCGCGCCCGACCCGATCACCGCCACGGAGCTCGCGTCCTCGCGCGCGAGCGCGTCGACGCCGACGGCGCCGGCGGCGCCCGTCTTGTAGGGATTCATCGAGGCGCCGTCGAGCAGCGCCAGCGGCTCGCCCGACTCCGCGTCGAACAGCGGCGTCATAAACCACGCGTCGCGCGCGCCGAACCCGGCGGAGTAGGTGTACCCGCCCATCACACCGGTCTCGGGCAACACCGCGGCGTAGGTGGTGAGAAACCCCGGCGGCTCGTCGTTCACGAGCTTCGTCCGCGGCTCCGCGGGGGCGCCCTCGCCGATCTGGCGGTAGGCGTCGCGAACCGCGTCAACGTACTCGGCGGGGTCAGCGAGCCCGGCGACTTCCTCGCTCGTCAGGAACAGCGTCTCCGTCATGGGCGGAGATTGGACGGCGGTGGTGAAAAGCGTGGGCGGCGACGACGCCAACGGCGCCGTCCGGCCGCCCGCGGACTTTTGCTACTCCGTGCCACAGTGCGGGCATGGACTGGGGTCGACTCGGCGCGGTCGCCGCCCGGACGGCCCGCCCGGCCGGCGTCGGACTCGCGGCGACGCTCGGCGGCGGGCTGTTGTACCTTCCCGGCGGCGTCGCGGGGGGCGCCGGCCCGCAGGCGCCGCTGGCGTACCTCCTCGCGGGCGGCGGCGCCGGCTGCCTTGCGGTCGCGTTCGCGGTCGTCGCGTCGGGCCCGTTCGCCGAACGGGGCCCCGTGTACGGCGCGGTCTCGCGGGTGTGGGGCTCGCGACGCCTCGGCGCCCTCGCCGCGTGGGGTGCGCTGGCGGGCTACGTTGCCCTGCTGGCGCTGTTGGCGGAGTGGCTCGGCCGCCTCGCGCCCCTCCCGGCGAGCACGGGCGCGTACGTCTCCGGGACCCTCGGGGCGCCGACGGGGCTCGCGGCGCTTTCGGGAGTCGGATTGCCCGGACCGCTGGTGGGCGACGCGCTCGCGGCGACCGTCTGTCTACTTGCGCTCGGCGTCCACCTCGCCGGAACGCGCCGCGCCGTCGTCGCGGCGGCCGTGCCAGCATGGGGGGTCGTTCTCGGTGTCGGCGCCCTCCTGGTCGCGGCGTTTCTCCCCGGCGTCGGGGAGTTCGTCCCCGCGAACTTCGACCCGCTGTACCCGACATCCGGCCTCCGACGGGCTCCCCTCCGGAGCCTCGTCGGCGGCGTCGGCGTCGCGCTGTTCGCGTTCCTCGGGGTCGAGGCCGCCGCCTACGCTGCCGCGGTCGACCGCGCCGAGGGTGACGGTCCCCGTACGCTCGGTCTCGCCCCGGTGGTCGCCGCCGCGGTCGCCGGCGCGCTCGTCTCGCTGACGGCGCTCGTCGCGCTCGGGGTCATCGACTGGACCCGGCTCACCCTCGCGGACATCCCCGCCGCCGCCGCGATCGCCGCCTACCTTCCGGTCGACCCGGTCACGCTGACGGTCGTCGTCTCCACGGCGGCGGGGTTCGCGGCGTTGGTCGCGCTCGGGGTGCCCGCAGCCCGCACGCTCGTCGGGCTGGCCGAACTGTACCCGCCGCTGGGTCGCGGTCCCGCGGAGCCGCCGGTCGTCGCGCTCGTCGCCGTTTACGGCGCCGCCGCCGCGCTCGCGGTCGCGGACCTCGTCGCCCCCGCGCTGTACGTCGCGGTCCCCGGCCTCGCGCTGTCGTATCTCGCGGTCGCGGCGACCGCGGCCGCGATGCCCGTTCGCCGACCCGACCTGTGGGCCGAGTGTGGGTTCCGCCCGACGGGCGCGGCCGGCCGGGTCGCGCTGGCCGGGGCCGTCGCCGTCGCGGCCGCGCTGGTCGGCGTGACGCTCGCGAGCGACCCCGCGACGACGCTCGGGCTGACGCTCCACCGGGACGCGCTCGCGGTGTTCGAGTTCGAGCTGGTGTCGGATCCGCTCGGCGGGGTCGTCCCGGCGATCGTCGCGTGGGAGCTGATCGGAGTCGGACTGCTGCTCGTGGTGCGCGACTACCGGAAGTCGCTCGGGATCGAACTCCCCGCGCTCGAAGAGCCGGGGGAGGACGACCGCCGGGAGAGGGACTCCGCCGGGGGGACCGACTCCTCCGACGCGGCCGATCCCGCCGACGAGTCCGTGCCGGAACCGTAACCCGCAACCCCGTGGCCGCCCTGGATCCGGCAATGGAATCCGGGGCGATCCCCCTCGAATCGGTCGGGCCGTTCGACCTGCAGGCGACCGTCGAGAGCGGCCAGACGTATCTGTGGGACCGCACGGACGGGAACATGTACGAGACGATGTCCGCACACGGCGGCGACAGCTGGTACGAGACGGTCGTTCCCCCGATCCCGGGCGTCAGCGACGAGCGCGCGGTCGTCCGCGTTCGACAGACCGACGGGCTGCTGGAGTGGGAGTCGACGACGGACGCGGTGCCGATACTCACGCACCTCCTGCGGCTGGACGACGACCTCGACGCGATCCTCGACTCGACGCCGGATCTGCCCCTTCTGAACCGCGCGTACGAGGAGTATCGGGGGATGCGACTCGTCCGGGACCCGCCGTTTCCGTGTCTGATCTCGTTCATCTGCTCGGCGCAGATGCGCGTCAGCCGCATCCACGGGATGCAGATGCGCATGGCCGAACAGTTCGGCGACCCCGTCGAGTTCGACGACCGGACGCTTCACGCGTTCCCGACGGCCGACCAGCTCGCCGAGCGCACCGAGGCGGAACTGCGCGACCTGTCGCTGGGCTACCGCGCCCCCTACGTGCGACGGACCGCGGAGATGGTCGCCGAGGCCGAGGGTGAACGGAGTGACCCCTCGAAGCGAACGGCGAGCGACGCGAGCCGTGAGCACGGCGAGGCCCACCCCGCGGCGGCACGCGGGATGGAGTACGAAGAGGCCCGCGAGTACCTGACACGGTTCGTCGGCGTCGGCGACAAGGTGGCCGACTGTGTCCTGCTGTTCTCGCTCGACTTCCTCGAGGCGGTGCCGCTCGACACGTGGATCCGGACGGCGATCGCGGACCACTACCCCGAGTGCGACGCCGGCGGCTACGCCGAGACCAGCCGGGCGATCCGCGAGCGCTTCGGCGGAGAGTACGCCGGTTACGCGCAAACATACGTCTTCTACTACCTCCGCGCCGGCGGCGAGTGAGGCGGGGGCGCCTCGGTTCGCGTGGAGGGCGGTCAGCGGGACCGAAGAACGGTGACTCGAGGACCGGGAATACGGGGATCGCCCTCCCGGCTCAGGGCTCGTCGACGCCGGCGGCGATCAGCACCCGATCGACCACGGTCTCGGCGGAGTCGCCGAACACGCGCGCCATCGGCTCCTTCCCGTGGGCGCCGTCGTCGACGACGGCGACCGGCGCGCGCGACCTGTCGCTCATCGACGTCGCGGCCGTCCAGTCCATCGTCCCGTCCGAGTCGGGCGGCTCCTCGCGTCGGTCCACGCGGACCACGTCGCCGATCTCGTTGAGGCGATCGACGGCCGCGTCGGTCGGTCGGACGTTCGCCACGGCCCGCGTCGCCGGGTCCGTCTCCCGCACGCCGCACAGGAGTCGCGCGAGGTGATCGGAGGCGCCGCGGGCGACGCCGCCGGCCGCGCGGACGCCCTCGCCGGTCGGGCGGAGTCGTCCCTCGACGGCCACCAGCTCGTCGGGTCGACACGCGCCCGGCGGCGCGAGCGCGACGTTCGTCCCCACCTCGGGGACCGCGTCGGCGACCGCCGAGCCGGCGCGTTCGAGGCGGCCGACCTCGGCCCGGAGTCGCGCGCAGGCCTCCGGTGTCGCGGCGTCGGTCCGCGTCGCCCCGAGGTGATTCACCGGGCCGGGTCCCTCGCCGTACGGGAGTCCGCGTGGGAGCGTCCGGTCGAGATACGACTCCGCGGCCTCGACGGCGGCCAGCGGGTCCACGCCGTCGGCGAGCTCGGCCGCGATCGCCGCCGAGAGCGTGCAGCCGGTGCCGTGGGTCGCGTCCGTGTCGACGCGGTCGCGCTCGAAGCGCGTCTCGCCCTCCGGACCGACGTACGCGTCGACCGGGTCGCCGTCGAGGTGGCCGCCGGTGACCAGCGCCGCCTCGGCGCCGCCCCCACGGAGGTCGCGGGCGGCCGCAAGCGCGTCCGCGGGCGTCGACACGTCCCGGCCCGTCAGGAGTTCCGTCTCGGCGACGTTGGGCGTGAGAACGGTCGCGCGCTCGATCAGCCGATCACGGAGGGCCTCGACGCCCGACTCGTCGAGCAGGCGCGCCCCAGAGGCGGCGACCATCACGGGGTCCACGACCAGCGGGAGCGACTCGGGGAGCGCCTCGGCGACGGCCTCGACGCGGTCTGCGTCGCCGAGCATCCCCGTCTTGGCGGCCGCGACCGGGAGGTCGGAGACGACGGACCGGATCTGGGCGGCGACCTCGGCTGGCGGGACGGGGTGTGCCGAGTCGACGCCGGCCGTGTTCTGTGCCGTGACGGCCGTGACGGCGGCCGTGCCGAACGCGTCGCGGGCCGCCATCGCCTTGAGGTCCGCGGCGACGCCGGCGCCCCCGCCGCTGTCGGTCCCGGCGACCGTCAGGGCGACCGGCGGGGTCGCCGTCGAGTCGATGGTGCGGGCCGGATCCGTGTGATCCGGATCCGCGTCGCTCGGATCCGTGTGCGCCGGAGCCATGTCCTCGGACACGGCTCAGTCGTCGGCCGGGGCGGGCGTCGTCCCGCCCAGCTCGACCGGTGCGGCGTCGACGCCGAGCTCCTCGAGCGCGACCTCGGCGGCGCGCTTGCCCGAGACGAGCATCGCGCCGAACGTCGGCCCCATCCGGGTGAGCCCGTGGGTTGTCGCCGTCGCCAGCCCCGTCGCGATCAGCCCGTCGTGGACGACGCCGGTCTCCTCGACGACCTTGTCCTCGCTGTCCGCGACCCACATCGAGTCGTGGCCCGGCGAGTCGTGGCCCGGGGCGCCGTACTCGCCCTCGGCGGTGCCGTCCATTCCGATGTTGTGCTCGCCGGCGTGTCCGATCCCCGGAGCGTCGATCACGCCGCGCTCGTGGAGCTTCGAGACGACGACCGCCTCGTGACCGGTCGCGTCGATGACCAGATCCGACTCGACGGCGATCGGGTCGACGCAGGTCAGCTCGCGCGGCAGCGAGTGCACCGGCGTCCAGTTCATCACGACGCCGGCGACGCGGTGGTCCTCCCGGACGACCACGTCGGTGAACTCCGTCATGTTCTGGATCCGCGCTCCGGCGTCGCATGCCCGCTCGATCAGCGCGGACGCACAGTGCGGGGCGTCCGCGACGTGCAGGCCGGCCGCCTCGTCGCTCTCCTCGTACGGGACCCCGAGCTCGTCGAGGATCCGCTGTGCCGGGTCGCGCACGGTGAGCTTGTTCATCAGGAACCCGCCGAGCCAGAAGCCGCCGCCGAGGTAGTTGTTCTTCTCGACGACGGTCACGTCGACTCCCCGGTCCGCCAGCTCCGCGGCGGCGGTGAGCCCCGAGGGGCCGCCGCCGACCACGATGGCGTCCGTCTCCGTTCCCGCCATGAACTCGCCGTGCCAGGAGTCGCCGATGGCTCGAGTGACCTGTGCCTCGCCCGCGTCGGTGAAGCCGTCGAACTGCATGCAACCACTTAGTGATACCACTAACTATTAACAGTTTCTCACGCCGCCTCGGCCGAACATTCTTGGCCGATCCAGTGGTACAATGTGGCATGGACTGTAGGGTCGTCGTCGAAGCCGCAGTGCCGGTGTACGATGTCGAGACGACCGACGAGGCGGTCCGGATCGCGATCTCGAAGACGGGGGAGATGCTCAACCCCGATCTCAACTACGTCGAGATCTCGATGGGGACGCGGACGTCGCCCGAGGGCGAGCAGCTGCCGCCGGCGTTCGTCGCGGCCGAGGAGGCGCTCGTGGCGCTGGAGCTGGAGATGTCCGTGTTCAACGTCGAGCGGGAGGAACACGCCGCGCGGATCGCCCGCAAGGAGATCGGGCAACGGCTTCACGATATCCCGCTCGAGATCGTCAGCGTCGAGCCGCTCGCGGACGGCGACGACCTCGGCGACGATGGGGAGGACCACGACGGCGGAAGCGACGACCGTGATGAAACTGACCGTGACGCCGGCGGCGACGGCGAAGCGGACAGCTCGGCGGTCGGCGACGGGAACCGTTCGTCCGAGAGCCCGCCGGACACGGGCGATGACGACGAACTGCTGCCGGAGTTCGAGGAGATGGTCGAAGACGAGCGGTAGGTTCCCCCACGCGCCGCTCACGGTCGGTGTGGTCCGGCAGTCGCGAGGCCGACGCCGTCGCTGTGGGGCGTCGGTCGCTACGGGGGAGTAACTTCCGTGATTCAGTCGGCGCGAGGCGCGACGGGCTCGGTCGTCTCCTCCTCGGCGGACGACGTGATCCCGGACGCCAGCTTGAACACGGCAGCCTTGTGGTCCGTCTTGGATCGGTGAATCGACGTCGGTTTGACGCCGAGTTCCTTGTATTCGGTCAGGTCGATGTCTGTGCCCCACTCGTCGTACTCGCTGCGTACCTCGCTGAGAAGGCCGTGCAGGTGAATGAGCTCCTGCTTTTTCATGGACGAATTCGCGTTGCGACCCAAGGGTTAAAGACTTATCTTGAGGTTCGTTAGCACGATCCCCGGCGGATTTAGGTAGGCGGAGTAAACCGGTCGGATATCGGAGACGTTTTTGGGGTTCGTTTCGGCCGGCTCGGCGGGAAACGACCCGTTTTGCGGCCGATCGGCGTCTCGCGCGGACGGCGTCTCGAAGCAGTCGATCCGACCGTCGGGCCACGAACGCTTTTCAGGCGGCGCACGTCTACGGGCGTGTATGGAGTACGACGACATGCTCGACCGCGCGATCGAGGAGACGCCCGAGATCGACGAGCGGGGCTCCCGATTCGAGGTTCCCGAGCCGGAGGTTCGCATGGAAGGGAACGTTACGGTCGTCGAGAACTTCCGGGAGCTGGTTGACACGCTGAACCGGGAGGAGTCGACGCTGTTGAAGTTCCTGCAGGACGAACTCGGGACGGCCGCGCGCATCGACGAGTCCGGGCGCGCACGGCTCACGGGCGAGTTCAAGCAGGATCGGATCGCCGGCGCCGTGGACGCGTACACCGAGGGCTTCGTCATCTGCTCGGAGTGCGGCCTCCCCGACACCCGCGTCGTCGAGGAGGGCGGCGCGGACGTGCTCAAGTGCGACGCATGCGGCGCGATCACCCGGCTGGGAACGTAGTCGCGTCAGCGTGCACGGCAGCCGGGTCGCCGGCGACGCTCACTCGAACTGCTTCACCGCGTCGAGGTCTCGCTCGGTCCGCATGAACTCCGCGAGCCGTCGCGTCGCGTGACAGGAGGGGCACGAGAAGTTCTCCCTGTGGTTCGGGAGGTCGGTGGGCGCCTCTTCCCAGTCTTTCGAGCACTCGGGACACTGCAGTCGGACGAAGGCTTCCACCATACGATGCCCAGTTGCTCGGCGCCCCAATAAAGACTTGTGGGGCTTCCGGACGCCTGCCGTGGACGCGAGTAGACGATGCTGAGCAGCAGAACTCGTGGATATCGGACGGCTCAGCCGGCGGTGAGGTGCGTGGTCGGCATACACAGTCGGTAGTCGAACGAAAAGAGATCGGCGGCCGCACGTCGACGGGAGCAGCGGGATCAGGCGTTCGCGCGCCCGCGGTCGGGCCCGCCGGAGCCCGGAGCGCCCTCGGCGTCCTCGGCCGCGTCGAGCAGCTCCTTGTAGCGGTTTCGGATGGTCACCTCGCTAACCCCCGCGACATCGCTCACCTGGCTCTGGGTCAGCGCCTCGTTGGTGAGCAGCGCGGCGGCGTAGACGGCGGCGGCGGCGAGCCCGACGGGGGACTTCCCGCTGGTGACGCCGGCCTCCCCGGCCGTGCTCAACAGCCCGCGGGCGCGCCACTCGCCCTCGTCCGACAGCCCCAGCTCGGAGGCGAACCGCGCGAGGTACTGCGCGGGGTCGGCCGGAGCGACCTCCAGCTTCAGTTCGCGGACGATGTAGCGGTACGTCCGCGTCAGCTCCATGCGGTCCACCCGCGACACCGCCGTCAGCTCGTCGAGCGAGCGCGGGGTGTTCGCCTGCCGGGCCGCGGCGTACAGGCTCGCGGAGGCGACGCCTTCGATCGAGCGACCGGGGAGGAGGTCCTCGTCGAGCGCGCGGCGGTAGATGACGGAGGCGGTCTCGCGGACGTTCTCGGGCAGCCCGAGCGCGGAGGCCATGCGGTCGATCTCCCCGAGCGCCTGCTTCAGGTTGCGCTCCTTGGAGTCGCGCGTGCGGAAGCGCTCGTGCCACGTGCGCAGCCGCTGCATCTGCTGGCGGCGCTCCGTCGAGAGCGTGTTGCCGTAGGCGTCTTTGTTCTGCCAGCCGATGTTGGTCGACAGCCCGTTGTCGTGCATCATGTTCGTCGTCGGGGCGCCGACCCGCGACTTGCTCTCGCCGTCGTTGTTGAACGAGCGCCACTCGGGACCGTGGTCGATCGCGTCCTCCTCGACGACGAGTCCGCAGTCGCGGCAGACCGTCTCGCCGTGCTCCTCGTCGGCGACGACGTTGCCGCCGCACTCGGGACAGACGCGGACCGATTCGGTCTCCTCGGTCCGTTCGCCCGATCGTTCCTTCGACTCCGTCTCGTTCTCCGCATACCTGCTGATTGTGGTTTCTGATTCGCTCATTGTGTGCTCCCGGATCGACGGCGGACCGAAGGCGAATACAGGGCTTCCGTCCGTGTCGTCCTTACTACTTGTTACGCACAGCAAGTATATAAACACTTCGCTGATATGTATGCGACACTCACGCCCCAATAGAGGCCGCTATTGGCTGAATTCTGTATTTGATTGGCTATCCGCTCCGGCAGATGTATCGATAAAAATCGTTCGGTACTCGGGGGAGGTGTAGAATATAAATATTTCGGCTGCGTTGGGCCGTCCGCGGAGGGGGGTCCCCATGGGAGTCCGACGACCGGCAACACTTACCACGGCTCGGGATCGGGTTCCGCCATGACCGACGCCTACATCGTCGGGGCCGGCCAGTCGTCGTTCGGCTCGTTCCCCGAGGAGACGTATCGGACCCTCTTTCGCGAGGCGTACGAGGCCGCAGTGCCCGCGGATCTCGGTGCGGCCGACGTGGACGAAGCGTTCATCGGGACGCTCGGCGTCGGCGGCCGCCAGATCGGGCTCGCTGGTCCCGCCGTCACCGAGCACATCGGGCTCCACGGGGTCCCCTGCACGCGCGTGGAGAACGCCTGTGCAGCCTCGGGCTCCGCGCTCCGCCAGGCCGTGATGGCGGTTCGCTCCGGAATGGCGGACCTCGTCCTCGCGGGGGGCGTCGAGGTGATGACGGACGCGTCCGCGGAGGCGACGAAGTACTGGCTGGGCGTTTCCGGGGAGACCGAGTGGGAGCGCATGGCCGGGACGACGTTCGCGGGCGTGTACGCCCAGCTGGCCGACGCGTACCTCCGCGAGTACGACGCGCCGCGCCGGGCGCTCTCGGCGGTCGCCGCCAAGAACCACGCCAACGGCGCGTCGAACCCGAAGGCACACCTCGGCTTCGAGTGCTCGATCGAGGACGCCGAGACGGCCGATG
Organism: Halobaculum rubrum; assembly: GCF_019880225.1. Classification (NCBI taxonomy): domain Archaea; kingdom Methanobacteriati; phylum Methanobacteriota; class Halobacteria; order Halobacteriales; family Haloferacaceae; genus Halobaculum; species Halobaculum rubrum. The sequence goes on from NZ_CP082284.1 coordinate 2,860,031, forward strand.
TCGTCGCCGACCCGCTCACGCTGTACCACTGCTGCCCGACGAGCGACGGCGCCGCCGCGGTGCTGGTCGCCAGCGAGGACGCCGCGGCCTCGTTCGACGAGCGGGTCCGAGTCGCCGGCGTCGGCGCCGCCTCCGACCGCGTCGGGCTGTTCCAGCGCGACACCTACACCGCGATCCCCGCCAGCGAGTCGGCCGCGACGACGGCCTACGACCGCGCGGGGGTGGCCGATCCGCGTGCCGACCTCGACTTCGCGGAGGTACACGACTGCTTCGCCATCGCCGAACTCCTCGCGTACGAGGACCTCGGCTTCTGCGACCGCGGCGAGGCGGCCGCGCTCGCGCTCGACGGCGTCACGGCCGCCGACGGCGACCTCCCGGTCAACACCTCCGGCGGGCTGAAGTCGAAGGGTCACCCGATCGGCGCCACCGGCGCCGGGCAGGCGGTGGAGGCGTTCGACCAGTTGACCGGAACCGGGGGCGAGCGCCAGCTCGACGATCCCGAGCGCGGGTTGACACACAACGTCGGCGGCTCCGGCGGCGCGGCCGTCGTTCACGTGTTCGAGAGCGAGGGGGTGACCGGCGCGTGAGCGACCTCGAGCCCGGAATCGGAACCGGATCGGGGGCCACCGAGCCCGCGGGGGAGTCCGAAACCGACGCGCGGATCCTCGGCGCCGGCGTGTACGTCCCCTCGGCCGGGCTGGCCCGCGAGGCGGTCGTCGACGCGTGGGGTCGATCCCGCACGCGCGGCGTCGACGCCGTCGCGGTCCCGGCGCCGGACGAGGACACGCTCACGATGGGCGTCGCGGCCGCCGAGCGCGCGCTTTCGGCCGCCGGGATCGACGCCGGCGACCTGGCGGGGCTCGCGTTCGCGACGACGACTCCGCCACTGGCCGAGGCGGACCTCCTGCCGCGGCTCGGCGCCGCGCTCGGTGTCCCCGCGGACGCACGGACTCACTACGCCGGTCGAAGCACGCGGGCCGGGACGCGGGCGTTGCGGGCCGCGCGCGACGCCGGGGCGGCCCCGGCGCTCGTCGTCGCCGCCGACGCGCCCCGGGCGGCGCCGAACTCCCCGGAGGGCCACGCGGCCGGTGCGGGGGCCGCGGCGGTCGTCTTGGGCCCCGGATCGAGCCACGGCGCCCGCCTCACGGGCGACGCCGAGGCGTCGGCCGACTACCCGGGAACGAGATTCCGACGGACGGACCGGGAGGAGACGGAGGGGCTCGGCGTGACGACGTACGACCGGGCGGCGTTCACGCGGCCGATCCGCGCGGCCGTCGACCTCCTCGTCGACGAGGCGAACGTGCCCGCCCCGGACGATGCCGCCGCGCTCGCGATAACCGCGCCGGACGGCGATCTCCCCGCTCGGGCGGCGCGGGCGGTCGACCTGGACGCCGACGCGGTCTCGACGCCGGTGGGGACGCTCGGCGACACGGGCGCGGCCGGACCGCTCCTCGGGCTGGCTGCGGCGCTTCGCGAGGGAGCATCCCCGACGCTCGTCGTCGGCTGGGGCAGCGGCGCGGGAGCGGACGCGGTGATCGTCGACGGGCTCGCGCCCGTGGAGGGCTTCCTCGACACCGACCGGGAGTTGTCGTATCCGGCGGCGCTCAGACGCCGCGGCGAGATCACGGACGACGAGCCGCCGGCCGGGGGCGGTGCGGCGGTGTCGGTCCCGACGTGGCGGCGATCCCAGCCCGCGCGGTACCGGCTCCTGGCGGGTCGCTGTCCGGACTGCGGGGCGCTCACGTTCCCGCCGGAGGGAGCGTGTCCGGACTGTCACGACCTCGTCACCTACGAGTCCGTCCGCCTGCCGACTGAGGGTGTCATCGAGACTGTTACCGGCGTTTCACCCGGAGGCGCGCCGCCCGAGTTCGCGCGGCAGGCCGAGCGCGGCGGCGACTACGCGGTCGCGATCGTCCGGTTCGAGCGCGACGGCGCGGCCGCGAGCGTGCCTCTCCAGGTCGTGGACGCCGACCCTGACGCCGTCGCGGCGGGCGACCCCGTTGGGGCGGTGTTCAGACGGATCTACGAACGGGAAGGTGTCGTGCGGTACGGTCGAAAAGCACAGCTCGCGTCCGACGGTCGGTGAGATCGACGGAGTCGCGGTCGATGGGACGAGCGGAGCCTCGAAGGCAAAAGTGCCCGCGGGGGCCTCGTCGTACCTGGGGGGGATGAGAGAGGCACACGACGGGACGGCCGTCCGCAGGCAGTTCGTAATAACTCCGGTGTGTGTAATCAGCGTTACGGCTGCGGGCCGGCGATATGCCCCCGAGGCGGCGATGCCACTCGAACTTCCCGGGGTATCGTGTCACCACGATCCATAAATATAAATACGATACCCGCTTCATTGTCGGACGAGGTACACGCGAATGGCGAAAGGCACGGTCGCATTCTTCAACGACACTGGCGGGTACGGATTCATCGAGAGCGAGGACGCGGACGAGGACGTCTTCTTCCACATGGAGGACGTCGGCGGTCCCGATCTCGAGGAGGGACAGGAAGTCGAGTTCGACATCGAGGAGGCCGAGAAGGGCCCGCGAGCGAACAACCTCCAGCGCCTGTAAGGCGCTACCCGAGGTATCGAACCCGGACCGTCAGCGGTCCGTCGGAGCTATCCACTTCGATCCGTTCTTGCAGGGACTCGCGCGCCGCCGAGCGCCAGCCCTCCGCGCCGCTCCCCGGAAAGCGCGGAAACCCGTCGGGGAGGAACGCCCGCGGGTCGACGTGGATCGGCTCGGCGTCGCCGTCGGACTCGTAGGCTCCCTCCGCGCCGGCGATATGGAGCCGCGCGCGCATCCGACCGGAGAACGGGGGCGTGACCCTGAGCACGGCCTCCCGACGTCCTCGGTCGCGGGCTTCGAGCGCGGCGATAACGTCGTCCGTGGTCACTGCGAGCCGGCGGATAACCGAGGGGTCGCCGTCGGCGGACTCCGACACGCGGAACTACGTCCTCGTGTGGGTTCGCTGTTCGAGCGGACCCGAGCAGTCCGGGCACGTCGCCCGGTACGAGAGGGAGCTGACGCTCGTTTCACACTCTCGACAGATGAACGACTGTCCGACCATCGAACTGATGTATGAGCGATACACTGTTAAATGTTACCACGTCTCGGCGGGTGTGACTCCCGCGACCGTCGACCCGGATGCCGACGCGATCCGCCCCGCTCGACGCGACAGACGCGAGTCCGGTCGTCTCGGAGCTATCCGCGCGGCTGTCGAGGACCGGGCACGGGCCGAAACACGAACACGGGGTGTTGTCCGAGCGGAAGGGAGTCGTCGCCTACGACTCGTGGTCGGTGACGAAGTCGGGCTTCACGGTCTTCTCGTCGACCTCGCCGCGGAGGTGATCGACGAACTCGCCTGTGTCGACGTCGTTTCGCTCGTTCTCGAAGCGGTCGCGCACGGAGATAGTCCCGGCGTCCTCCTCGTCGCCGCCGACGACGACCATGTAGGGGACGCGGTCGTCGTGGGCCGCGCGGATCTTCCGGCCGACGGTCATGTCGCGGTCCTCGACCTCGACGCGGAACTCCGAGAGCTCGTTTTTCACGCGGTGGGCGTAGCCGAGGTTGTCGTCGGAGATGGGGAGAACCCGCACCTGCTCGGGCGCGAGCCAGAACGGGAAGTCGCCGCCGAAGTGCTCGATGAGCACCATGAAGAAGCGCTCGTAGCTCCCGTACAGCGCGCGGTGGATCATCACCGGACGGTGCTCGGCGTTGTCCTCGCCGGTGTACGTGAGATCGAACCGCTCGGGCATGTTGAAGTCGAGCTGGACCGTCGGGCCGTCCCACGAGCGCCCGAGGGCGTCCTCGAAGCTGAAGTCGATCTTCGGGCCGTAGAAGGCGCCGTCGCCGGGCTCGATCCCCCACTCCATCGACGACGACTCCAGCACCGACTCCAGCTGGGACTCCGCCTGCTCCCACACCTCGTCGCCGCCGACGGACTTCTCGGGGCGCGTCGCCAGGTCGACGGACACGTCCAGATCGAACGTCTCCAGCACCCGCTCGATGCCGTCCATCACCTGTCGCACCTCGGCTTCGATCTGGTCGGGCCGCACGAACAGGTGGCCGTCGTCGATGGTGAACGCCCACGTCCGCGACAGTCCCGATAGCTCGCCGCGCTGTTCCTTGCGGTACACCTTCCCGTGTTCGGCATAGCGGACCGGGAGGTCGCGGTACGACCACGAGCCCTGGTCGAAGATGGTCGCGTGGCCCGGGCAGTTCATCGGCTTCAGGCCGTACTCCTCGTCGTTGACGTCGAACAGGAACATGTCGTCCTGGTAGTTCTCGTAGTGGCCCGACTCCTCCCACAGCTCCGTGCGGAACACGTGCGGGGTCTCCACCTCGCCGTACCCGGCGGCCTCGTTCAGCTCGTCGACGTACTCCTCCAGCTCCGAGAGGACCGTCTTGCCGGGCGGGTGATACAGCGGAAGGCCCGGACCGGTGATCGTCGGGATGGAGAACAGGTTCATCTCGCGGGCGATCTTGCGGTGGTCGCGCTCCTTGGCCTGCTCGCGCATGTGCAGGAACTCCTCCAGCTCCGACTCGGACTCGAAGGCCGTCCCGTACACGCGCGTCAGCTGGTCGTTCTCCTCGTCGCCGCGCCAGTAGACCGAGGAGATGGACAGCAGCTCGAACGCGCCGATCTCGCCCGTCGACTCGACGTGCGGGCCCTTACAGAGGTCGCGCCAGTCGTCCTGCTCGTACACGGAGACGGGGTCCTCGCCCGCGGCCTCCTCGCCGAGGATCTCCGTTTTGTACTCGTTGTCCTCGTACTCCGCGAGGGCGTCCTCGCGGGACACCTCCAGGCGACGGATCTCGTGGTCCGCCTCGACGATGTCGGCCATCTCGGCTTCGATCGCCGCGAAGTCGTCCTCGGCGATGTCGACGCCGGCGACGTCGTAGTAGAAGCCGTCCTCCGTGGGCGGGCCGATCGCGAGCTTCGCCTCCGGGTACACCCGCTGGAGCGCCTGTGCGAACACGTGCGCCGCCGAGTGGCGCAGCACCTGCAGGTACTCCTCGGACTGGTCGGTGACGATCTCGATCCGCGCGCCGTCGTGGACGGGTGCGGCCTTGTCGACGAGCTCGCCGTCGACGACGCCCGCGACGGTGTCGTTCCCGAGTCCGGGTCCGATCTCGTACGCCACGTCCTCGACGGATGCACCCTCCGGGACGGACAGCTCCGAGCCGTCCGGCAGGGTGACGACGATGTCGCTCATACGCGTTCGGTGCCGGGGGGCGCGAATAAGTCTTGTCGAACCGTGCGAGAGCGCTACGGAGGCGGTCGCATCGGGCGCACGCTCCGGCTCCGAATCGAGCCGCTCGCCCAGCGCCGCCCGGATCCCCGGTTCGGAAAGAGCCAACACCGGCGGCTTCGAATCCGGCGTATGGATACCACCGTCGACGCAGACCGACTCCGCGACGACATCGAGGCGACCGCCGCGTTCGGGCACATCGACGCGGGCGAGGGCCGCGGCCGGACCGTCCTCGCCGGCACCGAGGCGAACCGCCGCGCCCGCGAGTACCTTCTCGACCGCATGGAGGCCGCAGACCTCTACGTGACCGTCGACGCCGTCGGCAACGTCGCCGGCACGTGGATGCCTGACAGCGCGGACCCCGACGCCGCCCCCGTCGCCGCCGGGAGTCACCTCGACTCGGTCCCGGAAGGCGGCATCTTCGACGGTCCCCTCGGCGTGTACGCTGCGCTTGAAGCCGTCCGCGCAATGCAGGACGCCGTCGTCTCGCCGGATCGCCCGATCACGGTCGTCTCGTTCACTGAGGAGGAGGGACAGCGCTTCGCCGACGGCCTGCTCGGCTCGTCCGTCGCCGTCGGTGAACGCTCCGTCGAGGAGGCGCTCGCGCTGACGGACGACGACGGCGTCACGCTGGAGGCGGCGCTCGAGGACATCGGCTTTCGCGGGGAGGGGCGGCTCGACGCGAGCGACTGGGACGCCTTCTACGAGCTCCACGTCGAACAGGACACCACCCTTGAGGAAGCGGGCGTCCCGGTCGGCGTCGTCACAACCATCACGGGGATCACGCATCTCGACGTGGAGATACTGGGCGAGGCGAACCACGCCGGCGCGACGCACATGCACGACCGGACGGACGCGCTCGCGGCGGCCGCCGAACTCGTGCTCGACGTGGAGACCGCCGCGAACGGCGTGGTCGACACGAGCAGCGACTCGGCGGTCGGCACGGTCGGCTCGCTTTCGGTGTCCCCCAACGCGACGAACGTCGTCCCGGGGCGCGTCGAGGCCGGCGTGGACGTCCGCGACGTGGAGTACGAGTCGATGGAGACGGTCGTCGGCGCCGTCCGCGACACGCTCGCCCGGATCGAGGACGAGCGCGGCGTCGAGACCGAGCTCGCCCGTCCGTTCGATCTCCGACCGACGCCGATGGCCGAGCGACTCCGCGAGGCGGCCCATCGCGCCGGCGACGACGCCGGGATCGAGACGCTCGACCTACACTCCGGCGCCGCACACGACACGATGCACGTCGCCGACGTGACCGACGGCGCGCTGCTGTTTGCTCCCTCCCGGGACGGCATCAGTCACAACCCCCGCGAGTGGACCGACTGGGACGACTGCGCCGCCGCGACGCGAGTGCTCGCCGGGGCAATCGCCGAGGTCGCCGGCGTCGTCGAGGAGTAGGCGGCCCCTCACGCCGCGAGGGCAACGTCCAAGTATAGCATCACCACGACACCGACCATCGTCCCGAGCGTCGCGACCCGTTCGTGACCTCGCGAGTGGGTCTCCGGGAGGATCTCGTCGGAGATGACGAACAGCATGCCGCCGGCGGCAAACCCCATCGCGTACGGGAGGATCGGCGCCGCAAGCGCGACGGCGACGGCGCCGATCACTGTCAGCGGGATCTCCACGAGCCCCGACCGGATCCCGGTGAGGACCGCGTACGACCGGCGGTCGAACCCCGCGTTGACCGCGGCCACGGACACCGCGAGCCCCTCCGGGATGTTCTGGAGCCCGATCGCGAGCATGAGCGAGAGCCCGTTGGCGACCTCCCCGGAGCCGAAGCCGACGCCGACGGCCAGCCCCTCGGGCATGTTGTGGATCGTGATGGCGACGATGAACAGGATCACGGAGGCGACCTTCGTGTCGACGACCGTCTGGTCGGGACGCGACCGGCCCGTGATGAGAACGTGGACGTGGGGAACCCAGTGGTCGGCCTGATCGAGGACGAGGACGCCGATGCCGATCCCGACGAGGACGGGAACCGGCGAGAGCAGTCCGGTCGCGGGGATCCCGGGCGCGACGATCTCGGTCAGCTCGATCCCGGGGACGATGAGCGAGGTGAACGACGCCGCGAGCATGACGCCCGCGGCGAAGCCGAGCGCGCCGTCGAGCGCGCGCTCGCTGGGGTCGCGCACGACCAGCACCGACAGCGCGCCGATCATGTTCATCCCGGCGATGACGACGCCCCCGACGAACGCCTGAACGACGGGGTTGGTCCCGGCGACGGCGACGAACAGCTCCTCGAGCACGTACGCGACAGCGATCGGTGCCCATCAAAAGGTACCGGTCGCCGCGGCGGTCCGCCCGCCGAACGGGGCGGTTCTCCCGGCGCAGCGTCGGAACTCCCCGGCGCACCGTCGAGATCCGTCGTCGACACGCACCGGCCGCTGAACTCAGTCGTCGGTCGACGCGTCGGGCGATGCGACGGGACGGTGGCCGGACTCGTCGCCGTCGGCGACGCGGAAGCCGCCGGTCTCCTCGCGACCCGTGACCTCCCGCTGTGGGTACGGGATCTTGATCTCCGCCTCGTCGAGGGCCGTCTTCACCGCCCGGACGACCGCCGCCGTCGCGAGCGTGCGCTTGGGCGCGCTCGGCGTGTCGATCCAGAAGCGGCACTCCAGCACGACCGCCGAGTCGCCCAGCGACTTCGGCACCACCTGTGGCTGGGGGTTGTCCTCGATCACGCTCACGTCCGCGAGCGCGTCGTCCACGACGGTCTCCGCGGTCGCGAGGTCGGCGTCGTAGTCGACGCCCACGTCCACTGACAGCCGGAGCTGCCCGAGCCGCGTCAGGTTGGTGACGACCGCGTTCGCGACCCGGTCGTTCGGGATGACGACCACCTCGCCACCGGCGGTGCGGATGCGGGTGTTGATCACGGTGATATCGGAGACGATCCCCTCCTCGCCGTCGACCTCGACCCAGTCGCCCAGCTCGAACGGCCGCGAGAACATGAGCACGAAGCCGGCGATGAGCGAGCCGATCGTCGAGCGCGCGGCGGTGCCGACGACGATGCCGAGGAAGCCGGCGCCGACGAGCAGGCCGCCGAGGTTCACGCCCCACACCGTGAGCCCCCCGACGATAGCCGCCACCAGTACGGACACCTGGAGCACCCGGAAGACGATCCCCTTCTGGTGTTGGTTGATCGCGTCGGACTCCTCCGCGTAGTCGTCGAGCCGAGACTCCAGCACGTCGATGGCGACGAGCGCGGCGCCGACGAGCCCGATCGACACGGCTAACCGGACGATCCGCGGCACCACCGCCGCCATCGCGTCCACCGCCGCCAGCGCCACGTCCACGTAGCCCCACACGATCAGCGTCGCGAGGCCGGCGCCGAGCAGCACCGCGAACTGAAGCGTCCGCACGATACTCGTGACCGGCAGGCTCCAATCGAACTCCGACACCTCGACGGGAACCCGCTCGTCACCGAGCACCCGGTCGCGCACGACCCGGTGGACGATCCGTACCGTGCGCGGCGCCAGGAGGAGGGCGGTGACCGACGCGGCCGTCAGCAGAACGACGGTCGCCGCCACGCGCGCCTCGACGGTGACGAACCCCTCGAGGGTCTCCCTAAGCGTGGCGAGGAAGGCGTATTGCATACAGTCGACAACGAAAGCGAACCCAAAAACGCGGCGGTGTGGCTATCGCTCCCGATTTTTCCGGACCCGCACATCGATCGTCGATCGACCGTGGTCGCCCGGCCGCCTCACAGCCGTCTGCTCAGATACGGCCCGTCCTGGTGATAGCCGAGCTTGTCGCGGTAGTAGCCGCGTACACCGATGCCCGAGATGACCGAGAGCTTCTCGAAGCCGGCGTCGGCGGCGATGTCCTCGGCCGTCCGGATCAGCCGCCGGCCGTAGCCACGGTGCTGCCAGTCGCCGTCGTCCTCCTCGGCGTCGGGTCCGCGGCCCGCGTCGTCGAACGTCGCCGGCGAGCCGTACACGTGGAGTTCCCGAACGAGCGCCGCGTCCGCGAGCTCCCGGCGCACGGGGTCGCCGGCGGCCGCGGGGCCGGCGCCCGGCGCGGCGTGGGAGTACGACGGGAACCGCAGGCGGCAGAAGCCGACGAGGAGGTCCTGTTCGGTATCCTCCACGGAAATGAAGTGTTCGAGTCCCCCGCCGGATTCGTAGGTCGTCACGTCCGACTCGATATCCTCGGGGCGGGGGTCGGCGTCGTTGTGCCCGACCTCGCGCGCCCGGATGTCTCGAAGCTCGTACCCCTTCTCGTCGGCGCGCTGCTCGGCCAACTGTCGGAGGTTCGACTTCCAGACGCCTGCGTCGATGAAGTCGGCGGGGATGTCGCGCTGGACGCGCTGGAGCCGGCAGTACTTCGGAATCTGGGCCATCGCGTCGGCGACGAGGTCGGCGGCGCCCTCGTTGTCCAGCGGCTCGAACTCGTCGCGGCGCCACGAGTCGTACACCCGCGTCCCGCGGACGACGAGCGTCGGATAGATCTTCAGGTAGTCCGGCCGCCAGTCGGGGTTTTCGAACAGCTGGCGGAAGTCCTCCCGGCACATCTCCCGGCTCATCCCGGGCTGGCCCGGCATCATGTGGAAGCCCACCTTGAACGCCGCGTCGCGCAGCCGGCGGTTCGCGTCGATCGACGCCTGGTTGCCGTGGCCGCGGTGCATCTCGCGGTTGACGCGCTCGTAGGTGGTCTGGACGCCGACCTCGACTTTCGTCCCGCCGAGATTCAGCATCCGGTCGATCTGCTCGGGGTCACACCAGTCGGGCTTCGTCTCGAAGGTGATGCCCACGCAGCGCACGTCCGCCGACTCGTTGCGCGCCTTCACGTCCTCGAGATACTCGAAGTCGTACTCCGCGGGATCCTGCGCGAAGCTGCGCCCCTCGGCGGGGTTCGGTCGCGCGTCGGTGTCGTACTCGTTCATCGCCTGGAGCGCGCGCTTGACGAACCACTCCTGGTAGTCGTGGCTGCGGGCGGTCATCGTCCCGCCCATCAGGATCAGCTCGGCCTTGTCGACGGGGTGGCCGATGTGGCGCAACTGTTCCAGCCGGAGGGTGACCTGCCCGTACGGGTCGTAGTCGTTCTGTTTCCCGCGTGCGGCGGCGGGTTCGTGGCCGGTGTAGCTCTGGGAGGAGTCGAACTCCGAGGCGGGGCCGCCGGGGCAGTAGAGGCACTTCCCGTGCGGGCACGTGTGCGGCGAGGTCATGATCGCGATCGGCGAGACGCCCGAGGCGGTGCGTACGGGCTTGCGCCGGACGACCTCGCGGACCTCCTCGCGGCGGCCCTCGGGGGCGCGCTGCAGGAGGTCGGTGTTCTGCGGCACCTTCGGTGAGGAGAACGTCGAGCAGGCGTCGCGCTTGGCCGATTCGAGGTCGTCGCGGCCGATCTCGCCGTCGAGGATCCGCTCGACGAGCCGGGCGCACGCGCGCTCGAACGCCGCCGGTTCGTCGGACTCCTCGGCGTAGTCGGTGAGTTCGGGGTCCGCCTCCGCGGTGCCGCTCATTGGGTGTGAGTGGTCGCGTTCTGGGCGTAAGGGTTTCGTTCGTGACGATCAGCGCGGATCGGTTCGATCCAGCTCGCCCCCGTTGACTTCGTCCGGCAGCGTCGCAACTGACCTGTTCGGAACTGCAGTCGAGAAGTCGCGCGAACTGTGCCCTGTCGAGTTACTGCAACTGGCCGGCGACCGCGTCGACGACGGCGTCGGTCACCTCGTCGCGGCGGCCGGCGAGGTACTCGATGCGACCCTGGCGGACGCCGACGGCGGTGACGCCCGCGTCGGGCACCGCCATCGCGGCGTCGCCGGCGGCCGCGCGCACGTCGACGCCGTCGTCGGCGCGGACGTACAGCTCGTCGGTGCCGTACAGGACCGTCGCGTCGCGGTCGCCCCGGCGCTGGAGCTCGTCGGCGAGCAGCGTCGTCGACGGGAAGTCGAACCGGTGGCTGTACGCGTCGGCGTCCAGCGTCGCGAACGTGCGGCCGTCGACCTCGCGCTCCTCGATGTTGGCCTCGGCGGTGTCCAGTTCCGTCTCCAGCTTCTCGCGGAACTGCCCCGCGATGTGGCCCGCGAGGTCGCCGCCCTCGGAGTCGAAGAGGATGTCGGTGATGAGCTCGCGTTTGTCCTGGTAGCTCTGGTAGTACGCCTCCAGCGCGACGGCCTCGCGCAGTTCGGCGACGCGGTCGGCGTCGTGGCCGGCGGTGGCCGCGAGGTCGACGTACGTCTCGGGCGTCCCCTCCCAGTAGCTCACGGCGGGAAGGTGGACGACGTCGTCGGCCACGTCGTCGTTCACGGTCGCCGCCAGCACCGACGCGAGCGCGCCCGTCGTCAGGTCGGCGGTTTCGGCGCCCGCGAGCCCGGGGTTGACGAGCGTCGCGACGGCGTCGGCGATCTCCGGGTCCGCCGTCGCGGCGTCGACGACGACGCGCTCGGCGTCGTACACGCCCAGCAGGTCGAGGCCGTCCTGGGACTCGACGGTGGAGCCGGTGCCAAGCAGGAGGACGAGCGGGAGCTGCTCGCCGTGGCGGTCGCGGTCCTGCAGCATCCGGGTGGTGTCCTTCGTCGCCGCGTCCATGTCGTACACCGGGTCGTCGAGCGGCCGGCGCTTGAAGTAGTGGTACTCGGCGTCGCTTTTCGCGTGCTCCTCGCGGACGAGCGGGAGCACCGCGCGCTCGACGGCCGCGCCGGCGACGTAGCCGTCGGCGGTGGCGGCGTGGCGAACGACGATCGGTCGCGATTCGATGACGGCGCGGCGGATCGACTCCGCGGCCTCGAGCAGGTCGTCGCCGACCGCCTCGATCGCCGGGTGATCGCCGAGCGTCGCGACCCCGTCCGGGCGGGCCTCGTCGCTCAGCGCGTCGGCGAGCCGTCGTTCGACGGCCGCGGCTTCATTTCCCTCGAGCGCCACCAGCGCCTCGGTCTCGACCTGAATCTCGTTGCGTCGGACCTCGACGTCCCCCTCGAGGCGGACGATGTCGCCGACCTCGATCTCGGGGTACGCGCGGACGCCGGCCTGCACGAACGCCGCGCAGTCGACGACGCCCGTCTCGTCGCGCAGTTCGAACACCGTCGGCCCGCCAGTCTGTCGCGCGCCCACGACCTCCCCCTCGATGCGGACCGTCTCGCCGACGCGGTCCGACAGCGAGCCGATGTCGACGCGCTCGCCGTCGCCGTTTGGCGTCGACTGCTTCCGCTCGCGAACGGCCTCGATGTCGTCGTCGTCGGGCCCGTCCTGCGACGGCTCCGACCGGTCCTCGACCGCGGCCCCGTCGGCCTCGAGGTCGCCGGTCTCGTCCTCGGCGGACGCGCCCCCGGCCTCGTCGTCGGCCGCGGGCTCACTGTCGTCGGATGCGGACTCGTCGCCCTCGCCGGGAGCGTCCGGGGTCGGCTTGTGAGTCACGGCGGAACCGTCGTCGCCGTCGTCGTCCTCCTCGTCGTCGCCGTCGTCGGGGTCGACCTCCTGCGTTCCCTCCTGAACGAGCACGCCACGGAACTCCCGTTCCGCCTGCCGAATGGACCACGCGAGGTCCACGTTCCCGTTGTCGCGCACGTTCTTCACCTGAACGAACACCTCGTCTCCGGGCTCCCAGTCGAGCGACTCGATCCGGCGGTCGAGCTCGGACCGGTGAAGGAGACCGGTGACGTTCGACGACAGGTCGATGAACACGCCGAAGTCGGCGTAGCCGTCGACGATGCCGCTGTAGAATCGGTTCGGCTTCAGTTGATTCGGGTCGTTGCCACGGAACTCGAAGACGACGTCTTCCTCGTGGGAGGAGCAGATGCGTCCGTCGACGGACGCACCACAGATGATACACTTACCCATTTGTGTGAATTCTGTGGCCCCTGCCTAAAACGGTTGTCGAAACGTCGGCGTACGTGCCCCCCACGTGAGTGCCACGTTGGCGCCCGATATCGCCAGACTCGACGGTTGCGGGGTCTCTCGTCGGTCGAGGCGACGCCGTCAAACGATGTACCACCGCGTCAGCAGGGTCGCGATCGCGTCGAACCCGCGGAAGCCATAGCCGAACACCAGCGTCGCCGGAACGGCTGTCGCCGCGACCGCCCGCCACGTCTTCGTTTCGTGGACCTCGCGGATGCCCACGACGAGCAGTCCCGTGCCGTACAGCGCACACGCGGCTCGAAGCGACGGAATCGGCGCGCCGGCGAGCGCACAGGGGGCGCTCGCGTACGCGATCACCTGTACCGTCTCGCTGATCCCTGCACGGTCGCGGACGAACAGGATCAACAGGACGGTCTGCAGCGCCGCCGTCAGGTGAAGACTCGCGGGCGCGATGAACACGGCCACGAACAGCAACGAGACGATCGACGAGATCGCCGGGCCGCCGAACGCCGACGGGATCGTCGCCGGATCGAGGAGGAACCGGCCGCCGACGAACGCGACGGCGACACAGACGCCGAACACGAGTCCCGGCGCCTGATCGCCCGGAGCGATCCCGGTTCGGAAGAACCGGACCGGACGAACGAGCACCTCCGCCCAAGCCCGCGCAACTGCGTCCGGGCCGCGCGCCCGTCCTCCCTCGGGGTTGTCGACCCACGTCGTCACACCCAAGCTATCGACGGCGCGGCCATGACCGTTGCGGTCTCCGACCAAAACTGCCGTTCACGCCCGCGGTCGAGGCCCGTTCGAGCTCAGTCGCGACGGAGGACGTGACAGTCCCGACACCGTGCCTGGTAGCTCTCCTCGGCGCCGACGAGGATGGTCGGATCCTCCGCGTGGGCCGGTTCGCCCTCGATGAGCCGCTGATTTCGGGTCGCCGGCTCCCCGCACTCCGCGCAGATCGCCTGGAGCTTGTCGACGTACTCGGCGACGGCCATCAGGTCCGGGAGCGGGTCGAACGGCTCGCCGCGGTACGTCTGGTCGGTGCCCGAGACGATCACGCGACGGTCGTCCTCCGCCAGCGCCTGGCAGACGTCGACGAGCGCGTCCGAGAAGAAGTTCGCCTCGTCGATCGCGACGACCATCTCGCCGTTGAGTTCCTCGGTGATGTCCCACGGCCCGTCCCCTTCGTTGTCGACGACGTTCGCTTCCCACGACCGGCCGTTGTGGGTGCCGATAGTCGTCTCGCCGTACCGGTTGTCGAGCGCGGGGGTGAAGACGGCGATCTCCTGTCCCGCGATCTCCGCGCGACGGAGCCGCCGGAGGAGCTCCTCGGTCTTCCCGGAGAACATCGAGCCCGAGATGACCTCGATCCACCCGGAACCGGTGATCGCGTGCATACCAGTTGCGGGCGGTTGCTTCGCGGAAAACCGTTTCTCTCCGTGGACCGGACGAGGTTCCGGACCGACACCGTGGCGGTCGCTGGCGGGTGTAGCGGTCCGCGAAGGATTGTGCGTGGGTGCTGTCCGTAGGGCGCCCCGAAGGGCGCACAGCACCCGCATCCTGTGGTGCGATGCACCACGTGAGATGCGTGGGACCGGATTTGAACCGCGGTCGCGCGTTGCGCGCTCCCTGATTCGAATCCGCTCGTGTACGCATCCTGTGAGATGCGTGGGACCGGATTTGAACCGGCGGACCTCTACAGGACAGCGCCCTCAACGCTGCGCCGTTGGCCTGGCTTGGCTACCCACGCATCGTGCATCAGTACGCACCCAGACGTATCTCGGTTTCGGATAAAGGGCTTTCCATTCGAACGGGCCCTCGGGGTGGGATCGCACACGGCGGCGACCGACGCCGACGGAGCCCGTGCGGCGGCCGGCGATCAGTTCTGACGCCACTCCGCGGCGTCGCAGCGCCGACAGACCACCCGCCCGTGAGTGACCCGCATCTCCGTCGCTTCCCACTCGTGCCCGACGAACCGACAGAGCAGTCCGAGGGTCGACGACCGTCCGAACCTCATTGTTCACGATCACATAGTGATATTGCTTAAATACTGTTGATCAGGAATAAGATCGTCTATATCTCAATGTATAACGCGATTCATTGGGCGATCGTGGGTATATATCTACGCTCGACTGTCCGACCGGCGCCGTCCGGGATCCCGCTCGTCGATCCGACAACGGCTTTGGTGCTCCCGTCCGTTTCCCCGACAATGAGTACGGACGTTTCGTCGTCTGGTGGTCGAGTGTCCCGGTTCGCGCGCGAGCACAGCCTCGGCGTCGCCGGGACCCTCTCGGCGGTCGCGCTCGGCCTCGTGTTCGCGGTCGTCGGGGGCGTCGTTCCCTCGACGGTCCTTCCCCGCGCGCCGGCGGCGGTACTCGAGGCGATCCCGACGGTAAACGCCGCGGTCTCGCTCGCCGCGATAGCGACGATCACGCTCGGCGTTCGGGCGGCACGGAGCCGCGAGTTCGAGACGCACCGGCGGTACATGGTCGCATCGACCGGGCTGTTCGCCACGTTCCTCGTGTTGTACCTCTACCGCCTCACGCTCCTCGGGACGACCGACTTCGGCGGACCGGCGACCGTCGAGCGGTTCGTCTACCTCCCGGTGCTCGCGGTGCATATCCTTCTCGCGATCGTCTGCGTGCCGCTCGTCGTGTACGTCCTGACGCTCGCGGCGACGCGACCGGTCGCCGACCTGTTCGACACCGCACACGGGCGGATCGGCCGGATCGCGGCCGCGCTGTGGCTCGTCTCGTTCGGGCTCGGCGTCGTGGTGTACGTGCTCCTGTATCTCGTGTACTGAGGGCCGCTGTCGCGGGCTCCGGTTCCCTCCCAGTGCGAGCCGAACATTGAAATGCGATACCGTGACCAACACCGGCGATGCGGTGAGCGTCGCCGCGAACCGACAGCGGGTGTGCGACACGACGGTTCGCGGGCGGGCTGTGTGTCGCCTGTTCGCCAGACAGCTCGGGCCCCGGCCGCGGGAAGGGCCGGCCTCACAGTCGTTCGACCGCCCACAGTTCGTCGTCCCTGTGTTCGGCAGAAGTCCCACTCCGGTCGACCCCGGATTTCGTGTGTGGCTCGGGGTTAAGGCCTCGTCGCGGTCACCCGGGGGCTCGTCCGCGTCGCTCACTCACCCTCGCGTCAGTCGTCCGCGGGCGACGGCTCCCCGACGGTCGGCCGACTCACGTCGCGGTCGGTCGGCTCGCCGTCGATATCGTACGGATACTCCCCGGTGACACAGCCGAGACACAGATCTGCTTTCGTCGACGACAGCGCGTCCGCGACAGCGTCGACCGACAGGTACGACAGCGAGTCGGCGCTGATATTCTCGCGAACCTCCTCGACCGATCGGTTCGCGGCGATGAGCTCCTCGCGGGTCGCCATGTCGATCCCCATGTAACACGGCGCGATGATCGCGGGCGCGCCGATCCGAACGTGGACCTCCTCAGCGCCGGCGTCCCGTAGCAGCTGCACGAGCTGCGTCGAGGTGGTGCCGCGCACGATGGAGTCGTCGATCAGGGTGACGGATTTCCCCTCGACGGTCGAGCGGATCGGGTTCAGCTTGAGTCGCACTGCTCGCTCACGCTCGTCCTGCGTCGGCATGATGAACGTCCGCCCGACGTACCGGTTCTTCATCAACCCCTCGGCGAACTCCACGTCCGCGCCGTCCTCGGCCGCGGCGTCGGCGTAGCCGGAGGCGAACGCCCGCCCGGAGTCGGGGACCGGCATCACGACGTCGGAGTCGACGCCGGCCTCCTCCCACAGCGCCCGGCCGAGGTTCCGCCGAGCCTCGTACACGAGCGTGTCGTCGATGACCGAGTCCGGCCGCGCGAAGTACACGTGCTCGAAGAAGCAGTGTGCGGTGTTGTCCGCCTCGAACAGCTGATAGGAGTCGAAGCCGCCGCCGTCCCGTTCGAGGACCACGAGTTCGCCCGGCCGTACGTCGCGGACCAGATCGCCGTCCAGCGTGTCGATGGCTGCCGACTCGCTGGCGAGGACGTAGCCGTCCTCCAGTTCGCCGATACACAGCGGTCGGTTCCCCTGCGGGTCGCGCACGCCGATGACGGTGTCGTCGTGCATCACCGTGAGCGAGTACGACCCGTGGATCCGACTCATCGTCCGCTTGACGGCGCGGATCAGGTCGGACTCGAGGAGGTTGCGCGCGAGGTCGTGCGCGATGACCTCCGTGTCCCCCTCGGAGGTGAACGCGTGGCCCGAGGACGCGAGTTCCTCGCGGATGTCGTCGGCGTTGACGAGGTTTCCGTTGTGCGCGAGCGCGAGCGCGCCGGACTTGAACGACACCGAGAACGGCTGGGCACATCGGGCGTTGACGCCCCCGGCGGTCGGGTAGCGAACGTGGCCGATCCCCGCCGACCCGGTGAGGCCGTCCAGGTCCGACTGCGTGAACGCGTCGCCGACGAGACCCATCTCGATGTGGCTGTGCTGCTGGAAGCCGTCGTGGGTGGCGATCCCGGCGGAGTCCTGCCCGCGGTGTTGGAGCGCGTACAGCGAGTAGTACAGCGGCCGCGCGGCGGCGCGGTCGTCGAGCGCGATGCCGACGACGCCGCACTTCTCGGTCGGGCCGTCCACCCGGGCCGGCTCACGCGAGCCGTCGCCGAGCGGTTCGGTGAGCGATGTGACCGGCGCCGCCCGGTCCCCGGAGTCGCCGTGTGACATGGTCGCTACTGAAAGCCGATTCCACAAAAACCCTCGTTATCGTGCGTAGGTCGTCACGAGAAACCACAGAGGTGTTCACGAACATGAATACATATCGGCGTCCGACGACTCCGCCGATTCCTCCCCACTCGTTCGGATACGACCGGTGTTGGCCCATTTCAGCAACTCGCAGTAGGGGAGAGTTGGTTACACACGAGCCGCTGTGCATCGTGCACGAGGCGGGACAGACACTCTCGACCGGTGTCGGTGCGTCGCTAGACGACGGTGATATCGAGTGAAGGAGAGAGAGGAGACGCGAGTCAGTTGTCGCCGGCCTTCGACTGCCACTCGTAGTCGCGGCGCTTGGCGGACTTGCCGAAGCCGCACGAGGAGCACTGCTTCTTCTTCACGTGGTAGGACTTCTCGCCGCAGCGTCGACACTTGACGTGCGTCGTCTTGTTCTTCTTCCCCTGAGACGGCGTTCCGGCTCCGGTCATACGTTGATCGAGACGACGTTGTCGCCACGGATAATCGTTGTGTCTTCCACCTCGTCGTCGGTCGAGTCCTCCAGTTCGGTGGGATCGAGCACGACGTTCATGTGCTGATCGTAGCCGGCGAGTACGCCGAAGTGAGCGGTACCATCCTTGAGGTGGACCGTGACGGGAGCGTCCAGGGCCTCCTCGAGCACGTCGAGCGGGCGGCCAGTCATGTTCGACCCGTCGGCGGATTCGGGTTTAAGCGTACCGGACGCCGCCGCTCCGCGCGGCTGTTCGTCCGTGGTACACGCAGCGATCCCGAGCCTCCGACCCACGGAGCCGGCGGCGGCGTGCCGCTCGAACCCGAGCAGTTTTAACAGATGACCGAGACTGTACAAGTACCATAGCCCGCGGGTAAGTACGGGGATCGCCCTCGTATTGCGGGATCGCGGACCGACGCGCTGTAAGACGCCGGGGTCCACAGTGACCCGTACCGGGGCTTTCCGTACGAGCATCGGCCGCGCGCGACGCGCGGGATTCACGCTCGCAACGCAGACACCGAAACACAATGGAAGTAGAAATCGCAACGATCGGCGGCTACGAGGAAGTCGGCCGCCAGATGACGGCAGTTCGCGCAGGGAACGACATCGTCGTGTTCGACATGGGCCTCAACCTGAGTCAGGTCCTGATTCACGACAACGTCGAGACAGAGAAGATGCACAGCCTGGACCTCATCGACATGGGCGCCATTCCGGACGACCGGATCATGAGCGACATGGAGGGCGACGTGAAGGCCATCGTGCCGACGCACGGTCACCTCGACCACATCGGCGCCCTCTCGAAGCTGGCCCACCGATACGACGCGCCCATCGTCTCGGCGCCGTTCACCATCGAACTGGTCAAACAGCAGGTCCAAAGCGAGAACAAGTTCAACGTCGACAACGACCTCGTCAAGATGGAGGCGGGCGAGACGATGTCCATCGGCGACTCGGGCAACGTCGAACTGGAGTTCGTTCACGTCACCCACTCGATCATCGACGCGATCAACCCGGTCCTCCACACGCCCGAGGGCGCGGTCGTCTACGGACTCGACAAGCGCATGGACCACTCGCCCGTCCTCGAGGACCCGATCGACATGGAGCGCTTCCGCGAGATCGGTCGCGAGGGCAACGGCGTCCTCTGTTACATCGAAGACTGTACCAACGCCGGCCGGAAGGGCCGCACGCCCTCCGAGTCGCACGCCCGAAACCACGTCAAGGACACCCTGATGAGCATGGAGGACTACGACGGCGGCATCGTCGCCACGACGTTCTCCTCACACGTCTCGCGGGTCTCCTCGCTCGTCGAGTACGCACAGGAGATCGGCCGCGAGCCGGTGCTTCTGGGGCGCTCGATGGAGAAGTACAGCGGGACCGCGGAGCGACTGGACTTCGTCGACTTCCCGGACGACCTCGGGATGTACGGCCACCGGAAGTCCGTCGACCGGACGTTCAAGCGGATCATGCAGGAGGGCAAGGAGAACTACCTCCCAATCGTCACGGGTCACCAGGGCGAACCGCGCGCGATGCTCACCCGGATGGGCCGCGGCGAGACCCCGTACGAACTGGACGACGGCGACAAGGTCGTCTTCTCGGCCCGGGTCATCCCGGAGCCGACGAACGAGGGCCAGCGCTACCAGTCCGAGCGGCTCCTGAAGATGCAGGGCGCGCGCATCTACGACGACATCCACGTGTCGGGCCACCTCCGCGAGGAGGGGCACTACGAGATGCTCGACGCGCTGGAGCCTCAGCACGTCATCCCCGCCCACCAGGACATGAAGGGCTTCGCGCCCTACGTCGACCTCGCGAGCCGGAAGGGGTACACGCTGGGGCGTGACCTCCACGTCACGGAGAACGGGAACATGATCCAGCTGACGGAGTAACGATGACGCAGGACGGGACTGCAGAGCGGGTGCTCGCGGCCGTCCGCCAGCGCCGCGACCGCGTCAACGACGCCATCGACGAGGACCTCCCGATGGCCGAGCCCGAACGACTGTACGAGGCCAGTCGGTACATCCTCGAGGCGGGCGGCAAGCGCCTCCGGCCGACGGCGGCGCTGCTCGTGGCCGAGGCGATCGCCGGCGTCGACGCCGACGCGACGACCGACTACCGGTCGTTCCCGGCGCTCGACGGCGAGCCGTTCGACCTCATGCGCACGGCCGTCAGCGTCGAGGTGATCCAGTCGTTCACCCTGATCCACGACGACATCATGGACGACGACGACCTCCGGCGCGGCGAACCGGCGGTCCACCGCGCGTACGACACGGAGACGGCGATCCTCGCCGGCGACACGCTGTACGCGAAGGCGTTCGAACTGCTCTCGGACACCGGCGCCGACCCGGCGAACACGGTCGAGGCCGTCAACCGGCTCGCGTCGGCCTGTACCCGGATCTGCGAGGGGCAGTCGCTCGACGTGGAGTTCGAGACCCGTGACGACGTGACGCCCGAGGAGTACCTGGAGATGGTCGAGCTGAAGACCGCCGTGCTGTACGGCGCGTCGTCGGCTATCCCGGCGGTGCTCATGGGCGCCGACGACGAAACCGTGGAGGCGCTGTACCGGTACGGCGTCGACTCCGGACGCGCGTTCCAGATCCAGGACGACGTGCTCGATCTCACGGTCCCCTCGGAGAAGCTGGGCAAACAGCGCGGCTCCGACCTCGTCGAGGGGAAGGAGACGCTCATCACCCTCCACGCGCGCCAGCAGGGCGTCGACGTGGACGGGCTCGTGAGCGCGTCGACGCCCGCCCAGGTGAGCGAGGCGGCGGTCGACGACGCCGTCGCGGTGCTCGAGGACGCCGGCTCCATCGACTACGCCCGCGAGATGGCCGAGGACCTCACCGAGCGATCGAAAGAGCGGCTCACTGTCCTTCCCGACGGCCCGGCCCGTGACCTGCTCGCGGACCTGGCAGACTACCTCATTACCCGGGGGTACTGAGGAACCCCACCCGGGCTACCGACGGTCCGCGGCGACACCCGGTGGGCGCACGGGGTATGCTCGCCGACAACCCTCCCGATCCGGTCGTCCCGTCCGGAACGGAAACGCCGAAGTCGTTCCCGATCGCTCGTTCGGTCGTGAGTCTTCCGTGAGCACGTCCCGAAACGCGGCACTGTTTCTCGCGCTCGGGATCTGCTGGGGCGGCAGCTTCCCGGCCATCGAGGTCGGACTGACCGAACTGCGCCCGCTGCTGCTGGGCGCGTATCGCTTCGACATCGGCGCGCTCGTCGCGCTCGCGTACGTCGGCTGGCGCGCGGAGGAACCGGTGCCACGCTCGCGGACCGATCTCGGCGCGGTCGTCGTCGCCGGACTGCTGTTCGTCGTTGCCAACATCGCCTTCCTCGCGTACGGCCAGCAGTACACGACCGGCGGGATCGCCTCGATCGTCTACAGTCTCAACCCCATTTTGACGACGTTCTTCACGGTGTGGCTGCTCGACGAGGGGAGCCTCGACGCGCGCGGGTACGTCGGCGTGCTGCTCGGGATCGCGGGGGTCGGGCTGGTCGCCCAGCCGTCGCCGTCGAACCTCGGCGGCGACACGACGATCGGCGTCGCGCTCGTGTTCGTCGCCGCCGTCGCCGTCTCCTTCGGCAGCGTCGCGACCCGCTGGTTGGAGCCGGACTCCGAGGCGCTGCCGCGAACGGCGTGGGGAATGGCGCTCGGCGCCGTCGTGCTTCACGTGCTCAGCGTCGCCGCCGGCGAACCCCAACCGCTCCCGACGGCGCTGTCGCCGGCAGTGGGTTTCTCGCTGGTGTTCCTCGGCGTGTTCGCCTCCGCGATCGGCTACGCCATCTACTTCGGGCTGCTCGACCTGCTGGGGCCCTTCGAGATCAACCTCGTGAGCTACGTCGTGCCGATCGTCGCGACGGTCGCCGGCGCGCTCATCCTCTCGGAACCGGTCACGCCGCTGACCGTGGTCGGGTTCGTCGTCGTCGTCGCCGGCTTCGTGCTCGTGAAGCGGGAGGCGATCCGGCGGGAACTCGACGGGCGCCACTGGTGACGGGGGCGACAGCGCTCGGGGAGTGACAGCCGTGTGGCGGGCGCGCGCAGTCGAGTCGTGTGGAGTCGCGGAGTCGAGCCGAGCCTACGAGTCGGCGTCGCCGTCACGGAGCTCGTCGATGTCCGCCAACAGTTCCTCGGCGTGGTCCTCGGGGGAGACGCCCTCGTAGACGCGCTCGATCCGACCGTCGGGGCCGATGAGATACGTGTTGCGGAAGACGCCCTCGACGACGTCGCCGAAGAGGTTCTTCTCGCCGTAGGAGTCGTAGGCGTCGGAGACGGTGCCGTCCTCGTCGGACAACAGCGGGAACGGGAGGTCGTGCTTCCGGGCGAACGCTTTCAGGTCATCGACGGGGTCGTCGCTCACGCCGAGGATCGCCGCCTCGCGCTCCTCGAACTCGTCGTAGGCGTCGCGAAACCCGCACGCCTCGGTCGTACAGCCCGGAGTGTCGGCTCTGGGGTAGAAGTACAGGACGACGCGGCGTCCTTCGAACTCCGCGAGCGATACCTCGCGATCGACGTGGTCTGGAAGCGAGAAGGCGGGCGCCTCGGTGCCTGGGTCGAGCATACGCGTCGATCGGACGGCGGGATGAAAAGCGGTGTCGGTGTCGCAGTCGTCGGCGACGTGGAACGCGACGCCTGCGACGGGCCGGCCGTAGCCGTGGGTACTCGGCGTCGACGGGGCGACCGCGGCCGTGGCTACTCGATCGGCTCGGCGGCGTCCCGCTTGAGGAGTGGATCCGCGTTCTCCGTCGGCAGCGAAACTACGTCATCGTTCGCGAGTTCGTACTCGCGCTCGTCGACGCCCAGGATCTGTCCCACGTCGCGGGTGATCCGAACCGTTTGACGGTCGGTGTCGCCGCCGGACGGCTCCGTCTCTCCGTTGGGGGCGGAGTCGGTACCCGTGGCGCCCGCCCGGTCCGGTTCGGAACCGGGAACGAACTCCCCGGACGGATCGTCGGGGTCGCTCGCCGATCCGGCGTGCGACTCGCCATCCCCAGGTCCCGTCGGCCCGGCGTCGGCGACGGCCGACGACCGCGCGTCCGTCGTCGACTCGGACGTCGTGTCGCTTGCGGTCGCTCCGTCGCCGCCCATCGCGTCCGCGAGGACGCCGCTCCCGTCGGCCGCGTCGGCGGCGTCGCTGGGGGACCCGTCGACGGCGTCCCTCGCGTCGGTCGTCGCGTCGACCTCCGCTCCCCGTTCCGGCGGGGCGGCTTCGGCGGTCGACGGCTCGCCGACCTCCGGTGTCGACGCCGCGGGGTCGCCGGCGGGGACGGCCGTCGCCGCGGCTTCGGTGGAGGGATCCGCGGCCAGCTCGTCGGCCGCGTCGCCGGCGAGGTCCACGTCGGCGCCGCTCTCCAGCACGTCGAGGACGCGGCTCTTGTTCTGCTCGATGCGGACGACCAGGTCCTCGAACAGCTCGGCCTCCTGCGCGGTCATGCCCTCGGTGTCGGTGGGCGCGCCCGCGGCGGCGAACGACGCGAGCTTGACGACCTTGCCGACGCGACGCTCGTACAGCGACTCGACGACCTCCTCGGCGGTCTCGATCTCGTTGGAGAGCTTTCGCACCTGGTCGTCGGAGAACGGCTGGTCGACGCTCGCAGCGCGCTCGTCGCGTTGGCGCTTGCGCTCGCCGAGATAGGCGGCGACGTCCTCGTAGAAGGAGTCGCGCAAGTGCTGGAGGCTGTCCTTCGAGCGCTCCTTCGATTGTACCGAGCGTAGTTCGTCTAAGTCCATCGTGTGGTATCCGTCGGTGCGCTACTCTCGCGCCTTCTCCGCTCGTCCACGCGCCATGAGGAACACGCCGACGTACTCGGGGACCGATACGATTCCCTCCGGCACCTTATCTCTGTCGTCGCCGACGTCGACCGGCCCCGGATCGTGCACGTCGACGAGGATGTCGCGGCCGCGAAAGCGTCCGGGGACGGCGTCCGTCAGCGGGTCGAAGTCGTCGATGGCCTCTCGGTCCAGCGGACACACGAGCAGACCGCTCCCGCCGTGAATGGAGCCGGGAAGTCGGATCAACCGCCGGAGGTCGGTCGTCACCGGCTCGTCGATGGGCGCGGTCTGCTCGGCGGTGACGCGCTCGGCGATCGCCCGCACCAGCGTCGACGCGCCGGGCCCCAACTCGACGTTGCCCGACTTCACCCCCTCGGGGTTGCGTTCGAGGACGCCGTAGATGGTTCGGGCCGTCTTCTCGCCGACGCCGTCGAGTTCCTGTAGCTCCGCGAGCGCGTCGCTCTCGTCCATCGCCCGCAACCGTTCCGCGTAGGCGACGAGCTCCTCGTGGACGCGCCGCCCCCACCCGCCCTCGCGGCGGAGCTGCTTTTGGAGGGTCGTCCCGCGCTCGTTCGGCCGTTTCTCGATGAGGCCGTCGTAGTTGAGATCGACCGCGCGGACGTAGTCGACGACCTCCCGGCGGGCCGTGGAGTCGAGCTCGGCGACCGACTCGTCGCGAACGTGGACGTGGTAGCCGCGCCCGCCCGAGAAGACGACCTGCATGTCCGCGTCCGCGAAGCCGAAGTCGTCCTCGAGGATGGCGAGCAGCGCGAGCAGCTCCTCCTTGCAGGCGGCGAGCATCTCGCCGTAGCTCGTCTCCTCGGGGTCGACGCCGGGGAGGTGGTCGGCGTCGAGGTCGAACACGAGGTCCGCCGAGCGCCACCCCTTCTCGTTCATCCGCTTGTTCGCCGGCTCGTCGTAGCGGGCCGCCGAGAAGTAGGCGTGTCGCGGCGTCTCGCGTGCGAGGAACTCGCTCACCTCGCCGATGTCGAGCAGCGACTGGTGGCGGACCATCGTGGTGCCGTCGCCCGCGGTGAAAGGGATGTGTCCCCACTCGCGCTCGTTGGCCTCGGGCGGCGGGGAGACGGACGCGCTCCGGTAGTAGTCGCCGAAGCGGCCCTTCAGGTACTCGCGGGTGCGGCGGTTCATCTGACGACGCTTGGATAGTGGCGACGCCGGTATGAGTGTTGTCGTCTGCCCCCGCCGGACGACCCTCGCTGATCGGTCGACGAACGCGAGGGGGAGATCGAATCCCGGAACACCTAACCCCGAAACACGCGACCGCTCACGCATGATAGACGAGACGGTCGCCGAGATCCGTGAGATGCAGACGCACTCCTCGTCGGTCGTCGCGGTGAAGGCCGCGCGCGCGCTGGGCGACCTGCTCGACCGCGAGTACGCCACGCTCGACGAGTTCGAGCGCGACCTCGACCACAACACCGGCGCGCTCCGGCGGGCGAACCCGTCCCACGCCAGCCTTCACCGGGCGATGCGCGCGATCGCAGACGCGGTGATCGACGACGCCGAGACGGTCGAGGAAGGAAAACACCTGTTGGAAGCGACGATCGAACGGGAGGTCGAACGGATCGAGGCCGGCAAGCGTGAGGCCGCGGCCAACGCCGCGCGGACGTTCGAGGACGGGGAGACGTTCCTCACCCACGACTACTCGTCGACGGTGCTCGAGGCGGTGGAAGCGGCGGCCGTCGGCGGCACACACATGACCGCGTACGTCACCGAGGCACGCCCGCGCTATCTCGGACGCAAGACCGCGCGGACGCTCGCGGGGATGGACCGCGTCGACTCCCACCTCGCGGTCGACGCCGCCGCCGGCTACCTCCTTCGGGAGGCGGACCCGGACCGCGTCGTCGTCGGGATGGACTGCATCGTCGGCGACACGCTCTACAACCGGACCGGGACGTTCCCGATCGCTGCCGCCGCCGCCGAGGTCGGCGTCCCCGTCGTCGTCGTCGGCTCGGGCACGAAGATCATCGACGACGGGTTCCGCTTCGAGAACGAGTCGCGTCCTCCCAGCGAGGTGATGCTCGAACCCGTCGACGGCATCACGCTGGAGAACCCCGCCTACGACGCGACGCCGATCTCGCTCGTCGACCAAGTGATCACCGACGAGGGCGTCCGCGAGTTCTGAGCCGCCGCGGCGGTCGCTGACCTCGGCCGTACTTCGATCGCGCCTCGCGGCGGGCCCTCCGCGTCGGTCAGCTCGTCTTGTATCAGTCGAGGTCGACCCGGACGCCCTCGGCGTCCGAGCGCTCGACGGCGTCGAGCACGCGCTGGATCTCGTAGCCGTCGTCGAAGCTCGGTAGGAACTCGTCGGTTCCGGCGACGCTCCGCAGGAACTCGTAGTTCTCGTGGACGAAGGTGTGCTCCCAGCCGATAACGTGGCCCGGCGGCCACCAGTGCTCGATGTACGGGTCGTCCTCGTCGGTGACCAGCACGGTCTCGTACCCGCGGGCGTCGCCGGTCATGACCTCCAACTCGTTCAGCCGCTCCAGCGAGAACCGTAGGCTTCCCTGGCTCCCGTGGACGGTGATCGTGTGGTCGTTCTTGTGACCCTCCGTCACGCGCGAGGCCTCGAAGGTGGCCGTCGCGCCGGAGTCGTACTCCACCTGCGCGGAGTAGGCGTCGTCGACGGTGACGGGGCGGGTCTCGCCGTCCCCGCCCTCAACCGGGCGCTCCTCGGTGAACGTCTGCAGGTGTCCGGAGACGCTCGCGGCCTCGCCGACGCGGTCGCCGACGAGGAAGCGCGCGAGATCGATCGTGTGTGCGCCCAGGTCGCCGAGCGCGCCCGACCCGGCCAGCTCCTCGTCGTTGCGCCAACTCCACGGCGCCTCCGGGTCCGAGAGCCAGTCCTGCAGGTACCGCCCGCGAACCTGTCGGATCTCGCCGAGCTCGCCGTCGTCGATGAGCCGCTTCGCGTATCGGATCGCCGGAACGAACCGGTAGTTGAACGCGCAGCCGGCGGGCACGTCGGCCGCGGCGGCGGCGTCGCGCAGCCTCTCGGCCCCCGCGAGTGTCGGTGCCAGCGGCTTCTCACAGAGGACGGGCGTGCCGGCCTCCAGCGCCGCCACCGACGGCTCGACGTGGAGGTGGTTCGGCCCGAGGTTGTAGAAGGCGTCCACCTCCTCGACCACGTCGCGCCAGTCGGTGGCGGTGTGGTCGAATCCGAGCGTCTCCGCGGCGTCGGCCAGCGCCGCCTCGTCGCGTCCGATGACGGTATGTCGGTTCGTCTCGGGCGCGTCCTCGAAGAACATGGGCAGGCGGTCGAGCGCGTTCGCGTGCGCCTTGCCCATGAAGCGGTACCCCAGTACGCCGATGTCGATGGGTTCGTCGGTCATTTCGTGTTCACCTCACTCCGCCCAGTATGCGTCGCCGGGGGTGGTCTCGAATCGCGCGCGCTTCAGCAGGTCGACGGCCTTCTCCAGCCCCTCCCGGGAGGAGGTGAGCGCGTCCTCGTGTTCGATGGAGAGCGCGCCGTCGTAGCCGACCATCCGGAGCGTGCTGACCACGTCCTTCCAGTGCGCCTCGCCGTGGCCGTAGCCGACCGAGCGGAACAGCCACGAGCGGTTCTCGCTGTCGGCGTAGTCGGTCGTGTCGAGCACGCCCTTCTCGCGGGCCTGCGACTCGTACACCTTCGTGTCCTTGGCGTGGACGTGGTGGATCGCGTCGTGCTCGCCGAGCACGCGGATCGCCTCGGTCACGTCGATCCCCTGCCAGTAGAGGTGCGAGGGGTCGAAGTTGGCGCCGACGCGCCCGTTCGTCGCCTCGCGGAGCCGAAGCATGCCGTGCGGCTCGTACACGAGCATGTTCGGGTGCATCTCGATCGCCAGATCGACGCTGTGGTGGTCGGCGTGCGCGGCCAGATCCGACCAGTAGTCCTCGGCGATCTCCCACTGGTACGCCTCGGCCTCGGCGTGCTCGGTGGGCCACGGCGCCGTGATCCAGTTGGGAACCTCGTCGTTCGGACCCCCGGCGGGCAGCCCCGAGAAGCAGGTGACGGTGTCGACGCCGAACTCGTCGGCGAGCTCGACCGCCCCTCGCAGCTCGTGATCTGCCGCGTCGGCGGTTTCGTCGTCGGGGTGCAGCGGGTTGTTGTGTGTCGCGAACGCGCTCACGCGCAGGTCGTGTTCGTCAAGATCCGCCCGGAGCGTCTCGCGCGCGTCCTCGTCCGCCAGCAGCCCCTCGCGGTCGGTGTGGTCCTGTCCGGGATAGCCGCCGACGCCGAGTTCGACCGTCTCGACGCCGATAGCGGAGAGATACTCGAACGCGTCAGATCGCGATTCACCGCCGAGTGGGACGGTCAGTACGCCGATGTCCATACTCACAGATTGTACAACGATCCGAATAAATCTATATGTCGGCCCGGGGCCGGTGTCCCGTCACGGAACCACAGGGCTGTTGTCCGGAGCTACGGCTCGGGAGCTCTCGGCTCAGGCCGCGCCGTCCTCGCTCGCGGCGCGCCGGTCCATGGGGTCCTCCAGTTCGCCCATGATCTCCTCGAAGGCGTCCGTGGCGGTCACCAGCCCGCGGATCTCGCCGTCGGAAACGACGAGCGCGAGCTCTTGCCCCTCCACCTGGAAGCGGTCGATCGCGTCCGAGACGGTCGCGTCCGGCGAGAGCGTCATCGGCGGGGCGGCGACCTCCCGGAGGTCGTGGTCGGAGTCCGTGAGCCGGTCGGCCTCACGGATGAACGCCGGCACGTACACGATGCCGAGGAACTCCTCGCCGTCGTCCCCCAGCAGCGGGAACCGGGTGTGCGGGTACTCGCGCATCCGCGCGAGGTTCTCCGCCCACGGATCGCCGGTCGACAGCGACACTATCTCCGCGGGCGGGACCATGATATCCGAGACGGTTCGTTCCCCGACCCGGAGCGCGTTGACGACCTCCTCGCGGCGCTCATCCGAAAGATCTCCGGCCTCCAGCGTCGAGGACAGCTCCCGGCGGAGATCGGCCCGGGACTCGATGACGTCCTCCTCGGTCTCCAGCCACGCGCCGGTCATCTCCACGCCGAACAGCTTCAGGGTCGACTTCGCGACCCAGTCGCCGAAGGTGATGACCGGCGAGATCAGTGCGTGGAAGTAATACAGCGGGGTCGCCCCGTACCGCGACACCATCCGCGATCGCTCCACGCCGAGGTACGTCGGCGTCTGCTCGCCGTGCGTGAGGTGCAGGAGGTTGATGATGACGAACCCGAGTATCGCACCGGCCCCCACCGACGCCAGCGCGGTGTTCGCGAACACCGGCTCGAACAGCGCCGCGAGCGCCGGCTCGGCGACGATCCCGACGGCGATGCTCGAGGCGGTGATCCCGACCTGGCAGGTCGTCAGGTAGATCTCGAGGTTCTGGGTCATCTCCCAGGCGCGTTCGAGCGCGGGCGTGTCGCCGACGAACTCCGCCTCGGTGAACTGCCGCGCCCGCGTCAGCGCGAACTCGATCGCGACGAAGAAGCCGTTCGCGAGGATCAGGCCGATCCCCGCGACGAGTCTGACCAGAACCTCCGGCGTGCTCATCGCTGTCGTAACCATCGCTTCCGAGTTGCTCTCGACGGGACAAAAACCGGACGGCCGATCGAAGCCTACTCGTCGAGTCTGACCGCCCGCCCCTCCTCGGTCGAGCGGTAGATCCCGTCGATGACGCGCTGGACCGTCAGCGCCTGCTCGACGGTGTTGCGGGTGGGCGCCTCGCCGGTGGCGACCGCCTCGAGGAACGCCGCCTGCTCGGCGCGGTGGGTGTCGACCTCGCGGGTGTCCACGGCGGTGTCCGTGAGGTGGTGGCCGCCCCCGATCCCGTTATCGAACAGCGTGAGGTCGCCGCTGTCGCGGTCGAAGTGTGCGCCGGCCTCGGTCCCGCGGACGAAGAAGTCGTTGTTCTCCGGGCGGTTCGTCGCCCACGCGGCCTCGAGCGAGACGGTGGCGCCGTCGGCGGTGCGGATGAACGCCGAGACGGAGTCGTCGACGTCGAACTCCTCGGGACCGGCGTCGTCGCCCCACATGTCGATGTAGGTGTAGTCGTCGCGACCCCCGAACTCCGAGCGCGCGACGCCGGAGACCTCGACGACCTCCGTGAAATCGAGGAAGTACAGTGCGAGATCGATCGCGTGGACCCCGATGTCGATGAGGCTGCCGCCGCCCGAGACCGCCTTGCTCGTGAACCACGAGCCGCGACCGGGGACGCCCCGCCGCCGCACGTAGTTCGCCTCGACGTGGGTCACGTCGCCGAGTCGCCCCTCGCCCTGGTAGTGTTTCAGCACCTCGACGGGCGCCGCGAAGCGGTTGTTGAACCCGACCATGCAGATCCCCTCTGCCGCGCGGGCGGCCTCGGCGATGCGCTCGGCCGACTCCAGCGTGTGCGCCAGCGGCTTCTCCAGCAGGACGTCCAGCCCCCACTCCAGCGCGGAGACGGCGTACTCCTCGTGAAACCGGTTCGGTGTCGTGATGAGCACGGCGTCGACCACGTCGTACAGTTCGCCGGCGTCCTCGAACGCGTGCGCGTCGTACTCGCGGACGAACCGCTCGCGAGCGTCGCTATCGACGTCCATGCCGCCGACCAGATCCGCCCCGAGCGACTCCAGCCGCTCGGCGTGGTGGTGACCGATGCCGCCGAGCCCGACGATGCCGACGCGGACCCCGGACGGGTCGAAGCCGTCGACGGACGTCATCGTCGCACCCCGGAAGGACTACTCGATATCGAGTAACACATCATGGTCGGACGGAGGGGAAGGGGGTCAGTATAGTTGTCGTTCCCGTTCCTCGCGTTCGGCCTCCGCCTCCGCCTGCTCGGACCGGTTGCGTCGACCGCGGAGGTACTGACGGGCCAGCGGGAGGAATCGGTTCTTCCCGTCGCGAGCCAGCGCGTACAGCCCGTACACCCACGGAACGAACAGCAGCGTCACGGCCGCGAGGTACAGGGCGTCGACCATCCTACTCGGCCTCCTCCCCGCGAGCGTCGGCCGCCGACTCCGCCGTCCGCGAGACGCCGTGAACGAGCGCCTCGCCGGTCGCGTCGTCGAACAGGTGTACCTTCGCGCGGTCAAGCGCCACGTCGAGGCGGTCGCCCTCCTCGAGCGTGCTGTCCGGCGAGACGCTCATGAGGAGACTGTCGTCGCCGCTCACGTCTCCGCCCATTCCGGACTCGGTGTCCTCCGCGAGCATGAGGTAGACGAATATCTCGTCGCCCATCGGCTCCATGACGTCAACCTCGGCGTCGATCAGTTCGGTCGGGTCGGCCGCGTCGTCGCGGAACTCCTCGGGGTAGACGTCCTCCGGGCGGACGCCGAGCGTCACCTGGGTTCCGGGAGCGATCTCTGCGCCCTCGGTCGGGAAAGTGACGTCGTAGTGGGCCGACGAGAAGCCGGAAGCGGTCAGCTCCCCGTGAGTGAAGTTCATCGCCGGCGAGCCGATGAACCCGGCGACGAACTCGTTCGTGGGCTCGTTGTAGCAGGTCAGCGGCGCGGCGAACTGTTGGAGTTCGCCCTCGTTGAGGACGGCGATGCGGTCCGACATCGTCATCGCCTCCGCCTGGTCGTGGGTGACGTAGATGATGGTCGTCTCCAGTTCCCTGTGGAGCCGCTGGAGTTCGGTACGCATGTGGACGCGCAGCTTCGCGTCCAGGTTCGCCAGCGGCTCGTCCATGAGGAACACCTCGGGCTCGCGCACGATGGCGCGGGCGATGGCGATGCGCTGGCGCTGCCCGCCCGACATCTCGTCGGGCATCCGGTCGAGCATTCCCTCCATCTGAACGACGCGGGCGGCGTCGTCGACGCGACGGTCGATCTCCTCTTTCTCGTAGTTGCGCAGCCGCAGCCCGAAGGAGATGTTGTCGTACACGTCCATGTGCGGGAACAGCGCGATGTTCTGGAACACCATCGAGATGCCGCGGTCCTTCGGCGGCAGCGTCGTCACGTCGCGCTCGCCGATGTGGATCGTGCCGTCGCTGGGCATCGTCAGCCCCGCGATCATCTCCATGGTCGTGGACTTCCCACAGCCGGAGGGACCGACGAGCGTGATGAACTCGCCGTCCTCGATGTCGAGGTTCATCCCCTCGACTGCGGTCACGTCCTCGTACCGTTTCGTCACGTCCGTGAGTTGAACTCGTGCCATTGTCTTACTCCTTGAGTGCGCCCGCGGTCAGTCCGCTCACGATCTTCTCCTGGGCGACGACCACGAGGATCGCCACCGGAACCACGGCGATGATGCTGCCCGCGGCCATGATGCCGTACGTCACCTCGAACTGCCCCGCGCGCTGGAGGCTGAGGAGACCGCCCACGATGGGCGCCCAGTTGTCCGGCTGTCCGTTGTTCATCAACTGGCTGAAGAAGAACTCGTTGTAGACGGCGATGAACGTCAACACGCCCGCCGTCGCCACGCCCGGCGCCGACAGCGGGATGATGACCCGGAACAGCGCGCCCAGTCGGGTCGTCCCCTCGACGCGGGCGGCGTCCTCCAGCCCGTCGGGGATCTGTCCGTAGAACGTCGTGAGAATGAAGATCGACAGCGGCATGAACAGCGAGCTGAAGGGCAGGACCATCGATCCCGGCGTGTTGTAGAGTGTGAGCCCCGGGATCACGTTCCCCGTGAACAGCTGGTACAGCGGGACGAAGAACGCCGCCGGCGGGAAGTAGCTGATCGCGAGCACCAGCAGCATCAGCGGCGCCCGGCCGGGGAACCGCAGTCGGCCGAACACGTACCCCGCGAGGCTCGACAGCAACAGCACGATCACCGTCGTCGATAGCGCCAGAACGAGGCTGTTCACCATGTATCGCAGGAAGTTGATCTTCCGGAACACCTCGACGAACACGGCGAAGTCGACCGCCGCCGGGATCACGGCCAGCGGCACGTTCTCCGGAGTCACGCCCAACACCAGCAGGAAGTAGAACGGGAACAGCGTGGTGACCAGGAAGAAGATCGTCGCGACGTAGAACATCGCGCGGTACGCCCGCTCGGGGTCGTCGATCGACCGCGCGACCCACCGCTGGAGCGGACCGCGCTTCAGTTCCGGTTCGCCCGCGACGCCGCCGTCGGTTCGCGTGTCGTCTCTCATAGGTTCCCTCGTGCGTAGCCCACGATGTACACTGAAACGACGACCCCGATGATGGCCGCCGTGACGAACGCGATGGTCGCCGAGGAGCCGAGCATCCGGTTGCTCCACGTCGTCACCACCAGACACGACAGCGACGGGACGGTCGTACACCCCGCGACGGTCTCGATGAGCCCGTAGATCCGCATCGCCTGGATCGTGCGGAACAGCATCGCGACCAGCACCGTCGGCAGGATGATGGGCAGTGTGATGTACTTGAAGCGCTGCCACGGCGAGGCGCCGGCGACCTTCGCCACGTCGAAGAGGCTTCGGTCGATCGACTGCATCCCGGCGAGAATGAGCAGCGCCATGAACGCCGTCGTCTTCCAGATGTCGGCCACGATGACGATCATCGTCGCGTCCTGGGCGTTCGCCAGCGGCGTCGTCGTGAGCAGCCCCAGTTGGTTCAACAGCGCCGGGTCCTGGGCGGTCCCGACGAGGAAGCCGATGTTCGGCTGGAACATCAGGTAGAAGATCATCCCCTGGACGACGATCGGGATCGCCCACGGGAGGATGATCGCGACCCGGACCCAGCGGCGCCCGCTGAACTCCTGGTCCAACACGAGCGCCTGAACGAACCCGATGAGCGTCTCGAAGGAAACGCTGATCAGCGTGAACACCAGCGTCACCGCGAGCGCGCTGTTGAACAGTGCGTCGACCGTCAGGCTCTCCGGCAGGAACGGCGACGGTAACAGCGCGGATCGTTCGCCCGTGAGGATCGCCACGTAGTTCTCCAGTCCGACGAACGAACCGACGCTCGCCGCACCCACGCTGTCGGCGAACAGCGAGATCCTGAACGTCGACAGCAGCGGCCAGAACGCGATCACGGCCAACAGCAACAGCGCCGGTGACAGGAGAAGATACGCGTACTGCGTCTCAGAGAGGTTCTCCATCCACCTGACGGTGTTCACGTACACGCCAGATCGCTCCCCCGGTGGGCCGCCCGTCTGTTGTTCGGTGCTCATGACGGTCTGGAACTGTGGTACGATAGCTCGGTGCTCATGTCAATTGGTAACGATTGTATATGACGTTAATAAATGTATGGCCTGTTCCCGCTACACCGAACTCTCGATCGACTCGATCGCCTCCTTGAGGTCGCTCATCGCCTTCGTCGGGGTCTTCTGTTGCCGGAGGCTCGCGTTCACCTCCTTGGCGATCTGCGACGACTCCTGGGGCCAGACGGACGTGACCGGCCGCGGCAGCGCGTTCTCGCCGGCGACCTGCAGGCTGTCGACGTAGCGGCCGATGATATCGAGTTCCCGGGTGCGCTCGGTGTTGATCAGGTCCGAGATGGGCGGCGTCCACCCGCCGATCTCGAACATCCGGAGCCGTACCTCGTCCACCTGCAGCGCCTTGAACAGCTGGAGCGCCGCGCGCTTGCGCGACTCGGACGCGTTCGGGTTGAGCGTGAGGTGCCACCCGCCGAGCGCCGAGGTGCTCCCGCCGATCGAGTCGTACGGGGAGTCCTCCTGTGACACCGCGTACGGGATCGGCATGACGCCGAGGTCCTCGCCGAAGGCGTCCTCCGCGCCGTTGATGTTGATCGAGTACGGCCAGTTCCGGTGGGCGACCACGTCGCCGTTCGTGAACGGCTCACGCGAGGGCTCCTCGGTGTACTGGACGACCGCGTCCGGAGAGATGTCCGCGTAGCCGTCGAGCGCGACCTCGTCGTCGCTCCCGTTGATGAACGTCCGCATCATGCGGATCGCGTTGATGACGTTCTCCTCGTCGACCGTGACCGGCCGGTCCCCGATGGGGCCGAAGTAGTTCTCGAACTCGCCGAAGTACGAGCCGCCGTGCGAGCCCATGAACTCGACGAAGTCACAGCAGGCGAGCCCCTCGTAGGAGGCGCCCTGCCAGGTGAAGCCGGTTTGGGTGTCCGTGGCCTCCATCGTCTCGGCGACGACCGTGGAGAACTCCTGCCACGTCATCGCCTCGGTGGCCCACGTGTCGAAGTCCTCGTCGGTGTAGCCCGCCTCCCGCATCAGGTCCTTGCGGTACTGGATGGTCGGGAAGTCCGCGAACAGGGGGATCCCGAACAGGTCGTCGTCGGCGTTCTGGGCCGTCGCGACCATGTTGTCGATATAGTTGTCCTTGACCTGATCGGTGATCGAACTGGGCAGCTCCTCGCTGAGGTTCGCCAGCTGTTCGCGGGCGATAAAGGGGATCGTCCAGCCGTTGTCCATCATCAGGACGGTCGGTCGCTCCTGGCCGGCCGAGAGGATCTGCTGGTACTGCGAGCGTCGGTCGCCGGTCGTGAACGAGCCGGCGAGGAACTCGATGGAGATGTTCTCCGGGAGCCCCCCGTCCTCGCGAAGCGTCTGGACGATGTCCTCGGACGCGTTCGCGAAGTTGGAATCGGCCGCGATCTGAATGGTCACGTCCTCCTCCGGTGGTTCCGTGTTGATCGGCTCGCCTCCGCCGCCGCCGTCACCGCCGTCACCGCCGCCCATGCAGCCCGCCAGCCCGAGCGTCGCACCGGCGCCGCCAGCCGCAGCGAGGTAGTCTCGCCGCGATACCCCGTTCCGTGTCTTGTCGTTGGACATCACGCCGATATAGGGAACAATGATTAATATAGGCTATGGCTTTAACAACAGGAGTTGTTAACAAAGTGTGTCCGTGCGTATCGGTCGATCATCCCGGTTCGATCGCGGGCATACCCACTTGCAGTGGAACGATCCGAGCGAGATCGCGGCGCCCGCAGTCCCCCGGTGGCCGGTCGAGACCCGGCGCACGCCCCCGGTCGCTATGCGGCGGAGCAGTGCTCACTCGGTCGGCGGCGCGTCGACGACCGTGAGTCTCGTTCCCTCGATGTCCTCGACGATCGCGCCCCACCCGCCGACGCTGACGTGTTCGCCGTCGACGTCGAGGTCGACCGTCACCTGTCCGGCCAGTTCGAAGCCGGTGTCGGCCTCCGATTCGAACGGGACACGGACGTCGACGACGGTTCCCTCGACGGTGCACTCCTCCCCGGTCGCGGTCTCGTATCCCTCGACGCGAAGGCGGATCGGGTTGTCCCGCCAGCCCCGCTCCCGGAGGGCGCGGACGAGATGGCGAACGTCGAGGTGCTCGACCGGGAGCCCCGGATCGGTCGCGTCGTATACGGTCTTCCACGGCTCCCACAGCGTCGTGAGGAAGTACCAGTAGAACACGTAGGTGTGCGTCCGGTCGTTCACGAGCACGCCGTAGCGGTCGTACGAGTCGGGGTGGTGGGCGAACGACGCCTGTCTGCGGTCGGCGAGCGCCACGAACGGGGAGGGGAGCGGTCGAATACGCGCCTCGACGCAGATGTCCTCGAACAGGTCCGGGTCCGGGCGTTCGTTCGCGTCGTCCGTGTAGACTGAGACGCGCACCGAGACCCCGCGGTCGGTCGCGTCGCGGAGCGCGGGCGCGAGCCGCCGGAGGTTCGCCGCCGTCGTCGACAGGAGGATCTGATGGTTCGCCCCCTCGATGAACGTCTCCGCACGCTCGATGACGGTCCGAAACCGCGTGACGATACTGGCGCCGCCGGCCTCCAGCTCCGGCTGTTCCCACCGCTGTTCCACCTCATCGGCGGCCGCCTCCAGCCGGTCGGCTCGATGCCGAAGGTCGTCCAACACGACCGAGGGACTGTGCGCCCGCGCCTGCAGCGAGCCGGCCTCGTACGTCTCGATGTACTCCTGCTCCTCCAGCGTCCGCAACACGTCGTAGATACGGGGGCCGGGGACGCCGCTCGCCTCCGCGACGTCGGTCGCCGACGCCGTCCCCAACTCCAGCAGCGCGACGTACGCCTCCGCCTGGTACGGCGACAGGCCCGCCGCCTCCAGCGTCTCGACGAGCGACTCGGTCTCCATACCCGTACCCCGAACGGAACGGAGAAAACCGTACCGTCTATGTCGCGGCCGCAGCCCTGTGCCGGGCCGCCCGGGTCAGTCTTTCCCGGGCGCGGGCCATCGCGGGGTCTTCGGCGCCTCGATGCGTGCGGCCTCCTCGTCGGTCAGCTCGACCGACACCGCCGCGACGTTCTCGCGGAGATGCTCGCTCGTCCGTGGCCCGATGATCGGCGCGGTGACGACGTCCTGTCGGAGCAGCCACGCGAGCGCCACCTGCGCCGGTGTCGCGTTCTTCGCTTCAGCGAGCGCGCGGATCTCCTCCAGCACGGCCCAGTTCTCCTCGGAGAACCGGTTCTTCGTGTATTCGTCCGTGCCCGCGCGCAACCCCGAGTCCGGCTCGGCGTCGCGTTCGTACTTGCCGGTGAGGAAGCCGCCGGCCAGCGGCGACCACGGGATGACGCCGACTCCCTCTCCCTCGCACACCTCGAGGAGGTTCGCCTCCTCGTGCCGGTCGACGGCGTTGTACTCGGGCTGCATACAGGCGAAGCGGCTGTAGTCCTCGATGTCGCTCGTGTACAGCGCCTTCGTGAACTGGTAGGCGGTCATCGTCGAGGCGCCGATATACCTGACCCGCCCGGTCTCGACGAGGTGATCCAGCGCCGCGAGCGTCTCCTCGATCGGCGTCTCGTCGTCCCAGCGGTGGATCTGGTACAGATCGATGTAGTCTGTTCCGAGCCGGTCGAGACTGGCCTCGACCTGATCGAGGATGTGCTTTCGCGACAGGCCCGAGCCGTTCGGACCGTCGAACATATCCCCGCGCACCTTCGTCGCGAGGATGAGTTCGTCGCGGTTCGCGGAGGCGACGGCGTCGCCGACGATCGTCTCGCTCTCGCCGGCGGAGTAGACGTTCGCGGTGTCGAGGAAGTTGATCCCCAGATCCAGCGCCTCGTGGATGAGATCGACGCTCGCGTCGCGGTCGTCCATCATCCACGGCTCCCCGGATCCGAAGTTCATGCAGCCGAGACACAGCCGGGACACGTCCAGCCCCGTGTCACCCAGCTTCGTGTAGGCCATCCCGTCGAACTCGCGTGCGTCGCTCATGGAAACCACTGACACGACGTGGATGGATAACCCTCCCGACGAGGGATCTCTTCGGGGGTCGGACGGCCGACGCCGGCACGTTCGTCCGGGCTACGGGCTGGGGTACCGCGGGGTCTTCGGCTCGGCGATGCGCTCCACCTGATCCGGGCTCAATTCGACCGAGAGCGCCGCGACGTTCTCGCGGAGGTGCTCGCTCGACCGCGGGCCGATGATCGGCGCGGTGACGGCGTCCTGGTGAAGCAGCCACGCGAGCGCCACCTGCGCCGGCGTGGCGTCGATCTCCGCGGCGACGCTCCGAACGGCGTCGAGCACGGCCCAGTTCTCCTCGGTGAAGTAGCCGCGGACCGACTCGGAGGCGGCGCCGCGGGTGCCGTCCGTCGGCTCGGCGTCGCGTTCGTACTTGCCGGTGAGGAAGCCGCCGGCCAGCGGCGACCACGGGATAACGCCGACTCCCTCGGCCTCGCACACCTCGAGGAGATTCGGCTCCTCGTAGCGCGCGACCGCGGAGTATTCGGGCTGCATACAGGCGAAGCGGCTGTAGTCCTCGATGTCGCTCGTGTACAGCGCCTTCGTGAACTGGTAGGCGGTCATCGTCGAGGCGCCGATGTAGCGCACTCGCCCGGTCTCGACGAGGTAGTCCAGCGCCGCGAGCGTCTCCTCGATCGGGGTGTCCTCGTCCCAGCGGTGGATCTGGTACAGATCGATGTAGTCGGTGCCGAGTCGGTCGAGACTGGACTCGACCTGATCGAGGATATGCTTTCGCGACAGGCCCGAGCCATTGGGGCCGTCGTGCATCTCGCCGAACACCTTCGTGGCGAGGACGAGTTCGTCGCGATCGGCGGAGGCGACGGCGTCGCCGACGATCTCCTCTGACTCGCCGGTGGAGTAGACGTTCGCGGTGTCGAGGAAGTTGATCCCCAGGTCCAGCGCCTCGTGGATGAGATCGACGCTCGCGTCGCGATCGTTCATCATCCACGGCCGCTCGCTCCCGAAGTTCATGCAGCCGAGGCACAGTTGGGACACGTCCAATCCCGTGTCGCCCAACTTCGTGTACGCCATAGAGTCCGATTCGGGCATAGCTCCGTCAGCGTCGCCGTCCGGCATAAGCGCCAGTGGTCTCGCCGTCGATTGCGTGCGGTTCTCACCCACGCAGCCGCCGGGATCGGTCGCAAAGACAATCCTTAAACGACGCGACGGGGAATTCGAATGCATGGCTGGAACCATCGAAGTGCTCATTCCCGGCGGCGAGGCCAATCCCGGCCCGCCGCTCGGCCCCGAGCTCGGTCCGACGCCGGTCGACGTGCAGGCGGTCGTCTCCGACATCAACGACCAGACCGCCGCGTTCGACGGCATGGAAGTCCCCGTCACCGTGGAGTACGAGGACGACGGCTCCTTCAGCATCGAGGTCGGCGTCCCGCCGACGGCGGAACTGATCAAAGACGAGGTCGGCTTCGAGACGGGCTCGGGCGAGCCCCAGACGGACTTCGTCGCGGACATGTCCGTCGAACAGGTGAAGAAGGTCGCCGAGCAGAAGCTGTCCGACCTGCTCGCGTACGACGTGAAGGCCGCGGCCAAGGAGGTCGGCGGCACCTGCGCGTCGCTCGGCGTCACCATCGACGGCGAGGACGCCCGCACGTTCGACGACCGCGTCGACGCCGGCGAGTACGACGACGTCCTCGCCGACGAAGCGGCTGCGTAACGACGGGTTCCACTTCTCGCTCGCCGACCGACGGTGCTCGTCGGTCGCGACGCCTCGACCGCGGAGCCGCGGCGCTCCCCCGCGAGCCAGTTCCGCCGCTCGTCGCGCTCACGCCGTGTCGCGCCTGTGACGCGTCGCCGGCGACGAACACCGCCGTGTGACAGCGAACCGTGGGGGACCGTCCTTCGACGGCCTTAAGTGTCGCGTAGGCTGATTCCACGGTGAGACAGGCGTACGCCTGTTTCACTGACCCGTAGGAGCATTCCTGCGTACTACGGAGGTGAAAAATGGCAGATTCAATCGAGGACGCAGTATCCCAAGCACTGGAGACCGCCCCCGCTCGCAACTTCCGCGAGACCGTGGACTTGGCGGTGAATCTCCGGGACTTGGACCTCAACGACCCGTCGAATCGAGTTGACGACGAAATCGTGCTTCCGGCCGGAACCGGCCAGGAGACACACATCGTCGTCATTGCGGAGGGCGAGACCGCCCTCCGCGCGGAAGACGTCGCCGACGACGTCCTGTCGGGCGACGATCTCTCGGACCTCGCGTCCGAGGAGAACGACGCCAAGGACCTCGCCGATGAGACCGACTTCTTCATCGCCGAGGCCGACATGATGCAGGACGTCGCGTCCAACCTCGGACGCATTCTGGGGCCGCGCGGCAAGATGCCGACGCCGCTCCAGCCCGACGACGACGTCGTCGAAACCGTCAACCGCATGAAAAACACCGTCCAGATCCGCTCGGGCGACCGCCGTACGTTCCACACGCGCGTCGGCGCACAGGACATGACGGCAGACGAGATCAGCGATAACATCGACGTGATCATCCGTCGGCTGGAAGCGGACCTCGAGAAGGGGCCGCTCAACATCGACGCGATCTACGTCAAGACGACGATGGGCCCGTCCGTGGAGGTGCCCGTATGAGCAGCTCCGCGGGGGAGCGCAAGACCGAGACGATCCCGGAGTGGAAGCGCGAGGAGGTCGCCGAGCTGACCGAGTTCGTCGGCTCGTACGACGCCGTCGGCGTCGTCGACCTCACGGGCATTCCGAGCCGGCAGCTCCAGGACATGCGCCGCGACCTGCACGGACAGGCCGAACTGCGGATGTCCCGGAACACCCTCATCGAGCGCGCGCTCGATGAGGTGAACGAGGGCGCCGAGGGCCTGGGCCGGTTCGTCTCGGGTCACGTCGGCCTCATCGGGACGGACGACAACCCCTTCGGGCTGTTCAAGCAGCTCGAGGCGTCGAAGACCTCCGCGCCCATCGGCGCGGGCGAGATCGCCCCGAACGACGTCGTCATCCCCGAGGGTGACACGGGGGTCGACCCCGGTCCGTTCGTCGGCGAACTCCAGCAGGTCGGCGCGGACGCCCGGATCGACGGCGGGTCGATCA
Source organism: Halobaculum rubrum (assembly GCF_019880225.1). Classification (NCBI taxonomy): domain Archaea; kingdom Methanobacteriati; phylum Methanobacteriota; class Halobacteria; order Halobacteriales; family Haloferacaceae; genus Halobaculum; species Halobaculum rubrum. The sequence continues at coordinate 2,901,111 of NZ_CP082284.1, forward strand.
AGGTCATGTCCGACTCCCACGTGCTGGACGGTGGGGAGGCGGTCTCGAACGACCTCGCGAACGTGCTCGGCGAGCTCGGCATCGAGCCGAAGGAGGTCGGGCTGGACCTGCGCGCCGTCTTCGCCGACGGCGTCCTGTTCGAGCCCGAGGAGCTCGCCATCGACGTGGACGAGTACCGCGCGGACGTCGAGTCCGCCGCGGCGGCGGCGCGGAACCTCTCGGTCAACGCCGCCTACCCGACCGCCCGCACCGCGGGCACCCTGCTCGGCACGGCCGCCGGCGACGCGAAGGCCGTCGGCCTGTTCGCCGCCATCGAGGACGAGGAGCTGCTCCCCGACCTCGTGTCCCGTGCGGACGCGCAGCTGCGCTCGCTCGCGGCCGCCATCGACGACGACGAGGCGCTCCCCGAGGAGCTCCGCGGCGTCGAGGCACCCGCAGCCGAGTCGGCCGCCGAAGCCGACGCCGATGCCGAGGAGGAGACGGACGAATCGAGCGACGACGAGAACACGGAAGCCGAGCCCGACGACGCCGACGACGATGACGGCGACGGAGCCGAGGGCCTCGGCGAGATGTTCGGATAAGACACACTACACAGGACCATGGAATACGTTTACGCTGCACTCATCCTGAACGAGACGGACGAGGAGATCAACGAGGACAACGTCACGGCGGTGCTCGAAGCCGCCGGCGTCGACGTCGAGGAATCCCGCGTGAAGGCCCTCGTGGCCGCGCTGGAGGACGTCGACATCGAGGAGGCCATCGACACGGCCGCCGCCGCGCCCGCCGCGGGCGCCGCGGGCGGCGCCGCCGGCGGCTCCGCCGACGAGGCGGAGGCCGACGACGGCGACGACGACGAGGCCGAGGAGGAGGAGGCAGCCGACGAGGCAGCCGCCGACGACGATGACGACGAGGACTCGGGCGAGGGCCTGGGCGAGCTCTTCGGCTGACGCCGGCGACGCTTACCTCGTCTCGACCGACTCGATCGCGATCGAACTTCTTTCGACGCTGATCGCCGAGCGACCGCGCCGGCGACGCGACCTCGACTGACTGATAGGGTCGTCCACGGTGATCCGAGCGCTCACCGCGATCCGAGCGTTGAAACCTGATGACGGGCGCACTCCTGCCCGGTGTTGTCGCTCCCCGCCGCCGTCCCGCCCGTCGGAACGGTCCTGCTCGCGTACACGCTCGTCGGGTGCGCGCTCGGCTGTTGCAGCGGATTGGTCCCCGGGCTGCACGCGAACAACTTCGCGTTCCTGCTCGCGGCCGCGGCGCCGGGACTCGACGCCCCGCCGCTTCCGCTCGGCTGTGCGATGGTGGCCGCCGGCGTCGTCCACACGTTTCTCGACGTGGTGCCGTCGCTGGCGCTCGGAGTTCCCGATCCCGCGATGGCGGCCGCGGCGCTCCCCGGACACACGCTCGTCGCGGAGGGGCGCGGCCGCGAGGCGATGCGCCTCTCGGCGGTCGGGTCGGGGCTGGCGCTCGCGATCGCGGTCCCCGCCGCGGTCGTCGTCACCGCCGGGATGCGCGTCGCGTACCCGCTCGTACGCGAGTGGCTGTCGGTCGTGCTCGCGGTGGTGGCGCTGTCGCTCGTGCTCACGGAATCGACCCATCGGCGTCGGCTCGCCGGCGCGCTCTCGTTCGCGCTCGCGACGGCGCTGGGCCTCGCCGCGCTCGACGCGCCGACGGACCCGCTGGTGTCTGCCGGCGGGATACTCGCGCCGCTGTTCGCCGGCCTGTTCGGCGTGCCGGTCCTCCTCGACGCGTTCGGCGGCGCCGGCGTCCCGCCGCAGGGAGACGCCCGGCTGGGGCTGTCCGGCCGCGACCTGACGGGTGCGGCCGCGGCCGGCGCGGGCGGCGGTGCCGCGGTCGGCTACCTTCCCGGGGTTTCCGCGGGCGTCGCGGCCGTGCTGGCGCTCCCCGCGACCGCCGGTCGCGACCCGACCCGCGAGTACGTCGTCGCGACCAGCGGCGCGAACACGGCGACGGCGGTGTTCGCGCTGTTCGCGTACTGGTCGTTCGACGTGACCCGCTCGGGCGTGCTCGTCGCCGTGGACAAAGCCGCGGTCCCGGCCGCGCTCCCGCCGCTGCTTTCGGCGGTGGTGATCGCGGGCGCGGTCGGGGCCGTCGCGGTGGTGCTGGTCGGCGACGCCGCGCTCCGTGTCGTCGGCGGACTCCCGCACGCTCCGCTGGTCGCGACGGTGTTGGCGGGACTGGCGCTGCTGTCGGTCGGGTTCGCGGGAGCGCTCGGGCTGGCCGTGTTTCTCGCGGCGGCCGCGGTCGGGTTCGTCCCCGTCCGGCTCGGCTGCCGGCGGGTGCACCTGATGGGTGTGCTGATCGGTCCACTCGTGATCGCATGACCGCTCCCGTCGCACGACATCGACCCGCACGAACACGGGGTCGGGCGAGCGGTTCGTGCCGTCCGAAAGACAACCGTTAAAACCCGCGCGCCGGTTTATAGCCGTATGAGCCAGTCAGAGTCCGAGCAGCGTTCCGAGCGACGCTGCGTCTCCTGTGGCATCAACGTCGCGGGGACGGCCGCGGCGACGTTCAAGTGCCCAGACTGTGGCACGCAGATCAGCCGGTGTGCAACGTGCCGCAAGCAGAGCAACCTCTTCGAGTGTCCCGACTGCGGGTTCCGGGGGCCCTGACATGGGGAAGGTCGCCGCGAAGATGAAGGTCATGCCGAAAAGCCCCGATATCGACCTCGACGTGCTCCAGCAGAAACTGGAGGAGTCGCTCCCGCAGGGCGCGGAGATACGTAACGTCGAGCGCGACGACGTCGCGTTCGGCCTCGTCGCGCTCCTGCCGATGGTCGTCGTCCCCGACGACGCCGGCGGCACCGAGGCCGTCGAGGAGTCGTTCTCCGACGTCGATGACGTCGAGAGCGTGAGCGTCGAGGAAGTCGGCCGCCTGTAACCGGCCGCGTTCACCGCCGGATCGGCGTCCGTTCCGGCACCCACGGTCCACTGCTACCACGTTCCCCGTGAGCCGTCGGCTCGGTGCCCTGGCGTCTCTTCTCGACTCACCCTCCGGGCGTATCTCGCCGTGGCCCCGTCGCGGTATGCTCCACCGATTCGTTACGAATCGAAACCCGGATCCGCGAGACGGCGGATTGTTCGTGGGAAGATTAATACGACCCCGCTGTCTGGGTCCGGCAGACGTTCACATGGGGATGTACGACCGGATACTCGTTCCGACCGACGGCTCCGACGGCGTCGAGCGCGCGGTGCGCCACGCCGTCGACCTCGCCGTCCAGCACGGGGCGACCGTCCACGCGCTGTACGTCGTCAACTCGGCGTCGTACGCCGGGATGCCGATGGAGTCGAGTTGGGAGGGGATCGACGAGATGCTCCGGGGCGACGCGGAAGACGCCGTCTCGCTGGTGGAGGCGCTCGGTGACGACTACGACGTCCCGGTCGAGACGGCGGTGATCGACGGCTCGCCGAGTCGGGAGATCGTCCGCTACGCCGAGGAGAACGACTGCGACCTGATCGTGATGGGGACGCACGGCCGCGGCGGTATCGACCGGCTTCTGCTCGGGAGCGTCGCCGAATCGGTCGTCCGATCGTCGTCCGTTCCGGTGCTCACGGTCCGGGTCGCGGACGCGACGTAGCCGTCGACCCGGTCGAAACGGGGGCCCGGAACCGCCGTTCGGCGGCGACCCGGCGGTCGGCAGCACCCGGCCGGCAGTCGGTCAGCGGTCGGCCGGGCGTAGGTGCTCGCAGTCGCCGGCCGTCACCCGGACCGTCTCCTCGCCGGTATCGACGACGAGCGCCCCGGGGAACTCGACCGCGACGGCGTCACCCTCCACGACGCCGCCGGGCGTCTCCACCCTGACGCGCTGCCCGACGGTGTCGGCGTACTCCTCCCACGCGTCGACGGCCCCGCGGAGGTCGTCGGCGAGCGCGTCGAACTCCTCGAGGACCCGCTGGACGAGCACGCGCCGGTCGACCGGCTCGCCGCGCTCGGCGAGCAGGCTCGTCGCGTCGGCGGACGCGGGCAGGTCGTCGGGGTCGATGTTCGCGTTGAGGCCGACGCCGACGACGAGCCACGAGACCCGGTCGGCCTCCCCCTCCATCTCGGTGAGGATGCCGCACAGCTTCCGGCCGCCGCGCTCGGTCGGCTCCGCCTCCGTCTCCCGACCGTTGGCGACGAGCACGTCGTTCGGCCACTTGATCCGCGTGTCGACACCCGTCTCGCGGCAGGCACGCGTCACCGCGACGGCCATCGCGAGCGTGTACGCCGGGGCGTGCGCGGGCGGCGCCTCGGGGCGGAGGAGCACCGACAGCCAGACGCCGCCCGGCGGCGAGACCCATTCGCGGTCGAGACGCCCGCGAGAGGCGGTCTGTCGGTCGGCGACGACGGCGACGCCGGAGGCGCCGGCCGCGGCGAGTTCGCGCGCCCGGTCGTTCGTCGAGCCGACGCTGTCGTGGTAGTCGATGTCGAACGGGGCGTCGAGGCCGTACGCGATCGCCTCGCCGGAGTACCCCGACACGTCGGTCACGACGTAGCCGTCCTCGCCGCTCTCGACGGCGACTCCGGCCTCGCGAAGCGCCTCGACGTGGTTCCACACCGCCGCGCGCGACACGCCGAGGCGGTCGGCCAGCGTCGGCCCGGCCACCGGTCCCTCCGCGAGCGCGTCGACCAGCGCCCGGCGCGTCGCCGGAACGCCGACCTCGTGAGCGTCCCCGTCCCCGCGTTCGCCGCGGCGGTCGGTATCGTCCGTCACGAGTCGTCGCGTCCGCCGTTTGCGGACGCGAACTCCGTCGACTCCCCGTTCGCGCGGACAGTGATCACCGTCGCGTCGAGTTTCCCCTTCAGGAACGACTCGATGTCGGGATCGGAGAACAGCTTCCGGATGGTCCGCCGCCAGCGACTCGCCTGCTTGGCGCCGATGACGACCACGTCGGCCTTCTCGGCCGCGATCTCGTCGAGGATCGTCTCCTCGACGAGGAACCCCCGACGGACGACGTACCGAACGTTGGGCAGTCGGCTGAACTCGCCTTCGACCGCGCGCTTGAGCTGTGTCCGGGTCACCTCCTGACCGTCCTGGTACAGGTCGACGTGGAGGATCGTCAACTCGGCGTCACGCTCCTCGGCGATCCGGATCGCCTCCGCGAGCGTCGCCTTGGAGTGTTTCGAGAGCGGGTACCGAACCGGCACGACGACCAACGTCATTGTCGGCCGGACGTGCCGGCACGTGTAAACACTTCCTCTTGGACCACCGCTGACACGGGTCGCTCCGAGTCCACCGCCGTCACCGGCGGTCGCCCGTTACTCGTCGTCGACTCGGCCGGACGCTGACGCGTCGCCCGGATCGCTCGAATCGCTCGGGGAGTCGGTCGACGCGCCGCTGGCTGCCGTGTCCGCGGCGTCTGCGGCGTCGGAGGGAGCTTCGGCGTCCGCGGCGTCGCCCGACACGCGTTCGATCCGTCCCTCGATCTCGGGGTCGATCCCGTGTTCGCGGACGTACTCGGCCAGCACCTCGTGTTGGATCCCGTGCTCGCCGGCGCGGTGGCGCTGCTCGATAGTCGGGAACTCGTGGTCCGAGTGCAGGAGGTACTCCGGCGTCGCGACGCGGTATCGCCGGTCGGGGTCGATCGGTTCGCCGTCGACGCGCGCGTCGATCAGCTCCTCGCGGTCGTCGTCCCAGACGACCCGCGCGCCGCTGAGGTGCCCGTGCCACCAGCCGTCCTCGCCGAAGTCGACGACCGCCGCCGACATCTCCGAGAGCGCCGCGCGTAGCTCCGTCCCGCTGAGCTCGACGACGACGATCGGCTCCTCGAACGGGAGCACCGACAGGAAGTCCGCGAGGGTCACCTCGCCGGCCAGATCGTGACCTAGCCGGAGCCCGCCGGCGTTCTGGAGCCCGACATCGGCGGCGGCGGCCCACCGGTAGGCGTCGGCGACGAGGTTGCCGAGGCGGCACTCGCCGCCGTGGACCGTCTCGTCGCTGCGGACGATCGGTTCGTCGACGGTACCGACCGGTTCGTCGAGGCCCGCGGCGGCGATGCGCTGGCGTAGCGCGTCCGCGAGGTGCTCGTCGACGGGTGCGCCCTCGGGGCTGTGGCGGGTCACACTCGCTCCGTCGTCGTCGAGCGTCACCTCCAGTACCGTCTCGCCGTTGACGCCCGGGCGGGTGCACAACACGCCGTCGACCTCCTCGGCGCGCTCGCTGTGGACGTGTCCGCCGAGGATCAGGTCGATCCCGTCGATTCGCGCGAGTTCATCGTCGCCGCCGCCGAGGTGCGACACCGCGACGACGTAGTCGACGCCATCGCCCTCACTCTCGTTCCCATCCTCGCCCTCGGCTTCGACTTCAGCGTCCATCGCTGCGACCGCCTCGCGGGCGGCCTCGTACGGGTCGGTGAACGTCATGTCCGCCGCGGCCGGATTCAGCGAGTCCGTGTTCGGGTCGGTGACGCCGAGGAAGCCGACGCGCGCGCCGTCGACGCGTTTGATCGTCCACGGGACAACGCCCTCGGCCGCGCCGAACGGTTCGCCGGCCTCGTCGCGGACGTTGGCGGATACCCACGTCTGCGGGGAGTCGGCGACGATCTCGCGTGCGGCGTCGGTCCCGAAGTCGAAGTCGTGGTTGCCGAACGTCTCCACGTCGGTGTCGACGGCGCGGAAGAAGTCGATCGCCTGTCGCCCCTTCGAGACCGTCGCGGCGACGCCCGGGGAGGTGTCGTCGCCGGATCCGACGACCGCGGCGTCCGGGCCGTCGAGTTCCGTGATCAGGCCGGCGAGGCGCCCCGCGCGCTCGGGGTCGTCGTAGACGTTCTCGATGTCGGAGTAGTGGACGAACCGGGGCATTCGAGTGGGTGAACGGTGTGGGGTGGCGGACAAGAACGCTCCGGGTTCGATCGATCAAACGACTTCACGGGAACGGGTGGTACGCCTTCTCCGGCTCCGGCTCGAACCCCATCGACGCCGAGACAGTCTCCAGTCGGGCGCCGAAAAACGGGTCGCCGGTGAACAGCGGCTGCGCCTCGGGCACGAGCACGCGCACGCCCTCGAAGCCGATCGCGGCCACGTCGCGCGTGGTGAGGCGCGCGGCGTAGGCATCGAGGTCGGCGTCGTCGAGGCGGTCGACGACCGCCTCGACCTCGGCGACGCCGTCCAGGTTCGCCGCCTCCCCGTCGGTTACGTCGGCTGCGGGGAGCGTCACGTCGGGCGAGACGAACTCCCGGACGCGTTCGGGGAAGTCGGCGTACGAGCCGATGGCGCCCTCCTCGCGGCTCGCCTGCTCGGGCCCCATCGCGCGCAGTTCCATCCAGTTTTGCAGCGCCTCAGCGAGCGCTCCCCGAGCGGCGGCCGAAGCGTCGAGGTCCGCCGCCGAGCCCATCGCGAACCGCGGCCACTCGCCGGTCTCGGGGTCGCGGTGGACCGCCACGCCGACGACGGGCACGTCCACGTCCTGTGTGAGCAGCAGCGTGGTCACGGAGAGGTCCTCGGCGCGCGCTCGCTTGCGCAGCGTCTCGAACCCCTGGTCGTCGACAGCGAGACTCATCGGCTCGAACGTCGAGTACCACGACAGCATCGACGCGTCGCGCTCGACGGTCTCGTACAGCCCCGACAGCACCGCCTCCGCCGTCGAGTTCCCTAGCCCGAGCCCCGTCGTGATCGCCGGCGCGAACCGTTCCTCGGGCGGCGGAAACACGACGAACTCCGCCGGCAGCGACGCCGACTCCCGGGTCGACAGATCGATCCCGGGGACCCACGGGATGTGGTCGTCCGACTCGGGCGTCTCCGCGTCGGCGGGGCGGACGAACCGGTCGACCGGGACTGCGTCGACGACGGCGGCGGTCGGCGCCGACCGAAACGACGACGCGCGGTAGGTGCCCGCGCAGTAGCGTTCGAGCGCCTCGCCGATCGCCTTCCCGTAGGCGGCGTCCCAGTCGGCGGCGACGCCGGCAGCGAACTCCGCACAGCGCGTGTCCGCGAACGCGGCGGTGTCGGTCGTCCGCGCGATGTAGTACGGCGCCGGCACCGACTCGCGCTCCCCGACCTCGGTGACGATGCCGAGCCGATCGTCGACCGCGCGGTCCATCCGGTCGACGGCGTCGTCGAGATCGACCGGCTCGTCTGGGGCGCGAAGCTCGAACCCCGTCGGGGCGGCGCCGCAGTCGCACCCCGGCGAGGGGAGGAAGCGCCGCTCGGTCCCGTCGACCTCGGTGACGGTGCCGGCCACGTCGCCCCCGGAGAGGTGCTGAATGGCGCGTCGCCCCGCGAGCGCCCCTGCAAAGCGGACGGCGCTGCGAGTTCCCTGCGGCGTCGCGTCCGTCGTCGGGACGTTCGCGCGAACGCGGTCGCGCAAGCAGTCGTAACAGCCGGTGTCCGCCGAGAAGACGGTCACCGCGGCGTCGAGTCCCTCGAGCGCGCGGCCGCCGATGCCGCCGATCTCGACGGCGACCCACTCGTCGACGAGCCGGGTCGCGGTGCGGAACGCGTCGTCGCCGGTGGTGCCGACGACGACCGCGAAGTCGAACCCGTCCAGGAGGCCGGCGTCGACCTCCATCACGTTCGCCTCGATGTCGGCGAAGGCACCCCGAACCGGCTCGACGGCGGGGTCGGGGCCGACGATGGCGATGTCCATGTCCCGCTCGTGGGGTGAGTCGCACAAAAAGATGGCCGGTCGGTGGGGTTCGGTGTCGGTGCCCGAAAACGCGGCCGGCGCTCAGTTCAACATCCGCTGGGCGACGCTCGCCAGCTCGTCGCTCGACGCGTCGCGCAGTCGGTCGTCGCCGAACTTCAGCCGCAGGCGGGGCCGACCCACGTCGATGGGCACCTTTTCGGTGTCGATGAGCCCGCGGTCCTCGAGGCGGGTCTTGGTGCGCGAGAACGTCGCCTTCGAGGCGATACCGACGTCCTCGCCCCACTTGCTGATGTCGTACAGCAGCACGTCGTTTTTCGCGGCGACCAGCAGCGAGATGGTCACCTCGTCGAGCCCCTCGTCGTCGCCACGGGCGGTCTCGAGGGACTCGAGCACCGCGTCGAAGTCCGCGCGGACCGATTCGCCGATGTCCTCGTCCAGTGTCTCCCGGACGCGCGAGAGCGCCGGTGTGCGGAGGGTGAACGTCGTCGCGTCCGCCCACTGGTCGCGGTACGTCTCGTAGACGTCGCTGGCGAACGACTCGTCGTCGGCCGCGAGCGCGGCGACGTATTCGCCCGCCGAGACGACGGCGTACAGCTCGTCCTCGCCGCCGACGAGCGTGTTGTCCGCATCGCCGGCGAGCTCGCGCAGCGTCATCGACTCGGCGTCGACCAGGTCGGCGGCGTCGCCGGCGACGAGGAAGTCGTCCATCACGTCCTTGAGCATGCGGTCGTCCGCGAGCACGTTCAGCGTCGGAAGGTCGTCGCCGTAGTCCGATCCCGCGTCGACGAGCGACTCGATCAGCGCCGCGTTCGGGTCGACGATCACCAGCTCGTCCGCCGATCGATCGAAGAGCGTCCGGAGGACATCGTCCACCGACTGTTCGAATACGTTCGTGGCCATAACTACGTACACCATCGCCAGTTGAATATTTAATACTAACGGGAAATCAAAGGAATCAAGCGCTCTACTGGGAGAATACGAGCTCTCGTCGGTCGGAGAAAAATCACCCTGCGTGCTGATATCACCCGTACTCGACGCTTCGGTATGCGTCGTTCGTTCCGTGTGCGAACGGGGGGATCGGCTCCGATGAGGCCGGTCACCGACACCCGCGGCTCGCGTCGGGTGGGGCGACAGTTCTGGGACCCGTTGCGACGTTGTTCCTCATCGTGGACGCAGCTGTCGCCGGCGAGGTCGAAACCCGACTCCACCGGGGTCGGTGACGTGGCTTCGAGTCCCTGACGAGCGCGGCCGATCAGCCGGGCGTGCCGCGATCTCGCTACGCGATCGCCCGTCCGGGTCGCCGGCCGCGCGCGAGTACGGATGGCTTTTTGTCGCCGCTCGCCGGACCTATAGTATGGAGTATCCCGAGGTACGCGAGACCGATCCGGCCGTCGCCGACGCCCTCGAGGGCGAGGTCCGCCGACAGCAGGACACGCTGGCGATGATCGCCTCCGAGAACCACGTCTCCGAGGCCGTCCTGGAGGCGCAGGGGAGCGCCCTCACGAACAAGTACGCGGAGGGCTACCCCGGCAAGCGCTACTACGCCGGCTGCGAGTTCGCCGACGACGTCGAGGAGCTCGCCATCGAGCGCGCCACGGAGCTGTGGGGCGCCGAACACGTCAACGTCCAACCCCACTCGGGCACGCAGGCCAACATGGCCGTCTACCTCGCGACGCTGGACCCGGGCGACAAGATCCTCTCGCTCGAACTCGAACACGGGGGCCACCTCAGCCACGGCCACCCGGCGAACTTCACCGGCCAGCTGTTCGAGGTGGAACAGTACGGCGTCGACACCGAGACGGGCTACATCGACTACGAGGCGCTGGAAGCGCAGGCCGAGGAGTTCGACCCGGACATCGTCGTCTCGGGCTACTCGGCGTACCCGCGGGAGGTCGAGTGGGAGCGGATCCAGGCGGTCGCGGACGACGTCGACGCCTACCACCTCGCGGACATCGCGCACATCACCGGGCTCGTCGCCGCGGGCGTCCACGACTCGCCCGTCGGCGTCGCCGACTTCGTCACCGGCTCCACCCACAAGACGATCCGCGCGGGCCGCGGCGGCATCGTCATGTGCGACGAGGAGCACGCGGACGACGTCGACGCGGCGGTGTTCCCCGGCGGGCAGGGCGGTCCCCTGATGCACAACATCGCGGGTAAGGCCGTCGGCTTCGGCGAGGCGCTGGAGCCCGAGTTCGACGAGTACGCACAGCAGGTCGTCGACAACGCCGAGGCGCTGGCCGACTCGTTCGCCGACAACGGTCTCGAGATCGTCTCCGGCGGCACGGACACCCACCTCGTGCTCGTCGATCTCCGCGAGTCCCACCCCGACACCTCCGGCGGCGACGCCGAGGAAGCGCTCGCCGACGCCGGCATCGTCCTCAACGCGAACACCGTCCCCGGCGAGACGCGCTCGCCGTTCGACCCCTCCGGCATCCGCGCCGGGACGCCCGCGCTCACCACCCGCGGCTTCGACGAGGCCGACTGCCGCGAGGTCGGCGACCTCATCCACCGCGTCGTCGACAACGTCGAGGACGAGTCGGTCATCGCCGAGGTCCGCGAGCGCGTCGACGAACTGACCGACGCGTACCCGCTGTACGAGTAAGCGCTCGATCGAGGACGAGCGTCCCGGTGAGTCCCACGTACGTGCATATTCTCGTCTGAAAGGGGCGGTCGGTATGCACGAACCCGAGGATTCTTACCCGTCGCCGCCGCTCCATCGACCATGACCGACATCGACGGGAACGCCGTCGCCGCCGAGATCCGAGCCGGCGTCGCCGACTGCGTGGAGACGCTGCAAGCGGAGGGCGTCGACCCCGCGCTCGCGACCGTGCTGATGAGCGACGACCCCGCCAGCGAGACGTACGTCTCGATGAAGCAGAACGACTGCGAGGAGGTGGGGATGCGCGGGATCCACGTCGACGTTGACGACGACGCGCCCGCCGAGGAGCTGTACGACACCGTCGAGGAGCTGAACGCCGACGACGAGGTCCACGGCATCCTCGTCCAGATGCCCGTCGTCGATCAGGTCGACACCCGACGCGTCCTGCGCTCGGTCGACCCCGCGAAGGACGTGGACGGCTTCCACCCGGAGAACGTGGGTCGCCTCGTCGCCGGCAACCCGCGGTTCAAGCCCTGTACGCCCCACGGCATCCAGCGACTGCTCGCGTCGGCGGACGTTGACCCCGAAGGGAAGGAGGCGGTCGTGGTCGGGCGCTCGGACATCGTCGGCAAGCCGATGGCGAACCTCCTCTTCGGCCGCGGCGAGGGCGGCAACGCCACGACCACGGTGTGTCACTCGCGAACCGAGGACCTCGCCAGCCACACCCGCCGGGCGGACATCGTCGTCGCCGCCGCCGGCATCCCGGAGTTCATCACCGCAGACATGGTGAGCGAGGGCGCGACCGTCATCGACGTGGGGATCAACCGCGTCGAGCGCGACGGCGAGTCGACGCTCGTCGGCGACGTGGCCTACGACGAGGTGCGCGAAAAGGCGAGCGCGATCACACCCGTCCCCGGTGGTGTCGGCCCGATGACGCGCGCAATGCTGCTGTACAACACGGTGACGGCCGCGAGCGAGCAGCACGGCGTCGAGATCGAGCTTCCCTGAGCGGGGCGCCGACGCGACTCGTTTTCACCGTTCCCGTCCACCCCCAGCCCCCGGCAACCGATTTATTCTCCGTCACTTGGTACCGTTTTGCATGGACAGAGACGCGGACCTCGACCCCGAGGCGAGGGAGCTGTTGGAGACGATGGACGACGCAGACGTCCCGGATCTGCACGACCTCTCCCCGCTGGAGGCCCGGGAGTTCTTCTCCGACTGGCGCGGCGAGCCGACGGACGTCCCGGAACTGGCGACGGTCGCGGACCGCACAGTCCCCGGGTACGGCGAGGGACCGGAGGTCCCGATCAGGGTGTACACGCCCGAGTGCGAGGGGCCGTTCCCGGTGCTCGTCTACTTCCACGGCGGCGGCTGGGTGATCGGCTCGCTCGACACGGTCGACGGGATCTGCCGGGTGCTCGCCGACGAGGCGGACTGCGTCGTCGTCTCGGTCGACTACCGGCTCGCTCCGGAGCACCAGTTCCCCGCGGGGTTGGAGGACGCGATCGCGGCGACCGAGTGGGTCGCGGACGACCCCGAGTCGGTTGACGGGGACGATCGACTCGCCGTCGGCGGCGACAGCGCGGGCGGCAACTTCGCCGCGGCGGTCGCCCTGTACGCCCGCGAGACGGGCGGCCCGGCCATCGACCACCAGACGCTCCTCTATCCGGTCGTGGACCCGGCCGGCGACTGGCCGTCCTACGAGGAGAACGGCGAGGGCTACTACCTCGAACGGGCGGACATCGACTACTTCCGGCGGCACTACTGGCGGAGCGACCTCGAACTCGCGAACCCGTACGCGTGTCCGTTGGCGGCGTGCAGCCACGCCGAGCTCCCGTCGGCGACGGTCGTCACCTGTGGGTTCGACCCGCTGCGCGACGAGGGGGTCGCCTACGCCGAGACGCTCGCGGACGCCGGCGTCCCAGTCGACCACCTCCACTACCCGTCGCTGATCCACGGCGTCGCCGGGATGCTCGGCGATCTCGGGGTGAGCGCGGCTCGCGAGGTACTGGCTGACACGGCCGCGGCGCTTCGGGAGGGGTTCGCGGAGAGCGACGGGTGAGGCGAGCGGTCGGCCCCGCAGTGTGGCCTCACTCGGTGTCGTCGAGGCGTTCCCGGGCGCTCGCCAGCGCCTCCATGTCGCCGGCGATGAGGTATCGACCCAACTCGACGGCCGCATCGACGAGCGCGTCCGCCTCCGCGGGTGTCACGTCGCCGTCCAGCGCGTCGATCCGTTTCGCGCGGTCGCGGATCGCGCCGAGCGTCCGACTCGCCTCCGGGTCCGTGTGGTCGTCGAGGTATTTCGCCACGTCCGTGCGATACTCGAGCACCGCCTCGGCCGCGGCGAGGCCGCGCGCCTCGTGCATCCGCGGCGGCACCTCGCTCGCGCTCGGTCGCTCGCCCGTGCCGGTCGCGCGCAGGAGGGCCGTGACGTACCACTCCTCGTCGTCGGTGACGCCCGCTGTGGCTCCCTCGGGCCCGCGATCGCCCATGGTCGCGTCCGCTCGGCCGCCGCCGGGACCGGCGAGGCGACCGTACACGTCGGCCGCGTGGCGCAACTCGGCGGCCGCGAGGTACGCGTCGTCGAGCGGCGCGAGGTCGCCGCCGCGGATGAACCCCCGCTTGCGGAGGTACGCCCGGCACTCCGATTTGATCTCGTCGACGAGGTCCGCGAGCGGAGTGTCATCGAGCGTGGCCAACACGGCGGTGAGATCCAACTCCGCCGGCGCGTCGGTGTGCCTGCGGCGCTCGCCGGTACCCACGCTCCGGAGGCTTCCGCAGTCCGGACACGCGACGCTCCCCGTCTCGAAGTACGACCAGCGGGTTCCGCACTCCGTGCACTCGCGATCGCCCCGGACGTCCATACCCGCACGTACCGTCGGTACGGGGAAAAACGCCTCGTCGTCGCGGAGGTGTGTAGCCGAGGCGACGTGCACGCCGTCACAGCGACGGAGTGGGACCGTCGTCGCCGGCTTCCGGGAACACCCAAGGCCCGCCGGAACTGTCTTGTTCACGGGGGGTAACGCAGGGCCCGTGACACCGAACTCGTTCTTTCACGTGGCGCTGAAGGCCGACGACGTCGACGCGACTGCGGCGTTCTACGAGGCGGCGTTCGACGGGACCGTCATCGAGCGGGGCCACGCCGACGACGGCGAGGGCGCGACCGCGGTCGAACACGTCGCCCTCGAGGTGGCCGACAAGCGCGTGTACGTCTTCGACCGGGCGCCGTACGAGGCGACCGGCGACGTGGAGTCGATGCCGAACGGGCTGCTCCACTTCGGGTTCGTCGTCGACGACGTCGACGCCGCCCGCGGGGCGATCGACGCCGGAGCCGACGGCGTCGACTGGGTGATGGGCCCCGAGCGCTTCGGCGACCTCCGGATCGCGTTCCTCGTGGACCCGGCCGGCACCATCGTCGAACTCATCGAGCACGTGTCGTGAGCGGCCCTCCACCGGTTCACGCGGGGGACTGGTAACGAATCTCCGACGGCGTCCATCCTTCCAGTTGCCCTCTCGTCAAATGGCACCCCGGCACGCTTTTGCCGTCGCCGCCGCAGGTGCCACCGAATGACGTTCTCCATCGCAGCGCGCGACCCCGAGACGGACGCGGTCGGGGTCGCGGTCCAGTCGAAGTTCGTCTCGGTCGGCGCCGTCGTTCCGTTCGTCTCCGCGGACGCCGGCGCGGTCGCCACGCAGAGCTTCGCCAACGTCGCGTACGGGCCGAACGGGCTCGATCTCCTCCGGGAGGGCCACACCGCAACCGACGTGATCGAGCAGCTCACCGACGCCGATGACGAGGCCCCACAGCGACAGGTCGGCGTCGTCGGACTCGACGGCGAGCCGGCGGCGTTCACCGGCGAGGAGTGTTTCGAGACCGCGGGCGACCGGCAAGGAGAGCACTACACGGTTCAGGGGAACGTCCTCGAGAACGAGGCGACGATCGACGCGATGGCCGAGGCGTTCGAGGTGACCGAGGGAGGACTCCCGGAGCGACTCATCGAGGCGCTGCACGCCGGCAACGACGCCGGCGGCGACTCCCGCGGCGAGCAGTCGGCCGCCCTGTACGTCGCCAAGCCGGAGGGCGGCTACGACGGGCGCAACGACCGCTGGGTCGACGTTCGCGTCGACGACCACGAGCACCCCATCGACGAACTGGAGCGGGTGTTCAAGCTGTACGACGTGACGTTGCTCGCTCGCGAGGAGCCCGACGACCCCGCCCAGCTGTCCGGCGATGCGGCGCTGGCGGTGTCGGGAACGCTCGCGGAGCTTGAGTTGCTCGATGCCGAGCCGACCGACTCGTTCGGCGAGGCCGAGCGCGCCGCCCTCGAGGACTTCCGCGGTATGAACAACTTCGAGAACCACTCGCTGACGGTCATCGAGGACGCGCTCGCGCGGGGGTGGGAGGAAGCGGCCGCGGACGGCGCCGAGGCCACCGTGGTCGCCGGTGGCGACGAGGACGGCGAATCGCGGATGGTCGACGCGATCTGGCACGGACTCCAGCGCTACGACCGGCTGTAGCCCCCGTGTCCGCCCCTGCTTTCGTCGCTGTCGCCCCCGCCGCGTTTCGCCTCGCGGCCGTCGATCCAACCGCTATCGTCCCGGTCGCGCAGCTTCCGGCGTTCCAGCTGCTCACCGTCGTGCTCGCGTTCGTCGGCGCCGGCGTCGCGCTCGCGGCCGGAGTCGGTCTCGTTGCCGTCTACGTTCGCCTCGGCGACGACGTTGATACGGCAGTCACGCGGCGGGCGTTCGGGCTGTGGGCCGCGGGTGCGCTCCTCCTCGCCGCGGGCACCCCGGCCGTGTTCCGCGCGTCGCTGTCGACAGCGCCGACGCTGCGCGCGCTCGCGCTCGTCGGCGTCACGGTCGGCGCGCTCGCCGTCGGCGCCGCGCCGATGTACCTCCTGCGGGCGACGCTGACGGACCTGTGAGGCGGCCGATCCCGCCGTTGGGTGGACAGTGCGACCGGCGCGGGCTCCGTCTGTCGTGGTCTACTCCGAGCGCGAACGCTGCCCGCGCTCGCGGACCAGCTTGTCGATGATGGTCCCCGTCGAGAGGAGTTCCCCCTCGTAGCGCGGCTCGCGGGCGGTCGCGCGAGTCACCTCGGCGTCGATTCCCTCGGCGGCGAGCGCGGCGGCGACCCCGTCCTCGTCGTGATGCTGGTCGAACCCGAGGACGATCACGTCCGGTCCGATCTCGCGGACGGGGACGAAGAAGTCCTCGGGGTGCCCGAGGTGCGCCTCGTCGACGACCTCGAGCGCGTCGATCATGTCCCGGCGCTGCCGGTCCGGACACACGGGCTTCGACTTGTGCGTAACGTTGTCACGGCGGGCCACGATGACGTGGAGTTCGTCGCCGCGGGCGGCCGCGTCCTCCAGGTAGTGGAGGTGGCCGGGGTGGAGGATGTCGAAGGTGCCCTGCGCGAGCGCGATTCGCGGGGAGTCGGCGTCGCTCCCGGCGTCGCCACGGCTCCCGTCGGTTTCCTCACTCATCGTACAGCTCCGCGTCGATGTCGGTCTGGTCGAAGTCGAAGAACGCCTCGTCCTCCGGCAGCGCCACGTCGATCACGTCGAGATCACGAGGGTCGCCGTCCGAATCGAACGCTTGCCAGCAGTCACGGTCGTAGGGCGCCCCGATGATGACGTGCACCTCGCCGGCGTGGAACGTCGCCAGATCCGCGTCGGACGGTCGGAGGACGCCGTTCGGGTGAGAGTGGACCGAGCCGACCGCCCGCGAGGAGTTGGGCTTCATGTGCTCGCGGACGGTCGCCGACTCCGGCGTCGACGTGGTTCCGGGGATCACGAGCACGTCGGTTATCACCTGCCCCTTCCGGTCGAGCCCCAGATCGCGCGCGTCTGTCGCTCGGAGAAAGCCCATGTACTCGTTCGGGTGGGTGTCCCGGGAGGCCTCCAACGCGAACGTGAGGGTGTCGGCCGCGATGCCGAGCAGTTCGCTCGACCGGAACAGTCGCATTGGCGGAACTCGGGTCGGGCGCCAACTAAGGGTGTCGATACCCCCACCGACAGGGTCGTCAGCGGCCGGTCGTCGACCGGTCGTTCGCCGCCGGAGCGATACTACAACCCTTAACACCCGCCGTCACCCATCGTTCGATATGACTGATTCCGCCGCCGGTGACTCCGGCGTGAACGGGGAGGGGGATTCCCGACCCGTGGTTTACGATCTCGATCCCGCCTGTACGCGCTCCGACGTGGACGTCGGCGCGCGCTACCGAGCGGAGGTCAACGGTGTCGTCGACTACGGCGTCTTCGTCGACGTCTCCGAGGACGTGTCCGGCCTGCTTCACGAGTCGAACCTCGACGGTGAGACGTTCGCGGTCGGCGACGAGGTGGTCGTCGTGCTCGAGGAACTGAAGGAGAACGGCGACGTCTCGTTCGATCTCGCGGACGTCGCTCTCGCCGACGCGAACGTGCTCGCGGTCGAGTACGAGCCGGAGATCACCACGATCGGCGACGCGACGGTCGGCGACAGCGTGACCGTCGAGGGGGAGATCACCCAGATCAAACAGACGGGCGGTCCGACGATCTTCCACGTCGCCGACGAGTCGGGCGTGCTCGCCGCGGCCGCCTTCGAGGAGGCCGGCGTTCGCGCGTACCCCGCCGTCGACATCGGCGACGTCGTCCGGGTCTCCGGCTCCGTCGAGACCCACGACGGCTCCAGGCAGCTGGAAGTCGACGACGTGGCCGTACTGACCGGCGAAACGGCCGCGGCCGCGCGAGAGCGCCTCGAGGAGGCGATGCGCGAGCGCGCCGAGCCGGAGGCGGTCGAGCCGCTCGTCGAGTGGGAGGCGTTCGAGAAGCTCCGCCCCGAGCTGGAGGACCTCGCGCGCACGCTCCGCCGCACCGTGCTTGAGGGGCGCCCGATCCGGATCCGCCACCACGCGGACGGCGACGGGATGTGCGCGGCTATCCCGGTCCAACTCGCGCTGGAGAACTACATCGAGGCGGTCCACGAGGGCGACGACGCCGCGCGTCACACCCTCAAGCGACTGCCGAGCAAGGCGCCGTACTACGAGATGGAGGACGTCACCCGCGATCTCAACTTCGCGCTCGAGGGGCGCGCCCGCCACGGACAGAAGCTCCCCTTCCTCCTGATGCTCGACAACGGGTCGACCGAGGAGGACGTTCCCGCCTACAAGAACCTCGCCCACTACGACGTGCCAATCGCCGTCGTGGACCACCACCACCCGGACCCCGAGGCGGTGAACGACCTGCTCGACCACCACGTCAACCCGTACATCCACGACGAGGACTACCGCATCACGACGGGGATGATGTGCGTCGAGCTTGCCCGGCTCATCGACCCCGACGTAACCGACGAACTCCGGCACGTCCCCGCGGTCGCAGGACTGTCGGACCGCTCGAAGGCCGAGGTGATGGACGAGTACGTCGACCTGGCGGAAACGGCCGGCTACGACCGCGACGACATCGAGGACATCGGCGAGGCGCTAGACTACGCCGCCCACTGGCTGCGCTACAACGAGGGCAAGACGCTCGTGAGCGACGTGCTCGACGTCGGCAGCGACGACGACGAGCGCCACCGCGACCTCGTCGAGTTCCTCTCGACGCGCGCCGAGCGCGACGTGGCAGAGCAGCTCGACGCCGTCGAGCCTCACGTCGAACACGAGCGACTCGACTCCGACGCGCACCTCTACCGCATCGACCTTGAGAACTTCGCCAAGCGGTTCACCTACCCCGCGCCCGGCAAGACGACCGGCGAGCTCCACGACCGGAAGGTTCGCGCGACCGGCGAGCCCGTCATCACGATCGGCTACGGCCCGGACTTCGCGGTCCTCCGATCGGACGGCGTTCGCCTCGACATCCCGCAGATGGTCACAGAGCTGAACGAGGAGGTCGTCGGCGGCGGCGTCTCCGGTGGCGGCCACCTCGTCGTCGGCTCGATCAAGTTCGTCGAGGGGCGCCGCGAGGACGTGATCGACGCGCTCGTCGAGAAGATGGCCGACGCCGAACTCGACGAGGAGCTGTCGACGACGTTCGACCTCGACGACTGACGCGGGAGTCCGTACGAGGTTTTCGAACTGCCGCTCGACACCGGTCATCCGATCGGCCCGTCGCGGTCGGTGTCGTCGCGACTCGGCTCCCCGTCCGTGTCCTCGATCGTCAGCCGTCGCCGGAGGAACAGCGTCGCGGCGGCAACGACACCGACTGCGACGATCGCGACCGCCGGCGGCAGTTCCTCGAGCCGGGACGACCTCCCTCGACCGCCCCGCCAGTCGGCCGCGAAGCTCCCGCGGTAGTACTCGGCGACCGCCTCGCCCTCCAAGGCGACGACGACCTCGCGGTTCTCGCGTGCGCTCGTGGGATTCCAGTTGAGCGACCCCACGAGCGCGGTGTCGTCTGCGACGACGCCCTTCGCGTGGATCTTTCCGTAGCGACCGGCCGGCTCCGCGACCCGTGCTTCGAGGGGAACGCCCGCGGCGTCGGCCCAGCGGTTCAGATCGGCCACCAGCGCGGCGTTTTCCTCGGCGAGGTACCAGGCACTCGACAGCAGCAACCGCACGCGCACGCCCCGCTCGGCAGCGCGCCGCAGCGACGCGAGCATCGGCCCGTCGTCGACGGTGGGTTGGAGCACGTCGACGCGGGTGTCCGCGTCGTCGACGGTCGCGACGACCGCCGACTCCGCGTTTCCGGGCGCGGTCAGCAGTCGCACGCGCTCGACTCGCATCTCCGTCGGCGGGTGGCGTGACGGGTACGATCCGGTCGCCGCGTCGGTCCGCTCGAACGACCGTCCCGCGCGGTATCGCTCCCACGGAACGGCGTCTCGCCACCCGGCGTCCGCGCGGAACAGGTCCGCGAGCGCGTCGGCCGCCCGCGGTGACCGGACGGTGACGCCCCATCCTCGGCTGTCGCCGCCGCCGGTGCCGCTGGGTTTCCAGTTCTCCGTGAGCACGACCGCGGCGTCGTCGGCCACGGCGTACTTGGCGTGGTGGTACCGGAACCTGGCGTGCGGACCGGCGATCACGCGCACCTCGACGCCCGCGGCGACCAGCGAATCGAGGAGAGCGGCCTGTCGCGTGGTGACCCCGCCGACCGGTCCGCCGTCGAGCAGTACCCGTACCGTGGCGCCCCGTTCGTGTGCGGCGATCAGTTCCTCGGCGACGCGTTCGGACGCGAAGGTGTACCCCGCCAGGAACACCCGCTCGTCGGCCCCTTGAATGGGTGCGACCGGCTCGCCCGGAGCGTCCGGGAGCACGAACGCCGTCGCGTTCACGGCGCCCAACGCAACCGGGTCACGAAGTTCAAGTCCGACGGGGCGCCACCGCGGGTCCTCGTTGCGACCCCACCGCTCGCCCTCGGGGGCTCGCCCGTACTCCACGGCGTCGACGACCGAGCCGTTCGGCCCGCCCCGCCGGAGCACGATCCGCTCGCCGGCGTTCGACAGCGCGAGGCCTCGGGCGACGACGCGTCCCGATGTGGGCACGGACGGCGCCTCCGGCTCGCCCGTCACGACGACCGTGCCCGCACGTCGCTGGCGGATCGCGACGACGTCTTCCCCGTCGTCGACGCTCCAGTTCCCGGGCGGCAGCGAGAGACGGAGGTACTCTCCGGCGTCGTCGTCGGCGACGGGGTTCGGGAGGAGTCCGACGATCCGGGGTGCTGTCGGATCCGTATCCGTCCCGGCCGTGGTGTTCGAGTCGGGGACTGTTGTCGGGGTCTGCGGAGCGTTCGTGACCGTCGCCGGTGCCGTGGGTTCCGAGACCGCCGCGACCGCTGTCGGCGCCGCCGGCGTCGCCGCGACGAGGACGAGCACACACACGACCACCGTAGGGATGCGCACCACTGCGACGGTCTGGCCGCGTGTTCGTACTTCAACCCTCGCCGTATCGCCGTTGGACTCCGTTCCGAGCTCCCGGCGGCCGTCCACGACGGCCTTCGGTGCGTTTTTGCTCCGAGGACGGCGGATACCGAGTATGGTCACTATCGCCGAGGGGGTCAGGCTCGCGGGAGCCGCCCTGGGTGCCGTCGGCGGCGCCCTCATCGCCCTGGAGTTCTTTCAGGTTCCGTCGTACGTCTCCTATGAGGAGGAGTGGGACAGCTACGACGTCGACATCGCGCCCGGCGATGTCACCGAGCACACGAACCTCGGTCGGATCGGGGGACTACTGGTCTCGCTGGGATTCGCGCTGCTGTTCGTCGGGGAACTGCTGTAACGGCGACCCGCTCCGGTCGGCGACGTCCGGCGAACGGCGGAGAAGCGGTTCCTTGCGTGGCTCGACCCCGGTTACGCGGCGACTTCCTCGCCCGTGGCGTCGAGTGCGTCGCGCGCCTTCTCGGCCTCCGTCTGCACGATGAACGCGCGGTCGTCGTCGAACTCGGCGGCCGCCTCAAGCGCCGCCTCGGTGCCGATCTGACGCAGCGCCCATAGAGCGGCCGCGCGGACGGTGTCGCTGTCGTCGTCGGCCGCGACATCGGCCAGCGGGTTGACGGCGCGAGCGTCGCCGATGAGTCCGAGCGCGCGGGCGGCGTACGGCCGCACCTCGTCGTCCTCCATGACGAGCTTGTTCGCGAGCGGCCCCACGGCGTCCTCGTGACCGATCTCCCCGAGCGCCTTGAACGTCACCTTCTGCAGGGTCGGGTCCGAGTCGGCGTCGACGTACTCGACGAGCGTCTCGACGGCGTCCTCGGCGGCCATCTTGCCCAGCGCGCGGATCGCCGGCTTGTCGCGCTTCTGTGCGCGCTGGTGCATCGCCTCGAAGGCACCCTGGTCGTTCATCCGGGTGAGCGTCTCCAGGCAGTGCTCCTCCATGAACTCCGACTCCAGGGAGTCCAGCGCCAGCAGCACCATCTCGACGTTGCCCCGCTGTTCGTGCTCCTTCAGCGCCGACAGCTCCGGCGGGAAGTCCTTGTAGTGCCCGAGCACGTCGTAGAACCCCTGTGCCTGGAGCTGTTCGTGGGTCTGCAGGTCGTCCCACTCCTCGGCGTCGTCGACGCCCGTCTCCAGCGCGTCGGTCGCCTCGAGCAGCGCCGCGATCGTCTCCGCGTCCTCGTCGGCGTCCAGATCCGCGTCCTCGACGGCTGCGACGGCGTCGTCGAGCGCCTCCGCCGCCGATTCGGTGCCGTCGTCGCCGGCGCGGTCGAGTTCCGCGTCGAGCGTCTCGTTCACCGCGTCGAGGAACTCGTCGACGACGCCGGGGAGGTCGTCCTCGCCCGACTCGGTCCATCGCGTGTCGGCGATCGTCGCCCGCGCCGACTCGATGTCGTCGACCACGTCGGAGGCGTACGGGCCACGCTGGTCCGCGAGGTCGTCGCGGCGGTCGGAGAGGCGCGACTCCAGTTCCTCGCGCGGGTCATCCGCGTCCTCGTCGTCCCCGTCGGGTTCCGGGAGGTCGGCGCGCTCCAGGTCGGCCTCGATGTCGTCCAAGTCGGCCTCGACGTCGTCGAGGTCGGCCTCGGTCTCGGCGGCCTCGAGCGCCTCGGCGGTCTCGTCCAGTCGGGCGTCCAGGTCCTCGGCGGACACCTCGGGGACGAGTTCCGTCTCCTCGGCGTCCTCGGGGTCGCCTGACTCCTCGGCCGGGTCGTCGTCGCTCATGCCCGTCGATGGGTGTGTCGGCTACAAGGGCGTTTCCATATTCCGGGCGACGGGCCGGACGTCGCTCCCGCCGCGCTCGCCGATCAGCGGGAAATCATCCCGGTGCTCGATGCCGCCGAGGCGTCGAGCGACGGGAGCCGACCCTGCCATGGTTTCCCAAGCAAAAATACTGTTTTCAGATTCAAAAAGAAATCTTGTCTAACGGCGGGTTTTATGTGTTCGGGGAGCGTACAGTCGAGTACAGATGAGTACCCAAAAGCGTGTGCTGAAGTCCGCGGGCGAGGTCGAGGGAAGCGAGGCGCTCCGGATGGACGCCGAGAGGGCCGAACAGATCATCGACGCGCTCAACACGGACCTCGCGGCGACGTACGTCCTGTACCACCAGCTGCGAAAGCACCACTGGAACGTGGAGGGCGCGGAGTTCCGCGATCTGCACCTATTCTTGGGCGAGGCCGCCGAGAACGCCGAGGCGTTCGCCGACGAGCTCGCGGAGCGCGTGCAGGCGCTGGGCGGCGTCCCGCACGCGTCGATGGCGACGCTCCAGGAGGAGGCGCCCGTCGAGGCCGAGGACGAGGACGTGTACGACATCCGCACGTCGCTGGCGAACGACATGGAGATGTACGGCGAGATCATCGAGACGCTGCGCGAGCACGTCGAGCTCGCCGACGGCCTCGGCGACCCCGCGACCGGCGAGATCCTCCGGAAGAACATCGTGCAGGTCGAGGAGGACGCCCACCACATCGAACACTACCTCGAGGACGACACGCTCGTCACCGAGGGCACGATGCAGTAAGTCGGCACGAACGACGAGCGTCCGACTCGACTCGGTCTGAGTTTTCTCCGTTTTTTCGAGGAACAGTCCGAGCGGCCGCTGAACCAGTGCGAGCAGTCGCTCGGTTACCGTTCGAGGTCGACCGTCAGGTCCGTCGAGATCCAGCCGTCGGCGTTGCCGTTCTCGGAGAACACCGTTCTGTCGGGACAGGTGCGGAGGGCCGCGACATCGGTTTCCGGAGCGGAGTCGCGCTCGGGCGACGCCTGGTCGCTCCGATCCGCGAGCGCATCGTGGGTCATTACTGTCCCCTCGCAGGCCCGTCGGGAAATAGATTTTGGTAGGCCTAAACGGTAGGTCGGCCTAAACGATCGTTCGGGGGGACCGACCGGCGACGGCTGTCACTCGTCGCGACCGATCCCGCACCCGGAGATGGTGTCGCACTCGACGCCGCGCTCCTCCAGGGCGTCGATCACCGCGTTCATCCCGATCGCGTCGCTGGCGATGTGCCCGGTGACGACGAGGGTCTTCCCCTCGTCGGCGAACTCCTCGCGCAACTCGGCGGTGTCGCCGGCGCCGACGTGGATGTAGAGGACGGTGTCGACGCCGTGTTCGAAGTACGCGCGGGCGACCGACGCGCCGCCGTTGGTGCCCGCGGCGTGGTGGACCGCCACCTCCCCGAGGTCGTTCTCGCGGTCGCCGACGCGCACCCGTACGTCCGTCTCGGCGGCGTCGAGTTCGGGGATCTCGCCCAGCGCGTCGACGAAGTCGCCTGCGGTCGCGTCGTCGGCCAATCCGTCGGCGACCTCGCGGAACACGCGTCGGCCGTACTCGTCGGGCGCGAGGTGGGTGTTGAGGTACGGCTGGTCGAGCAGCTCCGCGACGCTCGGGTCGTGGCGATAGTTGCTGGAGTGCCCGCCGTGGTCCATCCGCGATCTGAGGTCTGCGACCGCGTCCTCGGCGACCTCCTCGGGGACGCCGTGGTCCGTCATGAACTCGACTTGCGTGTCGAGCACCGCCGGGAAGTCCAGTCGAGCAGACATTCCCGTCGGATGGTGCGCCAGCGCCAGATCGTAGTCGCGGTCGTTGGCCAACTGGATCTCCGGGGATTCGAGGTCGATACCCACGAGCGCGGTTTCGACGTCCTCGCCGGGGACGTAGACGGTGCTGTCGGCCGGCGTCTCGTCCCAGTCGACGAGGTCGAGGCTGATCTGCATGATCTCGTCCGTAGTGAGTCCCATAGGCGGTCAGTGACCGACCACGATTGAAAAGCCGCGGGAACCGGAAGCCAGGACGGCGTCGGGATCGTCGACGGCGGCGGCTCTCCGACCGGATCAACGGCTGCGGCGACGGCTCGT
This sequence comes from Halobaculum rubrum, assembly GCF_019880225.1. Taxonomy (NCBI): domain Archaea; kingdom Methanobacteriati; phylum Methanobacteriota; class Halobacteria; order Halobacteriales; family Haloferacaceae; genus Halobaculum; species Halobaculum rubrum. Next base: position 2,925,998 of record NZ_CP082284.1, read on the forward strand.
GCTCCCGTCGCTCGGCGAAAGTGGCAATCCCCTCTGTCGCCGCCAGCCGTTTGTACCGACGCGGCTGTACCGTGTGCATGGTCGACCACCTGTTCACGCCGCTCACGCTGCGGGACACCGAGATCCCCAACCGCGTGTTCGTCTCGCCGATGTGTCAGTACTCCGCGCCGGACGGCGAGCCGACCGACTGGCACCTCGTCCACCTCGGCTCGCGTGCGGTCGGCGGCGCGGGACTGGTGCTGGCCGAGGCGACCGCGGTCTCGCCCGAAGGGAGGATCACTCCCCACGACGTGGGGATCTGGACCGACGAGCAGGCCGACGAGTGGGCCGGGATCGCCGAGTTTGTCCGCGAACAGGGATCCGTGCCGGCGATCCAGCTCGCGCACGCCGGCCGGAAGGCGTCGACGCATCGCCCCTGGGGCGACGACGGCCCCGTCCCGCTCGAGGCGGGCGGCTGGGAGGTCGACGCGCCGTCGGGACCGTACCCCCGCGACGGCGACGAGCACCCCACGAACAGCCTCTCGTCGGCGGAGATCGACGGCGTGATCGACGATTTCGCCGCGGCCGCCGAGCGCGCGCTCGAGGCCGGCTTCGAGGTCGCGGAGGTGCACGCCGCCCACGGCTACCTGCTGCACGAGTTCTGCTCGCCGGTCGCCAACGACCGCGACGACGAGTACGGCGGCTCCTTCGAGAACCGTACCCGACTCGTGCGCGAGGTGACCGAGGCGGTCCGCGAGGTGTGGCCCGACGACAAGCCCGTGTTCGTGCGGATCTCCGCAACCGACTGGATCGACGACCGCGAGTCGTGGGACGTAGAGCAGTCGGCGCGGCTCGCCCCGCTGCTGGCGGAGGCCGGCGCCGATCTCCTCGACGTGAGTTCGGGCGGCATCTCGCCCGCACAGGAGGTGCCGTACGCCGGACCGAGCTACCAGCTCCCGTACGCGGAGACGATCCGCGAACACGTCGAGGAGGTCGGCGCCGACATCGCGGTCGCCTCGGTCGGCGGCATCACCGAGCCGACACAGGCCGAGGAGATCGTCGCGAACGACCGCGCCGACGCGGTGCTCATGGCCCGGGAGTTCCTCCGCTCGCCGTACTGGCCGCTGCACGCCGCGGACGAACTCGGTGAAGATATCGAGTGGCCCGTGCAGTACCGCCGCGCGAAGCCGCGCTGACCGATCGATACGTCCCGTCCGTCGGCGTCCCGGATCGGTCGACCGAGTGAACCCTTTTCACGGAACGCGCCCAAACTCTCGGTCATGAGTCACTCCTCCCGCGGTCCGGACGACGAGGACCTCGCGGCGCTCGCCTCCGAGTTGGAGACGACGCTCTCGGATCTCCGTGCGGAACTCGCCGAGCGCGAACGTGGGGACGATCGCGACGAGCGAGTCGCGACCGAGGGCGACCGACGGCCCACCGCGGATCGCCGGGAACGCCGCGATCGCGGCCGCCGTCCCCCTCGTCCCCCGGCGCCGGGGGAGCTGTTCCGATTCACGAGCGACTACACGATCCCGACGGTCGTGGCCGTCCTCGAGGCGACGATCGAGGCGCTCGAACTCCTCCGGGGGGTCATCGATCTCGCCGCGCCCGGCGAGACGCCCGCGGGTCGGCGTCGCGGACGCGGTTCACGCCGCACCCGTCGAGACGCCCGTGGGCTCGCCCGGTCGGTGTTCTCGGACGCGGTGGGCGAGGGCGTCACCGCCGCGACCGACCGCGCGGCAACCGATGCGACGGACGCGCTGGATCGCCTCCGCGAGACGCTCTCGGAGGCCGACCTCCCCGAAGACGGGGAGAGCCGCGACCTCGTCGCCGACGCGCGCGAGTTGAGCGCGGAACTGGAGCGCCGCGTCCGCGAGTCGCGGGAGGTCGTCGACCGCGAGCGCGACCGTGAACGCGACGCCGACCGAACGCGCCCGACGGACCGCCGGCGCGACGACGGCCCGGTCACCATCGAGGTCGGCGACCCCGACGAGTCGACGGACGACGGCGACGACGCGTCCGAGGGTGACCCGAGTGACGCCGGCAGCGACACGAACGAGCGCGACGCCGACGGCGACGACACGCGCCCGGAGGTCGACGTCGACTCGGAGCTGGAGTCGATCAAACGCGAGATGCGGGACGGAGACGGAGGCCGCGCGGAGGACGGCGACGACACTGACGGAACCGATACCCCCGTTGACGGCGACGGCGCCGGCAGCGACGATACCGACGGCTCGGTGGATCGCGACTGAACTCGTGAGCCCGCTCGCGGCGATACCGTGATCAGGCCGCGTCCGTGCTTCCGTCTCGCTTTCTCACGTACGACTCGACCCCGCCGCCGGCAACGCCCGCGAGGACGACCGCCGGCCACCCGAGCAGCACCCAACCGAGCGGCGTCGGGTCGACTGGCGTCGGCGTGGACTCCGGAGCCACGTACAGCGCCCACGTCGCGACCGTGGCCCCGAGGAAGACGACGGCGGGCACAGCGGCGGGCGTGACGAGCCCGCGGCTCGTTCGAGCCCACCCCGCGATCGCACCCGCGACGACCGCACCCGCGAGGAGGTACACGGCTGTCCCCGGGCCGGGGTCGATCACGTCGAACAGCGCCAGCACGACGCGAACCGCCACAAGCGAGGCGAGGACGCCGAGCGCGACCCCGGTTCTGACCGAGATTCCGCCGGGTTCGTCGGCGGTCACGGGCTATCCCTCACCTCCCGTTCATTCGACGGGGCGGAACCGGAACCCGTCCCACTCCTGACTGGCGGGCTCGCGGATCCCCGCCTCGGGATCGCGGAGCTGCTCGCAGTACACCGGCTCGACCTCGTCGCCGAACTCGATGTCGCCCGTCGTGACCTGTCCGATCGCGCGGACGGGCTCGCCGTCCACATCGAACTCGACGATCGCGACGTGGTTCGGCTCGCGCACGCCCGGCGGCGTCGCCGTCGACGTGGTCCACGTGATCACCTCGGCGGTGTACTCGCTCAGGTCAACCGTCCCGACAGGTTCCTGGCCGCCCGGCCCGACCGGGTGGGCGGGATAGGTGATCGAGCCGTCCGGATAGCGGGCCGCCTCGAAGGCGGGCGCGTCGTCGCGGGTCGCTCCGCTCCCCGCTCCGTTCGCGGACTCGCTCCGCTCGTCCGCGCGCTCGTCGCTCATGCGTCCACCCCCTCGAGGATCGCGGTGGTGACACAGTTCCCGAACCCGCCCACGTTGCACGCGAGGCCCACGTCGGCGTCGACCTGCCGCTTCCCGGCGTCGCCGCGGAGCTGCTGGACGATCTCGTACGCCTGCGCGACGCCGGAGGCGCCGAGCGGATGCCCCTTCGACTTCAGGCCGCCGGAGGTGTTGATCGGGAGGTCGCCGTCGCGCTCGGTGCGCCCCTCCTCGATCGCCTTCCAGCCCTCGCCCTTCTCGGCGAAGCCGAGATCCTCGAACTGGAGGAACTCGAGGATGGTGAACATGTCGTGGAGTTCGGCCACGTCCACGTCGTCGGGCGACAGGTCGGCCATCTCGTAGGCCCGGTCGCTGGATTCGACGACGCCGCGCATCGTCGTCGGGTCCGCGCGCTCGTGAACGACGTGGGTGTCGGTCGCGCCGCCGATGCCGGAGACGCGAACGTACTCGTCGGCGTACTCCTCGGCGACGGAGACCGGACAGAACAACAGCGCCGCCGAGCCGTCGGTGATCGGACAGAAGTCGTACAGACGAAGCGGGTCGGCGACGATCGGCGAGTCGAGCACGGTGTCGAGGTCGACCTCCTTGCGGAACTGCGCGTGGGGGTTGTCGACGCCGTTCCGGTGGTTCTTGACGGCCACCTTCCCGAGGCTCTCGCGGGGCGCGTCGTAGGTGTCGAGGTACAGGCGCGCGGTGAGGCCCGCGAAGCTGGGGAGCGTGAGCCCGTGTTTGTACTCGCTGGGGTGCGTGAGCGAGGCGATCACGTCGGTCGCCTCCGCGGTCGTTCGGTGGGTCATCTTCTCGCCGCCGACGAGCAGCGTCACCTCGGAAGCGCCGGACGCGACCGACTGCCAGGCCGCGTAGATGCCCGCGCCGCCCGAGGAGGAGGTCTGGTCGATCCGGGCGGTGTAGGCGGGCACCGCCTGCAGGTCGTGTGCGAGCGCGTTCGGGACGCCCGTCTGCCCCTCGAACTCGCCGCTGGCCATGTTCGAGACGTACAGGTGGTCGACGGCGTCGGCCGATACCCCGGCGTCCTCGAGGCACGCCTGCCCGGCCTCCGCCAACAGCTCGGTGATCCACGCGTCGCGCTGCCCGAACTGTGTCATGGACGCGCCGACGATTGCAACGTCTTCCATACCCGCTTCTCCGCGGGGGAGCACTTCGGCGTTCCCCTTCGCGCGGTCCGAACCCGGTCGACGAGCCTCGACGAACACGTATCGCTCTCGCGGCGGGGCGACCGATCGCGGGAGGTTAAGTACGCGCCGGCCGGTATCCGCTCGTATGAACCTCGCCGACTCCGCGCCCGTCGCGGGCGTCGCCGCCTGTCTCGCGCTGCTTTCCGTGTTGGCCGCACCGTTCGTCCTCATCGCCGACGCCGGAACGGGGCTCGGCGTCTACTACTCATCCGGAACCGTCGGCGCCGCCGGCGTCGCGTTCCTCGCGATCCTCCTCGTCGTAGTCTTCCTCTCGGGGCGCCAAGAGCGCCGGCCCGCCAGCACCGTCGCCGGCGTCGCACTCGTCGCCGGCGTCGGCCTGCTCGCGCTCGCGCTCGCGTGGGCGCTGGCGGTCGACGTGCAGAACCTCTATTCGTTCCCGCAGTCGGCGACGTGGATCCTCTGGCATCGCTGGCTCGTCGTCGGCGTCGCGGCGCTCGTTCCGCTCAGCGCGGGCGCGTTCGCCAGCGCCGTCGTGTAGCCGCCGGCTGTCGATTCCAGTGTCCTCCGAGAGCGCCGGACCGCAAGGGACTTAAGTCGAACCGAACTACCTCGAAATGGACTAGGTCGGGCAGTTAGGCCCTGCTCGTCTCCCGCAATAGAGTCTTCAGCGGGGACCGAACGCCGGAGGCGTCCGGGGCGCCCGTCGCGGGCCTCGGGAGCTGACGGAGAAGCCTCGTCCGCCGGGGACGACGGTCCGCCGGGACACACCCGCAGGGGTGTTCTCCCCCGGTTCGTCGGTGGAACCGGGCCAGGCGCGGAAGCGAGCAGCCCACCACCGGACGTCCGTCGCTCGTCGGGTCGCGGGGCGGAGTCAGCGACCGGGATTCCCCACGGTGGAACCCCCGGGCAACTCCGGTCCGTCCGCCATTCATCCCGTTTTCACGCACCCGAGCCGCGGCGCCGTCATGTGTCGGCCCGTTCCGCCGTGCTTCCGGGTGTCAACCGGTTCGACCGCGTCGCCGGCGCCGTGTCGTGACCGCAATTCCCGAGTACCTGCCGTCCCATGCCCCCGTATGAGCAGCGCCGAAGCCGACGGTATCACAGCGACGTACGAGGAGACCGACACCGAGCGTCTGCTGACGTTCGAGCGTGACGGCCGCCGCGCGGCGGTCGCGCAGAACGTCGAGGGGTACGCCATGCTGAAGGTTCGCGACGGCGGCGCCGACGGCGACGAGTTGGAGCGGTACTACGGCTTCGACATGGCGTTGGACCACGTCGCGGAACTGCTCGGCGTCGCGGTCCCCGACCTCCCGGTCCCGGAGGAGTCAGAAGACATGGGGATGTGAAACTGGCAGCCGACTCGCGGCCCACGATCCGGCTCAGTACCCGTACTCGTCCTCGGTCATCTGGACGTACCGCCCGTCGCGGTTCCGCCATTTGATCCACTGGTACCGCAGGAGGAGCTTCGCCGCGCCCCAGCCGGCGCCGAACTTTCGCTCGAACATCCCGCGCCCACCGTCGCCGGCGAGCATCTCCCGGCCGATGCGGAACGTGTCGTCCCAGTCGTCCGGCCCGTACCCGCGGCACAGTTCCGCGAGCGCGACGTTGCGCAACAGTTCGTCGCCGATGGCGTCCTTCCACCGCTCGTTGTACGTCGACACGTCGCCCTCGGCCGCCAACTCGCCGGCGATGGCGCCGGTGCGCACCGCGACGTGGTCGCCGCCCTCGTGGAAGGCGCTGGTGGTGCCCATCGCGCCGCCGGTCACGCAGATCCCGGCGTCGACCGGGCTCTCGATCGGGTTCGTCGAGGAGATCGGGTACGTCTCCGTGCCGTTCGTCTTGCCCGCGTCCTCGACGAGGGGGAAGTCCTCCTCGATGTCGTACTCGTCGCCCCACTCGCGCTCGAGGATCCGGCGGACGTACTCCTTCCCGGAGGGGATGCGCTCGTCGTCCTCGTTGATAAGCGCGTACTCCTCCCTGTCCTCGATCTCGTCGAGGTCCATCCCGATGGGCATCGTCAGCCCGACGCGGCAGACCCGGTCGGCGTTCGGGAACACCCACGGGTAGGCAGTGTGCCCGGGCATGACGCCCCACCAGAACGTGATCGCGCCGTCGACCTCGTCGTACACCTCCCGCGGGAACTTTCTGTACTCCTGGTAGGCGATGTGGTTGTTCTCCGTCGACGCGAGGCGCTGTGACGCCTTCTGCCCGTCGGGCAGGAAGCGATCGAGCACGCGGTTCGTCACCGTGCGCTGGGGACCGTCCGCGAGGACGAGGAAGTCCGCGCCGACCTCGTCGCCGCCGGCAAGCGAGAGCACGTGCCGCGGGTCGTCGCCGCCGCCCGCCGAGAGGTCCGTCTCCACGTCTTTCACGGACGCCTTGACGCGGTACTCGGCGCCGGCGTCCTCCGCCCGGTCGCGCATGAAGTCGTCGAAGCGCGCGCGGTGCATCGTGTAGCCGAACCCGTCGTAGCTCGACTCGATGCCGGTCCCTCGGAGGGTACACGCTTCGGTCGGTCCGACGAACTCCGCGCGGTCGAGTTCGTCCTGAACGACGCCCTCGGGGAACTCGTCGGGGTGGATCCCCATGATGTCGACCCAGTAGTCGAGGATGCCGGCGGCGTCCGTCGAGTCCGGGCCGAGTCGCTCCCGATCCGCCCGGGGAACCCCCTTCTCGAGGACGACGGCATCGGCCCCGCGAGCGGCGGCGGCGTGGGCCGCGGCAGATCCCGCGGGGCCGCCGCCGACGATGGCGACGTCGACTCGTTGCATGCACCGATCGGACCGCGGATCACTCTTAAATCGTCCGAAGCACGCCGACCGGATCGCCGCGGTACCGCGCCCGTCGATCCGGGCGCGCCGTCTCGGGGGAAGGTCTATGCCGCCGGACGGCGCAGTCACGGTATGGATCTCTCGCGGAGCGCTCGCGCGCTCGCCGGCGCGGCGGACGCGACCGACGGCGCCGTCGACTGGGACGCCGTCGCGGAGGCAGCCAAGGGCGGCTGTGAGCCGGGCGACCTGCGGATGGAGCCGGCCGAGCGCGAAGCGTTCGCCGACGACGTGCGGGCCGCCCGCGACGGCCTGCGTGCGGCCTCCGGCGTCGACTTCGACCTTCCGGGGAGCATCGAGGTGCAACACCGCCACCACTGGGTCGACGCGAACGTCGACACCTTCCGTCGGGTGCTTCGGCCGCTGGAGGACACCGCGACCGGCGGGAGAGTCCCGGGCGTCGCTCGCTCGCTGAACTCCGGGACGATGGCCGTGACTGTCGCGTTCCTCGCGCGGAACGTCCTCGGGCAGTACGACCCGCTGTTGCTCGCGGAGGCCGACCCCGCCGATCACGGGCTGTACTTCGTCCGACCGAACATCCAGCAGGCGGCGGTGGACCTGAACGTCGGCTACCCGCGATTCCGCCGATGGATCGCCTTTCACGAGGTCGCTCACGCCGCCGAGTTCGCGGCGGCGCCGTGGCTGCCGGGGTATCTCGAGGACCGCTTGGAATCGGGGCTCGCGTCGATGACCGACGAGTCGTCGCTGCTCGAACTCGCCCGTCCGGGTCGCGACGGGGCCGGCCCGATCGACTCGTTCGCCGATCTCAACACGGCGATGACGGCCGTCGAGGGGTACGCCGAACTCCTCATGGATCGGGCGTTCGACGACGAGTACGACGACCTCCGCGAGAAACTCGACGCGCGTCGCCGGGGCGGCGACCCGATCACGAACCTGTTCAAACGGCTGCTCGGATTCGGCATGAAGCGCCGGCAGTACGAGCGGGGCGCGGCGTTCTTCGCCGCCGTCGCCGACCGAATGGACCTCCGAACCGCGTCGCTGGTGTGGGAGCGACCCGAGAACCTCCCGAGCGACGCGGAACTCGACGACCCGGACGCATGGGTCCGGCGGGTCGCGTGACGAAGGCCGACGATACGGACGCCGTCGTCACGGGCACGGGTCTTTGCCCCACTCGACCCGAATCGACCCGACGGACCGACTATCGCTCGGGTGAGTACTCCCTCAGCGTCCGCACGACGAACCACGTCAGCGCCGCACCGATGAGAAGCGAGACGCCGACGGCCGCGGCGATCTGTGCGGGCGTCGGGTCCGCCTGCAGCGACACGAGCCCGCCGGAGACGCCGACGAGGAGGACCATTCCGACCTTGAGCCGTCGGTTCGTCGCGTCCCGTTTCTCCTTCGTGATGCTCGGACCGACCATCAGCGATCGACACCGGAATCGAGGTCGGTCGCGGCCGAGACGTGCATTCCCGCGATCGCCCAGCCGTCGTCCCCGGGGAGGAGCGTCCCGCTCCACCGCGTCTCGAACGAGCGCTCGGCGAACGCCTCCGCGTCGTACCACGACAGCGACACCGCGTCGGCGACGGCGGCGCCCCCGTCGCGTTCGACCACCTGCAGGTCATGGCTTTCGACGCGCCAGTCCTCGGTGGTCCGCGTCTGTTCGTGCAGGGCGTTGGCGATCTGGGCGTACCCCACGAGCCGCTCGCTGATCCCCACTTTCACGGTCGCCGGCGACTCGACGAAAAACGGCGCGAGCGCCTCGCCCGCGCGGAGGGCGTCGTAGTACGCTTGGACCGTCTCCTCGGGTGTCATTGGATCCCGACTGGGGGGCCGGGGGCTTGAAATCCGCGTTCCGGGAGCCGCGGGCGCCGACGGAGGCAAGTGCCGCCGACACGTCGATCCGGTATGGGCTACCCAGTCACCTACTACTGTCCTCACTGCGGCACACTGGTCGAGTTGGAGCGCCACGGGTACCTCTCGGACAAGGCCGTCACGCCGTACCCGTTCGAGGGCTGGGAGTACGCCGCGCCCGACGAGCCGTTCGAGGACGGCGCCGCCGACGGCGTCGCGTTCGTCTGCGGCGAGGGCCCGTCGCCGGCGGACGGGGACGCTGCGGACGAGGAGGGCTGCGGGGAGCGATTCTACCTCTCGTTCGTGAAGTTCGAGAACGGCCGCGAGATCGATCCGCGACGCGCCGAAACGGACGGTGAACGGGTCGAGCTCGCGGAGGGTCGCGGACCGAAGTCGCCGCGGGGACCCGAGGAACCGGACGGTCCGTCCGGACCGTCGGGCGGGTTCTACTGACTCCCGACGCCACACCTCCCCCACGACCGGATCACCGTCGGTCCTCGCGACGAACGTTCAAATGCGAAGCCGGAACCACCGTCGCCGTGACGTGACGGTCACCACGGCGCGAGCGCGGGTGTGCGACGCCGCGTGCCGTGGACGTTGCGGGGCGTCGCCTGTTAGCCCAACTCCTGACGAGCCCAGTGGCTACCCCTTGATGTTGCAGACGGGGAACGTGCGGGCGACCTTGTCGCCAATGCCGAGCGCGTCGCTGACGCGGACGACCTCGTCGACGTCCTTGTACACGCCGGGCGCCTCCTCGGCGACCGTCGCGCCGGACTGTGCCTTCACGTAGATGTGGTCCTGATCGCGGAGTTCGTCCTGCACGGTCTCCCCCCAGTACTCCTGCTTGGCGGCGGTACGGCTCATCACGCGCCCGGCGCCGTGGGCCGTCGAGCCGAAGGTCTGAGCGAGCGACTCGTCGCCGCCGACGAGCACGTAGCTGCCGGCGCCCATGCTCCCGGGGATGATGACGGGCTGTCCCACGTCGCGGTAGGCCGCGGGGACCTCCTCGTGGCCGGCAGGGAACGCGCGGGTCGCGCCTTTTCGGTGGACGTACAGCTCGCGCTCCTCGTGTGCGATGGCGTCTCCCGTGGGCACGGCGGTGCCGTCGTCGTCGACGCCGACGTCGTGGACCTCCTTCTTCGCGATGTTGTGGGCCACGTCGTAGAGGAGTTCCATCCCGAGTTCCTCGGCGTCCGCGCGGAACACGCGTTCGAACACGCGGCGCGTCCGGTGGGTGATGAGCTGTCGGTTCACCCACGCGAAGTTGATCGCCGCGCACATCGCGCCGTAGTACTCGTCGGCCAGCTCCGAGCCGGCGGGCGCGGCCGCCAGCTCCTTGTCGGGAAGCGATTCGAGGAGGTCGCCGTGGCCTTTCTCGATCCTCCGGAGGTAGTCGGTGCACACCTGATGACCCAGCCCGCGCGACCCGCAGTGGATCAACACGACGATCTGGTCTTCCTCGAGGCCGAACGAGTCGGCGACGGCCTCGTCGAACACGTCGGTCACGCGCTGGACCTCGAGGAAGTGGTTCCCCGAGCCGAGGCTCCCGAGCTGGTTCCGGCCGCGGTCTTTCGCCTTCTGAGAGACGAACTCGGGGCGCGCGTCCGGCCGTCGCCCCTCGTCCTCGCAGTGCGCGAGGTCGTCCTCGGTGGCGTACCCCTCCTCCAGTGCCCACTCCATCCCCCGTTCGAGCACCGCCTCGACGGTGTCGGCGTCGCCCTCGACGATCCCGCCGCCGCCGAGCCCCGAAGGGACGTTCGCGAAGAGGCTCTCGACGAGTTCCTCCTCGTTGCCCTGGATGTCCTCGTAGGTGAGGTTCGTTCGGATCATCCGAACGCCGCAGTTGGAGACGACGAACCCTTCAGCCGCGAACGCGTGTGCGTCGTGCGAGACCCCGATATCGTATACGGGCTTCTCTCCGAGTTGACGGATATCCGATATTTCGGTCAGCACGGCGCCGTCGTTTCTCACCGGGGTTTCTTCCTGAAACTCTTCGAAGTCGGGGAACTCAGCCGGCGGTCGTGGCCGCGTGCTCCGACCACTGTAGACACTTCGTTCGATGTACCGATCGTTCACGGGTTCGTCCGCGAACCGCCGTTTGATCTCCGCCGTCGCAGTACCGCCGTCGGCGAGCGCCTGCGCCTCCTCTGCGATCCGGGCGCGTTCCGTGATGACACGCTCTTTACGGCGGAGATACTCGGCTGCGAGCGCAGCACTCCGCCGCTTCTCCTGGTTGTACCGGTATCCGACGGTGGTCAGGAACTCGACAAGGTTCGACGCCTCGCTGGACACGCCGAATCGGAACCTGACCGTCTCGCCTCCGGTCGTCTCAGTTCGCTCCACGACCTCGAACTCGTTCGTTTCGATGCCGAGTTCGTTGAGGTGACGAATCAGGTCCTGCATGAACTGCTTCCCGGCCTCGCGCTTCTCGACCAGCCGGTTGTGTGAGACCGATGGCGCGTAGAAGTTCTTCGCGCTCACCGTATCCGGAGCGCTCATCTCGGCGCCGAAGAACGTGGACAGATAGAGCGCTACCTGCCAGTCGGCGAGACGATCGAGATACTGCGGCGCCGTGAAATCGGAGGCAGTCTTCCGTCCCTCCGGCGCGCCGAGACGCACCAGCAGCTGTTTTAACGCGTTCGCCCCCGACTTGATGCTGTACTCGGTCCGTTCGAATTCTGCACCGTCGATTTCGTGTTCGCGGTCACGCTCGTAGACCCGGGACGGCGTGAACCCGATCGACTCGATATCGTCGCGGATCGCCTCGAGATCCTCGGGCTCCCCGTAGAACCACGACTGTGTCCCGCTGAATGACCCGTCCCCCGTGTGGTAGCCGACCAGTTTGAGGAGCCGGGCGAACGCCTCGTCCGTCGACTGAAGGGGGAGGAGTTCACGTGACCGAAGTTCCTCGACGAGCTGAGGGTCCTCGTCCTCGAAATCGCTCTCGTCGAGCACGGTGAACTCCGCGGGAACCCCGTCCGGTATCCCCCGGAACGACCGCACGTACACTTCGTCTCCGGAGTCGAGCTCGTCCAGTTCGACCATTCCTTCGGGAGTCTCGAACGGATGTTCGGTCGTCGCCTCCACGGTATCGCCCCCGATGGTCTCGACCTGGTATACTGTTCGGTCATCGGTTTCGGTGAACAGCCGGATAGTAGACGATGGTGCGTCGTCGCCGGCCGGCACGATCGCACGTTCCTCCTCGAAGTCGGATTCCAGGCCGCGGATGGTTCGGCGCCGACCGAACTGGACCTCGACCTCGCTGTCACCCGAGAGGCAGTTGATGTCGTAGCCGACCGCTCCGGGGGAGATACACCCATCTCTCGCGTCTGTCGCGCCGACGCCGCCGACGGGGAAGCCGTATCCCTGGTGGCCGTCGGGCATGCACGCGGCGTAGGTCGTGATCCCCGGGAGGTGCGTCGCGTTGCGGAGCTGCTGGAGCGTCTTGTCGTCGCCGATCTGTTCGAGGAGCGGGTCGCTCGCGAGCACGCGTGCGGGAGCGTTCATCTCTCCCTCCTGCGGTATCTCCCAGACGAACTCCCGAACCTTGCGGAGTTCGATCCCGTCGTACTCGCGGGTCTCGGCTGTGTCTGTCATGTCCGTAGCTCCCGGCGGCGCACGGAATAGCGTTACTACCGCCCGGTGTCGCCTCGATTTCGTCCGGTCGGCCCCGAGGTCCCCGACGGCTCGGACGCGGCGGCGTGAACCGCGTCCGGGCCCATCTCGGGTGTGCCTCGTTCGTTCGTCGACCTGAAGACGGCCGTGTCTATGGAGAGCGGTCCGGCCCCGGTAACGAGCAACACCGACACCAGGCCGAACAGCGAGATGTGCGCGAGTACCGGGTCGTCCGCGAGTCCGAACAGCGTAGTCGTGAACACGACGAACGCCGCGCTCGAAGCGGCGCGCGTGAACAGTCCGAGGACGAGCAACAGGCCGAGGAACAGTTCGGTGAGGGCCGCGCCGAGCACCCACAGCTCCGGAGGCACGGGCAACAGCGTCGAGAGCCCGTACCGTTCGACGACCGCGAGCGCTTGCCCCGGCGCGAGCAGTTTCTCGGCGAGGGCGAGGTAGATGAAGACGATACCCATCCCGATCCGAACGATCGTCGGTACGTACCGACGGTACGGGTCCACGAACTCCCCGACCGGGACGGCAATGCTGCGGTGAAACGGATCGAACCGAGAGTACACGGTCTCTTTGTTCGCCGCCAGCCGCGCGATGACGTGGTCAGCGCTCGGTCGACCCCCGCCCACGAGCACGATCGCGAGAAGCCCGGCGACGTACTCGAACGCGAAGAACATCGAGGGGTGCAGCGGAAGCAAGATCAGATACGACGCCAGCGCGACCCCCGCGACGAGCCGCGTCGCGAGCCCGAACAACAGCGCGAACCCGACGGCGACGCCGAACAGGCGGACCGGAACCACGGTGTCGGCCGCCGTGACCAGCGGCGTGAACAGGTAGCCCGCGAAGCCGGCGCCGACCATCGGCAGTCCGAGACTGAGCCTGAGCAGCCACGGGAGCAGGTCCGTGTAGTCGACGAGCGCCCGCCGGATCGCGGCCACGTCGTCGCGGAGCGGTCGAACTCGGAGATACCCCGCCATCGTCGCGATCACGCCGACGCCCCCGGCGCCGAGCGCAAGCACGACGACGGGCTCGGACAGCGCCCCCGCCAGGAACGCGATCGGGTCGCCGTTCTCCGCGTCGGTTACGTACTCTACGTGTGCGGCGGCGACGCCCGACGCGCCGGCGACAAGCGCGACGAGCGTACCGACGTGCACGGCGAACGCGGTGGGGTGGTACCGAGAACGCGGTTCCATCGTGAGCAGTCCCGGGCGCTGCGATGGTAAATCCTGTGACGGCATCACACACCTTCCCGGCGGGGACCGGTTCTCAGACGTCGAAGACGACGTACGCACGCCACCCCTCGTCGGTCTCCGCGAGTTCCATCTCCGAGTACGTCACCGCCTTCACATCGCGTGCGGTGACATCCGTCAGGGGGACGCCACGCGCGGTGGCCTCAACCACCCACTCGTCCCCGTCGTGGCGGACGGTCGCTTGGTGGTCGGCCGGCAACACGCCGCGCACGTCCCGTTCGTAGATGCACTCGTCGAGGTAGTCGAACAGCGCCGCCTCCGGCGACTCGGATCTAACGTGCATCTCGAACCGGTCGTCGGTCGGCGGGATCGAATCACACATGGCCGCGGTCAGTCCCTCCGCCACGGCGGCGAACACGCCTCCCAGCGAGTCCGCGGTTGCCGCGACGGCCACGTCCGCGGTGTGCTCGCACAGTTCGAACCGGCCGCCGGCGTCGGCATCGCCGTTCGGCTCGACACCGGCTTCCTTATCTGTCCGCACTGGATCGTCGCTCACGGGTTCTCTATGCCGCGTTCGCGCCGCCGGCTGTTAAGCCCGATGAGCGAGCGCAGTCGCGACACGCCCCCCGCCACCCGGTGACGAGCGCGCTCCGTAACGCCCCGGGAACTGATCCGCTTGCCCGGTCGAGAGACCACCCGACAGCATCGGCCCAAACGGACGGGGGAAGTTCACAGGTGCTGCTTCGTCGAACGGTGTCGGTGAGCGCGCATCCGGCGGAGAGCCCCGTCGACGGTGGAGTTAAATGCGCTTCAGCAGTATGACCTTCTACGTGAGCGTCAACGTCGAGAAGCGCATGGATCCCCCGGGGGAGGCCACCCACGCCGAGGCCGCCTGGGCGCTGAAAGAGGAGATCAACGACCGCGAGGGCGTCCTCAAGCAGCGCCGCGGCTTCTTCATGAACGCCTACAAGCGTGCCGAGTGCCACCTGCTCGTCGAGGACGACGACCTCGTGGGCTTCGCCTCGGCGCGCCGCGACGGCTACATCCTGTTTCTGGCCGTCGCGCCGCGGGTCAGGGGGCGCGGCTACGGCGAACGGCTCGTCGCCGAGGTCGCCGAGGCGAACCGCTCCGTGTCGTGTCACGCGCGGACGACAAACGAGGCGGCGCTGGACTTCTACAAGCACATCGGCTTTCAGGTCGTCCGGCGCATCGAGAACTACTACGAGGACGGCGGCGACGCGTTCTATCTGAAGTTGGGCGACGACTCGTCGCTCACCGACCGGCTCTCGAACTTCCTCCGGTAGCGGTTTGTACCGCCGCCGCGTACCCGTTCGTGCGCGCCTTCAGTCCCCGCCCCAGTAGACCCGCCAGGGTGCGATGACGGTGCGGAGAACCCGGGCGCGCGACACACGGCCCGCCGCGAGCCGCGATCGCGGACGCCCGGCACGAGGGTTTACCGGCCGACGCGGCACACCGCCTCGGGATGACGCCGGCTCGTTAGTGTTCCGGGCGTACATCCTTTCGATAGTATCGGGCAGAGACCGAGCAGATGTGCAGTACCTTGCGACAGTCGTTCATTCGTAGAGAGAAAACGATAGGTTAGTCGAATGTGAACCTCCGATAATGACCGACTCGATTTGGTATCCGTCGGTCGAAGACGTCCTCGACATCCACGGGGACATTGTCTCGGAGTACCCGAACACCAGCCCAGGGATCAGGAATCGCGGAGATGCCGAATTCGCACTGGAGTACGTCAGCGAAGGGAGCTTCGGGTCGGTTCCAGAGACGGTTCACGAGAAGGCGTTTCATCTGCTTCGGCTCCTCGTCGCCAATCACCCATTCGTGGACGGAAACAAGCGCACCGCACTCAACACGACGACGGTGTTCTATCTGCTCAACGGTCATCAGTTCGAATACGACGACGAAATCAGAGAGATACTGACGAAGTTCGGCACCGACGAGAAGGCCGTCGACGAGGACGACGTGATCGAGTATCTCCGAACACACACGACAGAAGCCGATTTAAACGAAGTGGTCGAACACTGGCGAGGCGACCTCGTCGAGTATGGATTAGAACAATTGTCCGACGAGTCATCGGACCCGAACGATTAACGGGACTCGTAATCAAGATGTAGATATGGCGACGGAGGAGCAGACAGGTGAACGAACGCCACTCGACGACGTGATGGAAGATATTCGTCGAGAACTCGTGTTGCGAGTCGCCAAGGCCGACCGGGACGAACACCGCGAGATCTACGACGCTCTCGAAAACGAATAGCGGTTTCACATCGTCTGCTTCCGATTCGAGAAACGCGAGTTTCACTTTCGGCGTGTTTACTAGTAGTCTCTCGCCCGGTAGTGTTCCGGACGTACATTTTTGAACAGTTTCGATCGCGTGGGCCGAGTGTCGAACGGGCTTGAGAACTGTGCGACGTTAACGAGACGCGCCGCGTCTCGTTTGCACACCAGAAATCTTTGATTTCTGGGGACGCTGTATCCCTTCCCTACTCACTCGCCTCGCTCGCCCCTTGAGGAAGGGGCCTTAGTGCCTCGATTCAGGTAATTCACCACTGTGATCATGAGCTGAGCTTCAGACCCAACTGCTCACGCACTCATCTTCGCTGGGTTCATCATCCCTTCCTTGACGCCGAAGTGGATGAGCAGGAGATTGACCGGATAGGCCGCGATGAGCCCCATCGTGAGCGAGAACACCAGTGCCGTCCAGAACAGGACCTCGCCCATCCCAGCTTCGCCGGCGAGCCAGACATCCGTTCCGATGGCGACGACCTCCATGACCGTGATGCTGGCGGTCTCCGAATAGAAGGCGTCTTTGAGCGCCACTCCGAGCCCGACACCTTCCTGCATCAGCGGCCCAACCGTCAACAGATACCCGCCCAGGTACGCCAATGTGAAGGAGAGAAAAACCGTGCCGGTTGTTTTGAACGAAAGCAGACCGACTGCAATAGAGACGCCGAGGACTTCCCCGGTTCCACACCCTGAATAACAGTGGCTGACCGAGCGAAAGCCCCTCCGCCAGAGCGAGTCGTGGTCGATCTGCGTACGTCCCGACCACCAGTAGCCTGCGAGACCGATTGGCCCGGAGTACAGTACCGTGAGCCCCCAGACGAAGTTCATCAAACTTGGAAGGTCCGAGTTGTTCTTCCGGAGATCCCATATGAGTACCGAGAGTGAACACGCGACGAGTACCCCCCACGTTGTGAGGTAGATCGGATCTGTGAGGAGATTTTGTAAGGTCTGCTGAACTCCCATGACCCATCGAAGCTGCTATTCCTTTATCATGTTTTGGTGGATCTCGGGATCTGGAACCAGATATCACCCGTTTCAGGTCATATGGTTGTGACGCCTCAAGCATTTTCCACCGTGAGCGGAATACTGCTGGTATGAGCGGTAGTGATGAAAGTCGCCCGAGCGACACGATGCGGGAGCGCGTACCGGAGAACAGTCGGAAGTTCTGGCTACTGTTGAACGCGAACCGGTGGCTGGTCGCCGCCGGGATCTCGGGCGGCGTGTTCCTCGCGCTCGTCGTCATCGGGCACCTCCACCCGACCGGGACGGCGGCGCTGTTCGGCAAGGGGGATCCCCTGGAGACGCTGTTCCAGGGACTGCTGACGTCCATTATCACGGGCGTCACGCTCGTGCTCGCGCTCAGTCAGCTCGTCCTCTCTCAGGAACTGGGGCCGATCGGGGATCAGCGCGAACGCATGGAGGGCGCGATGGCGTTCCGGAAGGACGTCGAGGACGTCATCGAGGAGCCCGTGAGTCCCGCCCAGCCCTCCGCGTTCCTCCGGTCGCTCGTGAAACTCACGAAGCGACGCGCCGAAGCCGTCGCGGACGCCATCCGGGACATCGACGACGAGACGCTCACCGATCAGGTAGCCGCGTTCACGGAGAACGTGAAGGGGAACGCGGACGCCGTCGAGAACGGTCTCACGGACGCCCAGTTCGGGGAGTTCGACGTGGTGTTCTCCGCGCTGAACTACAACTACTCGTGGAAGTTGTACGCGGCGCGCCGCATCCGTGCGGAGAACGAGGCCGTGCTCACCGAGGACGCCCGCGCGGCGTTCGACGAACTCATCGACGCGTTCAAACTGTTCGGGCCGGCGCGCGAGCACTTCAAGACGCTGTACTTCCAGTGGGCGCTCATCGATCTTTCCCGGACGATGCTGTACGCGTCCGTACCTGCACTCCTCACGGCCGTCGCGGGCATCGTCTACCTCGAACCGTCGCTGTTCCCGGAGACAGTGTTCGGCGTGCGCCCGCTCGTCGTGGTGGTGAGCGCGGGCGTGGCGATCTCACTGCTGCCGTTCGCGTTCCTGTTGTCCTACATTCTTCGCATCGTCACCGTGACGAAGCGAACGCTCTCCATCGGACCGTTCATCCTCCGGGAAACTGACCGCTCACGCGACCTCGACTGGGGCGAAACCGAAGCGAAGAGCGGGGAGAGCGCAGGCGTTGGCGACGAGAGTACGTAACGCGGACGTCGGCCGTTCATTCGGTCCAGCGGACGTTCTCGTAGCCGAGGGTTCGGGACGCGTTCTCGAACTCGACCCCCGAGAGATAGTTCGGTACAGCCATCCGGGTATTACGTGTCACACGACGAGTTCAGCGCGTGCGGGGTACTTCTCCGGTATCGAACAACTAATGACGTTGTTTTCGCTTTCTGTGAGGCTACTAGTAGATGTTCGCCCGGTAGTGTTCCGGGCGACACTGTTCATGCGGATGCCCGTCGATATCAGTCGTCGCTCGAGACGTTGGAGGACTCGGGTGAGTCGGTGCGCTGCCCGCGGAGCCACTCCTCGACGTGATCCTGGCCACCGAACCCGAAGGCGAGCGCGACTGCAAGCCCGAGCGGGAACACGACTGTCAAGAGGAGCACGCCCAGCAGGAGCGAATCAACCCCGAGGACGTTCAACGCGATCACGGCCGTGAATACGTACACGACGGCCTCGCTGGCGCCGGCCGCGATCTGTGAGAACGGCGAACTCGCGATCGGCTCGGTCCCGACAGCTACCTCGTTCGCGTACGTGGCGACGATCGATCCCAAGACGACGACGGCGGCGGCACCAACCACGATGGGAACAAAGAACACCGCCTCCGCAAGCAGTCCCGCCACCGGCCTGAGCGAGAGCATGGACGCGACGAAATACGTCGTCACGAGATAGACGTAGTACTCCGCAGTGATCCCGGCGAGGCTCCCCAAGCTCCCGTGTTCCGCGCCGATCAGGCGCCCGAGGTGCGTCGAGGGGAACGACGCTCCCACGTCGGTTCGTTCCACGAGCGGCCCGACGATCCGCCGTGCCGCGATCCCGACGCTGAGGCCGATCGCGAGCAGCACTGCGGCGGCCACGACGTTGGGGACGTAGCCGACGACGACCCCCGAGAGCCGATCGAGTTGCTGGATATCGAGGACGCTCACCGCGACGACGACCGCGAGCACGTATACGAACGTCCGAACGAACCCCCCCAGTGCCGCCGACACCGCGTCCTCCTCGTCGTCGACGATCCGATCTGCCGGAGTCTCGGCGGCTCTGTCGTCGAAGCGGTGGCGCCACGACCACCGATACACGATGTCGTCGAGCCACTGACCGAGTCCGAACCCGACCCCGAGGATGAGCGCGGCCAGGAGTACCGTCGGCACCAGTCCGATCACGCTGCCGAGGAGCGTGTCAACGAGCCCCCCGAGCGCCGATTGGACGACGATCCCACCGGTCAATGACGGTGTGAGCTGGAGCATCAGTATATACCTGATATGCAAGTCATGAGAAACGATTATTAAAATGCCCGATGCGCTTCACAAACGATCCGTATCAAAACGTTGATGACGCCGATGGGGAGATACGTTTCCGACGGCCCGTACGGAGCCCGACCGTTCGGCCGACGGGTCCCGGTCGGCGGGTCTCGACAGGTTCGCTGCGGTACTCTATCCGAGGACTCGACCCGTGGCTGCCCGGACGATCTGGCTCTCAACGGGTATCCCGTCCGAGGAAGCGGGGATCCCGGACGGTCCTACAACTCTGCCACGTCCTCGATCGCGTCCGTCAGCTCCTTGATCGACTCCACGTCGTGCTCACCCATGTGGCCGATACGGAACGTCTCCTCGCCGAGCTGTGAGCCGTAGCCGTTCGAGAAGGCCATGTCGTACTCCTCGCTGACCGCCTCGATCGTCGCCGCCACGTCGATACCCCGCGTGTTCTCGATGCACGCGACTGTCCGCGACTCGTACCCCTCCTCGGGGAACATGTCGAAGTGTTCGTCGGCCCAGTCGCGGGTGTACTCGGCCATCTCGCGGTGACGGGCGTCGCGCCCCTCGTGGCCCTCCTCGAGCATGTACTTCATCTGCTTGCGGTACGCGAGCATGATCGGGATCGCGGGCGTCGAGTGGGTCTGCCCCTTGCGGTCGTAGTAGTCGAGCGCGCGCTGGAAGCCGCCGTACCACGAGGCGGAGTCCGTCTCCAGTTCCCGCTCGTAGGCCTCGTCGCTGACGACACACACCGCAAGCCCCGGCGGCATGGCGAACGCCTTCTGTGTCGACGCGAAGATCACGTCGATTCCGTGGGCGTCGATGTCGACGTAGTCGCCCCCGAGCGCCGAGACGGCGTCGACGACGAAGTACGTGTCCGGATACTCGTCGATCACGTCGCCGATCTCCTCGATCGGGTTGCGGACGCCGGTCGAACTCTCGTTCATCACGGTTGCGACTACGTCGTAGTGTGTGTCGCTCGCCTCGAGGTGCTCGCGGATGTCCTCGGGCTTGATCGCCTCTCCCCACTCGTACTCCAGCCGGTCCACGTTCTTGCCGAGCCGCTCGGCGACGTCGGCGTGACGTTCGCTGAAGCTCCCGCACGTCGGGACGAGGATGTTCTCGTCGACGAGGTTCAACGTCGAGGCCTCCCAGAACTCGGTTCCGGAGGCGGTGAGGATCATCACCTCGTTGTCGGTGCCGAGGAACTCCTTGGTGTCCTCGACGATGGTCGTGTAGAGGTCCGTCATCCGGTCCATCCGGTGGCCGAACATCGGTTGGGCCATCGCCTCGATCACGTCCTCGCGGACCTCGGTGGGGCCGGGGATATACAGGGTCTTCTCGGGGTAGTCGTCCGTGTACTCACGTTTCTCGGTCACCAAATCACCTACTACCCGTGCCTCCGGGGCCGGGCGGCAAGGTGTTTGTGATTCCCCCACCGACGGCGCGGGGCGACGGGAGACGGAGAGCCCCGTCGATCAGTGGGTTCGGGGACGGATCGGGCGAGCGAATGGCAAGAATCACGCCGACCGCTGCCGTCGGTCCGCACATGACCGACAACGGCGACGCCGACGAGCGCACGTTCCGCATCGAGACGGCCGCGATCCACGCGGGGCAAGAGCCCGACCCCGAGACGGGCGCGCTGATGACGCCAATCCACGCCAACTCGACGTACGAGCAGGACGGCCCCGGCGACCATCGCGGCTACGAGTACAGCCGCACCGGCAACCCCACCCGAACCGATCTGGAGGCCAACCTCGCGGCGATGGAGGGCGGCGAGTTCGGCCGCGCGTTCTCCTCGGGAATGGGGTCGATCAACACGGTGTGCAACCTCCTGTCGGCGGGCGACCACGTCGTCACCGGCGACGACGTGTACGGCGGCACCCACCGGATCTTCACGCAGGTGTACGAGGAGTACGACCTGGAGTTCGACTTCGTCGACACCACCGACCACGACGCCGTCCGCGACGCGATGCGCGAGGAGACGGAGCTGCTGTGGGTCGAGACGCCGACGAACCCGCTGATGCGCGTCAACGACATCGCGGCCCTCGCCGACATCGCCCACGAGCACGACGCGCTGTGTGCCGTCGACAACACCTTCGCGACGCCGTACCTCCAGCGCCCGCTGGAGCACGGCGCCGACATCGTGAGTCACTCGCTGACGAAGTACCTCGGCGGCCACTCGGACGTGGTCGGCGGCGCCCTCGTGACCGACGACCCCGACCTCGACGATCGTATCGGCTTCTATCAGAACTCGGTGGGCGCGACGCCGTCGCCGTTCGACTGCTTCCTCGTCCTCCGAGGGACGAAGACCCTGCCAGTTCGGATGGATCGTCACTGCGAGAACGCCCGCGACCTCGCGGCGTGGCTGGACGACCACGACGCCGTCGAGCGCGTCTACTACCCCGGGCTCGACTCCCATCCGCAACACGACCTGGCGAGCGAGCAGATGGACGACTTCGGCGGGATGCTCTCGTTCGAGTTCGACGGCACGCTGGAGCAAGCGAGCGCCGTCGTCGAGGGAACCGAGGTGTTCACGCTCGCCGAGAGCCTCGGCGGTGTCGAAAGCCTCATCGAGCAGCCCGCGGCGATGACGCACGCGGCCATCCCGAAGGAGGAACGGGAGGCGGCCGGGCTCACCGACGGGCTCATCCGCGTCTCCGTCGGTGTCGAACACGTCGAGGACATGAAGGCGGATCTCCGGTCGGCGTTCGACGCGGCGCTGGAGTAGTCGCGCACGCAACGACTGAGTCGTCGGGACCCGCCCGGGTCGTCCCGTGACCCGCCACGCGGACGGCCGACGATCTATCGGCAACGGCGGACGTACGCCGACGAGTTCTTGCCGCCCCGCAGTCAGTACCGACGGACCGCGGCTGCGGCAATCCTCGCCGTCCCTCCCCGTATCCGAAGGGTCTTATTCGCGTGTGACACAGCGGCACACAATGACTCATCGAGTCGGCATCCTCGGCGCCACGGGCGCCGTGGGCCAACGGTTCATCCAACTGCTCGACGGCCACCCGCAGTTCGAGATCGCGTGTCTGACCGCCAGCGAGACCTCGGCGGGCAAGCCGTACCGCGAGGCGGCCAAGTGGCGCCTCGACTCCGCCATTCCGGAGGCGGTCCGGGATATCACGGTCCGCGCGACCGACCCCGCGGCGATCCCGGACGACATCGACCTGCTGTTCTCGTCGCTCCCCTCGGGCGTCGCCGCCGAGATCGAACCCGACCTCTGTGAGGCGGGCTACGTCGTCTCCTCGAACTCCTCGAACGACCGCATGGCCGAGGACGTGCCGCTCACGATCCCCGAGATCAATCCCGGTCACCTCGACCTGATCGACGTGCAGCGCGACGAGCGCGGCTGGGACGGCGCGCTCGTGAAGAACCCGAACTGCTCGACGATCACGATGGTGCCGACGCTGGCGGCGCTCGACGAGTTCGGCCTCGAGCGCGCGCAGGTGTCGACCCTGCAGGCGGTGTCGGGCGCGGGCTACTCGGGCGTCACCTCGATGGAGATCATCGACAACGCCATCCCCCACATCGGCGGCGAGGAGGAGAAGATGGAAACCGAGAGCCGCAAGCTGCTGGGCGAGTTCGACGGCGCGGAACTGTCGCTTCACTCCGCCGAGGTCGCCGCATCGTGCAACCGGATCCCGACGATCGACGGCCACCTGGAGAACGTCTTCGCCGAACTCGCCGACGACCCGAGCCCCGCCGCGGTCCGCGAGGCGATGGCGTCGTTCCCGGGCGCCGACCTCCCGTCCTCGCCGGAGCACCTCATCCACGTCTTCGGCGACGATCAGCCGGAGCGTCCCCAGCCCCGGATGGACCGGATGCGCGGCGACGGCATGCAGGTCGTCGCCGGCGGCGTCCAGTCGACGCCCGGCGGTGTGAAGTACAACTGTCTCGCACACAACACTATCCGCGGCGCCGCGGGCGCCTCCGTCCTCAACGGCGAACAGCTCGCCAGCGAGGGCTGGATCTGAGCGGGCGAGGGCTCGCTCGGCGCTGACTCACTCCCCGAGCGCCGCGGCGACCTTCTCGATCGGGTGGGGGGGCTGTTCGGTCTCGCCGTCGCGGTCGCCCAACTGCGACCGACAGGAGGCGCCGGGGGCGGTGACGGCCTCCGCGGGGCTCTCGTCGACCTTCTCGAACAGCAGCGATCCGATCGCCTTCGACAGTTCGTAGTGTTCGGCCTCGTAGCCGAAGCTCCCGGCCATCCCGCAGCAGGTGGTGTCCAGCGGGTCGACATCGTAGCCCGCGCGCCGGAGCACGCCGACCGCGTGGTGGTCCTTGTTCAGCGACTTCTGGTTGCAGTGGCCGTGGTACGCGATCGACTCGCCGGCCTCGGGCGCCCTGCTGAACTCGATCGCCTCGTCGAGCCGCGCGGTGTCGACGTACTCCAGCACGCCGTAGCTGGCGGCCGAGACGGCCTCGACCGCGTCGCCGTCGAGGAGATCGAGGTACTCGTCCTGAAACATCACCGCGTCCGACGGCTCGACGAACACGACGCTGTACCCCTCCTCGACGAAGGGCTCGAGCGCCTCGACGTTCTCGGCGGCGCGCTCGCGCGCCTTCCCCAGGAACCCGCTCGAGAAGGCGGCCCGCCCCGACGCCGCGAGGTCCTCGGGGACGCGGACGTGGACGTTCGCCGCCTCCAGCACCTCGACGGCGGCCATCCCGGCGTCGGGCATGCTGTAGTTCGTGTACGTGTCCGGGAACAGGACGACTCGCGCGTCCGCCTCGGCGGCGCTCACCGCGGCGCCGCCGCGACGCTCCCAGCGCTTCCGGAACGTGTCGCGCGTAAAGGTCGGAAGCTCTCGGTCGCTGGCGATCCCGAGCGTCCGCTCCATCACCGCCCGCGCGCCGGGGAGCTTCGTCGCCGCGTTGGCGACGGGCGCGAGCGCGCTGCCGATCCGGCTGGCCGCGTCGATGTCCGCGAAGACGCGCTCGCGCAGGCTCGCGCCCTCCGCCTCGTGATGCTCGTGTTTCACCTCCGCCTTGAGCTTCGCCAGGTCGACCCCGGTCGGACAGTCGGACATACAGCCCTTACAGCCGACACACAGGCCGAGGACTTCCTCCTGGAAGCGGTCGGAGTGGATCTCGTCCTCGGACAGTTCCCCGGAGATGGCCGCCCGGAGCATGTTTGCGCGCCCCCGGGTCGCCTGTACCTCCTCGCCGGAGGCGCGGTACGTCGGGCACATCACGTCACCCTCGGTCTCCCGACAGGTGCCGCAGCCGTTGCACAGTTCGACGAGGTGGGAGAACCCGCCCTCGTCGTCGAAGTCGATCGCGGTCTGGGGCTCGATGGACTGGTACTCGGCGCCGTAGCGGAGGTTCTCGCGCATGTCCGTGTCGGCGGCGGAGTCGGGGTAGCCCCGCTCGGCGGCGGTCTCGCCGTCGACGTAGACGACCTTCCCGGGGTTCATCCGCCAGTCGGGATCGAACGTGGACTTGAGCTCCTGGAACGCGCCCCACAGGTCCTCGCCGTACATCTTGGGGTTGAACTCGGTGCGCGCGAGCCCGTCGCCGTGCTCGCCGGAGAACGCTCCGAAGTGGTCGAGGACGAGATCGGTCACGTCGTCGGTGATCGAGTGCATCTTCTGGATGCCCTCGTCCTGCTTGAGGTTGAGGATGGGTCGGATGTGGAGCGTCCCCGAGCCGGCGTGCGCGAAGTACGCCGCGGAGGTGTCGTGGTCCGCCAGCACGTCCTCGAACTCGCCGACGTACTCGGCCAGCTCCTCGGGCGGCACCGTCGCGTCCTCGATGAACGGGTACGGCTTGGGGTCGCCCTGCAGACTCATCAGGAGGGGAATCGCCGCCTTCCGGAGCTTCCAGAGCTTCTCCTGTTCCGCCTCGGAGTACGCCTCCAGCACGTCGAAGGCGGCGCCGTTCGTCACGAACTCCTCGGTGGTGTCGGCCATCGCCGCCTCGAAGTCCGGCGCCTCGCCCGACGACTGGCCGTCGGGCGAGTGGGAGACCACCTCCGAGTCCCACTCCAGCATCAGCGCCGCCGCCGCGCCGTCCGGGATCGGCTCCTCGTACTGGGCGTACTCGGTCGACTCGCGGGCGAGCCGGAACACCTCGTCGTCCATCAGCTCGACCGCGCTCACCGGGTACTCCAGCGCGACCGGCACCGCCTCCATCGCGTCGACGAGGTCGTCGAAGCAGTACAGCGCCAGCGCCGTCTCCTCGGGCTTGGTGACCAGCGAGACGGTCGCCTCGACGATCGTGCCGAGGGTCCCCTCCGCCCCGACGAACAGCTTCGAGAGGTTGATCACCTCATCGCCGTTGTCGGTCTCGTAGATCACCTTGTGGAGGTTGTACCCCGACACCGACCGCTTCAGATTCGGGTACTTCTCGTCGATCTCGGCCTCGTTGTCCCGGACGAGTCGCTCCACGGTGCGGTACAGTTGGGCCTCGATACCGTCGCCGGCGACGATATCCTCGTGTTCCTCCGATCCGAGGACGACCTCGCGGGTGTGGATCCGGGTCCCGTCCGCGAGCACGACCTCCAGCTCCTCGGTGTAGGCGTCGGTGATCCCGTAGCGCACCGAGTGGGCGCCCGTGGAGTTGTTGCCGATGCCGCCCACAACGGTCGCGCGGCCCGACGAGGCGGGGTCGGGCGCGAATTTCAGCCCGTTATCGGCGAGACGGTCGTCGAGGTGGTCCTGCACGACGCCGGGCTGGACCGTCGCCTCCCGCGACTCGGGATCGACGTCGACGATGTCGTCCATGTGTTTCGTGGTATCGATCACGACGCAGCCGGGCCCGACGGTCTGGCCCGCAAGCGACGACCCGGTTCCCCGCGGGAGCACCGGCACCCCGTGCTCGGCGGCGACCTCGTGGGTCGCGACCACGTCGTCGGCGTCGCGCGGGCAGACGACGCCCGCGGGCTCCGCCTGGTAGATGGAGCCGTCGGTCGCGTACAACACCTGCGCGTACTCGTCGAACTGGACCTCGCCGGCGACGCGATCCCTGAGATCGGACGCCAGATCCGCGTACTCCTGCACGTCCGGCCGATCGTGTCCCAGCGACGCGGCTGACGTGTCCCATCGTCCGTCTGCCCCCGGGTCCTGCGTTGCCATGGAGAATGCCAAGGAACAATCGTGTAAAAGGCCTTTGTCAACATTTGCCACCGGGCGGTCCGATCGGGGGGCGGAGTGCGACGACGGTGTCCCGTCGGCGTTGCGCAGACGCGAACGATTATGTCCGTGGGTGCGCGGCTAGTTCGCATGGCGTTCATCCACGTCTGTCTCAACGTCGCCGACGCCGAGCGCGCGGCCGACTGGTACGCGGACAACCTGGGCTTCGAGCGCTCGTGGGAGTTCACGACGCCCGACGGCGACACCAGGAACCTCTACGTCGCCGACGATGACGGCGTCGAGCTCCAGTTGTCCGACACCGAGGGCGACGACGAGTTCGAGGAGGGGAGCGCGTACGACCACATCGCCGTCTCCGTCGACGACGTCGACGCCGCGTTCGAGCGTATCGACCACCACGGCGTCGTGAGCGAGCCCGCCGACCAGCCCGCAGCCGGCGCGCGTACGGCGTTCCTGAAGGATCCCGACGGGCACACCGTCGAGCTGGTTCAGCCGCTGGAGTAGGGTCATCGCCGGCGGCGTACGCGGGGAACCACAGCGGGCAATACTGTGTTTAGAACTAACGTTTATCATAGTCCCCGCGGACGGTAAAACCGGTAGACATGAGTGTACAACGCAATTACGAACGAGAGTTCGTTCGAACGTTCTTCACCTCGCCGACGGCGGTCCAGGGCGAGGACGATTCGGCGAAGATGATCCGCAGCGCCGCGGGGCTTCGCGGCATCCAGGCGCCCGACGTGTGGGTGCCGGACAACGAGGACGCGACGGCGCCGTCGATGCGCGACGAGGGAGCCCGGAACATCATCGACGTGGTCGCCGAACACGGCGCCGACTTCCCCGGAGAGATCCACCCGCGCGTCGTCTGGCACCGCGACGACGCCGAGAAGCGCCTCGCCGGCTTCGAGTACATGCGCGAGATCGCCGACCCCGAGAACGGCGCGGTCGAGGACATCGACGGGTTCGTCATCCCGGAGGTCGGCGACATCGACGACTGGAAGAAGGCCGACGAGGCCTTCCAGCAGATCGAGGCGGACCACGGGCTGGAAGAGGGCAGCCTCTCGATGTCGGTGATCGTCGAGTCCGGCGAGGCCGAGATCGCCCTGAACCGCATCCGCGACGAGATGGGCAAGCCCTCGAACACGCTGGAGCGCATGTTCATGCTCGTCGACGGCGAGGTCGACTACACGAAGGACATGCGCGCGATGACGCCCACGGGCGAGCTGCCGGAGTGGCCGGAGCTCCGCCACAACACCTCGAAGGGCGCAAGCGCCGCCGGCCTGATCGCCGTCGACGGCCCGTACGACAACATCCGCGACATCGAGGGGTACAAAGAGCGAATGAAGGCGAACCGCGCGAAGGGGATGACCGGCATCTGGTCGCTCACGCCCGCGCAGGTGGAGGTCGCGAACAAGGCGCCGCTCCCGCCGAAGACAGGCACGTGGCTCCTGGAGGTCGGCGGCGACGAGGTCGAACTCGCGAGCGAGGACGGCCGTGAGGTGTACGACGGCGACGAGGTGTCGCTGTCGGAATCGGGCGGCTCGTACGTGCTCGCGATCGACGGCGACGAACACGAGTTGACCGAAGAGGAACTCCGCGAGGAGCTGCTCGACCGTACCTCATACGTCCCGAGCATGGACGACATCGTCGAATCGATGGAGGAGTTCGAGGCGGCCAAGGAGGCCGGCAAGGGCGCCATCGCGATGACGCAGTCGGCGACGCTCGTCGTCGACGGCGTCGAGATCGATCTCAGCAAGGACCGAATGTGGGACGAGGCGACGTATCAGGCC
The DNA here is from genome assembly GCF_019880225.1 of Halobaculum rubrum. Taxonomy (NCBI): domain Archaea; kingdom Methanobacteriati; phylum Methanobacteriota; class Halobacteria; order Halobacteriales; family Haloferacaceae; genus Halobaculum; species Halobaculum rubrum. The sequence continues at coordinate 2,954,410 of NZ_CP082284.1, forward strand.
GCTCAGACGCCGATCACGCTGTTCCAGGACGTGTACGAGCACCGCCCGGACCAGCACGACGACCTGGCGGAGATCTACGGCTCGGACGTGGTCGAGCGCGCGACGCAGGTCGGGAACTGAGACCGGCCACGCTCCCCGGACCGCCGCCCTTTTTCGCGCTCCGACCCGCAGTCGGCCCCATGCGAATCGCACGCGCCCGTACCGCTGACGGAGTTCGCGAGGGAGAGTATCGGGACGGAACGCTGGTCGCCGATGACGCCGAGTACGAGGTGGACGAGGCGGATCTGCTCGCGCCCTGCGAGCCGGACGCGCTGTTTTGCGTCGGCCGGAACTTCGCGGCGACGCTCGATCAGATGGACTACGAGCGCCCCGAGGAGCCCGACTTCTTCATCAAGCCGCCGCACTCGGTCGTCGGGAACCGCGATCCGATCCCGTCCCCCGAGTGGACCGAGGAACTCACCTACGCGGGCGAACTCGTCGCCGTCATCGACGAGCCGTGTTCGGATCTCGCACCCGAGGAGGTCCCCGACGCCGTCCGAGGGTACACCGTGATGAACGACGTGGACGCGCTCGACCAGCAGGGACGCACGGCGCGCAAAGCGTTCACCGCGTCGGGGCCGCTCGGCCCGTGGATCGAGACCGACGCCGACCCGACGAACATGGACATGTACACCGAGGTCGCCGGCGAGCGCCGTCAAGAGGCCAACACCGAGCTAATGCTGTTCGACCCGCACGAGGTCGTCTCGTTCCTCTCGAAGCGCTTCGAGTTCCGCACGGGCGACTGCGTCGCGTTCGGGTCGCCGGCGAACCCCGGGCTCGTCGAGCCGGGCGACACCGTCGAGATAACCTACGAGGGCGTCGGGACGCTCGTGAACGAGGTCGTCAGCGGCGACTGATCCTCGACGATCGGTTCCCGAGTCCCGCCCGATCGGCTCCCACAGTCACCGCGCGGTCGGTCCGCTGTCGGCGCGATTAAGTCGGGGCCCTTCGTGGCGCCGCGCATGCGAATCGTCGTCACCAGACAGAAGATCCACGGCCACCCGGCGTCTGAGTACGCCGACCTCCTCCGGGAGCGACTTCCCGACCACGAGGTCGTACTCGCGGACACCCCGGAGACGGAACGCGAGCTGATCCGAACCGCGGACGTCGTCACCGGCGAGGGCGCCGCCGCGGAGGAGCACCTCGACGAGGCGTCGTCGCTCCGACTCTTCGCGGGCGTGTACGCCGGCGTCGGCCACCTCGATCTCGACGCCTTCGAGGAGGCCGGCGTCGCCGTCACGAACGCCTCCGGCGTCCACGCGCCGAACATCTCGGAGTACGTGATCGGCGCGCTCGTCTCGATCGCGCGCGACTTCCGCCGGGCCACCCGCCAGCAGGACCGCCGCGAGTGGCGCGCGTACCGCACGCGCGAGCTGTACGACTCCACGGTGACGGTCGTCGGACTGGGCTCCATCGGCACCGCGGTCGCCGAGCGGCTGGAGCCGTTCGGCGTCGAGACGCTGGGCGTGCGCTACACGCCCGAGAAGGGCGGCCCCGTCGACGAGGTGTACGGCTTCGACGACCTCCACGAGGTGCTCGCGCGGACGGACCACCTCGTGCTCGCGTGCCCGCTGACGGACACGACGGAGGGGCTGATCGACCGGGAGGCGCTGCGGACGCTCCCGCCGCACGCGACGCTCGTGAACATCGCCCGCGGCCCCGTCGTCGACACCGACGCCCTGGTGTACGCGCTGCAGTGGAACCAGATCCGCGGGGCGTTCCTCGACGTGACCGACCCCGAGCCGCTCCCCGAGGACCACCCGCTGTGGGGGCTCGACGACGCCCGGATCACCCCGCACAACGCGGGGCACACGCCGCGGTACTTCGAGCGCGTCGCGGACATCCTCGCCGGCAACGTCGAGCGATTGGCTGACGCCGACGCGACCGGCGACGCCGGCGCCGACGGCCGCCTCGGATTGGAGAACCGAGTCGTCTGATCCGGGTTCCCGTCGCTCGCGGACGGAACACGGTTTTATCCCTCGGCGGACGTAGCAGGGGGCATGGCGAAGTACTCCACCGGAAGCGGCGGTGGCGGCGGCTCCGGCGACGCGTGCGAACTGTGCGGACGCGAGGACACCAGCCTGTCGGAGGCGAACGTCGCCGGCGCGCGGCTGTCGGTCTGCTCGGACTGCGCGCCCCACGACGACAGCGCTCGAAGCGGCGGCTCCGGCCGCGGCGGCGGGGGCGGCGGGGGCGGCGGTCGCGACGCCGACGAGCCGAACCGGAAGAAGCGCGCGGCCCAGAACGTCGCGAAGGCGATGGACGCCTCCACCGGCGACTCCCGTCACTGGGAGGAGGATGGGACGGACTACGAGGAGGACCGCCTCCCGTACCTCGTGAAGGGCTACGGCGAGGCCGTCACCGAGGCGCGCCAGGACGCGGGGATGACCGCCGAGGACCTCGCTGCCGAGGTCGGCGTCGACACCGACCAGATCCACGCCGTCGAGGACGGGCGGGCGGCCCGCGCCGGCGTCGGCGGGTCGACGGTTCGCGGCATCGAGCAGGCGCTCGACGTGACCCTCGTCGAGGAGTAACGCGAGACGCGAGCGAAGCGAGGCACGAACGAAGTGAAGTGCCTCGTTGCGAACGGCGACCGGAGCGAGCCGTGAGCGAAGCGAGCGTCTCGGTAGTACGGCGGCGAGCTTGTGGGCGAGCCGCCCACAGAATCGTGTCTTTAGCGAAGCGAGGCACGAACGAAGTGAAGTGCCTCGTTGCGAACGGCGACCGGAGCGAGCCGTGAGCGAAGCGAGCGTCTCGGTAGTACGGCGGTCGCGGACCGTGCAGCGATCCATGCTGCCGCGGGCACACGCTTTTTCGCCCCCGGCGGCGACCACCGGGCATGAGCGACTCGCTCGCGCCGTCCCACCCCGAGGTACGGGAGTTCGAGGCGACGGTCGAATCGGTCGACGGACGCGACGTGACGGTCTCGGAGACGTACTTCTACCCCGAGGGCGGCGGTCAGCCCGCCGACCGCGGCATGCTCGGCGGCGTCGCGGTCGCCGACGTGCAGTCCCGCGAGGGCGCGGTCGTCCACACGCTCGCGGAATCGCCCGCGTTCGACGCCGGCGACACGGTCACGGGCGTCGTCGACGACGACTTCCGGACGTACTGCATGCGCGCTCACACGGCGAGCCACGTACTTTACGGAGCGGGACGGAGACTTCTGGACGACCTGGGGTACGGGGGGTTCGGAATAACCGACGAGAAAGTCCGCGTCGACTTCGAGACCTCGACCGACATCGACGACGACGTGCTCGTCGACCTCGAACGGCTCGTGAACCGCGCGGTCTGGGACTCCCGGCCGGTCTCGTGGGAGACACGCGCCGTCGAGGACGCCCGCAGCGACGAGGGCGTCGCGTTCAACGACAAGACGGAGGCGGACGTGATGGCGGACGCCGACTCGGTCCGCGTCGTCACCGTCGAGGGGTGGGACGAGGCCGCCTGCGGCGGGACGCACGTCTCGAACACCCGCGAGATCGGGCCGGTAACAGTGCTGGATCGCTCGAACCCCGGCGAGGGGCTCACCCGCGTCGAGTTCGCCGTCGGCCCCGTCGCGATCGACCGGCGGGCCGAGACGCATCGCGAACTCCGCGCCGCCGCGCGGGATGCGGGCGTCGCCGTCGACGGCGTCGCGGACGCGGTGTCGCGGCTCGCCGACGAGCGCGACGACCTCGCGGACGATCTCGCGTCGCTTCGGGAGGAGGTGCTCGCTGGGCGGGTCCGGGAGCTCCCGGTCGTCGATCGCGACGGCGATAGCGACGCGGACGACTGGCGGGTCGGCGTCGTCGAGGGGTTCGACGCGAACGCGGTCGGCGAGGCCGCACAGTCGGTTGTCGGGGACGACCCGGACGCGCCGGACGTGGTCGCTGCGGTCGGGAGCGGCCCGGCGCCGTTCGTCGCCGTCGCCTCGACGGGAGTCGTCGACGCCGGCGAGGTCATCGACCGGGTCACCGCCGAGTTCGGCGGCGGCGGCGGCGGGGCGCCGACGTTCGCGCAGGGCGGCGGGATCGACGCGGACCCGGACGCTGTCGTGGCGTTCCTCGCCGAACTCGAAGTGTAGGCCGCGCCAGACACGGAAGGCGCGGTCGCGATCTGTCTCCGCTGCTCCGATCACCTCTCCCGGTCAGTCGGTCCGCGTACGGGCGTCACTCGTCGCGCCTGTTCGCGGCGAGGCCGGCCGCGACCGCCAGTGCCGCGATCGCGACGACTGCCGAGATCGGGGTCAGGCCAGGGAAGCTGACTTCCGTCTCCGGCTCGGTCGTCTCGGTCGCGGTGGGAATCGGGGTCGGCGACGCGGTTGCCGTGGCCGTGGGTGTCGCCGTCGGGGTCGCTGTCGGCGTCCGCTCCCGAACGACCGCGATCGTCCGCGGCGCCGACGTCAGATCGTCCGTTTCCGCCACGAGCGTTCGATTCCCGGCGGATTCGAGGCGGACGGTCAGCGTCCCGTCGCCGCCCGTCCGACCCACTGCCTCGCCGTCGACGAGTACCCGCGCGTCCGCGACCGGATCGCCGTACGCGTCGGTAACCGTGACGACGTTGCGCTCGCCGACGAGGACGCGATCGTTCACCGTCGTGACGTTCAGCGTCGGGGTTCGGGTGATGTTCACCGACACCGCCCGCGCGGACTCGTCGACGCGAACCGTTCGAGAGACCGTCTCGTAGCCCTCCTTCGTCACCTCAAGATCGAGATCGGCGTTGACGGGCACCTGTGCGGTCGCCTCCCCGTTCTGGAGCGTCCGGAACGTGCCGGTCGTCTCAAGGGTCAACTGCGCGTCCGGGACGGGCTCCGGCGGGTCGAGCCGATCGTCCCGCACCTCGAACGAGAGCGTGACCGACCCCTGCTCGAGGCCGACAGTCTCGCGCGAGGAGTCTCCCACGTCCACGTCGCGGACGACGCGATAGTAGCCCGGCTTGACCACGGTGAGGCTGTACGAACGCTGTTCTATCGTCCCGGAGGTGTAGCGACCATCGTCGTTCGTTCGCCCGTTGACGACGATCTCGCCGTCGACTCGCATGATCACGCGCGCATCCTCCACGGGGTCGCCACGCTCGTTCTCCGCGCGGACAGTCAGGCTCCCCCGTTGGCGGACGGTGACCGGGACGGTCTCCTCGTCGGCCGATTCGACGACGAACGGTGTGTTCCGGACGTACTCCGGGTGATCGATACGGATCTCGACGGTCGATCCGGCGGGCACGTCGACGAGCGCGCGCCCGTTGCTCGCGGTCGTCTCGGTTGCGGAGCCGTTCTCCCAGGAGGCGACGAGATCCGCCCCGGAGACGGGGTCGTCTCCGGGCGTTCTGACCGCGACGGTGAGCGTGACAGTCGATTCCTGTGCGGCGGCGTCAACTGTGTCGACGGCGGCTCTCGGGTCGACCGGTCCGTCGTCGATCGTGCCGACAGCGCCGACGGCGGGCGCGAGCACGAGGAGGACCACCGTCGCGACGAGCAGCGATCGCGTGTAGGGACGCATCGGCAGTGAACTCGCGATCCTCTCGGAAAGATAGGCGCGACCTTCTCGCCGACAAGGGATCGGTAACCGGAGTTGCAGTGCTCGCAGCCCTCGCCGGATCGTTGGGGACCGCCGAGTCAGACACGCTTAACCTCCGCGCGTCGAACCCACCGACATGGCACACGCGAACGCGGATGCGTACGCGCACTCCCCGTCGATGCTGGACGACGAGGAGCGCGCGATCCGCGAGGTGGTGCGCGAGTTCGCCGTCGAGGAGCTCCGCCCGGGCGCCCGGGAGGCCGACGAGACCGAGACGTTCCCCGAGGAGGCGTGGGACAAGCTGGCCGACCTCGATCTGACGGGGCTGACGGTTCCGGATGCGTACGACGGCTTCGATGCCGATCGCTCGACGTACGCGGTCGTGAACGAGGAGCTCGCGTACGGGCACCTCGCCGTCGCGACCGCGCTCTCCGTTCACTGCCTCGCGACCTCCTGTATCGCGAACTTCGGCTCGGAGGCCGTCCGTGAGGAGTGGCTCCCGGAGATGGTCGACGGGCGCCCCGTCGGCGCCTTCTGTCTCTCCGAACCCGGCGCGGGGTCGAACCCGGCGGAGATGACCACGACCGCCGAGCGGGACGGCGACGAGTACGTCCTGAACGGCGAGAAGCAGTGGATCACGAACGGCGAGCGCGCCGGCGTCTACATCGTCTTCGCGAAGACAGATCCCGCGGACGACGGCTCGATCACCCAGTTTCTCGTTCCCGCCGACTTCGACGGCGTCGAGGTCGGAAAGAAAGAGGAGAAGCTCGGGTTGCGCGCATCCGACACGGTCGGGATGCAGTTCTCGGACGTTCGCGTCCCCGAGAGATATCGACTCACCGAGGAGGGAAAGGGCCTGTCGGCAGCGTTCAAGACGCTCACCGGCGGCCGGATCGCTATCGCCGCGCAGGCGGTGGGACTCGCGCAGGCGGCCTTCGACGAGGCTCGCGAGTACGCTCACGAGCGCGAGCAGTTCGACGCCCCGATCGCCGAGATCGAGGCGGTTCGGAACACGTTCGCGGAGATGGCCACGAAGGTACAGGCGTCGCGACTGCTCGTTCGCGAGGCCGCCCGGCAGTCGGACGCGGGCGAGGACCCGCGACTGGTCGCCTCGATGGCGAAGTACTTCGCCAGCGAGTCGGCCGTCGAGGTGACCAACGAGGCCGTCCAGATCCACGGCGGCTACGGCTACATGAGCGAGTTCGACGTGGAGCGTCTCTACCGCGACTCGAAGATCACGACCATCTACGAGGGAACGACCGAGATCCAGAAGACGATCATCGCCCGGGAGCTGTTGTAGACCGGTGACCGGAGACTATGCGGACTACGACGCCGTCGTCTTCGACCTCGACGGGACGCTCGTCGACCTCGCGGTCGACTGGGACGCCGCCGCGAGCGACGCGATCGGCCTGTTCGAGCGACAGGGCCACGACGTCGCCGGCGCGGACCTGTGGGGACTGTTGGAGCGCGCGGACGACGCCGGACTCCGACCGGAGTTGGAGGCGGTGCTCGCGGATCACGAGACACCCGGCGCGGCCGTGTCGACGCGCCTTCCGCACGCCGACCACCTCCCGCTGTCGGTGCCGACGGGCGTCTGTTCGCTCAACTGCGAGGCCGCGTGTCGGACGGCGCTGGATCGTCACGACCTGACGCCCCACGTCGGTGCCGTCATCGGTCGGGACTCGGTGGCGACGTACAAACCCGATCCCGAACCGCTGGTGGCGACGCTTCGGGATCTCGGCGTCGCCGAGGAGCGGGCGCTGTTCGTGGGCGATTCCGAACGAGACGCGGTGACGGCACGGCGGGCCGGCGTCGACTTCCGGTGGGTCTGAGACGGCGCCAGAACGACGACTACTCGGCGCGAATGTTCTTCTCGTAGTAGTAGGCGCCCATCGCGGTCACGATCCAGATCACTGCGCCGACTCGGATCGCGAAGCTCGCGCGCGCGCCCCAGGTGGGGAGCGTCACGAACGCCGACAGCGCGGCGACGAGCACCGCGCCGGCGGTCACCGTGACGACGAACGTCATCTGCATCACCCACCCGTAATCGACGCCCTCGGGATCGGCCGTTTCGACTCGCTCGGGCACGGATCGGCGTTCGGCGCGACCGGGTAAGCCGTGTCGATCCGTCGCGGCCGTCGGATTAACGACGACGGCCGTTCCGCGAGCGACGACGTCGCCGGGATCGCACCGATTAATCCGACCGGCTGTCGATCCCTCGCACATGGTTACAACGCGCGAGCTCCGAGATCGGGCGGACGACGAACCCATCACGATGCTGACGGCGTACGACGCGCCGACGGCGGCGGTCATCGACGACGCGGGGATCGACGTGATCCTCGTCGGGGACTCGATGGGCAACGCCGTGCTCGGGCACGACTCGACGCTCCCCGTCACGCTCGAGGAGGTGCAGAGCCGGACCGCCGCCGTCGCTCGCGCGACGGAGGACGCGCTCGTCGTCGCCGACATGCCGTTCCTCTCGTTCGGTGTCGACGAGGGAGACAGTATCGAGAACGCCGGCCGGATGCTGAAGGAGGCCGACGCCGACGCCGTGAAGATCGAGTCGGGTCCGCACACGGTCGAGTTGACGCGGCGGCTCACGGACCTCGGCATCCCGGTGATGGCCCATCTGGGACTGACGCCCCAACACGTGAACCAGCTCGGCGGGTACCAGCGGCAGGGAACTGACCCGGAGGCGGCGGAGCGGCTGCTGGAACTGGCGAGAGACCACGAGGAGGCCGGCGCGTTCTCGCTCGTGCTCGAACACGTCCCCGCGAACCTCGCCGCGCAGGTGACCGAGGCGCTCGAGGTCCCGACGATCGGGATCGGCGCAGGCGGGGAGACGGACGGACAGGTGCTCGTGATCACGGACGTGCTCGGTCTCGACGAGTGGTCCCCGCCGTTCTCGAAGCGGTACGCCGACCTCCGCGGAGAAATGCTGTCGGCCGTCGAGGCGTACAAACGAGAGGTCGAGAACGGCGAGTTCCCCGCGGACGAACACGGGCACGTCGAGGACGCCGTCGACGACGTGTACTGACCGCCGCTCCGTGATAGATGGGGGCTAACAGGCGACTCGCACCGCTCTCGGGCCGGTGAGTCGCACACCCGCTGAACGACCCGAGCGTCTCAGTTCGGCACGGGGACGCTGGTGCCGGTATCGTATTTGAACGTTCGCCGCTCGGTCGACAGCGGCTGCCGGCGGCCGCCGAGCGGAGCGCGAACTCGCTACAGTTCGTCGAGGAAGGACTCGACGGTGTCGTTGAACGCGGTCGGTCGCTCGATCATCGCCAAGTGTGCGGCGTCGTCGATAACCGCTACCGCGCCGTTCGGGATCCCGTCGGCGAGATACTCGTGATAGCGTGGCGGCGTGAGTCCGTCGTGCTCGCCCACGAGGGCAAGCGCCGGCTCCTCGATCTCTCCGAGGCGATCGCGGATATCGAACTCGTGGCAGGTCCGGAAGTCGCGTTCGACGACGGCGCGCCCGGTGTCGCGCATGGTCGCGCGCGAACGCTCAAGCGCCTCGTCGTCGGCGTCGTGGAACAGCCGGTCGGAACCGTGGAGGAACTCGACGGCGCGGTCGAAGTCGTCACGCAGCCACACGAGGAGGTCGTCGAGGACGGTGAGCTTCGCGCCGGTGCCCGCGAGAACGAGTCCATCGAGCGGCAGGTCGCGCTCGAGCGCGACCCACATCGCGATCGCGCCGCCGAGGGAATTCCCGACGAGCACCGACGAGTCCGTGGCGTTCGCGACCGCGACGACGTCGTCGGCGTACGCTTCGAGCGTCTCCGGGCCGGGCTGGGCGTCGATGTCGTCGCTGTCGCCGTGCCCGCTGAGGTCCAGCGTCGTCACCGGCGTCCGGTCCGTGAGGCGGGACTGCCCCGTCCACACGTCCCCCGTTCCGCCGCTCCCGTGAACGCACACCAGTCCCGGACCGTCCGCCGTCTCGCCGTGGGTCCGGTATTTCGTCTCCCGCCCGTGATGGGCTACGGTATTCATACCATACACTCGCGCGGGCGGGGGCATAAATCGGCCGGGGCACGTCGGCGGACGCCGCGGCCGGACTGATGAACCGCAAAGCTACTCTCCCTGGTGAGAACCCCTCACGTATTGCGATCGGCTGCAGAAACATTTATATATCTACGAGCATTACCTGTTGTTAGGACAAATGAACCAACGCAACACCGTCGACCGGCGCGGACGGTTCCTCCGCCGGTACGACTACGACGACGATACTGTCATCGCGGCGGACCTGAACGCCGCCGACGAGGACGTGACGGTCGATACGGTCGACGGGACCGCGATCGTCGTGATCGCCCACGAGGACGATCGCGAGGACGAGGAGTTCGAGTTCGAGCTCCCGGGCCCGGCCGCAAGTGTTGACATCGAGAACGGCGTACTCACCATCGAGGTCCACGCA